>JBBPIE010000015.1:0-141329 GCA_038040485.1 Candidatus Onstottus arcticum
CCGTGATGCGTGATCCGTGATGCGTGATCCGTGATGCGTGATCCGTGATGCGTGACAGGAACGAGTCGCCAGCTTGGAAATCATCGCAAAGGATTGATCCCCTGCCAGTCACGCATCACGGCTCACGCATCACGGCTCACGCATCACTTCCTTAGTTTTGGCGATGATGCCGATGGTCAGGTTCAGGCTGCGAATCGGGAAGCCCGGAAAAACGCCTGCGATGCTGACGACATCGAAGAACTTGAGCACTGCTTCGACCAGCACGCGGTCGTCGAAACCCTTATGCTCGCGCCGTTCGACGCGACCCAGCCGCCCCAGAACGGAGTTGATGAATTCACTCGCGCTGAACGGATCGTCTTTCATGCCGAGCAGCCGTTTCGCGCCGTGCTTGAACAGAAAAACCAGGCCGCGCTCAATTGGCACGGTGATGAACACGTAACCGTTGACCACCTGGCTGAGTCGCAGAAGATAGGGTTCGACCAGTTCTGGCGGCACGTGTTCGAGGGTTTCCATGCAGATGCCGACTCTGAACGGCGGCGCCGGCGTAGGGATGTCATCGGGATTGCGGCACAGCTTCATCTCAACATTCGGTCTGTTTTGCCAGCGGCGCTTTCCCGCATCCAGGCCTCCTTCCCAGTTGGCGTCGAGGCCGAGATAGTACGCCGGCGGCGAATCGAGAAGATCGATGATCCTTGCGTCAAAACAGCCCAGCTCGACGATCCGCGGTCCCTCCAATTGCAAGCGGCGCATTTGCCTTGCCAGCCAGTAGAAACGGCTCAGATGAATGCGTGACCGCCAGTTGCCTGAAAAGAGGCGCTGGTTGTAATCCTCTATGACTTCGCTCGTCATCATTCCCTGTCCAGATCAGCGGCGGCCCGAGCCGCGTCGCGCCACCCGATCGGATGCGTTACTGGAATAAGCCGGCTGGGATTCAGAACTTCATCGATCCGGCCCGCGCCCCAGTCTCCTGACATTCTCACGTCGGTTGCGGCAAACGCCGCCAGCGGCCAATCAGCCAGACCGAATGCGCGATCAACAATCGGAATACGCGCCGGTTCATAGCCCAGCAGGTAAGCCCCGACCATGTCCATCGCCGGGGCGTTGTTTGCTGCGAGCAACACGCCGAGTTCGAGTGGTTCCGGCGCAAGAGGTCCGTCGCCTTGTCCGGCGATCACAGCGTCAGCAATGTGGATGACGCGACGCTGAACGCTGCGGCTCATCGAAGCATCGGCCCGACCGTAGAGCAGAATGCGATTGAGGTCGAGACAGGTTCGCCAGATTGTGTCATTGCCCGACCATGAACCTTCGGTATCGGGCTGCTGGCCTGTGAGCCGCAACGCTTGATAGAGCGGCTTGGACACCCCGCGCCATGCTCGCGCAGCCGTCGTCGTCTCGGCGGCGTTCTGTTGATCGGCAACATACTCGAGGGCGCGTTTGATCACGCTGTCGCCTCTATAACAATCACCGCCGTGGGTTGCTCCGCCGATGCGATGATGAGGCAAGTACTCTTTATTGCCATTGATGCCGATGAGGTTTTTGAGCGCGCAGGTGACGCCGGCCTTCCTGTGGGTCTTGAGCTTGGGAAGATTGATGATGACATCGGCTTCGACCGCTTCACGGGCGACCAGGTATTGATGCCGGCCCGGTGCATGTGTGCGCGCCATCAAGCTCGGGTCATAACAGGTCACGCGAAACGACGAGCGATCATCGGTCACCGGCTCAAGCAAGCTATCGCCCGCCAGGTCGAACAGCACGAAGCGCTCTTCCGGTTGCAGATTCTCGGCGGCTACGCGCACGCCGTTTTGAATCTCGCAAACCGTGCGGCGCAAATCGCGAATACCTTTAAATCGCGTATCACGCGCCATCAACTCAGCGGCCCAACTATCCAGGCCCGTTGCATACAAGAGCTGATCGAAGTCACAGCTCTGCAAGGGCGCGTCGCCGATGAGAACTTGGCCGGCGCCGGCTCTCAAAGCGGCTTCGGCAGCGGCGCAAATTAGCGCCGGGTGCGTGACCAGCGGCGCGAGTCCGAACCCGGCGCGATTCTCGTGCATCACAAGATTCGGCTTGATCAGAACTGTGGCGCCGCGCGGGATGACGCTACCAAACGGTCCGCGTTCGGTGTCGTGCCAGTTCAAATGTGCACCGAGCTGCGTCAGGGCGTCAGCCATGGAGTCTTCGCCATACTCGGTAGCCGCGACCAACGCGACGCGCGGGTCTGAGATTTCACACTCGGTTTTCATAACAACGGGCCTGGGAGCGCAGGCATCCCTGCCTGCCTCTTTCTCCCTATCTAATTCTTAGGCACGCGCAGCAGGCAGGATGCCTGCGCTTCCAGGGGCTTTCACTTCGCTAACGACGATTCGCCACTTGTTGGCGCGGGTGCGCGTAATCGCTTCGACGGTTTCGACGCGCACATCGACGCCAGGCAAACTAGTCGTTAGCGTTGCGTGAATCCGACTGCGGCTGTCGTCATCAAAATCGGGCTTCGGCGCGATCTTCACATCGACGGAATAATCATCGCGTTGCACGAGCATGAATTCGCGCACCGGAAAGTCTTTCATGAGGTGTGGGATTTGATTGCCGTGAATCCAGCGCCCGTCGGGAAGCCAGACGCGATCAGCCTGGCGGCCCAGCACGTCAGTAAGGGACAGCGCCGGATGCCCCGGACTGCTGCCGGCTCCGAAGCGGCCCATGTCGCCGATGCGATAGCGAACCATGGGCATGCCGTCGGCATGAAGCTTAGTGATCAATAACGCAGCATCCGGTTCAAAGCTTTCCGGCTCGACCAGCACGTTCGCCCAGTCAATCGTGTAGGTGAGCGATTCCCGCGGCGTCAGTTGAAAGCCGATACTGCCGACATCGCGGCTGCCGTAACGCTCATGCACCGGTCTGGCGAAGGCGCGCTCGATCATCTCGCGGTGCGCGGGGATGAGCTTTTCCGCGCCGGTGATCAAACACTTCGATGGATAGTTAGGTGTGTAACCACGCTCGAGGATGTGCTCGGCTAGATGGCCGAGGGCGCTCGCATACGCGATGATGCAGTCGGGCCGCCGCCTTGTGAACTCGCGATGGATGGCTTCGAGTCTTTCCGGGGACAACCGGAAGCAGTCGAGCCAATGCGTGTTATAGGTGAACGCGACGACCCGATCAAAGAGTCGATCGCTCGCCACCGGGTCAAGATGATGGCCCCACAACATCCCAGTGCGTGAGCCGGGAGGTAAACCGATCAAACTCATGAAGTACTCCCTGCCGCTGTCACTCCAGGCCGATTCTTCCGGCCCTATCCAGACCTCCGTCGGCACACCCGTCGAGCCGCCCGTGGCATTCTTGCGCAGCAGGTGCTCCGGTATTCTTGACGACACCAGCGCGCGGCCTGCCAGTTCGACGTCTTTGCGTTCGAGAGTTGGAAGCTGCGCGAAATCGTCAAAGCTGAAATCTGCTCGCGGGTCGAAACCGATACGGCTAAACAGATCGCGATAGTAACTCGTCTCCGCATTCGCGCGGCGCAACTGTACCTGCAGACGCGCGAGAACCCAGTCGTGCTTGCGGTCATTGCTCCACGCAGCGGTTGACTGGCGAAAGCGGCGCGCCTCGCGGTAGGCGAACATAGACGGGCGCTTGTTCATGCGCGCGATCTGTTGCCAGCGCATCATCGGCACCAGCACATGCCGCGAAAACATATCGTGTACTCTTGCGGTCTGTTCGCTCATAGCCGGTTTAGATCTGTCCGGGTTGCAAATTCTCACCGAGCGTCACCACTCTCGGGCGCGGCGATGACCACCGTCGTCCAATTTCTATCGAAGGCACTTCGACAAGCCTGTACATCGCTGTCGAGACGAGAATCGTAGCAATCAACGACATCGCGTAGATCACTGTCAAAGGAAGAAGTCCGAACAAGAGATGGAGTGCCGCAAGCAACACAATCGCGTGATAGAGATAGAGGCTGTAAGAGATCCTGCCCAGGAAAAGTAGCGGCCTGGTGTGCAACAGGCGCGAGACCTTGGCGGATGCGAGGGCGCAGACGATGAACACCGAAACTCCAGCCGTGGCCGCCCAGTCGTTAAAGATGTCGAAATGCAGAACGCGTTGGTGGGGGAGGAACCACCAGCGATACGTGTACGCCAGGATCGCTCCCGACAGCACCAGCCACTTGGTCGTGCGCTGAAAACGGTTGAACCGTGTCGTCAACGCATCGTGATGTTTGGCCAGCAGCGCGCCAATGATGAACATAGCCATGTAGTGAAGCGTTGCCGGCACGTCCGAGCTGATGCCCGTTCCGCGATAAATTGCGAAGGCCAGAACGAAAGCAACCAGCGTCACGGCAACGGCTACGGCAAGACTTCTGCGCCACCAGAAGCGCGTTACGACAAACACTACTACAGGAAACACGAGCGACACGCGCATCTCGTGGACCAGCGACCACAGGACAGGGTCGAGTTCCCCGTTGCTAAAGCTGCCTATGAGCAGGGCGTGATTGATCAACATCTTCGGTGTGATGGCCTGTGTCCAAGCGCCGTTGAACCAACTGCTCAATTCTGCGATGGCGCCGCGCGACACCAGCACATCTGCAAGCAACGCGACCGAGACCGCGACAATGTATGGCAGATAGATACGGCAAATGCGTTTCAAGATGAATGGCTTGTAGTGAAGCTCGCGCTTGAAGTAAGGCAGCGCCAAAACAAAGCCGCTGATGACGAAGAAAAAGATCACCGCTTCGTGGCCGCCCCAGAATGCGTGTAGCGGCGTGTACTTCAGCGCCGCAACCACCCAATCATTCCTTGCATAAACACTTTGATCGAATATCTGCGGCAGCACGTTGAGGTGATGGTTAATGACCACGGCTAAGGCCGCCAGACCCCGCAGCGAATCGAGTTCAACAAAGCGTCGGACCATACGTCTGTCGCTTTACGCGGCTGAGAGCGCGCTGGCGCCCAGCCGGGTGATGCCGGCTTGTTCGGCAAGCCAGGCTTCAAATATCAAAATGTTCCAGAGGTAGTATTGCCAGTTGCGTTTGCCCGAGAGGTGTTCATCCCAGGTCTGGCGAATCATCACCGTGTTGAGCAATCCTTCATCGCGCAGCCGCCTCTCGTCGAGCAACTCCTCGGCCCAGTCCCGCAGCGGCCCCCGCAGCCAGTCCCCGATGGGAACGCCAAAGCCCATCTTGGGTCGCTCGACCAGATCGCGCGGAACGTAGCGATAGAGCACCTGTCTGAGCAGCCACTTGCCCTGGCCATTCCGATGCTTCATCGCCATCGGCAAGCGCCAGGCAAATTCAACTATGCGATGATCGAGAAACGGCACGCGGCTTTCGAGACTCGTCCACATACTTGCGCGGTCAACTTTGGCGAGAATGTCGTCTGGAAGATAGCTGACCTGATCGACAAGCATCATATGTTCGCCGAAGTCTTTTACCCGGCGCACGAGGGCTTCGTCAGTGAACGCGGTCTGCGGCTCCAACGAATTGGGCACGAGCGCCGCCGTGTCTTTCCAGATCGACACCAGATGGCGATAGAGCAACTCCGGGGTTGGTTCGTCGAGCGCGTCGGCAAGCTTCCGCAGACGGTCGGCCGTCAGGTGATACTGACGGCTCAAAAACGGCGAGGCGACGTTCAGGAAACCATTCCACGCGCTGGCCGGCAAAGCTCTTGAGGCGCGTGCCAGCAGTTTTCTTGAACCGAGGGGCAAGCGATTGATCCGGTTCCAAATGCCCTGGCCGATCTCGTAACGAGTGTAGCCGCTGAACAACTCATCGGCGGCGTCACCCGAGAGGCTGACGGTGACCTGATCGCGCGCGAGTTTGGCGAGGAGAAACGTCGGAATCTGAGATGAGTCGGCAAACGGCTCATCGTAAATCGAAGCCAATTGCGGAATGACCGCCATCGCATCCTGCGCCGTGACATAGAGCTCTGTGTGCTCTGTTCCCAGATGGCTCGCGACCGCCTTGGCGTGCCCGGCTTCGTTAAAACCGTTCTCGTTGAAGCCGATGGTGAACGTCTTGACTGGTTGATTGCTCATGGCCTGCATCAACGCGACGATGGTTGACGAATCGATGCCTCCGGACAAGAAGGCGCCGAGCGGCACATCGGCGACCATCTGCCCTCGAATGGCGTTTCGCAACAACTTCTCGAGAACGTCGGTGGCCTCGCGGATGTCGCCGGTGAACGGCGCGGCGAGGCCAGCTTCGGCGACCAACTGTGCCGACCAGTAGCGCGTAACCGTGGGCGCGGTTTCGCGCCTGCTTCGAAGCGGCAGCGTCAGTATCGCGCCCGGCAGGAGCTTCGAGACGCCTTCATAAATCGATTGTGGCGCCACGATGTAGCCGTAGCGCATGAAGAGCGCCAGTGCGTTCCGGTTGATCACGCCTCGCCACGCAGGGTGCGCACGCATCGCCTTCAACTCGGAAGCGAACAGAAACGCCTCGCCCGCCCACCCATAGTAGAGCGGCTTTTCGCCGAGCCGGTCTCGGACCAGATAGAGCAGGCGCTCCTGACGATCCACCACGGCAAAGGCAAACATGCCGACAAAGCGCTCGACCGCGTTGGGTACGCCCCATTCTTCAAACGCCGCCAGCATCACTTCGGTGTCCGAGTGACCTCGAAAGCCGCAGCCTCGCGCTTCAAGCTCGTTGCGCAGATCGACGAAGTTATAGATCTCGCCGTTGAAGCTCATCTCGAATCGCCCGCTTGGTGAAGCCATGGGTTGATGGCCTTCGGGCGACAAGTCGACGATCGCCAAACGACGATGGCCCAACGTAACCCCAGCTTCGGAGTCGTGCCAGTATCCTTCGTCGTCTGGCCCGCGATGCGACAGCGTAGCGATCATTGAGCGGATGGATGATTGCCAGTAGGCATCGGGGTTCAAGCTAACAACCCCTGCGATGCCGCACATTCAGTTCGGCCTCTTTTTGCTCAATGACATTTGTTTACCAAAGAGTCGGCGGGGATCTGCGTCATCTGTGGCTCATCAGCGCCGGAACGATCCTGAGAGCAGTGACGGCTCGCCCGCTAGTCTTTCGCATGTACGACCTTGTGGCTTCGGTGCCGGCGTTGCCAGATTGCGACAAAAGACGCAGCGATGAGGTTCGTATACAGCGCTTCGTACTGCCCGACAATGGCGCCGATGGAAAAGTGCTCGATCACGCGGCGGCGCGCCGCGTCGCCCAATTCATGGCGGCGGGTTGTGCCCATATCGATCAACTCCAGCCACGCGGCGGCGAGGGCCGCTGAGTCGCCGGGCGGCACCGCTCGGCCGGTATCGCCGATGACGAAGGCCGAATCGCCGACCGTCGTTGCTACGCACGGCACGCCGCAGCTCATTGCTTCACCGAGGATGTTCGGAAAGCCCTCGCCGAAGGCGGACGACGAAGTAGCGATGTCAAAAGCGGCCGCGAGGCACGGTGTGTCATCGCGCTCGCCGAGCAAATGCACGCGCCCGCTGAGCGACAGGGTTTGAATCAAACCCGTCAGTTCGTGGTTTCTGCCGTTAACGCCTTCGCCCGCCAGCACGAAATGCGCTTGCGGCTGCGAACCAGAGAGCAGCGCGGCGGCGCGCAGGAAAGTGACGTGATCTTTCATCGGGTGGTGCCTGGCCATCAAGCCAATCAGCAAGGCAGTTTGATCAACTGCTAACTCGCGCCTGAGGGCGATCCGCGCTGCCTCGGACGGCGTGAACGCATCGGTGTCGAAGCCGTTGGCAATAATCACGCGGCCGCTCGCTCGATAGCCCAATGCAGCTTCGTGTTGAATGGCGCTCGCGAGCGAGTTGTTGATGATGCGATGCGGCATGCGCGACAGCTTGCCTCCGAGCCAAATGACGGCGGCAGTCGCGCGTTTCTCTTTGCGCAACTCACAGCTCGATCCACGCACGTTCCAGAGGATTGGCGTATGGCGTTTCAGGAACATCGCGCCGAGTTGTGCTGCAAGGTTGCCGTGATACATCCAGCCCTGTACCAGATCCGGCTGCAATCGCTTGAACAAGCGAACAAGGCGGAGACCAGCGGCGGGTGCCGGCAGGCCGGTCTTCATGCCGAGGCTAAAAACGGGCACGCCCAGCGCGGCGAACTGCTCGCACATCGCACCGCCTTCGGCAAGCGAGATGACGACTGAATCGAAGCGGCGGCGATCCATGCCGGACAGTACTTTGAACAGCATCGTCTGCGCGCCATGCTTGTCGAGCGAAGTGATGACGTGAATGATCTTCATCGCGATTCGATTGCCGTGGCGAGCTGCGGCAGCGGCGAGAGCCTGCGGCTGCGCATCGCTGCAGCCGCAGGCACACTCTCACGGCCTTCGGAAATGGCCATTGCCGCGAACAATGAAAAGATCAATAGCATGAATCGCTCGTCGATAATGTTATGACTAAAGAGACCCATAAAGAGAACAAAGCCGGCGAAGGCGAGGACACGTCTTCGCTGATCGCCGCGCACCTGCCAGACGGTCATCAGCACAAGCCCGGGCAGGATCAGGCAACCGAGTAAGCCGTGATCCACCATCAGATTCAGATATTGATTGTGTGACGAAATCTGTATGCCGCCGCTGATCGTCAGCAGCCTGCGAGAAGCACCGACCCCGTTCCCGATCAGCGGAGAATCTGCAAACAGGTCAAACGCAATAGCCGCTACCTCTCCTCGGTCAAAGGCACTGTCATCCGGTGCTTCCCCCTGGTTCATCCCTTCGAGTCGCCCGATGACGTTGACGTTCAACACGTTCGAGTCTTTGAGTCCAAAGATCACGGTGTCCCACTGCCACGCGAGCGTAACCACTGCAATAAGCGTGACGCCGAAGCCCACCGCGAGAGACCGTCGAAGCTTGAGCTGCTTAGTCCACATCATGATGAGCATGACTATCGCCCACCCGGCCATCGCCGAGCGCGACACGGTCACGGCGACCCCTGCTCCCACAAGAAGCGCAAAAGCCAGCCGCCAGCGCGGCGGAATCAGATCGACTGTCGCGATCATACCGAGCACCAGAGCCACTCCCGCCTGATTCGGATTCACATACAACCCGGCTGAACGGCCTACAACGCTGCTGAAGGTGCGCGGATAAAACAACTCATAGAAGTTCAAGCCGATAGCGGTTATCACGGCGATCAGTATGCTGCGCCGCGCCCACAACTGAGCATCCTTGCGCGCCAGCACCAGCAATGCGACAAGCAGAAACACAACCGACAAGACCCTCAATCGCAACTCTTGCCAGGCGTCTTCCGGCGCGGCTCCTTCAAACAAGAACCAACCGCACGAGATCAGCAGAAACAGAAAACACCAGAGGGCAAGGGGTGATTGCCGGATGATTCTCATCGATGCGTTTGACAACAGATAAGGAACCGCGAGCGCTGCGAAGAGACCAATCCAGTAGAGCGGCGGGACCGGCAGCGCCTCGCTGGCATACGCGTAGACGTCGAAGTTGGTGAAAAAGATCGCCGTTAGCAGCACGGCTAAGATGCACGGGTAAATTCTGCGAATCACAGGATGCCTGAGGGGTTGCAGAGTTGCCGCAGCGCTGCGGCGGTTGTGGTTTCCAGAGCGCCGACTGAGAATCGCTCCACGATGCGGCGGCGGCAGTCTTCGCGCCGCCGGTCGCCGCGCGCGATCCGGTCCGCGATACGTGTCAGCGCAAGAGCCAGCGCGGCGTGATCTCCCGGAGGGATGACATCCCCGACGCTGCCCACGACCCATGCTGAATCGCCGACATCGGTGACAACCGGGGCAACGCCGCAAGCCATCGCTTCGGCAACCACGTTCGAGAAGCCTTCGCCGTAGCTCGACGCCGACACAATCACATCCAGCGCGTTGTAGACCGCGCGCATGTCGCTGCGAGCGTCTGCCCAGATGAGGTGTTGCGACAGGCCCATCTCCTGGCTCAGAGCGCGCAGGTGCTTCCGGTATTCCTCCCCACCGTCGCCGACGCAGACGAAGCGCAGATCGTCGCGTTGCTTGACTAGCGCTGCCGCGGCATTCAGAAAGGTAGGATGGTCTTTCATCGGGTCGAGCCGCCCGACCAGACCGGCAAGGATTTGGTCATCTGTGATCCGCCATTCATCGCGCAGACGATGGCGCGCCGCCTCGTCGATCCTGAAGCGCTTCACATCAATGCCGTTCGGGATGACGATCATGCGCGGTTTCGGAAAGCCGTTCAAAGCTGCGTACTCGAGCCCGGCGTGCGAGTTGGCGATGATCAGATCGGCGAAGCGCGCAAGCCGGCATTCGATGCGGTACGCGACACGCGCCGTCCAGTCGGAACGCCCGGCCGGTATGTTCGAGGCGCGCACGCCCCAGGCCATGCGTGTGGACGGGAACAGCGGCTTGATTATCGCTGTCAGGATGTTAGGAATGCCGAGATAGCTGTGCAGCACGTCGGGTGTTTGCAGCTTGATGAGCTTAATCAACCGCAGCCCGAAGCCCAGGACATCCCAGCGACCGTGTTTTTCCAATGAATGAACCGCTACGCCCCCGTCGGTTAGTTCTTTCTGGAGCGGCCCGCCGCCGTAGAAGACGGCCACCACGACTTCGTGCCCTTGCTCATGAAGCCCCTTCGCCAACGCGACGAGTTGGCGCTCCGCGCCTCCATAGTTCAGTGATCGAGTGAGCAGCGCGATTTTCACTTCAACTATCTCCTGCCTCTTCTGAACACAAACTCATTGCAGCCGTGCCTGCGGCCGCAGGTTTTCACTCGATCGAGCGTGAACCCCCTCGCGACATAGAAGCCGGCGATATGCTCCGGCCTTGCCACCTCGAAAGGATAGCCGCCAAGCCAGTCGAGCATGTCGTGCCAGACCGACATCCCGCGGTCCAACTTCCCCCGCCCTGTCACGGTTCTCAGCGCCACACGCAAGACAACCAGATAAGGGAAGTGGGCTAGAATCATCGCGTAGCGGAAGAACGCATCGCGGTTGTAGATCTTCTTCACAGCCTTCCAATATGAGCTGATCCATCGTTGATCATTGTAGATCGCTATAAACAACGTCCCTCCTGGCGCGACGGCGAGACTCGCATTTTCCAGCGCCTTCCACATCTCGCCCGTGTGATGCAACACGCCCCAGGAATAGACGGTATCGAATTGACCTAGAGACTCGACGTATCCGCGATCCAGTACGGATCCGGTTTGAATCGTCCACAACGGATCTCCGTCAAAGTAGCGGCGTTTGAAATACGCCGCGCAGGCAACCGATCCCGGATCATAGTCGAATGAATAAACGCGGGCGCCGAGCCGTTTAGCGGCAAGGCTAAAGAGTCCGCTTCCTGATCCGATGTCGAGAAACTTTGTTCCACTGAGATCGTCGCTGCCCAGCATCTGCTTGAGTGAGTTCTCAGCCTGCAGCAATCGCTCGTCGGTGAACCCTCGCAGGAAGTGTTTCCAGTTCTCGCCAAACTGAAATCGCTCACCGAGCAATACTTCTTGATGAAACTGGCTCATAGCTCTTGTTATCGATTGCTGTTACGCCCAGGATTGTTTCCCACAAGCGCAGAACTCCCGGCAAGTCGAACCGCGTCGTGACTTCGGTGGCGCGCATGGCCAGCCGCTTGCGCTCGAGTTCATTGCTCATTAATTGATCCATCGACGTGGCGAGCGCGCCGACGCTTTCAGGCGGAACCAATAAACCGTCAACGCCGTTGCGTATGATCTCGCGCGGTCCGCTCGGACAATCGGTGCTGATCGCGGCTACACCGGTAGCCATCGCTTCGCACAACGCGTTGGGAAATCCCTCGTAGCGCGAGGACATCACAAACAGATCAGCATCATTGAGATACGCCTGCGTGTTCTTGACGCGGCCAGGCAGCAGCACTCGGTCTGTCAATCCAAGCGTGTTGCGCAAGCGCTCCATTTCGCTAAATAGCGGCCCGTCTCCAAGAATCGCCAACCGCCACTCGGGATGCGCATCCTTCACTTGCGCAAAGGCTTGCAGCAGCAAGTCGAAACCCTTGGCCTCAACCATCCGCCCCATCGCCAGTACCAGCGGGCGATAAGACGCACGGATCGCCGTGCCGGCATTTTCCACCGGAGCCAGAACCGGATTCGGGATGATGCAGGTGCGCGATTGCACGCGTGGCGAAAAGTAGTTGAACGCACCTGTAGATTGCACAACAAGAGCGTCGGCATGCGGATACGTCAGCCGGCGCAGCAGGGACCAGATCGGACCGGAATCGTTCATCTTAGGGTCGCTGCGCCCAGCGACGACGACGCGCACGCCGAGACTGCGGGTCGCGAGAAGCGTCAGGACATTCGTGTTGTCCATAAAACTCAGAACGGCGTCGGGATGGCTGGCACGAATCGCCTGACGCAGCCTGTAAACCCGGTGAAGGTTCTTGGCAGCTGCTGCAAACTTGTTTGTCGAATGGCCGGCGATGTTGAGCGAAATGTGATCGACGCGCGAATCAAGCTCGTAAAACAACGGCATGGCGCTGTCGGCAAAAGTCAGCAGGGTAACTTGCAACGAGGCCGCAGCCCACGAGTTGGCCAGAGTCGTCATCACGCGTTCCGCGCCGCCGCCTTGCAGCGAATGGATTACCAGGGTTAGTCGCATAACTTGGTCAGGTGCAATCCCAGCCACGGAGTGCTGGATTGTTCATCTGCGACACGGGAAACTGGGCGGCGGTCCGAAATCCCACCAACGCAGTTGGTGGATTGTTCATACTCTGCCTACACGGAGCACTGGGGCGGTCCGAAAATCCCACCAACGCAGTTGGTGGATTGTTCATACTCAGCCTACAGGACGAGGCGCCGCTGCCCTCCTGATCCCAAAGAGAGAGCAGGTTGTGGCTGCAGGCTAGATATGAACAATCCACCAACTGCGTTGGTGGGATTACGGAAGGACATGCGGACCGTTGCGTGTAGGCTGCGTATGAACGATCCACCAACTGGGTTGGTGGGATTACACGGAATCGGGTGGGCGAGACGCTTGCGCTCCCAGCCATCAAGGTCTCGCCCCGGCGCGCTTCAACACACGGAGAGTCATCAACACGAGAAAAGTGAATGACCCGCTGTAGACCAACGTGGTCGACAACGCGATACCGGCGACACCCAGCCATCGCATCAACACGTAGTCAAGCGCTATGTTGAGCACGAAGCTGATGACCGTGCCCCACATCAGGATTCGATTCGCCTTTAGTGCCGACAGCAGTCGCACGAAAAGCATGCCCGCCAGATAGACCGGCAATTGCAAGATGTAGAGCCGCTGCACTTCCGCAACCTGCAAGGTATCAACAGGCGTGAACGCGCCACGCTCGAACAGCAACTGTATGATCGGCTTCGACAGCAACACGAAAACAATGGTTGCGGCGGCGCTCGCCAGCAGCACAAGCCGCGTATAGACCTTCAGCGAATAACGAATGCCTGGCCAGTCGCGCGCCGCCACCATACGCGAGAAGTGCGGCAGCATCGCCGTGCTCACGGCCATCGAGCCGATGCCTGCGATGGCCGCAGAGGTCTTGTTGCCGTAGTTCAGCACCGCGACGCTGCCCGCTCCGAGTGCCGCCGCCATCGCTTGATCCACCATCATCGTGCCGCTCATCAATGAACCGGCGGCAATCATTGGCGCATACTGCCGTGCCACCTGGCGCATTGCCGGGCTGAAGCCGTGCCAGCGCGGCACAACCGAAATGCCCTGCCGCCGCAATGCGACAACCAGTATCGCGCCTTCGAGCACTGCGCCAACAAGTTGCGCGATGGCTGCCGAGCGAATGCCCCAGCGGTTGCCGGGACTAGTAAGCACCAGGATCATCGCGATAGGAGTCAGCACCGGGGCAATGGCCGCAAGCACGAAGCGCTCGCCGGCGATAAGCACAGCGGCCCACGTCACGAACAGACCGCTCACGGGTAACACTGGCAGCAGCAGGAAAAACAAGCGCTCGGTCAACGCAAGCTTCTCCGGGCTGAAACCCGAGCCGAGCAACGGCAAGACAAACGGCGCGGCTACCGCCATCATGAGTGCCGCAACAATCAGCAGTGCAATCGTCCAGACGGTCACCGACCCAAACAGACGTTGCGCGGCGGCGCCGCCGTCGCGGTCGCGCACCTCGATGTAAGTTGGTATCAGCGCGGCGTTGAACGACCCGGCCACAATGTTCATCACAACCGACGGCAGGAGAAAGGCAATGAGAAAAGCGTCGAGTTCGTCGCTTGCGCCGAAGCGATGCGCGAACGCTACCTCCTTCAATGTCGCCGCGAGCTTGACGATGACGCTTAGCGCGCCAACCGTCAGCATCGCTTTAAAGATTCGGCGATTGGTGCTGCCTCCTTCGAGTACGCTGAGGTATCCAGCCCGTGCAAGATTGGTGGCTTTGATCGTCAGAGTTGACATCGTCTTCTGTTGAGCTTTCGCCTTCAGGATGGGCGGGCGATTGCGCGAAGGCATGACCTCACGGTCACATGACTCTCGACTGTCTGCTCACAGCAGCCACGGCTGCTCCGGTGTTTGCCACAAGCGCGGTTACTGAAAACATTTCGACGATGCGACGGCGGGTCTCTTCGTTCTTGTAGCACCCGGCGTCGATCCGTTGCAGCGCAAACTCTATCGCAGCTTCGAGCGCCGGGGCATTGTTCGGCGGCGCAACCTCAGCCATCTCTCCGGCTATTCAGGCCGAGTCACCAACGTCTGTCACCACACAAGGCACGCCGCAAGCCATCGCTTCGCCGATAACGTTGGGAGACCCTTCTCGGTACGAAGAGGATACGTTGATGTCGAGCGCGCTGTACACAACGGGCATGTCTCTTCGCGCGCGCGCCCATACGATTCGTTTGCCCAGGCCAAGTCGCTCGCTTTTCTCTTCAAGCTCCTGTCGATAGGCGAGTGGACCGTCGCCTACGCAGACAAAGCGCAGGTCGTCGTGCCGCCGCGCCAGCGCCGCTGCGGCCTCGAGAAAAACCGGATGACCCTTCATCGGATCCAGCCGGCCGACGAGCCCGATCAATTTCTCGCCACTGTTGATGCGCCACGCAACTCGTAGCTCTCGACGGCCCTCTTCATCGGCCTTGAAATACTCGGTGTCTATTCCATTGGGCACGAAGATCATCTTCTCCCTCGGGAAGCCGCGAGTGCAGGCGTGGGCGAGTCCCGCGTGCGAGTTGACTATGATCAAGTCAGCAAACCTCGCAAGCATGCACTGCCCGCGATGGATGATCCGCTCAAGACAGTCGAATCGATTGAGGTCCAGATCCGAATCTCGCATTCCCCAGACGGCGCGCGTCCGCGGGAATGAGAGCCTGAGCAGCAAGGCGAGTATGTTTGGAAGAATGAAATATCCGCTTACGACATCCGGTTGTTCCTCCCGAATCAACTTGACTAGCCGCGAGAGAAACCCGAGCGAGCCCCAACGACCGCTCTTATCCAGGACCACCACCGGTACACCTGCCCTTCGCAGATCGGGTTCCATCTCGCCTCCCCGATGGAACACGGCAACGACGACTCGATCTCCGCGGTTGTGCAGGCCCTTCGCGAGCGTTACAAGCTGTCGCTCTGCACCGCCATAGTTCAGAACACGAGTCAGGAAGACAAACTTCAGTGACGAGCGCTCGTGAGGACGTGGCTGATCTCGAGCGACTGCGATGCCGGGGTCTGGCGGTCCGGGCCGCGTGCGGTTCTTGTTCTTCATCTTGCTCTCGCGATTCGCGCCTAGCAGGCTGCTGAAAAAGTTCGTAGTCCCTCCTTCAGGCGGAGTTCTGACGCGAATTGTCTTTGAGACCATGAGAAACGGAGCGACTTACGAAGTCATGGGAGTTCGAGATTCCGCCTGAAGGCGGGACTACGAACCTGACTCTTCTCCATCCTTGTACGAGTACTGCGAGTAGTAGTAATTATCGTAGCCTTCTTTGGACAGGTTGATGTTGTTAAGCACCACTCCAAAGATTTTTGCGCCCACGCTCTCCAGTTCCTGTCTGCCTCGGCGCACAACATCGCGGGTGCTCCGGCCTCCGTGCACTACAAGAATCACACCGTCAACCATTCTCGACAGGATCACAGCGTCGGTTACGTTGATGATTGGCGGAGCGTCTATAAGGATGTGATCGTAACGTTGTGCGAGCGAGGCAAGCATGTTCTTCATCTTGTCGGAGCTGATCAACTCGGCTGGGTTTGGAGGGATCGGGCCACAAGCAAGAAGCGAGATGTTGGCAATCGGCAACTCTTGAATGAGTCCTTCCAGTTCGACTTCGCGCGACAGGTAGGTTGACAAGCCACGAGCGTGATTGGCGCCGAGCACTTTGTGGGTTGCGGGTTTGCGAAGGTCGCAGTCGATGATCAGCACCTTCGCTCCAAGCTGGGCAAGCGACATTGCCGTGTTGACCACCGTCGTAGTCTTGCCTTCGGATGGCTGGCTGCTGGTCACCAGGATTGTCTTCGGCGGACTCCCCGCAGCCGAAAGCAGGACCGACGTCCTGAGGGCTCGATAGGCTTCTGCCGCGGTGGAGCGACTGTCTAGTAGCAGGAGACCGCTCGGATTGAAAAGCTCCCCATCCTTGTCGGCTCCCCGCGCGTGGCTCGCGCGAAGGCCGGTTATTAGCTTGTTTCTGCGCTTCGAAAGTTTGCGTGATGCTGCGGCTGCTATGACTGGAATGACTCCGAGCGCCGGCAACTGCACGTACCGTCCCACGTCCTCGACGGTCTTGATGGTGTTGTCGAGGTACTCGAGAAAGAAGACAAGACCCACGCTCGCCATCAGGCTGGCCGTGAATCCCAGCAATATCATCAGAGCCCGCTTCGGTCCCACGGGCTTTTTCGGAATAGTCGCGCGCTCTATGACTTTGATGTTGTTGTGCTGCTCGGCGACCTGGGCCTTCGCCTGGTTGGTCTTTTGCAAGAAGTCCGTGTAAAGCGAGCGCGACGTGTCCACATCCTGTTTGAGTATGTTGTACTGGATGGCTGCCTGGTTCTCTTGAACGGCTTCGCCCTTGGTTGCGACCAGCGCCACTTTGAAAGAGCGCTCGTCCTGAAGCGACCGCTCGTATTCGATGCGCAGCTTGGCTTCGAGAGCCTTGCGGCTGACGTTTATCTGGGCTTGCACCGCGGCGATCTGCTGCTGAACTTCGGCGGCCTTTGGATTCTTTGGCGAGTACTTGACGCTGAGCTGCGCCGCCGAGAGCTGAAGCTCGTTGAGCTGTTTGCGAAGCTCCACCAATTTTGGATCGGTGAACGCCTCCGGCAGGTCAGCGATTCGGCCGGATTGCAGCTCCTCGTAAAGCGTCTGCTTGAGCATGCGATCCGTCTCGGCGCGCAACGCCTGCTCGTGCAGTCGCACAAGCTTCTCGGTCGTCAGCGTCATGCCGTCACGCTTGTTGTCGTTGAGCGAGAATATGTTGTTCGCGCGCGTATAATTCGCTAGCGCTTGCTCGGTCTGCTCCACTTTGGCTTTGAGCTCGCGCGTCGAGCTGTCCAACCAGCCGGCGGTATTGGCGAACTTCGCAGTCTTGTTCTGAAAGTTCCGCTGCATGAAGTTGCGCGCGACGCCGTTGGCTACCGCCGCAACAATCCCCGGGCTCGTATGCGTGAATGAAACCCTCAGCGCCCGGGTGTCCCGCACAGGCTCGACGACCAGGTTTGCTTCGAGCGCCTCCACACACGGCGCAAGTCTCGCGATCTCTTCCGCCGATCGAACGGGCTCGTCGTACGTCGTCTGGCCGGCGATTTCGTCGGGTTCCGCCGTTTCTTCGTCGCTCTTGTTGCCGGTTATGGCGGTAACCAGTCGCGAGAGAATCCCCTTGCCGTCGCCCGAGAGAAACTTTGGATTCTGGTCAAGCTTCAAGTCGGCCACCACGTCTTCGTGCAATTCGCGGCTGTTGAGCATTAGCATCTTTGTCTTGATGTTGACCTGGTAGAACGGATCTGAGTCGTCGCCTACCACCAGGTCGCGAGACCTCACCAGCGTCGTGCTCTCCTTGCCAACTTCAATGATCGTCGACGCCTGATAAATCGGTTTGATCCGGAACATCTCCACTGTGACCAAACTGGTGACCATCAGTACGATCGACAGGATCAACCACTTCCGCCGCCGGATCGTGCGCCACATCCGGCGCACGTTGGCTTTTTCCTCGTCGCCGTAGCCATAACCGTAGGTGGACGGCGGGTAGCTCCTGTAGCTCGCGAATCTGTGATCGCGCCCCTCGAGACCGGCTGGCTCTGGCCCAGTCACCTCTTGTGCTGGAAGTTTTTCCAGATCGAATCTTTCACCTGACATTCGTCTCTGTCCTTTTTCCCTCGGGAGCGCGGACGGTCGGGCCCGGCAGCGTTGAAGCCTGAAAACTTCAAGCTTCAGACGGGCTGGATGCCGCGCTCCCAGAGAGCTTCAATATCCGTAGCGAAGGGGAATTCGAGCCGAGTTCACGCCGAATGCTCTGAGCAACGTGCCGCCTATCGATTTCATGCGGCTGTTGGGGACGATGACTATGTCATTGGCGAGTATTTGAATGTCTTCCTTCTTGCCGTTCATCACCGACGGAATATCGACCTTGAGCTCCGAGCGTTTGCCCGTCGAGGGGTCCTCGCGGAAAATGATCCCTCGCTCGCCAGCTGCGGTGAAACTCGTGCCCTGCGCTAACGAGATCGCCTGTCGCAGCGTCGTTCCGTCCTTCAGCACAAACGAACCAGGCGCGTTCACTTCGCCCGCAACGAAGAACACATCGGTGGGCGGTATATGCACTATGTCACCGGGCGCGATTGTTACGTTTTGATCGAAGTTGCCTCTCAGCAGCCCGTTGATGTTGACCTTGATCAGCTCGTATCCGGCGCCCGTTGCGCCTTCCGGTTTGGCGCTTTGAGCCCCGTGACTGAAGATAGCGGACGCTGACGCGTTCGGCTCGGCACGGTTTGCCGCCGCCAAGGCGTCATTGCTTTCCAGCGCTTGTGCCGCATTCTCCGGCTGCCCGGGGACCGATGCCTTTTCCTTGATCTCGCGAATGATAAACGCGGTCGAGCCGTAGTTTTCGCTAAGTCCGCCGGCGATCGTTATCAGCTTTAGCAAGGAAGGCTGGCCTTCGATTTGATACAGACCGGCGTGACGCACTGCCCCCTGGACGAAGTACGTGCGGCTGTTTATCTGCTTGACCGTGACTGTGACCTGCGGGTCTTCGAGATACTCGCCGCGCAACCGGTCAGCGATGATCCTGGCAAGCTCGTTTGGAGTCTTGTGGTGCGCCGAGATGCTGCCAACGAACGGTGTCAGGATCGTTCCGTCCGCGCTCACCCTCAACACTCGGGAGAGTTCGGGAGCATCCTCAATCAGAATTTCAATCACATCGCTCGGCCCGATGAGATAGTCCTCACCCGGCGACACGACGATGGCCTGCGTGGCTGGCTCGCTGACTTGCCGGGCTGGCGCCCGGTATTCTTTCGGTTGCTGGCGCGGCGTCTGCGCGCTGATGTGTTGCCCGACAAATGAAAACAAAGTGATCAACCCAAGTACGAAGAGGAGTACCAGGGCCAGCCTGCTGGCAGAGTGAGTCGACGTTTTGTTCCCTTTGATCATTACTTAAGCTCCAATTGCAACGTCCACAGCCTCCGCACTGCGAGTGACGCGCTTCTCTTCTGGTTTCCTTTTCCGGCTTCCCGTACGGATGCTGGAGACAGTTGCCACAAGCACCAGGAACAGCAGCGCGTTTGATGGCAACTGAAGATTGAAGTCAACAAGGCTGTGGATCAGGATTCCAAATATGCCGGCGCCGCCTCCGATTGCTAATGCCCGGCTCAGCGGGTCGTGAGACTTCGCGCCTCGTCCGACCGCCCGAAAGATCAACACGATGAACCACCCTGCCAACGCACCACCCGCTACTCCAAACTCGGCAACCACCTGGAGGTAGTCGTTGTGGGCCCGATCCACCGTGTATGATCTTCCAAGCGCGACTGCCCCATCATCCTGACTGTAAATGGGGTACGCCGTCTCGTAAGCCCCGAGGCCCGCGCCCGTCAAAGGGTTCGCCCGGATCATCGCGAGCGTGTCCCGCCAGATCCAGCCCCGGCTGATGAAAAAGGTTTCCGCGTGTCGAGCCTCCCGTCCCGCGATTTGGCCCGTTATGCGATCGACGACCGTGTCAGGGGCGATCCAAAAGACGCCCGCAACCAGGACGCCTGCGAGTAACAAGATGAGGGCGGCGGGACGAGGCACGAAGAGTGAAGAGGCGAGTCCATTCTCCCCTTCTGCAGTTCGCCGGCCGCCCACATCAACTCTTCCGGCGCTCACAACAGCGATGAACACCAGTTCTCCAGCGAGGCTGATCATGCCTCCGCGCGACAGCGAAACGATTCCGGCGATTGCCATCATCGCCGCGGCAAAGATGTACAGCAGGCGCACATCCCTGCCCGGCGCGCGCGCGAGCACCATTGCAACCGGCAACGGCGCCAACATCTCCATATAGCCGGCAAAGTGGTTGCGATTCACAAACGGTCCAAACGGCATCGCGCTTTCGGCGGTCAACGTTCTCAACCAATAGAACCGTCCATTCCAGGTGAAGTGCTGCACCAACGCGAACAGCGCCATCGCAAGCCCCCACACGATCAGGAAATTCGCGAGAGCGAGTTTCCTCGCGCGGCTCGCGAAGAAGTTGGCCGCTATCAGGAGCGATACAAGCAGGAAGAACAGCACCAGCAACGCCGACCGTGTTGCTTCCACGTCCAGCGACAGGCTCACCCGTTCCCCGCTCTGGCCGGTCGCCGCCACGCTTTGAACTATTCCGAGCACGACCAGCGCCGCCACAGGCATTGCGACGGCTGGTATTCTCATCGTCACTCGTTGTTCTGCAATGACCTTGATCCCCCAAAGCAGAATCAGCACTACGATGAGCAACTCGAAGACGGCGACCGACCAGGGCTCGACCGCGCCATGAGCGAGCGCGGTGAACACCACCGTTGCAAGCAACCCGATCGCTATCGTGCGGTCAAGCATCGGGCCGCGTGTACTTGAATCTGTGACTGATTTCTCCACAAGATGAGCGGTCTGGGTTATCGCTGCGCGCGCGATGCAATCTGCTCCTTGCTTGCCGGCGCTTCGGCCAGCACGAAATCATCGAAGTAGACAGTGCCGCGAGTCGGTCCGTCGTAGCTGAACTTCGGCCGGCGTTTTATTGTCACCAACACCTCGAGCGCTTGGCCGTTTGCGGCAGCAGGCGCGTTGAATTCGAGACCGAGATGCTGCCAGCCGGCTTCGCCTGCGGTTACCGGCTTGGAAACCCCAATCCAATCGGATGATGCGGCAGTTGTCACCACGACGCGCGGACCTTCAGGGCTGGTCAGCTTGTCGGCCTTCGCATAGAAGTCGAGCTTGTACCGCTCGCCCGGACTAACAACGAGGCGTTGGGTGATTTCTCCGTCAAGACGGGTGGTGTCGCGTCCCGCAAAATCGATTCTTAGCGAGCACGTGCCGGTTCGCGCAGCGCTCCTCCCGATTCGGATATCGGCGTAGTCGTTGTTGTAGGTCATCCAATCGAACTGCCTGAAGTCTCGGCGTATCTCGGATTCAAAACTCCCGTTTGAAATCAGCGGCGAGTCTTTCCCGTCGTGACCGGTTGCTGCGTTCCAGAGATCGCGTGCGAGTTTCAAATGACCCGTCGCGATTAGCGCGTTCAGGAATTCGCCCGCCTCGCGCGAAACGAGCTGCGCGGCCGTTTCGAGTTGACCGAAGACGCCGGCGGCATATTCGACGTCGCCTTGCTTGAGCAGAAACTGCGCGAGTGCGAGTCGGGCTGCCGGCTTGCCGCAAGCGACCCCGTTGACAGCTTCAGTACTGCCGTTCGAGCTGCGCCATACCAGGTTCAGCGATACTGGAAGAAGGTCCGGGTTCAGGACACTGGCTGCGCGAAACTCCTCGACTGCCTGCTGAAGTTTGCCTTGCCTGAGCAGCACGTTCGCCAGTTGCCAGTGCACTTCTGTTTTGTTGGGCGCGAGGGCGAGCGCTGCTCGCAAACACTCCTCGGCCTCGGCAAGATCTCCACGCGATGCCTTGATCGATGCGACAAGCAAACGGTAGCTGTAGTTATGCGGCGAGAGTTTGACGGCGCGAAGCGCACTCTTTTCGGCGCGATCAGGGTCGCGCTCCTCTTCCGACAAGACGGCAAGCCGCGCGAGTAGCCGCGGAGAGTTCGCGTAATAACCCGACGCCGCTGCGAGCGTCTCGCCGCCGAACTTCAATCGTTCGTCGGTCAGCACGCCCACAGTGAAGTTCGTGACGATCTCTAACACGAGCAGCGAGCAGGTGCCCAGAATCAACAGCGCTACCGTCGCTCGCGCAGCCAGTGTTCTCACCGGAAGATCAAAACTCCGGCTAATATGAGTACCATCCCTCACGATTGCTTTGCTCGTTCTTTTCATCACCAATGATTGGGCGTACCGCTGGCCTTTAGTGTTAAACCCAGCGGGGAAGCGGCGCGCCGCGCCGCGGGGCGCCGAATTTGAGACGGCCTTCTGGTGGAAAGGCGAGAAAGTCGTCTCTGGCTCAGTGCTGTACCGGGAGAATTGCCGAGTAAGGGGGCAAACATTGGGAATTCCTGGCGTAAAGCTAGGGAGCCGGCCAGTATGGCGGCGGAACGTTATGGCGCAGATCACGGAACTGACTGCCACCGCCAATGTCCTCACTGCTTCAGGCGGGTCCGCAGTTCCCGCCCCTCTTCGGTCTGGCGCGGGTGGACAGAACATAGAGATCGCGGGTACGCTACTCGTCCTCAAATGGATGAGTCTGCGGCCGGTTTCATCGGCCAGCGATTCCGCGCACCTTGAGCGACCTCGCTGCCGTGCGCATTCTCACACTTAAGACAGCCCGGGTCTATCCGTGAACATACGTGATTGGAGTGGCGAAACTCACGCGTTTGCGCTTGTGAAATCTCGTTGTGGAGGGTGTACTCGGACTTCAAAGGGTGATGAGAACAGAAGTGATGCGTGACTCGTGATCCGTGCTGACAGCGACCCGGAATGCGGCAATAACGAAATCACTGATCACGGATCACGCATCACGGATCACACCCCGGTGCAATGCTGCTTCGTTCAGGTCAGACCTCGGTCTGAATAATCCCGCGCCGCACGGCGAATAGAACGAGATCGGTATGGTTTTCGAGACCGAGTTTGCGCATCAGGTTTGAGCGATGGGTTTCCACCGTTCGGGAGCTGATAAACAGGCGCTCTGCAATTTCGGTATTCGGGTGACCTTCGGCTGCGAGTTGAAGCACCTCGCGTTCTCGCGTGGTCAGTGTTTCATAGACATCCAGAGTGGATGCTTGGGTTTTTTGAACCAGCAACTCGATGGCCCGCTCCGAGATCGCAGGGCTGAGATGGCGGTGTCCGGCCGAGACTTCTCGAACTGCGTGGATCAGATCGCTGGCCGCGGAGTTCTTGAGCAGGTAACCGCTGGCTCCGTTCTTCAGCGCTTCCAACACGTAGGCATCGTTGGCGTGCATGGAAAGAACAAGGACGCGGGTTTGCGGAGTTCGCTCGGCGACCTGCCGCGTGACCTCCAGCCCGTTGATGCCCGGCATCATCAAATCTGCTATCAGCACGTTTGGCTTCAAGCGCTCAGTTATGCGAACGGCCTCCAAGCCGTCGCCAGCCTCGCCGACCAGGGTGAAATCCGGCTCGGTCTCAAGCAGGGCTCTCAGGCCCTGGCGAACTACATGATGATCATCGGCTAATACTATCGTTGTGGTGTTCATTCTCTTCTCTCCCGTCATCAGCATCAGGCCCGAGGGCCCGGGTTTTCAAAGGCAACTCAACGGTCAGGCGGCAGCCAAGCCCCGAACCGGATTCGATATGAAGATGTCCGCCCAGCAACAGCGCGCGCTCGCGCATCCCGGTAAGCCCGCTGGATGAGTGACTATCAAGCGCCTTCCTTGAATCAAAGCCGGCGCCGCGGTCTTCGATGACCACGCAAAGCATCGAATCGTTGGACCAGATTCGGACTACTGCCTCGTTCACCCGCGCGTGTCGTGCCACGTTAGTTAGTGCCTCCTGAACGATCCGATAGGCGGCGGTTTCCACTGCCGGATCAAACCTTCGTTCGAGCCCCTTTTGCTCGAACGCCACGCGCACGCCGGATGATGCCGTATAGCGCTCGAATTGCCACATCAACGCCGGCACAAGCCCCAGGTCGTCCAGTATCGTGGGCCGCAAGTCCAGTGAAAGGTCGTGCACTCGTGCCATCACCTCATCGGCGAGAGCCTGCGCTTTGCAAAGAGCCTCGCGCGCTTGTTTGGATGGCAGGCGATGGCAAGTCTCGAGCGTGAGCTTCAGACCGGTTAGTTGCTGTCCTATCTGGTCGTGCAACTCACGCGCGATGTCACGGCGCTCGGCTTCCTGCAGCTCGACCAGCCGCTGTGACAGAGTCTGCAACTGTGCGCGGCTGGCTCGCACTTCCTCGAAAAGACGCGCGTTTTGAATCGCCACTCCAACGTGTTGGCCAAGCGTCTTGAAGAAGCTAATCAGGTCTTCGCCCACCTCGCGTCCGCCCAGCCCCAGCAACGCGGCTACACCCTGAGTTTCACCCTTCGCTACAAGCGGGATTCGAAGATAGCTCTTCCATTCAAGGTTGGCAGGGTCAAGCTCCTGCGCCACGGCCCCCAGGTCTCGAAACTCCAGGCTGAGGATCCCCTCCGGCTTTGGCGTGTCGCTCTCGTCGTGAAAACTGGACGCCGGAAACGAACCCATCTTTGCCAGTATCTCGGCGGGCAGCCCCCACGCGGAGTGTAGTTGAAAAAGGTCGGTCGCTTCGTCGTATAGAAAAATACCGCCGGCCTGGATCTCCAAGTGGTCCACCAGGAGCTTGCGCAACGAATCTAACACCTCGGATAACTCGAGCGAACTGCTAACAGCGGCGGCCAACTCCACATTGCGCTGTTTGATCTCATCCTCCAGGCGCTTGCGGTCGGTTATGTTCTGTATTACGGCGACAGAGTAGATCGACTTCAGCGCTGAGTCCTGGATGAATACGGACGTGAGATGGCCCCAAACGATCCGGCCATCCTTTCGCAGATACCTTTTCTCTAAGTCGATTACCTTCCGCGATCCATCCGCCGGTTCAATGGCCGGCTCGATCGTATCGCGCCGATCGTCAGGGTGCGTAATATCGAGGACCCTTAGTTTCAGAAGCTCAGCTTCGCCATAGCCGAGGAATTCACAAAACGCGCGGTTGACTTGCAAGAACCTACCCTGAGGATCGGCGATGACCATGCCCGCGCGTGCTGCCTCAAACATCGCACGGAACTTCTCCTCGCTCTCCTGCAGGGCAGTCTGAGCCTTCTCGCGCTCAGAGATTAGCCGTTTCAAGAACGCATTTGCGTTTAGGAGCTCGGTGGTTCGTTCTGCCACGCGAGCTTGCAGCTCTTCGTGAGCCTTTTGGAGGGCGTGCTCCGCAACCTTCCGCGCGGTGACGTCGATCATCGCAGTTCTGTAGACCGGGACCGGGTCATTCTTCTCCAGGGTCGGGACGCTGAGCAACTGTACCCGAATAGCCCTGTCGCCTCTCAGTGCCAGGTCCAATTCCACCGACGCTTGTTCTCCCGTTTGCACGCATCGCCGCAGATGCTCCATGAAGTTGCCCGCATCGGCCTTCGCCACATAGGCGACCAGAGGCTTGCGCATCAGCCGGGCGCGCTCGCGGCCCAGCATCATCGCGCCGGTCAGGTTGATCTCCTCAATGCGGCCCTTGTCATCGAGGGTGAGATACCCTATTGGCGCGAAATCGTAGAGGCTTGCATAACGATCGCGCGAGACTTCCAAGTCTTCGCGGGTCTCTCGGAGCTCACGATTCTGGATTTCCAACTCGATCTGGTGAACTTCGAGTTCATGTACAAGCGAACTTAAGTCACCACTGTTCTGCTCTTGATCGGGTTGCCCTGTGAACGGAATGACGCTGCTTTCGGAGCGCACGGACTCGAGTGCCTTGTCCAATTCTGCTCGGGTCATTGCATCGTACTCGTTCATAGCGTCCTCAGCAGAAATCCTTTCGGTCAGCGTACCGTGCCGCGTTCGGTGACATCTTCAATAGCAAGCAGGATCATTTCGGGCGTTCCGTCTTCTCGTTCGATTTGCCTCGCATTCAGTAACAGTTTCTTGTGTCCTATCTCCGGAAAGTCATGCTCGACTTCGAAGTCGTCGAACTGAATGTGCCTTAAAAGTACGTCTTGCAACAGCAAGCGAAGACTCGGAATGTTCCACTCGCAGTTGCCGAGATCGTAGAGGAGTTTGTCTTCGGTCTCCTCGGGTCTGACCCGGAACATCTTGTAGAACGCTCGGTTGGCGCTTCGTACTCGTTGATCTGCGTCTAGCACCACAAGCGGCCCGCGCATCGTTTCGAGGATGGCCGTTACGTCCCGGCTGCGCTTGAGTGCATCGATGTCAGCCAGCACCATGACGGCGCCATCGATCTTGTTCTCCGCAGTCTTGTAAGGCCGGACCTGCATCGAGTACCAGCGCCCCTCCGCGTCTTGAACCTCTCGGTCGCTGACGGCGATCCTCTCGATCGCCTCGCGGAATAGTTCCTCCAAATCGGGAATGTGAATGTTGGGTTTCAGGTCGCTTATCGGCCGCCCAACGTCGGTGGAAATCATGTTAAAGACTTTCCCCGCCGACGAAGTGAACCGGCGAATGCGAAGATCGCTCCCGAGCATGACGATAGGGATGTCGATGCTCGACAGCAGGTTCAGCAAATCGCTATTGGTCCAGATCAATTCGCCGTTGCGGTTTTGCAACTCTTCGTTGGCGGTGGTCAGTTCCTCGTTTGTGGCTTCGAGTTCCTCTTTTGCGGTCTCGAGTTCCTCATTGGTGCTTTGCAGTTCCTCGTTGCTCGACAGGATTTCTTCGTTTGCGGATTTGAGCTCCTCATTGCTGCGCTCCATCTCTTCGATGACCGATTGGAGATCTTGCCTGGTCTGGGTCAACTCCGCTTGAAGCTGGGCGATGGTCAGGTCGCGGGTCGATAGTTTTGACCCTCGATCTCGGCCCTTCTCGGTCGATGGTCGCAGCTTGTCGACCGCGTGCCTCGTTGCGTCCTCGAACAAGACCAGGAAGCAGGGCTCGGTTGATGCGCTTTTGATTGGGATCACCTCCAGGTTGAGGTCCCTGAAACGATCGTCGGCGCGGACCCGTAGGCCCTGCTTTCTCACCGCAATCTCTTTCTCCCTTGCCTGCTGAATTAGAGCTCGCAGCTCTAATCCCAGGCCGTCGCGGGCCATCCTCGGAAGATTGAAGCTAACCTCGCCGGGCGCTGGCTCCAGATACGGACCGGTGTGTCCGCGAATCTCGATGATCTCCATCTCGTCGTCGATGACGACTCCGGCCGGGGCATATCGCGAAAGAAGGATGCGATCAACTTCCGTCCGGACGCTGAACTCGCCGCTGTCGGGGATCTTTCCGCTCTCGACCGCTGGGATTGCCCGAGCGCGAGTGATCGGATTCAGCTTAATGCCCAAGCCGCTGGGAGTAGATTTCTTCGAGTAGATCTTTTGCTTGCGGTCAACGAGAGCAAACAAGTCGGCGAATGTCCCGACGGTTTCCGAGCTTCCGAGAACGAGAAACCCGGAAGGCTTGAGGGCGTAATGGAAGATCGGCATGATGTTCTTCTGAATGGCAGCTCCAAAATAGATGAGGAGGTTGCGGCAACTGATGACATCCATCCGTGAGAAGGGCGGATCCTGGGCGACATTGTGCCTTGCGAACACAACCAGGTCGCGGATTCTCTTGCTGATCTGGTAACTGTCTTCAACCTTCGTGAAGAATCGGCGGAAGTGCTCGGCAGGCACTTGAGAAGCGATGCTTCCAGCATACTTTCCCGCGCGTGCTTTCTCGAGAGCCACCTCGTTGATGTCTGTTGCAAAGATCTGGACGGCAGGACTAGTCGCCGTACTTCCCAAGAACGTCAGCAACGAGATGGCCAGGGAGTAGGGCTCCTCACCCGTTGAGCAACCGGGCACCCAGATTCTGATTGGGTCCTCCAACGATCTGCCTTTTATCAAGTCGGGGAAGACTTTTGTCTTCAATGCTTCATGCGTTTCAGGATCTCGAAAGAACTCGGTCACGCTTATAAGCATGTCCTGAAAGAGGGCCTGCAATTCGCCCGGGCTGTCCTGCAGATACCTGACATAGTCTTCCAGATTCTCTATCTGGTGCAGAGCCAGCCTTCGCGCGATGCGTCGTCGGATGGGCGCGGGTTTGTAAGAGGAAAAATCAACGCCTGCGCTGGCTCGGAGTAGAACAAAGATCCTTGCAAACGCGTCTCCGGTTATTGGCTGCATCTCATCCATCAGTTCGCTATGAAAGCGGGTCACATAGGGATGGCGGGCAATCCGCTCCAGCACTTTTGCGATTTCTGAGGGTGGCAAAACGTAATCGACGGCTCCAGCAGCGATTGCGTTGCGGGGCATCCCGTCGTACTTTGCTGACGAATCCTGGGCAAAGGTCACGCCACCCTGCGCCTTGATCGCCTTGAGGCCCGACGCGCCGTCTGAACCGGTGCCCGACAATACGACCCCAATCGATTTACTATCTTTGTCCTTCGCCAAAGAGCGTAAGAAATAGTCGACCGAGAGGTGGGGGCGATGGCCGTCCAACCTCGGCATGAGATGCAGCACTCCCTGCAACACCCCAAGGTCTCTGTTGGGGGGAATCACGTACACGTGATCGGGTTGCACTCGCGTGGCGTCTTGCACCTCGATGACCGGCATTGCGGTCGCTCTGGAGAGAAGCAGGCACAGCTTGCTCTCGTGGCTGGGGTCAAGATGCTGAACCAGCACGAATGCCATTCCGGTATCAACGGGGAGGGCTCTAAGTAAATCTGTGAACGCCTCCAGCCCGCCTGCCGAAGCGCCTACACCGACGATCGCGAACGAACCGCTCTCCGTCGTCGGAGGGCCACCGGCCTTAGTAGAGGTTGGCTTTGAGTGTAAACGCCCGCTGGACTTGAGCCTACGGCCGCCCACGTTGCCATTGGCAGCCGAAACAGCTCGCGTCTTCCGGGCACGCTTTGCCCAGACTGGTGAGGATTTTCTAGGTCGCATTCTCTTTTTCGGATTGGAGCGCTTGTCTCTGCAAAGAGTACTTTGCGGATGTACGGCCGCGAGTCTGTCGTCGCGCCCTTCAAGGGAGGACGACAGAGCTATCGTGCCACGCCTCTTACAGTTTCCCAGACCATCGGAGGCAGACATCGCTCAGTCACAAGCATTCCGATCACTGTTATTCCAAACCCGGGACAAGAGTCAGGTGCTTGATCAAACCCAGCCGCACCTTCTTTGAACCGATCACTGTTATTCCAAACCCGGGACAAGAGTCAGAGCCCATTTACATCGAGGGCTTAGTGTTCTCACGCTTAATTGATCGAAACCGGCTATCCCTCGCAATCCTCTGAGAGAGCCGCACAGAGCTACGCTCCGGTTCCCACTCGTCTTTATTCTCGTTACCTGGCAGCTTCAAATGTTCGCCCGTTCGTTGGCCGGTGGGGTTAGCCACTGGCTACGCAGGCAACTTTGACTCACGCCATTGCTCGGGGTGACAGCCTTACGCTGACGATCCCTCCATTTGTAGCTAAGAACAGTCTCAGCTCCTGGATCATTATGGGGACATCCAGGGTGATTCTGTTCGTTTCAAGCGAACTGAGGGTCCTTCAATAACATATGACGGAAAATCAGTTCACAACGATGCAAACAAACGTGAATTTCCTGATCCTGCCCAGGCAGGTCTCTACGCCTTCTGGCAGCAATCCTAATCCGTCGCCCACGCTCGATAACCAATCAGGAACCCTCGAAGTAACCACCTTCAGGGGCCTTGCTTCTCCCGACAAACGAAATCACCGCCCCAAGCCCTTGCGCGTATCCTCTGAGACTCGAGGCAAGCCCCAAGTCCAGGATTGCCAGGCAATCTCCAAAGGGGACACTCAGTACAACAGTGGACGACTCGGGGAATCTGTTTGACCGGGCGGTGGGAAAAGGTCGCCTTGGTCCGGTCTCCTGCAAATCCGGGGACGTAGGTATGCCTCGACGAATCGCGCTCAAAGCATCAGCAGCGACACGCCAATCCGTTTCAAAGAATCTTCAAGTCTCGGCTCCATGGCCGTAAGGTAACAAGCTAACGCAATCGTGGATATCAGCATAAGTTTGATTATGGTGTCCGGCTTTTCCCTACAGACTGAGGATCGCATCGTGCAGAAGCAAAGAGCTAAGGTCACACCTTGTGATTAAGCGCCCAACGGACAGTAGTAAGTGGGATGTGAATCTCCGTAACTTTGTTCTACGCGACTAGACCATTCTGAATGGCGTAGTGAGTGAGTTCCGCGCTGGTTTTCATGTCCATCTTTTCAAGAATTCGCGTCCTGTAGGTGCTGATGGTCTTATCGCTCAGGGAGAGCAGTTCTGCAATCTCCCGGACAGTTTTCCCGGAAGCAATCAGGCCCATCACTTCGAATTCACGATCAGAGAGTGTCTCGTGAGCCGGTCTGTCGCTGCCTCGCTCGATATCGACAACCAGCTTTTCGGCGAGCGTGCTGCTGACATACTTCCCGCCATTGGCAACTTTTATGATGGCCTGGACCAACTCTTCCCGCGAACTGCCTTTGGTGACGTAGCCGGCGGCGCCGGCCTTGAACGCGCGCCGGGCGTATTGCTCTTCAGAGTGCATGCTAAAGATCAGCACCGGTAGCTTCGGGCGCATCTGCTTCATCTCTTTCAAGACCTCTAGCCCGCTCCTGGCTCCCAGTGAAATATCCAGCACGACTGCGTCCCAGCTCGCGGAGCGAACGAGGTTGAGAGCTTCCTGTCCGGTGCTCGCCTCACCAAAGGTCGCCGCGCCCGGGCGCTCGTCGAAGACTCTCTTCACTCCATCCCGAACGACAGCGTGATCGTCTACTATGAGAATCCTCATCATTGCCTTCGTAGCTCTCCCGTTAGCCTGAGTTCAAACGGCCCAGGTTCGATTATACCGTGTCGCGCGATCCGGTGCTGTCCTTTTCGGTTGCCTTTACCAGACTGATGACCTTAAGCAAGCTACTTCCCTTTGTGGCTTGACCGGGTGCCCCGGCACTTGCGGGATCTGAGCGGCTGATTTGCCTTGGCTGTTTGCTTTTGGTACTATCGCCCGCGACTACCCTTCTGACCGCTCAATAGCCAGTAGAGTACGCTGTAACTCTGCAGGTACAAGGGGGAGCTATGGTGGAACCATCGCATCCCGATCGCATCGCACCAACCGATCAGCGGGATGATGACACACCAAGAAAGCTCAGCCCCAAATTTGGTTTGAGCAGCCGCGCCAGACGGACAACTGGAGGTGACCACAATGGCACCAGAGTTACGGAAGACCGGCATCAGCGTCGTCGGCGACGTGCCGTGGGGCACACACTTCTGTCACTTCTACGAGACGAAACAGGACCTGGTCGACACTTTAGTTCCCTATTTCAAGGCTGGATTGGAAAGCAACGAGTTCTGCGTGTGGGTGGTCTCGACCCCCGAGCTAATCACGGTTGAAGAGGCTAAAGGAGCATTGGCACAAGCTGTTCCCGATCTCGACAGGCACCTCTCGGAAGAGAACATTGAAGTCCTCAACGGGCTTGAATGGTATCTCGAAAAAAGTGTTTTCAATTTAGAGAGAGTAATGAGAGCGTGGGATGCCAAACTCAAACGAGCATTGGCTCGAGGGCACGATGGAATGCGAGTTTCGGGGGATACATTCTGGCTGGCAGAGAAGGATTGGAAAGATTTTTTTGCCTACGAAAAACAGCTTAACGAATCCATTATCGGTCAGCACATGACCGTGTTGTGCACCTATCCGCTGGCGAAGAGCGGAGCTGCTGAGGTACTCGACGTGGTGCAGGCCCACCAATTTGCAATAGCAAGACGGCAAGGGGAATGGGAGGTCATTGAAACTCCGGAGCTAATACAAGCCAAGGCCGAAATAAGGAGACTGAATGAAGAGCTGGAGCAAAGGGTCGTTGAACGAACCGGCCAGCTTGCAAAAGCCATCAAGGAATTAACAGATGAGATTTTTGACCGCAAGCAATCCGAAGTTGAATTGAGTCTAGCTCACCAACGCTTATCTTATCATGTCGAAAATACACCGCTTGCGGTAATCGAGTGGGACAAAGACCTGTTTATCAAACGATGGTCGAAGCGTGCCGAAGAAGTTTTTGGATGGACGGCGTCAGAGGCACTGGGAATAAACATGTATGACCGTAACTTTCCGGTCGTTCATGAAGAAGACGCGCCGGCAGTCGCGGAAATTGCCGGGCAATTGATAAAAGGAACCGTTAACAGGAACCTGGGTCTTAATCGTAATTACACCAAAGACGGCAACGTAATTTATTGCGAATGGTATAACTCTGTTTTAAGAGATGAGGACGGAAATGTAATAACCATATTGTCGTTGGTACACGACGTAACCGAGCGCAAGCATGCCGAGGCTTTACTCCACGCTAAGGAGCAGGAGTTTCGGGCCATCGTCGAAAACGCGCCCGATCAGATTATCAGATACGACAGGAACTTTCGTCGGACGTACGTCAATCCCGCAGTGGGCAAGGCCTTCGGTCTGCCAGTGGAGGCCTTGATCGGCAAGCCCATTGGCTCGGTCATCCAGGATGCCGGGCTGGATGTCAAGGACGACGAACTGGCACAGATCCGCCAGCGAATCGCGGCCGTCTTTGACACCGGTAGATCCTACGAGTACGAAATCACCTGGCCAACGCCTGCGGGCGGCAGGGACTACAGTGTTCGTTTGTTTCCTGAACTTGATCTCAACGGTTCGGTAATCAACGTCCTGGGGATTTCCCGAGACATCACAGAGCGCAAAGAGGCCGAGGAGAAGCTCAAAGCAACAAGCGAACAGTTGCGCGCTCTCTCAGCAAGGCTTCAATCGGCCAGGGAAGAAGAGGGAGCGCGGATCGCGCGCGAGCTTCATGATGAGCTCGGCTCTGCATTGACGAGTCTGAAGTGGGACTTGGAACGCATCGATAAGGTTAGTTCTGAATCGGGTAATATCGACGCTTCAGGGCTGCGGGCCAGTATCAAAGGAATGATGGGACTCATAGACGCTACCATCAACACCGTAATCAGGATTTCCACAGAACTGAGACCCGGCGTGCTCGACGATCTGGGTTTGGCCGCTGCCATCGAATGGCAGGCGCAGCAGTTTGAAGCCCGCACCGGAATCATCTGCCGGTTCGATTCCTTGCTGGACAATCCTGATTTGAGCGGGGAGCAAACCACCGCGATCTTTCGCATCCTTCAAGAAGCGTTGACGAATATTCTCCGGCATTCGCAGGCAACTAGAGTGAATATCATGATAGAAGAACGAGACGGAGACTTCGTCTTAGAAGTGAGGGACGACGGGAGAGGAATTACAGAAGAGGAAAAAGCCGGGCCGCGATCTCTGGGTCTGATAGGGATGCGAGAACGCGCTCATCTCGCCGAAGGGACAATCGAAATAATCGGGGCAGCGGGAAAAGGAACGGTGCTCTTCTTGCGAGTTCCCATCAAGGATCTGAAATGAAAGCGACCCTCGTTAGTCTTCAGCCCTACCCGGAACTCGCACTGTGAGCACGGTTCCGACGCCGGCAGCGCCCGTGATTTCGATTGTCCCTCCCGCAAGATGGACTCGCTCGCGCATGCCAGTCAGACCAAGGGATCGGGGATCGGCTCTTTCCGCTGCAGTGATGCCGCTCCCATCGTCTCTCACTTCGAGAACGAGCTCCGCCTCCTCTTCCGTCATCGTGACGTTAACCCTGGTCGCCTTTGCATGTCGGAGGATGTTCGTGAGGGCTTCCTGAAACACCCGGAAGACTGCTGTTGCCCGTTCCCGGCTCAGGTCGAGATGTTCAACAAAACAATGGCAACGGCAAGGGATTCCGCTGCGGGTCGCGAACTGCTGCGCCTCCCATTCAACGGCGGCAACCAGGCCAAGATCATCCAGGAGGCTTGGCCGCAGCTCCGACGATATCCTCTTGACAGTATTGATCGTGCCATCGGTAAGTCGCGTCATGTTAGCTATCTTCTCTTGCAGTGTAGAAATTGCCGCTTCATCTCCGAACCGGGACAATGACTTGTGAACTTCCTCGAGGTCGAATCTCAATCCCGTCAACGAAGAGCCCAGTTCGTCGTGAAGCTCGCGTGCGATTCGTGTCCCTTCCTCTTCTCTCGCGGATCGAAGACTCGCCGAGAGGGCCCGTAGTTGGTCGCTTGTTGCTTTGAGATTCTCTTCAGCCTTCCTGCGCTCGGTGATGTCGCGAGCCATGCCGCGAACGATGGGCTTGACTACTCCTTCGGTCCGCAGGGTATTGCGGTATTCCCAGATTCGCCGCTCCCCGGACTTTGTTTGAACACGCATCAAGCCGGTTGCCACGCCAGTCTTGCGAAGCCTGGTCAGATAACCTGGAAACTCAGCGCGGTACTCCGGAGGCAGAATGTCGCGGATATTCTTTTTCCCCAAATGGTCCTTGCGGTCGTAGCCCAGGACCTCGATTGCAGCCCGGTTCGCCGAGAGGATTAACCCGTCCAGGTCGTGCGTGCAGATCAACTCGGTGCTGTTCTCAACCAGATCGCGATAACGCTCTTCGCTCTCCCGCAACTCCTCTTGCGCTCGTTTGCGCGCGGTGACATCACGTGCGATGCCATGTATGCCAACCGGAACTCCGTCCTGATGGATGAGTCTGGTGTTGACCTCGAAAGCGACCCGGCGGCCGTCCTTCGCGACAATCTCCAGGTTGTAAACTGGTTCTTTCTCACCGGCCAGCTTTCTCCGAATCATCGAACGCGCTTGCTCAAGGTGCTCCGGGGCAATGATCTGGGCGACGTTCATCTTGAGCGCTTCTTCGCGGGAGTAACCGGTAATCTGTTCGACTGCCTTGTTAACCGCCGTGTAGTTGCCCTCGAGGTCGTGGGAGTAGATGATGTCGTGCGCATTCTCCACCAGATCGCGGTAGCGCTCCTCGCTCGCTCGCAGCGCTTCCTCTGCCCGCTTGCGATCAGTGACATCCTGAACGATACCCAGAACACACGGCGTTGCGCGCAGTTCGATTAGCTCGACTGACAGCAGCACGTTGCGGACTTCGCCCGACTTCTTGCGAAATTGTGTCTCGAGGTCGCGAACTGGTCCCCGCTCCCGCAGAGTCTGGGCCATTTTCATTCTGTGTTCTGGGTTGGCCCATAACCCCAGCTCCAGACTGGTTCTGCCGAGAACCTCGCTTTGGGAGTAGCCGGTCAGTTCTAAATATGCCATGTTTACTTCCATTAGGCGGCCGTCTTCCAGCCCGCTAATCGACAAAGCGGCCGGGCTGGAGTGAAACGCCCTCGAGAATCGCTCCTCAGACTCACGCAGGGCTTCTTCAGCCCGTTTGCGCTCAGTGATGTCTCGCAAGATAGCCACTACCCGGTCGACGCCATCGGGCCCTTCGACCGGAAAGTACGTTATGAATAGGTCCCTTTCTCCAAGCTCGGGATACGCGAACTTACGCTCGTAGTTGACGGTTTTCCCCTGTAGACATTCGTCCACCTTCGGCCTGATAACCTCTTCAAAGACCTCTTCACCCACGACTTCCGAGACCAGATGCCCCACGACTTGTTCTCTCTCCAGGCCGCGATAACGCAAGAACGCACGGTTGGCGAGCAGGTAGCGGTAATCGCGGTCAACAACCGCGATCATCTCTTCTAAGCCTTCCACAGCTTTCTCATATTCCTGCAGTCTTTCCTCAGTCCGCTTGCGCTCGGTGATCTCACGCGCAATACCAATTAGACCTCTGACCGTTCCTTTAGAATCGCGGTAAACATCTTTCGTCGTGAGAAAGGTGCGCGTCATTCCAGCAGCGGTGACAGTTTCTTCAAACGTTTGAGCCTTGCCGGAGGCCATCACCTCCTGGTCACGCCGCGTAATCTCTCTACTCGCTTCGGGCAGGAAAAGGTCAGTGTTATCTCTTCCAATAATCTCCTCCACCGGTTTGCCGACAAAGCCCGCGCCCGCGGAATTGATCATCTGATACCGTCCCTGTCGGTCCTTCACAAAGACGGCGTCGGGAGTTGCTTCAACGACGGCACTCTGGAGGTTGTGGCTTTCCTGTAGTGCCTCGTGAGCTCGCTCTTGTTCGGTGATGTCTTGCCCGATGCCTATACTCGTCCCATCCGAAAGCCGGATGTGCGCCCACATCGTGTCTATCACTCGTCCGTCTCTAACTCTAGTCCTGAATTTCGCCCACTTTGCATTCGCGCTGGCGATGAAATTCAGAACGTTCTGGTGATCCTGCGGATCAGGATACTGCTCCCGAAGCACGTCGATATCTTGATGCGCCATCTCATCCAGCGACCACCCCAGCGTGCGCTCCCACTCTCGATTTATGAGCTTGAAGCGGCCATCCTCGCCAATAAAACTAATGAGCACAGGAATATGGTCGAATATCGTTTGCAGGACTTCCTTCTGCGTCTTGATCTCAATTTCATCCCGCTTACGCTCAGTTATGTCAGTCGAGATCCCGCCAACAGCGAATATGTCTCCGGCTGCGTTTCGGAGCGGGAACTTTTGCACAATGTAAGCGTGCCAGCCATCCGCGTAAAGCGCCTCTTCTTCCGACTCCATTGCGCAACCAGCCGCTAAAACTCTCGCATCAGTAGCACGAAAAGCGGCTGCCAGCTCCTGTGAAAACACTTCAGCGTCGGTTCGACCCATGACTTTTTCGGGGCTCATGTTGAAAGTTCGTTCGAATGTCTTATTGATCCGCAGATAACGGCCCTCGACATCCTTCAGGAAGATCATTGCGGGGCAGTTGTCTAGAATCGCTTGGAGGTGAGTCCGACTCTCGTCGAGCGCCTGCTCTGCCTGCTTACGCTCAGTTATGTCTATTGATATTCCAGCAACCATGGTTGCGAGGCTCTGTGAATCAAGGATTGGAAACTTGCTCACGAGCACGTAACGGTCATGGTCCTCCAGCGACCATGGCTCAACCGTTTGCAAGTCCCGTCGATGCTTTAGCACACGTTGGTCGTTCTTCTGGTATTCTCCGGCAATCCAAGGCGGCCAAAGTTCGAAGTCGGTAAGCCCCATCCATCTGTCTTGATGCTTCGGCAATATGTCTTGCAACGGTTTGTTCATGTACACATAGCTGCCCTCGGAATCCTTTATCCAGGCGTAACCAGGCATGTGATCCATGAAAGAACGAAACCTGTTATCGCTCTCCTTGAGATCCCGAAACAATCGTTTGCGTTCAGTGATGTCCGTGTGCACGCCGACAAGTCCAATGATTTCACCGTTGGTTGCTCTTATGACCGCACCGTGGAAAGAGGCGGGAAACTTGCTGCCATCCTTCCTGCGGACAACCCCCTCTCCTTCCCAATGTCCGGTTCGCTTCAATGCCTCAACATTCTTCTGGCCTGCACCGCGAGAGTCATCAGGCACGATCAAATCCAGAACATTTCGTCCATGGACTTCCTCTGCTTTCCACTGGTAGATAGTCTCCGCATGCTTGTTCCACAGGAGAATCCGGTTCTCGAGATCAACTACGATCACCGCGTTGCGGACCTGATCCAGAAGCGAAGCTTGAAAGTGGATCTGCTCTTCTGAACGCTTGCGATCAGTGATTTCTTCCATGATCAGGAGCACCCCGGTAATCATTCCGTGAGCGTCGCGAAGCGTGGCGCTCGAGATGCTCACATCGATCAGCGATCCATCCTTCTTTCGCTGCCGGGCGTTGAAGCGACGCAGATCTTCGCCCTGGAACTGAGCTCTTAGGCGGTGCTCGTTCTCTACTCTCAGGTTTTCAGGAATGATCGGCAACGGCTGGCCTGCCACGTCATTCGCGCTCCAGCCAAACATCCGTTCGGCGGCGGGATTCCACAAAGCAACTTTCAGATCGAGATCGAGTACCAACATTGCCAGAGGGGAGGCGTGGATCGTTATCCGCTGCAGCTCGTCCGCCTCCCGCGCTTTCGCCTCGCTGCGATTACGCGCTTCGCCCAACGCGACAATCAGAAGGCACACAAACGTGAATACGCCGAGCCTCGCAGGAACCGGCAGATCCGGATGACCCTCGGCCGAACGCACTAACGGGTAGGAAACAACAAAGAGCGAGAGGACAGCAGCGAGGAGGCCTGAACGCACTCCGCCCTGCCACGTGCTGATCAGAACTGCAACAAAGAAAAAAGGAATAAGGAGTCTGGGGTGGATCAACGATTGTGTCAGGACCCCCGGTATCGAAGCGGCTATGACCGCAACGATTGCGATGACTACCCACCTTATCTTAGAGAAAGCTACAGAATTGAGGGCCATGGCTAACCATCTCCAAATCCCCGGTCCGCCTTGCCGTCACCGGCTGGTTGTAAATGCCATGCCGAGGATTTCACCGGGCTCGACTCGCGGCCCGTGGTTTGAGCTATCGAAGGGACATCGACAGTCTTAGCCGCATGTTCTCCACCTCGAACCTGACGGGATCGCAGTTGAACGATGACTTGAAGTCCATCAGTGCTGCCTTTTCCCGGCGCGACTCCGAGCGCCAGAGCTACGCAATGAGAGATGTCCGCTTCCGCGTCTCCGGGCCAGCCTTCCATTTGAGCCCGATCACCAGGGGAATCCAAGACTCCTATTGCCGCGAGCATAGCACACTCGAAAGAAAACACTTGGAAATAGTTCAGGTAGGTTGCGGCCGCCATCTCGTCAGTCCTACTTCGATATGTAGAGATTGGGAAACTGCTTGCGAAGACTGGCTACTTTGGGAAGATCGTTGATCCTGATGTAAGGCTCATCTGGATGCAGGGCGGCGTAGTTCTGGTGATAGCCCTCAGCTTCATAAAACGCCTTGTTGGCCGCAAGCTCGGTGACGATCCGACTCGGAAACACCTTTGCAGCGTTGAGCTGTGCGATGTAAAGCCGAGCAATTTGCTTTTGATCTTCGTTCGAGTAAAAGATAGCGGAGCGGTACTGAGGGCCGGTGTCGGGTCCCTGCCTGTTGAGCTCCGTGGGGTTGTGCGCGACAGAAAAGAAAACCTTGAGAAGCTGACCAAACGATATTTGCGACGGATCGTATTTGACCTCAACCGTTTCAGCATGCGCGGTCCCACCTGCTGAGACCATCTCATAGTGGGCCGTACTGGCCGAGCCACCGCAGTAGCCGGACTTGACGTCGATGACTCCTTTGACGTGTTCGAACACCGCTTCAATACCCCAGAAACAGCCGCCGGCAAGCACCGCGGTTTGCTCGCCCTTCGCAGAACTCAGCGGCGCGTCAATTTCAGGGTCTGGGATTGTGACGGTTGCGATGGCCACGTTGCAGGCTAGCGTCATAACAACCGGCAAGATTGCGAGAATGCGGAGACTAAGACGGTACATTTTACTCTGCCTTTCAAGGGACCGGCTACCCTGTACGATTCCTTTGCCCTCACTTCACGAGGTTTGAGCCGTTGGAGGAACAGGGTGTTGGAGGCGGCGATCGGAATCGAACCGATGGATAAAGGTTTTGCAGACCTCTGCCTTACCACTTGGCTACGCCGCCAATCAATTCAAATGAAAAGCGAAGGCAACCACTCCCGCCGTTGAGATGTCGCCTTCGCCTTGAAACTTTGGAGCGGGAGACGGGATTTGAACCCGCGACTTCGACCTTGGCAAGGTCGCACTCTACCGCTGAGTTACTCCCGCTCGAAGAACTGCATTCTAGCGGCCAGGAAATTGATCTGTCAACTTCGGCCCTAATTCGCTCTTCATTAGTCGCAGTTACCTCAGTTCCTTCCGCATCACAAGCGCGTCTTCAATCGGACTGCGATAGTAGTCCCGGCGGCGCCCGATGAGCTTGAACCCAAGCTTCTTGTATAGCGCCTGTGCTGCTTCATTCGAGGCCCTAACCTCTAATATCACCAACTTGACGCCGCGGTAACCCGATTCGTCCATGGCAGCTTCCATCAAACTCCTGGCCACGCCGATCCGTCGAAACGCCGGTCGCGAAGCCACGTTGTTGATATGCATTTCGTCTTCGACAATCCATCCCGCAAAGAACCCCGCAATCGACGGAGCCGGGTGAAGGTTCCGAGCCACCATCATCACCGAATTGGGATTGGTGAACAGCTCGCGGCGATAGGCATCGTATCCCCAACGGTTGAGCCCGCTCGCCTCTTCGATTTCAACGACCTCGATCAAATCCTGCTCGCGCATCGGCTCGACCGTATAAGACCGAAACATCAGGCCATACTGCTCGGGTGTTATGTCGCTGAGTGACAAAGTCAAATCCTCTGGGGCGCGTGGCTTACGCGATCGTGACACAACGGCACGGACTGCACCCGGCCAAGTTCCCGCGGTACTTCGGCGGTCGGCCGATTTACCCACGTTCAGCGGGCGACCGGTTCGGAGCTCTATAGTTGCCGGCGGACACGAGCTATCTTCGAGCCCAGCAACCCCCTCTCGAGCTTAATCTCCGCTTCAGGTCTCCGCACGTAACAGGCTGCTACGCTCTCCGGAGTTCCTGCCTCGCCTTTCAAGTATCTCATCAAAGCCAGTCGCGCGACGCCTTCCGCAAGCGACGCATCTGAACTTTGAACCGCCCAGGCTCTGGACAACTGAGACGAGTCATCGCGTCGGATATCACTCGCCAGCTTCGTGATCTCTTCGACGTTCTCGGCTGCTGCTTCTCCGGCAAGAATCACACGGTCAATATGCGCAATTCGATCAAGCGCGAGGCGCAATGTTGACACGAGCGGCTCATTCTCAGCAACGAGTCCGCCCTGCCCGTCCCGTGAGAACAACTGCGAGTAGACCTCTCCCTTGTACGCATTCAACATTGCCAGCACCGGACGAGTGCCCTTGGCGTTTGCCGCCGCTGCTTCGAGAGACGTGACGCCGATCATCGGCTTTTCCGCAGCCACCGCGAGACCTTTCGCAGCCGCTATCCCCACTCTCAGCCCGGTGAATCCGCCAGGCCCAACACACACGGCAAACAGATCCAGATCTTCAATCGCGAGCCCTGCATCTCGAACCAGCCGGTCTATCTCGAGCCATAACTTCTCAGAGCGATCCTCATCGAAGCCAACACTCATTGACTTCACGACGTCGCCCCTTCGCGTTACACACATGCTCGTAACTCTTGAAGAAGTGTCGATAGCAAGCAGGATTGGGGCTGATGTGGGCTGTGGGTTCAATAGCGCTGCCATTCCGGGTTAGTCGGTGCGATCAAACCTGAAGGGAACCAAGGAACAGCTCGCCAAGTTTGACCTCTCAAGCGCGGATTATATATTCTGCATACGACTCGAACAACCTCAGCGGGCAAGAACGAGTTCACACGCGCCGAAGTCCCGGCGCCGGGCCGTCCACAACTACTAGGAGCCGGCTGCTGTTCGCAGACAACGATATGCAACAATCCACGCCAATGCTCAGGCAGTACGAGGAGATCAAGCGCCAGCATCCCGGCACGCTTCTCTTCTTTCGCCTCGGCGACTTCTACGAGTTGTTCTTCGACGACGCAGTCATCGGAGCGAAAGAGCTGGAGATCACTCTGACGGCGCGTCATCGCGAACGTGGAAACGCGGTGCCGATGTGCGGCGTGCCGTATCACGCGGCGAGCGGCTATATCGCGAAGCTGGTCCGCAAGGGTTACCGCGTTGCTATATGCGAACAAACCGAGGATGCGAAGAAAGCAACAAAGCTTGTGCGCCGCGAGGTCGTCCGAATAGTCACGCCGGGCACGGCGATCGATTCTCAGTTGCTTGACGCTCGGGAGAACAACTACCTCGCCTCGGTCTTTGGAACAGGTTCGGGAATGGCCGCGGCGTTCCTGGATATATCAACCGGCGAGTTCCTCGCTACCGAGTTCGTGGGAGATTCAGCGTGGCCGCGAGTGCTCGAACAACTTGACTGCTTCGGGCCTCGTGAGATCATTTTCCCCAGGTCGCTCGAACCGCTGTTGAAAGCTCCGCCCAGTCCAGGTGAACAATCCACCGTCGAGACCCCGGCCTCGTCGCTTCTCGTTTCGGGACAGGAGCCGGCGCTCACCCCGCTGGATGACTGGTCGTTTCAGATCGACCGAGCCGCGGAGTTGTTACAAACGCACTTCGCTGTCGCGTCGCTCGAAGGCTTTGGGCTGGCCGGGCATGACCTTGCGATTGCAGCGGCCGGGGCGGCGCTTCATTACGCGCGCGAAACTCAAAAGCAGGAAGCGACTCACATCAGCGGCCTTTCCTACTTCGAGCCCAGCGACTATCTGATTCTCGACTCGCCCACCGTGCGCAACCTGGAGCTGGTCGAGGCGCTCGACGGCTCGCGTTCGCGAACGCTGCTAGGCGTAATCGACGAGACGGTGACCGGAATGGGCTCGCGCCTGCTGAAGCAATGGCTCCTGCGGCCGTCTATGAAAATCGGCGAGCTGAACGCGAGGCTCGACTCGGTCGACGAGCTCAGAGCCGCGCTCATCCTTCGCGACCGGCTTCGCGGAGAGCTGAAGCAAATCGCCGATCTCGAACGCTTGATGGCTCGCATAAGTCTGGGACGCGCCACGCCCCGCGATCTCGTAGCGCTCAAGACTTCAGCCGACGCGATCCCGCACGTCAAGGACTTGATGGCCGACGCGACATCCTCGCTCCTGGAAGTCCTAGCCGAAAACCTCGATGAATTGGCCGACCTTCGCGAGCTGATCGGGCGCAGCATCGCTGACGAGCCTCCAGCCACAACCGCTGACAGCGGATACATTCGCGCGGGGTACAACCTAGACCTGGACGAGCTGCGCGAGCTTGCGGCTTCCAGCAAAAGCGTGATCGCCCGAATCGAAACGCGCGAGCGCGCTCGCACCGGTATCTCATCGCTCAAGGTGAAATTCAACAACGTGTTCGGCTACTTCATAGAGGTGAGCAAGGCGAACATGAAAAACGTGCCCGGTGACTACGAGCGCCGGCAGACGCTGACCAACGCCGAACGATACACAACGCCCGAGCTGAAAGAATACGAAGCAAAAGTGCTTGGAGCCGAAGAGCGAATCGCCGAGATCGAACAGGAACTCTTCACTGAGATTCGCCAGGCAGTAGCTATCGAGACTCGCCGAGTGCAAGCCTCCGCGCAGGCGCTTTCAACGCTCGATGTGTTGTTATCGCTGGCCGAACTCGCCGCCAGGCGCAACTATTGCCGGCCAGTGCTGACCGAAGACGATGAGATCTACATTCGCACGGGCCGGCATCCGGTCATCGAAGCGTCCGGCGCCCGATTCATACCGAACGACACTTACCTCAACAACTCGACCGACCGGCTGTTGATCATCACCGGACCAAACATGGGCGGCAAGTCGGTTTATCTTCGGCAAGCGGCGCTCATCTCTATCCTTGCTCAGATCGGTTCGTTCGTTCCCGCGGACGAAGCGCGGCTAGCAATTCTGGATCGCGTATTCACCCGCGTCGGCGCTTCGGACAGTCTCGCGCGCGGCCGCTCGACTTTCATGGTCGAGATGACCGAGACCGCAAATATCCTGAACACCGCGACACCTCGCAGCCTCGTGCTGCTCGACGAAGTGGGGCGCGGGACTTCGACGTTTGACGGGTTGTCGCTGGCGTGGGCTATCGCCGAATACTTGCACGACAACGCCGAACACGCGGCGAAGACGTTGTTCGCGACTCATTATCACGAGATGACCGAGCTTGCGAAGCTGCTGCCGGGCGTTCGCAACTATCAAATGGCTGCGAAGGAAACGGGCGGCGCGATCGTCTTTCTGCGCCGTGTAGTGGAAGGCTCGGCTTCGAAGTCTTATGGGATTGAAGTGGGACGACTTGCAGGATTGCCGCGCACGGTCACAGATCGCGCGCGGGAGATACTACTGAATCTTGAAGCAAACGAGCTGGACGTCACTGGGAGGCCGAAACTCGCGCGGCATCTTCCTTCGCGAAAGAATGCGCCGCAGCCGACGCTGTTTGAAGCGGCCAACGACGCAGTCGTGGATGAGCTGCGAAATCTCGAGCCTGATGCGCTTACTCCGGACCAGGTGCTCGATGTGGTTCGGCGATTGAAGGAACGGCTGATGTGATTTTAGTTTTCGGTTGAGAAGACTTCGCCGCCGAAACAGCGTCAGGCCAGCCGCTTCGCGAGTTCATCCACTCGGTCTTCGAGGTCTCGTTCGTAAGCGTGAACGCGGCTGACCATCTCGGAATACATCTCCATCCTTCGGTCAAGCTGCCGAAAGCTTTTTTCCACTTCAGCGCGAAAGCTTTGCTGGGAGCTCCTGATCTCGGAGATCTGCGCCTCCAGCGTTTCTCTCAGCTCCGCAATCTGGGCTTGCCTCAATCGGCTCTCGGTTTGGCCCGACTCCTTCAGTTCGCCCAGTTGTGCTTGGACAGCTTCCCAGATCGGGCGAGTCTCGCGCAGCCTCTCGTCCACCTTTGTCTCAACCTGCTCGAGCCGGGTTCTCAGCTCTTGTTGGCCCGTTCTCAGCTCTTGTTGGCCAGCCAATAACTGATCTAGTTTTTGATCGTGTGAGTCATTGAGGGTATCCGTCGAGTTGTCGCTCATCTCTTCCTCCAACCTTATCGTGCACCCACAATCGCCCGTTGCAAGGGATTATACTCAATGTTCGCTGATTCAGCTAAGCGAATTCGCGGAAAGCCAGTAAGACAAGTACAACCTTCATCTCCTATCAGTCAGACTGAGTTTTGCTCAGTCGCTCTATGTTCAGAAAGAGGTGGTGAGGTAGAATCCCGCCTTGCCACAATGAAGATCAGCGCCACAGTCATCACCTTTAACGAAGAGCAAAACATCGCCGAAGCGCTCGAGTCGCTCGCGTGGGCGGATGAGATCGTCGTAGTCGATCGCGAAAGCACAGACCGCACCGTAGAGATCGCCCGCCAATTCACCGATCAAGTCTATGTTCGCGAGTGGCAGGGATATTCAAACCAGAAAAACTTCGCAGCCGAGCAAGCTCAAAACGATTGGATCTTCAGCCTCGACGCCGACGAACGCGTCTCGCCTGAGCTTGCGGCGGAGATCGCGCGGCTCAAACAAGCGCCCGACCGCGAAGCCTCCGGCTACGAGATGGCGCGCCTCACGTTCTATCTCGGTCGTTGGATCAAGCACTCGGGCTGGTATCCCGATCGCAAGCTTCGACTCTACGATCGCAGGCGCGCCCGCTGGCGCGGCGACTATGTTCACGAAGCTCTCGAAACGGACGGGCGAGTCGAGCGACTCGGCGGAAACCTTCTTCACTTCACGGTTCGAAGCGCGTCCGAACATCACACGCGGCTGGACCGTTACACGACGCTCGCCGCCGAGCAAGCACACGCGAACGGCAAGTCGGGCTCGCTTGTCTCGTTGGTTCTCTCACCGGCTGGCGCATTCATTCGTTCTTATGTTTTGAAGCTGGGCTTTCTAGATGGAGTTCAGGGTTTCATAATCGCGCGCTTCGCGGCGCACTATGCCTTTCTAAAAAACCTGAAGCTTTGGCAGATGAAAGGTAGAGTGTGACAGCCGGATTAGGGCGCTCGACCGAGTACGTCAAGATACAACGCCTCGATCTGATCAATCACCTGTTCCCGACCAAACCGTGAATACACATCGCGCTGACCTTGAACGGCAAGTCGTTCTCGCAGAGGCGGGTCGGACACCAGCCACAGCAGCTTGTCGGTCAACGCATGAACATCGCGCGGCGCGCACAACAAGCCGTTCTGATTGTCCCTTATGATCCCGGCTATGCCTCCCACGTTCGACCCAAGCACCGCGCGCCGCGCAGCAAGCGCCTCGATCGTTACAAGCGAGAACCCCTCGTCCCACGACGGAACGACTACCACGTCGACGGCAGCTAACAGGTCTGGAATATTCTGCACGTGACCCAGAAACTTCAACTTCGCGGCCAGTCCCACCGACTCCGCGATTCTGGCAAGTTGCGCAGTGAATGGCTTTCCGGCTGCGCTCTCTTCGCCTGCCAGCACGAACTCGACATCCGGCCGCATCTGCGCCACTCGCGCCGCCGCGCGCACAAACTCTTCCTGGCCTTTCGCCTCAGCGAGCTGGCCAATGCATGCGACCACGATGTTGCCTCGCAAGCCGAACATCGCGCGCGCGCCGTCACGTTCGATGTGCTGGAACCTTGCTGGATCGATCCAATTGGGGATCGTGCGAACGCGGCCGGGCGGCAACTGAAGCCGTTCAAGCACCGACTCCCGCACGCTGTCGGAAACGGCGATGACTGCCGCGACGTCGCCCAACAGCCATCGATAGATCGCGCTTCGATTCAGCGGAAGATAGTGATGACGCGTCAGTACGAGCTTTGCTGCCGCGGCTTGCCGGCACGCGAGCGCGGCAACCAGGTAGTCTCTTCCAACGTGAGCGTGAACGATGTCGATCTCGTGCGCCTTGATCACCTCGGTCATCGCGCGCGCCGACTGCACATCGAGCGAGTTCCTGAGCGGCATCTCATGCCACTCGGCGAGTACTCCCGAGAGCGGCTCACGCAACGGACTGTCGGGTCGCACTGCGAGATGAATCGTGTGCCCGCGACTCGCAAGCGCGCGCACCAGGTCTGCGACGTGAACTTCCCCGCCGCCCATCTCATCAGCCGAGCATACCTGGAGAATCTTCATTCGAGGCCGTTCACATTTGGCTCAAGCCGGAAGTAGCAACGACGTAGCACTTCGCCTGTTGGTGTACTCTAAACGATGACGAAGCTTGACAATACGCGGGCGCGCCAATTTAATCCAGATGATCGACAGCAGCAATCGAGCGAAGTGGTTGGCAGACCACTCGCTTGCGCCCCGGCTTACATCACGAGCCGATCGCAACAAGAAAGGTGTTGATGGAACATCTCCCGGGCTACTTTTTCGGCGGGGCTCTCTTTGTGTTCGGGCTGATCATCGGCAGCTTTCTGAATGTCGTGATCTACCGATTGCCAAAGCGTGAGTCGATCGTGTTTCCCGGTTCGCATTGTCCTGCCTGCAACGCTGAGATCAAGCCGTACGACAATATCCCCGTCTTGAGTTACGTGATCCTCGGCGGGCGCTGCCGAAGCTGCGCAGTTCGGATCTCAGCGGTCTATCCGGCGGTGGAGTTGCTGGTCGGCGTGTTGTACCTGCTGTGCTTCTTGCGTGACGGGCTCAGCTTGAATCTTCTCGCGGACGTGGTATTTGTCTCCTTGATCGTTCCGCTTGTGTTCATCGACTTGCATCACAAACTCCTTCCGGATCGAATCACTTATCCCGGGTTCGCGGTGCTGCTTGTGCTGCGCTTGCTCGCGCCTGATCCGTGGATACTCGCGCACACGCCGCGCTGGTTCGGCTTGGAGCGGGGGCCGGACTGGGCAGTGGCTTTGCTGGGCGCAGTCTTAGGCGCCGCGGTAGGCGCTGGAAGCTTGTGGCTGGTGCGCGAGGTTTACTTTCGGCTTCGCAAAGTAGAAGGCATGGGGCTCGGCGATGTGAAGATGATGCTGATGGCCGGAGCATTTCTCGGGTGGCAACTTACGTTGTTGACGATCTTTCTAGGCTCGCTGCTTGGTTCGATAATCGGCCTTCTGATGATCGGGCTTCGTGGTGGTAATATGCGGATGGCGATTCCGTTTGGCGTGTTTCTGGGGCCGGCGGCGATCATTGCGCTGTATATCGGACCAGCCTTTGTCGAATGGTACGCGGGGATGTACAGGTAGCGGCTGAGGCGCAAACGCAAAGACGGCGCGGGCTCTCACCAGGTTGCTCCAGAGATTGCAAGCGCTAAGGCTTGCCGACAGGTGAAACCAATGACTAAACGAGTTTCAACGATAGCGGTGTTGATCCTTCTGGTGACGACTTTTGTTCGCGTCGCGCCGCAAGCTGCCTCACGCGAACCGGTTCGAGCACCGCGCGGAATGGTCGCTTCAACAAGTGAGCTCGCCTCGCGAGTGGGCGCCGACGTGATGAAGCGCGGCGGCAATGCGATTGATGCAGCAGTCGCGGTCGGGTTGGCGCTCGCTGTGACGTGGCCTTCGGCGGGTAATCTAGGCGGCGGCGGGTTTATGATGATTCGCCGCGCGAACGGCGACACCGAAGTCATCGACTATCGCGAGCGCGCGCCGCTGGCCGCGACTCGCGAGATGTATCTCGACAAGGACGGCAACGTCGTCAAAGGCGCGTCCACCGTCGGCTACAAAGCGGCCGGTGTGCCGGGAACGGTCGCGGGCTTGGCGCTCGCGCTCAAACGGCACGGCAAGTTGAAATGGGCCGAAGTCGTCGAGCCCGCGCGAAGACTTGCCGCAGAAGGCTTTGTGCTCAACTATCACACCGCTCGCAGCCTGGGTTTTGCCGAGAAGCTTCTCTCACAGTTCGAAGACAGCAAGCGAATCTTTTTGCGCGACGGCGTTCTCTACAAGGAAGGCGAACGCTTCGTACAACCCGAACTGGCCGCGGCCCTCGAGCGAATCAAGACTCAAGGCCCGCGCGAGTTCTACGAGGGCAAGACAGCAAAGATGATCGTCGAAGACATGAAGGCCAACGGTGGGCTGATGACTGAGCGGGACTTGAAGGAATACGAACCGACGGTTCGCAAACCGCTCAAGGGCATGTATCGCGGCTACGAGATCGTGACGATGCCGCCTCCTTCGTCGGGAGGAGTCGCGCTACTCGAGATGCTCAACGTTCTCGAACACTACAACCTGGCTGAGTTGACGCCAGGCTCTTCGGACGCGGCTCACTTGATCGTCGAGGCACAGCGTCGCGCGTTTGCCGACCGTGCTGAGTTCCTCGGCGATACCGACTTCGTGAAAGTCCCCGTTGAAGGGTTGATCTCGAAGAAGTACGCCGCCGAGCTTGCGAAAGGCATCGACCTGGAACACGCAACTCCCAGCGATAAGATCAAGGCCGGCAAACCTTCAGGCTACGAATCGACCGAGACGACTCACTTCTCGGTGATTGACGAAGAAGGCAACGTCGTCACGAACACTTACACCTTGAACGGTGGCTACGGATGCGGCGCAACGGCGCGTGGAACCGGGATGCTGCTCAACAACGAGATGGACGACTTTACGTCAAAGCCCGGAGTGCCCAACGCGTATGGATTGCTTCAGAGCGAGAACAACTCGATCGCGCCTCGCAAGCGGCCACTCTCCGCGATGACTCCGACCATTGTGTTGAAGGACGGCCAGTTTGTCTTCGCGGTTGGAAGTCCTGGCGGGCCGACGATCATCAACACCGTGCTTCAAGTGGTCGTGAACGTGATCGACTTCGGGATGAACATCCAGCAGGCGATCGACTTCCCTCGCGTGCATCATCAGTGGATGCCGGATCGAATTCAGTGGGAACCTTACGGTTTGAACAAAGATACTCGAGCGGCGCTTGAGAAGCGCGGGCAGGTGTTTGCCGAGAAGCCGGGCTACATTGGCGATGCGCAAGGCGTGATGATCGAAGCAAAGACCGGAATGCGTCTCGGGGCGTCTGATCCGAGGCTGGGTGGTGTCCCGGTTGGGTATTAGGCATACTCGATCAACGCTGTCGAAAGTTGTTAGAAGGGTGAACCTACGCGACTACTAATAGGAAAATAAGCTATGGCAACCAAAAAGACATCTGGAAACACGAAGCACGACGTTGTGCAGGTAAGGAACCCTCGAACGGGTCGCTATGTGAAAATTGATCGTTCCGCAGGAAGAATAGTCGATCATAAGAAGAGTGCCGGTCCGTACAAGAATATTCCAGTTGCGAGGAAACGCTAGTGATCATCTATAGCCCCATGGATGGGGATGCCCTCACGAGCCCGATTCCTAGCAATCCGCGCGACTGCTTCTTGATGACGCGCTTGGGCAAGCCAGTTCCTAGGGGAATAAACGAAATTCGCAGGTCAATCACTGCTGTGTGTAACAAAGCGAATTACAAAGTAATTGACGCAAGTTCTCGGGTTACTGGCCGAGACTTCTTGCTGAAAATCTGGCGGCTTATTGCTTCAACGCCTTTATCGGTAGGAATCTGTCACGAAGAAATCCCGCCGAAGACGCAAGCAAATATCTACTATGAGCTTGGCATCGCCCAAGCGCTTGGGAAAGAGTCCATAATCGTCAAATCTCCAGGCGCAGAGACTCCAAGCGATTTTGTGCGCACCGAACATATTGAGTTTGATGCTCGGTTCTCAACAACTTTCGCTGATTATCTTGAATCGCTGGTCCAGCAGGCGAGCCACTATGAGTTAGTTGCAGATCAGCTTGATCGAAATCCTATTCTCGCCCTCGACTATTTGAAGCGGGCGTTTCTAATCACTGGAGATGAGCAGCTTCGCAATAAAGCCCAACAGTTGCTTAACGAGCCGGGCTTGAATTCAAGAGCAAAGAACAGTGTCGAACTCCTCGCGGCCACCTTCTGAGCTGATCGCCGCGTTTAAGGGTGCGCAGCGTTGAGGAGGCGTCAATGAATTTCATCGTCGAGTTGGAAGAAGAGGAAGACGGACGCTGGATCGCAGAGGTCGTCGAGATTCCTGGAGCTCTAGCCTACGGCGGAACACAAGAAGAAGCGACGGCGAAAGCAGAAACCCTCGCGCGAATTGCGAAGCGCACTGGCCTCACACCAATTGACTTGTAGACCTCAACGATGACGATAGACGAACAACTAGCACTACTTCGAAAAGGAACCGTCGACTGCGTCCCGGAAGACGAACTCAAGCGCAAGCTCGAGAACTCTGCGCGCACCGGCAAGCCTCTGCGCGTCAAAGCCGGATTCGATCCGACCGCGCCTGACATTCATCTCGGCCACACCGTGCTCATCAGAAAGATGCGTCACTTCCAGCAGCTCGGACATCAAGTCATTTTTCTGATCGGCTCGTTCACCGGGATGATCGGCGATCCGTCCGGGCGTTCCGCAACAAGACCTGCGCTCACCCGCGAACAGATCGCGGAAAACGCCGAGACCTACAAGCAACAGATCTTCAAGCTGCTTGACCCGGACCGCACAGAAATCAGATTCAACGACGAGTGGTTTTCAAAGTTCGACGCCTATGAACTCATAAACCTCGCTGGAAAAGCGACCATTGCGCAGTTGCTGGAGCGCGACGACTTCAAAAAGCGCTTTCAGTCTCAAGCGCCTATCAGCCTTCATGAGTTGTTGTACGCGCTTGCACAAGGTTATGACTCGGTTGCGCTCGAAGCCGATGTCGAGCTCGGCGGCACCGATCAGAAGTTCAACCTGTTGATGGCGCGCCAGGTCCAGCAAGCCTACGGAGTCAAGTACCCTCAACTCATCATGACTACTCCGCTACTCGAAGGCCTCGACGGTGTGCAGAAGATGTCCAAGAGCCTAGGCAACTACATCGGCATCACCGAACCGCCCCGCGATATCTTTGGCAAAGTCATGTCCATCAGCGACGACTTGATGTGGCGTTACTATGAGCTGCTAACTGATCTCGCGCCTTCTGAGATCGAGCTGATGAAGCAAGCAGCGGCGAGCGGCGAGCGGCATCCGCGCGACCTAAAAGCCGAACTCGGTCGCCGAATAGTCGCTGACTTTTACTCGGAGGCCGACGCTCAAGAAGCCAGCGACGAGTTTGACCGGATGTTCCGGGAGCACCAGACCCCCGAAAACGTGTCAGTGGTCAAACTGCCCATCGGTGAAACACGCCTGACGACTATCCTGTCTGAGAATCAACTAGCCGAATCAATCTCCGACGCGCAACGGAAGATCCGGGACAGAGGTGTCAGATTGAACGGGCAAGTGGTGACCGACCTCGCCCTTCGGCTTGGCTCCGAACGCGGTGACGCCTTAATTCAAGTCGGCAAGCGCAAGTTCTTGCGTGTGTCTTTCGAGTAAGCCGCCGGGTTCAGGTCGGCTCAGCTACAGCTCAGCTAGCGTCTTGATCAGATCCTTTGCAAGCACCGGCGCAAGGTCGTCGTGCTTCAGGTAACAGTAGACCGGCACTGTCTGGCTGGAAATCCAACGACCCCAGTCTTGCATCTCTTCCGGTGAGTACGCGCCCTTTCGAAGCCGCATGTAAACAAACGAGCCTGTCACTTCACGAGGCGGGTCGGTGCCCTTGCCGTCCTCTTCCTTTTCGACTACCGCAAACGCAGTGTCGTGCTTGCGCAACAGATCGAATAACTCGGCATCGAACCACGAGTCGTGACGGAACTCGAATGCGAGCTTCGCCTGCGATGCGAACTTCGAAAGAAAGTCTTCGAGCACGGCGATGTCTTTCTTGAAGTTCGGTGGAAGCTGCACGAGTATCGGTCCGAGTTTCTCTTTCAAACCCGCGGCGCTGGTTAGAAAGAAACTCATTTCGTCATCCACGTTTTTCAAGCGCTTGAAATGAGTGATTCGCTGGCTGAGCTTCAAGGTGAACGAGAAGGTATCGGGTACTTCGGCGTACCAGCCTTCGGTGAGCTTCAACGTCGGCATACGATAGAACGTGTTGTTGATTTCAGTAGTCGGGAAGTGCCCGGCATAGAAAGCCAGGTACTTCTTTGCGGGAAGGTCCGCGGGGTAGAAGCTTCCCTTCCACTCCTTGTAAGCGAACCCCGAAGTGCCGATGAGGATTCGAGGTGGCTCGGTGTTTTGTGCGTTCTTCATGGTTGCATGCTCGTTTGATTGAACGCGGGGATGATAGCGGCGAGGCGAGGAGAATTCAACGGCGTCTCGACCCGCGCGATGGGCTTTGAAGACGAACTGCTCTCTAACCGCAGAGTCGCAGAGACGCCGAGGTTCCGGAGAGAGTCTCTGCGTTCGGCTCTGCGTCTCAGCGTCTCGGCGGTTAGTAGACCTCACGCGGTAACCAGACTCGGAGTCCTACACGCCACCGCACGTGTTAGAATCAGACTCGCAACGTAGCACGATCAAACTTCGTACATTCGACTGATGGACAAGCCAACCCTCAAGCTCGTCGAAGCTCCGCAGATAGAGCCGCCGCGCGCAGCGCTCGCAACACAAGCCCCAATCCATCCCGAACGACTCGCTCAATCCGAGCCTCCAGCGCCAAGACCAGGCCTCGGGCTGCGAGGCTACATGCGGCTGTGGCGGGTAGTGTTTACGTTCTCGTTGTTCGCGCTTCGCGTTCTCATCAACTCGCGAACTTGGCTCAAGAGCAAGACCCCGCAGATCGAACTTCGACGCCGCGAAGGCGAAGCTCTTCGACAAAAACTCCTGGCCCTCGGGCCGACGTTCATCAAGACCGGACAGACTCTCGCGACTCGCGCCGACGTGCTGCCCGTCGAATACATTCAGGAACTATCCAAGCTCCAGGACGAAGTGCCTCCCTTCCCCGCCGCCGAAGCTCGCGCCATTCTCGAAGACGAGCTTCACGCGAAGATCGAAGACCTGTTCAGGGATTTCGACGACGTGCCGATCGCGGCGGCAAGCCTTGGCCAGGTTCATCGCGCGACGCTTCGAACCGGACAAGTAGTCGCCGTCAAGATTCAACGGCCGAACATCGCCGGCAAGATCGACTTTGACATAAGCGTCTTGAGGCGGATCGCGCGGCGTCTTGAACGCTATCCAAATATTATTCGCGGCGCGGACTGGCAAGGCACTCTTGATGAGTTTCAACGCACGATTCACGAGGAGATGGACTACGAGGCGGAGGCGCGCAACGCCGAGACATTCCGCGAGAACTTCGCCAAGTGGAAAGAAGTCTACGTCCCGCGCATCTATCAAATCTTCTCGACGCGCCGAGTGATCGTGATGGAGTTCATCGACGGGTTGAAGGTGACTGATACCGACCAGCTCTCAGCGCTCGGTCAGAACCCTCACGAGGTGGTCAAGCTGCTGGCGCGGACTTATCTGAAGCAGCTTCTTGAAGACGGTTTCTTTCACGCCGATCCTCATCCGGGCAACATGCGAGTGATGGCGGACGGCCGGCTGGCGTTCTTCGACTTCGGGATGGTGGGCCGGTTGTCGATGGAGCTTCAGTCGAACCTGATCAACGCGTTCTTTCACGTTGTCGAACACGACGTGCACGGCTTGGTCGAGGACATGGTCAGGCTCGGCTTTATCGAGCTGTCACCCGAAGAAGAGACCCGCTTCAAGCCGATCATCGAATCGCTGTTCGACCGCTACTTGAGCCTTCGCTTGGGCGACGTGAAGTTCAAAGAGCTGATCTTCGACCTTGCGCACGTGATCTACGAGTTCCCGTTCCACATCCCTGCCAGCTTCACTTATATAGTCCGGGCGATGATGACGCTTGAAGGCATCGGGACTCAGGTGGATCCGAACTTCAACTTCTTCGAAGTCGCGCGTCCTTACGCCAAGCGGTTCATGTTCCGACGCGAAGGCCGCTACTTGCGAGGGCTGATTGTGGATCGGATAGTCAACGGCGAAACCGGCAACATCGAATGGGCCAAGGTATGGAAACTCGCGAAGATGGCTTTTAAGTATTATGCGAAAGGCGAGAACAAGTTATAGATAGCCAATCCAAGTCATCCGCAGTATTCCTTTGCCATTTTTGCTGACGAATGTGACTTCGCCTGAACGAAGCGTTCGGTCTAATATGGAGACTGGAGCGGCCGCCAAGTTAATAGAGAAATCGTATTCTCAGAAGTTAGGTTGAAGTGATCACACGACGCCAAACCCACAGAAAGTTGTTGAACACCTTCTCCAGCTGCTTGGTGGCCGTGAAAAGGCATCTCAGACATTCCAAGATGATCATCGGTTCCTCGCCAGCTGCTGGGATCAGGACACGGAACGAATAGGTCGCATTCTACGAGCGCACTTGTTTGTCGAACACTTCATGAGCGAACTGCTCACAGCAAGGAATCCAGAACTCGGTTCTATTGAAGAAGCGAAGCTTAGTTTTGCCCAGAAACTTGCATTGATCGGCACGGCCGAGTTGGGAGTGTCCTACTTGGTTCCCGGGATTCGCCGTCTAAATACTATTCGCAACCGTCTTGCACACACATTGAGCGCGGAAATCTCTACTGATGATGTGAATGTGTTCTTGGGGATTGCACTGTTTCGAGCCCTGCGCGAGGAGTTAGCGAAGCCGGGGCTGCCCAGCTCTGATCCCGCTGACATCTTAGAGGCTTTCGCAAAGCATGTGGGGATTACTCTTCACGCAATCGCAACAAGGAACCCAGAGATATGGGCGAAAGCAGTCCGGTTGGCCCAAGCAGACGATGTTGAAACGTAGCAAGGATCAGCAGCTTTGCACGTCGTTGGGCGCCATCCGACCGCCCGACGATATGAAGAAAAAGAAAGATGCCATTTCCTCGCGATAAGGTTGATCAATTGCTTGTGGCTTGTCATCGCCGCTGCTGCATTTGTCATAGATTCTGTGGGGTAAAGATGGAAACAGATCACATTGTACCTGAGGTCGAAGGTGGGCCGAATGCCATAGACAATGCCATCCCGGTCTGCTTTGAATGTCACGCCGAGATACACAGCTACAATGACCAGCATCCGAGAGGACGCAAGTTTCGTCCAGAAGAACTACGCAAGCACAAAAGCCAATGGTTGGAGATATGTCGAACTCGGCCGGAGGTCTTCTTGAATGCACTTCGAAACTCCGACGTAGGACCTTTGCAGGCGCTTATTGATGAAATGGAGTTCAATGCTGCTGTCGCAACATATCCGAAGCAGGACGACCGCGGCTGCCTTTTTCAAGACGAGCAATTTCGGCGAGCAATTCGAGAAGGAACGATTTCTACACTCAATGAGGACCTAAAGAAATCCATCCTCGAAGCATACGTGGCTATCAGCCGTGCGAATCAATGGGTATCAGCGGAAACGATGCACGCACCTCGGTCGGCAGGGTGGGTTGATGCCGGTAACGCGGCGCGTCGGCACATAGATGATGCGTCGCCAAAGATCGAAACCGCATATAGAGAATTACTCAAACTTTTGAGCACGGAAGGCACGAAAGAGTAACGCCTTCGGCCCATCAGTTCGCGCACCTCGCCGCATGCGCCGTAGCCGCAAACTACGCGGCAGGTAATGCAGGGCGTTGGGCGTCCTTGAGTCGCCTTGTCGGTCACTAGTTTTTGAAAGCTATGAACGTAATTAACGCAATTCCTGATGAGCTATTTGAAGTTGCACGGCGACTGGACTCTATAGAACAAAACTTTGCCGCACCTGAGATCAGCCAGCAACTGGATATTGTCCAGGATGCCGCCACTAGAGTTGGAAGAGCTTCGAGTGGATCATGGCTAGGGTATCATTCGCGTACCTATTACCGGAACCTGGAGCCTCCACCACCTGGAGCTCATTTTAGTGTGGAATGGGGTCTGAAGTATGCCAACTCTATAGGCGATACGAGGGGTAGTTGGGAAGAATTTGATTTTGACTATGTACGTAACTCTGTTTATGAAATCGCTGGGAACCCAGACTTAAAACCAGCAGAAGAACTAGGTCGAAATGCGCGGAACGTTTTTGAAGAAGCGCGTGATGAGATTCTCTCCTTACTAACGACATCTCTTGGGAAGAAACATGATTCTTTTCTGGAGAGATTGAAGAAAGAGGCAGAAGAAGCAAAGTTACTCGCTCTATCAGATATCGTCAGCTACTACCGTCCAACGAGTGCTTTCGTATCATTGGATATGGTCGCATTCGGCCAAGGGCCACAAGCGCCTCCGCATATACAGGTATTAGCTTATGTTGGATCGTTACGCCATCCAGTTCAAGCCTGCGCGAGGTTGTCGAAGATAGCGCAACGTGCTGCATCTCACCTGGCCAAGCGAGAACGCCACGGACAAATAAATCAGGAGATGGGAACAAGTGTATTCATTGGTCATGGCCGCTCTCTTATCTGGAAAGAGCTTAAAGACTTCATTCAGGATAGACTGGCATTACCTTGGGACGAGTTCAACCGTGTGCCAATAGCAGGTATTACGAATATAACTCGACTCTCACAGATGTTAGATGAGGCAGGCATAGCATTCATAGTTATGACCGCAGAAGACGAACAAACCGATGGCAAAATGCGTGCGAGAATGAACGTCATTCATGAGGCAGGCCTCTTTCAGGGAAAACTTGGATTCACCAAGGCAATCATACTGCTGGAGGAAGAATGTGAAGAGTTCTCAAATATTGAGGGATTGGGACAGATACGGTTCCCAAAAGGAAACATCCAAGCAGCTTTTGAAGAGATAAGGCAGGTACTTGAACGCGAAGGGATAATTCCTTCTTGACCTATCCATTTCGGTTGCGCGACCTGCTTACGAAGGCCGATGGCCGAACGTGATCGATAAATGATCAATGCCCAGTAAGATCACCCGCCCAACCTTGCAAGCGCTTGTTCCAACGCAACTCTAACCTGGATCGATTCTTCCACGTCCATTCTGCGCTTCAACGCGTCCACCGAAGACGGATCACTCAAATGCGTCAAAGCCGTCGCAACTGCTCTACGCACGGAAGCGTCGCTGTCATCAAGCGCCACAATCAACGAGGGGAGCATCCGAGTGTCGCCTTGCCCCGAGACGCACATTCGCGAGAGGTCTTCGGCGGCGCGTTGCCGGGCAAAAGGTGAGATGTCTGAAAGCGATTCGATCAAGCTGAAAAGGCGCGTGTCCTTGGAGACAGGCCGGGCGTCTTCGACTTCGGAGGGCGGTTCGTAGCCGCGGCGTTTCAAGTAGAGGCGCTCGTTGCGGCTCAGGGCTCGTTCGCCGTTAAGCCACCAGATCACGGCGATGATGACGACGACGAAGAGAACGAGAAAGAGCATTTTCGATTGCCGATTGGCGATTGCCGATTCCTGATTGAGGATCGCGAATCAACCTGCATCTTCAATCCGCAATCGGCAATCGGAAATCGACAATCGGCAATTCCTCACCCGTTCTTACCGCGCTTCTTCTTGTCGTCTTGCTTCGAAGCGGGAGGCGCCGCGGGTGGCCGTTCGGGTTCCGAGCGAGGACGAGCTCTTGGCGTGTTGTGATCCGTTCGAGATACGCCGCCGCCGTCCTGCTCTTCCAGCTTGGGTATAGGTTTGCGAGCGGGTTCTTTCGGCGCCGGCTCGGGAGGAGGAGTCTCTTCTTGCGCAGCGCTCTTGGCTTTGTCTGATGTATCGTCGTTTGCCTTGGCGGCTGCTTCGTCGGCTTGTGCGGTGCGAAGCGCGCGTTCTGCTTCTCCGCGTTTTGCGATCACTTCTTTATCTGGAGGCCCACCCTTCGGGAATTGATCGTTGGGCTTGTCCTTCAGGAACTTGTCCATGAACTGGATCCACATAGGCAGAGCGGCAACCGAGCCGGCCTCCTTGTTGCCGAGCGACTTCTTTAACCCCGGGTATCCAATCCAGACCCCGGCTGTGTACGTCGGCGTGTAGCCGATGAACCACGCATCGGTGAAATCGTTCACCGTGCCGGTCTTGCCGCAGATCATTCGCTTGGCCAGTTCCTTGTTGCTCATGATCGAGCCTGCCGTTCCCCCGGTTACCGCGGCCCGCATCATGTTTTGCATCTGCGAAGCGACGTAAGGTGAAATGGCTTTCGTGGATTTAGGCTCCCACTCCTTTTCGACGTTGCCTTCGGAGTCAGTGACTCGCTTGATCAAATGAGGCGTGACTCGAACGCCCATATTCGAGAAAGCCGAATACGCGCTGGTCATGTCGATCAGCGGTTCTTCGGTTGCTCCAAGCGCTGAAGGCAGAACGCGCTTCATCGGGTTGGGCAAGCCTAACCGTTTGACGATGTCCGCGCCCTTGTCGACACCCACGATCGAGAGCAATCGGACCGCCACCACGTTGATCGATTGCTGAAGTGCGCTCCGAAGCGGCATCATCCCGCCTCCCGACGAACCGTCGTAATTGGCGGGCGACCAGCCTGTATTGGGATCGGTAAACGGCTCGGCGCTCACAACCGAGTCGGGCGTAAAGCCGTTCTCTATCGCCGCCGCGTAGATGAAGGGCTTGAAAGTCGAGCCGGTCTGCCGCTCGGCTTGAGTCGCGTTGTTGAACTTGCGAGTCGCAAAGTCGTAGCCGCCGACCATCGCTTTCACATCGCCTGTCTTTGACTCGAGGCAAACCAGCGCGCCGTCCACCGATGGCAACTGATCAAGCATCACTTCCAGCAGCTTCTTGTCGTTGTCCGCCTTGACCACCTTGAAGACCGCGAGATCGCCGCGCTTCAGAAGCTTCGAGGGGGGTCCGCCAGCCCAGCGAGTCTGAGCTTCGGTGAGAGCCACCTTGTAGTCCCCGAATCTCACTTCGGCGCCTGTTCCGCTCACATTCATCACAAGGCCGTAGACGTATTCGCCTGCGATGTAGTCGCCGAGCCAATCCGGGTGAGAGTAGTGGGTCAGATCGTTAGCCAGCTTCTGATCCAGCACGTTTCGGAGCTTGCCGCGCCACTTCTTGCCGTGCCGGTCCTGGTAGGCGTGAAGCCCGCGCCGCACCGCTCGCACCGCTTCACGTTGGGCAGCGGGGTCGATTGTCGTGTATATGTTCATCCCGCCGGTCTGTGTCTGATATGTTCCAAACGTTTCTTCGGACTCCTGCCGCACCTCTTCGACAAAGTAACCGAAGATAGAGTTGTTGTTGCTCTGCGGCGGATTCACGTTCAGATTGATCCGGGTCTGGCGCGCGCGATTGTACTCGTCGTCGGTGATGTAGTTCTCCTCGTGCATGCGGAACAGAACTACGTTTCTCCTGTCACTTGCGGCTCGCTCATCGCGAGTCGGCGAGTAGTAGCTTGGCGCTTTGGGCAAGCCGGCCAGCAGCGCGCACTCTTCGAGACTCAGATCTTTGAGCGACTTTGAAAAGTAATATTGCGAACCCGCCTCAAACCCATAGGCCCCACCCCCGAGAAAAATCTGGTTGCAGTACATCTCCAAAATCTGTTCCTTGGTGTAGTACCGCTCGATCTGCATCGCTATCAAGGCTTCTTTGATTTTTCTGGTGTAGGTCTTTTCCGGTGAGAGAAAAAGCGCGCGCGCGAGCTGCTGAGTCAGCGTGGAAGCGCCTTCGGCCTTGCGGCTCTTGACCACGTTTTTGAACGCCGCCATCACAATCCGGATCGGGTCCACGCCGACGTGCTGATAGAAGCGGTCGTCCTCAATCGCAAAGATCGCGTTCTTCATCTGATCGGGAATCTGATCGTAGGTGATGGGGAGTCTTCGTTCGAGCGAGAACTCACCGACCACGGTCTTGCCGTCGGCGGCAAGCACTCGGGTTACGAGGTTTGGCCGGTACTGCGCCAGCCCCGCGACCTCTTGTGCTTCTTGAGTCATGCTTGCCTGGTAGGCTACGGTCGCGCCAAACATGATTCCGGCGATGACCGACAGCGCTACGAGCGCCAGAAACGTGTATCGCCTGAAAAAATCCTGGAGCCAGTTGGGAGAAAGCGTGATCCCACGACCCTTAAACAGTTTTCTGGATAGCATAGCTTTTACCTCGCTTCAAGAAGTCGCTAAGTTTACCGCTTCACTTGGATGACGGGAGGCGAACACTGGGCTGAAGCGTAGCGCACCGCCGCCGTCGCTGTAAAGCAACGCCGCCTTCGATGCAGGAATGGGCAATCGCGTTGGTTGGTAGGAGCTCTGCGCAAGCCTCTGCGTCTTGCGGTTCATCAGTGTTGCGAGTCTCGCTAACCGCCGAGACGCCGAGACGCAGAGGCTTGCGCAGAGAAGACGCACTCTCCGCCTCGTTTGAATTGCGGATCGGAGGTCGAGACACTATCCTGTCAGGCGTCGGCCCCACTTGCGTATCGGCGCGAGGCCCCCGAAGTTCCACACGACAGCGAACAATGCCATCTTTCTCAAATCACAAGTGGACCACCTGCCTCTTCTTCCTGGCTCTCGCCGCACCGGTGCTAATAGCGATCTGGTTTGTTCCCTGGTTCGTGACTCAAGACGGACCTCGCCACGTCTATAACGCACACATATTGTCCGCGTTGTCGAACGAGCAGTCGCCCTTCAAAGATTTCTATGCGGCGCGCGCGGGGTTGTTGCCGTGTGGTTCGACGCGCTTTGCGAGAACTGGTTTCAGCCTGAGCCAGTCTTTGAACAAGGTGAGGTGAGAGCGTTCAGGCGCAGATGAGAAGAATTTCAATTCTCAGCGTTTGTCTCTGCGTCTCCCCGTCTCCGCGGTTAGCTAACATCGAAAACTAACTAACCGCAGAGACGCCGCCGAACAAAGAGCGCTACTCCTCGGGTTTGCCAGGAGGCGCACCGGGCTCCGGGATCTCTCCGACTGTGGGTTCCTGCGCCGTCGGAGAGTTCCACGCGCGGGCCTCCTCCCTCACCATTCCCAGCGTCGTCATCGTCAGCGCGAGAATCACCGGCCCGATGAACAAGCCAAGAAACCCGAAGACACTCACACCGCCAAACACCGAAAAGAAAATGAGCAGGGGGTGCATCTGCACTCGGCCGCGAATCAAGATCGGTCTCAGAATGTTGTCGATCGTTCCCACCGCCAGTGCGCCCCAGCCCACGAGTATCAGTCCCTTCACCCAACTCCCGGAGGCCACCAAATAAATAGCTGCCGGGGCCCAAACGATAGCGGTGCCAACCAGCGGCAGCAAAGCGAACACCGCCGCTACAACTCCCCAGAACAACGGCGAGTCTACGCCAAGCACCCACAACGCGATTCCAACCATCGCCCCTTGAACTGCTGCAACGATGAGCCCGCCATAAACAGTTCCGACAACTGTGTTCTCGATCCCGCTGAACAGTCTTTCGACCTGGTCGTTGCTCAGCGGAAGCAGGGCCGCGATGCGTCTGCGAAGCGCGCGCCCTTCGCGAAACAAAAAGAACAAGGTGAACAGAGCTATTGCGGAGTTGAGGATAAACGAGCCCAGCCCGCCAACTATCCTCCAGCCTCTTGAGACGAGGAGCCCACTCAGGTCTTTCAATCGACTGACCAGTTCTGCGCGAGCATCAAACTGAGAGACATCGACATATTGCCCAATCCATTGCATCGGGCGGTCGAGCGAGGCGGATAGGAATTCACTGAAGCCGCCGCTCTCTGAAGTCTTCTGATCCAGGATTTCGTACAGAGTCGTTAGCTCACGTTTCATACCGAACAACACGAGCGCCGCGGGCACGACGAAAATAAGGACCACAAGCAAGGTAGTTATTAGCGCGGCCAGGCTTGGCTTGCGGATGCGGCGCTGCACTCGCGCATGCACCGGGTAGAAGACGATTGCGATGACGGTAGCTGAAAGCAGCGGGAAGACGAAAGGCTCGAATAGCAGATAGCACAGGAACAGGGACACGGCCGTGAGAGCCAACAGGAAGATCAGAGTCGAACGCTTGCTGTTCATTCGAGTAGATGGCCGAGAGGTCTATGCTTCGTAGTACCGGCTTTAGCCGGAATCCGTCCTGTCATCGGCTGAAGATGTTGTCGTGATCTTCCCTTCGAAACCTCAGCGCCTCTGCGGTTAGCCAGTTTCGGAAATCAACTAGCCGCGGAGACGCTGAGATGAAGAGGTCGCGCAGAGCGGCAGGTCACGCGACGGCTTCGGGCTCCGGTTCGCTCGCAACATCCGGTAGCTCTTCTTTGTAGTCGCAGCCCTCTTCACGACATTGCAGGAACCGGCTGCCGTTCTTGCTCGCCTTCTCGACGATAAACCGCGAGCCGCACTGCGGGCACTGTTGAGCGATCGGTTTGTCCCACAGCGTGAACTTGCAAGCCGGGTACGTCGAGCACCCATAGAAAATGCGCCCCCGCTTGCTCTTCTTTACGACGATCTCGCCGACTGCGCACTCCGGACAACTCACCCCGGTCGTTTCCTGCTTGATGTACTTACAAGTCGGGTAATCCGAGCAAGCCGTGAACGGACCGAAGCGACCCTGCTTGAGCACCATGTGTTTGCCGCACTGCGGGCACGCCTCTTCGAGCACGACGTCGGGTGCCGAGATCTTTCCGCCCTTCTGAATCTTGCGAGTCGTCTTGCATTCGGGGTAGCCGGTGCACGCCAGAAACTGGCCGAATCGGCCGCGTTTCATCGCCATCGGCTTGCCGCAATTCTCGCAGGTCTCATCGGCCGCGTCCGCGTGAGCGTCCTCTCCCGCCTCATCGTGAATCTTCGGCAGGTCGCGAGTCGTCTTGCACTCGGGATAGTTTGTGCAGGCCAGGAACTCGCCAAAGCGTCCGAACTTCTTTGCCATGAACGACCCGCAGTTCTCGCACTTCTCCTCGGTGATGATCTCCTGGCGCTTCACGTCGCGCATCAGCCGTTTCGCGGTTTCCAGATCCTTGGTGAACTTCTCATAGAACTCGGCAAGCGTATCGGTCCACACCATCTTGCCTTCTTCTATCTCGTCAAGCTCCTCTTCCATGTGCGCTGTGTAGGCGACGTTGAACAGGTCGTCGAAGCTCTCAACCAGCAAGTCGTTGACGATGATTCCAAGCTCGCTGGGAAAGAACCGCCCCTCCCTGCGCGCGACGTACTCGCGGTCCTGGATGACGGTCATGATCGCCGCGTAAGTCGAAGGGCGGCCGATTCCCTTCTCTTCAAGGGCCTTCACCAGCGTAGCTTCGGTGTAGCGCGGCGGCGGCTCGGTGAAATGCTGATCGGGAACGACGCTGTTCAAAGCGAGGTGCTCGCCCTGCTCGACCAGCGGGAGCTTGTGAGCCTGCTCCTCGTCTTCCTCGTCCTTCTCGTCTTTGCTCTCTTCGTAAACCGCGAGGAATCCGCTGAACCGAAGCACCGAGCCCGTAGCGCGGAACAGGAAGCGCACACCCGCGTTTATGTCGATCGTCGTCTGATCAAACAACGCGGGCATCATCTGCGAAGCAACGAACCGCTGCCATATCAGCTTGTAGAGCGACAGTTCGTCCTTGCTCAAAAAGCCGGCCACCGAGTCAGGAGTTCGCAACACCGATGTTGGGCGGATCGCTTCGTGCGCGTCCTGAGCGCCCTTCTTTGACTTATAGAAGATCGCCTTCTCGGGCAAGTACTCCGCGCCGAACTGGGAGCCGATAAAGTCGCGAACTTCGCCCAGCGCCGCGTCGGACACGCGGGTCGAATCGGTTCGCATGTAGGTGATCAATCCGACCGCGCCTTCTTCGCCGATCTCGATGCCTTCGTAGAGCCGCTGCGCAAGCTGCATCGCCTTCTTCACCGGAAACCGAAGCTTGCGCGACGCTTCCTGTTGAAGCTTCGAGGTGATAAACGGCGGAACCGGGTTGCGCTTCTTCTCTTTGGTGACGACCGAAGTGACGACAAACTCGTGGCCCTTGATTTCAGCCAGAAGTGCGGCAGCTTGCGCTTCGTTTTCGATATGAAGCTCGGATTTCTTCGCCGTTTCGTCATCGCCGAAGTTGGTTGTCTTGACCGTGTTCTCATCGACGCGCAGGAGGCGGGCATCAAACACCGGCGGCAGCTTGGCCGCCAAATTCGCGGTGATCGTCCAATACTCGGAGGCGTTAAAGGCTTGGATTTCGCGCTCGCGTTCGACGACCAGGCGGAGAGCAACTGACTGCACGCGGCCCGCGGACAAGCCGCGACGCACCTTGTCCCACAGCAACGGGCTGACTTGATAGCCGACGATGCGATCCAGCAATCGGCGGGCTTGCTGCGCGTTGACCAGGTTCTCGTCTATGTCGAGGGGTTTCTTAAAGGACTCCTGAATGGCGCTTTTGGTGATTTCGTTAAACATCACCCGGCGAACGGTCTTGCGATTCTTGCCGCGGCCTTCAAGCTCTTCTTTGATATGCCAGCCGATCGCTTCGCCTTCGCGGTCGGGGTCGGTCGCGACGTAGATCATGTCGGCGTTCTTGGCTGCGGCCTTCAGCTCGCGGATGACTTTTTCCTTGCCCGGAATGACTTCGTAGGTAGGCTCGAAGTTGTTGTCGAAGTCGATGCCGATACCCTTTTTTGGAAGGTCCTTGATGTGCCCGACCGAGGCCAGCACCGTGTAACCGGCGCCTAGATACTTGTTTATTGTCTTTGCCTTTGACGGCGATTCAACCACTACCAGCGATTTAGCCATACTCGGAACACCCGTTGGAACAAAGCGAACTGCCTAGGACAGGTTTCTGTTCGACCCTCCAAAACTTCGACTGTACAGTTGCAACTTTTGAACTGTCAAGCAACGACAGGGTAGTGGGTCAGTTTGAAGAAGTAGCATAGACTTTAGTCTGTGTCCGATGGTCATTGCGCGTCTATCCGGTTGGAGACACAGACTAAAGTCTATGCTACTTCTTCAAACTGACCCACTACCCTGTGCCGCGCAAAGGAACCCATCTGCTCACCAGCCACGAAAAGTAAGGATAGAGTATTGCTTCTTTGGGGGACAAAACTCGGTATCTTCACCAAACCGCCATCAGCCAAGTAGGTCTTCAACTTTGCAGGAAAAGCCGGGAATGGTCGGTGATGTGAGGGTCTTGCCGCGCTTCAGTCGTTGGACCTTTTGGTATTTCCCATTCTTCGGCTGCGAGTGAATCTCAATGACGTCTTTCGGCAAAACCATCAGCCAAGCCTCCGGTATACCCGCGCGAGCATACATTGGCAGCTTCACGTTGCGATCGTAATCGACGGAAGTGTCGGCTAAGTCGATCACCACTAATACATCCTCAGGCGTCGGATGCGAGTCGGAGTAAAAGTCCTTGCGCGGCTTGAGCAACGCGAGGTCAGGCTGGGGCTCCGAGAAGTCATTGAGGCGAATCGGGTCCTGCACGCTGACGATCACGGCGTCACCAAGCTTGCGATTGAGGAAGGCACTTGATCGCTTTACAGTCCCGCCGTGCGTGCTGCCAATTGGGCTCATCTCAATGATCTCTCCTTCGATCAACTCAACGCGAGAGTCCTCGGAAAGGAGCCCGACCTCAGCCATCCGGTGATACTCATGAACGTTGAAGTAGTGCTTCTGAAATTGAACCGACATGTCCTACTTTCCTCGTGCTCCGAGCAGCCACAACCCACCTTGACGATTGGGATAGTACCACGGCGAGAGCACGGCCGAATAATGTTAGCGTTCTAGCGAATCTCTTGGGATGGCAGCCGCGGGTGCCCGTCAGATTTTCGCGCATACCCACCTCGTCAGAGGTGGGTCCGTGATGGTGAAGCCTACAAACGAATGGCTCGGCCGCGCATACCCACCTCGTCAGAGGTGGGTTCTTGATGCTGTAGCCTTTGCGAGCGTGCCGGTCTGATCCGCGCCATCCTGATCCTAGGCCGCAGCATCATGGACCCACCTCTTACGAGGTGGGTATGTAGGTAATCCGAGGGGCAGCCGCGGCGCCCTGTAGGCTGGAGCATCACCGACCCACCTCTGACGAGGTGGGTATGCGCGAAAACCTGACGCGCCCCCGGCAGCCGCCTCGAACCATCATCTTCCCTCGTCGTCCGCTTTTTTACATCCTCTTCACGAAGCTCTTGCCGGGCAACTGTCTGATTCTGTCGGTCATTTCCAGCTTGAGCAGCGCGCCCATCAACTCGCCGGTCCCAAGCTCGGCCCTCGTGATCAGTTGATCTATGTGAAGCGGCTCGTCGGGCTTCAGCATCCTCAGCACCCACCGCTCCGAAGCCGAGAGCTCCACATCATCCGCTATCAATTCTCTCGGCAGTTGCTCTCCTCGTTCGGCTGCGAGAATGAAGGCTTTTACCTCCAGCGGGAACTCTTCGACAACGTCGCGCCACGTCTGCACAAGCTTGGCTCCATCCTTGATAAGGTAGTTCGGCCCAAAGCTCTTCGCTGAAGTTATGTTGCCCGGCACCGCGAACACGTCGCGCCCCTGTTCATAAGCCAAACGCGCAGTGATGAGCGAGCCGCTGCGCTCTGCGCCTTCAACCACCAGCACGCCGTGCGCGACGCCGCTGATGACCCGGTTGCGAAACGGAAAGTTTTGCGACAGCGGCGGAGTCCGAAGCGGGAACTCGGTGACGAGCGCGCCATGCTCGGCGATCTTTTCGGCGAGCCGCTTGTTTTCCTTCGGGTACGCGGCGTCCAAACCGGTTCCCATCACGGCGACCGTCAAGCCCCGGCCCTCGAGCGCGCCTCGATGCGCCGCCGAGTCAACCCCGCGCGCCAACCCCGAGACTATCGTCACGCCGCGCTCGGCGAGTTCGCGCGCCAGCATCTCGGCGACGTTGCGTCCATAGGTCGAGCATCGCCGCGACCCGACTATTGCAAGCGCCGGTTGCTCAAACGAGCGCCTGAAGTCGCCAAGACAGTAAAGAACAATTGGCGGGTCGTAGCTTTCGCGAAGCAACGCGGGATAGCGTTCGTCCTCGAGGATCACCGCTTCGCCGCCGAGCTTCGCCAGCCCTTCGAGCTCACGGTCGGCCCGTTCCCGCGGCTCCGTTGATTTGATTGCGTCGATGGTCTCGCGGCGCAGCGATACAGCCTCCAGACTCAGGGCGTTGGCCTCAAAGCACGCTGTCGGTGAACCGAACTTGTCGATCAACGCCGCAGCCGTGCGCGAACCGACACCGATCACCTGGCTTAGGGCTATCCAATCGCGAATTGTGTTGGTGGATTCCGAGAGCATGAGTCAGATACCCAGAAAACTTGGGACCCACGCTTCCCGAAGAGGCCCGATTCTATCCGTTCTGGCTTATTAGTCAAGCGATTCGCGTTCACTCGGAAGCCCGCGCAGCGGGCTAACCCTTCGTTTCGCCGCAAGCCTCAATCGAAACCAGTCGCCGTGCTACAATGCTGCTTCATAGTGAATGGTGAATATTGAAAACCGTGGAGGATTCGATGCTGGATGTTAGCAAGTTGATACCGAGAATCGAAGCCTTGATAAAGCGCGCCGACCCGAAGGTCATCACCGAGCGCACCTTCTACGATGCGGCAAGCAACCGCCTCTATATCGGACTCGTCAAAGGATCGCGAAAGACCGAGTTCACTCTGCAAGGAAACCGCCTGACCAGCGACCATCAGGATGAAACCGTAAGACTTATTGAGGAGGCCCTGGGCCGGCTCTCGCGCGTGCCTGTAGGCTAGATTGTCGCTTCCCCTCGATGGAGTTCAGATACCGAGAGATCGTTTTGGATGAGCTTGCCCGTCACGGGGTGAAACCGCTTCCAGACACTCCGCCGGACAGGATTCGCGAGTTCATCAACGACCTTTATGTTATCGAAATTCGCGCGCTTAGGGATCGGGTGCGAGACGGCGCGATTGCAAAACGAGATCTGGCATCGCACGTCAAGGAACTTCGCAAGAGATACCTGCTCCTCTCGGTCGCGATCGAACTTTGGACCGTGTGATCCGTGACCAGGGAATGAACAACGCCGGGCATAGCGAACGGGAAGCCGGCCTTGCCAGGACTCGAACGGCTCCTGCTAAACTCGTCCAGGAGCGAAAGCAGCGATGACACAGAAGCTGAAAGAACTTCACACGATCGAAGAGCTTGACCAGGCGCTTTCCGGGTCGGCCAATCAACCCGTCCTGCTTTTCAAGCACAGCCTTAGTTGCCCGATCAGCTCGCGGGCCTTTTCGGAATTTGAGTCCTACCTCGAACAAGCCGATCCTCGCATAAGCTACAATTTGATAACCGTGCAGACCGCGCGAAACGTCTCCAATGAAGCCGCGTCACGGCTTCGGATCGACCACGAGTCGCCGCAGGCAATACTCGTGAGTGACGGCCGCGAGGTCTGGAACGCGTCCCACTTTGGGATCACGGCCTCCTCGATCGATCAAGCGATTCGAAGCATTCCAGTCAGGTAGCATAGACTTTTAGTCTGTGTTGCTCGAGGATCTCGTCTATCGGGCCGCAGACACAGACTAAAGCCTATGCTACTCGAGATCTCACAGACCAAAGTCTATGCTACCCGCGATGCGCTTCGGTTGACGCGCTGAACGGGCTTCAAGATAATCGGCGGGAGTGATCCTCGAAAAGCTCAGACCTCGCCTCGGTAAACTCCTTCTAATCGCGATCTTCATAGTTCTCTCTGCGTCGACGGTCCTGTGGACGCTGCGAGATCGCACGCCGTCTCCATGGGACCCGGCGGATCACATCAGCGCCGCTTATGACTATTACGCGCTGCTCGCCAGGCTCGACGTAAAAGGCTTTGCGCACGAGTTATTCAAGGCGCCGCATTACTACGCGCCGATGGTTCATCTGATAAGCGCCGTCGTCTTTCTCGTTCTTGGAGCTTCGAAGCTGACCGGCATCGCCGTGAACCTTATCTCGCTCGCTGCGTTGATGTGCGCGATGTCGTGGATGGCGCGGACCCTGTACGGCAAAACGGAGCGGAGTTCTGAGGCAGAACCGGCTGGCTCGTCGCCGGGCGTCGCGTTGACGGTTTTGCCTGCGCTGGTGTGCGCTTGTTATCACTTCAACGCGTGGCTCATACACGATGCCTTTCTGGACTTCCCGCTGGTAGCGGCGGTTGCGGTGAGCTTCGCGTTGCTGATTCGCGCCGGCGATTTTAAAGACCGGCGAGCGGCGCTGCTTTTTGGCTTATCATTCGGGATCGGCCTTTTGGTCAAGCAAACCTTCGCCTTCTTCTTTGTGCTGCCGTGCCTGTATATCGCGCTTCGGGTCTTGTTGAGCCGCGACCGCCGAGCGATCTTGAATCTTATGCTGGCGAGTGGGGTCGGCCTTGCGATAGCCGCGCTGTGGTACGCGCCTCACTTTCGTGACGTGATCGCGGTTTATCATCAAAACCAGCAGGCCGCGATCGACGAGGGCGAAGCGCCGCTCTACTCATTCGAGTCAAACTTCTTCTACGTCCACGCGCTGATCAGCATGCAGATGCAGTTGCCAATGGGTGTCCTGTTTGCTAGCGGCGTCTTGTATTCGCTTTTGCGCCGCCGGAGAGAAAGCACCCTGCTCTACTTGTGGCTCATAAGCGGCATCGGAGTGTTCGCTCTGGTCGCTAACAAAGACGTGCGCTACACCGTGCCGGTGCTTCCCGCCGCGGCTCTGCTGTCGCTCTGCTGGCTGGGCGATCTCAAGAGGAATAGGCCGGCCGCTTCTTCATCCGGAGCTCGCTCGATGATCAACGCGGCGGCCAAACCCCTGAAACTGGCTCTGGCGGCCGCAATCGCGGCGTGGAGTCTCGCTGGGTTTTTCAACGCGCAGTGGCCAAAGCCGGGCTTCGGGTACGCGATCGACACGCCTCGCTGGAGGTGGATGGTCTGGGCTCGCAACTATTATGGCTTCGATCATCGACCGCTTGCCGACGACTGGAGCGTCCCCGAGATCGTTCGCGCCGTCGCCGGTCTGGGGTTCGAAGATCGAACCGCTGGATCCAAGCGGGCGGGTCCGGTTGGTGAAACTAGCGGCGCCCGCCCGCCGGCGCCGAACGAAAGCGTATCTCCGCAGACTGGCGCAAGCGAGGACCGCCCGACACTGGGAGTCGTTGTGAACTTGCCGTACTTGAACCCCTCGAGCGTGGCGCTCGAAGCGCGCTTTCAGTCTGCCGAGCGTGCCGGACCGCCGCTCATTAGAGTCGAATGGATCGTGGCTGAGTCGGCGCTGGACCGAATCGAGCGCTGCGACTACTTGCTGGTTCGGACCGGGCTCGAACACGCGGAATGGTCGTCCACGGCCGAACGCGAAGTCGAAGGCTTGATACGCGCGCACCCGGATCGTTTCACGCGCGCGGCAAGCTTCCCAATACCACTCAAAGAAGCCGAAGCGGTGATTTACCGACGCGAGAAATGAAGCTCACGACATCAAACCGCCGTCAAATCAAGCGAACGTCCCCGCATCGCAGCTTCAGCGAGGCGGCGGCAAGAATTCCTCCGCGTTCCGCGTTTACCAGCGAAGAGTGGAAGCTGATTCAAACTCATCGCACCCCCGAACAGGTGCAGCGCTATCTGAGGAGCATCCGATACAACCGCGAACTTGACGGCGCGACATGCTTCTCGTTTCGCCGCGTATTGAGAGAAGGCCGCGCGCATTGCCTCGAGGGCGCGCTTGTCGCCGCGGTGATTCTCGAACAGCACGGCTATCCGCCGACTCTTGTCAGCATTGAGTCACAGGACAACCTCGACCACGTGCTCCTGTTGTTTCATAAGGACGGCCGCTGGGGTTCGGTTGCGCGCTCGCGCGACATTGGACTGCATGGGCGCAAGCCGGTCTTCCGGACGGTCCGTGATCTCGTGATGAGCTACTTCGAGATGTACATCGACAAGACCGGCAGACTGGTCGGCTACGCTGTGGCTAGTCTCTACGAGCTTGACGGTTACGACTGGCGCTTTTCGCTTCGCAACGCCTGGAAGGTCGAGCGGCACCTTCAGGATATTCCTCACATCGCGATCAGGACCTCAGACGCACGCTACGAGAAGTGCCGGCGGCGATACCTCGAGTTTCACAAGGAGAACCCGGATCAGTCGCCCGACTACTTCTCAAACCGCAATCTCTGGCTTCTGTAACGGGGAATCAGCCTCTGTTTGCAATTATCAGCATGGAGAAGAACGCGTTGTTGACGAAATGAATCATCACGCTTGGAAGAATCGAGCCGGTCCTTGCGCGGACGAGCGTGAGGATGAGGCTGAGAAAGATCAGTCCCGAAATCGAGGCCCACGCGCCCCAGTACTGAAGGAAATGAACGCCGGCAAAAAGCATCGTCACTAACACAACCGCTGCTGCCGCTCCCGTGCGCCTCAAGAGCGCTGGAAACAGCACACCGCGGTAGATGACCTCTTCGACGATCGGCGCGCTGAGCGTCGCCAGAAGCGCGACTGCGATCCTGACCTGCGGTGAAGAACGCAGCAGTTCGGCGAACGAAGTATCTGGTGATTCCGGCAGCACTCGGACGGCGACCTGACTGAAGGCGATCAGCACAACAATCACAACTGCTGAAAAGACGAGCCAGTACAAAGCAGAGCGTCCTGCCCAGTGCCAACCCAGACTCGCCCAGAATGGATTCTTTCCAATCTTCACCACGATCAGCCAGCAAACCGCAAGCGTGATCAGATGCGCAATGAAGGTCGAGGCTACCTGCACCAGGAGCAACCGCGGCGACTTCAGCCAGTCGAACAACGCTTCCTGCGATTCCAGGCCGGGAACCTCCTCACCCCGCGCCTTCGATATGATGTACCAGGCGATGACCGCGAGGACCGGCACGACAATAATAGCCAGGACGCTCACAACCCAAACCAGGATCCCGGCCCGGACTCCCCAACGTGGATGATCCGGGTCGGGTGGCTGCTCTTCTTCCGCTGCGAGATCGGAGGGAGGTTGTTCAGCAGCCGCGGCAGCGGCGTCCGCGTCCAAAACCGAACCGAGCCGGTCTTTGCCAGTGTTCGAGCAGTCATCGCAGATGCTTTCAGCTCGCTGCGCGTCGCTTGTTAGGGTCGCCCCGCAGACTCTGCAGGTTCGAAGGTCAATTAGTTCGTCAACCATTGATCAAATAGAAGTACCATTCTTTCCGATAGGTGGCAAACTTCTAACCGCGTACGCCTGGTCCTGTTTCGCCGCGAAGGCCCGTTTCAAGATTCGCTTCGATTGCACTGCGTGTTCGAGCCATCAGTTCCGCTAGCTGCTTCTCGGTGTAGTCTCGCGTGTCAATCGGTTCGCCGATGATCACGTCCACTCGTCCGGGCCGCGGCGCAAGCGAGCCCTTGGGCAGGTTCTTGCGAGTCCCCCGAATCGTGACCGGCACGATCGGAACACCCGCGCGCATTGCGATCTTAAAAGCGCCCGTCTTGAATTCCAGCAGCCGGCCATCGGGTGAGCGCGAGCCTTCGGGAAAGACTGCCAACGACTTGCCGCCTTTTACGCCTTCGATCACACGCCTAAGGCTCTTTGCCGTCTTGCGCGCGTCGCTGCGGTCGACTGGGAAATTGCCGGCAGTCCACAAGTGCCAACCCATGAACGGAACATAGAACAACTCCTTCTTGGCCATGATCCGAAACTGGTAAGGCAGGTATGCGAAGAGCGCCGGTGTGTCGATCAAGCTCGAATGGTTAGCCATATAGACGTAGTTCTTATCCGGCCGAACGTTCTCAGTCCCGCTGACGTGTATCCACGAAAAGATCGACCACGCGATCAAGCGGCACCACGTGCGCGCGCACCAGTGCTGCATCGCGCCCGTTCGGTCAAACGGCCAGAGCAACAGCGAGATCGTCGCCATCACGACCGTGTGCGTGTACCAAAGCAGGTTGGCTACCGGCGCCCACAGATAGATCAAGATTGTTTTGAGAGTTTTCAATGGCTTAAAGAAGGCCAGATCATGTACGGGTGGCCTCCGTGGCCACCCCTCGTTCCGTCTGCGACAAAAGAAGGAATCTCTCCAACAAGGGGCGGCCACGGAGGGCCGCCCGTACAGGTTATTTCAAACTCTGAAGCAACGGCGCGGCGAGCAACAAAGTGATGATCGACTTTGCGTCGTCGATCTCACCCGAACGCACGCGAGCAAGCGCATCGTCGAAGCTCAATCGCACTACTTCGATCTCTTCGTCATCGTCGAGATTCTGCTGCGATGCCTCCAGGCCTCTCGCAATGTAAACGTGAATCTTTTCTTCGCACCAGCCCGGCGCGACAAAGAACTCTCCCAGTTTCTGCATCTCTCCCGCTCGCAGTCCCATCTCCTCTTCAAGCTCCCGCCGAGCAGTTTCCTCCGGCGACTGTCCCGTCTCGATTCGGCCTGCTGAAATCTCGAGCGAGTTGCGGCCAAGCGGATACCGCCACTGCCGAACGAGCGCGACCGTTCCGTCTTCAAAGACAGGCAATGCCCCGGCGCCGCCGTTGTGATGAACAATCTCAATCACAACCTCGCCCTTCGCCAGCGACTGAAACCTGCTAAGGGAGACGCCGAAGACTTTCCCCCGGTAGATGTGGTCTCGTCCGATCAGTTCGTGCGCCATAGTTATGCCTGAGGCGTGACCCGTGAGGATATAGAGGATGGAGGATAGAGGATGGAGAATTGAAAATTGCAAATTGAAACCCAGGCGGCGCGAACGAAGTCCGCGTTGCGGGGCGCGCCCCCGATTGTTTGCAATTTCAGATTTTCAATTTTCAATTTTCAATTTTCAATTTTCAATTCTCCATCCTCAATCTTCCATCCTCTATCCTCAATCCTCGTCCTCACATCGCCGCGCCCTGCGAGCCCTCCTCTTCGATCAAGCGTTTTACTTCTCCAACCAGGTGCAGCGAGCCGGCCACCACGATCAGCCCTTCGCGGGGCGTTACGCTGCGAGCCCACGAAAGCGCTTGCCTCACGGTTTCAGTGAAGATCAGGTTGGCTGCCGGCCGCGCCAACGCCGGCTTGCCCAACCGCGCGCCCACAGCCGCTCGTTGGTCGCGCACCCGCGTAAGCACTACGGTTGTTGCAAGGTCGAACAGCGCAGCCGCCATTCCGTCGATGTCTTTGTCAGCCATCGCGCCAAACACCAAAGTCAGAGGCCCGTCCCAGAACTCAACGAGAAACTCCCTCAGCGAATGAGCGCCCGACGTGTTGTGCGCTCCATCCAGCAAAAGTGGCGGGGACGCATCAATCCACTCGAGCCTGCCCTGCCAACTCACGTCGCGCATGCCGCGCACAACTGCTTCGCGCGGTATCTTGAATCCCAACTCGTCCAGCGCTTCGCACGCTTCGATAGCCGCCGCCGCATTGTCCGCTTGATGCCTCCCTCTGAGGCCCAGCATTATCCGGCTGTAACTCGAGTGCGTCGATTCATAGTCGAAGGTCAGCCGACCATAATCGCTCGCCGACGATCCCGCCGGTTCGTTGGCAAACACCGGCAGCACATTCACCTCCAGGCACCGGCGCATGAGCACATCACTCGCCTCCTGGTGTCGTTGACGGCCGATCACCGCGCGGGCACCCGGCACGATGACGGCGGCTTTCTCCGTGGCGATCTCGGCTATCGTGCTGCCGAGAGTCTCCTGATGGTCGAGATCGATCGACGTGACAACTGACAGGACACGTTCGACCGCGTTGGTAGCGTCAAGCCGCCCGCCAAGCCCAACTTCCAGGACTGCCAGCTTGACTTCGCTGCGATGAAAGTGGAGCAGTGCGGCAGCGGTTACCTGCTCAAAGAAGGTGGGAACGGTCTCGAGACTCGTTTCGCGCACGAGCGCTTCGCTTGCCTCCCTGACGTCCGTGGCTAGCTGCGCGAATTCGGTCTCCGAAACGTCAACTCCCGCGACTCTGATTCGCTCCTGAACATGAACAAGGTGCGGCGAAGTGTACAGCGCCGTGCGATGACCGGCTTCTCGCGCAATCGACTCAATCATCGCCGCGACCGATCCCTTGCCGTTGGTCCCGGCGACTATGACTGACTTGAACGACTGGTCGGGATCGCCGAGCCGAGCCAGCAACAAACGGATGGTCTCCAATCGATACTTAGCCGCGAGCACTTCGTGGCCCAGCGAATAGAGGTAGGTTAGCGACTGCGCGTAATCCATAGTCAGGAGCTTGAGAGAGGCGGGAGGAGTTACACACCGCTGTCAGACCGGCCCTCAGACTTTCGGCCGTTCTGGCACATGAAGTCGAGCGAGCCCACGATGAAGTCTCTCAGGTTCTTTCGCTCGACTACCGCGTCGAGCATCCCGTGCTCGAGCAGAAACTCGGATCGTTGAAAGCCTTCGGGCAGTTTCTGCTTGATCGTTTGCTCGATCACTCGCGGCCCGGCAAAACCGATCTGCGCGCCGGGCTCGGCGATGTTCAGATCGCCAAGCATCGCGAAGCTTGCAGTCACTCCCCCGGTCGTCGGGTCAGTCAAAACTGAAATGAACGGAAGCCGCGCCTCGTCAAGCCGCGCAAGCGCCGCGGAGATCTTTGCCATCTGCATCAGCGAGATCGCGCCTTCTTGCATTCGCGCTCCGCCCGACGCTGAAAAGATAACAACGGCCGAGCCGGTCTCGATAGCCTTCTCTATCGCGCGGGTGATCTTCTCGCCTACGACTGATCCAAGCGAGCCGCCAACGAACGAAAGTTCCATCGCGCACACCAACGCAGGGTGCCCGCCGATAGTGCCTTGCCCGGTAATCAGCGCGTCGAGAATCCCCGTGTTCTCTTGCATCTGCTCCAGCCGCGTGCGGTAAGGCTTCGTATCGACAAACTGGAGTGGATCGGTCGATGCGAGACCCGCATCCAACTCGACCCACTCGCCGTCATCGAGAGTCAGCTCCAGGCGTTCAATCGCGCCGATTCGAAAGTGATGGCCGCATTTCGTGCAGACCTCGAGGTTGTCCTCGACCTCTCGCTTGAGAAGCATCTCCTCGCATCCCGGGCATTTCATGAAAAGCCCTTCGGTGCGTACAGTTCGCTCCTCGCCCGGCCCGGGACGCTTCGGCCTGTCTCTTTTTCGGAACCAACTCATAGCTGGGGATTGAGGATGGAAGATCGAGCATCGAGAATCGAGGGTTGAGCCGTTCGATCCTCAATCCTCTATCCTCAATCATCATTCCTTCTTAGTTCTCTTGCTAAAATCCGTCATCTTCTCGGGAATTCCTTCCCGGCGATTCACCGTGCGCGCCAGTATGAACAGCAAATCCGAAAGGCGATTGAGGTAAACAACCGCGAGGTCATTCACGTCTTCCGCGTTCGACAACGCAACCACGCGGCGTTCGGCTCTGCGCGCAACCGTTCGAGCGAGGTGCAAAGTTGCGCCGGCCTGCGAACCCCCAGGAAGAATGAACTCCTTCAGCGGCTCGAGCTCCGCGAGAAATCGATCCGCCAGTTCTTCGAGCGTTTCCACAAAGGACGTCTGAATGCGCGGCACGTCGATCTCGGACGGGCTTGCAAGGTCGGCCCCGAGCGTGAACAGATCGTTTTGAATCAGGCTCAAAGTCTCGTCGACTTCGTCGTCTGCGAGGCACGCGCGCGCCAGTCCGATAAGCGAGTTCAACTCGTCCACATCACCATAGGCGTCTACTCGCTGGCTGGCTTTGCTGACGCGAGCGCCGCCGACCAGAGACGTTTCGCCCGCGTCTCCAGTCCTTGTGTAGACTTTTGATATTCGCATGGACCGCTTCATTCTAGGTGTGGGGGTGATGTATGTCAAAGTTTGCGTCATTCACGCGGCTTTCTGCTCATAGACGATCAGAAACGGAGACGCGCCGATGTATGCGAAGAGCGCAAACTTACTTTGCCAGCTTCTTAAGGCTTCTTACCAAAAACCTTGACATTCTGGCCACGTGAATTCAATATCGGGATGTTCCTGTTTCAAGCTAACAGTAAGGAGGTAGACGCCGGTGCAGGAAAGGCGACACATTGATCCAGACAAGCTGGACGATGAACTTGAATCAAAAGACACGGAACTCCAAGAGCAAATCGCAGAAAGCTATAAAGCATATCTGCGCGGTGACGTTACTGATGCGCGCGAGTTTATGCGACAGTTACGAAAAGAGATTAGGGCCTTCAAGAAGGTCAAATAATGCCGGATTCTTTTCGCGTCGTCGTCTCGCCTCAGTTTGAGAGAGACTCACGAAAGATTGTTAGGCATAGGCCAAAGTTACTTGATGAATTTGACGAGATAATTACCATTCTAGCCAAAGACCCTTACAATACAAGCCGCCAGTTCAAGATAAAGAAGCTTACAGACGTCAGCGCCGGAGAGGGGCAGTGGCGAATCCGTTTCGGTGACTACCGCATCCGTTATGACATCGTCGGCCAAGAAGTAATATTGCACTCCTTTCGGATCCGAGCTAAAGCGTACTAGACCTCTCGGTCGTTCGCGTTGGGGAAGAACACTTAACCCCCTTACTTTACTTCGTTGATAGGCTTCGATTGTACTCGTGTTAACTCGGAACGAAGCGATGGCAAAACTCACAGTTGGCATACTCGGGCTGGGTACAGTCGGAACCGGAGTCGCGAAACTGCTCGGCACCGATCCGCGCTTTCGCGTCAAGTGGGTCGCGGTGCGCGACAAATCCAAGCCGCGCGACGCCGATCTGAGCGCGATCCGAGTGACCGATCAGCCTGCGGAAGTTGTGAACGATCCCGAGACCGAGATAATCATTGAAGTCGCCGGCGGCGTCGGTCCCATTTTCGAGTGGATCAAGCAGGCGATCTCGAACGGCAAGCACGTGGTCACCGCCAACAAAGAGATGATCGCCCGGCACGGCTCTGAGATTTTCGAACTTGCGCATCGAAACAACGTCACGGTTTTGTTTGAGGCTGCGGTCGGCGGCGGCATCCCGCTCATATCGACGCTTCAACGGGGACTTCAGGCTAACGAAATCAGCAGCGTAGCCGGAATTCTGAACGGCACGACGAACTATATTCTGACCGCGATGCAGGAGCGTGGTCAGAGCTTCGATGACGCGCTTGCGGATGCGCAGCGCCTGGGGTTCGCGGAGGCCGATCCGGTTAACGACGTCGAAGGCTTCGACGTGGCCTGCAAGATCACAATTCTCGCGTCGCTCGCGTTTGGGCGCTTTGTTGACGTCACGGCCGTCTACCGCCAGGGCATCACTCAGATTTCCGCGATGGACATTTCGATCGCGCGTGAGTTCGGATATCGAATCAAGCTGATCGGGCTGGCGCGTCGAGGAGAGGCCTGCCTGGACGTGCGCGCTCACCCGATGCTTGTGCCGATTCACCATCTGCTGGCTTCAGTCGAAGGAGCCAACAACGCAATCTTTATCAGCGGCAGCGCGGTCGGTGAAGTGATGCTGGTGGGTCCGGGCGCCGGCCAGATGCCCACCGCAAGCGCGGTCGTCGGCGATCTGATAAACCTCGCAAGCGCGCTCAAGCTGCCTGACTTCGCACCTTATTTTCATCCGGCGATCGAAGCTGGAGAAGCGCCGCTGTGTCCGGTCGCAGACGCCGAGAGCGCGTTCTATATCCGGCTCGAGACCGAAGACTCACCCGGCGTGATCGGTAACATCGGGCACGCGCTTGGCGTGCATCAAGTGAGCCTGCACAGCTTGCTTCAGCGAGGAGTTGATGCCGAGGGATCGGCGACCATCATTCTTCTGACTCATAAGTGTGCCGAGAGAAACCTGCTCGGCGCGCTGATGGAGATCGAAGGACAGGTGACAACCCGGCGAATCGCCATCGTCCTGCGCGTGTTCGAATGAGCTATCCACGAATAACGCGAATCATCGCGAATGGTCAGGAGGCATTCGCGATGATTCGCGTTATTCGTGGATACTTCTAGCCTCTACAATGATCATACAGAAATTCGGCGGCACTTCAGTCAAATCCGTGGCGAGGATCAAGAACGTCGCGAGCATCGTCGCGCGGGCGGCTCGCAACGATTCGGTTGTCGTCGTCGTCTCCGCAATGGGCGATACAACCGACTACCTTGTGAAGCTAGCGAAACAGACAAACGGCACACCGCCTCGGCGAGAGCTTGACGCGCTGCTTGCCACTGGCGAGCAAATCTCAATCGCGCTTCTGGCGATGGCGCTGAACGAACAAGGCGCTAGCGCTGTCTCGCTCACAGGCGCACAACTAGGCATAACCACCGAGAGCGTTCATACCGCCGCGCGAATCGTGGACATAAACACCGATCGCATTCGGCGCTGTCTCGACCACGGATCGATCGTCGTCGCGGCAGGGTTTCAGGGCGTAACGGAGGAGGGCGATACGACAACGCTTGGCCGGGGCGGGTCGGACACGACCGCGGTAGCGCTAGCAGCGGCGCTTGACGCCTCGGCGTGCGACATCTTCACCGACGTTAGCGGAGTCTACACGGCTGATCCGAACATCGTGCCTTCAGCGCGGCTGATGAAACAGATCTCTTACGAAGAGATGCTCGAGATGGCGCGCGCCGGCTCACAGGTATTGCACCCGCGAGCAGTCGAGCTTGCGCGCAAACACAAGATCAAGGTTAGAGTCAGGAATACGTTCGACCCCGCGAACCCGGGGACGACCGTGACAGGAGCCGACGAGATGGAAATCTACCGGCCAGTTAGCGGGGTGACGGTCGATCGCGATCAGGCGAGGCTGGCGATTCTGAAAGTGCCCGACAGGCCCGGCGTCGCAGGCGAAGTATTCGGCGCGCTCGCCCGCCGCCGCGTCAGTGTCGATATGATCATCCAGGCGTTTCACGAAGGCCGCTCGGTCAACGACATAACATTCACGATCAAACGCGGCGATCTGGAAAACGCACGAGCGGCCCTGGAAGAAGTTTCCGCGAGCGTCGGCGCCGAAGCGGTGCTTGCCGATGAAGACGTGGCCAAGGTCAGCATCATCGGGGCGAGCTTGATGGATCAGCCCGATGTTGCGGCCCGAATGTTCGCCGCGCTCGGCGAGGCCGGCGTCAACATCAAGATGATCTCGACCTCGGAGTTACGCATAAGCTGTGTTGTCAGCGACCGCGACGCCGAACGCGCAGTCAAGGTCGTGCACGATCTGTTTCACCTCGACGACGACAAACAAGTATGAAGCTCGCAGCGATAGATATCGGATCTAACTCGATCCACCTGGTCATCGTCCGCGCAGTCAAGGGGCAACACCCCGAGATCATCGATCGCGAAAAGGAGATGGTCCGGCTGGGCGCTGGAAGTCTGCGTGAACACCTCCTATCGAAAGAAAGAGTTGACCGAGCGTTGATCACGCTTCGCCGCTACAAGCAGATGGCCGAAGCCAATCGCGTCGACCTGACCATTGCCACCGCGACTTCGGCCGTTCGCGAAGCGCACAACGCGGATGAATTCATCGAAGCAGTCCGCAAGGATATTGGCCTCGACGTGCAACTGCTTCCCGGCGTCGAGGAAGCCCGTTTGATAGCGCTGGCCGTCTCCGAAGTGACCGACTTCAACAACCGCCGCGCGCTTGTCATCGACATCGGCGGCGGCTCGACCGAGTTCATTGTCACCGGCGGAAACGAGCCCGAGCTTTTGTACTCTGTGCGAATCGGCGCGGTGAGGCTTGCTGAGAAGTTCATCACCACCGACCCAATCTCAGAACAGGAGCGCGAGCGGCTCGTAACGGGGATCAGGTCCGATCTGACACACGCGGTCTGGGAGATCAAGAACCGGGGTTACGACTTCGTGATCGGGACTTCGGGCACGATCCTGAACATGGTCAGCGCCGCTGCTAGCTCTGAGCATCCGCATCGGGGTGAGGCGCTTGCCGATATCGAGCCGTTCAGCGAAACCGTCACGCTAGACCAAATCACCCGGCTGAACCGGCGGCTCGCTCGAATGGACGAGCGGCAACGCGGCCGAGTGCCGGGACTCGAAAAGGATCGCGCGGACATCATCATCGCCGGCGGGCTGCTGCTCGAATGCATAATGTCGGAGACCGGAGCACGCGAGATAACTAGCTGCGACTGGTCGCTTCGCGAGGGCGTGATCCTGAACTACGTGCGAAACCATCCCCTGTCGAGACTAGACCTCGGCGCGGACTCGGCGGCAGAACTCTCGCGCTCGAACGAGTCAAAGCTCGTCGACGTCGACGCCGACAACTCGTCGCTGGACGTGCGAGCGCGGTCGGTGCTGTCGGTCGCTCGCCGATACGACTACGACGCGCCGCACTCACATCACGTAGCGCGTTTGGCTGCTCGCATATTCGACGACACTCACGAGCTTCACGGAATGCGCGAGGCCGAGAGAAAGTTGCTGGAGTATGCCGCGCTGCTTCACGACATCGGCTACCACATCGCGCACAACAATCATCACCGGCACGCGCTCTACCTGATAAAGAACGCGGAGATGCCCGGCTTCACTGTCAACGAAATTGCGCTGATGGCGACTGCGGTTCGGTACCATCGAGGCTCGCTGCCTAAGAAAGGAATGGCGGCGCGGTCAAAACGAGAGCACGAAGACTACTTCGGGCTCGAGCGCTCGCAGCGTTCGACGCTTTTGAAGCTGGCATCGATTCTGCAAATCGCCGACGGGCTAGATCGTTCACACCATCAATTGGTGCGAGAAGTGAGATGCGAGTTGTCCGGCGCTCGCGTGACCTTCTATGTCGAGGCCGAAGGCGAATGTGATCTTGAGATGTGGTCTGCCGAACGCAAATCAAGCTGGTTCAGCGAAGTCTTCGAGGTCTCATCCCGCTTCGAGCGAGTTCAAGCCGAGTCGGTGGCGCCGGCGAAGGAAGCCACGGCGGATAAGGCGCCCGCTGACCCAAGATAAGGAGTTAAAGCAATAGGTTCGAAGCATCCACTCAGCATGCGTCTTGCCTCTCGGATTCTTCTTTCACTCTGGCCATCTAAATCTCTGTGAGCGCTGCGTCTACGTGTTGACAGTTTCTGACTAACTGCATAACATAGGGGCGACATTGGCCGGAAAGCTAACGCAGACCGTGCTTTCAATCCATTCCCTTTGAAGCGGGGGCGCAAAAGATGGAAACCTCTTCAAGAGTAATTCCGGAGAAGCTGTTCTTCAGGATCGGAGAAGTATGCGCGCTGATCAAAGTCCAGCCGCACGTGCTTCGCTACTGGGAGACGGAGTTTCCCATGCTGGCGCCTCAGAAGAATCGCGCCGGCCAGCGCGTCTACCGGCGCAAGGACGTCGAGATGGTCTTCCGAATCCGCGACCTGCTGTATGAAGAGAAGTTCACCATTGCGGGAGCTAAGAGGAAACTCCTTGATGACTCTCGCGCTGGTAGCTCTGGGAGATCAAAGCCGGCCGGCGAGCAACTGAGCATGGAGAGCACGCTCGGCGTTGAGGCGGCATCGCCGCCTGTGAACCCTCCTGTCAACGCAAAGCAGATTAGTTCACGCGGCACGCAACCCGTTGCGCCGCTTGATGACCAACCGGTCAGTCCACCGATAAGGCGCGTGCTGCGACTAATCAAACACGATTTGGAGGATTTATTGACAACCCTAAACTCGGATGCTAGCATCGATGGTCGATCAACATAGCCCAACTCCTTCTATGTGACGGGACGTGGCGCAGCCCGGTAGCGCGCTTCCTTGGGGTGGAAGAGGTCGCTGGTTCAAATCCAGTCGTCCCGATTAGAATCCAGACCCAGGACGTAAGAGCCAAGAGCGAGACCCGAAGATCAACCCGGCGTTGATGCCTTAGGTCTTGACCTTCGAAGCTTCGTCCTGGGCTTTCTCGTTTCAAAACCGGCCCGTTCCGATATGCGCAAGATATTAGTCACCAACGATGACGGAATACACTCGCCGGGAATCGTCGCGTTGGCCGAAGCTCTTACCGCAATCGGCGATGTGACCGTCGTAGCTCCCGCGCACGAAATGAGCGCGGCGTCCCGCTCGCTTACCCTCGCGCGTCCGCTGCGCGTCGATCGAATCGACGACCGGCACTTCGCGGTTGATGGAACTCCGGCCGACTGCGTCACGCTTGCGATGAACCTCATCTTTGCCGGCGGCGACACACCCGTCATCGTAGTCTCCGGGATAAACAAGGGAGGCAATCTCGGCGAAGACGTGAGCTACTCGGGCACGGTGGCCGGCGCGCTCGAAGCTTCGGTTTACGGATTGCCCGGTATCGCGATCAGCCTGGTCCAAAGAGTCAACTTCGACTTCGAGCAGGCGGCCCGGTTTGCGGTTGAGGTTTCGCTGCGGGTGCTCGAAGACGGTTTGCCTCTTGGAACAGTGCTGAACGTGAACATACCTCCCGGCCCGGTTCAAGGGGTGCGAGTCACCCGTCAGGGAACAAAAATCATAAGACCCAAAGTCATCACCGGAACCGACCCCCGCCAACGAAAGTACTACTGGATCGGCGAAGAATCGCTTACGTGGAACGAAGAGCTGGGCACCGATTACGAAGCGCTGGGTCAGGGATTTGTCTCGATCACGCCGCTTCGCAGCGATCTAACGGACGAACGCACCCTCGAACAAATGAAGTCAATGGGCTGGCACACCGCGCTTGAGCCTCTTTCACAATGAGATCCAACATTCCGCTCTCGACGTCTGCAAACGCCGACCTCTTTCAACCGCACCGCGCGCGCATGGTTGAGCTGTTGCGGCACCGTGGCATCAAGGACGACCGCGTGCTCAAGGCCATGAGTGAGATCCCGCGCCATCTGTTTGTGCCCGAAGCCCTGGCGGCAAAAGCTTACGGTGACCACGCGCTGCCGATCGGCGACATGCAAACCATATCTCAGCCATACATTGTCGCTCGCATGACAGAGCTTCTGGAGGCTGACGAGAACTCCACGGTGCTCGAGATCGGCGCGGGGTCGGGATACCAGACCGCTGTGCTTTCAGCAGTGGCCGGGCGTGTCTTTGCCATCGAACGCATCAGCGACCTTGCGCGAAACGCGCAGCGAAATATCCGCCGCCTGGGATGTTTCAACGCCACGGTCAAATGGTTCGACGGCACGATCGGTTGGAGCGACCACGCGCCTTACGACGGCGTGCTGGTCGCTGCCGGCAGCCCCGAAATCCCGGAGCCGCTCATCAATCAACTGAGCATTGGCGGCAAGCTGGTCATTCCGATCGGAGACGCCGATCAGCAAGTCCTCGTCCGAATCATAAGAACAGAAAGCGGTATCATTCGCGAGGATCACGGTCTCTGCCAGTTTGTTAAGCTTATCGGACGGCACGGCTGGCCGAACTAGTCCTGATTTAACATGAAACTTGATGAATACCTGTATGGGCATCCCTCCGTGGACGCCCCTCGTCGGTAATCAAAGAGAGGGCACGCAACGAGGGGCGCCCACGGAGAGACGCCCATACAGGTCCATCACCATGGAGCATGGCTAAGCTACTAGTCGGGCGCGCCTGACCGCTCTGGCAATCAAACAATCATGGAACTCATCAGCAAGCTCATCGACCTCTTCCTTCACCTGGACAGGCACCTGAACGAGATCATCGGTCAATACGGGGGCTGGACTTATCTGATCTTGTTTCTCATCGTTTTCTGTGAGACCGGGCTGGTCGTTACTCCGTTCTTGCCGGGCGACTCGTTGCTCTTCGCGGCTGGAGCTTTTGCGGGTCTGGGGTCGCTAAACGCAGTCTGGCTGTTCGTGCTCTTGTCGATCGCCGCGATTCTGGGCGACACAGTCAACTACTGGATGGGGCGTTGGGTCGGTCCAAAGATATTTAATCGCGAGAACGTTCGGTTTCTGAACAAGAAGCATCTCGAGCGGACGCACGCGTTCTATGAACGGTACGGCGGCAAGACGATCATCATCGCGCGCTTCATCCCGATCGTCAGGACGTTTGCCCCGTTTGTAGCGGGCATTGGAAACATGACCTACTGGCGGTTCATTGCTTATAACGTGATAGGCGGCGTGGTCTGGGTCGCGACATGCGTATTCGCCGGTTACTACTTTGGCAATCTGGAGATCGTCAAGAACAACTTCTCGCTCGTCATCATAGCGATCGTTCTTATTTCGGTGTTGCCCATGTTAGTCGAGTACATCCGCCATCGTGTGAATCGGTCGAGGGCCGAGGCAGAAACCAAATAGAATTGGAACTCCGGGGGCCTCTCGAGGAGAATGCATCATATGCGGAAGATAGTCTTGTCGATCATTGTGTCGTTTCTTGCTTCGGTCTCCACCGTTGGACAGCAGCCCGCCGCTGCGCAGGAACCGAGCGTCAAACTCCCGCCGGCTCTGGCGCGAGTGTTGACCGACTACGAAGCCGCGTGGCGAAGCAAGGATGCCGCGGCCCTCGCGGGCTTGTTCGCCGAGGACGGGTTTGTGCTCCCGAATGGCCGGCCACCGGTACGGGGCCGCGCCGCTGTACAGCAGTACTACACGGGTAAGGGCGGTCCGCTTGCTCTGCGCGCGATTGCGTTCGCAGCGGATGGCTCAGTGGGGTACATCATCGGGGGATTCGCGCGGCAAGAAGGTGAGCCGGACATTGGAAAGTTCACACTGACGCTGCGCAAAGACCGCAGTGGTCGTTGGTTGATCATGTCGGATATGGATAGCTCGAACCAGCGCTAGCAATTGGAGATTGCGTGGAGTTCGCCTTACACCCTTCACGATGTTAAGAGATCCAGCTTAGCCTGGCTGGTCACGACTGCGCCGCCTAAACCTTGACCTTCGAACGCTCACCAACGTGGCACTGGAAACGGCGGGACTAACTTACCCGGGCGTTCGTCCTCGCGATAAAAGACGCGCTCCAGGAAGAGTCCGGACGGAGGCGCAGTTACCGCGGCCACATCAAACGACCGGGCAGCCGAAGCTCGCCTGGAATCCGAGGTCAACAAGCTAACGAAACCGGCCACTTCGAGCTTTCCCCTCCCTACCTCGACAAGGGCTCCGACGATGCGCCGCACCATCTTCCAAAGAAAGTGCGACGCGCCGATCCGAAATAGAATAAGGTCTCCGGCCTGAACGATCTCGACCCGCTCAACCACGACGATGGTCGAGCGGTCGTCGTCCCGGCGCTCGCAGAAGCTCGCAAAATCGTGCCGGCCTGCGAGGCCCGCTGCCGCCTTGCTCATCGCCTCGACGTTCAGCGGGTCGCGCACCCACCACACAGACTTCTTCGCAAACGCCGTCCTTCTGGTCGATACCTGGTAGACGTAATAGCGGCCGTTCGCGTCTCGTCTCGGATCAAAGGTCGCACGCGTCTCTTCAACTTTGAGAACGTTGATGTCAGCGGGCAATCGGTCGTTCAAGGCGTACAGCAACTCTATGGGTCTCGCGCTGCGCGAAGCTTTCAAGCGGGCGACCTGCGCAAGCGCGTGCACTCCCGCGTCTGTTCGGCCGGCGCCTGCGAGCTCGACTCGCTCCTCGAAGAACTTTTCGGCTGCGCCGCGAAGCTCGCCCGCAACGGTCCGCGAGTTCTTCTGCTCCTGCCACCCGTAGTAGCGGGTACCGTCATACTCGATAGTCAGTTTCCAAACCGGCAATAGAACACCTCTCAAAATACTGGTCTTCACTCGATCTGGAGCTTGAGCGCCAAGGCTCCTCGTGTCAACAGCGAGCTCTCGACGACGAAACGAAGGCAGCTCGGATTCTTGTTGACGCGATTCCCGAGTCGAGGATATTATAGGCGCACACGTTGGGCAGATTGGATTTTCTTACTCATATGATCCTTGATTCGATAGATTATAAGTTGCTCGACCTTCTGCAGCAGAACGCTCGCATGACTCAGATGGAGATGGCCAGTGCTGTAGGCCTGTCGCAGCCGGCGGTAGCGGAGCGTTTGCGCAAGCTCGAACAAGACAGCGTCATTCTGGGTTACTCGGCACGGGTCAGCGCTCGCAAGCTCGGCAAAGACATCTCGGCCTTTATCGGGGTGAGCATCGAGCATCCCAGGTACAACGCCGGATTTGCCAAGAAAATCCTCGCGTTGCCCGATGTGCTCGAGTGTCATCGCGTGACCGGCTCGGATTCCTATTTGCTCAAGGTGGTCACCGAAAACACCGAAAGCCTCGATCGTCTGATCTCGGATCTGCTGCGGGTGATTCCCGGCGTTACCCGAACCCTGACTTCAATTGTCACATCGTCAATCAAGGAGGGCTCGCACATAACACCGGCGGAGCTGCAGGCGCAGGATCCCGCCCAGCACCGCAAGAACCGAACGAAACAGAAGAAGCGCCGATGATCCTTCGCGAGGTTTGACACCTCGACCTTCCGACAACGCAAGGAGGAGCCTGTGGTAACACACACACCGATCGTCAGAAGCTCGGCTGACCCGGCCAGTTCCCCGGAAGTCAACGCGCACGGTCACAGATTCGCGCGCCGGATGTCCAACGTGAGCGCGTCGGCCGTGCGCGAGATACTCAAGGTCACTGAGCGCCCCGACATAATCTCGTTCGCAGGCGGCATGCCGGCGCCTGAGTTGTTTCCGGTTGCGGAAATTGCGCGGGCACATGCGCAGGTCTTTGCAGAGGAAGGGGCTGCCGCGCTTCAGTACAGCACCACCGAAGGCTGGAGGCCTTTGCGCGAGTGGATCGCCGCTCGAATGCGAATGCGCGGCGTTCCCGCCGATGCCGACCGGGTCTTGATTACAACTGGTTCTCAACAAGGCATCGATCTCGTCGGTCGGGTCTTTCTCGAACCCGGTGACGAGGTCGTCGTCGAGAACCCCTGCTATGTGGCAGCGCTTCAGGTGTTCAGATCTTACGAAGCGACGCCGATCCCAGTCGAGAGCAACCACGATGGAATGTGCGTCGATCAAGTCGAGGAAGCGCTGAAGCGAAGGCCGAAGCTGATCTATGTCGTCTCGGAGTTCTCAAATCCGAAGGGCACAAGTCTGTCAGACGAGCGGCGAAGGCAACTCATCGAGCTGTCGCTTCGATACGGCGTCCCTATCCTTGAAGACAACCCCTACAGCGAGCTTCGCTACTCGGGCGTTGCTTCCGAGCCCCTCGCTGCTCTCGATCGGGACAGCCTGGTGGTTCACATCGGAACATTCTCCAAGACCATCAGCCCCGGTATGCGAATCGGCTGGCTCCTGGCTAGCGACGACATCTTCAAAGAAGTAGTCATCGCGAAGCAGGCTTCGGATCTTCACACGAGCACAGTCGAACAACGAGCTTGCGCGCGACTGCTGCAAGAGTTCGACTACGACGGACACGTGGCTCGGCTCTGCCGGGTTTACGGCGAGCGCTGTGCGACGATGCGCGCCGCAATCGACCGTCACTTCCCTGCGGAGACTCACTCGACAAAACCGGATGGTGGGCTCTTTCTCTGGGTCGAGTTGCCCAAGAGTGTCAGCGCCGACGACGTTTTCGCTGACGCACTGCGTGAGCACGTGGCGTTTGTGGCAGGAGCGTCGTTTTTCGTTAGAGAAGCGCAGTCAAACTTCATGCGGCTGAATTTCTCGAACCAGACGCCGGACATGATCGAAGAAGGCATCCGGCGAATTGCCGGGGTGTTGAAGCGGAGGATGGCATGAACAGCAAGAGCTTTGTCATTGCGGATGTTTTCACCAGCGAGCGGTTTGGAGGCAACCAACTCGCGGTTTACACCGACGCCCGAGGCCTGGACGCCGAGACGATGCAGGACATCGCTCGCGAGATGAACTTCTCGGAGACAACGTTTCTCTTGCCGCCCGAGCAAGGCGGCGACTATCGAGTTCGGATCTTCACTCCGAACAGCGAGCTTCCCTTCGCAGGACACCCGATGGTCGGTTCTGCATTTGTCATCGTCTCCGAGAAGATGAAAGAGTGGAGCGAGCCGGTCACGGTGCTGCAGCTCGAAACGGGAGTGGGCCTGATTCGAGTCGAGGTCGAGACAAAACAGGGCCGCGCTGGTCACACGACGATGACCCAGCCGCTTCCCATCACGAAGGGCACATACACGGATACGGCTAGCCTGGCGGCGGCGCTGTCGATTGAAGTTTCCGATATCGAGAGCACGGGCTTGCCGGTGGAGCCAATGTACAACGGCATCACGACGATGATCGTTCCGATCGCCACGCTTGCGGCGGTCGAGCGAATCAAGATCGACGGTGGCGCGATCGAGCGAATCAGCCTCGAAGCTGGCGTCGATACGGTGCTGTTCTTTACGCTGGAGACCCTGGCGCCGTCAAGCACCGTACATTGCAGAGTGTCCGCGGCGGCCGCAGGCATACTGGAAGACGCGGCGACCGGCTCGGCTAATGGGCCGCTCGGATTTTATCTTGTGCGCCACAAGCTTGTTCCCGCGGAGCGTCTGACAAAGATCGTGAGCGAGCAGGGCTACGAGATGAAACGACCGAGTCTGCTTCACATCGAGGTAGAGACTGATCCTGCGAGGCCCGAAGTTTTAGGCGTGCGAGTCGGCGGCGGAGTGGTAATCGCCGGCTGCGGCGAGATGTTTGTTTCCTGAAGTGGCGTAGACTTTAGTCTGCGTCGCGTAGCGCAGAGTTTAGTCGGCGTCGCAGCTGATTGAACCAACTGCGCGAGCCGGCACAGACTAAAAAGTCTATGCTACGCACAACTGCGGCGACTGTTCCCGCAGCTGCGCCTCCGCTATTATCAACGCTTGAGCTTTCCTGTATTCAAAGACCACTGACCTCATCCCCTGGAGGATCTAGGATGAAACTCTACAACTGGAACAACCTTGACGAAGAACAAATCACTCCCCTTCTCACGCGCCGTTACATCTCGAGCGAGCGAATCACGCTTGCCAGGTTCTTTCTCAAGAAGGGTTGCCTGGTGCAAAGCCACAGCCACGAGAACGAACAGCTCACGACTGTTGTCAGCGGCGCGCTAAAGCTCGTCCTCGCCGGCGAAGAGGTCGTCGTCCGCGCAGGCGAGACGCTTTGCATTCCGCCGAACACGCCTCACAGCGCCGAAGCTGTTGAAGACTGCGACGTGCTTGATGCGTTTGCTCCGGTTCGAAGCGACTGGCTCGAAGGCCGCGACGCCTATCTGCGCGGCAAGCAAGACGCCACTGAAGTGGCGTAGACTCTAGTCTGCGTCAGTGGTGATCACCCGGTGCGCGATCGGCACAGACTGAAGTCTATGCTACCTCCAGAGATGTTATGAACTTCGGACTCAAAGGAAGAGTTGCAATCGTGGCGGCAGCATCAAGCGGTCTTGGAAAAGCCGTCGCCCGCGCACTTGCCGACGAGGGGGCGACCGTCGCGATAAGCGCGCGAACCGAACAACGCTTGCAAGAGGCAGCGCAAGAGATTCGATCTGCAACGGGAGCCGAAGTCCTCCCGATTACCGGCGACCTGACAAGGGAAGGCGACGTTCGCAGCTTGATCCAGGAAACGGTGCGCCGCTTCGGGCGGATCGACATCGTTGTAGCGAACGCGGGCGGCCCGCCCGCTGGTTTCTTCGACGACTTCGACGCCGAAGCTTATCGCCAGGCAATCGAGTTGAACCTTATCAGCACGATCAATCTTTGCCGCGAAGCGGTCCCTCACATGCGCGCGCGCGGCTGGGGGCGAATCGTTGCAATAACCTCGATCGCGGCGAAGCAGCCGATCGACAATCTGATACTCTCAAACACGGCGCGGGCGGGCGTGCTCGGGTTTATGAAGAGCTTGTCGCAGCAAGTCGCCGCAGGCGGAATAACCGTCAACATTGTTTGTCCCGGTTATCATCTAACCGAACGCCTTTCGGGCCTCGCTTCGAACATCGCACAAAAGGAGAACACAACGGTGGAGGAAGTTTACGCTCGATGGGCTGCCTCGACTCCAATGAAGCGGATCGGCGACCCGAAGGAGTTTGCTGCTCTCGTTGCGTTTCTCTGCTCCGATCAAGCGAGCTACATCACGGGCACTGTCACTCAAGTGGACGGTGGAGCCTATCGAGGACTGATTTGACGCGCGTGGCCCTCACTCGCCCTGAAGTGAAAATACGAAGCTACCAGGACTCAGACTTCGAACGGCTCTACGAGATCGACCAGGCGGCGTTTCCAAAAGGGATCGCGTACTCTCACCTCGAGCTTCAGCACTACATCCGATCGCGCAAGAGCCGGACGCTGGTCGCTGAAGATGTCGGCGACGTGATTGGCTTTGTGATTGCGAGTTCCGAACCACGACGGCTCGGGCACATCATCACGATTGATGTAGCGCCTCACCGCCAACGCGAGCAGATCGGCAGCAGGCTACTCGGCCAAATCGAACAGTGGTTGTGGCAGCTAGGCGCCGAAGCGATTTATCTCGAGACGCCGGTCGATGACGCGGGCGCGCAAGGCTTCTACGACAAGCACGGATACTTCGTGCTTGATCGCATCGAGGCTTACTATAATGATTCGCTTGATGCGTTGGTGATGATGAAGACCAGCAAGCGTCCCACTCGTTAATTAGCCTGCGCCCCCTTACTTTGTTCCGTAAACGTCAGCGTGCGACTTTGAGTGGTTTTTACCGCAGCGCCGTAGTTTCGGGGAAGACCGTCGTAATGCTTAAGGTCCGCAATGGCCAAACGGTAGGTCGCTCACACCAATTACTCCTGATTGGTCCCAACCCCCTTTGTTTGGTCACCAAAAATACCTTTCAAAACGGTATTTGACGGTGTAGGATGAAGGGCTTTCAAAGAGCCTGGGTTCCAGCCGGCAGTTGACGCGACGAACGACTCGATCTCGGCGGGATGTGGCAAATACTTCCACACGAGTCACCGAACGGTGTGCTTGCTAATGCGAGCCCTACGATTTGTCGATTAAATGCACTCCGGGCCGGGCGTTGGAAGACGTGACAGCGCCCAAAGCAGAGCCTACGGAGGACGGCCGATATGAAGAGCGACTCATTCAGCACCGGTTATGTCAAGTACGACCTTGGCAGCGGCGAAGACTTTTTCCTGTCCGTAACACCCGGCTTCGAGCTCGGACCCGGAATCCAGCGTGACGGTGTATTGGCCCCGCACATGACGGATCCACACTGTGTCGGTCGTGTGTGCGGCGCCCTGCGTCTAAAGCATCGTCCGGTTGCAAGGCAGTTAGTTTCACCCTACGAGCAACGCGCAGGCACGTGGACCGTTTATCACCACTTGAAGCATTTCAGTGATACCCTGGGCAAAGAGGGCTGGCAAATCATTGGAGCCCAGGGTCACGGAGATCTGACGATGAACTACTGGCATGTCGCCTTTTGCAACCAACCCGGCTATGACAAACGTCCCAAGTTTTGCCGGCTGGAAACCAAGGAGGATGATGAAGCAAACGAGCCCTTTCATGAGAGAGCTTACCGATGCCTAGTGAAGTGGAGAGAGAAGTCTCGCCGACAGCCGAAGATTGAGTTTCGCACGATACACTTTCACACTGCGGCAACGGAAGCTGGCGTAACGGTCCATCTGGCCGACGACGACGACGACACGGACGTTACGAGGGAGGTCGCAGTTGCGATGGCCGGGAAGACCATCATCGAAAACGGCACTGAACTATCACTCGATGCCATCATAAACCGCTTCGACGATGTACGACATATCTTCAGGCTTCCTGAGGTCGAGGCAAGCGGCTATTATGAACGAACGAACATTGACAAAGTAATATTCGGGGAATATGAGCTATTTAGGAACCTGAACGTACGGAGAGCGGCACTTCATGCGCCTGTTCTTCTGCCATTAGACCCTGCTGAGAATCTGACGATCAAAGAGGAAGCGATTCTGAGCAGGCTGGATGAAGAGCACTTCAGAAAGACATCGAGTCCTTCTGAGATTCCAACGCTTCGAGGACAGTATCGTCACACAAGTGGTCACGGACCCACAACCTTGGACGTCTTTCTCCCGAGGAACGTCTACCCGTTCGGAGTCATCGGTACTCCACTTCCTAGGGCGCAAGGCAGCGCGGGCGGCTCTGAAGTCATTTGCCTGTCCTCGGGTGGCCTATCCGGTCGCATCGGCAACACGCTGGAGGGAATCACTAGAGTCATGTACGACTTCCTTGCTTGTGGTGAAGCCATGGTTCTAGACGAAGGGCTCGATGTATTTCAACTTGTGAATCCTACTCAGGGCAAGATTCCCCAGTATTCGAATCAGCAACTCCTATCAAGCATCGCTCAGCGCACCAACCAGCTAGTAATTGAAGAGGAGGAGAAATATGCCGATGAGTGGAGAAGAGCTAATCAACCGCAGCCCTTGAGTCTGCACGAAATTCCATTAAATAAAAAATTATTTGCCGAATTGGCAAGCGCCGAGACTGTCTCCGACGCGCCGGTGCCTGATGAAGTTTTTCCGGTCAGTCTGAAGCGATCACAAATCCGCGCCGTGTTGATCTTCGCTAAGAAGCTCGACAAATAGGCGCTGGGGGAATACGAGTCGAGGACCGCCGGAAACAAGCACTTCGACGGTGCCCCAACCCTAGCTAGCTTTGGTCGGACAAAGACGGGACCGCCGGCCAACCCAAATCGAAAACGCCAGTTCCCGACGCACCTGAAGAAGAACTATCCCAATGTTGGGGTTTACACCCTATCCTGTGCGCGTGTCCTTGTGACAGCCAGTTTCGGGTGGTAGGCTCTTTGCTTGCAGCTAGTTCATTACCGGGAGAGACAGATGAATGCGAGTTGAAACAGGTGTGATTGCGGCGGCCGGATCTGGAACGCGAATGCTGCCTATCACGCTGGGCTATCCCAAAGAGCTACTGCCCATCATCAACAAGCCGGCAATCCAGCTCATCATCGAGGAATTCATTGACTCGGGGATTGAACGAATCATCATTATTACCGGCGAGAACTCGGATCCTCTGCGGCGCAAGTATGAGCCTACGAGCCCGATCCAGCGTGGACAGTATAAGTCGCTCGACGAGTTCATCGACAGGCTGGCGAATGTTGAGATTATCATCGAGGTGCAGGAGGGGCCTTACGGCAACGGCACTCCGCTGATAGTAGCAAGCCAGCATCTAACGCGGGACGACGTGTTCATCTATGCCTACGGCGACGACCTCATCAAGTCAACCGAGCCATTCACCCGAAGGTTAATTGAAGCTCATGAACGGACTGGCGCGCTGGTTGTGGCGACTCAGCGGATTCCATGGGAAGACGTGGAGCGGTACGGTGTAGCGCAGCTCAAAGAAGGTGACAACCCGGATGGAGAGCTTCTCGATCTGGTGGAAAAACCGACCCGCGAAGAAGCACCGTCAAACCTCGCTGTATTTGGGCGCTTCCTGCTTTCAAACGATATCAGTAGAATCTTGACTGAGATTCCCAAGGGCAAGGCTGGCGAGCTATGGCTCACGGACGCGCTGCGCGAATACCTTCGAAGAGGCAACCGGATAGTCAGCGCATCCGTGAAGGATGGCGTCTGGCTAACGATTGGCGATCCAGTGAACTACTTGAAGACCGTGATTGAGTACGCGCTTGATGATCCTGAGCTTCGAGCTGCGCTCGAACCCCGGATTCGTCAACTGATTGGTTGCTAAGGCTTGGTGCCGCTGAGACGGTGCATTGCCGAAATGAAAGTTCCAACTGCAAATCAGGGCTGACCTGGGGACCTCGCTGCGGGCGCTTCGGTGATTCGCTTGTCGTCGCCTGTGAGAGACTTCAAAAACTCGACCACGTCGCGTTGCTCGCTTTCATCAAGCGCCACCGGCTCAAGCTGCCAGTCGCGCGTCGGGTTCGCAATCCCACCCTTGACGTAGAACTTCACTACATCGGCCAGCGTTGCAACACTCCCGTCGTGAAAGTAAGGCGCGGTCAAACTGACGTTACGAAGCGACGGGGTTCGGAACGCGCCGATGTCCAACACGTTGCCGCTCACAAGAAACCGTCCAAGCTCGGATGCGCGTTCCCGCTTCGACAATCCAGCAAGTGCCGCGCCTGATTCGTCTCGCGCGGCGGTCATCGCCTGGCGGGACAGCGAATCAAAATCGCCGTTGTTAGCTGCGACGCCCGTGTTGCGATAGTTCGTGTCGGTCAGAAAAGGAAATGTCGCGAACGCGGCAAACGCCTGATTGAAGCTGTGACAAACTCCACACCGAGCCTTCGAGCGAAACAGCATCAGCCCGTTGCGCGCCGAGTCGCTCAACGCGTTGAGATCGCCGGCGAGGTAACGGTCGAGCGGTGAATTCCCCGACACCAGCGAGCGCTCGAACGAGGCAATCGCTTTCGAGAACGAGTCGATGCTCGGAGCGCCGCCAAATGCCTCGCGGAACTCGTTCACATATTCGGGAGTCGCGGCAAGTCTCGCGATGACCTGCTCGTGCGACGCGTTTCCCATCTCGTCGGGGTTTGTAAGCGGCATCTTGGCTTGCTCTTCAAGCGAGCCCGCGCGCCCGTCCCAGAACTGGCTCGCGTTGAACATGGCGTTGAGCAACGTCGGCGAGTTGCGATGGCCAATCCGTCCGCGGATGCCTTCGGCTACCCGTTTGCCATCCGTGAAAGCGCGAGCCGGATCGTGACAAGTAGCGCAACTGATCGTAGCGTCGGCCGACAGCTTTGGATCGAAGAATAGCTTGCGGCCCAGTTCAACTTTAGCCGCACTCATCGGATTGTCTTTTGGAATGAAGTAGGCCCAGACTTCGCGAGGTATGCCGAGCGGAAGCTGGGTCTCGAATCCCGCGACAGGCGGAGTTGCATCATCGGCGCTGACCAAAATAGGTACAGCGACACCGGAAAGCAGAACGAGAACCAGTTTGAAAACTGCAGCACGATTCATAAGAACCAGCCTGAAGGAATAGTTCGGGGCCTGTATGGGCGCGCCTCCGTGCGCGCCCCTCCTGCCAAATTCCGTGCCTGGGTTCGTGAAAAGGGGCGCGCACGGAGGCACGCCCGTACAGGCTTCGAACTCCTTCTACTGCTCCGCGATGCCTTTGACAATGAACGCGATCGGGAGCTCCGATCCCGATTGAGTCTTGAGCTTCGAGGAAAACACCAATTGCCCATGATCGTTAGGCGCGACCGCGGGGCTACCAGACTTGTCCGCCTGTGCGAGGCTCAGCACCGCGGGGTGATTCGTGCCGCTTGCCTTGGAGCTCATCTTCATAAGCTCTTCGAACTTGAACTGCGCATCGGGGTTTTGATCCGAAGCCACGGGAATCAACACAAGAAAGTCCCGGATTGGCGATATGCCCATATGGTTCCCGTCCGTAGGATGCAACCCGTAACGAAGCGAGTACGCGCCCGGCTTGAGCGGCTGTCCGCGAAAGTCAGTAGTTGCTCGCACGAACGCGACGACTCCGATGAGGGCCGATTCGCCAAGCGTCGTGTAGACGGCACCCTGCGTGTCGGTCTTTCCCGCGGGAACTCCGGCTCGCAGCCAGATGTCGCAGTATGCGCCGTCGGCTAACGAGATGCGCGAACCGCCAGGTTGAAGCGCTTTCTTCAAAGCGTCGGACGCGCCAGGGTCAGCGAAGGCGCCGGTCGGCTCAACCTTGTTGCCGTCGACGCTAGTTCGTGCCGAGGCGAAAGCAGCAAGTGCGATTGCGACTATTGTGATTGCGATCGACCTGCGCGACATGCGTTTCTCCGTTCTGAGGATCGGGATTGGTGAGATGCAGGCGAGACGCCTGCGCTCCCAGGAATCACAAAGGCACAAAGCCCACTTAAGAACCAATGTCTCTTTGTGGTCTTTGTGCCTTCGTGGTGAAACTCTCTTCCGCCTAGCGAGCGAAGCTGCCGACAAACGCGCTGCGCTTGCCATGAACGACCCAGGTTACGCCAAGCGCCTGGCCGGCGTACTGATCGGTCTCGGCTACTGCGGGCATCGAATGAGTCAGCTCAGAAAGCGGCTGATAGAAGACGTCTTCGTTGCCGCAAAGATGATCCTTGCCGTTGATCGAGCGGGTCTCGATTCCTGCAAGCTCACCCGCACGAACCATCGTCCTGCCGTAATGCCCGCCCTCGTGGCTCATCGTCATCGTGATCGGAGCGGCCTCCGTAGCGACGACATTGTTCAAGAGCTTACCAGCCATCGACTGCGCAAAGCTCACAAGCGCGCTGCGCTGCGCGCCGGTTGCCCGCTCGTCCACGATCATGAAAGCCTTAGCCGGGTACGGATTGGTGTAGACATCGCCAAGCGTCGCAGCGGCTTTCACTACGCCAACCACGCTCAAGCCGTCCAACGCGACGCCGTTCCAGCTTCCGCTGTTGACGCGCCACGCGAGTATCGCCTGATCGCCGGTGAGATTGACTTCGCCGTTCGCGAAGCACGGCCCCGTCCACACATCGGCGCTACGGGTTTCGATGTAGTCGCCGGATATGTGTTGAGCCTGACTCGTCGACGACAAGGTCAAGACAGTAAGGCAAAGCGCCGAAAGAATAAAAAATCTACGCATTTGAGTTTCTCCTTCGGATACATTGAAGCTTCGAGGCTCAAATTGAATCTATCGGTCGCGGTCGAATGCGTCAAGCAAGCCGCGATTCAACTCTCTGCGAAAAACCTCTGCGTCTTTGCGTCTTTGCGGTTAGCTGGTCGCGAAAGTACAACTAACCGCAGAGGCGCAAAGACGCAGAGTCTTTCGCAGAGAAGACTAAAGAACCAATCGGCTAATCGACTCGTCCGACCCCGTGGCACGGGCGGCTGGGTGACGAGCAGCTACCCGGCTCAGCCAGTTTTCCGTCGGGGCCGACGCACGTCTGAGTGAAGACGCACCAGAACGCGCCGTCGTTCGGAGCGGGCACCGATGGATCGTGCGGGACGCCAATGAACATGCCCTTCCAACGCAAGCAGTCGCAGAGCGCAGGATGCTGAATGTCGAACCGTTCGGTTTCGCTGATCATTTGGCGCCTCCTTTCGCGGCTTCGAGAATCGCGCGTTTGACGGCGACTTTTGCGAGCTGAATCTTGTAGCCGTTGCCGCTGAGACTCTTGGCTCCTGTAACGGCGGCGTCGCCGGCGGCCTTTGCGGTCTCTTCGGTTATTGCTTTTCCGACTAGAGCGGCTTCGGCTTCCTTCGACCGCCACGGCACAGGAGCCACGTGGCCCATAACTATGCGCGCCGCGCTGACCTTGCCGCCGCTGATGGTAAGCGCCACCGACGCGAAAGCAAGCGGCCAATCCATTGCCTCTTTCTGGCGCACTTCATAGGAAGCGCTTTTGACTCCGGCGAGTGGGGGCACAACTATTTCAGTGACGATCTCATTGGGTTTCAAATCGTGCTCGCGATCTGTCTCCGATTGTGGAACGACGAAGAACTTCTCAACCGGAATCTCACGCTTTCCCTTAGGCCCGAAGAGGCGCACCGTAGCTCCTAACGCGATGAACAGCGGTGCCAGGGTCGAGGGGCTGACGAAATAAGCAGGCCCCGAATTGCCAAGAATCGCGTGATAGCGATTGTCTCCGGATGGAACAAGCGACTCACCACTCTCATCCTTTGCCAGCAGACCGAAGCCTGCACGGTAGTACCAGCATCGCGGACGTTGGCAAAGATTCCCCCCAATCGTGCCCATGTTCCTGATTTGAGGCCCTGCTATTTCGCCCGCGGTCTTCGAAATAACAGGAAAGGCCTCACGCACCTGCGGGTGGTCTGCCAACTCCTGAATCGTGACTAGCGCGCCGATGCGCAAGCCTCGGACTGAGCCTATGCTTATGCCGCGAAGCTCCTTGATGTCCTTAATATTCACGAGCCGTTTGGGTGTGACGACATCATCCTTCATGAGAGCAAGCAGGTCGGTCCCTCCGGCGAGTATGTCAGCGTCGGCCCAGTTGCTACCCAGCAGGCTGACGGCTTGCTCTTTTGTTGTAGGGCTGGCGTATTCAAATGCGCGCATTGTTGCCTCCCTTCTTTTCGATAGCCGCGAGGACCCGGTCCGGCGTGAGCGGCAAGGTCCCAACGCGAACTCCGATCGCGTTGGCTACCGCGTTCGAGATCACCGCGCCCGGCGAAACAACGGGCGGTTCTCCCAGTCCAATCACACCCCTCTCGTCATAGCCCTTGCCGGTCATCATGTGAACCACAAGCTCGCCGATGTCACCGATGCCCGCCAGCTTGTAGAACTCCATATTGGGGTTCAGCATCCGTCCGTTCCTCGCGTCGGTGATTTTCTCCTCATAGAGCGCGTAGCTCACGCCCATGATCAATGCGCCGTAGACCTGGCTCTCGGCGGTCTTCAGATCGATGATCAAGCCGCAGTCCTGCACGGCTACGATCTTGTTGATCTTGATGATGCCCGTCTCTACGTCGACCGAGACATCGGCCATCTGAACTCCGCCGACGCCCTGGCTTCCGAGGTTGCCCGGCCCGGGGTTCTTGCCACGAACCGTTATCGGCATCGCGCCAAGCTTCGCGCAAGCCTGAGCCCAGCTCATGCTCTTGCTCGGGTTGTTCTTGACTCGAACCGTGCCGCCGACTGCTTCAAGCTCCTCAGGTTTCGCGTCGAGAGCCGGCGCGGCTTTGGCAAAGATCAGATCGAGCGCATCAAGCGATGCACGGCGAGCCGACGAACTGACGCCGGCAATGGTCGTGCTTCCGCCTGATCCGCCGGACGCCGGTAAACGGCTGTCGCCGATCGAAAGCTTCACTGCTTCAAGCGGCAAGCCCAGCGAGTCTGCGACAACAATCATCAGCGTAGTGCGAGTGCCTGTGCCGAGGTCTTGTGTCGCCATCTTCAATTCGATCGAGCCGTCCGGTTGAACGACCAGGTCGCAATCGCTCGGATGACCACCGCCGCCCCAGGTGTGACACGACAACCCGAGTCCTCGTTTGATGGGACCCGGGGTCTTGTCGCCTCGCTCGTGCCAGTTCTTCTTCCAGCCGATCAGATCGGCGGCGATCTTGAACTCGTCTCTGTAGACCTCAGCCCGGGCGCCCGCCAGATCCATGTTTTTGAGAAGGAAATCGAGCGGGTCCATCTTGATCGCAGCAGCCGCGTCTTCAAGAGCCGACATCGTGATCAGACAGCCTTGCGGATGACCCGGCGCGCGCCAGGCTCGCTGCGGGCCTACATGATTGACGATAGCCGTGTGCTGCTTTTTTTGATTCGGTATGTTGAAGATGTAAGGCAGCGGCGGCGAGCCCCCACCGCCCAATCCGCCTGAAGCCCACGAGTCCGACTGCCAACCCGTGAGCGTTCCGTCTTTCTTGACCGCGACTTTCACACGCGCGTAAGCGGAAGGCCGCGCGCCTGCGACCATCAGCTCGGCGTCCCGCTCATTGAACATCTTCACCGGTTTGCCGCCGGCCTTTTTGGAAAGCCGGGCAGCCGTGATGTCCCAATCGTCGGGTCCAAACTTGCTGCCGAATCCGCCGCCGACATGATCTTGCTTGACTGTCACATTGCCGGCCGGAATTTCAAGCGGCCTGGCGATGTTGCTTGCCGATCCGCTGACCGCTTGCGTTGACAAGTGAGCAAGCACGCTCTTGTCATCGGTCCACTCCATCACCGAGCCGTGAGATTCGAGGCAGCAGTGAGTGATCATCGTCAATCCGTAGAAGCCTTCGACAACCGTATCAGCTTCACTGAAGGCTTTGTCCGGATCACCCGCTGTATTAGCGTTAGCCGGTTTTGCAAACTCGCCGGCAAGTTTCGGGTCGGTATCGAGCGCCATGTGCGGAAGCTTTTCGTAGGTCACCTTGATCGCGCGAGCGGCGTCAATGGCTGTCGGTTCATCGACAGCCGCAACACCTACGATCGAAGCGCCCATCCACGAGATTTCGGCGCCGACGCCTTGAACGATTTGCACGGCTTTTACGCCGGGCATCTTCTCGGCCGCGCTAGTGTCTATGGCGGTGATCTTCGCGTGCGGGTGAGGACACCGAACCATCTTGCCCCATAGCATGCCGGGAGGGTTGATGTCGTAAGAGTATTTCGCCTTGCCGGACACTTTTGCCGGTCCGTCGACGCGCGATATGCGCTTGCCGATCAGAGTTCGTTTGTCGGCGTCGGGCCATTTATACTCGGCCATTTTTCTGCCCTCCTTTTGCCGCCTGCATCACGGCCGCGCGAACGCCGACATAGGTCCCGCACCGGCAGAGATTCCCGCCCAGTCCGTGCTGAACCTGTTCGGGTGTGGGGTTGGGGTTCTTGTCGAGGAAGGCTTTGCACGCGACTACGAAGCCCGGTGTGCAGAAGCCACATTGCTGGGCGTCGTTGTCGATGAAGGCTTGCTGGATTGGATGCAGCTTTTCGCCTTGCATCAAGCCTTCAACAGTAGTGATGGCTTTGCCTTGCGCCTCGATGGCGAGCACCGAGCAAGAGTAGGCCGGCTTGCCGTCTACAATCACAGTGCAAGCCCCGCAGGTCGCCCGGTCGCAAACGCGTTTCGAACCGGTCAGGTCCAAGTCGCCGCGCAGGGCTTCCAGCAATGTGACTCGCGGCTCGACTTCGGCGGCGTACTTCTTGCCGTTGACGGTCAAGGCGAGCGCGACCTTGCCGGGCCCGTACATCTTGACCTCGGCTCCGGCCACCTTGATGACCCGATGCCCCATAACCAGCGGCACCGAGAGCGAGATACCTGAAGCTTTAAGGAAGGAGCGTCGAGACCAACCGGACTCTTTTTCCTTCACATCATCATCGTCATCGTGCATCCTGGCCCCCTTTCGAATTGCGGATTGCGGATTTCGGATTGCGAATTAAGGAACTCGTCCAATTTCGCAATCCACAATCCGCAATCCGAAATCCGCAATTCCTATGGTGGTGTTTCTCTAAACTCGAGCTCAGCGCGGCAGCAAGGACAGGGCCCCGGCGCATAAGCCCTGACGTTGCAGAGTTCGCAAAAGTAATAGATGTCGTATAGCTTTCCTTCCCGGATCGACTGCACGGTGACGATTTCGAGCTTGTCACCCGGAAACAGCTTCGCAGTGATCTGAAGCTCGCGCTGGCGCACTCGCGGGTCGGTGAACATGGCTGTTGAGATGTCAGTCGACAGGAACCTGTAACGCTTGCCGTCCGGGCTCACCAAACCAAAGTTGCCGGCGGCCTCAGTGCACCCAACCACCTCGCCACGTCCGCGAGAGTCCAAGCAAACGACGCGGCCCCGAACGACTGTGAGTCCCGTGTTGTCGGCGTCCTGTGTCTGGCTCGCTCCGAACAGTGAAAAGGACGGCGTCAAATGGAGGAGCGCCAGTAAGAGCGGAACCAGAAACTGATTCATCAGCTAGTTCTCAGGTCTCGAATTGGCCGGCTTGCCATCTTGCGGTTGCGAGCTAAGAGGCAGCGTCCACTGCAGGTCAACTCAAACGACCCAAATTGTTGTCATTGATTCGGAATGCGTCGGCGGCTACGTTATCATAGGATCGCCTGATCGAGCAACGACTGCATGGCTTTGAGACTTGAAAAGCCTGAGAGCGCAGGTATCCCTGGGAGCGCAGGCATCCCTGCCTGCATGCGTCTTGGAAGAGACATCTAGCAAGTGCCGAACGGAGCAGCCAGGGATGCCTGCGCTCCCAGGTCACGATAATTGAAACTCGGAGCGAACCTGAAGCGTCCAAGTAGGCAACTCGGGCCAAACTGGAAAACCGACCGGCGCGTCACATGGATGAAAGCTTATGGTTGAGCGAAGCGATTGCGTGGATGCCTCTGCTCACGCCGGCAGGAAGGGAGACTGTTTGGACAACGGCCAAGACGTGGATATCGGGGAATCAATAAGTCTCTCAGATGCGGTCGCGCAATCCTGGGACGTGGCGATAGTCGGCGCAGGACCGGCCGGCTCGACTGCTGCGATACATCTCGCGGATCGCGGTCACCAGGTGTTGCTGATCGACAGGGATTCGTTTCCACGAGACAAAGTTTGCGGCGACGGCTTGATTGCAGACGCGGTTCGCTGTCTGGGTCGAGCGGGATTGTACGACGAGGTGAGGGCTCGCGGATTCAGGGCGGAGATGGGAACGGTTTACAGCCCGTCGCGTATTCGCTTCGACGTGCCTGGTGAGTTCCTTACTCTCAAGCGTTCGCAACTGGATGCACTGATGGCGCGCCGCGCGATCACGGCGGGCGCGTCCTTTTGCCAGTGCCGTGTGAGGGACGTCGAGGTTGAGCGGGACAATACGCTGCTCCTTTCGGCGGAGGGAGACGAACGGAGATTAAGAGCGCGGATCGTTTTTCTTGCGACCGGAGCAAATGTCTCAATGCCATCGAAGCTCGGCCTGGTGACTCGTGAAGGCCCGAGCGCCGTCGCGCTTCGTTGTTATGTTCGGTCGAACGTTGCGCTTGACCGGCTGGTCATCTCGTACGACAAATCGATCGCCCCCGGATACGCGTGGATATTCCCGGTAGGCGACGGCGAGTTCAACATCGGGTGCGGCGTGGCTTATGGCGCAAGACGGGCGGCGCAGGTAAATCTGCGAGAGGCATTTCAACTATTCATAACGAGCTTCCCGCTTGCGGCGGAGATCGTGCGACAAGCTGAATCTATCTCGCCGATTCGTGGAGCGATGCTTCGATGCGGGCTGACCGGAACTCAGCCCTGCGGACCTGGTAATACTCTTGTACTCGGCGAAACGATCGGCGCGACATTTCCATTCACCGGTGAGGGAATAGGCAAAGCGATGGAGACCGGTGAGATCGCAGCCGAGGTCGCTCACCAGGCCCTCGCAACCGGCGACTTCACCAGGTTGCGCGAGTTTCCGGCGCGAATAGAAGTAGAGCTGCGGCCCAAGTTTCTTGGCTATCGAATCGCCGAGAATTGGTTCTCGCGGCCGTGGTTGAACGACTTCGTGGCCCGCCGCATTAGCCGGAGCCGCTTCTTGCAGGAGTTGGTCGCAGGAATAATCAACGAGACAGTTGACCCGCGCGAAGTCTTCTCGCTGCGAGGCATGCTGCGGTCCTTCGTTAGGTAAGTGTCGGCGTCCGGCGCAGAATATCTCAGCTCGCGGCCGCTTGTTGGCGGTTGCCGGGGTTGCAGGATTCCATTTTCACGTTGTGAGCAAACCCCGACCGGTCAGATGAATTGTTGCATCTTTATTAAGCTGTAGACCCTCCGTCAGTACTGTGTTATCGTTCGTTCGTAAATCAGAGGGATGCTCGGCAGTAGCCCCCGACTCGCAACATTGGTTAGGCACCTTCGAAGCAATGTCGAAACCGGAAGTGTCGCGCCACCCTTTCAGGAGAGCGCGTTTGATGCCGGGAGTGCACAACCAGGCAAGCAGGGCGCGCATCGGATAATCGCACTACTCACGTAGGACGAAATTCAGGATGATATTAGTAAGTCTTCCCAGACTCAAAAAGTTGGCCGCCCTCTTGAGCCTCGCCCTGGTTTTGTCACTCCTGCCAATCGAACCTGTCGATGCATCCACAAAGTCACGCTCGAAGTCGCGCGTGTCACGGAATAAGGTTGCGAAGCGAGGCAAAGCCAAAATACGACGTTCGCGCGGCGCAAAGATATCGAAGTCTCGCGGCAAACGCCGGGGCTCCTCCGGGTACGCGAGGCGTTCGCGAGGACGCGGCAAGTACGCGCGCGGAGGTCGCGGACGCTGGCAGCGCCGCGTAGCGAGCACGCACGGCGTCGGCGTGCGTAACTTTTTGACGAACTCGTGGACCGAGGCTCAGGTTCCGGCCGAGAGGACCGCTCCGGCACTTTCGGCTGAAGGACCGGGCAGTCCGCCCGCTTCTGCCGCAAGTGTCGAACTTGCAAATCCACCGGTGATGGAAGGCGTCTCGCCGGCTCACGACGCCGCAACGTTTCGGCAACCAACTGAACCCGGCGCCGAAGCACCACCGCTGAACCCCCTGGTCGCAGCTTACGCAGATAGCCTTGCCCTGCGAGGCTTCAGTTCCGACAACCAGGGCTTCATTGTAGCCACACTGACGGGCGAGGTTCTCGGCGAGCACAATGCGGACCGGCTGTTCAATCCGGCTTCGGTCACCAAAATCGCAACGTCGCTGACCGCTATCTCACGTCTTGGACCCGATTTCAGATTTCGCACCGCGCTGTACACGGACGGCAAGTTGGATCCTTCGACAGGCATTCTTCACGGTTCGCTTTACGTGATTGGAAGCGGCGACCCGGCGTTCTTCAACGAGAACGCGTTGATGGTAGTCGACAAGTTGAACCGAAGCGGGATCCGTGAAGTCGATGGCAACCTGGTCGTGTTGGGGCGCTTCTATTTCAACTTCTCCGCTTCGCCCGACGCGTCGGCGAAGGCGTTGCGCGCGACGCTGTCACCTGAAACCTGGAGCGCGGCGGTCAAGAACGCCTACCCGCGATTCCTTTCGATGAGAGCGGCGGAGGAGCGAAACGCGTTGGGCCAGCCTGCCTACGCCGGCGTCTCCGGAGCGAGCACGGGACAGCCGTCTTTGAAGGTCAGCGGGAAGACAATCGTCGAGCCGGCCGTTAACACCGGGAGCTTGAATCTGCTCGCGGTGCACACCTCGCTTCCACTCTTGCGGGTGTTGAAGGGGCTAAACGATTTTTCGAACAACTGGATGGCCACGGTAATCGGCAATCTTGTTGGCGGACCAGACGCAGTAACGCGATTCCTGCAAATCGAAGTCGGATTCAAGGAGGACGAAGTCAGCTTCGCGACGTCGTCAGGGCTCGGGGCCAACCAGATTTCGCCGCGAGGGACGATGATCATGCTCCGAAAGCTGATCGGCTATCTCGAGACGAAGGGCCTGGGTCTTGAAGACATCCTTCCGATCGCGGGCATCGACGGCGGCACGCTTGAGAGGCGATTCACCGAAGTCTATCGCGGGTCCGTTGTGGCCAAGACTGGAACGCTGAACGGCGTGAGCGCCCTGGCCGGCGTGGCTTACACGCGGCTTCGAGGGCCGCTGCTATTCGTAATCTTTAATCGCGGCGGATCGGTCTCCAGGTTCCGTGCGGCGCAGGACGAAACAATCAAGAAGCTGATCACACTTTTCGGCGGGCCCGCTCGGGTTCGATTCTCCCCGAGTGCCAACCCTCGCGTTACCGATCCTGCAGCTCAACAGTCTTCGTCGAGGCTATGAGGCCGAATATGAATGTTGCACTCTCAAAAGCGCAAAAGGGATTGCTTGCATGGACGGCGGGGTTTATTGCCCTGGCCGAGATCGTCAAAGGCATGCACGTTGAAGGACGTGCGGCGACGCTGGTGGGACTGATCGAGCTTATGCTAGCGATAGGCACCGGCATCGCTTTTGGTGTAGCGGCGATGGCCAAGAACGAATGAACAAGACGACCAAAACCTGACTCCTCGTTATTCAAACCGCCACGCATCGCTTCGCTCGCCTCTCAACTTCCCTCCCTTGACTGCGCTCCAGCTCGAAAGCCGCCCGCTTGCTTTTTGATCGAGCCCTCAACATAATCCGTCCGCGCCGCGACAGTCAGACGCTGGTGTTCAATGCCGTCATGCGGATTCGCTCAATAGGAAGGCGGCCAGGATTGGCCGCGCTCCAAGGGGCAACCAACTTGCGGGCCTTTGTAAGAGCGAGTATATGTCGAACCTCTGGTATCTCTGGTTAATACTCGGCGTGCTATTCATCGTAGCTGAGATATTCACGAGCGGTTTCGTTCTGTTATGGTTCGGCATCGGAGCGCTGATCGCGGGATTGCTCGCGCTGCTCGGGTTGGGGTTTCCGCTGCAAGTTGTCGCCTTCCTTGGAGTGTCCATAGCTCTTACCATCGCGTCGCGAACCATCTTCGAGCGAGTACTGATGCGAGGTTCACCGGGCCGCGAGCTCAAGACCGGAATGGAGTTGATGCCCGGCTCGGTGGGCGTTGTGGTTACCTCATCTGAAGGCGCAATGCGCGAAGGAGCGGTGCGAGTCTTCGGAGCAACATGGCGCGCTTTCCCTGCCGAAGACGACGAGCCGCTTCGAGCAGGCGAGCGGGTGCAGATTGACCGCGTTGACGGCGCGTCCGTGTACGTCAGAAAACTTGACGACGTCCCGTCGTGGCGGCGACGCGACTCGAAAAACTCGGCGTAGCTAGTCGGTCAGGCCGCAGCAGCGATAAGCCGTGCTTTCATTCTGTTAGACCGGCCGGCAGAGAAAAAGGAGCTAAGTCAGATGCAAGGAATTGGATTGGTCTTGTTGGGTTTCCTGGCGCTAGCAGTGTTGATCACCGCGCTGAAGTCGTTTCGCGTAGTGGGCCAGGCGTCAGTGATAATCATCGAGCGGCTCGGCAAGTTCCACAAGATTGCCGCCAGCGGTCTCAACATCATACTTCCCTTTCTCGACAAACCTCGCCCGGTCTACTGGAGCGGCATCAAGCCCGGACTTGCTACTCTCGATCTGCGCGAGCAGCTCCTCGAGTTTCCGCCCCAACCAGTCATCACTCGCGACAACGTGACGGTAAACGTCGACTCGGTTCTCTATTATCAAATCACCGACCCGATCAAATCGATGTATGAAGTAGCCGACCTGACCGGCTCGATCATGCAGCTCACGATAACGTCGATGCGCTCGATCATCGGCGACCTCGATCTGGACCACACGTTCTCCTCGCGGGACTTGATCAATAACAAACTCCGAATCGTCCTCGATGAAGCCACCGAGCGATGGGGAGTCAAGGTGACGCGCGTTGAGGTTCGAAACATCCACCCGCCGGAAGACGTGCGAGTGACGATGGAAAAACAGATGACAGCCGAGCGCACACGCCGCGCGTTGATACTTCAGGCTGATGGAGAAAAGCAGGCAGCGATCGCGCGAGCAGAAGGTGAGAAGCAGTCTGCGATAAATCGCGCGGAAGGAGAGAAGGAAGCGGCGGTGCTTCGCGCGGACGGCCAGGCCCAGGCGAGACTGCGCTCGGCGGAAGCTGAAGCTCAAGCCATCCGTCTGATCGCAGATTCGATCACCGCCGGCCAGGGCAACCCGGCCCAGTACCTGCTCATGCTCCGCTACATCGAGTCGCTTACAAACATGGCCTCGAGCAGCAACTCGAAAGTCATCTTCATGCCGGTCGAAACGAGCGCAGTGCTCTCGTCGGTGGGCGGGCTCAAAGAGATTTTCGGGGGAGGTGGCGGAAACGAGCGCGGCGAGGCGAGAGATCTGCCGCCGAGTTCGGGTCCTACTGGCCGTCTGCCGCGGTGATCTCGGCTCTCGCACACCTCGTGCTGGCACACCGCCAGCGATTTACTCGATTGAGGAGCAGGGATGGACGCACAGACGGAAAGGCCGAGGCGAGTAAGCGTAACCCTGGCAGCATTCGTGCTCATCTGCTTTTTTCTGCCTTGGGTTGAACTGAGTTGTACCGGACTCAAGGACTCGGTCAGCGGCTACGACCTTGCCCGGAGCACTTCCCTGCTTTGGTTGATCCCGGCGTCTATGCTGGCCGTCTTTCTTCTGGGCCTGACGAAGTTAATCTGGGACAACAGGCCTGCAGTCTTTGCATTGGCCGCTTCAGTCGGAGGCGGTATCAGCGCCTTCTTGATGTACCGGGAGCGGTTAACCTCGAATCGGTCGGCGGGTTTGATAGCTGCTCAAATGACCGTGTGGTACTGGGTTGGCATCGTGGCGGCCCTTGGTCTGATTGCGTCGGCATTTGTGTTCTACAGCGCACGTTCTCGATCGCCATAGACCAGAACCATCGGTTAGGCCGGGATCGCACTAGTCATCAGAGGGGTAGTCGGTTTCTCCGCTACCTTCGAAGTACGCTTCATACAGTGCGCGTGCGTATTCGAGTTGATGACGAGGCACCAGCACTCGAAGCTCGCCGCCAAAAGCAAGATTAGGCATCACCGAAAGAAAGTTCCCGCCCTGAAGAATCACCGCGACGCCGTTTTGTTCGAGAGTCTGCTTGACCAGCATCGCAAGCGGATAGCCTCCACGCGAACGGCACATCTCAACAAACTCGAACCCGCCGTCAACGCCCCGATCACCAAACGAGTCGTCACTTATCGTGCTGGCTACGAGGTTGCAGCCGCACGACGGGCAATCCGGTGCGCTTACTTCGAACTCACCTGCGCAGATTGGACAGAGCATCAACATCGGATAACACCATTCTTCATGAAGCGTCTTGCTTCGCCAACACTCGCGGCTCCGCGGGAGAAACCCGGAAGCAATAAGGCGCACCCGGCTGCAATCGTCGGCAACTCTGCGTTCGGCTCTGCGTCTCGGCGTCTCTGCGGTTAGAGACTTCTCGTAGGTTACGGCCTCGAAACTTCCTACGCCTCGAAACCTATTAACCGCAGAGACGCCGAGACGCAGAGCCGAACGCAGAGAAGACAACGGACCTCAGCCCGTTCGTTCAAGCGAAGCGCGATCCCAGTTTGCCAGCTTTACGCCGGCCTCGTAAGTACTCTGCATGAACTCCAGCAAGGCTTGATCAGGGGATTCGGCTTTGCGGACTTCCTCATACATCAGAAAGAACTCCTTCGCTTCCTGACTGTAGAACGCGCCAGTGGGTCGAAGCGGTTCTTTGTCCAGGCCCTCGGGAACCGGGGCGCTGTAAGCATAGAAAGCCGGCTCCAGAATCGCGCCGCCGCCAGGCCAAAACCCGTGACTGATCACTTCGTGCGAGTAAGCTTCGCGAGTTATCGCGTCAGCTCCCGGCCGCTCAGGCGCGCGCCGTCCGGAGAAACGTGTTACCGCGTGATCGAAGCTCCCCCAGAAGAAATGCACCGGGCTGCACTTGCCAATAAAACCGGATCTGAACTGTTTGAAGACTCTGTCGGTCTGAGAGAGGATGCGCCAGAATCGATTCGCGTACTCGGGATCGTACGAGGCGTGCTGGTGGTCTTCGGCGAAAGGAATCGGGTCGGCAACCTCATCCGGCTTCGCGTGAATCTTCACATCGATCCCAATCGACCGGAGCACCGACATCAACTCAGAATAGAAGTCAGCTACCGACCTGGGCGCCAGGGCCACTGTCTTGGCCGCCCCATCGCTGGTTTTGATCAGCAGCAAATGATCGATGAAATCGAAGTCGATATCGAAGGTGCGAGTGCCCTGCGGAATCGGCGAAGTCGTAAGCCCTCGCGAAGTCAGGTACAGCGTACAATGCCAGAAGTGATTCACCGGAGGGCAGAGCGAGAGGCGAATCTTTCCGACTATCTGCGTCCACATATGAAGCGTCGCATAAGTGTCTTTCCATTCCGCGAGCGGAAGGCTCGGCCATGTCTTCTCGTCTTTCATTCTTCAACTCCTCTCGGCTTTTCAAAGTCCGCTTACCGCCGGCCTCCGAGCTTTCCAACTTGATACGCCTCGCGAAGCCACTCGCGCAACTGAGTATCGACATTCCTAACTGAGCGGAGCTGAACTGTGTGAACGCATGTTCGCGGCGAGGTCCTCTCTATCCTGGTTATTCTTGAATGCTCGATTTCACGAGTGAGTATAAAAACGAGGTTCAACCACTTTTTCCGCACGATGACTCCGGCGAACGTGGTGCGCGCGAGCAATGTTATCTGGCTTTTTGTTGGAACGGCGCTGAACTGGCCAAACTCTCGAATGAGGCGTTCAAGCGCGAGGTAAATTCTGGTCACTTCCGGCGACGCGGCCGCAAGGTGAGACTCGAGCGACACAGTCTTGCACGAATGAGCCTGACTCTTCCGCGCAAACTTTCTCGCGCATTCGGGACACCGCCAGGTTGGCCGGGCACTATCTTTCACGGCTGTGTCTCATTTCTGCGGCTGCTGTTGAGTCAGACAGTGCAATGTCCCAAGCCCCCACACCAGATCGACCGCGTGAATCCCGATCACCGGCCGGTCAGTTATCAGCTCGCTCAGGATTCCGAGAGCCAGGCGATCATTCGGGTCATTGAAAGTCGGAACCAACACCGCCGAGTTGGCTATGTAGAAGTTCGCATAACTCGCCGGGAGCCGTTGGCCCTTGAACACCAGCGGCGCAGGCATCGGTATCTCGACGACTTCGATCTTCGAGCCGTCTTCGAGCCGCGCGCTTTCCAGCCGCTCACGGTTCTCCGCGCACACTCTATGATTGTAGTCGCGCGGATTGTCTTCCTTGCAAAGCACGACGGTTCGCGGGCCGACGAAGCGGCAGAGATCATCGACGTGGCCGTGTGTGTCATCGCCTTCGATCCCTCGGCCCAACCACACGATCTTCGTGACCCCAAGGCTCTCTCGAAGCGCGGCCTCGACCTGGTCCCGTGAAAGCCCAGGGTTTCGGACTTGCGTCGCTTGATCCAGCAGGCACTCTTCGGTTGTCAGCAAAGTTCCGCGCCCGTTGACGTCGATGCTGCCGCCTTCAAGCACCAGGTCTCGGTTGCCTGCTCGTGCTGGAAGCAGCGGGAGCCGTAAGGCTCTTGCCGCGCGCTGCGGTATCTGCTCGTCTTTCTGAAAGTCCCGATACTTCGCCCAGCCGTTAAACCGAAACCGCGCGATGGCAAGTGTGCTATCGCACTTCACGAAGATCGGCCCGAAATCTCGCGTCCAACCTCGATTTGTCGGGAAGCGGAAGAACTCGATTTGCGCCAAGTCCACGCCGGAGTGCGCAAGCACTCGCCGTGCTTTTTCTTCGTGCCGCTTGTCGTTGACGATGATGCGAACGAGCTCACCGGGCGCAAGGTTCTTGACGATCTCGCTGTAGACCCACGGTATGATTGCGAACTTTCCGGGCCAGTCAGATCGGTTGTGAGGCCAGCCGATCCAGGTTGCTTCGTGAGCCTCCCACTCGGCGGGCATCCGAAAGCCCGATGAGCTGGCGCCGCCATCACTCTGCTCGCGTCTTCTGCGCGCAGGCTCAGCGTTTTTTCCGTCTCTGCGTTGAGCATGTTTCGGCTCAAGGCTCACCGCTGAGACACGAAACTGGCTGGGGTCACGCTGAGGGATTTGCCTCGAGTGACTTCGTAGCTGGATCACGCGCCTCACTCGCTTTCGTCGATAAAGCGCCGGTCGATGCCCGCGTAGGCATCGATGCGCCGATCGCGCAGGAAAGGCCAGTTGCGCCTCACCTCTTCTATTCGAGCCGGATCCACCTCGCCGATCAACACTTCCTCTCGATCGGCCGAGCCTTCAGCAATCACCACTCCGAACGGGTCAACCACGAACGAAGAACCCCAGAACTCGATTCCTGCTCCGCCGTCCGGCGGTTTCTCGTGGCCCACTCGATTCACCGAAGCGACATAGACTCCGTTTGCGATTGCGTGCGAGCGTTGGATAGTTCTCCAGGCATCGCGTTGCGCCGCGCCATGAGCTTCCTTCTCGTGCGGATGCCAGCCAATCGCCGTAGGATAGAACAACACGTTCGCGCCTCGAAGCGCCGTCAGCCTTGCGCCCTCTGGATACCACTGGTCCCAACAGATCAAGGTTCCGATCTTGCCTGCCGCAGTTTCAAAGGCACGAAAGCCGAGGTCTCCCGGCGTGAAGTAAAACTTCTCGTAGTAAGCCGGATCGTCGGGAATGTGCATCTTGCGATAAATGCCCGATACGCTGCCTTCGGTGTCGATCAGCGCGGCGCTGTTGTGATAGAGACCGGCTGCGCGGCGTTCAAAGACCGGCGCGACGATGGTGACTCTTCTTTCGCGAGCGACGCGGCCCAGAGCTTCGGTTGAAGATCCGGGGATCGTCTCAGCCAGATCGAACAGCGCGGCGTCTTCTCGCTGACAGAAGTACTGCGAGCGGAACAGCTCAGGCAGGCAGATCACTTGCGCGCCGAGTTCGGCCGCTTGTTCGACAAACGAGACCGCACGGCGAAGGTTCTCGTTCGTGTCAGACGTCATCGCCATCTGCACAAGGCCGATTGTGAATTTCGATGCCGCAGACATAGGCAAGAGCTTACACAACTTCGCATCGGGCTCCAAGCAAGGCGGCATTCCGATAGTGTCCTACTTGTGTGTTGCTCGATTGGAAAACCGCCAAGACGCCAAGGACGCCAGGTCAGACCAAGAATCCGTTGAGAATCTTGGCGCTCTCGGCGTCTTGGCGGTTGGTCGATTCGCCGACAAACGAGCAACACAACTTTAGGACACTAACCGGCATTCCCGCCCGAGCACGCCTAAACGACTACCACTTTGCATTGCGGAGCGTCTGTTTTTCGTCCCTAATAACTAGCGGATAAGCAAATCCGGACCGTAAGACCACATTTCGATTCGAGGAGAACGAGTAATGGATGACAAAATCATAGTAACCAATCTGGGGAGACTGAAGGCAAAGTACGGCCTGAGCGGAGCCGCCAAAATTAAAGCCGCAGTCAAGAAGCTGGCCGCGGCCGACAAGCTACGCGGGCTCGATACGCGGCTCATCGCGTTGGATGATGCGGCCGCGATGAAGAAGCTAAAAGCACCGCCCGTCACCAAGGCTGCCGACCCTAAGCAGAACAAAGAGGCCATCGACGCAGTCTGCAAGAAACTCTCGCCTGACTATCTTGTAATCCTTGGCGCGCCCGATGTGATTCCGCATCAAGACCTGAAGAACCCCGTGTTTGATCCGCCCGAGGAACCTGACCAGTTCGCCCTTAGCGATTTGCCATATGCCTGCGAGGCTCCTTACAGCCGCAGCCCTGAGAACTTCACCGGCCCCTCGCGCGTTGTTGGCCGCATCCCTGATCTCACCGGATCGAATGACCCTTCATACCTGATCGGGTTGCTGGACACAGCCACCAACTCGAAGTCGCTCCCCGTTTCCGAGTATTTGAGGTATCACAGTATCAGCGCGAAAGTGTGGGAAGCTTCGACCAGGTTGAGCCTGGACAATATGTTCGGCTCGAACGCAGACCTTCACCTTTCTCCGAAGAAAGGGCCAAAATGGGCGACAAACCAGGTTGGACGAAGGGTTCACTTCATCAACTGTCACGGCGCCGAAGCGACGTCTCAGTTCTTTGGCCAGTCGGGTCAGAGCTTTCCTATTGCCCACGAAGCAAAGCTGGTGAAGGGCAAAATCAGTGAAGGAACCGTGGCGTCCGTCGAGTGCTGCTACGGCGCGCAGCTTTACGACTCCTCAGTCCTTGGGGACGGTCCTCCGATTTGCAACACCTACCTTGAAGGCAAGGCATACGGATTCTTCGGAAGCACAACGATCGCCTATGGGCCGGCGGAGGGCAACGGCGGCGCCGACCTGATATGCCAGTTCTTCGTTCTGCAAGTGCTTGGGGGCGCGTCGCTGGGACGCGCTGCGCTGGAGGCGCAACAACAGTTCATAGCGTCGGCGCCTCAGATGGACCCAACCGACGTGAAGACAATGGCTCAGTTCATCCTCCTGGGCGATCCTTCGATTCACCCGGTCTCGGTTGTGGCGCCGCAAACCGCAATTGCCGCTGGGACGCGAGCCGGCAAATCGGCCGGCGATGCAGTCGACCGCGGTGGCCGCCGGCAACAGCTTCACGCCAAAGGTATGTGGCTTGCCAAGAACCAGCCAGTCGCGACGGGTTCGGGGACAAAGAAACGATCCAGTTCAGTTGATGCGAGTCTCAAGAAGATAGCCGACAAAGTTAACGTGAAGGTCAACCGCACGATGTCGTTCCAAATCAAGCGCGGGGTTGTGCCCAAGTCGAAGATGGCCAAAGCAATCACTCCAACCGCCTTTCACGTGGCGTTAGGGGTTGCTCCGATGAAGAAGGCTCGCACGCCGCAGGTGGTTGCAGTCGTGGCCAAGGAAGTCGCCGGGAAGATCGTTTCCTTCCGCGCACTGCATCGGCGGTAGTATAGTCTTCGCAATGGAACTTAGTGGACTGGTCATCAAGGAAGTTGTCGGCAAAGGGTCTAAGAGCGAACACGACGCCGTGCTGCTTGAAGCAAAGGACGGCAAGTACGTGCTCAGGCGGCGCGGCGGAAACCCGTTCAAAGACCCTGAGCTTGATCAATTGGTCGGCAAGCGCATCCGGGCGAACGGTGTGCTGACCGGCTACACGTTCGTAATGAGTGACTGGGTGGAAGCGGACAGCGCTTAGTTCTGAGTGTAAGTCTGCGTGCTGCTGTACGGGTGGCTCTCCGTGGCCGCCCCACCCCGACTAAAGAAGTCTGGTGGGCCAAAAGGCGCGGCCACTGAGTGCCCGCGCGTACCAGGCTCGCAATTCAATTGCGCGTATCGCAGTCCGCACCACCATTCCTCAGAGTTGGAGGTCCCCATGAACGAGCTTACCGGTGACCGCGAAGTCGTGCTCAAGGTCCTGAGAGAAACCATCAACCAGCTTGGGCGTAGTCATCCCAAGACAGCTCGGGCCGGAGTAAAGTCGCTCAACCTTAAAAGTGCAGCGCAATGGCCCGAACAGCGAGACGATATCGTTGCTCGTCTCCAGCGCGCTTATGACCGCGCCAAAGACGAGAAGCTCGTAGTACAGGCAAAGTCCGCTCTGCGCGGCATCCCCGAAGAACCGTGGTACGCGCCGAGAGATCAGACCATCGCTTTGATTCAAAGCGCGATGGATGAGTACCTGAAAAAACGAGACGCCAAAGCTGCACGCGCCGCGAAGAAAGCGAAGCCCGGCGCGAAAGCCCTTTCCCGCTCAGCCGCAAAATCCGAAGCTGCAAAAGCCTTGCTGGGTGAGCGCTTCGACACGCTTGATCCAGGTTGGGCCGAAGTCGCCCTCGAGAAACTAAAGCTGCTGTTCAGAAAGAAAGCCAAGTTCATCACTCACAAGAAGGCTACCGACTTCCGATTAAAGCTTGCCGCTCGCGCGAGGATCGCCATTGTTGGAGATTGGGGCGGCGGCAACGAAGCGGCGAAGCTGATCGCTCAGCAGATAAAAGCTCACAAGCCTGATCACGTCATTCATCTGGGCGACGTTTACTACGCGGGCACCGAGGACGAGGTGAATGATCGCTTTTTGAGGCTGTGGAAATTCTGGGATACGCCCGCGACGCCCGGCAGGTCGTTGGCGCTCAATTCGAACCACGAGATGTATGGCGGCGGTCACGCTTACTTCAAGATCACCTTGAAAGAGTTCAAGCAGCCGGCCAGCTACTTTAGTTTGGGCAATGACCACTGGCGGTTCATCGGGCTCGACACCGGATACGTGAACAACAATCTGAACAAGGAGCAGGTTGATTGGCTGGCGGCGCAGTTGAACGGCACGGCGAAGAACATTCTGCTGACTCATCACCAGCTCTTCTCTGCTTACGAGGAATCGGGTGAGCCAATCGCGGGCTGGCTCAAACCGTTCCTGGACGCTGGAAAGATCACCGGATGGCTTTGGGGACACGAACACCTGATGGTCGTCTACAAAGCCTTCATGAAAACAAAAGCACGTTGCGTAGGCAACGGTTGCTTTCCATACGATGTGCCTCCGGCTGTTCCGCCACGTCCCGGCGTTCCGGTCGAGTTCGTCAATCGGCGGCGTCAGTCCAACGGCCGCGGCATGCACAGCTTCGCGCTGCTGACGATCGATGGTCCCAACCTGCATGTGGACTATATCGATCAGGACGGCGTGGTTTCGTTCAAAGAAGACTGGTGATGTATCGACCCGTGTCATCATCTAAGACAGGCTCATCGCCGCTACGCCGCGAAGACACAAAGCAACACCAAGCCTGACTTGGTGCGGCTTCGTGTCTTTGTGCCTTAGTGGCAAGGTCTTTTTGCGCACTGCTAACGTTTCCTTGCGGTCTAGCTCTCTCCTTCCTGAACATCGCCAGCTTTCTTAATCGCCTTGCCCGTGATACCCTTCGGGGCGTCGGTTCTTCAATCAATTACGGCGAACACCGTACGGCGTCACTTTCACCGAGGGGACTTCAACGCCGCTCTCACAGATCGATCCTGATCAACCGCCATGTGTCGAGTTGCCTCGAGTTTGAAAGGAAGACCTATGAGAATTCTGCTCTTCAATCCGGACAACGGAGTCACGCGGAACTTCATGCCGCACCTGTGGATGTTCCTGCTAAAGGCGCTGACTCCGCCTGAACACGAGGTCTTGTTGATCGACGGCAATGCGCAGCGCATGGACGAAGATGGAATTGCGCGGTATGTCCTCGAACAAAAGATAGACCTCGTCGGCATCGGCGCGATGACCCGGATGATACAGAAGGCTTACCGGATGGCTGATGCGATTCGGGCTGTTGGCGTGCCGGTTGTGATGGGCGGTCCTCACGTGACCGAAGTGCCTGATGAAGCGCTCGGGCGCACCGGCGGTCCGCAACACGCCGACGCCATCGCTTTGGGTGAAGCTGATGAAACCTGGCCGAAGATCGTTGCCGACGCCGCGCGCGGCGAACTCAAAGACATCTATCTGCCGGTCGACGAAGCGGGCAAGGAACGCAAGCCGAGTCTTGACTCGTATCCGTCGATTCCATGGGAGTCGATGGATCTGGATCAGTTCAACATGGTGCCGGGCGTCTTTGCGCCGATGCTCAAGAAACTCGCAGGCGGGTGGGGCACGTTTCGACTGATACCGGTCGAGTCCGGGCGTGGATGCCCGTATGGGTGTGAGTTCTGCACCGTGACCGGGTTCTTCGGCGACTCGATCAGGTTTCGAACCAATGAGAGCGTCGTGGATGAACTTCTCCGGTTGAAGGCGCGGGCTCGAAGCGAGAAGGGTCAGATCGCGGTCTTCTTTATCGATGACAATTTCGCAATCAACATCAAACGTACCAAGTCACTGCTTCGCGACATCATCGCCGCCGGCGCGCAACTGAATTGGGTCGCGCAGATCAGCGCTAACCTGCTGCGTGACGAGGAACTCGTCGATCTCATCGCGGCCTCGGGCGGCAAGTGGATCTTTATCGGCATGGAATCGGTAGACACTACCAACCTTGCGATCGCAAACAAGAGCTTCAATAAACCTGATGAGTACCGCGGTGTGCTCGAACGACTCGCGCAGCGCGACGTTCACGCGATCACCTCGTTTATCTTCGGACTGGACAACGACACGCCAGGCGCAGCGGATCGAACGCTCGAGCATATTCGAAGCTGGCCGCCCGGGCTGCCGGTGTTTGGCACGCTCATTCCGTTCCCGTCGACGCCGTTGTACAAGAGGCTTGCGGTTGCCGGGCGGCTCACGCGGCCAGAGCATTGGCTGGACTTTCAGCCTTACAAGATGGCTCACACGCCGTTGAAGATGAGCATCGACCAGACTCACGCCGAGGTGCTTCACGCATGGGCAAGCTCATACAGCCCCGAGGCGATCGGCGCAGCCGTTGACGCGATAAGCGACAAACCGGTCGGTCATCGCGTGAATATCCTAATTGCGCGCTTATGCTTTCGCGGAATCTACTTTCCGCAGATGGGCAAGTGGGAATGGACAAAGGTGATTGCTCAAAACCGTCGCACGATTTTCAAGATCATCCGCGAAGGCTTCGCCGCCCGCCGTCATTCCCGCGAGATGCGCGAGCTACCGGGCCACACGCCCGATCCGGAGATGACGGTTTGACGCGTGACAATTAGTTCGGTCTTCTCCAGTACGTTCGTAGAAATCTACTCCAAGGAAATCGTGTTGAGCCTGGCTCGCGGCGCTTGCTGCTCCAACAAGTCGAAGCAAAACGCTCGCTTCGGAGCCTAGTTTCTGAACACCAAAACGGCGGGCAGACGCGTTCGTTTGTTAGACAGCATTGTGTATAATGCGAGCACGCAACTCGGAGCTTGAGGGATATCGTATGAGTACCACAAAAGAAGAAGCGATCAACCTGATAACCGGGCTGCCGGACGAGGCTAGCTGGGATGACATCATGTACGAGATGTATGTAAAGAAGAAAATCGAGTTGGGTATCAAGGCGTCCGATGAAGGGCGCGTCGTCCCGCACGAAGAAGTAAAGAGGATATTCTCAGTTGAATGAAGCTCTTCTGGACCGAACCCGCCATACAGGATCTGCGCGACTTGCGCGACTACATCGCCGCTGACTCGGACTTTCACGCCGCTGATTTCATCGCGAGCATTGTCACACGCACCGAGCGACTGACGACTTTTCCGATGCTTGGCCGGATCGTATTCGAGGCGCAGGGCGAGGATATCAGAGAAATACTCTATCGCAGCTATCGCATTATCTATCGAATCGTTGGAGAGCGGATCGATGTGCTCGCGGTCATCCACGGCAGCAGGGATCTCTGGGGCCAAGAACCGAAGCCTTGGGAGCTAGCATAAACGTCAATTCAGTTCGTGAGTCCTGGAAGGCCCGCCTTGGCTAATTGCTCATTGAGCGCCTTCACATCCTTGTCTTTCAGCTCGCGCCAGCGCGACAACAGCCCAGAAAGAGTCTGCTGCAGTTGCTCGGAAGCGGCGACGGCCTGAGTCGTTGGCGTCACGTCCGCGCCTTCGACTAATCTCATGAGTCCTAGAAGGTCTCCGCTTACTTGCGAGAGGCTCGGCTCGCTCGATCCGCCGCCGCCTCCACGGAAACCGCCGCTCGCTCCTTCAAGCGCAGCGGCTTTTGTTTCGAGCGCCGTGATCGCATCCGCAAGCGCGCCCTGGCCTGCTCGATCCCGCAAGCTCCTGAGTTGTGTTCTAAGCTTGCGAACCTGCTCGATCGCCTCGCGAGCCTGCTTCATCCCGTCATAACATCGCATCGCAATCGCGTGCTGCTGAGCTAAACCTTCCGCCGGAGTCTTCACTCGCGGGTCGATCTTTACGTTCAGTGGCTGGCTGAAGCTCCGGCCATCAACGGTTAGCTTCACGGTGTAACTGCCCGGCAAGACCCACGGGCCAAGTGGATGACGAACCGTGTCGCCGTAGATCGCGGCTATCGGATACTCGGGGCGTTGTCCCTCGGGCGGCGGATAGTGCAGGTCCCACACGAAACGTTGCATCCCTGCTTCACCCGAGAGCATCTGCGTCGGACGAATCCAGTAAGTGGGGATGTTGACTTCCTTCCCGATAGCCTCAATCAGCTCAGGCTTATCGGCGCTCGATAATCGACGCACAAGCTTTCCCGCGCCGTCGAAGACTTCAAGCGTTAGCGGACCGGTCGAGGGCGACTTCAGATAATAATTGATGATCGCGCCGTCGGGCGGGTTCTTGCCCGAGGGCTCTTCTTGAGGAAGCGGGGTGTCGGTGTTCATGTTCCAACGCACTCGATAAGCCTGTTGCGGTTTGAAAAAGAACGCATCGGCAGAAGCTACCTGCTCGTTGATCTGGCGCAGCGGCGTGATGTCGTCGAGTATCCAAAACGATCGCCCATGAGTTCCAACTACAATGTCGTCGTCGTGAATCACCAGATCGCGAATCGAACTGGCGGGCATGTTCAACCTGAGCGGCTGCCAGTCGTCGCCGTCGTTGAACGAAACGTACACGGCGCGCTCGGTACCGCAGAACAAAAGCCCTCGTCGGATCGGATCTTCGCGGACTGCATTCACCGGCTCGTCGGGCAAGCCTCGCACTATCTCCTTCCAGGTCTTGCCTCCGTCGTGCGTCCGATAGATGTGCGGGCGCTGATCGTCGAGTCTGATCCGATTCACCGCCGCATAAGCCGTCTCCGCATCGAACCGCCCCGCGTCGATGATCGAGACTTTGCTCCACGAACTTATTCCGGGCGGTGTCACGTTCGTCCACTTTTTCCCACCGTCCCGAGTCAGGTGAATCAAGCCGTCATCGGTACCCGCCCAAATCGTGTTCACGTTCTTGTAAGAAGGCGCGACAGTGTAGATCACTCCGCGCCGCGGCATCTTCGACAAGTCAGCCGTTCTAAACACTCCGATGCTCTCTGGGACCTCGGGCTGCTCACGCGAGAGATCCGGGCTGATGATGTCCCAACTGTTTCCGCCGCTCGTCGTCTTGAACAGGACATTGCCGGCGAAGTAGAGCACGCGCGGATCGACCGGCGAGAAGATCACAGGCGCAGTGCGAAGAAAGCGATACTTGCCGCTGCGAACGGCTTCAGGAGCGATGTTCTGAACCTGCCCGGTCGACTTATCGAAGCGACTGATCTTTCCGCCGTAGATGATGTTCGGGTTGAGCGGATCCGGAGCGACATAGCCATATTCTTCGACTCCAACCGGATGCCACTCGCGAAACGTGATCTGCCCAGCGTTGCCTCGACTCGCAATCCCGACCGAGCCGCTCTCCTGTTGTCCTCCGTAGACCCAGTACGGAAACTGGTTGTCGGTGATCACGTGATAGAACTGCGCGGTCGGCTGGTTGTACCAGGAGCTCCAGGTCTCGCCGCCATTCACAGTTACGATCGCGCCCTGGTCCGCCGCGAGCAACATGATTTGCGCGTTCTCGGGATTGATCCACATAGTGTGATAGTCGTCGCCGCCGGGCGCGCCCCTGAAGGCCTCGAAGTTCTGTCCGCCATCCGTTGAACGCCAGGTCACGATGTTCGCGCTGTAGACGACGTCGGGATTCCTCGGATCGACCTTCACTTCCGCAAAGTCGCTGCCTCGTCCCCACGGGCGCGGGTCGGTGCTAACACGCCGCCAGCTCTCACCTGCGTCATCTGAGCGGTAGACGCCGCCGAGCTGCGGCGACGCATCAACCGTGGCATACATCCGCTTCGAGTCGCTCGGAGCGATGCAGAACCCGATCCGTCCGAGGCCTTGTTCAAAGGTTGGAAGGCCTTTGGTGAGTTGCCGCCAGGTCGAACCACCGTCGGTTGATTTGAACAAGCCGCTTCCCGGGCCTTGCCAAGCACCGTTCTCCCACGGGCCTTGGCGAGCGGACCACAAGTCCGCGTAGACGACCTGCGCATTCGAAGGATCAAACGCCAGCGCAATCGCGCCAGTGTTCTCGTCTTTGTAGAGAACTTTTTGGAAGCTCTCGCCGCCGTCAGTCGAGCGAAACACGCCGCGCTCTTCGTTGGCGCCGTAAGGATGGCCGAGCACTGCTACGAACAAGCGATTCGGGTCTCGCGGGTCAACGATGATCGCGGCGATCTGTTGTCCATCGCGCAGGCCCAGGTGCTTCCAGGTCTTGCCCGAGTCGGTGGATTTGTATATGCCGTCGCCGGTCGAGAGGTCGGGCCGCTGCAAGCCTTCACCGCTGCCGACGTAGATGACATCGGGATTGGACGGAGCTACAGAGAGCGCGCCGATCGAGCCGGTTGGTTGATCGTCAAAGATCGGCTTCCAGATACGGCCGTAGTCGTTAGTCTTCCACACGCCGCCGTTGTTGACGCCGATGTAGAAGACGTTAGGCTGCCCCGGCACTCCCGTCGCGCCAACGGTTCGTCCCCCTCGATGCGGCCCGATACACCGCCATTGCATTTTCTGATAAAGAGCCGGGCTTTGTGGCTGGGCCACCGCGGAAAACGCGAGCGCGGAAATAACCAGTATCATGCGGAAGGGTGAGAGTAGATGACGCGATACGATCACATGAGCCTCCGTAAAGAAGTGTGTTTAGTAGATCATGGTTGATTATGGGACGAGTAGCTTGTCACGCTGCCGACGATACTTCAAGGCGCTAACTTCGTGTGACGCGCGAGGGTGAGGATCAACCCATCATGGTGGCTCTGATTCAACGAAGTGGGCCGGTATCACATGCTTCGGTGACGGCTGCGCGTACCCGCAGGCTGGCCGAAGCGCAAACTTTCTCTTAGTGTTAAGCTCTCAACTTGCCAGAAAACAGAGGGGCATATGAAATCAGCCGGCATACCCATTGAAGATCGAACGAAGCCTGGAGAGTTCCTCAGCGTTTCACTCTCGGGTCACGCACTACTGGACAATCCTCTGCTCAACAAGGGGACCGCATTTCCGGTTGAAGAGCGGGTCGAGTTTGGCCTCCTGGGACTGCTTCCCCCGCACATTTCGACTGTCGAGGAGCAGTTGGCGCGGACTTATGGAAACTACCAGTCCAAGCATACTGATCTCGAGCGGTTCATCTTCTTGATCAGCCTGCAAGACCGCAACGAGACCCTCTTCTATAAGCTGCTCTCCGAGCACATCTCCGAGATGACACCGATCATCTACACTCCGGTGGTTGGCGAGGGATGTCGCTACTACAGCCGTAGCTACCGCCGGCCGCGCGGAGTCTACATCTCGTATGACGATCGCGATCAGATTCCGCAATTGCTCGACAATGCGCCGAACAGAGACGTCGATGTGATAGTAGTGACCGACGGCGAGCGCATTTTGGGGCTTGGCGATCTGGGCGTCGGCGGGCTGGGGATCCCGGTCGGAAAGCTGTCACTCTACTCATTGTGCGCCGGCATTCCACCCTCCAACACGCTTCCGATAGTGTTGGATATCGGCACAAACAACAAAGAACTCCTGGCCGATCCGCTTTATCTGGGCTTGCGCCAGGAGCGAGTGCGCGGCCAGCAGTACGACGATTTCATCGAAGCATTTGTCGAGGCGGTCATCAACCGATCTCCGAGAGTGCTCCTGCAATGGGAGGACTTTTCCAAGGCCAACGCCACCCGGCTGCTCGAGAAGTATCGCGACCGGCTATGCACGTTCAACGATGACATTCAGGGAACCGGAGCGGTCACACTGGCTGGTCTGCTGGCAGCGGTGAAGGCGGCCGGCACGCGGATCAACGAGCAGCGGGTCGTGATGATGGGCGCGGGTTCCGCGGCAACCGGGATAGCCAACCAGATCGTAGCCGCGATGATGACCGACGGTCTGTCTCAGGAAGAAGCCCTGTCGGCAATCTGGCTTGTTGACAGCAAGGGGCTCGTTCACACGGGGTGTTCCGCTATGGATGCAATCAAACGGAGATACGCTCAGCCTATGGATCGAGTGAGCGCATGGAAGCTCGATCATCCAGACAACATCACGCTCGCAGATGTTGTAAGAAACGTGCGTCCAACTGCGCTTATTGGTACGTCCGCCCAGCCCGGAGCGTTCACCGAGGACATCGTTCGAGAAATGGCCTCTTTTGTGAAGCGGCCGATCATCTTTCCTCTATCGAACCCTACTTCCAAGAGCGAAGCGACCCCTCAAGATCTGATCGAATGGACGGCGGGTCGCGCGATGGTCGCAACTGGAAGCCCATATGCGCCGGTCAGTTTTGGCGGCGAAGTCTACCGCATCGGTCAGTGCAACAACGTTTTTATCTTCCCAGGTGTCGGATTGGGCGTGATAGCGTCGCGCGCTCGCCGGGTAACAACGCAGATGTTCGTCGCCGCGGCTAACAGATTGAGTGAGTTCTCGCCTGCGCTGGCTGACAACCGCGCACCGCTGTTCCCCAGCATCGATGATGTTAGAACAGTTTCCCGCGAGGTGGCGCTGACTGTCGCTTCGGAAGCCGTGCGCGCGGGGCTTGCCGAGCAAGCTTCATCGGAAGAACTTACGCGCCGAGTAGATGCGAAAATGTGGCGTCCGGAGTATCTTAGGTATGCGCGCGTCGCCGGACCGCCAGACAGCTTGATAGTCTGAGCAAGCGCAGAGGCAGCGGCCTCGCATGCCGGCCGCCAGATGACTTAGGGAGGAAGGGGAACCGTGAGCAAGAACAGCTTGACCGTGACAGACAACCGTACTGGCAAACAGTACGAGCTTCCAATCGAAGAAGGCGCGATTCACGCAACGGACCTCCGGAAGATAAAGGCCTCGAATGACGACGCCGGGCTGGTTAGCTATGACCCGGCCTTCATGAACACCGCCTCGTGCAAAAGCCGAATCACCTACATCGACGGGGACAAAGGCATCTTGCGCTATCGGGGATACCCGATCGAGCAGCTTGCCGAGCAAAGCAGCTACCTCGAGGTAGCTTACTTGCTGTTGAACGGCGAGCTTCCGACCGCCGCCGAGCTCGACGAGTGGCGCTTCGACATAACTCATCACACCTTTATCCACGAGAACATAAAAAAGGTCATGGACGGGTTTCATTGGGACGCGCATCCGATGGGGATGTTGGTTGGAACCGTCGGCGCGCTATCGACTTTCTACCCGGACGCAAAGCATATCTTCGACGCGGAGGCGCGCAAAAAGCAGATCGAGCGGCTGATCGCGAAGATGCCTACGCTCGCCGCATTCGCATATCGGCACAGCATAGGGATGCCGTACGTCTACCCCGACAACGACCTCAGCTACGCCGGCAACTTCCTGAGCATGATGTCCAGGATGACCGAGAGTAAGTTCTTCGCGAACCCGGCCCTCGAACACGCGCTGGACGTGCTCTTCATCCTGCACGCCGACCACGAACAGAACTGCAGCACTAACGCGATGCGCAGCATAGGCAGTTCGCACGTCGATCCGTTCTCGGCTATCGCCGGCGCAGCGGCGGCGTTGTACGGCCCACTGCACGGCGGCGCCAACGAAGCGGTGCTGCGAATGCTCAACGAGATTGGCTCGAAGGACCACATTCCGGACTACATAAAGAAAGTAAAAACTGGGGACGTTCGGCTGATGGGCTTCGGACATCGGGTCTACAAGAACTACGACCCGCGAGCGAAAATCATCAAGCAGGTCGCCGACGAAGTCTTTGAGGTGACCGGCAAGAACCCGGTTCTCGACATCGCCCTCGAGCTTGAACGCATCGCGCTCGAAGACGACTACTTCATCAGCCGCAAGCTCTATCCCAACGTGGACTTTTACTCGGGGATCATCTATCAAGCGATGAAGTTCCCGGTCGATATGTTCCCGGTGCTGTTTGCGATCCCGAGGACTTCAGGCTGGCTGGCGCAATGGGAAGAGATGCTGCTGGATCCCGAGCAGAAGATCGCGCGTCCAAGACAGATTTATTTGGGCTCCGAGGCTCGGGACTATGAGCCGATTGAAAAGCGGAAGCCCGGCGAAGGCGCGGCAAGCAATAGTGGTTGAGCCCCCGCCGCGTTCCCCTCGATCGATGGTTGAAGGGTGTTGTTGAACGCCGGTGCTTCTGAGAAATATCGAACTCCAGCGTGAGCTTACTTGCTCTTGCTTGCAGACTCAGGACTCGGGACGGCGCGGCCTTTCTTAACTACCAGATTCAAGTTTTCGTCCGCCGCTTCCCAGAAGATTCGCCCTTGCATCATTTCGTCAGTAGTCTTCTCACCCCAGCGCACAATCTTTGTAGGATCGGGATTGAACTTGTTAGCCACACTGTTGTCGTAAGTTCCGATGAACTCGACAGCCGTTCCTTTTTGCACGCGCATCGGTTCGACAAGCGTGTATACCCGCTGCCAGTTAAAGTCGTAACGCGGAACTTCAAGCACCGTTTCGACCCGGCCATCGGGATAGGTGAACCTCATCGCGTAGGATTTGCCGCGCAAGTGCATGTGCACGTGGAAGAACCGGATCACTCCGTCGGTGTCGAAGGTTTTCTTTGCAACCAGCGAGTAGTTCGCTTCTCCGGCTGGAATCTCGACGTCCTTGCGGTCGCCGAACAACACTCGCAGATTCTTCTTCACTACTCCGTCAGCAAAGTAGATCCCAACCGAGGTCTGATCGACCCGCTCTTGGTCCGAGGGCGCGTAGTGAACCTGAATGCCAAGCCGCATTCCTTTGGGAATTCTAACCGCGGTACCTTCGGGCAGAATCACCGAGTCTACTCCGGGCGCCCAACCCGAAAGCATGATCGTCCCGCGCGCGGTCGGATCGAAGTCGCCGGCGACGAAGCCTTCCGGCGGGGCTTTCACACCCGGGGGAACCACGTGCGTGTTGGCGTGATGCACTGCCCGCGGATTGCCGGGCTTGGTAGCGACGCCCTTGATCCACGTATCTTCGGGAAACACATAGTCAAAAAAGAAGAAGACATACTGGTCTTTGGCGCTTGGCTTGAGCGCGTACGGGTGCTGCACTTTGACGACCAAGTCAGGTTCGCCGTTAACCCAGTCGTTCTTCCAGATACGCGCCGCCGGCATGTCTTTCGCGTTTCCCTTCGGCGCGCCGGCATCGACCCACTTCGTCACTACGGCAACCTCCGCGTCTGTCAGCCTCGGGTCATTTATGTAGCGCCCCACCTGGCCCGCGGCGTGAAACGGAGGCATCTCGCGCTTGACGACTTTCTCTTTGATAGAACGAGCCCACGGCCTCGCGTCCTCGTAGGTGACCAGCGGCATCGGTGCTATTCCGCCTTGGTGGTGGCATTCCGCGCAGCGCCTTTGAAGTATCGGCGCGACGTCTTTTGTGAAAGTCGCCGCGCTTTTGTCGACGCTTGCTTCGCCACTCGAGGACGCGCCGCCAACCGAGACCGCCATACAAAACAGGAACAACGCCGCGACTGAAGTAGCCTTTTTCATCTGTTCTTCCTCTCCCTGAAGAGATTGATCGCCAATGGTGATTCGACCGCACAACCAGACTGCATCAAACCATCTCCGGCGACAAAACTCAAGACGTGATGTTCGGATTGCTGAGGATTCGAGGTGTTCGTGGCGAGGGTTCCGGGGCTTCAGGCTGCGCCTTGTTCTGCGCCCAAACCCCGTTCGTAAATCTCTTCGATCAAGTCGCGCATTGCCGCGCCGTCGATCGGCTTCGACAACAGGTAGCCCTGCACCAAATCGCAATTCAACCCGGTGAGATGAATTATCTGCTCGCGCGTTTCGACTCCCTCGGCGATCACATTCAGCCCCAGGTTCCCAGCCAGGGTGACAATGGTCCGAACGATCTCCGAGTTCTTTGGCGAGTTCATGCGCGACACAAACGAGCGGTCGATTTTGATCGTGTCGATCGGGAATCGGTGCAGATAGCTCAGCGAGGAGTAGCCGGTGCCGAAGTCGTCCAGCGACAAGCGGACCCCGAGCGCCTTGAGTTGTCTGAGCATCAGCGTCGCGGAGTCGATGTTCTCGATAATCGCGCTCTCGGTTATTTCGATGTCGAGGCTGCTTGCGTGAAGCCCGGTCTCGACCAGTATCTCTTCAATTCGCTCAATCAGGTCGGCTTGCAGAAACTGCTTGCCTGACAGGTTCACGCTTATGCTCAGAGGCGGGTCGGACTGGAACTGATCCTGCCACTCACGCACCTGACGGCAGGCCTCCCGCAAGACCCATTGCCCGATTGGAATGATCAACCCGGTTTCTTCCGCCAGCGGAATGAATGTGAGCGGCGACATGATGCCGTGCTCGGGGTGCTGCCAGCGAAGCAGCGCCTCGAAGCCGCTTATCCGCCACGTCTCGATCGAGATGATCGGCTGATAGTGCAGCCTGAACTCATCGCGGATGAGCGCGCGGCGCAAGTCGGTCTCAAGCTGCAACAGCGCCACAGCTCGCGCGTGCATGCCCTTCTCGAATAGCTCGTAGCACGCGCGGCCCCTGTCCTTCGCGCGATACATTGCCGTATCGGCGTTGCGAAGAATATCCTCGGGCAGTTCGCACGGAGTCAGATTCAGCGCTATTCCGATGCTCGCGGCGGCGAACACTTCATGGCCGCTCAACGTAAACGGCGTCGCGAGCTCCTCTTGAATTCGTTGCGCTGCCTGCGTCGCGTCGTTTACGTGGGTGATGTGGTCCACGATGATTGCGAACTCGTCGCCCCCAAGCCGCGCGACCATGTCACCCGGCCGCAGACAGCCTTCAAGCCTTCGAGCCATCGCGATCAGGAGCTGGTCCCCAATCTGATGACCCAGACTGTCGTTCACGACCTTGAAGCGATCGACATCCAGAAACAGGACCGCGAACAAGTAATCGTCCCGGGTCGTCCCACGATTCATCGAGCGTTTGAGCCGATCCATAAAAAGCGCCCTATTTGGCAACCCGGTCAGCACGTCGTGAAACGCATTGTGAAGAAGCTGCTTCTCGGTCTCCTTCTGATCAGTTACATCGGTAACCGACCCCGACATTCGATAAACGTGTCTGCTGGCGTCCCACACGGCGAGCCCGCGGCTAAGCATCCACCGATAGCCGCCGTCGCGATCGCGTACTCGATGCTCCTTCTGAAAGTGTGGGCTCAAACCCATCAGGTGAGAGGTCAGCTCAGCCTGGACCCCCTCGATGTCGTCGGGGTGAACTCTCGAAAACCATTCGTCGGGCCGCCCTAAGATCTCGTTTTCCTCGTAGCCGAGCATCCCCTTCCATCGCGGACAGAAGTGCATCTCGTTGGTTTCGAGGTCCCAGTCCCATAGCCCGTCGTTGGCGCTGCGCACAACAAGCGCGTAGCGTTCCTCGCTGGCCTTTAGTGATTCCAACGCATGGTCCCGCTCGCGCGCCGTTTTTTCGAGGTCTCGTGATTTATGCCAAAGCTCGAGATGCGCAATGATTGCGCGAGCGAGTGCCGCCAGCGCCCCAGCTTGAGCCGCATCCAGTTCGCGCGGCTCGAGGTCCATTACCTCCAGTACCCCAATCGCGTGACCATCCGAGGTCACCAGTGGCGCGCCCGCATAGAAACGCCTGCCATCCGTTTGCCCCACGAAGTCGCTGAACCTGGTGTCCGTCGATGCGTCGGGGACGACCAGGACGCCGGGCTCCAGTATCGCCCAGGCCGCGAAAGAGCCTTCTCGCGGGCGCTCTTCCAGCAAGAGGCCGACTCTGATCCTGTGCCGCACCCGAGTCGACCCGACAAGACTAAGACTGGCAATGGGCGCGGCACACACACTCGCCGCCGCTTGAGTGAGCCCTTCAAGCAAGTCAGTTTGGACTGCCTTGAAGTCCTCATAGCTGGCGAGTGCTTCGATTCTTGCGGATTCACCCTCTGGTCTTGGAACCTTCATTGATGCCTTCAGGATATGAACTTGCTCAGGTGCAAACTGTACAGATGCGATCACAGAGTTCATTAGCCTTCCATCGCGAGAGTCAAAAACAACCGGACGAGTCCCGAGGGAAGACCCTCACCAGGCAACTACGGGCAGAACTGGGCAGACACACGTTCGGCAAGAGCCAGGCCATTCCCGTCTGCGAGCGGTTTTGGCCACCGTCGCTGAATCACTTCCCCGAAAGCGGAAAGCGCCGCCGCTGAGATGACCGATCTCGTTCAGCAAAGCACATCATTGTGAATGAAAGGAGACAAGGAGGAGAGTAAGAGGAGCGTGACCCGTGGTTCTTCCGACGCTTATGATTCGCAAATCCCGAATCACTGCTCTGGAGTTACGGCGCCGGTCGATTCGGCGCTCTGCTCGAGTCTTCTGGAACGAGCTGAACCATACTCTATCAGCCAGTCTACATCGCTTTTTACGCGGCGGCCCCAGTTGTAAATGCTTCGCACGGCCTCGAGTTGCTCCGGACCAAGTCGTCCGTACGAACCTTGCTCCAGCATTTCTGCCAGACCCAACACAGACTGAAGTGATGCGTCTATTTCGCGACCGGCGTTGACGATGAACTCGCTCTTGAGGCGGTTGATTTCGAGAAGCTGTTGCGAGGAGTTCTGCACGCGCACTAATTCAGCCGCCAGCCGCTGAGCTTCACGTCTGGCTTCAGCCTCGGCGCGGCGAGCGGCGTCGGCATCTGCGCGAGCTTTGGCTTCAAGGCCCGACGCATGAGCGAGCATCGTTTGTGTCTGGTTCTCCGCGGTTCGCGCCAACGTAACCTCGCGCTCAAGATGATCGACGCGCTTGATCAGCGTCTCTGCCCCGGCCGCAGTCTCTCGCGCCTGGCCCGTCTCTTGACGGGCAGCAATCGCTTCGGCGCTTGCTGCTTCGAGGGCCCGTACGTTCGAAAGCGAGAGCCCCAACTGCCGCGCCACGCGGTCAGCGAACTCGATTTCGTCGGCCTGCCATTCCCTCAGCCTGTCCGATTGGTGAAGATAGACGATCGCACAAGTTGCACCTTCCACCCTGACAGGCAGGGCGAGCTCCGAAAGGATCTTGAGTTCGGCCGACGCCTCGGCTCCCCCCAGCGGCTCTTCTCGCGAGTCGCCGATTGCGACCGGTTCGCTGCCCGCTGCGTTAACACGTTCAGCAAGGCTTGGCCCGAAAACGACCCCCAGAGCCGAGTTCACCGACTCAAGCCTATACTCATGTCTCACCGGCCGGACTGTTCCTTCGTCTCCGAGTTCCACGATCACCGCGCGCGAGATCCCGAGTGCGTGCCCGAGCACCTCGGCCGCCGCTTCCAGAACCTCGTCGCGCGAGCGCAATCGTTGGAGCGCCTCAGACAGACCCAGGTACGCGCTTTCGACTTTGAGCCGGTCTCCCCGCGCGTCAGTGGTCTTTACAAGCTGGGCGATGATTGCCGCTGCTGCTTCGAGAGACCGGCGCTGATCGTGCTGCCAGGCATGCGGACTTGCGGTGTGAGCTTCGATCACAGCTATCACCGTGCCGTCTGATTTGACTGCGGCGCCCAGATACGACGCGATGCCGCTCTCGCGAGCCTCACGCGGAAAGATGCACCGCGGATCCGATGGCGCGTTCTCGAGCGCAAGCAACTCGCCGCTCGCTGCTACAGTTCCGGCAAGACCCTGGCCGAGGGGCAACGGCAAGAACTCCGCCGACCGCAGACCGTACGAAGCGACCATTCGAATCATCGGCGAGTCCGGCCCCAGTCGCCAAAGAGCGGCGCTGTCCGCACCAACCAATCGCGCGACCTCGTGTGCTATGGCGACCAGCGGCGCCGGCTCGTCCAAACAAGAAATCAAAGAGCTTGAGAACTCGACCACTCGCGAGACGCGCTCGTCCAACGTCAGAAGCTTTTCACTTTCAGATTCGATCTCGAGCGCCGCCGCGAGTCTGTCGGTCAAGCGGGCAATGGGCGCACGATAACCTTCAAGCATCTCGAGCGTGACGCCCGGTTGAGGACCGGTCACGATCAGCCCCGTCCAGTCGAGAGGCCCTCTCCACGGTAAGATCAAGACGTCAGATCGGGGTGCACGATGGGTTGATTGAGTGGTCGATTGCCGTTGCGGGGCGTCTCGATGTTCGGAAGGCTCGACTTGATGCTCGATTTCAGCCGCGTCCTCTGTCGCGGGCTCCAAGGATGCGACTCCGTACTCAGCAGGTTCCTGCGAAGCAGCGGCATTGGCAGAATCTGGAGACGTTCCGTAGTCAGTGGAAACGATGGTGTCCAGCGGCGCCATCGCAGGCCGTGAATAGAGCCTTGCCAGCGAGGACTGCACGGCCGGTGGAACATGTGCCTCGTCGGTCGCGCCGGTCAGAGTGCCGGCCTTTTGAAGAGTGTTGACGAGCGTCGCGTCGCCCTCGCGTCCGGCGTAGACAGCGAGCACGGGCAACCAAAGATGATCCTGTAAGACGGCGGCAAGATCTTTCGCCGCTTCGCCGGCTGTTCTGGAGTAAGGCGTCTGATCGACAGCCGAACTGAACTCGGATTGTCGCTCCATCGCTGCGAGCTCTTCGCTGACCCGAGCCTCGTCTTTCCGTTTCCGCGAGCGCGCACGCAGAAAGGTGAAAACAAACACAGCGACTACAACAATCAAAAAAGCCAGCGCGGCGAGAAGGGCCGTGGTTGTTGGGGTGAGAAGTAGCGCAATCAGGGCGAGGGGCATCGTTTATCCTTGAATCAAACGCGAACAGTCTCGTTGTTAGTGAGCATTCGTTCGCTGGTGAGGCTCGTTCTGGCTCTTGCTCAAACTGAGCGCGAGGAGTCTAGTCGGAAACGCCGGACTCGCGCAACGTGAATCGAAGTCTTGTACTACTTTGATCTAACACGGGCACCCGCTTTCTTGGTCCCTTCCCATTTCGAACCTTTGCGATCCGTCAAGATGACGCAACTCCTCCACGATTGTAGAAGTATCCCGGTCACTCTGCTCTTCTACCCCAACCGGGTTGCATAGTCTTAATACGAACGACTCCTTCACTTACACAGCGAGATCCGTACGGTTCGGGAATTGCGCTGTTGCGCGTGTGGTTCTGAACCGAAGATTGGGGTTCAGAAGTTTGTTTGATGAATTCTGGAGGTCTTATGAATGGGATAAGACGTTCCCCGGTCATAGCGTGGTTCACGGTGTTTTCGCTTCTGGGCTGCCTGTGCGACAGCACTCTGCTAAGCGGCAAAGCAGATACACAATCGGATCGCGGCTCACCTCGATTCGCTAGAATTGACGCTGACGATCAATCCGCTGACCTGTCGAGCGAAGACTGGACGCAAGGAGACAAGATTTCTCCCGACCTTCGCGCGCAGTTAGAGGATACGGGTGGCAGGAAGGATTTCAGCACGCTTGCCGGCAAAGAAAAAGCGGTGAGGGCCGTCGTCCAGCTCAAGCAGCAGCCGACCCTCGCGCTCAGTAATCTCTTGTCGAGTGCAGATGTTGTCGAGAAAGGTCGCTACCTGAATCTCAACGCCAGACTGATCGAGATGCCTTTGAGCATGATTAAGCAACTGGCCAGGTCCAAGGAGGTGTATTACGTCTCCTTAGACCGAGACATTCAAATGCTTGGTCACGTCGAGAACACGACCGGCGCGGCAGCCATGCGGCAGCAGTCTGGAAATAGCGGTGTCACCGGCGCGAACATAGGCATAGCCGTCCTCGATTCAGGAATCTTCCGCGATCACAGATCATTTGATAGCCGCATCTCCACAAGCAGAGACTTCACCGGCCTGGGACATCCTACGGATGATGATTACGGGCACGGCACACACGTCGCCGGACTTGCCGCAGGCGGTACCGATGGCATTTCGTCTTCCTTCAAAGGCATTGCTCCCGGCGCAAAACTTATCAACCTTCAGGTGCTCGACTCACACGGTAGAGGGAACATCTCGTGGGCGCTGGCCGCCCTTGATTGGGTATTGGCCAATCGCACGGCTTACAACATCCGCGTCGTCAACATGAGCTTCGGCGGGCTGGCGGTTGACTCCTATGTAAATGACCCTATGTGCCGCGCCGTTCGTCGCCTGGTTGACGCGGGAGTCGTTGTGGTGGCCGCCGCCGGAAACAACGGCAAGGACAGCAGCGGACAAAAGACATACGGTTGGATACACTCGCCCGGCAACGAGCCTTCGGCAATCACTGTAGGCGCAACGAACTCGTATGGAACGGACGTTCGCAGCGACGACGCCATAGCCACCTACAGTTCGCGTGGACCTACGCGCAGCTATTCGACGGATGCGCTCGGCGTCAAGCACTACGACAACCTGATCAAGCCAGATCTTGTCGCGCCCGGCAACAAGCTGTTCGCGGCCCAGGCGGAAAACAACGAACTCATCGAGGCTCACCCGGAATTGGATAACCCGGCCATATATGACGACGAGAAGGACATGATGATGTTGAGCGGGACTTCGATGGCGACGCCCATCGTGGCGGGGGCAGCGGCCCTCTTGCTGCAAGCCAATCCGAGCCTCACTCCTAACCTTGTCAAAGCGATCTTGATGTACACGGCGCAGCCGATAGCCGGCTATAACATGTTCGAGCAAGGCGCGGGGCAACTGAATATAGAAGGCGCGGTGCGGCTGGCCAAGCTCGTACGAACTAATCTAACGAACTATACCCTGCTCGGCTATCCTTTGCTGACCACAAACACGCCTCCAACGCCTCAGACGACGATTGCCGGTCAGAGTTTTCCGTGGGGCCAGGGCCTGATCCTAAACTACGGCTATGTTACAGGCACTGAGCTCATCAATAAGTACCAGAAGGTCTACGGCACAGGCATGCTGCTGAGTGACGGTATGTTGCTGAGCAACGGCATGCTGTTGAGCGATATCACCAAGCTGACGATCGGCATTCTGGTGGGCAATAACGTCCTGATCAGCAGTGGCATGCTGTTGAGCGACGGCTACCCCTTCATGGCAAGCGGCATGCTGTTGAGCGACGGGATGCTGTTGAGCGACGGGATGCTGTTGAGCGACGGGATGTTGTTGAGTGACGGCTACCTGTTGAGCGACGGAATGCTGCTGAGCGATGTGGTTTCTCAATCCAACGAGGCAATGCTAGGTGGCGATGACGGGCCTGGTATGCCGCCGGATTGATAATTGGCCTCCTGCGCAAATCGCAGAGGCGCGCGTGATTGATGTTTGCGCCTCTGCACCCCCTCAATCGGACCACTGATAAACGAAGCCTGGGAGAAATGTGATGTCCTTATCGGCTGACCAACAAAACTTCGCTGCGAGTGCACAGGAATGGGATGGGGCGGTAGAAGAACCGCTGACGATCCATCCCCTGGCCGGCGAGCACGAGGCCGAAGCGCTGGCCTTTCTGGCCGCCCGCCCCGTCCACACTGTTTTTATGAGCGGCTGCATACGCGATAACGGTGTGGTGAGCGAGTTGAATCGCGGCACCTTCTATGGTTGTCGTAACCTTGAAGGACGGCTCGAAGGGGTCGCCCTGATCGGCCACGCCACTCTTGTCGAAACGCGCAGCGATGCCGCATTGGCGGCGTTTGCGCGCTTCGCGAGAGGCTGCCCGCTCGCTTATATGATCCTGGGCGAACAGGAAAAGGTGGAGCTGTTTTGGAATCATTTTGCGCGGGACGAGCATAAACCGCACCGGGTTTGCCGCGAGATATTGTTCGAGCAGAAATTTCCGCTTGAAGGATATGAAAAGGTCCGCGGTTTGTGCCTGGCCACGGCCGATGATCTTCCGGCGCTGTTGCCCGTTTATGGAGCGATGATTGCGGAAGAGAGCGGCGTCAATCCGTTGGATGTTGATCCGGATGGTTACCGGGAGCGCTGGCTGCGCCGCATCGAGCAGGACCGCGTGTGGGTGTGGATGGAGGATGGACGATTGATATTCAATGCAGACATCATCTCTGACACGCCGGAGTGCATATATCTGGAAGGCGTCTACGTCAGTCCCGAAGAACGCGGCAAAGGCTACGGTTTACGCGGTCTCTCGCAACTAGGAGGAATTCTCCTGGAGCGAACCAGGTCCCTATGCCTCTTCGTCAATGAGCAAAACCATCGGGCGCAGGCTTTTTATCATAGAGCCGGCTACGCGCGCGCCGGTCAGTACGACACGATCTTCCTGGGCTGGAAGAGTTAAGAGAAGGCAAAGGGTACGGACGATGGCAAAAGGGGTGACCAACAAGAAAGCTCGTCGGGCATATCAAACGGCTGTCACAACTGCGGGTATCGCTCTCTGGGTGATGGCGGGGGCAGGGCTGGTTACAAGATACACCCTCAGGGATCTGTTGACGGTGCTCGCGCTTGCGCCGTTGACCGTAATGGTTGGGGCATTCCCGCAGCGCTTCCGGTTGCCGTCGGGGTTGCGGTTTACGCAAGAGACGATTACTTTCACGCTCGCCGACGCCATAGTGCTGCTTGTCGCCTGCTGGCACGGGCCCGCTCCGGCAATCTTCATAGCCGGCATAGAGGGCTTCACCTCATCGCGCCGCAACGACGGACGGCTTTCCATGTTCTTTTATTCGTCCGCGATGATGTCGCTCGGCGCTGCGGCGGCTTCGGGCTTATTGACCTTCGTGCTGCATTACGGGTTCGGCGAGACGGACAGAGGCAGTAGTCATACCTTTCTTGCTGCGGCAGTAGCCCTGTTTCTGGCAGGCCTCGTTCAGTTCGCCGTTAACATGGTTTTGATATCCACGCTGATTGCGATTCGCCACGGCAACTCTATCCTTCAGGGCTGGAAAGACTTTCTCTGGGCCGCCCCGATGTTCTTGCCCACAAGCACCGCCGCCAGCCTCATGTACCTCGCCCTCCAGTTCGATATGTTGATAGTGGCGGTCACGGGCGGGCCCATTTTGCTTACCATCTATCTGGCGCATCGCCAGTATCGCAACGGGATTCAAAAACGCATCGCCGTGATGGATAAGGCCCACAGAGAAACCATCGAAGCGCTCGCCGTGGCAATCAACGCCAAAGACGAAGTGACGCACGAGCACGTGCTGCGCGTGCAGATTTACGCCGCGGGTGTCGCGCGCATCCTCGGATGCTTGCCCGCCGAAGTCGAGGCATTGAGGGCAGGCGCGCTGCTTCACGACATAGGCAAGATCGCTGTGCCAGACTACATACTAAACAAACCGGGCAAGCTGACCGCTGCCGAGTTCGAGAAGATGAAGCTTCATACGCTCGCGGGGGCGCAGATCCTCAGCCGTGTCGAGTTCCCCTACCCGATCGTCCCTGTCGTGCGGCATCATCACGAGCGCTGGGACGGCAAAGGGTATCCCGATGGCTTGAGCGGCGAAGACATACCTTTGACCGCTCGAATACTAACGGTCGTCGATTGCTTCGACGCGGTGCGCGAGGACCGCCAGTATCGCAAGGGCATGACGCGGGAGGAAGCTATCGACCTGATCCTCCGAGGAAGCGGTACACAATACGATCCGAGCGTGGTCGGTACTTTCATTGCGCACCTGCAGGAGTTCGAAAATGAGATCCGTGCGAATCGCGGCTCGCCCCTGCCGACGTTCGGGATCGAACCCACCGAACGACTCTCTGAAGCTGCGCGACGCGTCGTTCCGGCGGCTGGGCTTGCGGAGGATGAACATACGGATAAAGCCGGCGAGCCGGAGGTGGCCGGCGATGAGTTGGCGGCAATGTGCGATCTGGCACAGGCGGTGATCGGCGCGGGCAGCACGGATCAGGTCGCCGCCGCGTTCACCGAGAAACTCAACGCGGTCGTGCCTCATTGTATGTGCGCTATAACGCTCGTCGATTCGAAGACCGGTCAGAACGTCGTCGTGAACGCTACGGGACAACACTGGATGTTCCTGAAGGGACGCATTATCACGTCAGGCGAAGGCGTAACAGGGTGGGTGCTCGCCAATCGCAAGCCGTTTTGCAACGCTGATCCCAAGCTCGATTTGCCACCTTCGCTTGCCGGGCACGCCCCCGGCTACCGTACGCTCGCAGCGTTTCCGATCATCAAAGATTCAACGGTGTACGGGGCCGTATCGATCTATTCATCCGAGCTGGATGAGTACACGCCCGGCCAACAACGGCTACTGTGTGAAGCAGTAAAACTGATGGCAAGCGCGCTGTCGGCGGTATCAGCAACGGAGGTGTGGGAAAAACGAATGCCGCCCCGTACCGACGACGACGCCTCCCGGATGGGATTGGCGGACTCGGTCTTGGAATACGAACTCACCCATTGAAGCCATCATAGACTGCAAGTACACCTCCGGCCGCCCGTCGCGCACCGATGACGGGCACAGACTAAAGTCTGTGCTACATCGTCAGCATTGCCGCCAAGATTTCTATCCCGTCCCCCCGCCTTCCCGCGTCGATGCGCAAGCACGCGTCTACTTTCACGATCAGCGCGAAGTCCACACTGACCGCCAAGGCGCGCCAGCTTGACTCGGCTCGAGTGTGGCACTAGCATCATCCCACAAGCTCGCTAGACGGGCGGAAGCGCTGAGGCGAATAAAAGCCAAAGCAACCCACTAACAATCAGACTGCTAAACGACAAAGGAGATGTCATGACGATCAGAAATCTTTCTTCCAATGGAGTGTTGATTGGCGACGTGAAGCTGGTTCAAGACGGTGTCTTAGTCGGCGACGGAGTTTTGGTCGGCGACGGCGTGTTGATTGCCGACGGCGTGCTACTCGGCGACTGAGGCTGTTCGAGGGCTGAGGCGAATAAAAGCCGAAGCAACCCACTAACAATCAGACTGCTAAACCACAAAGGAGATGCCATGACTATCAGAAATCTTTTTACCAATGGAGTGTTGATTGGCGACGTGAAGCTTGTTCAAGACGGTGTCTTAGTCGGCGACGGTGTTTTGGTCGGCGACGGTGTGCTGATTGCCGACGGCGTGCTAATCGCGGACTGAGACTTGTTCGAAGGCGGAATTCCGTTGAAGGAACGCTGCTCGGCTATTAACGAATAAGAAGCAACTTGCTTGATAATAAAAGGAGAAGCCATGACGATCAGAAATCTTTTTTCCAATGGAGTGTTGATCGGCGACGTGAAGCTTGTTCAAGACGGTGTCTTAGTCGGCGACGGTGTTTTGGTTGGCGACGGTGTGCTGATCGGCGACTAAATCTGTTCGAGAACGGATTGCTGCTGAAGAAACGCAGCCCGCCTCGTAACGAATAAGCGGCTACAACAGGCGAAGGCGCTTCTGTTGGCGTGAAGGCTCATAGGAGCAGGTTTGTCGGAATCAGCGAGCTTGACCGAAAAAAGAACCGCATGCTTTGCGGAGTCTTCGTAGACTCTTATTTTCGCTGAGACCGAATAGCTAGTGAATCCCTTGAATTCCGAGACCCCACCGAACCGGATACCTCTGATAGTGACGACTGCCAAAGCCCAGTCTTTCCCATCGAAATTGATGTGACTCGTCCCCGGATGTTAGTATCTAGGGTTCGCACAAGAGCGTGATAGCTCTCATGCGACTCATAGAACGAATACCGAGCAAGGTGCTAATGTCCGAAGAAGCAATACGCGTTCGTGGCGCGCGCGTTCACAACCTCAAGAACATCAGCTTCGATATCCCCCTCGGGAAGCTTACGGTGGTGACCGGGGTGAGCGGCTCAGGCAAATCAAGCCTTGCCTTCGATACCGTCTACGCCGAAGGCCAACGCCGCTACGTCGAGAGCTTGTCCGCTTACGCACGGCAGTTCCTCGAACGAATGGATAAGCCCGACGTCGACGAGGTCGTCGGGATCTGCCCGGCCATCTCGATTCGACAAAAGAACGCGACTCGCAACCCGCGCTCGACCGTCGCGACTCAAACCGAGATCTACGATTATCTCCGGCTGCTGTTCGCCCGAATAGGCAGCACCTTTTGCAGCAACTGCGGCAAGCGGGTCCATCGCGACACCCCCGACTCGGTCGCAGAGGAAGTGTTGAAGCTTTCCGACGGGGCGCGCTTCTACGTGATGTTTTCCGCTTCGGCGGGTATGGAGGAGGTCGAGGCCGGTGCGAACGGGAACCCAAAACAGAAGAGGCGCGGCGCAAAGCAGACGAGCCAGCACACGCGCATGAAAGCCCATCTGATGAGCCTGCTTCAGCGCGGCTTCACACGGCTTTACAAGGACGGCAGGACAATCGAGCTTGCAACGCCCGACAGCTACAGCGATGACAACTTCGACGATACTTTTGTGCTGGTAGACCGCCTGGCCGCGCGGCCCGATATCAGACCTCGGCTGGTTGACTCGCTCGAAGTTTGCTATCAGGAGGGACACGGCCAGGCGATCATTGAGACCGCCGACGAGCCGCGCGTTCGATTGAAGTTCTCGGAGGGCTTCGAGTGCAAGGCTTGCGCGATCCGCTACGCCACGCCCGAACCGCAACTGTTCAGCTTTAACAACCCGTTCGGCGCGTGTCCGACCTGTCAGGGTTTTGGAAATACAATCGGCCTCGACATGGGTCTGGTCATTCCCAATCGCGAGCTGAGCCTTGCCGGCGGCGCGATTGAGCCGTGGACCAAGCCTCAATACGAGTGGGCGCAGCGCGAGCTGCTCAAGTTCTCAAAGCAATCGACTATCCCGACCGACGTTCCGTTTCGCGCGCTCAGCCGAGAGCAGCAAAAAACTATCGTCCAGGGCCGCAACGGATTCGACGGGGTGATGGGGTTCTTCGATTGGCTTGAGACCAAAAAGTACAAGCTGCACGTTCGAGTGTTTCTCTCGAAATACCGAGGCTATACGTTGTGCCCGGCGTGCGGCGGCGCGCGGCTTCGGCTGGAAGCGCGGCTCGTGCGCGTAGCGGGCAAGACCCTTCCCGAGATCTGCGCGATGACCGCTGCGGAAGCAGCCTCGTTCTTTGACACCATCGCGCTCGACGAAGCTTCGATGGGAATCGCTGGCCGGCTGCTGCACGAGATTGGCAGCCGGCTCAAGTTTCTCATCGACGTCGGTCTGCAGTACCTGACGCTGGACCGTTTGGCTTCGACTCTCTCTGGTGGCGAAGCTCAACGAATCCAGCTTGCGACAAACCTTGGAGCCTCGCTCGTCGGAGCGATCTATGTTCTGGACGAGCCGTCGATCGGACTTCATCCGCGCGACAATGAACGGCTCATCAGGATCTTGAAGAACCTTCGCGACATCGGGAACACCGTGCTGGTAGTCGAGCACGAGCCTGAGATGATGATGCAAGCCGACCACATAATAGACATAGGGCCTGGCGCAGGCGAACTCGGCGGCGAAATCGTCTTTGCCGGAACGCCAAAGGCCCTGCTGGAGAGCAGCAGTTCGTTGACCGGCAAGTATCTGCGCGGCGAAATCGAGATCAAGCCGCCCAAGACTCGCAAGCTGCTCAGCACTCGCGCGCTCGCCATTCGCGGCGCAAGCCAGCACAACCTCAAGGGTATCGATGTAACGATCCCGCTTGGTATGACGTGTTGCATCACCGGCGTGTCGGGCTCGGGCAAGTCAACGCTTGTGCACGACATTCTCTACGCCGGCATCAAGAAACAGCGCGGCGAGTGGACCGGCCCGGTCGGTTCGTTCGCGAAGCTCGAGGGTACTCAGTTCATAGATGATGTGGTTTTGGTTGACCAGTCTCCGATCGGCCGCACGCCGCGCTCCAACCCGGTGACATATATCAAGGTGTACGACGCAATACGGGAGCTGTTTGCTTCCACGCGCGAGGCGCAGGCCCACGGTTGGGATCCGTCGTATTTCAGCTTCAACGTTCCCGGCGGCCGGTGCGAACGCTGCGAAGGAAACGGCGTCGAGATCAAGGAAATGCAATTCCTCGCCGACGTCGAGTTGACCTGCGAGGAGTGCAAGGGAATGCGCTTCAAGCCGGGGCTGCTGGAAGTAAGGTACAAGGGCCGCTCGATTCACGATGTGCTGAGCATGACGGTGCGTGAAGCGCTGGTGTTTTTCGCCGGAGTGAACCGCATCGCATCGAGGCTTCGCGTGCTGGACGATGTAGGGCTTGGCTACCTGAAGCTCGGGCAATCGGCGACGACGCTTTCCGGCGGCGAGGCTCAACGGGTAAAGCTTGCGGCTTACCTATCAAAGCGAAGCAGCGAACGGACGCTTTACATCTTCGACGAACCGACAACCGGGCTTCATTTTGATGACATCAACCGCTTGCTTGCGGCATTCAGGCAATTGATCGAAGTGGGCGGTTCGATCATCATAATTGAGCACAATCTCGACGTCATCAAGAGCGCGGACTGGATCATCGACCTCGGTCCGGAAGGCGGCGAAGAGGGCGGCCGCGTTGTTGTGGAAGGCCCTCCCCGAACGATCGCCGCTTGCAAGCAGTCCCACACCGGCCGATTCCTCCGAAGGTTGGTGGCGGGAGAGCGCCGGTTGAAGGTCGAGGATAGAGGATAGAGGATGGAGGATAGAGGATCGAAAGTGGTTGAACGAGCTAAGCCCCCTTCGAATCTCGATCCTCGATCTTCTATCCTCTATCCTCGACCTTCTATCCTCCATCCTCCATCCTCTATCCTCCATTCTCTATCTTTTGATCACTGGCCACCGCCTTGAACTACC
>JBBPIE010000063.1:0-13180 GCA_038040485.1 Candidatus Onstottus arcticum
GTGTTAGGCACGCCGCCAGCGTTGATTCTGAGCCAGGATCAAACTCTCAGTTAAATCCTGGCCACCTTCGAGCTTCCTCGAAGATGACCTTTTACTCTTGGTCACTTCTGCTCGAAACTCTTCAGAACGTCTGGTTCGTTATACGCTCTATCTAGTTTTCAAAGATCGTTTGTTGGCTTTCGGCCATCAAAGGCAAAACTCGATTATACGCGGCAGAGGGATTATGTCAACCACTTGCCGAACTTTCTTTGGAAAATCTTTTCTCGCAGAAAGGAATTCTCATCTGCGCGCCCGAAACAATATGGCTTTGTGCTACACCGCAACCGACATTGACGACGATAACCACGGCCGCCAAAGAACTCGAAGCGCACCACAGCGAAACCAAACCGCCAGACAGACCAAATGCGTTTCTTGTCGAGCGTTGCGGAAAAAAACTCACTCCAAGATAGCAGGTCATGATATCTGACTCATCTCTCTTCATTCCCCAAGGAATGCCACGGGCTTTGTAGTAAAGGGCGGTAAAAGGATTCCATGCTCGGGTAGCCTGGCGTTCCAATGCCAAATTTTTTTCTTGACAAATTATTAGTGCGAGAATAGCATCGCTCACGATTATTAGTAGCTGGGTTACGAGGAAACAATCCGGTTGTTCCTGTCTGGATAGTGACGGTAAATACGGGCATCGGTTGCAAACAGAATTAAGATGGCTCTGGGCCATTGGGTTAGCTTTTGTCACTTTCATAGAAGATAACTTGATTGGATAATGCTTCGGAATACGGTGCTGTAAAGCCTCAAACAAAGGTAGGGATGAAAATGGGCGCGATTAGAGTTTTGAACTCAAGACTTGGGCTCAAAGTTAACATAGCCCTGATTCTAGCAGGACTTTTAGCCTCGATAATCGTATATACCAGATTAACTCAGACCACGAATGCGGCCAAGCCGGATCAAATTACGAGTAGACTCGTTGCTGGTGTAGGGACTCAGGTGCAGTTTCCAGCTACAGCAGCCGAAGTCCCGCAAAAACTATCCACTGTATTAACTTTTATGAGCAGTAGGGGAGGAGTTAGTGTTTCCACTGCTGTAGGCAATCGCCTGATTGCATTAGAGCAAGCTACGTTAAATGGGGATACTAAGAAAATTGAACAATCTCAGGTGGAGAGCATACTCAATGCAGTGTGGCTTGAGCGTGTGAGCCAACTGACTGACAAAGAGATAGAAGTTATAGGCGTCAAGACTCGGACATTACCAGATGTTACAAACCCGCCTGGCTCTCAATATGTAGAACTGAGACTAAGTAAAGGTTCAGTTAATATTAACGGTTGGTTAGCTATAGCATCAGCTTACAGAGACTCCAGTAACTCTACCGCCATAGCTCAAAGAGTCGCTACACCTGGCATCATAGCCCAAGAGGTGAACAATCGGCTAAGTTTGTATAGAACATCTGTATCATCTCTATGGGGTACCACCTACACGACATTGCAGGTGTTCTTGTTGGCTTACTCGGTAATAACTGATGATCTGATGGATGGATCAGCGGCGCAACTTGCTTCGCAGATGCAGAGTGTAGAAGACATCTTGTATACGCGGCATGGTATACCGAGAAGTTCAGCAGGTAGAAAGCCTTACGGACTTAACGGATATTTATACTCTACGGCTACCGACATATTATTCAACGAAGCCGTGCAGAACAGGATACTAGATAAAATAGACGAGGTGAACTAGGTGAAAACAAGAATAGGCTTGATCCTTCTTCTATTAGTCTCTAGTTTAGCTAGCGTGAGTTGTAGTAGTAACACCTGCAATGCCTGCTACTTCAACCCATATGAAATGGCTTTTGTTTATTACCTTGATACAAATGGGAATACTATATTTAGACTCGCTACAGCGGGTGCAAACGGGTGCATAACTATATACAATTGCCAGGCAGCTTGGCCTGAATTGATCTAATTCAACAGTGCGCGAACCCTTTGTGTCAACGTGACTGAGACACCGACCTCCCAAGAGCTCATTGTATGAGGGCGGGAAAGAAAGGTTTCAATGTCACTGCTCTCCCAAGCTTCATAGTCTTACAGCCAAACTACATAGTCCGATCGCGAAACCATATTGTTTGACCGCAAAACAATGCAGTTTGAGCGCAAAACCATATAGCTTAGTTCGGAAACGATTTGCTTTGACTATCAAGCTACTTGCATCGGCGATAAAACAATATGCTTTGGTCGCAAAACGAATTGCATTGATCCCAAAACAATGTGCTTTGGTCGTGAAACAATATGCATTGGCCCTCTGTGTCAGCGCAACCGAAGGCGATCACGAACGCGAAATCGATCTGAGTTGGGACACGGTGAAAGGCGCGAAGAGCTACATCGAACGGAGCCCGGACCCGCCTACCGCGACTTCGTGGATGCATGAGACGGTGTCGCTCAAGTCTACGGCGACAGTCGGAGGGCTAGTGAGCGGCACACGTTATTGGTTCCGCGTCGCGGCTGTTATGAGCAGCGGTCAAAGCGGCTGGAGCGACCCCGCAACCAAGATCGCTCCTTGAGCGAGAGGCTAGAGACCCGTTCTGAGGTTCCGGCGATCCGGGTTTGGCAGCTAGGAATGCGCCGACCCTTCAGGAACGGTTTGTTCCTGAAGTAGTACTTCCCTGGAACAAAGCTCTGGACCGAAGAGCGGCGTAGGAGTCACTGGGACTCCGCGCCGCGCTTCGCGCACCAACGTCAATGTTCAGCGTGCGGCTGTGATGCGGGGAACAGTTGCTGCTGGGATACAAGATTGAGGGCGGTTAAGTGTAGAAATTACTACGAGTCCGTCCCTCGATTTGTCAGCACCAATGCAACGTGCAACTCTTTGTCTGACGGACTAGGGAACTGTAGAAGGTAAAGTTGAGTTTGCATAGAGTGCTTGCTCACAGAACTACGGGATAATTCCTGTACCTCAAAAACGAAATTGTTAAAACAAGACTGCGCGGAATCTTTGTTAGCAAACAAGAGCTGAAGAAGGCTGTGCTTTACCTCCGTGAATTGCCGTTGCTCCCGATCTTCAGCTGATAAAGATGGCAAAGCTATCGTCGCGGAAAGCAAGGATTCGACGCTCTCAGACATCGGTAGTGAATCAAAATAGACGGGTATGAAGCCGAGTCCTTTGCTGAATCTCAGATCGGACAGCAACTTGTCGTTAGCGAGATGCCTTTCGTAAGGTAGAAAGAACACCTTTTGATTGATGAGCTCCGCCGATGTCCTCGAAAGAATGAGCCGGTGCGCTTGTTCGGGCAAGCCAATGGACCAACCAAATGTCAACACTCCTTCCATGCCAGTTGTTTTTGAACGAAGGGGATTTGGCTCAGTTGGAATTGCAAGGTATCGTGTCTCAAGTTTCGAAAAATCAATTTCTGGCTCGACGTCTTTAGGAGTGTCTTCTGGTACAACTCCGAATGAAAAGAAAGGAGGAAAATGTCTTTCCCCAGGATATTCAAACCATTCAGTGATGGTTCCGGGAAATTTCGAACTTACGACTTGTAGACACAGGTCCGAATACTGGGTAAGGGCCTTTGATGTCCTCAAAAAACTGTCCGTATCATCCTGACAGATCATCAACTTGATTCCGAGCATACTGCGATAATTGCTGTACAAGTCACCACCCTTCTCAAAAAACCACAGTCTAAACAGGCTATCTTTTGATTCAGGGTAGGAGTCCATACGGATGGTGGGACCCTAAGAGGAATTCGGTGCGCCGCCGGATCACGAAACTCACGCATATCCTGATACCAATCTCGAAAAGGTTCCAGGGCATCAGCTAACGGATCTAGATTATTCTGACGAAGCTCAATCAGAAACGCCTTTGTCAAAAGCTGCGCAAATCTCCGGTGTTTCAGGTCAGCTTCGTTTACGTTAGGAATCAGATTGTGATGATAAGTCAGTGCCCAAGCGAGATTGTCCAGCGAACCTGCGAGGTTGAGATAATATGCGTTCAGAAACAAGGCGAGCTTTTCTGCAAGGTAATGATCCATCGGACTTTGCGTCTCACTGATCTCGTCGTCGAGTATGATGATTGCCGCTTCGACCATGCCAAGTCTTGAGAGCAATCCTCGCTGAAGATGCCTTTTCGTATCCTCACTCAGACTTTGACGCATTCTGAAAAAGTAGTCTTCGCGAATTCTCCTGTGTGACGTGAGTATCTGGCGACGGTTTATCTTTCCGTACATAACAATCTCAATCCTAGCCATAAAGAGCTGCCAACATGGCTCTCACAACTTTAGAACTGCCCATTTCCGTTTGAGGTCTCTTGAGTCCTAAACCGACAATATCATTGTCTCACCCGGCGTTGGAATACCCCTCCCGGAATAAAGCGACCGCTGGAGCGGATGGCCAAGAGCCGAAATCAAACCGAATAGTGGCGGACTATTCACCTTCGACTGACCTGTCAATGCCCGTGAAGAAGCGCTTTCTGTATTCAGACGGTGTGAGATCAAAGTAGCTCTTGAACTGGCGCACAAAGTTGCTCCTGCTCCTAGTGTCGTAGCCTACTGTTGCCATTACCTGTTTGATGCTCAGGAAACTTGTAGCGAGAGAGTGACGTGCCTTTTCCATTCTCAGTCTTATTAGATACTCCCCTGGCGAGAGTCCCGTTTCAAGGTTGAAGAGGCGGGATAGGTGAGACGAGGACAGATTGACTACGTTTGCTAATTCGCTCAAAGACTGCCTCCGCTCAAGGTTCGTACTCATGAAGTCGATCACAGTCCGGATTCTTGCAGTCTGAAGCGCGTTCTCCAGGACCTCCGGCTCTGCTTCGTATTCCTCTTCAATCTGTGGCCGCGAGATCGTGACGGTAGATCGCCGCTTCCGTTTTGATCTGACATCCGACAGCGTTTCTTGCCACTCAGGATAATAGCGACTGAGAGGCGATGCGATGACTAACGACGAGATACTCTCCGCTTCCTGTAAGCGGCCGACTTCTGACAACTCGACGGCATACGAATTCAAGCAGTCGAGGCGCACCGTTAGCGGCGCAAACCTGACAAGAGGCAAGATTCCTTCGACATCGGCGATTGCAGATTTGTGAAACCCTTCGATAGATTTCAAGACTGACACTCCTCTAATTGCTTGCAAGCTGGCCGTTCCTAGCTTTTCAGATCTGATAGTTTCCTGGAAATAGCGAGAGGCCGAATCAAAGTCATTCCTATTAACCGCTAAAGCGCCCAGCGAGAGAATGGATTTTACCTTGTATGTATCAGGCGCGGAGTCAACAGCAAGTTGAAACAATCTTCCAGCTTCGACTTGATCGCCGTTTCCCATGCTGTTCGCCGCGACCGCCAAGAAGTAGCAACCGATGGCTTGATAGTGTTTGACTGGAATGTTGGAAAGGAGCAGACCTATTTCTCTTACACTATCAAATTGGCGGAGTGAGTGCGCTCGTTCGCCTAGTTGGATAAGGCGATTAGCAAGTTGCATATAGTTTACCGTGCCACTCAACAACTCCTGATAGAATCCGGCATATTTTGGTAAAGGAGAGAACATGAAAAGACTACTTTTTGTTGTGTTGCTCATATTGTGTTTGTCCTTTCCTGCATTTGCGGGGCATACAATACCGGGTAACTGGTGCGATTGCGGCGCGCCGGGCTGTATCTGCGATCCAGGCGAACCGCCACTCGGCAATATGGCCACGGCGCAGAATGAATCCAGTCAAGGTAAATCTGCCGATTTCGGTTCAGAGACGCTTTTAGTTTTAGCGGTGCTGCTTCTGATGCTTAGATACAAAGCCTAAGCCTAAGCGAACTGGACAACGGAAAGAGTATCTCGCTCTTGTGGCGATTTAATATCTGTTTGTCGCGTGGCATTGTATCAGAGCGCCCGAAGGTTGCAAGCGGAAAGTGAAGGAGGGAGAAGCTAAGACCGTCTGCCCGGCTAAAGGGTTAATTTGACGTTGTCTTAGTAAGCGATCCGGCTAGCCCGCGCCGTAGCCAGGAGATCTCTGGTCGCGTTGAGGAGGAGCCTAAGCCGAAGGGTCATCCGATTATCGCGGCAGCTCTGCGACGGGAAGGCCGTTCCGGCAGTTGAAGCCTTTGCTCGCTCAGCGTTAGCCTGAAAGAACTTAGGGCTGAAAAGTATTCACGCGTCCATCTGAAAGCCAACTCGACGGTGCGACTGGCTGTCAGATGTGCGGCGTTGATTCCATGCCGCCCTTGCCTGACGCCGGCGTTGATCGCTTTCATTATTAGACGGAACTGCTCGCTGTCGTCTTCCCGAGCCATCTGTTCGATAAGCCGCAGGCTGGACTGGTCAAGCTTATCTATCTTGTCTTCAAATGCGCCGCTGGTTAGCTCGGCAACAACCTGGAAACGAGCCGCGTGGGTCGTTATGTCGAGGATACGCAGACTTCCCACGAAATCGTGAATCTCGCTTTCCGGGACAACATACTGGCACGCGTTCTTTCTTCTTAGCGATTCACTACCTCGTCTGCTTACCTTTCTTGGTACGGTCATACTCGGTCCTTTGAGCGCGGCGTAGCGTTCGAGACACACCTATCCGGATGCACGCGCGCCGTGCGGATGGGCCAGGCGGGTCATCGTCGCAAGCTTGCGCTCCGCCCCGCATTCCTGATCAAACTTTTTGCTGGCTGATTCCTACCGACGGGCGGCGCTGAGCAGGTGCATCCTAGAGGTCCTCTGCCGCCTTACGTCGAGACATTGTAAGAACTCGAACGAAATCACCACAGGATCGAAAGTGTCGCACGATAAGTTGGCGGGTTCAACAACAGAAGGGTAGTCAATGTTGCTATTTGTTATCCGATTCTGCTTTACGTGGCAGTGTGATGATTGAAGACCTCGGAAAAGAAATCGCCGTTGAACGCTCCTTCGCGGTCAACGGCGATCGAGAATCCGACAACAGTCAGTTTGATCTCAACGCCAATGCGGGCGACGGGAGATCGGCCGGTTCCTTCTCAATGCCCGCCCCCGGCAAGCTTCCCTATCAACGTGAACAGCGGTAAATACATTGCAATTACGATCGTGCCAATTGTCACTCCAAGGAACATGATCATCGCCGGCTCCATCAAACTCAAAAGGTTGGCAATTGCTGCGTCGACTTCCTGCTCGTAGAAGTCCGCGATCTTTGACAGCATCGCGTCCAAAGCGCCAGTCTGTTCTCCAACGCCGATCATCTGAGAAACCATTATCGGGAATACGCCGCTCGCTTTCAGCGGCTCGACGAAGGTCTGTCCCTGCTCGATCCCGGTTCGGACTTTTTGAATCGCCTCCGACACGATCACATTGCCGGCAGTTCGGGACGTGATCTCAAGCGATTCCAATATTGGCACTCCCGAACTCAGTAGCGTGGAAAGCGTTCTGCTGAACCGCGCCACAGCGATCTTCCTCATTATCGGCCCGAACACCGGAAGCTTCAGAATGAGGCCGTCTATCACCCGATGTCCTCGATCGGTTTTGTACCAGGCCTTCGCGGCAAAAACGGAGATGCCGATGACAAGCGAAATCAACCACCAGTAGTTCGCCATGAAAAGCGAGAGCGTGACGACCAGCTCCGTAAGCCACGGGAGTTTCTCGCCCGGCCCCAACAGTCCTTCGAATATGTTTTTGAAGGCTGGTATCACCACAATCATGATTATCGAAATGACGATGATCGAAATCACGATCACCGCAATTGGATAAATCAGAGCGCTCTTCACGTCGCTCTTCAGCTTGACCATCTTCTCCAGATAGGTCGATAGCCTCTGCAAAATAATGTCGAGTATGCCGCCGGTCTCGCCAGCCGCGACCATGTTGGTAAAGAGCGACTCGAAGACGCGAGGGTGCTTGGCCATCGCGTCAGCCAGCGTCATGCCGGATTCGACATCTCCGCGCGTTTGAAAGATGACCTTCTGAAAGAACTTGTTGTCCTGCTGTTGGGCCAGGATCTCAAGGCACTGCACCAGCGGAAGACCGGCGTCGAGCATCACAGAGAACTGCCTGGTGAAGAGAGACAGGTCCTTGTGTTTGACCTTCTCTCGCCCCAGTTTGGGTAGACTGATCTCGCGACCCTTCTCGCGCGCGTTGGTCAGAATCACCTGCTCACGCCGTAGCATCGTCTCCAGAGTTGCTCGGTCCGCCGCCACACGCTCGCCAACGACGATCTCGTTCAGACGATTGCGACCCTTGAATACATAAGTCGGCATCTTGGTCTCCCGCTCTATACCTGTTTGCTGGTATCAACTTCTTGCTTGGGGGCATCTTACTCGTTTCACCTTCCCACTCGACCGAGCGGAACTTGCGGTTTCGCTCCTTGCGCGGGGTAGCCGGGTGTGCGCTGCGCTATCTGTAGCGCAGCCGCTCCTCTGTTAATCAAGTCCTGAAGTTCCTCGGGGTTCGACGAACGAGCCATCGCCAGCTCAAGCGTGATGTGCTTCTTAAAGTAAAGAGAAGCCAGCGCCTGGTTGAAAGTCTGCATACCGTACTTGTCCTGCCCGGTCTGCATCATTGAATAAACCTGATGAACCTTGTCCTCGCGAATCAAGTTTCGAATGGCGGCGTTCGGCACCAGGATCTCCATCGCCAAGGCTCTCCCCTGGCCGCTCGCCTTCGGTAGAAGGGCCTGCGTGACGATTCCTTCCAACACCATCGATAACTGGGTCCTGATTTGCGACTGCTGGTGAGATGGAAAGATATCGATGATTCGGTTGATTGAAGACGCCGCCGAGTTGGTGTGCAGAGTCGCAAACGTCAGGTGTCCCGTCTCGGCTATTCTCAACGCAGTCTCGGTAGTCTCGAGGTCGCGCATCTCACCTATGAGCACGACATCCGGATCCTGACGAAGGGCGGACCGAAGAGCGCTCGCAAACGAGTGCGTATCGGCGTGCACTTCGCGCTGATTAACGATGCAACTCTTGTGGCCGTGAAGGTATTCGATCGGATCCTCAACAGTGATGATGTGTTCCTTCCGATCGCGGTTTACCTTGTCCAGCATCGCCGCAAGAGTAGTCGACTTGCCTGAGCCCGTCGGGCCGGTGACCAGGATCAAACCACGCGGCTTGTCGCATAGTTTGTCTACTACCGAAGGCAGTCCAAGCTCCTCGAATGATTTGATCTCATACGGAATCGAGCGGAAAACCGCGCCAACCGCGCCACGCTGGTTGAAGATGTTTGCGCGAAAGCGTGACAAGCCCTTAATACCAAACGAGAAATCCAACTCGAGTGTCTCCTCGAACCGATGCTTTTGCGCATCGGTCAACACGGAGTAGGCCAGTTGCTTTGTCTCGGCCGGGGTAAGTTCCTGGTACTCCAGCGGCCTCAAGATGCCATGCACCCGCACCATGGGCGCTGAATTGGTTGTTATGTGCAGGTCGGACCCGCCGTGCTCGATCATTTTCCTAAGCAACTCGCTCAACGCAATGTCCGGCATATTTCCTCCAGCGGTCACTAGTCGCGTGCAATTTCTCTCTCTACGTCGATCGGCGGTGGCTGCTCGCCCTCCGCGTCCCCCTACTTCACCGTCTCTCTGACCACCTCTTCGACTGTTGTCATCCCCTGTCTGATCTTCTCCAAGCCGCTCACTCTGAGAGTCAGCATTCCGTCTTCAATCGCCTTCCTGCGTAGTTCGAGACCCGAAGCGCCTACAAGTATCAACTCGCGCAGATCCTCGGTTATCTCCATGACCTCATACAAACCGACGCGTCCCTTGTAGCCCGTTCCGTTGCAAGCCGGGCAGCCTGTCCCCTTGAACGTCTTGATGTCGGCGAGTTCGCTTGCCGGGAATCCTACGTCGATCAGCGCCTCCTCCGGCGTGTGAACCAATGCCTTGCACTCCTTGCAGATTCGCCTCACCAGCCGCTGAGCCTGAATCAGATTCACTGAAGTAGCTACAAGAAACGGCTCGATCCCCATGTTCATAAGCCGGCTTATGGTCGAGGGTGCGTCGTTCGTGTGCAGCGTCGATAGCACCAGGTGGCCGGTGAGCGCAGCCTTGACCGCTATCTCAGCCGTCTCGAAGTCTCTGATCTCGCCGACCAGGATGATGTTCGGATCCTGACGCAAGAATGAGCGCAACGCGGCCGCGAAGTTCAGCCCAATCTGCTCCTTCATCTGAACCTGATTGATGCCTTGAAGGTTGAACTCGACCGGATCCTCGGCGGTGATAATGTTTGTCTCCGGCGTGTTCAAGCTCTGAATGGCCGAGTAAAGCGTCGAGGTCTTGCCTGATCCGGTCGGGCCGGTCACCAGGACCATTCCGTAAGGCTTCGAGATGTTCCGTTTGAACTTATCGAGGCTGCCAGCTTCGAAGCCAAGCTGAGTCATGTCCAGCCTGAGGTTCTCCTTGTCGAGCAAGCGCAAAACCATCTTCTCACCAAAGATCGTCGGAAGCGTCGAAACGCGAAAGTCCAACTCGCGCGACCTGTTCTCAAGCCGCACTCTTATCTTGATACGCCCGTCTTGCGGCAAGCGCTTTTCGGCTATGTCGAGCCGCGCCATTATCTTGAGCCTCGATGTCAGCGCGTCACGCATCTTCATCGGCGGAGTCATTATGCTGTAGAGCACACCGTCCATTCGAAACCGAACTCTGAACTCCTTCTCATAAGGTTCGATGTGTATGTCGGAAGCGCCTCGCCGCAGCGCATCCACCAGGATCACGTTGACCAGCTTCACAACCGGAGCGTCCTCGGACATTCGCTCCAGATTCTCGAGATCTATTTCTTCGTCCGCGGACTCAACTTCTACCTGGTCGATATCCTCGCCGTAGTCAGGAAACGAGGTGCTCTCGGCTACGAGGTCCTCCATGACCTTCGCGAGTTCCATCTCGCGCGAGCTGCCGTAGTACCTCTTGATGACGGTGTTGAGCGCCGTCTCGCTTACGACGACCGGCTCAATCGAGAGTCCGGTCATGAACTTGATATCGTCGATCGCGAACACGTTGGTCGGATCCACCATTGCCAGTGTCAACGTAGCTCCGACCCGCGAAAGCGGCAGCACCGAGTACCGCTCGGCCGTCTCCTGCGGCACCAAAGCCACAGCCGCCGGATCCACCTCGAACAGATCCAGGTTCACCGACGGAACCCCATACTGGCGGCTGAGCACTGCTGTCACTTCTTCATCCGACAGCATCCCAAGCTTCACCAGCGTCGCGGCAAGCCGCCCGCCGTTGATCCTTTGGTAGTCGAGCGCTTCCTTCAACTGCTGCGGAGTTATGAGGTTGTCCTTAAGCAGTGACTCGCCCAGTTTCGCCGACATAGTTCAGAACACAATCTTCCGCTCCCACTGCGGAGCTGTTGTTTGACCCAGATGAGCAGCGCTGTCCGGCCGGGGTGCCGCCCCGTCCCGTTTCAATCTTGAGTAGCTTAGCGTGTCAAACGAATCTAGAATTCAAGCGCAACGCCGGTTAATCGCGGTCAGGGCGCTTATCTGAGAGAAGGCAGTAAATAGGGAGCGGGCAAAAACGACAGATTCGGGTAGACAACTGGAGGGGCAACCTTGCGGGAGTCCGCTTTCAACGCTCGGCTGGAGCGGAGCTTTCAAGCGATCTTTACGAACGATAACCTTTTAACATTCACCAGAAGGCATGTCAATAATAATGTCTGGCGCTCAGATCTTGTGCACCAACTGAACAAGAAGAGGGACAACTGCCGCCGTTTAGACATAACGGGCGAATCGTCAAAACCCACGCCCAGATCAACGTTCGAGCCACTCCCCACCAGACAGATGAGAGTCTCCGCATCGCCCCCACCCCCGACACGTGATGCCGGAGAAACGGTAAGCAAACGAAGGCCGTACGGCCGGCCTTCTACAGAGCACAACACCAGTTTGGAGTCTCGAGGCTTAAACGCGCAGTCTCATTGCGCCAGAATTCTAAACCGTAACCCTAAGCCTGTAAGGAACCACGACCTTCAACGCCGGAAGCGCCATCCGGGGAATGCTGATCTCCGGGATCGTGATTTCGGGAATCGCTATCGGGGCGACCGCCGGTGTCACATTTAGCTTGGTCAAAGGCACCACGTTGACAGGACCAACAACGATCCTCGGGATGTGAACAGGGTCGATTCGCAGGCTCGGAATCGAAATGACGTTTACCGCCGTTTCAACCAGATCGAAGTCATCGGTCGCATCGACCCACGAGATCTTCCCCTTCTCGACTTGCACGCTAAACGTCTTCTCCTGCTTATCGCGCATGATCCGGATGTCGACTGGACCATCGGGCTTTGACTGAAGCGTTTCGTACAGCCTGGACGGATTGTCCGTAGTTTCTCCGCCGATCGACAGAATCACATCTCCGGCTTTGAGCCCGGCTTTCGCTGCCGGCGAGTCCGGGTAGACGTAAACAACAAGGGCGCCGTTGCGGCCGACAAGTCCGAAATACTCCGCAAGCTGCGGCGACATGCCCTGAATCGAAACGCCCAACCGATAGCGATCGCCAACTCTCACCATTGGCTCGCGGGGCGCGCGAGGCTCACGAGGCGCGCGAGGCTCACGAGGCGGTCTCACCCGCACTGCCGATGCTGCGGCTTCGCGGACCCGGCTGATGTACTGGCCGCGCTCGCCAAGCGTCACTGTCGACTCCGTATCGCTGCCGTCGCGAACAATCCCGAGCCTGACCACGCGGCCCGCCGGAGTTTCGCGAATGCGCCGGGAGACTTCGCCGACACTTTCGATCGTGTCGCCGTTCCATTTCACGATCACGTCGTCCTTCTTCAGCCCGGCCTTCTCCGCGCTGCTCTCGGGAGTGATACTTTCAATGATTGCCCCGCGTTCTGTTTTGAGTTTTAGCCGCTGGGCCGAATCGCGCGTGACTTCTTGAAGCTCAACTCCGAGAAAGCTGGGCCGGGAAATCTCAGCTCGCCGTGGCCGTTCGCTTCCCTGACCCGATAGTCGGCCAAACCCGTCCGCGGCCAAAGCCGTCGAGCTCACCGCCAGTAGCATGCTCACAAACACAATCAGACTCCGTCTCATAACGCTGGTTCCTCCTTGGTGAAGCATGAAGTCAATCGCTCAAACGCAGCCGGTCTGGCTTGGTTCAAGATACCCTGCCGGCGTGCTCGGCTGTTAGTGACCGTGCGTGGAGAAAAGTTTCAGCAAAGGCCTGGGTGCGCAAAAGCCTGCGCGTAGCATAGACTTTAGTCCGTGTGCCACCCTCGCGTTCAACCACTCATCCATCCACACAGACTAAAGAGCCTCTTGCAAAAGTCCGAGAAGCTTGTGATTTTGAGCAAG
>JBBPIE010000016.1:0-8846 GCA_038040485.1 Candidatus Onstottus arcticum
GCACCGCAACCGCACCTACCGCCATCACCACCACCATCAGCATCAACGCTCTTTTGATCGTCATCTCGATTTCTCCCTCTCCGAAGTTTCCGCGAAAATCAACACACGTTCGTGCAAAAGCCTTGACCCTCCCACAGCTAATGCGATCTGCGGGGGCCAGAATTCAAATAAGACCAAGGAAAAGAGCCCGTATGATATATCGATAGCCGGATAGATGCAACCACAAAATCGTAGCGGAAAAGACTACGTCATACGGACAAAGAACGCTGCCTAAAGACTATCCAGCCAAGTCTGTTCAGCACTCACCGTGCCACTAACGGGCACCAAGTCGAAGGGGGACTTGAATTCACTGGAGGTGATCAGGCTTCTCCAGTCGAAACCAGCATCGGATAGCGAACTGACACCAGCGCACGGACGAAGTACCCCAAGAGAGGGACGGATACAAGGTTGCCGGCTGGCGTTAACTCTGTATCCATCCCGCGCGACACCGAGATATACACCTAACCCAATGCGAACCAACAAAACGAGTTGAGTAAAGGTCGAGTGATTCGGTCCGTCGCGCCGTGCAGAGAGGATCAAGCCCGGGAGGCTGGCCTGCGGTACGCTCCCTCCCGATTCCATTGCGCAGCGCTGTCGTCGGTCCCTATAATGCAACCGCGCGCAAGGCACTCGAAAAGACATCGCTCATCAAACATGACTGACAATCGAGCCATACTATTCGACTTGGACGGCACTCTGATTGACACCACGGGTCTAATACTCGCGTGCTTTGACCATTCCTGGCGAATTGTGACCGGACGAGGCAGGAGTCGAGAAGCGTTGGTGGACACGTTTGGCATGCCGCTGCGGGAGGCGATGAGACTCCTGAGCTCCGAGGCTTACGATTCAGGGCTGGCCCGGGGCGGTTGCGGCCTTGAAGCTCACCTGGTCGAGAACCTGCTTTCAGAGTATCGGTCATTCAACCTCGCTAACCATGACGGAATGGTTCGCTGCTTCTCAGGTGTCGAGCGAGTGATAGCCGAGCTTCGAACACGCGGGTATCTCATTGGAGTGGTAACTTCAAAAGGCCGGGAGCTTGGGCAGCGTGGTCTCGCATTGTGCTCACTTGACAAGCTCCTGGACGTCGCGATTTTTCTCGAAGATACCGATCACCATAAGCCAGGTCCAGAACCCGTTCTGAAGGCGCTCGAAAAGCTCAATGTGCACCCGAGTCTAGCGGCCTACGTAGGTGACAGCCGCCACGACCTGGTCGCCGGACGCGCGGCCGGCGTGGGCACAGTCGCTGCGTTGTGGGGACCTTCTGCACGAGAATCGCTGGAACACGAGAACCCTGATTTCTTAGCCCGGTCGATTTCAGACCTGCTGGAAATTTTCACCTAAGCTGACCAGATGAAAAACATCAAAGCTCGTTACGGAAAACTTTTAGCGGAAGAGACCGGCCTTGTTCATCACAGCCCACGCGGGCTTGGATTGGATATTGCGCTCGCGTATCCAAACACGTACTACATCGGGATGTCCAATTTGGGCTTTCAGTCGGTGTATCAACTCTTCAATTCATACAATGGAATCAACTGCGAACGGGTCTTCGTACCGGACCCGGAAATAGAACAGGAACTCGATCGAACCCGGGCGCCCCTCTTGACACTCGAGTCACAAACCCCGGTCTCGGAATTCGATGTGCTTGCGATTTCCGTATCGTTCGAGACGGACTATCTGAACATTCCGAAGCTCCTCCGGCTGTCGAAGATTCCGATTAGAGCGGAAGAGCGCAACGAGTGGCACCCGCTGGTGGTGATGGGAGGCGCGGCGGCGTTCCTCAACCCCGAACCGGTCGCCGATTTTGTAGACGTTGTTTGCGTAGGCGAAGGCGAGGTCCTCGTCCCATCATTAATGAGAGTGATGAACGAGGCCGAGTCTCGCGAAGATCTGCTGCTGCGGCTGGCGCGCGAACCGGGTTTCTACGTCCCCAAGTTCTACGAGGTTCACTACCACGAGGACGGCAGCCTTGGCACGATTCACCCGACAAACGGGGCGCCCCGACGTGTCTTCACAATGCGCAACCCAATGCGCAAGCAAGAGGGCCACGGCCAGTTCGATGATGACTTCATCCCGGCAAGCGACATTCTCACAAACAACACCGAGATGAGCGGGCGTTATCTGATGGAGATCTCTCGGGGCTGCTCGATGGGCTGTCGTTTTTGCTGGGCTGGCTATTCTTATCTTGCGCCGCGAGTCTTTTCTGCCGACAAGCTTCTAGCGCGCGCGGCCGAGATGAGAAAGCACACGGATAAGATCGGTCTTGTAGCGACCGCTGTCTGCGATCACCCCGAGATCCATCAACTCCTCGACGGCCTCGAGAAGCTCGATTATCAAGTCTCAGTGTCGTCGCTCCGCCTGGACCAGATCACGCCCGAGTTGCTGGACGCGTTGGTGAGAAGAAACGATCAGCAGCTCGCGATCGCTCCTGAAACCGGGTCCGACAGGTTGCGCCGCGTGATCAACAAGAACTTGACCAACGATCAGGTCGTCGAGATCGCCGAGATGATCTTCGAGCGCGGCATCTTCAATCTGAAACTCTATATGATGATCGGGTTGCCTACCGAGGAAGACGAAGACCTGGAGGCAATCGTCTCGCTTACCGAGCGCATCCGCGAGCGAATGATGCAGATCGCGAGACCCCGCGGACGCGTCGGCACAATAATCGTTTCGCTCAACGCGTTCGTGCCAAAGCCACAGACCCCCTTTCAGTGGGAACCAATACAACCCGAGCGTGTCTTGGATAAGAAGATCAAGTACCTGACCCGCGCGTTCAAAGGAATACCGAACGTCGAAGTTCGCGCGATGTCATCGCGCCTGGCCCAGCTTCAAGCTTTGATCTCTTTGGGCGACCGCCGCCTCTCGGAGTTCATTCTGGAAGTTGACCGCACCGGCAACTGGCGACAGGCGATGCGTGGGTGGACGGAGTATTCTCTTCGCCGGCGCTCGCTTGATGAGCCGCTGCCCTGGGATGTGGTCGACATAGGACTGACCACCGAGTTTATGAAGAAGGAGTACGAGCGGGCGATGGCTGGAAGAATCACAAAGCCCTGTCCGGCAGTAGATCCCTGCATTCGCTGCGGCGTGTGTGACCCACGAAACGTGCCTGAGAACGCGCTTGTGCAACTGGAATGGATGAAGCCGGCGCTGAACGCCGCTCAGCAAGCAGTCCTGGTCGATCGTCGAGTTCAATCGGCCGCGTGCGGTGATTAGCAGGCGACCCTCCGCATCCGACAGCTTCCGAAATACGCGCTTACAACCTAAAACGGAAGTTTATGGTAGTAACCGTGGCCAGTGGCTTGCCGTCGCGCGTTGAAGCCCGGAACTTCCACTGTCTTGCCGCAGATTCCGCCGCGCCTCGCAACAAGATCGGCCCTGACGTCGCGCGCGCTGATACAACGTCGCCCTTTTCGTCGATGCTAACCTCCACTGGAACAGCGCCCTCCTGCCGTGCGCTACGCGCGATCTCAGGATAATTCGGCTGCACCTGTTTGACCGCCTCGCCTTTGATGAGGGCACTCGCGCGTTGTGGCGCGGGAGCCGAAGGGGGCGGGCTCGGCGCAGGCGCAACAATCTGCGGTGTGTCGGTTGGCAAGCCTCGCGGCGCCAGGTTCTCGCCTCCCTTTTGATCTGTAACTGCAATCATCGGAGGCGAAGCAGCAGGCGATTTCAATCTTACTGGTTCGCCCGTTGCTGCGGGAAGCGTCTTCGGCTCCGGTTCGGCGGCCGCCGGCTGACTGGCGGCGATCTCTTTCGCGGCGGAAGGGCCGGAAGGCGTAACGGTCTGGGTCGGAGGCGAGTCAATTTTCACCGCTTCCGTTTCGGAGCGAGGTTGAAGATCTTCCGCGGAAGGCAACCCAGGCAGTGTAGCTTTGCCGGCAGGCGAAGAGGCCAGTGCCAGTCTCTCGTACTGACTGTCAAGTTCGGCGCCGTACATTGAGATGCACTTTATTGCGCCCAACGTCAGCGCGATCACACAAACCAAAATCATCGGTCCGGCATACATCCACTTTGACTTTTTCCTAGACAACGGCGCACTCGCGCTACGCATTAGCCCGAGCGTGGACGCTACCGCGAACCCGTTCGAACCCATCTGCGGTGTGGATGGAGATGTGTCCGACAGTGGCGCGGTGACGAGCGGCGTCTGGCTAACACGCAAGCCAAGGCTGCCGGCCGCGAGCTCGGCGACCGGCCTGGAATAATGAACCGGCGGTCTGGGCGGCGAAGTGATCGGCGAAGCGGCGGCCGGCGAAACGCCCGCGTCACGCCGATTCGGAACAGACTGTTCGATCGGCAGCGAAATAGTCGGCGGCGCCTTGGCCGGCCCTGATTCGGTCTCTTGTGGAATAGGCTTAGGCGACGGCGAAACCGCCGGCGTCGCAGTTTGTGAATCAGCTCCTCGCGTAGTCAGAGTCGGAGTCGGGACACCGGACTCGGCAGCAGAAGGCGAGCCAACCAGGTCGGCCGGTGGCTTGGCTGGAGCCCGATCGGATTCGACCTTCAACTCTGGAATTTCAGATCTGTTCTCGGTGGGTTTGCTCGGAGGCGCGACTGTCTGAAGTTCGAGTACGGCGGGCTCGGCAGTGAGCTGGCCGGACGACTGCGCAAGTCTGCCTGCTCTCATCGTGTACTCACCTGCCCGCGCGGACTCGCCCCGCGCTTCGTGTATGCGAGCTAACTCGAGGCACTCTTGCGCAGCTTCTCTGATCATCTCATTTCTTAGATAAACGTCCTTGAGTTTGCCATGAACGTCGAGGTTGTCCGGCGAGTTCGTGACAACTTCCTTGAGCAGCGCGATGGCTTGATCGACCTGGCCGTATCCGACCAGCATCTCGGCCTTTGAAAGTTGCTGTATCAACGATTCTTCGTCCGCGTTCGAGAGGTCTAGCGCCGGCCGTGCTTCTTGTTTTGAGGCAAGACCGCGTGAATTCCTCACTCCGGGGCTTTCGGGCTTTGTCGCCCCCCGCAGCGAACCTGTTTCAAAAGCGGCGGCGTCAGCTTGAAGCGCCGCGATCGCTGCTCGCGCCTGAGGGCTGCCGGGCTTGGCCGTGAGCGCCCGGTGGTTTGCCTGCAGCGCGCCGGTGATCTGCCCTTCGCGCACGAGCAGCGCGCCGGCTCGGATGAATTCATCGTGCGCTTTTTCAATCATTCCCTCGCGCAGGTAAACCTCGGCGAGCTTCACAAGCGCCGCTGCGTTTGAGGGGTCGAGGTCCAGTGCCTTTCGCAACAGGTACGCCGCCTTGATTCCAGAACCGCTAGTCAAGTACCCGTCCGCGATTCTGGTGAAATCGGCGATGGCTTCTTGCGTGCGGCCCGCATTCACATACAACTCGCCGAGCGCGTTGATTGTGTTCAGATCGTAAGGGTCGGCCTGTGCAATCATCCGGTGAATAGCGATGGCGCCGGTGATCTCGCCCTTGCTGACATGCTCCTCGGCTCTGCGCAGAGCTTCGGTCTTGTTGAACGGCATATAGTCTCCTGATTAGAAACTGCGTCGCGCTGTCGAAAGCGAACAGCCCATCCTGGATGCGCGAGCGGGCGGTCGCACGACTCGTGCGAGACGCGACTCAACGCCACCGGCCCGCTCCGTCACCGTGACGAGGCCCGGACCGCGGACATGCTCCGCACCTACTGCCGGGCGGTGCCACCGCTCAGTCACTCCCGGACATGGCAGGGTTGCGAAAACGCGATACTGATTGTTGTTTGTTAGGGGGCAGGCGGAGCCAGAACCTGGCACCTATTAAAGCACGCGAGTCTTGCGGTTGCAACGCTCTTGTTTTAGAGGCGGCGGCGCAAAGCCGCGATCGGGGTAATCCCGCCGATGCTCACCACAAACGACGTCAAAACCTGCGCTCCGGTTCCGCGCTTGAGTCCGTCTACTTACGATGTTACTATCTCGCCCGTTCACCGCTGCTCCAACACCGTGAAAGGCCATCCGAGTGCAGTTAACTCCCGAGTCCGCAGACGTGTCGGAACCACCAGAACGAACGCGACAAGCCAACCTCTTAGTCAAGTGGGGCGTGGTCGTGGGCGCCGGAGTCGCCGTCGCGTTGATACCGCCGCCCGCTGAGATCACGGCTCAGTCGTGGCGGCTGCTGGCGATCTTTGTAGCTACAATCATTGGTTTGATCGCACAGCCGTTGCCTGGTGGAGCAATGGTTTTACTTGGGGTCGCCGCACTGGCGCTTCTGGGAGTGATGCCCGTCGATCAGGCCCTGGCGGGCTACGCCGACCCTGTCGTCTGGCTGGTCCTCGCTGCATTCTTCATGTCGCGCGGGATGATCAAGACCGGGCTCGGCAAGCGAATCGCGTTTCTCTTTATTCGAACGATCGGACAGCGTACGCTCGGGCTTGGCTATGCGTTGATTGCGACCGACGTATTGCTGGCGACGTTCATTCCCTCCAACGGCGCACGCTCTGGCGGAATCATCTTCCCGATCGCCAAGAGTCTCGCCGAAGCCTACGACTCGAAGCCCGGCCCGACAGCCGCAAGGCTCGGCGCCTTTCTGATGATCCTCATTTACCAGTGCGAGGTGATCATATGTGCGATGTTCCTGACCGGGCAGGCTTCTAATCCGCTTATCGCCAAGTTCGCATTGCAAGCCACCGGCATCGAGCTCAGCTATAGCCGATGGGCATTGGGAGCAATCGTTCCCGGGCTTGTCTCTCTGCTTGTCATTCCGCTGCTGCTCTACCGAATTTTTCCGCCCGAGATCAAACGCACACCAGCCGCAGCGGAGTTCGCCGCCGCGGAGCTTAACCGAATGGGCCCGATGACACGGCAAGAGAGGCTGATGTTACTGGTGTTCGCGCTCGTAGCGTCGTTGTGGATGACGACCGCGTTCCACGGGATTCACTACACAACAGTCGCGCTGATCGGCATCGGCGTTCTGCTGTTGAGCGGCGTTCTGACCTGGGAAGATGCGCTCACCGAGCGAGCCGCCTGGGATGTCTTTATCTGGTACGGCGGACTCGTAAGAATGGCCGGAGCTCTGAGCGAAACAGGGATCACCAAGCGGTTTGCCGACACCGCCGCGGGATTCACCGCGGGTTGGGTATGGTGGGCGGCGCTTGCGATTCTTCTGTTGCTTTACTTCTATGCGCACTACGGCTTCGCAAGCATCACCGCGCACTCGACAGCTATGTACACTCCGTTCTTGGTTGTAATCATCGCCGCCGGCGCGCCTGCTTACGTTGCGGTGCTGCTGCTGGCTTATTGTTCGAACCTGATGGCCGGGCTGACGCACTATGGCACCACGCCCGCTCCGATCTACTTTGGAGCGGGCTATCTCAAGCAGCGCACATGGTGGTTGTTGGGATTGATCGCCTCTGTCCCAAACATCCTGATCTGGGTAGCCGTGGGATGCGCGTGGTGGAAGCTCCTCGGGTGGTGGTGAGGCTCGCGGCCTAAGGCCGGAGCTACAGGCTCAGGGACCGAACTTCAGTCTATCCAACTCGCGGCTAGCCTTGTCGCTGAATTCCTTGGCCGCGGGATTCGAGGGCACAACCTCGTCGAGGTCGGTCGAGAGAACCTTGAATCGAAACTTCCTGTCCTTGTCGATGTAGACCCGCAAGTCGCCTTGCTGAATGTTGCCGGGCGCTGCGCTGACAACAAGCGTCTTGTCCACCAATCGCGGCTTGAACAATCCTTCGGCGTCGCCGGCTATCACGATATCGGCTTCCGGATTCTCGGTCGCAAGCCTTATCGCCGGCTCCAACTCGCAATGCGCCACGACAATCAAAATGTCGCACTCTTTGCGCGCGCGCACGACTATCTGACGGGCTGAGTCGAACATGTTCCGCACCGTCGCATCGCGCATTCCCGGCTCAGCTTTTATCGGCATCGCCAACCCGACGAACCCAATCCTGATCGGGTTCTTGCCCTTGATCCGCGGCCCCGTTACTTCTTTGATAAGGTAAGGCGCAGGAGCGGAAACGTCGGCGCTAAACACCCCGTTCGCCGAGATGATATTACTTAGCATCGGCAACTGAGCGGTTCGTTCAGCAAGGCCTTCGCGAGCCAGAAGCGTACGAGCATGGATCGCGTCGGAGCGCGACAGGTTGATCACATCGACCGGAAAGCGGCTGAATGCTTCGGCGACTTTCAGATTCTGTAGTGTCACCAGCCGGTCCTGGGACGGTGTGTACCAGAAGTGGCCAGCGTCGACCTGTATGACCGGCGTCTCGGGAAACTTCTTCTTGAAGCCTTCCACGTAGCCGACCCGCCTCGCTAGCCCGCCTCGCGGATGATTGCAGTCACAGAGCCCGAGGTTGCCGCGCATGTTAGCGATGAAGAGTACCGCGAGCGCCGCTCCGTCGTCGGCCCCGAGCCGTTCCTCAAAAGTCTCTTTTGGGGTCTCCTGTGCGGAGCCGGTGTTTTCGGTCAGCGCTCCGGCAGCAAGCACAAAAAGCATGAACCCCGACAATAGAATCTTATTCAACAACCTCGCGCACCTCGAATGGATGTCACAGCCGAAAAAGCATGAACCCCGACAATAGAATCTTATTCAACAACCTCGCTACCTCGAATGGATTTCAGAGCCGGAAAAGCATGAACCCCGACAATAGAATCTTATTCAACAACCTCGCGCACCTCGAATGGATTTCAGAGCCGAAAAAGCATGAACCCCGACAATAGAATCTTATTCAACAACCTCGCGCACCTCGAATGGATTTCAGAGCCGAAAAAGCATGAACCCCGACAATAGAATCTTATTCAACAACCTCGCGCACCTCGAATGGATTTCAGAGCCGAAAAAGCATGAACCCCGACAATAGAATCTTATTCAACAACCTCGCGCACCTCGAAT
>JBBPIE010000016.1:8946-141260 GCA_038040485.1 Candidatus Onstottus arcticum
GCATGAACCCCGACAATAGAATCTTATTCAACAACCTCGCGCACCTCGAATGGATGTCACAGCCGAAAAAGCATGAACCCCGACAATAGAATCTTATTCAACAACCTCGCTACCTCGAATGGATTTCAGAGCCGGAAAAGCATGAACCCCGACAATAGAATCTTATTCAACAACCTCGCGCACCTCGAATGGATTTCAGAGCCGGAGGAGCCCGACAAACGAATCAGTCCAAGACTACGGGTATCCGCTGATCCAGAAGATCACGCTAACATAGACGCAACTGGAGGAGCAATTCAGCGCCGCGAGGCCCGAGACATTTCCAAAGAGTTATGACACTCAGTGCCGCGACGCCGTGTGCGGCGCGCGATAACCGAGATGCCTGGAGATCTTCATTGCCGCGTCCTTGACCATCATCGCGATCTTCGAGAGCGATGCCCTGTTAACCTCGCCCGTCGTTCCGCTCACGCCGATGGCGGCTTGCACTCTTCCCAGCCCATCAAAGATAGGCGCCGCTACACACCTGGCGCCGAGGCTGTTCTCCTCGTCGTCAACCGCGTAGCCCCGCTCCCGCACCCGGCTCAACTCGCGAGTGAACTTGGACTGAAGAGTAATAGTCTTCGGGGTGCGCTTTTTGAGCCCGCGCTCCTTGAGGATCGCCTGCACTTCGGATTCGGGCAGATATGCCGCAAGCGCTTTTCCCACGCTCGTGGAATTGACCTGCATGCGCCGGCCCACCCAGGTGTCCATCTTTACAAAGCCGGGCGATTCGACCTTCTCGACGTACACCGCCTCGCCGCGATCCATGACTGCCAGATGAGCGGTCAACCCGGTGCGCTTTACCAGCGAGTGGATTTCCGATATCGCTTCGTCGCGAAGCTCGACGCCGGTTTGAACCCCGCGGCCCAGCGCCAGCACCCGAAGCCCCAGCCTGTACCTGCCACCGTGATCGCGCTTCAGATAGCCGCATCGCTCGAGCGTCCGCAGAATGTAACTCGCCGAGCTTTTCGGAATCTCGACCCTGCGGCTTAGCTCGGAATTGGTCATGCCACCCGCGCGCTCAGCGACCGCCTCGAGAATCGCAAGCGCCCGTTCGACCGCAACTGACGATACGTCTTCCCTCTCCACCATGAGCAAACCTCCCCGCATCGACCGTCGATTCTAACGCATCACACACCCATCACCCCAAGCCAAGATGCAGAATTTGTGTTCGACATATTGAACAGCAGCTAATATTAGCTGGACATCAATTCAGTTGTCGCGTACAGTCCGGGATACTGAATGATAGTTCGGGATGTTGAACAGCCTGGAAGAGAGTTCTTCCGGGTCGGGTAAGGTGTGTTCAGTTGTGTGCAGGAATAGATGTTCTTGCATCCGGCATTCTTGCTTTTGGGAGTTTGTATTTGATGGCTGATCCAAGACTCAATCGGGCGCCAATCGACCCGCGCATCAACTCTGCGCCTGCGGGTTTCGATCCACGGAAAGATCTCCCGGTCGGGTTCTGGGAATTCCTGCTGCCGCTTCATCAGAGGTTCACGCCTCGGCAGCAGGAGTTGATTGAAAAGCGCCGGGTCGGGCTGCTCGCCGCGCACGCCGGGTCTCTACCTGATCACCTTCCGCCATCGGAGGCCAACGCAAGCGAGTGGCGGATCGCGCTCCCCGCATGGTGCGCAGATCAACGCAACCAGATGACCGGGCCCGCCGACGACGCTGAGCTTGTGGTCAAGATGCTCAACTCGGGCGCGCCCGGAGTGATGCTGGATCTCGAAGATTCGATTGCCAACCACTGGCCCAACCTTGTGCAGGGAATTGCCAATTGCCTCAACGCTCTCGACGGCTCGCTGACCTATCGCGACTCAAAGCGCAACCAGGCCGCAGGTATCAAGGAAAGCGGCACCGTCATCTTTGTCAGGCCACGCGGATTGCACTTGAATCAAGCTGGCCTGCTAGACAATAGAAGCGAGCTGATGTCGGCGTCCTTGTTTGACGCAGCGTTGATCGCTTATCAGATCGAGCCATCGAGGCTCAAGCATCCCTTGTCCTTCTATATCCCGAAGTCCGAATCCGCCGAAGAAGCTCTTTGGTGGCGCGATCTGTTTCGCGCTCTCGCCGAGGCAAAGGGTCTTCCGGCTGATTACATCAAGTGCATGGCGCTGGTCGAGTCGCACCCGCTCGCGTTTCAAACCGAAGAGTTTGTTTACAACCTCAAAGAGCACATCCTCGGATTGAATCTCGGCCGCTGGGACTACATGGCGAGCCTGATTCACTTCAACCTGAAGAATCCGGAATGGGTCCTACCCGATCGCAACACGATCCCGCACGACGTCGCGTTCTTTCAGCGGCTTCGCGAGTTGCTGGTCGAGACCTGCCACAAGCGAGGCATCCTGGCGATAGGCGGAATGACCGCGCTCTATCCCAGCCGCGCCGATGCCGAGCTCAACGCGCGCGCATTGAAGGTGCTCGCCGAAGACAAGCGCAACGAAGCCGGTTGTCTGATGGACGGCGCGTGGACCGGGCATCCAGATCAAAACGAAGTCGCCGTTAGCCAGTTCCCAGCGCCGAATCAAATTCAGTCGCGCAACTCAGCGGTCGAACGCCACCCGAACCTGCGGCCTGTCCCGACCGGAGTAGGAAAGCGAACGCTAGCCGGAACGCGAGCCGCGATACGCACCGTTATTCGCTATCGCAACGGCGTGCTCAACGGCAAAGGCGCGAGTCTTCTGGACGGATACATGGAAGATTTGGCCACCGATCGAATCTATCGCTTGATGATTGCTCAGCGAATCACTCATCGGGATGCAGTCAAGATCTTGGACGATGCAGGACGCGACACCCCCCACACTCCCGAGTTGATCACGGAGTTATTTGATCAGGAGCTGAGCCGGATCATCCGCGAGTTGCCGCCGGGAACGCCTGGCTCGGTCGCAGAAAAGTTCACTCTGGCTCGCGAGATCAGCGAAGAGATGATCACACGCGGCGAGTTTGATCCGGTCTAGGATGCGCCGGTGACGGCGTTGCGGTTTTGAAGCTGCGGCACTTTCGTCCGGTCTGTCCGAATTCTAACTTCTCAGATAAGGAGACAATCCGATGCATACAGGTCACGCACTCGAGATAGCACAGCAGTGGGCTTCCGACGAACGATGGGCCGGCACCGCCCGCACCTACACGGCTCAGGATGTTGTGAAGCTGCGAGGCTCGATTCAAGTCAAGCACACGCTTGCCGAATTCGGGGCCGAGCGATTGTGGGATCTCTTGCACTCGGAGTCTTACGTCCCGGCGCTCGGAGCCATGACCGGCGGGCAGGCCGTCCAGCAAGTCCAAGCCGGCCTGCAAGCCATCTACGTCAGCGGCTGGCAAGTCGCCGCCGACGCGAACGGCGCCGGCCAGACTTATCCTGATCAGAGCCTCTATCCGGTGGACAGCGTCCCGAGTCTCGTCGCGCGAATCAACAACGCCTTTCGGCGCGCCGATCAGATTCAGCACGCCGAAGGGAAAGAAGGACCGCACTGGTTCGCGCCGATCATCGCCGACGCCGAGGCGGGCTTTGGCGGGTCGCTCAACGCGTTCGAGCTTATGAAAGCGATGATCGAAGCGGGCGCCGCGGCCGTGCACTTCGAAGACCAACTCGCTTCCGCAAAGAAGTGCGGCCATCTCGGCGGCAAAGTACTCGTACCAACCGGTGAGTTCATCCAGAAGCTCGTCGCGGCGCGCTTGGCAGCCGACGTTTCCGGCGTCCCGACTGTCTTGATCGCTCGCACCGACGCGAATGCGGCAACCTTGCTGACGAGTGATATCGATCCGCGCGACCGTCAGTTCCTGACTGGCGAGCGAACAGTCGAGGGTTTCTTCGGCGTGCGAGGCGGTATTCAATCGGCGATCGCGCGTGCGATCGCTTACGCGCCGTACGCCGACATGATCTGGTGCGAGACCTCGGAGCCAAACCTCGACGAAGCTCGCGCGTTCGCCCGAGCGGTGCACGCCGAACATCCGGGCAAGCTGCTGGCTTACAACTGCTCGCCTTCCTTTAATTGGAAAAAGAAGCTCAACCGCGAAACGATCGCGAGCTTTCAGCAGGAGCTGGCAGCGATGGGCTACAAGTTTCAGTTCGTTACCCTGGCAGGGTTCCACTCGATGAACCTGGGCATGTTCGAGCTTGCCATGCTCTACAAAGAGACCGGCATGTCGGCCTATTCGAATTTACAGCAAGCCGAGTTTGCCTACGAAGCGCAGGGATATCACGCGATCAAACATCAGAGCTTTGTCGGGACCGGTTATTTCGACTCAGTCGCCCAGACGATCGCCGGCGGCGCCCTGTCTACCGGCGCCTTGAAGGGCTCTACTGAAGAAGAGCAGTTCGAAGAGAACGCCGCTTGAAGTTTTAGCGTCCCCGTTTCACACAGAGCGCGAAGTCCGCAAAGACAACTGATCCCACGTCTTTGCGGACTTTGTGTTTGCGCGTTACCCTCGCTCTTCCAATTCAGCCTTCGCTTGCCCGCACCCTTCCGTTCGACTAAGATGCTCGCACTCCGCAACCGGCCGGAAGGAGACCTTCGCGATGAACGTGCTTCTGCTATCGATGCCCGATTCGTTCGAGCACATGCCCACACTCGCAGTCCGAATGCCTAACGGCGCGCTCAGCTCGCTGGCCGGCAACGTCGATCCGCATCACAACGTCGCGGTGGCCGACCTCGTGCTCGTGCAAGACCGCGTGCGTGAGACGGTCGAGCGGCTCGTCGCCGAACACAAACCCGACGTCGTCGGTTTGTCGGTTATGACCTTTCAGCGAAAGACCGCCTTCAAGATCATCGAGCTGATTCGCGCGCTTCGGCCCGGCGTTCGAGTAGCCGTGGGCGGCTACGACCCAAGCCTCGATGCCCAGGCTTATCAGGACAATTCTCACGGTGTCGTTGACTTCATCGTGCGCGGCGAAGGCGATCTCACCTTTCGCGAGCTTCTGCGCGCGATTGAAAACGAAGCGGGCTTCGATCACATCACCGGGCTCTCTTATCGAAGCGGCGACCGCTTCTATCATAATGCGGACCGCGGAGTGAACAGCTTGGACTCGGGCGAGATCAAGCCGCCCAATCGCGACGCGCGAGTGCTTGACGGCTATACGTTCCTGGGCAGGCAAGTCGACGTGATCGAAACATCGCGGGGATGCACCTTCGACTGCAGCTTCTGCTCGATCATCGAGATGCGCGGACGGAACTTCTTCACCTACACCTTTGATCGCGTGATAGCCGACATTCGAGACGCGCACGACCGAGGCACGCGCGCAATCTTTATCGTAGACGACAACGTCGTTCTGAACGTGAAACGCTTCGAAGCGCTTTGCCAGGCGATCATCGACGCAGGCCTGAACGATATTGATTACACCGTTCAGGCGATGACTTCAGCGATAGCAAACCACGGCGAAACTCTCGCGCCGCTCATGCGCAAGGCGGGCTTTCGATATGTGTTCCTGGGAATCGAGAACATCCTCGAAGATGATCTCCAGTTCCTGAAAGCCAGCTCGAAAAACACCAAACGCGAGAACGGACAAAAGGCAGGCAACGCTGCGATCAAAGCCATCGACTACATTCACAAGAACAAGATGTACGTCGTAGGCGGTTTGATTGTCGGCAACCCCGACGACACGCGCGAGTCGATTCAGACGAACCTCGAATTCGCGAAGAAGTACATCGACTGGCCGTACATCCAGCACCCGACGCCTTATCCTCGCACGCCGATGACCAAAGACTTTCGCGACCGCGGGTTGATCATCAACGAACGGCTCGACGAGTACGACGGAACTACGGCGGTTGTGAAGACCGAGCACGTGTCGGCTGAAGAAGCCGAGTATATGAGATGGAAAGCCGAGCGCTGGATGAAGGTCAAACACATGCCTGTGGCGTTCGCTCACAATCCCGGGTTTGTCCTTCGGCGAGCGCACAAGATGGCCGCTCACACGTTTCGAGGAGCAACGCTCAAGACGTTTCTCGGATTGGAAGATGAACACAAAGCCTTCGAGCGCTATCGCGAGATTCGCAAAGCAGAACGCGCGTACATCTAAGCTCGGCCCAGTTGCGAGGAAATCCCACGCTTATGTCTCGGCTTGAACCTTCCCGCGATTTATCTGTCTGGTAGTAACGTGTAACTTTGACCTGGAGTTTTCCGATGGCGAAAACGGGACGCAACGAGCCGTGTCCGTGTGGCAGCGGAAAGAAGCATAAGCGTTGCTGCTACGGCAAAACGGCTCTAGCGTTCATACCAGAGGATGCCTGGAAGCAAGACCCCGAGTGGTACAAGATTCGATTGACTGAGGCCGAGGCGATCGAAGGGATTTTCGGCTTCGGAGTTAGACAGTATGGTGACAATTTTCTAAAAGAAGCGATGGCGGAGTTCACCCTGTGGGGCGACTACCCGTTCGAACAGCGGTATGGCGATTCCATTTTCGTTCCGTGGGCGGCATTCAACTGGATTCCTGAAATCGATGAGATTGAATCCGAACAATCGCTTGGTCTCGACTATCTTGATGAGCAGGCCGAACGGCTTGATGACTATCAACAGAGGTTCATCCGCGCCGCTTGCTCTCAGCCGTTCAGTTTCTTTTCAGTCACCGATGTGGTCGATGGAAAGAGCCTGGCCCTTCGCGACGTCTTTCTGGATCGAGCGTTCACGATAAAGGAAGCACAGGCATCGCGAACACTCAGACGCGGCGATATTATCTTCGCTCGGGTTGTGCCGTTGGACGGCCAGGCGGTCGTCGTGGGTATGGCGCCGATCGCGCTTCCGCCAAGAGACCTCTCGTGGTTATTGGATGTTCGCGATGACATCAAAAAGGAGATGCGAAGTGAACGTCTCAAGTTGAACCCGGAGAACCTGCACGGATGGGATCTCGAGATGCGAGGCGCTTATTTCAGCGCTGTCGAGTTCCTGGCTAATCCACCTCGTCCCACATTGCAAAACACCGATGGAGACCCGATCAGCTTTGTGAAACTCGATTATGAAATCAACTGTTCCCCCCAAGAGGCGTTCGACGGTCTGCGATCCCTGGCACTCTATCAAGAGGGCATTCCGGCGGATGCGATTCTCGACGAGAACGGGAACCTCGTTGAGGCAACCATCGACTGGGCCAGGAAGGGTAACAAGAAACATAAGTACTGGGACAACACAATTCTGGGCACGCTGACGATCAAGAGCGAGACTCTGACTGCGGAGGTCAACTCCGAAAAGCGGGCGAAGAAGATTCAGTCCGAGATCGCAAAGAGGCTTGGGTCGAAGGCAGTCTTCAAGGGAGCTGTTCGTGAATCCGTAGACGCCAAGCTCAAAGAGGCGACGGTTCAGTCAGGCACTCCGGCCTTCGAGGAAGCTCGACGCAAGCAGCAGGAATTCGAGTCGCTCCCAGAAGTCCAGGCAGTCGTCAAGGCGCAAATGCACGCTCACTGGGAGGGATGGTACAACGAGCGAATACCAGCGCTTCAGAACAAGACTCCGCTCGAGGCGGCGCGGACAAAGGCCGGCCGCGAACGACTCGAAGCGCTGCTCCTCGATTTCGAACGAAGAAATGAGGAAGCTTCACAGCCTCATCTGCGAGTTGACCTAAAAGCCATGCGCAAGAAGCTCGGTTTGTGAGCGTAACCCGCCAGTGACATGGCCTGGATCGCGGCCGCGTAGCGGTCACCTATCGATAGCTACGGATTGGACAAGCCCATCGCGGCCGCGTAGCGGTTACCTGTCGATAGCTACAGAGTGAACAAGCCCATCGCGGCCGCGTAGCGGTTACCTGTCGATAGCTTCGCGTTGAATATGATGGCGCCGCAACGATCGTGGTTCCGATCGACAGGTAACCGCTACGCGGCCCAGCGTGCTCATTAGCCCTCGATCTATCGATAGGTAGCCGCTACGCGGCCGCATCAAACCAACCGAAGTTAATGGTAGGCGCACCTTAGTTGCGCCTCCCGTTATGCCAAGTGAGTCTCCTTTTCGTAAGATAACATCTCAGTTACAATGCGTTCGGCTCGCCTCGCCGTAGTATTGCGCACGGAACACCTGCGATCGGATTTGCAATGTCCAACGCTACTAATCCCCGCCGTTTTACCATCGCCCTCTCGTTTCCGGGCGAGCATCGCGACTTTGTGGCAAAAGTAGCCGGGCATCTCGCGGCGACTTACGGTGAAGGCGGGGTGCTGTACGACAAATACCACGATGCCGAGTTCGCCCGTGTGGACCTGGATATCTATCTTCCCAACCTTTACCGCACAGAGTCGGAACTCCTCGTTGTCTTTCTCTGCGCTGAATACGCCGCCAAGCGTTGGTGCAATCTGGAATGGAGATACATTAGACAGTTGATTGCCACTCTGGAAGCCGAGCGCATCATGCTTCTCAGCTTTGGCGACCCCGGTGACTTATCGCAACTCGGGATTCTCCCCGGGGACGGCTACATCGACATCGGCGCTCAGTCCGCCGAAGTGATCGCGGAGAAAATACGCAAGCGCCTCAACCTGAACCAAGGCATCACGCCACCGGCAGCCCGATACGCTCCAGCCACCGACATCTCCCGCATCGTCAAATACGCCCCGGCTGAACTCATCGGGCGCGAAGCCGAGACCGCGCTTCTCAACGACGCGTGGGCCAAAGTCCGCCGCGCTGAGTCACCGCGTCCGCACATCCTCACCTTCGTTGCGCTCGGCGGCGAGGGGAAGACTTCCCTTGTCGCGAAGTGGGCTGCCGACCTCGCCTATCAAGACTGGCCGGGGTGCGATGCGGTGTTCGCATGGTCGTTCTACAGCCAGGGCACGCGCGATCAAGTAGCCGCCTCGTCCGACCTGTTCCTCAAGGAAGCGCTCAATTTCTTCGGAGACGATGACGACAGAGAATTCGCCGCCAGCAACGCTGGGGCTTTCGAGAAGGGGCAGCGGCTCGCTCGCATCGTCGGCGAACGGCGGGCGCTGCTCATCCTCGATGGGTTGGAGCCGTTGCAATACGCACCCACCTCGCCCACGCCCGGCGAACTCAAGGACCAGGGGATTGCCGCGCTGCTCAAAGGGCTGGCCACCAACAGCCACGGCCTGTGCGCCGTCACCACGCGGTATGCGCTCCCCGACCTGCGCGCCTTTATCGGCAAGACCGTTCATGAAGAAAAGCTCATGCGCCTTTCCACGGACGCGGGCGTAGCGCTGCTCCAGTCGTTAGGCGTGAACGGTAGCTTACGGAAAACCATTCCGAGCGCCGATGGGCGGACGCTTTGGAATGAGTACGAGAAACTCGTCGAAGATGTGAAAGGCCATGCGCTCACCTTGAACTTGCTGGGCACTTACCTGAGCGACGCACACGCCGGAGACATCCGCCGGCGCGACCTGGTTAAACTGGAAGAAGCAGACGCCGAAGAGCAGGCGGGCCACGCGTTCCGCGTGATGGATGCGTATGTGCAGTCGTTCGAGATCGGCGGCAAAACAGCGAACGACAAAGCAAAAGGCCAACGTGCACTCGCGCTGCTAAAGTTGCTCGGCCTGTTCGACCGTCCCGCCACGGCGGATTTGCTGAACGCCTTGTGGCAGCCCCCGGCCATTGCCGGATTGAGTGAACCGCTTATTGGCCTAAGCGAGGCGCAGCGGAACCTGTCCCTCAAGAGATTGGAAGACGCAAAGCTGCTGACGGTGAACCGTTCGGAAGGCTCCGGCGAACTCATCGCACTCGACGCGCATCCGCTGCTTCGCGAATACTTCGCTCGTCGCGTGCGCCACGAGCAGCCCGAAGCCTGGCGTGCCGCTCATCGGCGGCTTTACGAACACCTCTGCGCGACCACGAACGAAGGCGATGAGCCGACGCTCGAAGACCTCCAACCGCTCTACCAAGCCGTGGCCCACGGCTGCCAGGCGGGGTTGCAGCAGGAGGCGTGTGACAAAGTGTTTTTTGCACGCATCCAGAGAGGAAACGACAACTACTCATGGAAGAAACTCGGCGCGTTCGGTTCCGACTTGGGTGCCATCGCCTGCTTCTTTGAGACTGCTTGGAGCCGCGTGTCGTCCTCCCTCACGGACGCAGACCAAGCTTGGTCTTTGGGTAAATCCGCGATCTTCCTGCGCGCCATGGGCCGGCTGATCGAGGCCCTCGAGCCGATGCGGGCTGGGCTGGAGATGGCCGCCAAGCAGAAGGATTGGATCAACGCCGCGTGGAGCGCCAACAACCTGAGCGAGCTGGAGCTGACGCTGGGCGAGGTGGCCGGGGCGGTAGGCGACGCCGAGCAGTCCGTGACTTACGCCGACCGCAGCGGCGATACGTTTGTGCGGATGGCATTTCGCACGACCCATGCCGACGCCTTGCACCGGGCGGGCCGCCGGGCCGAGGCGGAGACGCGCTTCCGCGAGGCCGAGCAGATGCAGGCCGAATGGCAGTCCGACTACCCGCTGCTGTATTCGGTTCAGGGCTTCGAGTATTGCGACCTGCTCTTGACCGAGGCGGAGCGTGACGCGTGGCAGATGGGGATTGCAGAACGCGGAACGCGGAATGCGGAATTGATTCAATCCTGCCGCGCCGTCTCCGCGCGCGCGGCGCAGACGCTCAAGTGGGTGACCGAAGGCAAGCTCGGCCTCCTCACTATCGCCCTTGACCACCTCACCCTGGGTCGCGCCGCGCTCTCCGCGGCGATTCTGGAATCCCCTGATTCCGCATTCCAAATTCCAAATTCCGAATTGGATCTCGCCGTGTCCGGCCTCCGCCGCGCCGGCCAGCAGTTCATGCTCGTGCTCGGCCTCCTCACTCGCGCCTGGCTGCGGAGTCTCACCGGCGCGCGCACCGGCTCCGATAGCGCGCAGAGCGACCTAGACGAAGCTTGGGAAATCGCCGAGCGCGGCTCCATGCGATTGCACATGGCGGATATTCATCTGTACCGGGCGCGGCTCTTCGGAATGCGGATTTCGGATTGCGGATCGCGGAATGAAGAGGCGGAAGGCGGATTGCGGAATGAGGAGGAACGCGGAACGCCGAATGAAGCAGCGGAGCCATATCCGTGGGATTCGCCTCAAGCGGATTTGGAAGCCGCCGAGAAGCTGATCAACGATTGCGGCTACCACCGGCGCGACGAAGAACTCGCCGACGCCAAAGCGGCGTTTCTCGGACTGGAACTGATATGAGAACTCTCAAGCCCAACCACACAATCCGTTTCAGCAGGGATCATGGAGCGGCTTGAACGTGAGCCGCGAGAAACCGTGGACGCCGACCTTAGTCTCTATGCCGCTTGGGCGGAAGTGATTGCTACCATCGCAAGCGAAAGCTAGAATGACCGTGACGGCGAACCCGCTGCACGAGGTGCGCAATGACAAACCATCAAAGCACAATAGTCATGGAAGAAGTGACCGACCCCGAAGAGCTAGCAAGAGCGCGGGTGCAGGATGAACGTTTTGACCTCAACTCCGCGTGGTTGCAATCGCACATCCCGGAGGTTTATTCGCGCTATCGCGGCAAGTGCGTGGTAATCGCCGGCCAGGAGTTGTTCGCTGCGGATACCCCGGAGGAGGCCTGGGCTTTGGCCGCTGCAGCGCATCCGGAGGACGATGGGTCCTTTATTCGCTACATCCCTCGCGAGAAGGTGGCCCGGATCTATGCGCATTGACGGGGAATGGCTTCTGTTCGACGACGGGGTCACGCGTCCAGTCATCCGCGGCTTGATTCTGACAGGCCATGACTCGTGGCTGGCCGCTGAATTCCTCGTTGACACCGGAGCTGATAGGACGGTGTTCAGTGCGGCAACGCTTTCGAAACTGGGGCTTCAAGCAGTCGTTTCTCAGGAACGCATCGGTGGACTTGGTGGCTTGGCTGACTCGGTGGTCGTTGAGACTCAGATTCGGCTCTCACGCGAGACTGCTCGACCGGTTGACTTCCGCGGTCAGTTTGCCGCCGCCACTGAGGTTGATGCACTCGACATCAACGTCCTGGGCCGTGACATCACTGGTTTGTTCGCGGTCATAATTGACCAGCCTGGTGACATCGTTTGTATGCTCGGGCAGCGCCACGGGTATTCCATCCAGCAGATTTGAAGAGCCCTCTCTTAACTACCTCAAGCTCGCCACAAGTCGATCTCTTCACCAACACCGCGTTCGCGAGCGAGATTATAAACACGTAGCGCCGTCGAAATATCTTCGAGCGCGATCCCGTTTGACTTGAACAGCGTGATGTCGTCTTCGCTCCTGCGCCCAGGGTCGCGACCAGTGATGATCCGTCCAAGCTCGGTTACTGATTCCCAGGTTATCACTCCGCGCTCGATGGCCGGCATCAAGTCGCCCGCTTCGATCTTCGATTGCTCGATTGAATCGACTGCGATGATCGAAGCTCGGCGAATCGTTTCGACGTCGACTTCGGCTTTCGCCAGGAAGTTTGAGCCCACGACGTTCAAGTGAGTGCCCGGATCGATCCATTCGCCTTTCAACACGGGCTCGCGAGCCGAAGTCGCAGTTACGATGATCGAACAACCTCGCGAGGCTTCTTCAGGTGAAGCGGCCGCCGTCACGTCAGTGCGAAGCAGCGCCGTCATCTTTCGCGCAAAGGCTTCGCGGCGTTCAGCGTTGCGGCCATAGACTCTTGCTGATTTGATCTGACGGACCGCGCAGACCGCCATCATCTGGCTCTCGGCTTGCCAACCGGTCCCGTAGACTCCCAACGTGGCCGCCGATTCGCGCGACATGTACCTAGTAGCCACGCCCGACGCCGCGCCGGTGCGCATCTGACCGAGCCGGTCCGCTTCAATCATCGCGAGCATGTCGCCGCTCTCCGCGTCGTAAAGCAGCACAAGAAACCGAGCCCCCTTGCGCGAAGCGGTGTAAACCTTCAACCCGCTGACGCCGAGCCTCTTGTCACCCGCGGCCATCACGTGAAGTTGCGAAGCCGGCATCGCAACTCGATAGCGCGGCCGATTGGTGGCCGAGCCTTCCGCTTGATCGCGCAAGACCTCTTCAACCGCTTCGATCGCGGTCTTGATGTCGAGCAACTCAGTAACGTGTTGTTCTCTTAGTAGAAGTGGCATAGCAGTCAGTAGTCAGTAGTCAGTAGTCAGTAGTCGACGTTGGTGGCCAGTTGCAATTTTCGATTTTCAATTTTCAATTTTCAATTTGCAATGCCCCCGCAATCCACCGCCCTTCGTTCTCGACTCCTCATCTCCCCGGCGCCCAGTAGCCCGAACGCGAGCGCACCGTAGCTCCCGACGGCCGAGTCTCGACCTTGATCGATCGCCACTTCCCATCCTGCGCCTGGTCCGCGGGGTAGTAGCTAATCAAGTACTGCGCGCGGAGATCGGTCGCGACTTGCTTGTACACTGCACGCAGATCCGTAAGCGCGCTGACCGGATAGACTCGTCCGCCGGCGCGTTCGGCCAGGCTTCGCATCTCGCGGCGCGCAATCTCATAAAGGCCGGTGTTTACCTCGCGCCGCACAAGCGGCGTCATAATCTCGCGCGGCCTGAAGCGGTCCATCGACTGCGGGTCGTACTGATCGTAGAAGCGATCGACCTGGGACTGTGAGAATTGTATATAGCCCGGGTCAGTCCGCGGCTTCAGCAACCCGTCGAGCGTCGTCTCCTCGGTGTTCAGCTCGAGAAAATAAACCGAGGCTTCCGTCTTCTCGACCAGCGTAGCGGCATCCTTGAACAACATCCGGCTGGTCGAATCCACTCCGTCCGACATGCACACGATCGCTTTGCGCCGCTCGCCCTGGTTGAGCCCGAACTGTTCGGATGCGACGCGCAGCGCATCGTAGAAAGAAGTGCCGGTGTTCGCAGTGAATCTCTGGCCGTCCGCTGCCCCCCCGCGAGCGATGCCGTCGATCACCGATTCAACACTCGCGCGGCTACTGCTCGCCTCGGTCAGCACCCGAACCTTGCTGTCAAAAGCAATGACGCCAACCCGGTCATCGCCGCGAAGCTCAGTCAGAAAACGCCGCGCCGCTCGCTTTATCAAATCGACGTCGTCCTGCGTAGAGCCCGACAGGTCCACCACAAGCATCACAGTGAACGGCTCTTCGGTTGCCGCGAAGTGCGAAATCTTTTGTCGAACCCCGTCTTCGTACACGACGAAGTCTTCGCGCTTAAGCGAGCGAATCGCTCGTCCGTTTCGATCGGTCACCGCGGCAGTGAGCGTTACGAGATCTGACTTGAGACGGATCGGGTCATCCTGGGCGCGCGCGTCCAGCGGAGCGGCCGCAATCAGCAGCAACAGCAGCGCGAGCACCGGGCTTTTGGCTGTTTGCATTTCTAAAACTCTCGTTCAACGGGCTTGCCTCAATCCTATCTCACCGGGCCTAGAAAAGGTAAGTGCATGGGACCTCGACTCGTAGTGGTTCAGTTTGAACAGTGCGTGTGTGTGTCAGTAGCTCGACCGTTAGGGAGAGCTCTCGGTAACGGTCGAGCTACCGACACACAGTACCAGTACCCATCGACTGCGAGCCTGGGCTTTTGGTATCGTGTCCGTCGAAAATGGCGACCTTTGAGATCAAGAGACTCCATCACCGGACCTCCGGGTTCGAGAAGATCAGGATCGGGATCGACACGGGCGGAACGTTTACCGACTTCGTGGCCGCCCGCGGCTCGCGCATCAACTCGTTCAAACTCGCTTCGACGCCGCACAATCCGGCTGAAGCAATTCTCTCGGGCATCGCGAGGATTCTCGCCGACGCCGGCGTAGCGCCTTCTGATATCGTCCACGGCACAACCGTCGCAACTAACGCGCTGCTCGAGCGTAAAGGCGCACGCACCGCGCTGATAACGACCGAAGGCTTTGAGGACGTGATTGAAATAGGCCGGCAGAACCGTCCCGAGATTTACAATCTGATGGTCACTCGGCCCGCTCCGCTCGTACCTCGCGAGCTGAGGTTCGGCATAACCGAGCGCGTTGGCCCAGACGGGCGAGTGACCACGAGGCTCGACCGCCGCCAGCTCGCGGCAACCGTCAAACACATCGCCGCGCTCAAACCAAGAGTCGAGTCGGTGGCGGTGTGTTTCTTGTTCTCGTTCGCGAACCCTGCGCATGAGAAAGAAGTTGGGCGCGCGCTCGAATCGCTTGGCGTTCCGGTGTCGCTTTCTCACGAGATCCTGCCAGAGTTTCGCGAGTACGAGCGCACGGCCACGACTGTCATCAACGCTTATCTTGTTCCGTTGATGTCGCGATACTTGAGCGCGCTGGTCCAGGGTCTGCAGTCCAAAGTCCAGAGTCCAAAGTCCACAGTCAGTCCAAAGTCCAACGTCCAAAGTCCAAAGTCCAAAGTCCAAACTCAAGGGTCCCACGCCCGAAACGACCTTGGACTTGGGACTTTGGACTTTGGACTGCGCGGGACTTTGGACTTTGGACTGCGCATCATGCAATCCAACGGCGGGTCGGTGTCGGCGGCGACAGCAGCAGTCGAGCCTGTCCGCGCGATTCTCTCCGGGCCTGCCGGGGGAGTCATAGGCGCGTTGCGAGTCTCGGCAGCAGCCGGCGTTCGCGACATCATCACGTTCGATATGGGCGGCACCTCCACCGACGTGGCTTTGTGCCGCGGCGAAGCTCGCACCACGAATGAGGCTCTGGTAGCCGGTTTGCCCGTAGCGGTTCCGGTCATCGACATTCACACCGTAGGCGCGGGCGGCGGCTCGATCGCGCGAGTAGATGCGGCGGGCGCGTTGCGAGTCGGGCCCGAGTCGGCGGGCGCCGACCCCGGCCCCGCTTGCTACGGACGCGGGCAAGAAGTAACCGTGACCGACGCAAATCTGGTGCTCGGCCGCTTCGGCGGGAGCGATCTATTAGGCGGCGAGATGAAACTCGATCTCGACCGCGCGAAGTTTGCCCTGTCAAGGCTCGCAGCGGAAATGTCGCGCTTCACCGCGAAGCCAGTTAGTCCCGCGCGAGCCGCGCTGGGCGTCGTGCAAGTAGCGAACGCGAATATGGAACGCGCGCTTCGCGTGGTGTCAGTCGAACGCGGTCAAGACCCGAGGTTGTTCACCCTGGTGAGTTTCGGCGGCGCAGGCGGATTGCACGTTTGCGATCTGGCGGCCGCGCTCCGCGTCCCTCGCGTAATCGTCCCGAGTTCGCCGGGCACGCTCTCCGCACTGGGCGTGTTGCTCGGCGATGTAGTCAAGAACTACTCGCGCACAGTGATGATGAAGACCTCGGGTCTCGATGTGCGCACACTTGAGCGCGGCTTTGCGGAGCTCGAGCGAGAAGCCGTGCGCGACCTCAAGCGCGAGGGCTTCGGCAAAGACCGGTTGAAGTTGATGCGGTCGGTCGCGATGCGATACGCGGGCCAGTCATTCGAGATAGACGTCCCGTGGAGCAATCGCTTCAATGCGAAGTTTCACGACGCGCATCGCGAACGATACGGTTACGCAGACAACTCGCGAGCTATAGAGATCGTGTCGCTTCGCCTTCGCGCGGCTGGCGTAACGCAGAAGCCTCGCATCAAGCGCCAGCGTCCCGGCAAGCCTGTCCGCGTTGAGGCCTCGCACATTGCTCGGGTCTATTTGAACGAGCGCGCCGTGCGCGTTCCGGTCTATGCTCGCGACGAGTTGAACGCCGGAACGAGGCTCGAGGGTCCGGCTATCATCACCGAGTACAGCTCGACCACTTTGATCCCGAGGCGCTTCAAAGTCGAGGTCGATCCCTGGCTGAATTTGATCATCACGTGAGGTCGTGAACCACAAGTGCGGGGCGACAACGATCCACCGACTTCCCGTCAATGGGACTTGGGCCACGCCGCGGCACTCCGCATTGGTCGCCTTATTCACCCTATCCGTGATTCGCAATTTCAGCCGGCCACTACTAATGAAGCGAGTGCTTTCCGCGTTGGCGGCATCGGGGCCAAGCGGCTGAGCGGCGCGAATGCTCGCCTGGCCCCTGACCAGCTGCCTGGAACTGAATATTCAATCAGCAGGTAGTGCCGGGACAGATTCATCGGATGAACGGGTTACAAATGCCTATGATGCCATCAGCGGTCACACTTCCGGATAGGGCAAATCCTGTAAAGCTACCCTGATTGTGGACAACGACCGTCAGGCAATTTGACCCCGGTCTAAACAATGACTGATCCGTAATCGGCGGAGGACCTGTCGGAGGCTTCTTGAACGCAGTTGAGGCCGGAGTTGCCCAAACTTGAGTGCCATTGAGTAAGACTTTTGCATCGTTATCCGCTAGGAGCGTGAAAGAGAGGTTCGCATTCTGGAAGTCAGAGCACAAACAGAAACAGAGTTGATATGTGTAATCAACTGCCGAACCAGTTGCGTCCGCCGCTTGCGAGGCCGATACCCATTGATGGCCGGGTACTATATCCCATCCCGTCGTTGGCTGCGCGACAGGAGTCACGGGACGGGGCACTATTGTAGGCGGATTACTTGGATCAGTGATCACACGCCAATTGTCGGGGTGGTCGGTCCCCAAGAGCAGGCTCAAGCTCGGGCACGGGACGACCGGGCGCGCAGGCACGCGTTCGGTGTGTAACGTCTCGACTTGTGCACCACCTGCCGTGTACACGGCGACCACATCTAGTTCGAGAGGACTCTCAATAACAACAAATCCTTTGAGGAGCAAGGATTTGTTTTGGGCTGAAAGAAGCATGGGCGTAAATGTCGGCGCAGTCAATTTCCAACGCCTCATCAGGTTTGAGTTGGGCATCGAAAAACCTAGAGACTGGGCCTGCTTTCTCCCCCGGTAAAGCAATAGCAACTTTTTTCCTGAAGCTAACAGTGCTGCTATTAGACGGGTTGTGGACATTGATGGCCGTGAGATATTGACCCGGAACCAAAATGCCGGGTTGTCCCGAAACACCTGTCGGGCCTGCGCAAACGACTTTCACTGCGTACTGAAACCGCGCAGCGGGAGGACGGGAAGGACGAGGTTCTTGGGCATTGGCGACGTTTAGGAACGGCACCACAGCCATAAGTACAAACAATCCCATAAGGGCAAGCTTTTTCATGACTATTCTCCTTTTCATTCGGAATTGTTCCAGCCAGGCTGATTACTTATCTGCCTTCATTCATGTAGACGGAAAGCAACAGCGAGATCATTCACAATCTCTCTTACAAATACGACGATCGTTCACAAACGACACACCCTCAACGAAATCGTTCGTTGTCCCAAAGAGGGCAAGGTCCCTTTACCCCGACTTCCCCGCTGTGATAGTTTCACGAACTCAAGAGATCAGGAGGCGGAGTATGGACATCAAAGAGCGAGTCGTCAACGGCGTGAGCGTGCTGGATCTGTCGGGCAAGATCGTCCTTGGTGAAGGCGATGGTCAAATCCGGGATCGGATCAAGGATTTGCTGGCCGACGGACAGAAGAAAATCCTGTTGAACCTTGCTGAAGTGAACTATATCGACTCGGCGGGACTGGGCGCGCTGATCAGCAGCTACACGACGGCGAAGCGCCAGGGCGCGCAGCTGAAACTGATGAACCTGACAAAACGCATTAAGGATCTGCTGGCGATAACCAAACTCATCACCGTTTTCGAGACTTACGACAATGAAGTAGAAGCCATCGCCTCATTCTCTAGTTGATCTCTCAGGCCGGCCGCGCGGGAGGGTAAGGTCGCTTGCGATCAAGCTACGCGCGAGCGCCTCTAAGGCTGTTGAGCCGCCAGCGCCCGCACCCGTTCCATGCTCTCCTTCATAGCCGGGTCATTGCTCACCGCATAAGCCTTCTCGTAAATCCGCAGTGCCTGCTGATACTGCTTGTCGCTCTCGTAGACGTACCCAAGCTCCGACATCGCGGGAATTGAATCGGGCATCAGTTGAATGGTGATCTCGAGCGCCTCCATCGCCTTCCGCATCTTGCCGCTCCGCGAAAGCGCGATTCCATAAAAGAGCCATGCCTGCCCGTTCGAGGCATCGGCTCGCGCGAGCTTTTCGAGCGGCGCGATCGCTCGGTCGAACTGCTTCGCGCCAAGAAACGCGCGGCCTTGGATCCCGGCGGTTTTCTCATCGTCTCGAACCGCTCGAAGCCTCTCGCCGGCTTCGGCCGCTTCGTTCCACACAGCGGCTGAGTTTGTTTTGCGCGCCCGCCGCATAAGGCTTTCGGTTAACAGCTCGAAGGCCGCGGGGTCCTCGGGGTTGGCCTTGACGGCTTCTCGAAGCGCGGCCGCCGCACGCACGTCGTCTTCGCGCTTGAAGTAGATCACTCCCTGGTAATAGAGATTCGCCGCGGCGTCCTTCGACTTGTCGGCGCCCGCCTTGTCTGTTCCGCCGGGAGCGAGCAACGGCAATGCCTCGTCAAAGCGATCGAGAAAAAAGTACGCGCGCGCAAGCGCAGTCCGCGCGCTCGGATCGACTTCGCGTTTGGCTTTCGTCGTGATCTCGATGTAGCGATTGAGCGGGGCAATCGCTTTCTCATACTGGCTCGACAGAAAGTATGAGACGCCTATTGTGTACCACGCGCCGGCGATGTCGGTGTTTGAAGGGGATTGAATTTCCAGCAGGTCGATAGCGTGCGAAAGCGGGAGCTCAACCCGTTCGTATCGTTTGAGCTTGAACTCGCAAAGGCCGATGTAATACCAAGCGCCGGCCGCGGCCGGCTGTTCCTGAGCGATGTCCTCGAACTCGGCGAGAGCACGGCGGAAATCACCTTTGTTGTAGAGCGCCACGCCTCGATCCCAATCCGACGCTAGAACCGGCGCCGTTATCAGGATAATCAAGAAGGCGATGGCTCGAGGCCTTGCCAAGCTAGCTCGCATCACGCTGAATTATCGCACGACCAGAAAGGTGAAGCGAAGCGTCCATCACCCGTGACCGAGGCCGTGCCGGTTCGCCCTCGTCAACGGACCAACAATGACAAGACACTCGATCTTTCACTCCCGACCACGTCAGCGCGGGACAATGCGAATTCCGGTTGTTGTCGCTATGTTCCCGACACTCAGACTTGCGGCATTTCCATCCAATCGCCTATTCTCCCAAGTTGGCCCAGGGGCCGGATTTGTGACATACTGACCAACGTTCAGGAAGGAACCTACTATGCAAGCTAATGACATCCGTCGCGGCATGATAATCATCTATAACGGCGGGCCACATCGCGTCCTCGATTTCCAACATCGCACGCCAGGCAATCTTCGCGCGTTTGTTCAAGCCAAGCTTCGCAGCCTCAAGAACGGATCTTCAAGCGAAGTCCGATTCAGCTCGACCGAGAACATCGAACGAGCTTCGCTTGAAGATCACGAAATGGAGTACCTTTACTCCGACGGCGATATGCACCATTTCATGAACACCGAGACTTATGACCAGATTGGCTTGGACGCCGAAGTGCTGGGTGACGCGACCAACTATTTGACCCAGGGCACAAAGATCCAGGTCCAGTTCTTCGAAGGCTCGCCCATCGGCGTCGATCTTCCGCCTTCGGTTGAACTGACCGTCATCGAGACCACGCCTGAGCTGAAAGGCGCGACTGCCTCCAACAGCCCGAAGCCGGCAAAGCTCGAAACCGGCGTGACGGTTCAGGTCCCGCCGTTCGTCAAGGAAGGCGATCGCATCCGCGTCGATCCCGCAAAGGGCGTCTACCTCGAACGCGCCAAGTAGAGTGCCGAGTCCTGCCTGGGAGCGCAGGCGTCTCGCCTGCCTGGCTCCGCAGTGCGCATGATTCGCAAGCATGCAGGCGAGACGCCTGCGCTCCCAGGCAGGACTCAGGACTCCGCCGTATGTATTTGCTCTACAGCTTCGCGCTCGCCCTACTGTTCATCCTTCTGCTACCCCGTTTCATCTATCAAGCTCGCAAGCACGGCAAGTACGCCGCCAGCTTCAAACAGCGAATGGGCCGGCTGCCTGACTCGCTTGCCAGCGACCAGCGCGAGACCATCTGGGTGCATGCAGTGTCAGTCGGTGAATTTCAAGCAGCCCGGCCTTTGATCGAACGCCTGCGCAGCGAGATGCCCGAAGCCCGCATTGTGGTCTCAACCATCACCCTAACCGGACAGCGGCTGGCGCGCTCGCATTGTCCTTCGCTTATCGATGGGGTGTTCTACTTCCCGTTCGATTGGCGCTTTGCTGCTAAGCGCGCGCTGATGCACATCAGGCCTTCGCTGGTTGTAATTTTGGAAACCGAGCTTTGGCCTAATTTCCTTCGTGAGTGCCGGCAACTCGGGGCCTTGACCGTGATGGCCAACGGGCGAATTTCCGACAGGTCGTTTAGCCGCTACAAACGAGTTCGGCCTTTCATAGGGCGTGCGCTGCGAGACGTTTCGTTGTTGCTGATGCAATCGGAAGCCGACGCCGGGCGCGCGCGGTCACTCGGCGCTCTTGAGATCAGCGTGCGCGTTTGTGGAAACCTGAAATACGAAGCTGGGATTGGGTTGGGAGTTGGCAAGAACTCATCCTCCACCCGCGCCAACCACCCATCCGCGATCAGCGATCTTGATGCGTTTTCGTCATCGACGCAGGTGATAGTCGCCGGGAGCACCGCTCCTGGTGAAGAACAAATACTGCTGGATGCGCTTCGCGAGGTGCGCACGCACACGGGGCTCGAAGACACGAGGCTTGTCATCGCGCCACGGCATCCCGAGCGATTTGAAGAGGTCGCGGATTTGATCGCGCGGTCGGGCTTCAAGTTCGCGCGGCGATCGCAGGGATCAACCGCTCACGCAACTAGCACCGGCGAGAGCAGCGGTTCCTTAACGACAGGGGACGCGAGCGCACCGGGCGCGGCGGATATTGTTCTGCTCGACAGCATCGGAGAACTCTCGGCCGTCTACTCGCTGGCAGCCGTCGTGTTTGTCGGGGGAAGTCTGGTACCTCGCGGCGGACACAACGTGATCGAACCGGCTGCGTACGCAAAAGCGATTATTGTCGGGCCCCACACTGAGAACTTCAAACAGATCGTAGATGACTTCGTGAATGCAGATGCTATCGTGCAACTGAGCGCGGGCGGCGAAGCTCCGATATCGAGGCTCGCGATCGAGCTTGCGCGGTTGTTGTCCGATCGCGAAGCCGCAGCGCGGTTGGGCGCCAGGGCGGCCGAACTGATCGCGAGCCGCCGCGGCGCAGTCGACTGCACCGTCGCAGCTATCAAAGAAATCTTCTCCCCGCGACAGCAATCCTGATGATCGCCAAAGACCAAAAGTTGAAGCGCGCTTTATTGTGGCTGCCTGCAAAGGTGTACGAGCTTGGCGTGCGGCTGCGCGTCGCGGCTTACGAAACTGAGTATTTCAAGGAGAAGCGAGTCGGCGCGACCGTCATCAGCATCGGCAACATCACCTTGGGCGGAGTTGGGAAAACGCCTATGGTCGAGTTCATCGCTCGCTATCTGAAATCCGAAGGGCACGAGGTCGCGATCCTCACGCGCGGATACGGCCGAAGATCGCGCGGCATGCAAGTCCTAAACGACCCGCGAGGCGGCCGCTCTTCAGCTCAAGGTTCGCATCGCGAGTTTGGAGATGAACCGCTGATGCTCGCGCGCGTCTTGCCGGATGTTCCGGTGATCGTCGGCAGCGACAGGTCGGAGAGCGGGCGTTGGGCTGAGAAAGAGCTGAACACGGATGTCCTGATTCTTGACGATGCATATCAGCATCTTGGTTTGGCGCGCGACTTGAACGTAGTGCTGATCGACGCAACAGATCCGTTTGGCGGATTCGAGATGGCCCCGTTCGGCCGCTTGCGAGAACCGCTTTACGGGCTCAAGCGGGCCGACCTCGTGATCATCACCCGTGCGGACCGGCCCTTCGACCAGGCGCAAACCAACGCGATCATAAAGCACTTCTGCGGCGCGCAAGTGCCCGTGATGTACGTCTACTCTTCGATCACCGGATTGCGGCATCTGGCGAGCGGCGAGAGATACGAGCTGCGCGAGTTCAGCGGATGGAACGTTGCTCTGATGTGCGCCATCGGCAACCCGCACGCATTCGCCGACGACATTCTTCAGACAGGGATGAACATCGTCAGCGAGAACTTCTTTCGCGACCATCACGTCTTCACGCAGCAAGATTTCGATCGGGTCTTGCAAGCGGCGCGCGACTTGGGAGCCGACGCGATTGTCACAACGGAGAAAGATGCGGTGAGGCTTGAAGGGCTCGCTCTAGGTGAGTTCCCGCTCTACGCTGCGCCGCTAAAGATCGAAAGCGAAGACGAAGTGCGGTTGAAGAGTTTGCTTCTGAGAATGGTCAGCGAGGCTGAAACGAAGAGGCGGCGCTCGATTGAAAAGTAGCCCCGCAGTTAGTAACTTCGTGCTGGGTGGGACGCCCCGAAACAACAAATCTCGCGATTGGCCGCCTACCTCATCCCGCTGTCAAAGTTGATCGTCACGTTGGTGAACTTTCCAGGCAGGACCTTCACCGTCTGCTCCTCACCTCGCGGGAACTTTCGGCGTTGCTGGTCAGGAGGCAAGCCAATGGTGTATTCGCCGGGCGGAAGCGAGATTCGAAACCGGCCATCAGAGCCGGTTTGAACGCGCGCCATTTCACGGCCATCGCCGGTACTCAACACAACCAGCGTAGTCTGATAGGGCGCGCTACTTGAGTCGCCCTGCCGGGTTGGTCCCGGATGAGCCGGACTTATTACAGCTTGTCCCTCTACTCCTGATTCGCCTTGCGGTGTCACTGGCGCACCCCCTCCTACTCGGATCAGTTCTGAACCGCGTAGTTCAAACTCGGAATCTGGCACATTCCGCGCGCCCGCGTAGACAACGATCCGGCGGTGACCCGCAGGGCCTCCAAGCCTATAACTGCGAATGCCGGGCGTACCGCGCTCGTCTCTGGCATTGATTTCGACAAACGCCTGTGAACTCCGGTCCCAATGAAATAATCGAAGGATCGCCCCCGGTGACGTGCCCCGCCGGAATAGAGCAATGATTTCCGGCACTCCGTCGCCGTCAAGATCGCTAACCTGGACGTTGTTGATATCGGTCGCGGGGAACCGGTCCAGCCAGATGGTGCGAGGTTTTGGGCCGGTTGTTTCGACGGCCAGCTGAGCGGTCGAGTCGCGGCCGGAGCCGGTCTTCAAGAGTACGACTTGATGAAACCCCCGGGCGCCGGTGAGTTGGCCACGCGCGACTACGGTTCTTTTTTTCGAGGGGCTGCTTCGCGGCTCTCGATCGGTCTGCCCGAAAACAGAAACCGCCGACGGCGCCAGTAGCGCCGTCAGCGGAAGAAACAATGCAATCAATCTCAGTTTCATCGGCTTCACCCTAACGATTCTAACAGGCGATGCCGAATGGGGAACACTCTGATTCAGCGTCTCCAGCGGTCGCCGCCCAGTTGGCGCTCTCGCTCCAGTTGCCGGAAGTTGCGAAACCGAAAATCGCGTCCACTGAAGTTCCGATCATCGAAGCGACGATCTCTGAAGCTGCGATTCTGCCAGGTACGATTCCCGCGGTACCGATCGTATCGGTCGTATCGGTCATCTTCTCTCTGGCTGTAGACGTACGCACCGCCTCCACCGCCTCCAAGCACTCCGCCTATGATCGCGCCCTTCTTGCCGCCGATCAATCCGCCAATCACGGCGCCGGCAGCCGCTCCGCCGGCAACGATGCCGACCTTTGCACCCGTAGACAATCCGCGATTCCTGTCGCGATATCTGTATTGCGCGCTCGCAGTCGTCGCTGCAGCCGTCAAAAAAACAATTGCCAAAACCATTGCGCTGAGTTTCCTGGTCATCATCTCTTTGTCCTCCAGTTCCGGCGGCATCCGTGCCGCACGCTGATGAATAGGGCAATGCCCGTGCCAATGGGTATCACGGTGGCGCCGTGCTGCAACTGTGACGATTGGGAAGGTTAAGATTTCCCGCCTGAAAGTTGTCTGTCGAATTGCAAACGATTTGGGGTGGTATGCGACTATAGAGTGACTCTGCCGGCCCTGCGTCCCTGACAGAAAAGGACGTAAAGGACGCAAAGGACCTAAAGGACGCCACAGGACATTTTTTGGGTCCTTCAGGTCCTTTGCGTCCTTTTGTGTCCTTTAGTGACCAAGCACGTTGACCAACTCCTGAACTGCCGCCGCCGAACGTTGCAGCGCCGCTCGCTCGTCGGTCAACAAATTGATCTGAATGATCTCTTCTATTCCGCGCTCACCAAGCTTAACCGGAACCCCGACGTACAAGCCGTTGATCCCATACTCGCCTTCCAGATAAGCCGCGCAGGGAAGAATCTTCTTCTTGTCTTTTAGAATTGCCTCGGTCATCTCGACCGCTGCTGCTGACGGCGCATAATAAGCCGAGCCGGTCTTCAACAAGCTGACGATCTCAGCGCCGCCGTTTGCCGTGCGGGTGACTATCTGATCTATCTTTTCTTTCGACAGCAAGTCGGGCAAAGGAATGCCGGCGACTGTCGAGTAGCGCGGCAACGGGACCATCGTGTCTCCGTGACCGCCAAGCACGAACGCGGTGACGTTCTCGACCGACACGTTCAACGCTTCGGCGATAAAGCAACGCATGCGCGCCGAGTCCAACACTCCCGCCATTCCAATTACCCGTTCCTTTGGCAACCCCGACTTCTTCAGCGCGACGTGACACATCGCATCCAGCGGGTTTGACACGATGATCAGGATGGGGTTCCGCGAATGCTTCATTATCTCTTCGGTGACCGAGCCGACGATTCCGGCGTTGGTCTTGAGCAGATCATCGCGACTCATCCCCGGCTTGCGCGCAAGCCCCGACGTGATTATCACGACGTCCGAGTTAGCGGTTTCCTTGTATCCGTTTGTCCCGACAAGCCGCGAGTCGTAGCCTTCGATTGGCGCGGTCTCCGCCAGGTCGAGCGCTTTGCCCTGAGGCATGCCTTCAATGATGTCCACAAGCACGACGTCTCCCAGTTCTTTGTCGGCCAGCCGTTGAGCTGCGGTCGCTCCGACGTTGCCTGCTCCAACGACTGTTATCTTCTTTCTAGCCATGTTTCCTCCATGAGTCCGTCTCGCACTCGAATGATTTGTTTGATTGCGGCGAGCGGATCGAAATTCTATATGACGGCCCGGGATCGTCCAAGCCGAGCTTATCCGCCGACGTGAATCGCGGGTCTCTTCTCGGGGTCGGGCTCGGCCTGGCGCAACACCTCGCGCGTGACGGGCGCCGTCTCGCCTTCTCCGAAGATCAGGTACTTGAGCAGGTGCTTGATCGGTTTGCCTTCGCTCCAGGCGAAGTAGGCGTGCGGGATCTTGCCGGTCGTGTCGCGCAGGTAGAGCAGAAAAGCGGCGATCGCGTTCGGCACCGCCGCGCTCTTACCTCTGAGCACGCGGTAGCCGTCTACCATAACGCCGCTAATGCGAAGCACGTCGGTGAACTCGGACGCGTCGCCGAGCTCGATTTCGAGGAACAGTATCGGATCGCCTTTTGGAATGTGGTTGTCTTCGCGCTGCTCTTTTTCTTTAAATTTGTACTCGCGCGCCTCGCCTGCCTGCCGCTTGTTGGCAACTATTCGAAATTCGTAACCGCTCGCTTCATCGATGAAAGCTCGAGCGGTCTCGTCAAGCTCCACTCGCTCGACGCGCAGTTCGGTCGTACGCAGAGCCCTCGAGACGAACGACGCGACGACGATCGCCGCGATAAAGAACGAAGCGATCTTTATGCCTTCCGGCCGCTCGATTATGTTGAGCACAGTTGTGTACGCGAACACCAGCGAGATAACCAGAAACAACCAACCATGCCGCCGAAGGCGAAAGGCTGAGAGCGTCACCGCTACCGCGCCCGACGTCATCAGCACCAACACGCCGGTCGCATAAGCTCCGCCCTGCGCTTCAACGTCCGCCTTGAAGATCAACGTCACCGCAAACGCGATCGAGGTGAAAACCAGCACAAGCGGTCTGACCGCGGAAGCCCACATAGGCGCCATACCGTACCGGGGCAAGTATCGCGGAACGATGTTCAGCAGTCCCGCCATCGCCGAAGCGCCGGCAAACGCCAGAATGAGAATGGTACTGACATCGTAGAGCGTGCCGAAACCGTGCCCCAGATACTCGTGCGCGAGGTACGCAAGAGCCCGGCCGTTAGCCTCGCCGCCCTCCGCGAACTCCGCCGCCGGGATCAGCATCGTGGTCACAAGGCTGCTCGCAATCAGCATAACGCTCATGATCAGCGCGGCTGTGCGCAGCAGCTTGCGAGAATTGGCGATTCTGCCCACGGGATGCTCTTCTGTGTCGGAGTCGTATCCCTTGACCAGCGGCATCACCACCACGCCGGTCTCGAATCCCGAAAGTCCCAGCGCGAGTTTGGGGAACACGATCAACGCCACGCCGATCATCGCAAGCGGACTCCCGTGGCCGCTGACCAGTGCGTGCTTCCATTCGGGAATCGCCAGTGGATGCGTTGCAATCTCGTAGAACCCCACTGACATCACGACGCAATTCAACAGCAGGTAAGTCGCAACCAGCAGGATCGCAACGCCGATCGCTTCCTTGAACCCTTTGAGAAAAATCCCGCACAGAAGCGCTATCAAAACCAGCGTGACTACAATCCGGTTGTGCATGAACTGAGGCGTGAAAGGGTTCTCGACGATGTGCGCCGTTGCGTCGGCAGCCGAGAGCGTGATGGTGATGATGAAGTCGGTGGCGACGAACCCCAACAGCACAAGCACAAAGAGCTTTGCTTGCCATCCCGGGAGCAAGTGTTCGAGCATCGCGATCGAACCGTCGCCGTGCGGGCTCTCCGCGGCAACTCGATTGTAGATCGGGAGCGCGCCCAGCAGCGTCAGCAAGACCAACACCAGCGTGGCTATTGGCGCGAGCGCGCCTGCCGCGAGAAACGCGATGCCAGGTTGATACCCTAGCGTCGAAAAGTAGTCGACGCCGGTCAGACACATTACCTGCCACCAGGCGTGCTGATGTCCCCTTGCCTTCGGGCCTGTCAGCTTGGGCGCTTCACCCTTCAGCACCCATCTTTTGAAAGCGCTCTCAGCCATAGCTTTCAATGCCGGCGTCACTCAATGCGAGCTGAGCCAGGGCAGCGCTCTTAACCAGGTTCGGATAGGTTTCCATGTTGTGGCTGGCAAAACTCATTGAGCCGGCGCAGGCGCGCCTGAAGCTCGGTCAGATCAAAGGCGCCATATCCCGGCAGAGCGAGAGGTAGACGTTCACGCTCTGTTCGATTGTGAGCTGCTCGTCAGAACGGCGCTCTTCGCGCGCGACTTCATCCCCGCCTTCGCGTAGTGTCTTCAAGTCCCGCATACGAGTTGGATTATACCAGTTCTTTCTTTGAGGCGATGCGAGAAGGCGCGTCGCCGACTATTCCTAAGCATGCAGGGAAGACGTTATGCGCGGCTACACACGCGAGCTTGCCGCGGCGCTGAACGTGGTTGGCTTGATGAACATCCAGTTTGCGATCTGGCGCGACGCGGTGTACGTGCTCGAAGTGAATCCTCGCGCATCGAGGACCGTTCCATTCGTGTCAAAAGCCACAGGGGTTCCGCTTGCGGAGATCGCCGCGAAGCTGATGGTCGGCCGCAAGCTCTCGGAGTTCAATCTGCCTGACGAGCTGACGGTCGATCGCTTCTACGTCAAGTCGCCGGTCTTTCCATTCGTGAAGTTCCCGGGCGTCGATCCGATACTCGGGCCGGAGATGCGGTCGACGGGCGAAGTGATGGGCGTAGCTGAAAGCTTCGGCGCGGCGTTCTTAAAAGCCCAGCAAGGCGCGGGCACTCGATTGCCTAGCGAAGGCGCGGTGTTTATCAGCGTCAACGATCAGGACAAACGAGGCGTGCTCGAGCTGGCTCGGAGTTTTCACGAGCTGGGCTTCAAGCTAGTAGCGACTCGCGGCACACAGAGACGTCTCGAGGCTGAAGGCTTGCCGTGCGGGTTTGTCTACAAAGTGAACGAAGGCCGCCCGAACATCACCGACCTCATTCGCAGCAAGCAGATCAGCTTGATCATCAACACGCCGCTTGGAAGGACTTCGTTTTACGACGAGCGCGAAATCCGCCGCGCCGCGATTCAGTATTCAGTGCCGTGCGTGACTACGATGACCGGCGCGCTCGCAACCATAGCCGCAATCCGCTCGCTGAAGGAAGAAGAGCTTCAAGTGCGAAGCCTTCAGGAGTATCACGCCCAAGCTGCTACCAAGTAAGTCGAGCGCGCGGTCACCCCGCAATAGGAGGTTCGGACTAAAAGCTCTTAGGGTTCTTCGGTCTTTGTGGCCTCTATGACCTGACGAATGGAATCGATGACGAACTCAGGCTGACCGCGTGAATCAAGTGGCCGCTCTTCTCGGCAAAGACATGTTTGCTTCGGCTTGAACGTCGCGCTGACACTATTCTGCTTGCGCGGGGAATAGGATCAAGTTGTTGGCAAGACTTCGTCTAAGTAGAAGTGGCCCGCCCTTTCGAACCCCTTCACGGTTACTCGCTCTTCATAGTACGGTTGCACCACGTCTTTCATTAGGGCGATTGGTACTTCGATCTTATGCGTGGCTCCTGTTTCAGGCACCGTCAGCTTTACCGTACCGTATTTGCGGGCTTTTCCTTTTTTCGAGACTCGTTTCGATCTCGGGGTATTAGCGTAGGTCAGAATACCCTCCAGGGTCACGGGCGGCATCGGCTTACGCTCCGACTGTTCGATGAGTTCGGAGGGTTCAATCGGAGTCTCTAGTTGTTCTCGACTCTTTCTCAGGGCAACTGGTTTCTCACGCCCGTTGACAATGTGGTTGAACCCTACAAGCTTGATTGCGTCGCCATCTGGAGCTATCTTCTTCGCGAGCGCAACGAAGTTCGCGTAATAGTCCTCATCGTCAATGCGCTCTCTTAGCCTATGAGGTTCGGTACCTTCAAGTATTTCAAAGCAACTCATAACCTCATCTATCACGATAGCTGGTTCCAATGCCTTGTGCTCGCTGGATTCGGCGAACAGCGCCAGTTGCGGCTCAGGCCGCCCCAGTTGGAATTCAACAGCAAAGCTGCTTCGGTGGAAAGCATTGACATACACTCCATATTTTTCTTTGATATCTCTATCCACTCCGCCACTTAATCTATAGTCTTGTCCGAGCAGTCGTTCGACGGTCCGGTAAAACAGCACCTTCACCGTCTCCATTCTTAGCATTAGATGGTCGACAAGAGTCCGACCGTAAGAGGTGGCATTGCCAGAAAGAGACATCAGCCAGCGGTCCTCCGCTAACTCTATCCCCTTAGCCTCGAGGTGACGCATGAAGTTAATCTCGTCATACAGATTCTTCAATTCCGCTTTGACCTCGGGAGGCGGATAACCAGAAAGGCCGTACGCGACTAGTCGATCCGCGGTGTCGAATTCGCCTGCGTTGTAAGCCAGCGAAGCTGCACTGCGATAAAGCACAGATCGAGAGGGCTCGGATTCCCCTACCGCCGGAAGCAATGACGCCGCTTGCTGCTCAAGAGCGAGCGCCTCCAAGAAGAGCCCTTTCGCGGTTTCCATTTCGCCCTTGTTGCGATACAAGAAAGCGCTCTCAGCCAGGTCCATCGCCTTTGGGTGGAGATCATTCACTGTCGTCATCTTTCAACACCATTGTCGCATAGGGCTGACCAAACTCAACCACGATTATGTACACCGGAAACGTATGGTCTGTCGGCCTCGTTTGACGAAGCTTGTCTCTAACTCGCCCTTCTACTGTATTCGATTGGGTCTCAGTCATGATACCGCTGATCTCTAATCTACCCGCTCTGTGAAATGGCTCATTAGGTTTTCTATTCTTGAACCCGAGCCAGTAGTCAATGCCGGTAGTAGTGATGGCTCGTTCGATGGCATCATATGGGCCTCTGCCAACAGAGATCAAAAGGGCTACGGCTTCAGCGCCATACTCCGTTGCGTCGTCTCTGTTGTAACTACGACGAACGTCCTGTTCGTTTAGCGCATCTTCTCGCCATCGGACAATGTAGAATTCTGAGTCCTTACCGTGTAAGACGTTGAGCCTCACGCCATTCTTATGATTACAGTGAAGCAGCGCCCACACACAGGTCTCCATAAGATGCTTGGCCTTACCTTCCGAGACTTGAGCCACGTCTCGAATTCTATCAAGGCTTAGAGTAGGAAAACCCGCTTCATCCATCCCATAGTCCTCAGATCTTTTCGAACGAGATTGTTTGTCAGTGCCAAATCCAAGGGACGCAAATGCTGCGCACGCGACGCGTACTATATCATTTCGAAAAGGCCTGTCAATCAAGACCGGTTTTAGCGATACACTGACGCTTCGCACGAAGACTGGTTGGGGCTGCAACGGTGTAGTTCTGAAGGATTCCACGAGGCCGTTTCAAGGAGACAGCCGCTGTTCACGACGCTAGGCTGAAGGGAGCGCCTTCAGGCGTGCAATTGTTCAGTCAAGTAGTGCTCGCGGGCCAATCGTTCATACTCTGCGTCTTCGGCTGCTATCTCGGACTCTACGGCTTCGCGGTTGGCGTGATAGTAAGCAAGCGCGGCGTAGACTTGGGCTAACGAGAGGTGCCCGATTCGTTCCGCGATCTCTTCCGGCATCAACCCGAGTTTGTGCCAAACTACGATGCGCTGAACAGTCACGCCGGTCTCTGCGATGATTGGACGGCCCCCATGAATTCCCGGTTCCTGGGTGATCAACGCGCCGATATCAAACTGCGTAGCCATAAACTTTCTCCAGTCTCAGACGCTCGTCATCTGGCGGCGGCGTTCGGCCATCTTCTGATAAAACATAGGATCAGCCTTTCGAGCTGCTTCCCGCTTAGCCTCATAGTCGGTGTCGCCTTGTTTGATGTATTCGTCGATCTCGTCCTGATGATCCAGGTAGTACGCGATAGCTCCATACACCTGTTCGAGAGTGAGCACCGGAAATGACTGCATGATGCTTTCGGGCGAGTCGCCATTCCAAAAGCCGTAGACAATGGAATCAAGCGACACCCGCGTGTCCGCGACCCTGTATGCTTCGCCAACTTGCTCGACGTATTCTTTGCTCATAACGCCTCCGTGAGTCGCGTCTCATCGGTTCAATTCTGGAGACTATCACACGCTATTCGCAGGACAAAACTGCGCAGTGAAGGAGTCACCGTCAACGATTGGGCTTGAGACCTTGCTCTAACACGGCTATCACCCGCGCGGGTTGAACTGAAAGAAACCCACTCGGCCGGGGTTTGCCTCGCGCGTCTTCATCTCGTAATCTTACGGCCTCGCGATGGAGAGAATAGAGGACGAGCACGAATGATCCAGCATTTTGTTTCGGCGGCGGGATTCTTGGTCTTTGCAGGAATTGCGTGGCTGCTCTCGACTGACCGCCGAAGGGTCGCTTGGAAGACAGTCGCTTGGGGACTCTCGCTGCAGCTTGCGATTGGGTTGCTGATCTTCAAGCTCCCGGTTACGCATCGAGTGTTTCTGTGGTTGAACGATGCGGTGCTGGCGTTGCTCAGCGCGTCGAAAGCGGGCACGTCGTTCTTGTTCGGTCCCCTTGCTGCAAGCCCCGGCGAGCCAGGCTCGATAGGCTTCATCCTCATCTTCCAGGTTCTCCCGGTAGCCATCTTCTTCTCGGCTTTCACGGCTACGTTGTATCACCTCAGAGTGTTGCAGTGGGTCGTGCATCTCTTCGCCAAAGTATTTCACCGCACGCTTGGAATCAGCGGAGCCGAAGCGCTCTGCGGCGCCGCGAACATTTTTGTCGGAGTCGAGTCGTCGCTCGTAATCAGGCCTTATCTGGACAAGATGACTCGATCCGAGCTGCTGTCGGTCCTGACCACTGGAATGGCGACCGTAGCATCGAGCACGCTTGGAATCTATGTGGCGTTTCTGACCGGAGTGTTTCCCGAAATCGCCGGCCATCTGTTGTCGGCGTCGGTGCTTTCGATACCGGCGGCGTTCGTCGTAGCCAAGCTGCTGGTTCCCGAGACCGGCAAACCCGAGACGCTTTTGGGCGTGCCTCCCGAAGACGAGTCGGCGCGGGCGGGCAACCTGATGAGCGCGATCATCCAGGGTGCGATGGACGGATTGAAGCTTGCGGCGGGCATCTCGGCGGTGCTGATTGCGGTGCTGGGGTTGGTGGCGCTTGGCGACAAAGCGCTCGCGCTCGGCAGCTCGTGGGTGGGAATGAGCGAGCCGCTCTCGTTGGTGAGGATCCTGAGCTGGGTGTTCTACCCGTTCTCGTATTTGCTGGGGCTGAAGCCGGAAGACGTTCCGGTTGCTTCGCGATTGTTGGGCGAGCGAGTGATCCTCACCGAAGTCGTCTCCTACCAGGATCTCTCGCAACTGATCGCCAACGGAACGGTGACCGATCCACGCACGGTTGTGATATTGAGTTATGCGCTGTGCGGGTTTGCGCATGTAGCGTCGGTGGCTATCTTTGTTGGCGGGACAGCAGCGCTTGCGCCCTCACGGCGAGACGACCTGGCCGCGCTTGGATGGCGAGCGTTGCTTGCGGCGACGTTGGCTACGCTTATGACGGCATGCGTCGCGGGAATCTTCAGCACCGGCGAGTCGGTCACGATTTTGAATCAGTAGACTTGCTGTCCTCCAGCCGAAACGATTAGGTGTCGGAGCTTCCGTCGGAAGCGCCGCAGCGGGGTTTACGCTGGCCGCGTAGCGCGCCTCCTATCGATAGTTAGCCCAACCGGAGCCTCGCCTTGGCCGCTTTAGCGGCTACCTGAATCCCAAGACGCACTATGGGACGGGAGGCGTATTAGCCGCGTTTCATCCGGAGGTAGCCGCTACGCGGCCCGGCGTCTTCTTTTTTGCACCAACCTATCGATAGGTGACCGCTATGCGGCCCGGGCTTTTTCAAAACTGCACGACTGCACGACTCTGACCATCTCCTGAAGTTGATCCGACTTTCGACGGCGTTCGTTCAGACTCGCGATTCGGGGACCTGTTAAGGCGTGACGGCTTGGAACAGTGACACTCACGCACGTATCGGCGGGGTTCGTTTCCTGAGAAGCAAAAAGAGGAATCAGCCGTCGGCAAGCTTGTCCTTATCACCAGTTTTAGATAAAAGAAATGAAGCTGTCCAGACTTCTTTCCGAACTGTGCAGTCTAAGCAGCTACGAGGTAATCCATCAATGTCGAACAAGAGCGCAGAACAAAGTTCAGTTTTGGTCACTCTGGCCTCGATAGTCTTACTTCTAACAACATCGACAACTACCAGCTTCGCGCGAACAGTTGGTTCCGCATCGCGCGCTTCTGAGATTCGCGCTTTGGCCGCGCAGACTCTTCGCGACATTGAATATGCTCGCTTAGGCAATGAGTCGCTCAAGCTGGATTTGTACCTGCCCGAAGACGAGGGCCCATTCCCTCTAATCATCTGGGTTCACGGCGGCGGTTGGACTTCAGGCGACAAAGCGCTAAGCCCGAACGGCGCGCAAGTTCGACAGACCACACGCGGGTACGCCGTAGCAAGTATCAACTATCGCCTGAGTCAGCAAGCGAAGTTTCCCGCTCAGATTGAAGATTGCAAAGCAGCCGTCCGATGGCTCCGCGCGCACGCGGCTCAGTATGATCTCGACCCTGCGCGCTTCGCGGCTTGGGGCGCATCGGCGGGAGGTCACCTGGTCGCTTTGATGGGCACTTCCGGCGAAGTCAGCGAGCTTGAAGGCGAAGGCAATCTGGATTATTCCAGTCGCGTGCAGGCGGTAGTTGATTGGTTCGGCCCGACTGACCTGCTCAGAATGTCAGTCGATTCGCTTCCGTTCCCCTGCAACGTTCTCGATCATGATTCGCCTTTTTCTCCTGAGTCACGATTGATAGGCTGCGCGATTCAGGCTTGCCAGGACCAGACCGAGCGAGCGAATCCTATCCAGTACGTAAGCGCAGATGATCCTCCATTTCTGATTATGCACGGCACGGACGACTGCCTGGTTGGGCCCCCGCAGAGCCAGCGCCTCCGTGACGCGCTCGCAGCCGCGGGCGCGGAAGTGAGTTTGAAATTTATTGAAGGCGCAGGTCACGGTGGGAGCGAGTTTGACAACGCTGAAAACCGCGACCTTGTGGAAGGTTTCCTGGATCGGCACCTCTCGGAACAAGTTGTTTCTATAAATATCACAGCGGCTTCGGTCAGCGGCAAGAAGTTGTTCGTTTACGGCGAGAACTTCGGCGGCGGCGCAGTGATCCTGCTGGATGGAAAGAAGCAGAAGACAGCGAACGACGACCAAAATCCGACGACGGTTTTGATCGGCAAGAAGGCAGGCAAGACGATATCCCACGGGCAGACGGTTACTTTACAGGTAAGGAACCCGGACGGCAGACTATCGGAAGCGTTCAGCTTCACGCGGCCTTAACAGGTCTTATCAGGATTAGAATTAAGCGGATCTTGCACACCGCACACCAGCAATGCAAGACTGGCATCCATGCGCGCAGTCGTTCAGCGAGTGACCAAGGCCCGCGTTGACGTCGGCGCCGAGACTGTTGGCGAAATCGACGCCGGCCTTCTCGTGTTACTGGGTGTGGCACGTGATGATGCGAGCGAGGACGCGGACTATCTTGCCGACAAGATCATCAACCTGCGCATCTTCGCGGACGACGAAGGCAAGATGAACCGGTCGCTGCTCGACACCGGCGGTTCAATGCTTGCCGTTTCTCAGTTCACGCTTTACGGCGACACGAGAAAAGGACGCCGTCCTTCCTTTATCGAAGCTGCCGAACCCGAGAAGGCCAATTCGCTTTACGAGTACTTCGTGGGAGGCGCGCGATCGCTCGGAGTGAAGGTCGAGACAGGTGTGTTTCAAGCGATGATGAAGGTGAGCCTGACTAACGATGGGCCGGTGACTATCTTGATCGATAGTCGAAAGCTGTTTTGACACTCAACGCCAGCATATCCGAAATCACTCGAAAGGTTCTCTTCTTAATCGCCGGTGTGAATTGCGCGAGTGTTTGTACAGTGATCCGTCGCCTGGGTTGCTTTCGCGCTCCAGCAGTCTATTTCAGACGCGCATACTCTTTCTTCACTTCAATCAAGATTGGCAAATCGGCATCCGCGTCTTTCCACAGCGCGAGGAAGTCCTGATAAGCTTTGCGGCTCCCTGCCACATCGCCCGTGAGCGCCACGGCGCGCGCCAGACCGAGGTGAGCGAGCGGCCACAGCATCGAAGCCGGATCCCAGCCGCGATTGTCGATGATCCGTTGAAACTCCCCCGACGCCTCCGCGCCTCGTCTCAGTTGCAGGTATGCCTGGCCGCGCAAGTAGGTCGGCCAGAACAGAGCGCCTGCTTCGTACTGGCTGGCCGATTGCAACAATCCGAGGGCCTTGTCGGGATGGCCGCGCGCAAGCTGAATGGCGGCGCGACCGGCAGGCAACCAGACTGCTTGCGTCGTAGTGTTCTTGGGATTGAGCCGGGCCATATCGTCGGCGAATGATTGCGCCCGTGCTACTTCGCCGCCCAGTGCGAGGGCGATCGGGCCAAGCTGGGCCGCCGTGTTTCCCCTCGACCGCTGCGTGAAACTGCTCGGGGAGAGAGTCATGGCCTGGGCCAGGTTTGCATTCGCATGTTGGCTGAGGCCAACAAGCGCCTGCGACAGCGCCGCCTCTATCGTGAGTAGCGCCGCCGTCTCCTTCAAGTCGCGCTGCCGGGCCAACGCGGCGGCTCGGCGAGACAGTGAGTCCGCGTCGCGCAACCGTCCGGAAAACGCAGCCGACCGCGCTTGCCAGTTGAGCGAGTCATCCCAACCCGGCCTTCCGCTCGCCGATTCGAGTTGTTGTTTCATCGACGCGCCATCATCCTCGACGCAGGCAATTTCGTAAAGAACCAAGTGGAAGAATGGCCGATTGAGCCCTCGCGCCTGAGCCTGATTTATCGGTTCCTTAGCTTCCTCGAAGCGGTTGAGACGGATAAGCGAAATGCTAAGGTCACTGTAGGCGGATGGACTGTCCGGATTGAGTCGAATGACCTCGCGAGCTTCGTCAGCGGTCTGGCTGAATTCCCCTGTGCGAAAAAGCAGGCGAGCAAGGACACCATGCGCGGTGCTATCGCGCGGGTACGTTTGCGTCCACAGCTTTAGAACTTCGAAAGCCTTGCCCAACTCTCCAGTGATCCAGAGGTAATAGTAGGAAGAGATCGCCAGCTTCTCGCGCTCGCTCACTCGTTCACGAAGTTGAAAAGCCTTCTCCGAGTACTCTGCGCCAATTTCCGCCTTGCCGAGATCGCCGTAGGTAGCTGCAGCCTGGGAGTAAGCGAGTGCGAAGTTGGGATCTATTTCAATCGCTCGCTTGAGCAGGGTAATCGCCTCATCGGCATTGCCCGAACGTCGCTGTTTGACTGACAAAGAGAAAGCCTTGAGTGCTTCCAGCGATGAGGTTGTGACCTGTTCAATCGGCGCGTCAAACTTCTGGATCGAACTCAGTGACTCGCCCAACTTCTGGCGCAACTTGCTCGCCGCTTGAGAAAGCGCTTTCAGCACCTGCTCACGGCTTTCGGCTTCTGTTTGTTCGCGGGCAACCACTTCCCCGCTCTCGCTGTTGACGGCTTCCAGCGTCAGCACGTAATGACTCCCAAGCGGAGCGATTGAGCCCGCAATCAGCGCCTTTAGTCCCTGCCGCTGGCAAATCTCCCGCCCGATCTCGCTTGTCACTCGTTCATCGGACGAACGATTCATCAGCTTCAACGTATCCCGTACCCGTGTGTCCGGAAAGAGACTCAAAAAGGGCGACTGCTCGAGTTGCACGGCCAGTCCCTGTTTGAGCGTGCCGTCGAAGATTTCGTCACCAGTCTTATTGTCGAAATCAGCCAGCAGGATTGTGTCGTGTTCCGTGAGAACAGGCTTGCGGTTGAAGTAGAAGTAAGCGGCGACGGCGGCGACAACTAGCGCTGCAAGCGTGAGCGAAACGCCTGGCCTGTGGCGCTTGATCTCGCCGATAACCTTTCCGGCGCCGGAGGTCGTCCGCGTGATGAATGATTCACCAGGGCCGCCCGTCTGCTGAGGCGCGGTCTCCGTTTCCGCCCGCTCGCCGCTCTTAGCTCGTTCGGGTGTCGTTGATCTATCACGAGACTCCGGCCCAGTCGATCGCTCCAGCTTCGCTTCAAACTCCAACTCCTGTTTCAGCTCTCGCAGATCTATCAAAAGGTCTCTGATCCCCTGATATCTCCCCTCTTTATTCTTGCTCAGCGCTTTGCGGACGATCCGCTGCAACTCATCCGGTACATCTGAAGCAAAGCGAGCAAGCGGCGGCGGCTCCCTCGTCAAGATCGAAGACATCGTCGCTCCCACGCTGTCGGCCTCAAACGGATTTCTCCCACTGAGCATCTCGTAAAGCACCGCTCCAAAACTGAAGATGTCGCTGCGGCCATCCAGCTCCTCTCCTCGAACCTGCTCTGGCGACATGTATGGAACCGTTCCCATAACTGATCCCGGCCCGGTCAGAAGGCTCTCAGTCTCCGCAGCGGGGTCAATCAGCGAGCCTTCGCGAACCACTCTTGCCAACCCGAAGTCGACCACCTTCACTTGCCCACTCGCCGTGAGCATAACGTTCTGCGGTTTGATGTCACGGTGGATGATTCTGCGAGAGTGAGCTTCGGCCAGCGCATCCGCGATCTGCACAGCGATGTCCAGCGCCTCGCGGGATTCGATAGGTTGCCGTTGAATGCGGCTTGCGAGCGTTTCGCCCTCGACGTACTGCATCACGATGAAGTTGTAGCCGGCTTCTTCGCCAACTTCGTAGACCGCACAGATATGAGGATGATCGAGAGCGGCTGCCGCTTTTGCTTCCTTGACCAGGCGCTTCTTTGCTTGTTCACCTGCAACTGAATTCTGCGAAAGGAACTTGATAGCAACCTTGCGGCTGAGGGTCGTATCCTGGGCGAGATAAACCTCTCCCATCCCGCCCGCGCCCAGCTTGCGCAGGATGCTGTAATGCCTGATGGTGCGTCCTTCCATTGATTCGGGGTCGGTTTGAGGATCTGCAATCAACACCGCAGCGTGCTTGAAAGCAGGTTCTTCGAGGAACTTGCTGGCTTGCTGCTGATAAGCAATCTGAGATTCAACTTCACGCCGCAGCGAGTCATCGCCCGCACAAGCCTGGTCGAGAAAGGACGCGCGTTCATCGCCTCCGCGTTGGAGTGCGGACTGCGCCAGCTCATCTATCTGCTTCCACCGTTCGGGAGTCATTGCTCTCCCTTGCTGATTGCTTTCAGGAGCCAGCCTTTGGCGCTTCGCCATTCGCGCATTACTGTTACAGCCGATACCCCGACCACCTCTGCCGTCTCATCTACGCTGAGCCCGCCGAAGTATCTCAACTCAACTACTTGAGCTTTGCGTGGGTCTAGCGCCGACAGGTCTTTCAGCGCGTCATCAAGCGCGATCAGTTCCGCCCCGCGCTCCTGGGCGCCTATCACGGCTTCATCAAACGACACCTTGAGCGCGCCTCCGCCTCGCTTCTGGTAGCCGCGGCTTCGAGCGTGATCCACGAGGATCCGACGCATCGCCTGCGCCGCTATCGCGTAGAAGTGAGCCCGATTCTCCCATCGCATGTTCTTGTAGTCGATTAGCCTCAGATAAGCCTCGTTGATCAACGCCGAGGTTTGTAGAGTATGGTCGCCGCGCTGACGGCGCATGTAATAACCGGCTAACCGGCGCAACTCCCGATACACGAGAGGAACCAGCCTATCGAGCGCAGTCTTGTCACCATCGCGCCAATCGACCAGCAGTCGGCTTATCGTTCCGGGTGAAGCAGCCATAGGCCTCATGGTAGTGAGGATTCAATCAAGCCGGCGTGATTATAGCCCATCCTCTGCATTTGCTATCACCATTCCTGAAAGAGACAACCCGCCAATGATAGTTCTCAGACGCGATTCCCGACCTGGTAGGCGAGGGCAGAAACAGATTGCCCTCCAGTTCAACGAAGCTACGGCCGAGCCGAGAGCTTCGCAAAGGGGATCGCGTTATGAAAACCAGTTGCCGGCGCTCGACAATCTCCACTCTTCTGTCTGCCCTTTTCGCGCTGACGTTCATCTGTCCGACTGTTGTCTCGCTCGCACAGACACCAAACGAGCCTTACGCGGAAAGGACTGCTTATATCATCTCCAGGATAGATGAGGTTGTAACAAAGGAACTTCAGACGGCCTGGCAGCTCTCCGGAAACGGCTATGAAAAAACAGAAGTACTGATCCTGTTGTACCGAATGCCAGACGGCTCGATTTCGGCGAGGTTGCAGGGCAGGAGCGGCCAGTACCGGCGTTTCGACTTCCGTTGGTCTCCGGCAATAATAGCCGTACTTCATACCCACCCAAATGGCGACGAACCAAGACCTTTAGGACAAGACCTGGAGTCCGCCGACAGGTTGCGCATCCCGGTTTTCACCATTACACGCCGCGGAATGTATGTGTATGACCCCGCCTCTAAGAAGATTAGTCTGGTTCAAGGAGGGCTTGATTGGCTGGACTACACAAAATGGATCAAGGCTCGACAAGCGACCGCCCAAGAGGCAGTCAGGTAGAGTGTTTGTGTTGCACTGCGTGCGCGACAAGGCACAAAAGAAAAGCCCCGGATGCTGGAACGCATCCGGGGCTGACCACAATATTGTCTGCGGTAATTCCGTTAAGCTTGCGCGCCGCCGGGTACGGGCGGGCTAATCGGGTTCAGCATCGATGGTTTGGTTTCAGCCTTTGGCTTCTCGGTGCGAGTAGGTGTTGGCTCGTCGTCATCCAACGGCAAGCCGGCTACTAGTCTGCGAATCTGAACTCCGTCCAACGACTCGCGTTCGAGCAGCGCTTCTGCCAGTCGAGTTAACGCTTCGCGGTTCTCACCGATGATTGCGAAGGCGCGATTGTACTGGTCGGTTATCAATCGGACCACTTCCTGGTCGATCTTGATAGCGGTGTCCTCGCTGTAGTCCTGATGCTGAGCGATCTCGCGGCCCAGGAAAATCTGCTCTTCCTTCTTGCCGTAAGTGATCGGTCCCAGGCTCGACATCCCGAACTCGCAGACCATCCTTCGCGCAAGCTCGGTTGCCTTCTCGATGTCGTTAGCCGCGCCGGTCGTCATGTGATTCAGGAAAATCTCTTCGGCGATTCGTCCGCCCATCATTATCGCAATCTGGCCTTCCAGGTAATCGCGGGTATGCGAGTAGCGGTCGCCCTCGGGCAACTGCATCGTCACGCCCAGAGCCATTCCTCGCGGAATGATCGAGACCTTGTGAACCGGATCGGCGTTCGGGATCTTGATGCCGACAAGCGTGTGTCCGGCTTCGTGATAGGCAGTGTTGCGCTTCTCTTCGTTGGACATGACGATCGAGCGGCGCTCCGAGCCCATCAGCACCTTGTCCTTTGCCCACTCGAAGTCCGGCATCGAGACCGCTTTCTTGTTGTAACGAGCGGCGCTCAACGCGGCTTCGTTTACCAGGTTCGCCAGATCCGCGCCGGTGAAACCGGGAGTGCTGCGAGCTACGACGTTTATGTCTACGTCGTCGCCAAGCGGTATCTTGCGAGTGTGAACTGCCAGTATGCCTTCGCGGCCTTTAACGTCCGGCCGCTGCACGACGACTCGGCGGTCAAAGCGCCCGGGCCGCAGCAGCGCCGGGTCAAGCACGTCGGGCCGATTCGTCGAAGCGATCAGGATGACTCCGTCGTTTGACTCAAAGCCGTCCATTTCGACCAGCAGTTGGTTGAGCGTTTGCTCGCGTTCGTCGTGACCGCCGCCCAGGCCAGCGCCGCGATGACGCCCGACCGCGTCGATCTCGTCGATGAAAATAATGCACGGCGCGTTTTTCTTGCCTTGCTCGAACAGGTCGCGCACGCGGCTCGCGCCGACGCCGACGAACATCTCGACAAAATCGGAACCCGATATCGAGAAGAACGGGACGTTGGCTTCACCGGCGATCGCTCGAGCCAGAAGCGTCTTGCCCGTACCTGGCGGGCCCATCATCAACACGCCCTTGGGTATTCGCCCGCCGAGCTTTTGAAACTTCTGCGGTTCTTTCAGGAACTCGATTATTTCCTGAAGCTCTTCCTTTGCCTCTTCGACGCCGGCGACGTCCTTGAAGGTGACGCGCTTCTGCTGGTTGCTAAGAAGCTTTGCGCGCGACTTGCCGAACGAGAGCGCTTTGTTGCCGCCCGACTGCATCTGCCGCATCATGAAAATCCACAGGCCGATAAAGACAAGGAGCGGCGCATAGCTTATCAGTCCAAACAGCCACTGGCTTGATGAAGTGCTCTTGAAGGAGACGTCAACGCCGTTTTCCTTCATGGCCTTCGCGATATCGGCTTGTACAAACTCGTTTGGAAGATCGGTTATGAAGTTTTCATTGTTACTCAACTCGCCGGTGATGCCGTGTGCCTCTTCGAGTTGAGCTTTCTTGACCTGGGGTGGCTTCGCCGTGACCTTGTCGAGAAGCTGCGAATAGCTGAGCTTCACTTCGGTCGAGCGGCTCCTGCCGGAAAAGACCTGGTAAAGAAGAAACGCGCCGCCGATTATAAGGACCCAGAAAACAATCTGTCGAACCGTTGAGTTCACTTGATACCTCCGCTTAAAACACGCCCAGAAACGCCTGTTCGAATTCTAGCCTACGGCACTTTGATGCGCAACAACCGCATTTGGATTGCGGATTTCGGATTTCGGATTGAGGATTGAGGATCGGGTCTTACCAAATCCGCAATCCGCAATCCGAAATCCGCAATCCGCAAGTCCTTCATTCATCCATAACCGCAAGATACGGAAGCTGGCGAAACTGGTTCTGTATGCCGAGGCCGTAACCAAAGATAAATTGCTCGGTGCTTTCAAAGGCGGCAAAGTCGGGCTTGAGATCCACGCGGCGGTCGCCGGGCTTATCAATGAGCACGCAGGTGCGGAGCGACTTCACACCTCGGGAGGAGAGCTGCCGTGACACGTAGTCGAGGGTCACACCGGTGGCGGCGACTCCGCCGACCAGCAGGATATCGCGGCCGCACGGATCGAATTCGCTTGTGAACATCACTTCGGTTTGCCCGCCGTGCCGCTGGCTGGTCACTTTCATGAAGCAGCAACTGAGCGGGACATCGAGGCCTCGTACCAAGTCCGCCATAAACACGAACACGTCGTCCAGGATTCCAACAACGGTCAGGCCATCGGGTGTGCTCGATCTAATCTCGCCGGCGAGAGTGTTTATTCTGGACTTTATTTCTTCCTGGGAATACACGATTCGGAGAGTCTTTTCCATTGTAGCTCCTCGGGCGCGGCCGGTCGTCCGGAATCAAGCGCCTGAAGCCCGCAAAATGGCAAGGCCGAGGGTCTCGTCAGATGCGGCGAATTCGATAGCGGGGGGCAATCCTGGCGACCAGACGTAACGATCATCGGCGGTCGCAACTATAGGCCAGAGATCTCTAAGGCTTGGGGGGATTCTATGGTCAATCATCAACTTTTTCAACTTCTTTGTTTTGAGGTGCCCGACGACCTGCACCCGCTCGCCTTTTTTGCGTGGCCTGATAATCATGCGGGCGGGCAGGGACTTTCGATCGAGCGCGGCCATCATCCAGTCACTTCCTGCGAGCCGCTTCAGACGCTTTGCCTGATTCAATGCGGCTTCAAACGATTGATTGCTTTCGACCTCGAGTGCGATCTGGAAGCCGCCCGCTATCACAAGCGGTTCGGCGGCTGTGATCTCGAGTTGGTACGCGGGAGACTCGATATCACCGACGACCGTGGTGATGAAGACTAGCTTGTCGAATTCGCGCCACGCACAGAGTCCGCCGGGGAGAGTGATTCGCTTGCCGCTCGAGTCGGGCGCGAGCAGAGCTTCAACCGCGGCGACGTGCGAAGAGTCGATCTGAGTCGAAGGATCAGGCCTGGCGGCAAGCACCGGCCGTTGGCGATTGATCGCCTCGATGATCATCCTTCGGCGTAAGCCCGCCGGTTGATCGAGCAGTTTGGCGGCGCTGTATGCAGAGCGGTTGCTGCCTGAGTCTTGGTCGGCGGCGTTTTGCGCGTGTGTGGTTGAAGCTTCGCAAGCTTCTTCCAGCCTCTCGCGAGCGAGCAAGTCGAGAGTATCTTGATCGGCGGCTGCGATTTCGGCCGCGCGAGCGATCGACTCGACCACCCGCGGGTTAATCTCGCGCAGGGCGGGCAAGACTTCGAGACGCACGCGGTTTCGCGTGTAGTTAGTCTCGAAGTTGCTCGCGTCGGTTCGATACTCGAGCTTGCGATCGCGGCAATACTCTTCAACTTCTTCACGGGTCAGGCAAAGCAGCGGACGAATGAGGAGCGGTTGAAGGGGCGAAGGGGGGAAGGGGCGAGGGGGCGATGGGGGGAAGGGGCGACGGGGCGACGCGGCGATGTGCTCAGCGCCTTGCTCGATAGCTTGTTTGTCGATGTTCGCCCCGTCTCCCCTTCTCCCCTTCTCCCCTTCGCCCCTTCTCCCCTTCGCCCCCTCTCTCCGCTTCGCCCCCTCTCTCCTCGTCGCCCCGTCTCCCCCTCGCCCCGTCTCTCCGTCGAAACCCGGAACAGGGCTCATTGGTCGCATTGCCGCAAGCCCGCGCAGCCCCGCGCCTCGCGCAAGTCTCAACAGGAAAGTTTCGGCCTGATCGCTCATCGTATGGCCTGTAGCTATCCAGCTAGAGTCTGACTCGCGCGCGACATCGAGCAGGAAGCTATACCTGATCTCGCGGGCGATCTCTTCGATGCCGCGCCCGTCGCTTTCAGCCGCAAGCCTCACGTCCGCTTCATCGAGAGTGAGTGGAAGCGCGACCCGGCCTGCAAGCCGCCGCACGAACGCCGCGTCGTCATCTGATTCTTTGCCGCGCAGCTTGTGATTCAAGTGAGCGATATGCAGGCCGGCCGTCGAGATTCCGTTTAGAATGTCCAGCAAAGCGACCGAGTCAGCGCCGCCGGATACGGCGACGACCACGCCGCGTCCTTCGCGAAGCATCTCGTTGCGCTCGATGAACGCCTTCACTTTCTCGACGACAGAGTTCATTTCTACTGCGAAGGATTGCACGAGATACTGCAGAAGTAAAAACAGGCCTGGGAGCGCAGGCATCCCTGCCTGCATGGACGTCGAAGGAAAGCACAATAGCGTTAGCGAGAGATGCAGGCAGGGATGCCTGCGCTCCCAGGGAGTGTCAAGACTTGTGAAAGTTGTCAGAGAAACGTGAAACTCGGCACTTGAAACCCGCGAGGTCGACACCCACGCGGCGTTGGGTGTTGTATATTGAACAGGCGGGAGGGAGCGGGGCGGCGATGGAAAAACTCAGGGCCTTGATCAAAAGGCGCTCTCTCCTGGCCGGCACGCTTGCGGTGCTCTTTCCGCTGCTGATCATCATTGTCCTTCAGTATCGGTCGCTGGTCACAATCGACAGAACGCTTCCCGCCTATCGCAAGGAAGTTATGAGAGAGTATCTGAGCACGGTGTCGCGAGATATCGCAGAGTTCTACAGGTCGAACGCGGAGCGTGTGCTAAGCGTGCCGGCCAGCGCCATCACCGAACGCTCAGGCGGGATCGTCAAAGGCGAATCGGAAACGGCCCTGATCAAAGCAACCGCGGGAGTCGCCGCCTGGTTCAAACAAGCGGAGTTCATTGGCGCCAAGCGGTACTTCATAACCGTCGTGGCTGAGTACCAGGGCGCGGGGCGGTCGGCGGCGCTGTTCTACAATCCGGCTCGCTCGGCGATGGAACTCGATCCCGAAGCGCCGCCGTGGCGCGCCATCCAGGTCGCAAGCGCGCCCTACGTTCTCTACATCCGCACGGGCGCGGTCATCTCGCCGTGGCCGATGGGAATCGTCCGCGATCCCCGGCATCCGTTGATCGTCAAGCCGGTGCTTGACGAAGGCGGGAAGATCATCGCTTTAGCAGGCCTCGAAGTTGATGAGCCATACTGTCTCGAGGAAGTCATGCCCGCCGCGATCGAGCGTCACGCCCGCGAGTTCTTTCCCGACGAGTATCAAGATCTGATTGTCGCGGTAAAGGATGATGAGGGTGAGCCGCTGCTGGGAGGCGACGTCACTGAGGAAACCGCCGAGGCGCGGTCCGGGTTTGACTTCATCTTTCAGCGATGGCAGCTCCAGGCTCGTTTGCGCCAGATGACCGAAGCTCAATGGGCGCGCCGCAATTTCATCATCAACCTGTCGCTCTGGGGGTTGATGACTCTGTTTCTTATAGGCGGCATAGCGATGACCTTGAGGACCGCTTCCCGCGCGATGAAACTTTCGCAGATGAAATCGGATTTTGTGTCAAACGTTTCACACGAGCTTCGCACTCCGCTGGCGTCGATCCGCGTGTTCGGCGAGTTTCTAAAGCTCGGCCGCGTGAAGGACGACGCCAAGATGCGAGAGTACGGCGAATACATCGAGAGTGAGAGCCGCAGGCTGACTCAGATCATCAACAACATCCTCGATTTCTCGAGGATCGAATCGGGCCAGAAGTCATATCAGTTTCTTCCGACAGATATTGGCGAAGCGGTCGCCGACACGTTGAAGATGTTCGAAGTGCGTCTCAAGCAAAGCGGATTCGTCATCGACTTCGAGGCCCCGCCCTCGCCGCTTCCTCGCGTCGAACTCGACGCAGACGCGATCACCCAGGCGCTCGTCAATCTGCTGGACAATGCGGTGAAGTATTCGGGCTCTTCGAAGCTAATCAAGGTCCAGCTCGCGCACGAACAGGGATGGATAAGCATCTCGGTCGCCGATCGCGGCGTCGGCATCCCGGACGAAGACCGCGAACGCATATTCGAGCGGTTCCATCGAGTCAGCACAGGTCTGGTGCACGACGTGAAAGGAAGCGGTCTCGGGCTGGCCATCGTCAAGCACATCGTCGAAGCCCATAGCGGCAAGGTGTCGGTTCAAAGCGAGCCGGGCAACGGCAGCACCTTCACCATTCGCCTGCCCGTGAATGCAGACACCGCCCGCGGCTCGACGCGCGAGGCTTCGCTTCCACGCGCCTCGCTTGTGCACGGAGGAACCGACAACACATAGCGGGGATGTTAAGAAAAGCCTGCCACAAAGGCTCGAAGCCACAAAGCCGCACCAAGCGAGTGTGCCGGCCTGTGCGCCCTTAGTGATCCTTCGTGTCTTGGTGGCGGAAGGTGGTTCCGTCAGTAACGCGACTGAGAGAGAGCGATCAATATGCCTAGGATTCTGGTCGTCGAAGACGATAAAGCGATGGCTGTCGCGCTGAGCGATGGCTTTCAGTACGAAGGTCATTCGGTCTCGCTCGCCCGGGACGGCGCGGAGGGCCTGGCGCTCGCATCCGAGTCCAGGTTCGACCTCGTCGTTCTGGATGTGATGCTTCCAAAACTGAGTGGCTTCGATGTGTGCAAGCAACTCAGGAGCACGGGAAACGGAGTTCCAATCATCATGCTAACGGCGCGCGGGCAGGAGATTGATAAGGTGCTCGGGTTGAAGATAGGCGCGGATGACTACGTCACAAAACCGTTCAGCTTCATGGAACTGACTGCGCGCGTCGAAGCCGTTCTGCGCCGCTCCTCAAATCGAATCGAGCTGGCGGATACCTACAGGTTCGGCGACGTGACCCTCGATTTCAAGAAGAGTGTCGCGATCAAAGGCGAATCCGCAATCGAGCTGTCACCGCGCGAATTCAGAATAATGAAATACTTTATCGAGCATCGCGGCGAGGTGCTCACCCGCGATCAACTTCTCAACCAGGTTTGGGGCTACGACAGTTTTCCGCTCACCCGAACCGTCGACACTCACATCGCGAAGCTGCGGCAAAAGATCGAAGACAGCCCCGCCGACCCGCATTACATCATCACCGTGCACCGGGGCGGATATAAGTTCGTAGGGTGATGCCGGCTCCCAGGCGGCGTAGTCGCCGGGCAAGCTAAAGGTTAACGAACGCGATTTCTTAAGAAGAAGCCGGACTTGTATGCCGACGCCGATTCATTCCACTTTTGAGCCGCGAACAACGCATCCGCTACGCTGAGAAGCGCACGCAGCTTGTGGATATTCATCCTTAGAATCTCTCCATTCCATTCGCGAGTTTGTTCCATGCTCTTGGTAGCGAGTGGACTCTACTCGCATTTGATGTAAATGTGATTGCGAACCCGCAAAAACCTGTCAAAGATGTCGGGAGTTTGTAAAATAATGCCGAGGAGATAACGATGAAGCTCTTTCGTAACGCTTTGATCCTGTCGGTGATGACCTTCCTTCTTTGTGCCTGCACTCCCGTACAGCGCGAAGGCACTGCGGGTTCTCGCGGCGCCAACGCCAATCAGCCGGCCGCTAACTCGAACGCTTCGCAATCGAAACCAGCCAACGACAGTGCTGCCGGAACCGGGAGCATTGAAGTCGCCTCGGCTCCGCCAGGCGCGCGCGTTCTGCTCATCCCCGTCGACGAAGGAGGCGCCAGCGAGCCACAAATGCGCGGCGTCACTCCTACAACGATCACCGGCTTGTCTCCTGGCAAGTACGCGGTTGACCTTGAGAAGCCAGGATACAAGCCGTATCAGAAAGAAGTAGTCGTGAATGCGGACAGCACAGCGAAGGTGAAGGCCAAGCTGAGACGATGAGCGAGCGGGACCGATGTTGGATACAGACGACGACTAACGAAGCTTGCCTAAGCCTTCGCCAATTCTTCGAATCCCTTCTTCAATCAACTTCGGGTCAAAGCAATAAGACAATCGTAGAAAGCCCTCGGCCTCGGTTCCGAAGGCGCCGCCGGGCACCGTGATCACTCTCGATTCGAGAAGTTTTATCGCAACGTCTTCCGAAGACCCGTGGCGCGAGACGTCCAGCATCACGTAGTAAGCGCCGTCGCCCGCAACGTAAGGCAACCCAAGCTCCCGGTCGATTGCACGGGTCATCACGTCGCGCCGCCGCGCCAGCTCTTCGCGCATCGCAGCAGTCGCCCGCCGGCCTTCTTCGCCGAACGCCGCAACCGCCGCCTTCTGAGTAATCGCCGAAGCGCACGTCGAGACGTACTGGTGCAGTACCGTTATCTGCTTGATGACTTCCTCGGGGCCTACTGCCCAGCCGATTCGCCAGCCGGTCATGCTCATCATCTTCGACAATCCCGACACGATGATCGTCTTGTCGTAGAATTCTGACAGCGACGCGGGCGGCTCGCTGAAGTAGAAGTCGCGATAGATCTCGTCGGCCAAAACGTAAACATCCGAACCCGACAATCGGCCGGCGATGAACTCGAGATCATTGCGACTCAAAGAAGTGCTCGTGGGATTGGAAGGCGAGTTGATCACTACAAGCCTTGTCTTATCCGATAGCGCGGCGTCGAAGCTTGCGCGGTCGAACTCGAAACCCCGCGAGGCGCGAAGATGATAGTACTTCTGCGTTGCGCCAGCGATCTCGGTGATCGGTTGATAAGCCAGATAGCACGGATCGGGCAACAGCGCTTCATCTTCGGGCCCGAGTATGCTCATCATCACGTTGAAGATCGCCTCTTCAGCGCCGTTCATCACGCACACCGAACTCGTTGAGTATGGCTTCGAAAGCCCGTCGCTGTGATACGCAGCGATCTTCTCCTTGAGCGCGGCGATGCCGGAGTTGGGCGTGTAGCCGATGTGTTCTTCGTTGATGACGCGAATGGCTTCGTCGCGCACGACTTGTGGGACGGGGAAGTCGGGCTCGCCAAGCCCAAGGTTTATCGAGCCGGCCGGAGCGAGATCAAAGAGCCGCCGCGTCGCGCTCTTGCCGATGTGCTTGATTCGGTCTGCAGGTGTGAAGGTCATTTTCTCGCTCGATTCAATGCTGCGAGAAGCCGCTGAGCGTTCCTCGGCGAGCTGAGCAAGTGAGCTGTTTCGGTCAAGCCTGCAAGCTCCTGCGCAGAGACCAGCGCAACATCGCCGCCGTCGCGCCGTTTGATTATTACGATTTCTCCACTCTCCGCTACGCGGCTGCACAGCTTCGAGAAATTCGCTCTGGCCTTAGAGTAGGTTGTTTGAATAGCCATTTGGTTCTGTGTCGAACGCTGTACACGGTCGCGGTACAGATTGGAGAAAAGTGGTCGCAAAAGAAAGTACGTATTACCGAGGAGGCAGCCGACGGTTACCGAAGAAAGTCCTCAAGCCTCACCGACGCGTCTGTCTTCTCATCTCGATACTTCACGATGATCGGCGTGTAGACCGATAGCCCAAGCTCCGGGCCGCGCCCGCTGGTGATCGCGCGCGAGCCCGGCACCACCACCGCACCCGCCGGGATTTCGAGCTGCGCGTCCGCCGTCTTGCGATAAAACTCATCGTTGACCATGTCATAAACCGGAGTTCCGCCGGTGATGATCGTCCCTGAAGCCAGCACCGCTCGCTCACGCACGATGGCACCCTCGTACACTCCACAATTCCCGCCTACCAGCACGTCGTCTTCGATGATCACCGGGAGCTCGCCGATCGGTTCGAGCACACCGCCGATCTGGGCTGCTGCCGACAGGTGAACGCGCTTGCCGATCTGCGCGCACGAACCCACCAGCGCGTGCGAGTCGATCATCGTGTCGTCATCCACGTAAGCGCCAACGTTGACGAACATCGGAGGCATGCACGTGACTCCTTTGCCGATGTAGCAGCCGTCGCGAATCGACGAGCCGCCCGGTACTATGCGAACGCGGTCGTCGGCGGTGATGTGCTTGAGCGGATAGGTGTCTTTGTCGTAGAAGCGAAACTGATTGTTGATTGAAAAGTTCTGGATTCGTCCGAGCCTGAAGCCGAGCAGGATTCCGCGCTTAACCCAATGATTGACGCGCCAGACGCCATCGACTCTTTCGGCGGCGCGCACTTCGCCTGAGTTGAGCTTTTGTTTGAACTCGCTGAACAGCTCGCGATGCTCGTCGGTGACTTCGGCGGGCGGATTGTCGAAGAGCTGCTGGATTCTCTCAGATAATTCCATCGGGAACCTCAACACAAAGACACAAAGAACACCAACGGTGCTTTCGCCTTCGTGTCTTCGTGTGTAGTGTTTAGATCAACTTCAAATCGACAAGCACCGCGCGAACCTTGTCTTTCGTCGCGCTCGACACCGGGACCATCGGCAGTCGATACACTTCCTTGATCTTGCCCATCATCGCAAGCGCCGCTTTCACCGGTCCCGGGCTGGTCTCGACGAAGTTCACCTTCATCAGTGCAAACAGCTCGCGGTTCAGTCGCCGAGCTTCGTCCCAATTGTTCTCGAGCGCTGCGCGGGTCAGCGCCGTCAGTAGGCCCGGCGCTTCGTTCGAAGCAACCGAAATCAATCCCACTCCGCCAACCGCGATCAGCGGAAGAGTCATCGAATCGTCGCCCGACAGAACCTTGAAGTCCGCCGGGACGCGGTTGATGATCTCGGCGATCTGAGAAATGTCGCCCGAGGCTTCTTTGACTCCGATGATGTTTTGTATTTCGGCGAGCCGCACAATCGTCTCCGGTGTGATGTTGACGTTTGTTCGAGGCGGCACGTTGTAGACGATGATCGACAGCCGGGTTGATTCGGCAATCGCTTTGAAGTGTTGGTAGAGGCCTTCCTGAGTCGGCTTGTTGTAGTAAGGCGAGACCGACAGCAGCCCGTCGACGCCCAGCCGCTCGTACGCGCGCGCAAGCTCGATCACGTGAGCCGTATTGTTCCCGCCCGCGCCGCCGATTATCGGAACACGCCCTCGCGCTGTTTTGACGGCCACTTCGACAACTCGGCAGAGTTCAGCAGTGCTGAGCGTTGGGCTCTCGCCAGTCGTGCCGCACGGGACGAGGAAGTCGATGCCCTCGCTGATCTGAAACTCGACAAAGTTACGAAGCGCGTCTTCGTCTATCGACAAATCTTCTTTGAACGGCGTAACTATCGCCGTCCCACAGCCTCTCAAGTTTGTAATATCCGGCATAGAACTCCTGAACCGCGGTTCAAGCCCCGCCCGCCGATCTCCGCAACTCCTCGTCGATGATTTCCGAGAACTCGTAAAAGCCTTTTCGCCCGTCGATCCATTTGGCGGCGAGCACCGCACCGTCAGCAAAGCCCGCGCGCGTTCGAGCGGTATGAACGATCTCGAGAGTGTCGGCTTCAGAATCAAACCCGAGAGTGTGCTTTCCCGGAAAGTAGCCCGCGCGCGTGCTCGAAGTTGGAACGTCGCCGCCGTAGATCGCTTCGACTATTCGCTTGAGCGAGAGCGCGGTTCCCGACGGCGCGTCTTTTTTGAACTTGTGATGAGCTTCCTCGATGAACGGGTCATGCAACTCGAAATGCTTGAACATCTCTGAGGCCTGCGCCGCGAGCTTAAACATCAGGTTCACGCCGACGCTGAAGTTCGATCCATAAACGAGCCCAATCCCGCCGTTCTCGACGATTTGCCGAGCATCATCGATGTGGTCGTACCAACCCGTTGTGCCGACTACCATCGAGACTCGCGCGTCTGCCGCCGTTTGGATGTTTGACATGACTGCACGCGGCTCCGAGAAGTCCACGCACACATCGGCATCGGTGAGATTGCCGCGCGAGCCGGCAAACGGGTCGATCACGCAAACGACGTCGATCGCAGCGCGCGCGGCGGCGTGCTCGATCATCTGCCCCATCTTCCCGTAGCCAAATAAGGCAAGCTTCATAGGTAGTGGTGGTCAGTGATTTTGGATTTTGGATTTTGGATTTTGGATTTTAGATTGGGAGAAACAGGGCGTCTTGCTTCCCCAATCCAAAATCCAAAATCTAAAATCCAAAATCCGAGTAGCCACTAGCCACTATTTCAAAACACGCACTCTGTGCTGACGGCCAGTCGGCGCACTTCGGCTCGCGAAGGTTGATAGATTACCGTCTCGACCGTATCGGTGCCGCGAGTGAACCGATAAGCAACGCCAGCATCGCTCACAAAATAGTAGTAGCTGCGGTCGCGCTCTTCGGTGCAACGCTTGAAGCCGGCTCCCAGAGCCATGTCCGTACGACCCATCGGCTGGCTTGGTTTGAAGTAGATCGTAAACACCTTGCCTGTCATAGAGGCCGGCGCGCGATATATCTTCGCCAAAGTTGGAGTCAAATAAGAGAACGTCACTTCGCCGCCTTCGACTTTGTGCGGCCCGCTCGATGCTACGGAGTTGGGTTCGTCTTCGAGGCCGATGATCCTTGCGACGTCGGCGGCCGACGAGCGAAGCGGGGTGATCCCCCTCCATGAATTTGCAAGAGAACCGCCACTCGATTCCGCGACGTGCGGGGCAAGTAACAAAAGGAAAACTACCCCCCCTGCGGAAAAGAGAAAACGCAACCGGCCCGAGTTCTTGGTGCCAAGCCGAATCGAGACCAGCTTAATTCTTATTGAGTCAAAGGCTTTCATTGTTATTTCTTGCCAACTCTTTCACCGGCCAATTGAGCTGTCGGTCAAACGCATGGAGGCGGGCGTAACATCTCGCCGTTGCTCAATGTATGTTGTCGATCGAGACATGGTCAAGCGATCTGCTTTCGAAGGTTCAGAAGTGACAGACTCGGCCGGTCATTTACGAGAGATCGCATCCGGATGAGATAGCCTATGAGCCTGAGCTCCCGGCCGCAGGCGGCGGAACCGGATCAAGCGTACCTCGCGAAACTTCTGTCTTGCATGAGTCGATCCTCTTGACCGTCAGCCGAAGTCCGTAACGGATGCCATAAAGCCGAACAGCCTCAATCGAGTAATCAGAACAAGTTGGTTGATATCGGCAGTGGATGCGCCCTGCCAGCAGCGGGCGGGCAACGGCCTGGTACACGTGCACCCCGCCGACGTATAGACGCGCGGTGACCTGATCCGCCGGTTCCCGGCAGGAATCAATGGCAGCCAGCACTATCAAAACAAGAAACGCCGCCAGGTAAGTTTCAGGGCGCTTTAAGCGTTTCCGCAATGCGGACACTTGGCGCTCACCTGGAGCCGGTTGTTGCCGCAGCTTGAACACTGAACGAGGTCTCCTTGAGGTCTCGAAAAGATATAGATGATCAAACCCACTATGCTGGTGAACATAACCAGCACCATCCACAACACCGAGCTGTCCATCCCTCGAGACTTGGCATCGCGCGCCACCCATACCAGCAACGCGATGTTGAGCGCGAAGAACACCAGAGGGACAAGGATCAATACTCCTAACCCAACACCGCAACTGCCACAAGCGGCGCAACTTTCAGCGTCATTCGAGGCAGACTGGCGTTGTGCCAGCACAACGCTGCTCGCAAACAACAAGCTGAGTGAGGCGAGAACTAACTGCTTAACTTTCCCCATTGCCGGCTCTCCCTTTTTTGTGGCCGTTAGCGGGCCCGCCCAGGAATGCAGTCTGATTCAATCCGGGTCAGGCTCTTCAACGCGTGACTCTGACAGATTGATCGGTCTTTTTTAGCTGAGAAGCCGATCCGAAATGTGGCTTGTTCTTAAGATGCCTGTGAGGCCTGATGGCCGAGCGTTACATTAGGCGCGCGAACTGTAGCTGCCGGTGACTTGCCTGTCAATCTCTACGCGAAGACCCGATCGTCGAGCTCGCGGAAGAAGACTTCGTGCAAGCGGGCGATGACGTTTTCGACTTCGTCTTGCTCAACGGCGAAGCTCAAGGTTATCGGCGATGAACCGTGCACGATGGCCGTGATCTTCGTTTCCTCGATAGCCTTGAACGCGCGGCTCACCGCCAACGGATCGCTCCTCAGCTCTTCGCCGACAAGCGATACGACTGCCTTGCCGGGCTCGACAGCAGCGCTGCCGAGACCCGAGATCGATTCGACCAGATCGCGGCCGCCGTGTTTGAGCTCTCGCGAGTCGAGCGCCACGACCACGTGCGAACCGGACACCGCGATGAACAGCGCGCGCGCTCGACGCGTGGTCAGCGTGTCCAACAAGGCTTTCAGCAACTCATCCGTCGAAGCTTCGCGCGAGCCGTTTGTCTCCGCGCGCGCCCTTATGATCGTCACCGGTCGAGTATAAGCGATCGACTTGATCAAGTTCGACGAGCGCGGCGCGGCCGCTCCGATCGATGTGCCGGTCGCGTCCGGCTGCTTCGAGTTGTAGATGTGCACTGGGATGTTCTTGCTCGCGGCCGGATAAATCGCCTTGGAGTGAAGCACCTTCGCGCCGAAGAATGTCAGGTCGGCGGCTTCGGCGAAGCTGCACGATTTGACAGTTCGCGCGCCGGCGAACACGCGCGGGTCGGCGGTCATCAGACCCGGGACGTCTTTCCATATCTGAATGTCTTCGGCGTTCAAAGCGGCGCCTATGATCGATGCGGTGTAGTCCGAACCTTCAAAGCCGAGCGTGGTCGTGGCTCCGTCGCGAGTCGAACCAATAAAGCCTTGAACGACCGGCACCTCGCCTTGTTCGAGAACGGGCGCGAGCTTCGTCAACAAAGCATTGTCCGTCAGATCGAACAGCGGCGAAGCTCCGCCGTATCGGTCGTCGGTCTTGATCAACTCGCGGGCGTCCATAAGTTTTGTTGGAATGCCGCGTTCGGCCATCGCGTCGGCGACGATGAAGGACGAGAGCAGCTCGCCATAAGCGAGAATCTTGTCCAGTCCGCGCGGCGGGACTTCGCCGAGTACGGCGAGACCTTCCAGCAGCGCCTTCAACTCTTCGAAGTGTTGCTCGATCAGCGGGAGCGCGAGCCGGCCCGTCGCCTTTTGTACAAGGCGGCGAACTTCGCTGGTGTGCCGCGTCTTCAAGTCGGCGAGAAAACCAAGCGCGGTCCGCGAGTCGCCGGCGGCGGACGCTTCGGCGGCAGCAAGCAGCTTGCGAGTCGTTTTGCCCATCGCGGAAACGACAACAACCGGCTTCAGCCTGAGCCGCGCCCGGACGATCTCCGTCACGCGCTCGATTGAAGGCGCGTCCTCGACCGAAGTCCCGCCGAATTTCATTACGATCATAAGAAGGCAACCACGGATAAGGTCCGTAGTCAGTAGTCCGTAGTCCGTAGTCCGTAGTCCGTAGTCCGTAGTCCGTAGTCCGTAGTCAGTACGGACTACTGACTACGGACTACTGACTACGGACTAAAGATAACCCTGGGCGTTCATCAGCTCGGCGTTGAGTATCGCCGCGCCCGCCGCGCCGCGAATTGTGTTGTGCGAGAGAACTACGAACCGGATGTCGAACACCGGGCACTCGCGAATGCGGCCGACTACCGCGCTCATCCCTTCGCCTGCGTCGCGATCGAAGCGAGGCTGCGGGCGATCCCGATCAGTCGTAACAAGAATTGGGTGCTTCGGAGCGGATGGCAGTTTCAACTCTTGCGGCAGCGAAGTGAACTCGGCGAGCACTCGCGCGACTTCGTCAGGCGTCGCTTTCTTCTCCAGCTCGACCGATACGCATTCCATATGGCCGTCTTCCACGAGCACCCGATTTGTGTGCGCGCTTATCCGGCAATCCGAGAAGCGAATCCGGTCGCCGTCGAGCTTGCCCATGATCTTGAGCGGTTCGGTCTCGAGCTTCTCTTCTTCGCCGCCGATAAACGGGATCACATTGCCGACCATGTCGATCGCCGCATGCCCAGGATAGCCCGCTCCCGACAAGGCTTGCATAGTCGTCACGATCACCCGACGCGCGCCAAATGCCCTGTCGATCGGAGCGAGCGCCATCACCAGTCCCATTGTCGAGCAGTTGGGGTCGGTAACAATCGCGCCCTTCCAACCTCGCCGCTTGCGTTGAACGTCGATCAAACCGAGATGGTCGGGGTTGATCTCAGGAACGAGCAGCGGCACGTCTTCATCCATGCGATGGTTCCGGGAGTTGCTCAGAACGATATAGCCCGCGCGCGCGAAGTTCTCTTCGATCTCGCCCGCGACTGATGAATCAAGACCGGCGAAGACGACGCGGCAGTCCAGGTCCGGCTCGCAGGGTTTGACGGGTTTGTCTTTGAGCCGGTCCGGGATGCGCGAATACTGACGCCATGTGACAGCTTCCTCATAGCTCTTGCCGGAGGAGCGATCGGACGCCGCTAGTTCGGCCAGCTCAAACCACGGATGGTTCTCGAGCAGCGAGACGAACTTCTGCCCGACTGCGCCCGTCGCGCCCAGGACTCCGACTTGAATCTTGTCTCCCATTCAACTCCTCAACGATTATCGGTTGCCTTCAAGTGCGTGACCATTTGCTTGTATATATCGACTGCGGCGGCAAGCTCACGCTTTGAGATCTTCTCATCCGCAGTGTGCGCATCAAGTATCGAGCCCGGTCCAAACAACAGCGGCTTTCCCCAATTCGTCAGCATCGGGATGTCAGTCGTGAACGACACAACCGTCGTTTCAAAGCCGTCGAGCTTTTCCATGAACATCGGGTTGCATTCGAAGCCGTATTCGATGCCGGTTCTATCAGAGACGATGTCTTCGATTCTTCGCTTGAGCGAGACAGTATCGGTCACGACGCGAAACATAAGCTCGGCTTCGGCATTCGGCGGAATCACATTCGCCGCGACCCCGCCGCTGATAAACCCGATGTTCATCGTAGTCTTGCCCAGCGTCTGATCGATCGGCATCTCGGCTCGTCGCAGGTCGTCTAACACGTCGATCAGCTTTTCGATTGCCGACTCGCCGCGTTCCGGATACGCAGCGTGAGCCGCGCGGCCTACTGACTTGAGAATGGCTCTCAAAGCCCCTTTCGAACCCAGCGCCAGCTTCGACTCGGTCGGCTCGCCGTTGATCAGGAAGCGCGAGCGGTTCGGAATCGTGTTGGCGGCTTTGGCTCCATGACTCCCCGCTTCCTCGCCGACAAGAAACAGCAGGCCGAAATCGCCGACGCCTGATTCGATCAGCGCTTCGCCGGCCTTGACCATTGCCGCTACGAGTCCCTTTGCATCGCAAGCACCTCGTCCGTAGATGAACTCGTCGTCTTCTCTGAACTCGACATAAGGCGGAACGGTGTCTATGTGAGTCGAGAGTACTACCTCGGGATCACCTCGCCGCGCGTAGACATTCGGACGATTGCCGCCGATGTCTTGCATCTCGACTTCAAACGCGGCGCCGCGAAGATACTCGGCGAGAAAGCCGGCGACTCGCCCTTCGTCGGCGCTGATGGAAGGGATCTCGATCAGCGCGCGTGTTAGCTCGAAGACGTTCATAGATTTCGGACCTGAGTTTCGAATGATCTCGTTGGCAGGCTCATCGAATTGCGCCGATGTTCTCGTGATCTATCTTTGTCGGCTTCGCGTCGTCAGGATCACTCGCGTGATACAACTCGTAGCAAGAGCGGCAGCGAGCTTCATAAGAAATATCGCCGACTTCTATCTGCGAGTCTCCGCCCGCGACGCGCTGCGAGTAGTGCGCCGGGCCTCCGCAGCGCACACACACCGCGTGCATCTTCGAAACGTACTCGGCTACGGCCATCAGCGCGGGCATCGGGCCAAACGGGCGCCGGCTGTAGTCCTGATCCAAACCGGCGGCGATAACGCGTATGCCGGCGTCGGCCAGGTCCATGCAGAGATCAACGATCGCCGCGTCGAAGAATTGAACCTCGTCGATCCCGACCACCTTGACGCCGAACACAAGGCTCGCCCGAAGTTGGTTCGCGTTGTTCACGGCGATGGCGTCGATGCCGCGGTTGTCTCGCGAGATGATCCGCTGATCGTCGAAGCGATTATCGATGGCAGGCTTGAAGATCTGCGTGCGCTGTCTTGCTATCTCAGCGCGGCGCATGCGGCGGATAAGCTCTTCGCTCTTGCCGCTGAACATGCCGCCGGTTATGACTTCGATCCACCCGCCTCTCGGGCTTAGATTCTCCATTGCTTCTCCAGAACGAGCTGCTTTGTCGAGATCGGCTACAGTACCTGATTTAGGCCTGCAGCGGCTTGGAAACGAACCTTCATGCCTCGCTCATGAGCGACTCTCGTCTTGCCTTGATCAACTTCGCATGGAATTCGGGATCTGCATTGCGCGTGGCTTCGCGCAGCGACTCGAACTCTTCACTCGCGTTCTTCAGATATTCATCGATCTCAGTGCGATGCGCCAGATAGTAAGTGATTGCGCCGAATACCTGTTCCAGAGTCAGCACCGGAAAGCATTCGGCAGCGATCGTCTCAGGAGATAATCCATCTAGAAAAGCGAGAGCCACGGAGTCTAACGAGACACGCGTACCCTCTATCCAATATCCCTCATTATGTCTTTCGATGTATTCTTTTTCCACAAGACTCTTAACAGTATTGTGCGGTCTAAACTTCGTCTTGCTTGCCGCTACTCTATGCGCTCGCGTAGGCATGGGCTAAAGGAGTCTTTCGTCTAGAACGCGGCGGATTTCCTCAAATCGCGGTGCGATGTCACCGCGAGGAAACCGAATTGCCGATAGTCCGTTTATGTTTGAGAACTCCGAGCAGCCCTCCTCCAGCAACACGATCGCGCGCTTAATTCCGAGATGCCCTTGGAACAGGCCGAGCTCGTGAACTACGTTCATGCGAGCGTGCACAGATCCGTCGGAATGTTCTTCTTCGGCCGTCATAATGAGGAAGGCGAAGGCTGACTCTGACAGCATACCTTGCAACCGCTCCGATGTTGTATAGCCAGCGACTGGTTGTCGATTAAACTCGTCGCAAGGCAAATTGAGCCGTCCAACAATGAAGTCCTTCAATTCCCTCCACACAGGTGATCGACCATGTCCGATGAAGATGCGTTTTCCGAGCAGAGGTGTAGCGGTTTCAGCCGGCATCGCTTCTAAAGCCGCAATCATCCGTTTTACGTGGGCCTTTCGGGTTAGGAACTCCTCGCGCGCTGAACGTGTGCTATCTATTTCCTGCGGGAAGGCCGCCAGTGCTGTTCCGTCTTTTCCGTATATGGGTTCCAGCGTCGTCCGCAACATCTTTACGAATCGTTCCAGCTCTTGGGGTCCGAATCCGCTTTTGCCCGAACGTTGGTCAAAAAGGTCCAGCGCGAAACGCATGCGCTTGATGAGCGGACCGGACCCAGTTGGAGGTTGGTACGATGACATATGAATTGCCGCCGCTTAAGCGGGCACTAGTTCAATCGTCCTTGCAGCCTTCTCAGCGCAGTGATCGCTAGCCCGTACTTTGGATTCAGCCTGATCGCCGTCTGGTACTCGCCGAGCGCTTCGAACCAACGGCCCATCGCTTCGTAGACCCGTCCGAGATTGAAGTGCGGATAGAAGTAAGCCTCGTAGCGCGGCGCTGTCATCGCCCGTTCGAACCACGCAATCGCCGCGTGAAGGTTGCCCGCTTCGATCAAATACGCGCCAATGTCGTTGTAAGGGTTGCCGAAGTCCGGATCGACTTCAATCGCAAGATGACATTCCTCGATCGCTTCGTCGCGCAAGCCCATGAAGCTATAAGTCCAGCCCAGAAACGTGTGCGCTTCGGCGGTCGGATAGCTCTCGAGTGACTGTTTGTAGAGTTCGGCGGCTTCGTCCAGTTCGCCGCGCATTTGAGTTTCATAAGCCTGCTGAAAATAGTGAAGCGCCTCGCGTTTGCGTTCGGCTTCGCCTTCGGTGAGGAACTCTTCGCCGCCGAAAGGCATCTCGCCGATCCCGGTGTCGAGCGCAATAAGCTCTCTCGAGTCTTCGGTGGAATTCGCTTCGGGTTTATCGGTCATACGGCTTTCTTTCTAATGCAACGCGGCCAGTCTAATGTACTGGAACACCCGCTTCACTTGTGAAGGAAGATCCGCGCAAATCCGCCGAATCAGTGTCATCCGTGGTCTATCCGGTGCTGGCAAAGCGATTCGTGGGAACTCATAGACCACCGATGACGCGGATTTGACGGATTTGCACGGATTCTGTGCCATCCGATCACTACCGAAACATCCGTTACAGATCATTAGTATCCGAGCGCCATCCCATCCTTGCGCGGGTCGGAAGCTCCCATCAAAGTCCCGCTCGCCGGGTCGATCATTATCGCCTGCCCGCCTCCCATCGAAAGCCCCGCCCCGCTTATGCGTTGGTGGCCTCGCTCGATCAAACGCGAGATCACCGCGCCGGTCATCGCGTCTTCCATCAGAACTTGTTTGCCGCTGAGGTAACGAAACCGCGGAGCTTCGATCGCTTGCTGCAAGTTCATACCCAAGTCGATGAAGTTGGTCAGCACCTGCACGTGACCTTGAGGTTGGATCCCTCCCCCCATCACGCCGAATGACATGAACAACCGTCCGTCCTTGAAAACCATCGCTGGGATGATCGTATGAAACGGTCGCTTGCCCGGTTCGAGCCGGTTGGCGTGATTGGGATCCAGCGAGAACCCGGTGCCGCGATTGTGCAGGACGATGCCAGTGTCGCCCGCGACTATCCCTGAGCCAAACGATTCGAAGACGCTGTTGATGAACGAGACCGCGTTGTGATCTTTATCGACCACCGTTAAGTAAGTCGTGTCGCTCGAGTTGGTGAACTCGCCCGGCTCTGGTGCTTCGATCACCTTGTCCGGATCGATCAAAGCCCGCCGAGCCGCCGCATACTCTTTCGAAAGCAACTGAGTTACCGGCACTTTGGCAAACGCAGGATCGGCGATGTACTTGTTGCGGTCCGCGAACGCCAGCTTCGTAGCTTCGATAAGCGTGTGATAGTAGAGGTCGGGCCGAGCGTTCATCGCCGCGACGTCAAAGCCTTCGAGGATGTTCAGCGTGAGCAGCGCAGTCAGACCCTGTCCGTTCGGTGGGCACTCGTACACGGTGTAGCCGCGATAGTTCGTCGAGATCGGCTCGATCCATTCCGAGCGGTGCTCGGCGAAGTCTTGCATAGACAAGAATCCGCCGTTCTTCTGACAGTAGTCCACAATCGCGCGCGCGACCTCGCCTTTGTAGAACGCGTCGCGGCCGCCTCGCGCAAGCGTTCTAAACGTTCGCGCGAGATTCTTCTGCCGAAAGATTTCACCCGCTTGCGGCGCGCGGCCACCGATCAAATAGTTTGACGCGGCCGCTGGCGTCCGTTTGAGCTTGTCGACTTCCTGGTCCCAGTCCCGCGCGGTCTTCTCCATCACCGGAAAGCCGTTCTCAGCGTAGTCGATCGCCGGAGCGAGAAGGTCGCCGAGTTTCATCGTGCCGTACTTGTCGAGGAGCGTGACCCAGCCGTCGAACGCGCCCGGTACGGTTATGGGCTCCATCCCGGTTTCGGGGACGGTTCTCAATGCCTTCTTGTTGAAGTGCTCGAGCGTCAGCGCGCGCGGCGCCCGGCCGCTCGCGTTTAATCCTTTGAGTTCCTTCGTCTTCGCCGAGTAAACGAGCATGAAAGCGTCGCCGCCTATGCCGGTCATCATCGGCTCGGTGACGTTCAGCACCGCAGCCATCGCGATCGCCGCGTCAACGGCGTTGCCTCCGCGTTTGAGGACGTCGAGCCCCGTTTGCGAGGCAAGCGGCTGGCTTGAAGCGACCATCCCATGTTGGGCCCGGACGATCGAGCGCCCCGACTTGATCGTGTCAGACCATTTGAGATCGGCGCCCGGCAGGGCAGTTCCGGTAAGCATAAGGGTAGCGGCAACAACCGAGATTAGCTTGAAGTTGATTGAGTGTGACATCTCGTCGATTTTGGATTTTAGATTTTGGATTTTGGATTTACGGAGAGAACTGGCCAGCTCACCTCTCTCAATCCAAAGTCCATTCCCCTACTCCGCCGGTCGGGTCTGGCCGCGATGACACGTGAAGCACGTCACCCGCGCCGCGCCGCCAAGTTTCCCATTCGTCTCGCGCACCAGTGTGATCATCTTGCGAGCCATCTGCTTCGGCGGCTTGTCGTCCTTCTCAAACTGGTCTTTGATGTGACAGTGGGTGCAATCGACCCCAAGCGACGCTTTGAAGGCGAACATCACGCTCATCAGCCGGTCCGACGGAAGCCCCTTCAGCATCTGGATGTTCTTGTACTTCTGTTCGGTGCGTTCTTCGCGGCTCGAGGCGGGCAGCGGGTCAAGCGACGGGAGCTGAGCTGCTTCGGTCGAAGCTGCGCCGCCGCCCGACGGTGCGCCCGACGCAACGGCGTTGTCTGGCAACGGCGGCGCCGGAATCGTCTGTCCGGTGTCGACGGGCGGATGATTCGCCGGGAGCTGTTGGCTGCCGGGGCTGGGGGCATTGACCGACGTAGACTTGGGATCACCGGACGAGGCCAGCGCGCCGGGCCCCGGTTTTGCACCAAACAAGTTTGCCGAATAGAAGCCGAGCACTAACCCGAGCACGATGCCCCCGATTCCGTAGACTATGTATTCCTTATTCATTGTGAACTCCGCGCGCCCCCGAGCTTGAAGCTCAACGGTCCCAAACCTATGGATCCTTTATGCCGCGCGTCTCTTGACTGAACAATTTTGCGAAGCTTATTTTGATTTGCCAGGCAAGCTGGATTCTAGCACAGCAAATTACGGAGATCGAAGCAGAACGAACCTGCCAAAGCCGGTCTTGCTTGGACGCCGGCCCGTCCTGGCGAAGTGGGAGCGGGCGCGCGAGGGACGAAGGAAGAAAGCGACCACACATGGCAAGAGTAACGAGTGGCCCACGTCCTGTTCGGGATTCAATGATAAGCGGGCCGATCACCTGCCAGCCACTCGTCAGCAAGCCAGACAAGGAAAGCGAGTAATGATTAACATTAGATTTAGGTTTGCATTGGTCTGTGTTCTGTTGCCCGGAGCGGTCGCCTGCGCGACGAGCACGTCTAATCAGAACGCTCCTGCTGCCAGCGCGAAGGCCGGGAGCGTGTCAAAAGAGGAGAGCCCGCTCGATGCGTTGAGCAAAGCGGTTAGCGCGCAACTTGAAGCCAAATCCTTTCGAGCCCGAATGACTACCGTGATCGACGGGGGCAAGGAAAGCACTCGAATCGTCGAATGCATATCGCCGGATCGCTTTCACATCACCGGCGACCAGGACGAGATGATTCTGGCGGGCGGCAACGTCTACATGAAATCGCCGGCAGGTGAATGGACTCGGCTTCTGTTTGACCCGGCCGAGATGATCAAGCAGATCCGCGACACGAACCAGCTTGACGAGATTCGCAAGAGCACGGATGTCGTGCTAGCCGGGGCCGACACCGTCGATGGAGTGCCGACGCTGGCTTATCGCTACACGATGAAGAACCCGTTTGGCATGAAATCCACGAGCAGTTGCAAGATGTGGGTCGGCCTGGCGGACAGTCTGCCGCGCAAAATGGAAGTCGAAGCAGAGTTCAATAAAATGAAAACGAGAAGCGTAGTGACGTATTACGACTACGGAGCGGACATCAAGATCGAACCGCCGGCGACTTTCAAGACCCAGGGCGGGAGATGAGCATCCATGATCATCAATCTTCTGATCCACGGATAACTCGAATCATCGCGAATGATCACCGGGCATTCGTGGAGATTAGTGTTATTCGCGGAGGGGGTTGAGCTATCACGGAAGATTCTGCATCAGCAGCCGCAGCGCGTTGCCACCCATTATCTTGCCAATCTCTTCGTCCGAGAAGCCTTCAACTATCAGCGCGTCCGTGATCTCGACCAGCCCAGTCGTATCGAAAGGCTCGACAACCGCGCCGTCGTAGTCCGAACCCAGCCCGACGTGCTCGACTCCAATGAGGTTCGCCGTGTAACGGACCGCTTTCGCAATAGCCGTCGCGTCCGTGCCGCAAACCGCCGTGTCCCAGAAGCCGATTCCAATCACGCCGCCGGTTCGCGCGATTGCTTTCAGTTGTTCGTCGCTTAAGTTGCGCTGGTTGTCGCAAGTCCCCCTGACGCCGGTGTGCGAAACAACCACAGGGCGAGTGGCCATCGCCAGCACGTCGTCGATCGTCGTTGCCGACGCGTGCGCGAGATCGACGGTCATCTTTTTGGCTTCCATGCGGCGGATCATCTCTCGGCCTTTGTCGGTGAGACCGCCTTTCTCCACTCCGTGAGCCGAGCCGCCGATGTCGTTGTCGAAGAAGTGAGTCGGCGCCATCATCCGAAAGCCCGCGTCGAACAACGCATCGACGTTCTCAAGCTTGCCATCGAGCGCGTGGGCGCCTTCGATTCCGAGAAAGCCCGCTGTAACTGCCGGCTCGCGCGTGCGCCGTTCGAGATAGCTCGAAAGGTCGGCGGAGGTTTTGATGATTACGAACTTGCCGGCTGATCGCGCTTCGACGCCGTGAAGCTTGCGAGCCTGGTAAAGCGCGCGCTCGGTCAGGCTGTTCCACGTAGCAACCGGCCAGCGTTCGGCAATCGCCAGCAGAGTTATGTTGTCGCTCGAGTCGTCGTTCCGCTCGATGTTCATCTTCCAGACGTAGGGTATCTTCGTGACGACCGTGAAAGATTGAAGGGCGACGTTGCCGTCAATAAGGCGCGGAATGTCCACGTGGCCGCGCGTGCTGCGTTGGATCAAGTCTCGATCCCACAAAAGCGAGTCCGCGTGAAGATCGCAGATGAGCAGCTTCTTGTGGAGCTCGACCGCGCGCCCGGAGGCTTGATAAGGCGGGGTCTTCAGCGAGACATTCATCCGCTTCTCGAGTTGGGCAGGCAGGACGAAGAAGACAAGGACGACTGCGACGGCAAAAATCGCCGTGAGTGCGATCAAAACCTTTCTTTTGATGCCTAAACGCTTCTTGTTCATACCTTGCAGTAGCCGGGATGGAACCACAGATGAACACAGATGGACACAGATCGAGCAGAAGAAGCGACGGTCGCGGCCTGTCCCTCGTTCAATCGGTGTTCATCTGTGTTCATCTGTGTTCATCTGTGGTTGCTTTGCTCATGCGGAGCCGGATCGCTCAGGTCGTTACTGTTGCCATGCGAAACGGCCGTTTGCTAGTATCGCTTCAAGCTGATCCGCAGCTAAGCCCCGTGCCGCGCCGGAGGAATAATAATGAAATCCATGCCGCGAGCGCTAGTGATAGGCGTGGCGATCTCGCTGATCTGGGTCGCTACATTCGCCGGCGAGTTGCGCTCGCGAGAGGCGCGCAAAGCCATCGCGCAAGCTCTGGGCTTCGACAAACCCGACGCGGTGAGGGTCAAGAGCATCGGCTCGCCGACCGGCGCGGACGCCGTCGTAGAGGCCACGATCGAGGCGGGATTTCACTTAAGGCAAGAGAAAAACGGCGATTGGACCGCAGTCGAATTCAGAACCGGAGACCGGCGATGGGAATCCATCGAGCTGATCAAGACAGCGGTGGGAAAAGAGAAAGCGCTTCGAACGAGCGCCGACCTGCGCACGATAGCCACGGCGCTTGAAGCCTTCAAACGCGAGCGCGGGCAGTATGTTGCGGCCGACAACTCCACCGCGTTGATCGATCTTCTCGCGCCTCGTTATATGCCCCTGGTAATCCGCATCGACGCGTGGTCTAACGAGTTTGAATACAAAGGCACAACATCCGGTTATCGCCTTGCCAGCCGGGGCCCGGACGGCAAGCCCGGCACCGGCGACGAGATCGTCATCGAGAACGGCCAGTTTGTGAAGGGAGCAGCCGAGTGATTTTCAATCCCCCTCAAGAAACGAGCCGCACGCGCGCGGCTGCGGCTTATCGCACCGCGATGACGATCGCGATCGCGCTGACGGGGAGCATCGTCCTGTACGGATTGATTGGATTCATAATCCTGCGGTCGAAGTCCGCCGTTTCGCGCGAAGAGCTGCTGGTCCCGTTCTACGGCGCGTCGGCTGCTTTCGCGATAGGGTCGATCGCTTACAGACGCATCCAGATGCAAGCCGCGAGACTTGAGACGATCTCTGCCAGGGGCGGTGTAGCAGGATTGCTCGGGCATCTGGTCACGACAACAATCGTCTCTGGCGCGCTAGTCGAGGTCGTAGGCTTGCTCGGGCTGCTGCTCAGTTTGTTGAGCGGCGATCTGACTCACTTGATAAGGCTCGGCGTAGTAGCGCTGGCCGTTTCGGTTTACAACTTTCCGCGGTTGAGAGCCTGGCAGCACGCCGTCGAGTATTTCGAGCAGGCGGCCCCAGTTTTCAGGTAATGGATAAGTGTCGGTAGGTCGACCGTGAGGGAGAGCTTTCGCTGACGGTCGAGCAACTGATGAAAAACCGGCGCAGACCGGAACGTGTAACTCATAAAGGTTCAGGAATAGAAAGGAAGCAACTTTGATAAAGAACAGAATGGTGATGATCGGCGCGCTGTTGACGGCGCTCGTGCTTGTGGGAGATGCACTCGCTCTGGGATCTGCTCCCGTGGCCGGCGGCAGGCAAAACGGCCCGGACAAACAAGAGAAGAAAGACGGCGGCCAGGGCTCAGACAAGCGAGCGCAAGCTCTGAGCAAATACCTCGAAGCGAAGAGGCTGGAAGAGGCGGGGAACTACCCGGGCGCGGTGGCGGCTTACAAGGAGGCCGTCGCGCTTGATTCTCAGTCGGTCGAGCTTCGAGTCGCGTTCGGATCGCTTTACTTGAAGAACCGCAACGTGATCGATGCGGAAGCACAAGCTCGCGAGGCGATGAAGCTGTCCTCCGATAGCGTGGAAGTGCGAAAGCTGCTGGCTCGCGTGTACCTGACGCAAAGCTTCGTGGGCGGAACTACGACGGTGAAGGAGAAAGCGCGCGCGGCCATCAAAGAGCTGGAAGAAGTAGTGCGGCTCGATCCGAGCTCGAAGATCGAAGTCGGCGATCAGGAAGTGCCCGCCCTTGCGGTGGTCGGCTCGCTCTACTGGACGCTCGAAGAGCCGGACAAGGCGCTGGATGCATTCAAGCGCGTCTCCGAGGGGAACTCGTCTGCGGATAAGGCGCATATCCAGCTCGCTCAGCTCTACTACCAAAAGAACAAGTTTCGCGAAGCGGCGGCCGCGGCGCGCAAGGCTTACGATATCGATCCGAAGCAGCCGCAGTACGCCGGGCTGCTCGCGAAATCGCTTCTGCGAATAGGACGCACGCAGGAAGCGCTGGACATCTACAAGAAGGCGATGGGGATCAAGGAGGCTTCGGCGAAACCGGACAAAAAAGCCGTCGAGTCCAAAACGTCCGATGAGGACAAGGACGTTAAGGATGGAGACGGCAGCAAAGAAATTCTGATCAATTCGCCGTTGCTGTTCGATTACGCGGAAGCGTTGGTGTTCGCCGGACGCTACGACGACGCGAACAAGCTTCTCGATCCGGTAACCAAGGCGGTGCGGAAAGACCACCCGGCGTACCTGACCGCAGTCAGGCTGCAGGTCGATGCGCTGCGCAGGTCGGGCAAGCGCGAAGACGCAGTGCGCACGCTGGAGACGGCTTTGAAGGGACAGGATGTTTCAGACAGCTTGCCCTTGGTCTATTCGCTGGGCGAAACCTATGAAGAGATGCTGCAGTTTGATAAGGCGCTCTCGACTTACGAAGACGCACTCGCGTCGATCGTCAACCCCGACGGAACGATCGGCAATCGCGAGCAGGACAAGCAAGCAGCCGGAGTAGTGCTGCAGCGGATAGCGTTTGCTCAGCGACTGGCGGGCCGGACGGAGAAGATGCAGGAAACCTTCGACCGTATGAAGAAGGTGCTTGGGCCGAACGAGCCGCGCGCAGACCAGTTGATCATTGGCACGTTGATAGATGAAGGCAAACACAAAGAGGCGCTCGAAGCGGCTACGGCCGCGGCAACGCGCTTTCCTGACGAGCGGGCCTTCAAGCTGTTTCGCGCGCAAGCAGCCGGCAAGCTCGGGGATATTGCAACCGCCGACGAGACGATCAAATCGCTGCTCAAGAACAAGCCTGAAGATGCCGAGTTGTACTTGTTCTGGTCGAGCGTGCAGCTCGACGCAAATCAGGTAAAGCAGGCGGAAGAAAGCGCCCGGAAAGCCATCAGCCTTGAACCGAACGACCTTGGTCCGCTTGTTACGCTGGCCAGCGTTCAGGATCGTCAGAAAAAATACAAAGAGTCAGAAGGGACGTTGCGAAAGGCGCTCGAGATCGACCCGGACAACGCGACCGTGCTGAACAACCTCGGCTACTTTCTTGCGGATCGGAACGAGCGATTGCCGGAAGCCGAAGCGCTGATCCGCCGCGCGGTGAACATCGAGCCTACAAACGGGTCGTTCCTCGATTCGCTCGGCTGGCTCTTGTTCAAACAAGGCAGGGTCGCCGAGGCGCAGAGGTATCTCGAACAGGCAGTCCTTTACCAGCAGAGGTCGGCAACGATACGCGATCACCTGGGTGACGTCTATAAAAAACAAGGCCAGGCCGACAAGGCGCGAGCGAAGTGGGAAGAAGCGCTCAAGATGTCAACGGAGCCCGACGAGATCAAGAAGATCAAAGACAAGCTCGAAAAGAAGTAGCGTGCACTAAGAGCAGAGCAACCACAGATGAACACAGATGAACACCGATTGAAGGAGAAACAGACCGCGACCGAGGATTCTTCTCCTCGATCTGTGTCCATCGGTGTTGATCTGTGGTTCGACTCCGACTGCGCAACTCATGAATAAGAAGCGGTTCAAGAATTCGCGTCGCTTCTGAAGCAACGTCGAACCTCGAATCCGGAATCGGAAGGACGCTCAGACTATGCGAAGCAAAATAACTCCGCTTCTCATTTTTGCTGCTGTGTTGCTGGGGCAGCTTGCCGGTCCCGTTTGTGCCCGGCAGTCGAGCCGCGCTTCTCCTTCTCAGCAACGTTCGGCGCAGCTTGGGACGAGGCACGGCCGCGCGGCGGGCGATTCCGGCCGAGGCGCTTCCCATGATGACGCGACGAGTGCGCCGGTTAATCGCACGCTTAACGAAATCCCCAGGCTCGAGAAGGAATGTCTCGAGCAGGTGAATCTGGTGCGGAAAGCCCACGGGGTTTCGACGCTCGGTTTTGATGAAGAGCTGCTCCAGGTTGCGCGCGCATACAGCCGCCGGATGGCGGAAGAGAAGTTCTTCGCGCACGAGGACCCTGAAGGCCGCACAGTCCGGCAACGCGTCGACCTCGCCCGAATAAAGTGGCAAATGCTAGGTGAGAACCTCGCGTTCTCGAACGGCTACCTTAGCCCCGTAGCTGCGAGCTTGCACGGCTGGATGGAGAGCGAGCCTCACCGGCGCAACATGCTCGATCCGAGTTACACGCTCAGCGCGATCGGCGTTTGGATAAGCTCAAACGGAACGGTTTATTTTACGGAGATATTCCTAAGGCGGTAGCATTTATTTAAAGCACCTCGCTAGAGTGCCCTTCGCTTTCCGCACATCCGTGAATACAATATGGACTACGAGTGGGATAGTCATAAGGCGAAGATCAATCTTCGCAAGCACGGAGTAGCGTTTGCAGACGCCGTCGCGGTATTCAAAGACGACGCCGCAGTTACTATCCCGGATGACGAGGCCGACGAGCATCGGTTTGTAAGCATCGGTATTGATGGGCGCGCCAGAGTTCTCGTCGTTGTTTTTACTTGGCGTGGCGAACGTATACGCATCATTTCAGCCCGCAAAGCAGAGCGCCACGAGCGCGAGGAATACGAAGGCTACCAATGAAAGACAGATATGATTTTAGCAGAGGCAAACGTGGGGCGATCGATCCGGTGCCAAAGGGTAGAACTCGGATCACAATTCCCATCGACGATGAAATTCTGAATTGGTTCCGCGAGAAAGTTAACGCGGCCGGTGGAGGTGACTATTGTGCTTTGATTAACAACGCCCTGAAGGACTATGTTCGAACCCGCAAGGACCCATTGGAGGAAGTGGTACGGCGCGTCGTACGGGAGGAATTGTCCTCTTCGCGTCGCGGCAAGAAGAGCAAAACAACTCCGAGCGCGAAAGGCGAGCTAGCCAAGCGATGACGCAGTTTTGGGGAAGCCAGGTACGGCTTGCAATCGCGAGAAGAGCTTCACCGTTCGAAGCGGCGACCTAGATATCAAGTAAGCAGGGCAGACCCTGAAGGGCGAACGGTCCGGCAACGCGTCGACCTCGCCCGAATAAAGTGGCAAATGCTAGGTGAGAACCTCGCGTTCTCGAACGGCTACCTTAGCCCCGTAGCTGCGAGCTTGCACGGCTGGATGGAGAGCGAGCCTCACCGGCGCAACATGCTCGATCCGAGTTACACGCAGACCGCAATCGGAGTTTGGATAAGCTCAAACGGAACGGTTTACTTTACTGAGATATTTTTGAAGAGATAAGTCAACCGCTTGATGCCGCCCCCGGAACAAAGTAAGCAGGGCAGATGCCTTCTTCCATCCACTTTCGAGCCTACGCCAAGATCAACTGGACGCTCGACGTGCTCTTCAAGCGCGAGGACGGTTATCACGAGCTTCGGACTATCTATCAAACCGTCTCGCTACATGACCTGATTCGCTTAACGGAAACGTCGGGTGCGATCGAGATCGTCTGCGATGATCCGCAAGTACCGAGCGATGAAACCAACCTCGCCCACCGGGCTGCGACGCAGTTTCGCGATCTGACTGGAACAAAACTCGGCGCGCGCATCGAGATCGAAAAACGCATTCCTGTAGCCGCGGGTCTTGGCGGAGGCTCTTCGAATGCGGCTGCGGTGCTTCTGGGACTGAGCCGATTGTGGAACGTGCAACCTGATGAGCACGAGCTTGTGAAGATCGCGGCCGGGCTTGGGTCTGATGTCCCCTTTTTTCTGATCGGAGGCACGGCGTTGGGAGTCGGGCGAGGCGAAGAGGTCTACTCGATCGAGCAGGCCGAATGCGAGCACTTGTTGCTCGTGAATCCCGGGTTTGAAGTGTCGACTGCGGAGGCTTATGGAAAGCTGCCGCGGTTGACATCGCAGCGGTCGGCGGCTATGATGCCCTTTACTTTTTTTGCCGCTAAAGGCATCCGTGGGCTGTCACTTGCGGTCACGAACGATCTCGAAGAGGTTGTGCTGGCCGCGCACCCCGAAATCACGGAAGTCAAGCAGAGGCTTTTGAGTCTGGGTGCGAGACTTGCTCTGATGTCCGGCAGCGGCGCAACTGTCTTTGGGGTCTTTGAAAACGTGGAGATGAGCCGGCGGGCGCAATCAGAGATGCGCGCGACTGGCTACTGGTCGGAGCCCGCGCGCGCGGTCAGCCGGCGGGAATATTCGGAAACCCTTTTTCAGTAGAGCCTGCTTTGCGCGGCCGAAGCCTCGGCGCAAAACGCCTGGCTTCTCGTCAAGCCGGCGAGTTTCGGACTACAATCCTCAAAGCTAAAGATTGGGGAGTCGCCAAGCGGTAAGGCAGCGGCCTTTGGAGCCGCCATTCGGAGGTTCGAATCCTCCCTCCCCAGCCAAAAATTCGGTTTCTGGTTTGTGGTTTCGGGTTTCTGGTTGAACCACAAACCCGAAACCAGAAACTAGAAACCTGGTTTTCGGAGGAGAGGTGGACATAAAGGTCTTTTCGGGAAATGCGAACCGGCCGCTCGCTGAAGAGATCTGCCAGCATCTGGGGATCGAGATCGGCAAAGCGAATACCGGACGGTTTTCCGACGGCGAGTACAACTTTCAAATCCTCGAGAACGTGCGCGGCGAAGACTGCTTTATCGTCCAGCCGACCTGTCCCTCTGTGGATCAGAACCTGATGGAGCTGCTGATAATGCTCGATGCATTTCGGCGTTCCTCGGCGAAGCGGACCACTGCGGTCATCCCGTACTACGGCTACGCGCGCAAGGATCGCAAGGACCGCCCGCGAGTTCCGATCTCGTCGAAGCTCGTCGCCAACCTGATAACCGAGGCCGGCGCCGATCGAGTGTTGTTGTTCGATCTTCACGCGGGTCAGATCCAGGGATTCTTTGATATCCCGGCCGATCACTTGTTCGCAGCGCCAGTGCTGGTGGGTTACTTCCAGAACCTGGCGCTGCCGAATTTGACCGTGGTCGCGCCAGACGCGGGAGGCGTGGAACGCGCGCGCGCCTATGCGAAGCGGCTGGGCGCGGAGCTGGCTATCATCGATAAACGCCGTGACTACGAGCGGCTTGGCGAAGTCGAAGTGTTAAACGTGGTCGGCGAGGTCGAGGGCCGGTCTGCGTTGATCGTTGACGATATGATCGACACCGCAGGAACGCTTGTTCAGGCTGCGGTCGCGCTAAACAAGAATGGCGCGACGCGGGTGTTGGCTTCGGCAACGCACGCGGTGTTGAGCGGGCCGGCTGTAAAGAGAATCGAGGATTCGCCGCTCGAAGAAGTGGTCGTGACCAACACGATCCCGACCGGCGGCGCTTGCGGATCAAGTAAGATCAAGTGCTTGAGCGTCGCGAAGATTCTGGCGGAAGCTATTCTGTCGATACACGACGAGACGTCGGTGAGTAAGCTGTTTATTTGAGAAGTGATGCGTGATTCGTGATGCGTGATTAAGGGAAGAGAATCCTCCCGAATCACGCATCACGCATCACGCATCACGCATCACGGATCACGGATCACTATTCGGAGTTAGGAATGATTAAAGACTTAACAATCAACGCAACGTCGCGGGATGGGCTGGGCAAGGGTCCAACTCGGCGACTGCGAACAAAGGGGATGATTCCCGTGGCTGTTTACGGCGAAGGGATCGAGCCTGCCGCGGTCGCGGTCAGCGCAAAGGATATAGCGAACATCCTGCGCTCGGACACCGGCCACAACACGATCTTCAAGCTTGCCGTACCCGGAGCGAAGGGCGCGGAGCCGGCGACGGTGATCATCAAGGACTGGCAGGTCGATCCTGTCCGGGGTCGCCTGCTTCACGCGGACTTGCTCCGATTGTCGATGACAACCGCCACACGCGTTCGCGTCCGCATCGAGACACAGGGCGAGCCCACCGGCGTCAAGATGGAAGGCGGCATACTTGAGCTTCAAATGCGCGAGCTCGAAGTCGAGTGTTTGCCGGGCGACATCCCGGAGAATATCGAGGTTGACGTCTCCGGACTGAACATCGGCGACCACGTGACGGTTGCCGATCTGGTCTTCGACCGGGACAAGATCAAGATTTTTGTCGACCCTCACCAGATCGTGGCGGGTGTGCTCGCGCCGCGCATTGAAGAGGTTGCAGTCGTCGCGCCTGTTGAGGGCGAAGCCGCTGCTGTGGAGCCGGGTACCGAGCCTGAAATGATCAAGAAGGGCAAGACCGAAGAAGAAAAGTGATTCGTGACGCGTGATCCGTGACGTGTTCTCTTCTTGTCACGCATCACGACTCAGCATCACGATATTTATGAAGCTGATCGTAGGTCTTGGGAATCCGGGCGTGGAGTACGAAGCAACTCGCCACAACCTGGGATTCATGCTCGTTGACAGATTATTTGAACGCGCGGGCGGCCGGCGATTCCGCACCGAGATGAATGCCAAAACCGCCGAGGTTGCGCTGGCCGGCGAGCGGGTCTTGCTTGTCAAGCCGCAGACCTTCATGAACCTGAGCGGCGACGCGGCGAAGCCGCTGCTCGAACGCTACGGCGAAGGCGACACGGCGAACTTGATCGTGGCTTCAGACGAGGCCGCGCTGCCGTTCGGGATGATTCGAGTGCGGGCGCGAGGTAGCGCCGGCGGACAAAAGGGTTTGAAATCGATCATCGAACGGCTCGGCTCCGGAGAGTTTGCCCGCGTGCGAATGGGCGTTAAGCCGGATCACCCGGTTTCGGACCTTGCGAGCTTCGTGCTTTCGAAGATTCCGAAGCGGGACCGTGAAACGCTTGAAGATGTGCTTGACCGGGCAGCCGATGCCGTTGAGGTAGTGCTTGGTGAAGGCGTTGAACACGCGATGCAGCGCTTCAACGAACGAGTGAAGGAACCGAGCGAGGCGTGATATCTGAAGCGTGACTCGTGATGTGTGATCCGTAAAAAGAACGGATCACGCATCACGCGTCACGGATCACGATTTGTTCTTTGTCAGAGGTTCAATAGTGAACTCCCTTGCTCTGGCTTTGGGCCAGGGCTAACCGATGTTTGCATCAAGCGAGCCTGGCTTGCCGGTGCGAGCGAAGTCTTATCCAAAAGGAGGGTACTCTCAGATGAGAGTCTACGAAGTGTTGTTTATAGTCGCCCCGAATGTTGAAGAGGGTGACATCGAAACCCTGGTCACTCAGTTCAGTGACATCGCAACTAACCAGGGCGCCACGGTCGCCAAGGTCGACCGAATGGGCCGCCGCCGGCTCGCCTACCCCATCGGGAAATTCAACGAAGGTCACTACATCGTGCTGACGATCGAAGGCACGGGCTCGGAGATCGCGGAGATCGAGCGCCGCATGCGCGTCAGCGACGCGGTTATTCGCTACATCACGATTCGGATCGACGAAGACCTGAAGCGTGCTGAGAAGTTTGCCGTGCGCCGAGCGGCGCGCGCTGCAGCGGGCCGAGGGCGCAGCCGCGGCCGCAAGACCGAACCTGTTCTTCCGATAGGCAGCGATGAGGATGAGGAGGACGAAGACTAATGAGCAGCGAACCCAGAGAAGGACGACGAGACGATCGAGGCGGACGTCAGGGCGGGGGCGGTGGCCGTCGCTTTATTCGCGCGCGCAAGTCGTGCAAGTTCTGCGCCGACAAGGTTGACTACATCGACTACAAGGACTCGCGAATGCTCGGGACCTACATTCCCGAGCGCGGGAAAATCTTGCCGCGCCGCATTTCGGGGACCTGCGCTCCGCATCAGCGGATGCTCGCGACGGCGATCAAACGCGCGCGGAACTGCGCGCTTCTTCCGTTTGCGACGGATTAGTCAGTAGTCCGTAGTCAGTAGTCCGTAGCTGTTGTTGCTACTGACTACGGACTACTGACTACGGACTAATAGTGAGGAACGATCAATGGCTCATATGGACGTATTACTTTGCGAAGACGTGGACAATCTTGGCCATCGAGGTCAGGTTGTTCGAGTGCGCGCCGGATACGGCAGGAACTACCTCTTGCCGCAGAAGATGGCTATCGAAGCGACCACCGGCAACAAACGAATGATCGAAGAGCAGCAGCGGGTGCTGGGCAAACGCGAGAATCGTGAAAAGGCATCGGCTCAGGGCGAGGCGTCGAAGCTCGACGGAGTGGAGCTGCGCTTCGAACGTCGAGTCGGTGAGCACGGAATCCTGTACGGCTCGGTCACGGCGATGGACGTCGCCGAAGCGCTCAAGGAAAAGGGTTACACCGTCGAGCGGCGCCGGATCGGCCTGCGCGATCACATCAAAGAAGTCGGCGACTACGACGTGGTCATCAAACTTCACCGCGACGTGGCTCCCACTATCAAGGTGAAGGTGGTTAAAGAAGGCGGCGAAGAGAAGGCGCCTGAAGAAGCGGCGGCCTTAGAAACTGCTCGTGAAGCCGATTCCAACACGCCTACCGAAACCGTCGCGGCCGAACCTGAGTCTGAGATTTCTCCCGAAGCTGAGAGAGCTTCCGACGCTGCCACCGATGGCGAGTAGCTGATCAAGTAGGCCCCGAGAGCTGTTCGAGACCTGCGTCAGGCGAGATTGTGTCTTCGCCTAGGGAAGATCACGCTTAGGTCTTAGCTGGCCGAGGCCTTCTATTACGTAAGGAGCCGTCTAAGCCGCCGTTGCCGCGGCAGCAATCAGCGACGCACGCGAAGCATTCTGATACGGTGTCGCAACTCCCGAAGATCTGGCAATGGCCGCTGCAGTTTGACTCGCCCCCGTTACAAGAACAACTGCACGTAAAGGGTGCAGGAGCGGAGTTCGAGATAACCGTGGCGGCTTCAGTGCCGTACCTACTGTCCTTCGGTAAGTGATTCGAGGAACCTTGAATCTGCACTCCGAAGATGGGCAGTATCACTAGCACAAGTATGAGCGAGAGTTTGCTTCTCATGAATTCTCCTCCTGGTGCAGGTACACACCGGCTTTTCCTCGCGTTTCCGTGAGTTTGTTGGGTCTGGTTTTCGAGCCTCGTCTTTGGAAGCGATCAGCGCTTGGTCAACCACCTGGTTCCGTTCGAGACTTCTACTTCGCCAACAAATATCTGAAAGTCGGCAGCGTCTCCGGGAAGCCACATTTCTTCGGAATTCCAATCCGGCGCGCGCTTGTCTTCCCACGTGACGCCGTCCTTTTGGATGAAAGTCTTGGTAGGTTTCTTCCGCGTTTTGGCCCACAGCAAGGGATCGACGACGAATTCCTCCCCTGGCTCAAGTGGGTGGCTGCCTATCCGCAACACATCAAGCGCGCCCGTTCTCTTGTTCAGCAAACCGAGCGCGAAAGCCTTCACCGGCTGATTTCCCGTATTAATGACTCGCACGGTTGGGCACGCAGAGTATCGGGCCGAGGCCGCCAGCCCGCCGGTCAGCTCGCTGAATTGATTCTTGTTAATGGTCTTTGTGTTAGCCGATTGGATCGAAACGGCCGGATGTTCTGAGTTGTCAACCTCAAGCGAAATGTCCGAAAACCCCCTCACCCTTTCAATCGTGGTCCTTTGCAGAGGGCGGTTTCCGGCAAACACCGTGCTGTAAGCGGGGGCAAGGCTGGTCAACACCAGTAACGCCAGACACCCCGCAACTCCGGTTGCGAGAGGAAAGTAACGCTTGTTCATGGTGGAACCTCCTGAAATGGCAAACGGGACTGTTGGTGGATTGCCATCTACGCCAACGCCAGTATTGTATAACGCGCTCGCCCCTTGCGGTCAATAACAATTTTTGGTGGAGATGTCTTTTGAAACATGTCTTGGAACGGCCAAGGCGCGCTTTCTGTATTCGGACGGCGTGGCATGAAAGTGTCGTCTGAAATGGCGGGCAAAGTTGCCTTTATTGTTGTAGCCTACCGCCGCCATGACCTGCTTGATACTCAGGAAAGTGGTTGCCAGGAGATGACTGGCCTTTTCCATTCGCAACCTTATCAGATAATCGCCTGGCGGCACTCCGGTTTCGGCTTTAAAAACGTGGGAAAAGTACACGGGCGAGAGATTGACCACTCCTGCCAACTCGGTCATCGCAATCCTGCGCTGAAGATTAGCACCCATGAAGTCAGTCACCGCGCGGACTCTCGCCTTGTGAATCATGTTCTCCGGGACTTCTGATTGAGGTTCGTCTTCTTGTTCGGTCAGTGGCCGCGAGATCGCGATGGTAGAGCGCCGCTTTCGTTTTGATCTGATGTCTGACCAAGTTTCTTGCCACTCAGGATAGCGATGAACAAGAGGCGATGCCACAGCCAGGGAAGAAACTCTTTCGGCTTCGTGTGACTGACCCACTTCTGCCAACTCAACCGCATAGGAATTCAAGCAATCGAGGTAGACATTGGGCGGTGTAAACCTGACGATGGGCAGTATTTCTTCAAGGTCTACAATCGCGGATTCGTGGTAGCCTTCGGCGGCTTTCAATACCGCGATACCTCTCATTGCCTGTAGACCGGACAGACCCAGACCCTCGCTCTTGACGACCCCTCGATAAAAGTACATTGCAGAATCAATATCACCTTTGTTGCCTGCTACGGCGCCAAGGGAAAGAATGGACTTAATTTTGTAAGTATCGGGTGCGGTGTCGACGGCAAGTTCAAATAGTTTCTGCGCCTTCTCTTGGTCTCCGTTACCCACGCTGTTTGCTGCTACGGCCAGGAAGTAATAACCAATTGCTTGATAGCGTTTGATTGGGGTGTTGGCAAGAAGCAGTCCGATTTCATTTACCTTATCAAATTGGCGTAATGCATGTGCGCGCTCAGCCAGGAGAATAAGACGGTTGCAAAACTGCTCATAGGTACCTGTGCTCCTTAACAACTGTTGATAGAATCCAGCAGCATATCTTGCCAAAGGAGATAATATGAAAAGATTGCTGTCTGTTGTTTTGCTCATGCTGTGTCTGTCCTTTCCTGTACTGGGAGGGCACACGCTTCCTGGCAATTGGTGCGACTGCGGTGTAGCCGACTGCATTTGTGAGCCCGGCGAATTGCCTGGAGGTCAGTCGAGTCACGCGGTACCAAAACCGGATAAGACTACTCATAGCACACCTGCTGACTTCGGTTCAGAGACGCTGTTGGTATTGGCTGTGTTACTTCTGATGCTTAGATACAAAGCCTAAGCGAGTTGGAACCAGGACAACCTAAAACAACCGTCGCTTCTTGTGGCGACTAAATATTTGTATGTCGCGTGGCAGAGTATCACAGAACACAGGCGGAAAACAGGCGTAGGTGGGTACACAATTGTCCTAATAGGTACACAATTATACTGATTGAGCCGCGACGGTCTGTGATTCCGGCTTTCAGCAGCGGGGCCTTGATCCAGTTTTCAATGCGGGCGCTGTTTTCAATTCGAGTGCTGGCTTTCATCGCTGGCCTTTGTTAAGATCGCGCGCGCGGATGGCCGGGGGCGACGGCGATCCGCAGATTTCGCCATTCATTCGATACGTTGTTTCAACGCCCTTCCTTGCGGATTCAACACGAGTAGTAGACAGTCGAATAGTCGGTAGAACCGAGTTCAGGCTTCAGCTTGCTTGCGGCCTGCCAGCAGATTGAATCGTGAACTCAGACCCTACCGGGAAGGGTCAATATTCATGTCGCGAGCGGCAACGGGTGATCCTTTTTTCGAAAAAGGCCTCCCCTCAAACGTTGAGGCGGAGCGTTCAATTCTCGGCGCTATCCTGCTCGACAACACAGTCTGTAATCAGGCCATCGAGTTTCTCAAGCGCGACGATTTCTTTCTCGACTCCCACCGCAGAATCTTCGACAAGATGGTTGCTCTCTCCGAGCGACTGAGTTCCATCGACATGGTCACGCTCAGCGATGAGCTTCGCCGCGCCGCCGAGTTCGAGCAGATCGGCGGAGCGACTTACATCGCGTCGCTTATCGACGGCGTGCCGCGAACCGACAACATCGAGCACTACGCGCGGATCGTCAAAAAGAAGTCCATGCTCCGCAAGCTCATCACTGCTTCCAATCAAATCATCGCACGTGCGTTCGACGAAGAGGACGACGCCGACATCATCATCGATCAAGCCGAGCAGGCCATCTTTCAAATAGCCGAGGACAAGGTCCGTCAGGGCTTTCAGTACATCGGCACCGTAGCCCAGAAGCGGCTGGAACAGATCGAGCAGATGGCCGACCGGCCGGAGATGATAACCGGAGTGCCGACGGGCTTTGTCGACTTCGACCATCTAACGTCGGGCCTCCAGAAGCAGGATTTGATCATCATTGCGTCGAGACCGAGTATGGGAAAGACCGCCTTGGCTCTCAACATGGCGCAGTATGCGGCTCGCAACGGAAGCGTGGTGGGCATCTTCAGCCTCGAGATGTCAGCCGAGCAGCTTGCGTCGCGGCTGCTGTGCTCGGAAGCTCGAGTGGACGCCCACAGGCTTAGAACCGGTTTTCTGAATCGTGAAGAATGGGCTCGCTTGGGCGATGCGCTTCGGCGATTGTGCGAGACAAAGGTGTATATCGACGACACACCGGGCGCGGGCGTGCTCGAGATGCGAGCAAAGGCCCGCAGGTTGAAAGCGGAACACGGGCTGGACTTGCTTGTGGTCGATTATCTTCAGTTGATGTCTGGCCGAGGCCGGGTCGAGTCGCGACAGCAGGAAGTCTCGCAGATTTCGCGTGACTTGAAGACGCTGGCCAAGGAGTTGGACATCCCGGTGCTCGCGCTGTCTCAGTTGTCGCGGGCGCCCGAACAACGCAGCGAGCACAAGCCGCAGCTCAGCGATCTGCGCGAGTCGGGCGCGATCGAACAGGACGCCGACGTGGTCTGCTTCATATTCCGCGAAGAGGTCTACAACGAAACCGACGAGAACCGCGGCCGCGCGGAGTTGCTGATCGCAAAGCAGCGTAATGGCCCGACCGGCAAGGTGGAACTGGCCTTCTTGAACTCCTTCACTCGGTTCGAATCGATGATGCGCGAGTAGCATAGACTTTAGTCTGTGGTGTCCGATCACTCAGGACTGCCGCCTACGGTTAACCCCCGTCGGGACACAGACTAAAGTCTATGCTACGCTCTCTTGCCATGTCAGAAGTTACCGCGAGCCGGCCCACCTGGGCCGAAATCAATCTCGACAATCTCGTTCACAACTTCCGCTTGATGAAGTCCGCGGTCGGTACCGAGGTCGCAATAATGGCGGCGGTCAAGGCGGACGCTTACGGCCACGGCGCGGTGAACTGCGCGGCTGCGCTTGAGCGTGCAGGCTGCGAGTGGTTCGGCGTGGCCTTGCCCGAAGAAGGCGTCGAGTTGCGAGACGCGGGCATCACGCGGCCGATCTTGTGTCTGAGCGGGTTCTGGGAGGGGCAGGAGGAGATGATCATCGCGCGGAGCCTTACGCCCGCGCTGTATAGGCTGGACTTGCTAGAACGCCTGGATCGGGCAGCGGGCGCGGCGGGTGTGGTCAGCGATTATCACTTGAAGGTCGATACCGGGATGGGGAGATTGGGCGTACCGAGCGGCGACTTGCCTGGATTCCTCGATGAAGCGACGAAGTGCCGGAGCTTGAGGCTCGACGGAGTGATGACCCATCTCGCGTCGGCCGACGATCCCGCCAAATCGGAGTTCACCGCCGGGCAGATGAAGAACTTTGATCGTGCGGTCGAGCTCGTGCGCGGGAGAGGATTCGCTCCCTCGTGGATTCATGAAGCGAATAGCGCGGCGGCTCATGCAATCGCAGCGGCGCGCGGGAATCTGGTTAGACTCGGGGGCGTGCTTTACGGCTTGTGGAGGGACGTGACGAACCGGGCGATTGATCCTCTCGCCTGGCGGCCGGTCATGTCGCTGCACACAAGAGTGCTTTATCTGAAAACGGTCGCGGCGGGATCGCCTCTGGGCTACGGCGGAGCGTTTGTGACCGAGCGCGAAAGCAGGATCGCCACGCTTCCAATCGGGTACGAAGACGGTTTGAGCCGCGCACTGTCAAACCGCGGCCGGGTCCTCGTACGCGGCAAAGTCGCCCCGATCGTCGGCCGAGTGAGCATGGATCTGACGCTGACGGACGTCTCAAACATCCCGGGAGTGGAGGTTGGCGACGAGGTCGTGATAATCGGCTGCCAGGGCGAAGGCCAGGTGACCGCGGAAGAAATCGCCGCCCTTGCTGGAACAATCTCTTATGAAGTGACCTGCCGCATCAGCGATCGTGTTCCCAGACGAGTAGTGGTCAGTGGTTAGTGGTCAGAGGTCAGAGGTCAGAAGTCAGAGGTCAGAGGTCAGAGGTCAGAGGTCAGAGGTCAGAGGTCATGGTCGGTTGTTAGTGGTTAGTCCTCGAGAACTTGGTCCTCACACTGATAGCCGGGGCTCCTACCCCTGATGACTGGTCACTGACTTGGCACACTGACCGCTGACCTCTGACTTCTGACTTCTGACCACTGCCGACTGACCACTGACCACTGACCACTACTCCCTACTGCCTTTTCCTTGCCCTTGCCGGCTTTTGAGCTATAATCTTGCGCATTGTAGGCAGCTTAAGACTCAGGTCCTTAGAATTACTTAGAAGTGCGATCACTAGTCGGACGAGTCGCGGAGTTCACTATGCAGCAGCGGTCGCACATAAGTGCAAAAGACGTTTTTGAGAAGGCCGTTGGATTTACAAAGGCTGACGAATTCCGCCGGGCCGGTCTCTACCCTTACTTTACCGAATTCTCGAGCGGCGCGGATTCAGGTGAAGCCGAAGTGATGATGGGCGAGCGCCGCATTCTGATGTTCGGCTCAAACAACTACCTCGGCCTGACCACCAATCCGGAAGTAAAAGCAGCGGCCAAACTAGCCATCGACCTTTACGGGACCGGGTGCTCGGGCTCGCGTATGCTAAACGGGACGATGGACCTGCACGTCCGGCTCGAAGACGCGCTCGCAAGATTCATGAAGCGCGAAGCCGTGCTGGTGTTCGGCACCGGTTTTCAGACAAACCTCGGCGCGCTTTCAACAATTGCACAGAAGGGCGATGTTATCGTTGCCGACCGCAACATACACGCTTCGATACTCGACGGCTGTCTGGCGTCATTTGCGAGAACCACCCGGTTTCGGCACAACGACATGGACGACCTCGCGAAGGTGCTTGCGAGCTTGCAGCCCGACGAGGGCCGGCTGATCGTCGTTGACGGCGTGTTCTCGATGGAAGGCGACACCGCCAACCTGCCTGAAATAGTCCGGTTGGCACGAGCCTACGGCGCGCGGATCTACGTGGACGAAGCGCACGCGATAGGAGTGCTGGGGAGCGAGGGCCGGGGAACAGCCGAGCACTACGGCGTCGAGGCCGACGTCGATGTCGTGATGGGGACGTTTTCGAAGTCGTTCGCGTCCATTGGCGGCTTCGTCGCTTCGCGCCGCGACGTCATTGAGTTTATCAAGCATCATAGCCGCGCGTTTGTTTACTCGGCTTCGCTGGCGCCGGCCAACGCGGCGGCCGTCCTGAAAGCCATCGAGATAATCGAGCGCGAACCCGAACGCCGCCAACGGCTGCGGGATGTAAGCGCAATGGTGAGGCGCGAGCTGGCAGGGCTCGGCTTTAAGTTGCTTGACGGAATAACACCGGTAATACCAGTCGTCGTGAATGATGAGGTTCTGGTATGCAAGTTTTTCTGGGAGCTTATGAGCGAAGGCATTTACACCAACGCGGTGCTTGCGCCGGCCGTGTCGCACAGTCTGGTGCGGATAAGCTGCATGGCGACGCACTCGGACGAACAGGTCGAACGGCTGCTCGAATCGATGCATCGAGTCGGGAAGAAGCTGGAGATAATCCAGTGACGCGTGATTCGTGATGCGTGACCCGTGATGCGTGAGCCGTGAGCTGGCAAGTTTCCGGTCACGAATCACGGATCACGGATCACGAATCACGCATCACGCATCACGGATCACTTCTTATGAGACGAGTCGTAGTCACAGGAATCGGAATCATCGCGCCGACCGGAGTGGGCCGCGAGGCGGTCTGGGCTGCGCTTGCGGAAGGGCGAAGCGGGATATCGCGCATCGAAGACTTTGACACCTCGAACCTCAAAACTAACATCGCCGGCGTGTGCCGGGACTTTAAGCCAGAAGAGCTCTTTGACGAGCGCGAGCTGTCGAGGCTTGACCGCGTGTCGCAGCTTGCGATCGCGGCAACCGGGATGGCTACTCGCGAATCGGGGCTGACCAACGGTCAGCTCGAAAGCTACGACGCGGGCGTCTTCCTTGGAACCGGGTTCGGCGGACAGAGATCGATTGAGGAGTTCTGCGGCGCATTCTTTTCGAACGGCCGCGGAAGACGTTCCGCCATCGCGATTCCCAAATCCATGTACAACGCGTCGTCGTCCAACATCGCGATTCGGTTCAAGACTCGCGGGCCGAACATTACCGTCAGCACCGCTTGTTCGTCGGGTGCCAACGCGATCGGGCAGGCCTTTCATGTGATTCGATACGGCAACGCCGAACGAATGATAGCCGGAGGCGCGGACGCCCCGGTTACGCCGGTCGTCATGGAGGCGTGGAAAGAGATGCGAGTGCTGTCGACAAAAAACGAGCCGCCCGAGCGCGCTTGCAAACCGTTTAGCGCCAACCGCGACGGATTCGTGCTGGCCGAAGGCGCCGGGATCGTGGTGCTTGAAACGCTCGACGCGGCGCGTGAACGCGGGGCTCACATTTACGCCGAGATTCTTGGCTACGGCTCGACTGCCGACGCGGCGCACATAACATTTCCGGATCCCGACGGCGAAGCCCACGCGATGAGCCGCGCGCTGAAAGACGCCGGGGTCGCGCCCGAGGAAGTGGACTACATCAACGCGCACGGGACGGCTACAAAGCTTAACGACGCCTCGGAGACTGAAGCGATCAAGCGAGTCTTTGGCAGCAGGGCTTATGAGATTCCGGTCAACTCGATCAAGTCGATGCTTGGGCACTCGATGGGCGCGGCCGGCGCGCTCGAGTTCATCGCCACGCTGCTAGCTATCGAGAATCAGTTGATACCGCCGACCATAAACTACGAAGAGAGCGACCCTCAGTGCGACCTGGACTATGTGACCGAAGGCGCGCGGAAGGTTGGGTCGAAGACGCCGCTCAGGATGGCGATCTCGAACTCGTTCGGCTTTGGCGGCAACAACGCGGTGCTTGTTGTGCGCGAGTTGGTCGAGTAGTATTCAACCTCCAAAGCTCAGGGATTGGCCCACGATCAACTGAGGAAGACTAGATGACTCGAGAAGCCAAAGAATCCATTGAGGATGTGGTCAAGAGCATCGTGGTAGCCGAGCTGCGCGTTGACCGCAATAAGCTCGGGGCCGACACTCACCTGATGAAGGACCTCGGCGCCGACTCGCTTGACGCGCTGAACATCGCTTTGAGGCTTGAAGAGCAGTTCAAGATAAAGATCCCTGACGACGCGATCCCCAAGTTCTTAACGATCGGGGATATAGTCAAAGGCGTGAACGAACACCTCTCCTTACGGTAGCTACTCCTGAAATCCCTCTGGACAGCCTGCGCGTTGTGGGAATTAGCGATGATTCGCGTTATTAGCGGATAGTTCTGGATTGGCTATGATTCAGCAGGATCAGTAGGTCGGAAACGCGTAAGACTTGTACATTTCCGCCGTCTCCCTCTCCTCTTCCACCTTCATCGTGATGCAGTCGCGCATCGACACCATCCCGAGAAAGTTTCCCGTCTCGTCTTCGACCACCAGATGATACACGCCCTTCTCGTGCATGATCCGCATAGCCGCGCCGCACTCCGCATCGGGCGAGACCGTGATCGGGTTCTGGCTTGCGATCGACTGGACCATCACTTCGGCCGGGCGGTAGTTTTCGGCGACGACCTTGTCCGAAATGTCGCTTTGCGAGACCACGCCCACGATCTTGCCGGAAAGGTTGCGCACGCCAGCCGCCCGTATGCCTCGATCCTTCAGGTAGCGCGCAGCCTCGGCTACGGTTGTCTGGCTCGAAATACAGTAAACGTCCTTTCGGTCCTTGATGATGTCCTGAACTGTTTTTGGCATGGCACACCTCGCTTTAGAACAAAGGAATACTCATTTCGTCGCTGTCTGCCCCGCGCGCATTTCGGCTACGAGGTTCGAAGCTTTAAGCAAGCTATCAAACGTTCCTGCATCAGTCCACCAGCCTTCGATGACGTCCCAGCTCAAGTCGCCGGCTTCGATGTAAGCGTTGTTCACGTCGGTGATCTCGAGTTCGCCGCGCCCGCTGGGCTTGAGCGTCTTGATGATGTCGAACACGCGGTTGTCGTACATATAAACGCCGATCACAGCGTAGGATGACTTCGGGTTCGACGGTTTCTCTTCGATGCGGGTGATCCGGCCGTCTTCGATGACCGGCACGCCAAAGCGTTCGGGATCGGTGACTTCGCTTAGAAGTATCTTCGCGCCCGAACCCTGATGACGAAACTTACGGGCAAACGACGCGATGCTCGTCTCGAGGATGTTGTCGCCCAGAACGACACAGATCGGACTCTTCTCAGCAAAGTCTTCGGCCAGCCCGAGCGCCGCCGCGATCCCGCCTTCGCCCTCTTGATAGGCGTAGTGAATGCGGCTCAACCCGAACTCCGCGCCGTTTCGCAGAAGCTTCAGAAAATCACCCGCGCTGTTTCCGCCGGTCACGATTAGGATGTCCTTGATTCCCGCTTCAACCAGCGTCCGAATCGGGTAATAGATCATCGGCTGATCGAAGACCGGCAAAAGATGCTTGTTCGTGATTCGAGTCAGCGGCGAGAGCCGCGAGCCGAGTCCCCCGGCTAGAACGATCCCTTTCATTCGTTGTCCTCTCGATCCAGTTTCGAACTCGCCGCAATGATATTCGAGCGGTGGATGAACGGCAATCAAATCCCGAGCGAAGCTGCTTGCCTCACTCAACGGCTGTGATAAACTCACCCTCCGCGCGCCCAACAGCAAGCCGCTACCGCCAACGCCTGGAGGGATAATGAACCGGACCGCAGCACTTTTCTTCTGCCTGTTTGCACTGCTTGCGCTCGATGCCCGCGCCCGGCAGAGTGACGCGAATCAACCGGTGCACAAGCTTGCTCCGACACCAAAGACGGTCGCCTGGGGGTACTACGACGCGAGCACACCTCCGGTGCTGCGGATCAAGTCCGGCGACATGGTCGAGATCCAGTCGCTAATAGTTACGAGCCCCGCAAGACTTGAATCTGCCGGCGTACCGGCTGATCAAATCGAACAGGCGCTTCGCGACATTCACAAGGAAGTCACAAACAAAGGACCCGGCGGGCACATCCTGACCGGACCGATCTATGTCGAAACGGCGGAGCCCGGCGACGTGCTTGAAGTGCGAATCAAGTGGGTCAAGCTTGCGATACCTTACGCGTATAACGCGTTCAGTCCGGGGCGCGGCTTTCTCCCCGAAGACTTTCCGTACGCGCGAATAAAGATCATCCCGCTTGATGAGAAGCGAATGGTCGCGCGTTTCGCTGAAGGCGTTGAGATACCACTGCGTCCGTTCTTCGGGAGCATGGGAGTTGCGCCTCCAGAACCGTCGGGGCGCATATCCAGCGGGCCTCCGTGGGTTCACGCGGGCAACCTCGACAACAAGGAACTGGTCGCGGGAACGACTCTGTTCATACCGATTCACGTTCGCGGCGCGTTGTTCCTGGCTGGCGATGGTCATGCGGGTCAGGGCAATGGCGAAGTCGATATCACCGCGCTTGAGACTTCCTTGATCGGCACGTTTCAGTTGATCGTTCGCAAAGACATGAAACTCCGGTGGCCGCGCGCGGAGACCGCTACTCATTTCATCACGATGGGAATTCATGAGGACCTGACTGAAGCAACAAAAATGGCTTTGCGTGAGATGATAGATTTCCTGGTGAACGAGAAGCACCTCAGTCGCGACGACGCGTATATGCTCTCGAGCGTTGCGGCGGATTTGGAGATCACTCAGCTAGTGGACGGGAACAAGGGCGTTCACGCGATGATCCCAAAAGCGATATTTAAGAAGTGATCCGTGATGCGTGATGCGTGATTAAGCCAAGATAGTTCTCACGAATCACGCATCACGAATCACGAATCACGAATCACGCATCACGCATCACGCATCACGAATCAGGAATCAAGGAGGAAACGTGGCTGGACTACTTGAAGGCAAGACAGCAATCATCACCGGCTCGGGCCGAGGGATCGGGCGCGCGGCAGCGGAGCTTTTCGCAAGGCACGGCGCGCGAGTCGTAGTCAGCGACATCGACCCCGACCCGGCACAACAGGCCGTGGAAGCCATTCTCGCGGCAGGCGGCCAGGCTATCTCAGTGCCGGGCGACGCTACCGACAAAGCGTTTCCCGATCGCATAGTGAACGCGGCGATTGAGAAGTTCGGCGGCCTGGACATCATCGTCAACAACGCGGGCTACACCTGGGACGCGGTGATTCACAAGATGACCGACGAGCAGTGGGAAGCGATACTGGCGCTCCATCTAACCGCGCCGTTTCGAATCATCCGCGCCGCCTCGACGTTCCTGCGCGAATCGGCTAAGCGAGAGAAAGCGGAAGCTGGTCAAGCTCGCGCTCGCAAGATCGTTAACATCAGTTCGACTTCAGGAACTCGCGGCAACCCCGGCCAGTCGAACTATTCATCAGGCAAGGCCGGCGTGATCGGGCTGACCAGGACGCTTGCAAAGGAGTGGGGCCAGTTCAACATACAGGTGAATTGTGTCGCGTTTGGCCGAATCGACACGCGGCTTACTCAAGCGAAAGAGAAAGGCGAGACGATCCATCGCGGAGATACCGACGTGGCGATCGGGATACCTCAAGAGCGACTCGACCGGACAGCGGCGATGATCCCGATGGGGCGCGGCGGCACACCCGACGAAGCCGCGGGCGCAATCTTCTTTTTCGCCTCGCCGTTTTCGGATTATGTCTCAGGCCAGGTGCTCGAAGTGACCGGTGGGTTGTAGGAGTCAAATACAAACAGTCAAAGGACAAACAGCGAATGCCACTAGTTCGAACACCGGATAAGCGGTTTGCAAACCTCAAGGACTTTCCTTGCAAGCCGCGCTACGTCGAGATCAATGGCGCGCGGGTCCACTACATCGATGAAGGCTCGGGCGAGGTAATCCTCTGCCTTCACGGCGAGCCGACCTGGTCTTACCTGTATCGCAAGATGATTCCAACACTCGCCGCCGCGCATCGAGTAGTCGCGATGGATTTCATCGGGTTTGGCCGCTCGGACAAGTTCACCGAACGCGAAGACTACACCTTCGAAATGCATCGCAGCACGATCGCCTCTTTCATCCAGAAGCTTGATCTTACTGGGATGACCGCAGTAGTTCAGGACTGGGGAGGGCTTCTGGGGCTGCGCGTGGCGACCGAGATGCCTGAGCGATTCGCGAGGCTGGTCATCATGAACACGGGGCTGCCAACAGGCGACGAGCCCGCTACAGAGGGTTTCATGAAGTGGAGAACCTACGCGACGACAACGCCCGACCTTCCGATTGGAACAATAGTCAAGCGAAGCGCCGCCGATCGCGACTCAATCACAGACGAAGTAGTCGCGGCGTACGATGCGCCGTTCCCGGATGCAACTTACAAGGTGGGCGCGCAAATGTTCCCGCTGCTTGTGCCGATCGAGCCGAATCAGCCGGGTGCGCAAGAGATGCGCGAAGCTCGGGAATCGCTCTCGCGCTGGCAGAAGCCCGCCCTTGTGATGTTCTCGGATGGCGATCCGGTAACTCGCGGCGGCGACCGATTCTTTCGCAAGCTGATTCCTTCGGCAAAGAACGAACCGGAAATCGTCATTCAAGGCGCGGGTCACTTTCTTCAGGAAGAGAAAGGCGAAGAAATCGCCGCGCACATCGTTGACTTCATCAAAAGGAACCCGGCCTGATGACTGGTCTGCCCGAGAAAGAATGGAACACGGCGCTCTACGACGGAAAGCATTCGTTCGTCTGGAAGTACGGTGAGGAAGTCATCGAGCTGCTGGCGCCTCAGCCCGGCGAACGGATACTCGATGTTGGCTGCGGAACGGGTCACCTCACAAGCCGCATAGCTTCGTCGGGCGCTTCAATTGTGGGCGTCGACAAGTCGCCCAGGATGATCGAAAGCGCGCGCAAGAGTTATCCCGATCTGAAGTTTCTCGAGTCGGATGCGACCAGCCTGAACTTCGACTCGGAGTTTGACGCAGTGTTCTCAAACGCGACGATTCACTGGATCAAGGATCAACGCGCGCTCGCCTCGGCGATCTGGAGGGCGTTGAAGCCGGGCGGCCGCTTCGTCGCGGAGTTTGGCGGCAGGGGAAACCTGAGTGCGGTCCGCAAAGCGCTGAAACGCGCAATGAGCAGCGCCCGTCATGAAGTCATAGCCGGCGGCGGGCTCGAACGGTATTACCCAAGCATCGGAGAGTACGCGACGCTGCTGGAGGCCGCTGGATTTCGCGTGACCCACGCAGTTCACTTCGAACGGCCGACGAAGCTCGAAAACGGCGAGCGCGGTTTGAGCGACTGGCTTGCGACTTTCGCGGACAACGTTCTCGAACCGCTGACCGCACTCGAGCGCGAGAGCGTCGTTGGCAACGTCGAGACGCAACTGCGCGGCGAGTTGTTTCGAGATGAAAGCTGGTTTGCCGACTATCGAAGAATCAGGGTGATTGCCATCAAGCAGCCGCTTGAAGCTTGACTTACTTTTTGGAATAACGCGTTGGGGCTCAGATGTCTTGCCACGAAGGCACTAAGTCACGAAGCCGCACCAAGACACGCTTTGTGAACCTTCGTGCCTTGGTGTCTTAGTGGCTGGCTCTTCTCAACCGCAATTCCACGTGAAGATCTGAAGGAGAAAGACTAATGCGACAACCGCGCGTTCTTTTTTTGCCGGCGCTATTGCTCATCGTTTCGCAACTGTGCGCGCCGGTAATGGCCGCTCAAACTGCTAAGCAAACAGTCGCCAGCGGTAAGCGATATCCCCGGCTCGTCATTCGCGGAGCGATGATCGTCGACGGCAACGGCACGCCTGCTTCAGGCCCGAAAGACATAGTCATCGAAGGCAACACAATCAGCGAAATCGTTGCGCTCGATCCTGTAGCGCTCAAGGAAGGACGCGCGCGGCGGCCGGCGGGCGATGTTGAGATAGACGCAACCGGCAAATACGTTCTGCCCGGATTGATCAACGCTCATGGCCACGTGCAGGACGAGCGGGCCGGCGTGCCGCAACCGGTCGATTATTGCTTGAAGCTCTGGCTTGCATGCGGGATCACGACTGTCCGCGACGTTGGAAGCGATACCAAGAAGACTCTGCCGCTGCGCGATCAAACCGCCAGGGGAGAAGTCGCCGCGCCGCGCTTGTTTATCTATGCGATGTTTGGCTATCCGCCTGCGCCGCGCAACGCCGAAGAAGCTCGCGCCCGAGTCCGCGAGATCAAACAACAGGGCGCCGACGGAATTAAGATCCTCGGCGTAAATCGCGACATCCTGGCTGCGCTCCTGGATGAAGCTCACAAGGTTGGATTGCGCGTCGCTCATCACGTGGGCGTCGAAGAAACCAACGTTTGGGACGACATCAAGTTTGGGACTACGTCGATCGAGCACTGGTACGGGATTCCGGACGCGGCGATCGAAAGCGGACGGCAGAATTTTCCTTCGAGCTACAACTACAACAATGAAGTCGATCGCTTTCGCTACGCCGGGCGGCTGTGGAGAGAGGCCAACTGGGATCGCTTGATGAAAGTGCTGGACGCGATGGTTGCGGCTAACGTTGCGTGGGACCCGACGCTGGACATCTACGAAGCAAGCCGCGACCTGCAACGCGCGCAAAACCAGCCGTGGTTCGCCGAGTATCTGCACCCGACGCTCGAAGAGTACTTCAAACCGAACCCGGCGAATCACGGTTCATACTTCATCGGCTGGAGCTCGACTGACGAAGCTTTTTGGAAAGAGAACTATCGCATCTGGATGGCCACGTTGCGTGAGTTTGAGAATCGCGGCGGCTTGATCGGCGCGGGCGAGGACGCGGGGTTCATTTATCAGATGTACGGCTTCGGTTTGGTGCGCGAGCTTGAGCTGCACCAGGAAGCCGGCTTCCACACTTTGAAGGTCATTCAGCACGCGACAGGCAACAACGCGCGGATACTCGGTCAGGAAGAAAAGCTCGGCCGCGTGCGTGTCGGTTGGCTTGCGGATTTGATCGTCGTGAACGGGAATCCGCTCGAGAACTTAAAGGTTCTTTACCCGACCGGCGTTGATGAAATCCGCGACGGCAAGACGGTTCACACCGGGGGAGTGGAGTGGACGATCAAGGACGGAATTCCTTATCACGGGCCTTCGCTGATGAAGGAGATCAAAGAGATGGTCGCGAAGGCGCGATCAGAACGCGCTGCAAAAGCTGCGCGCCAATAAGCAGGTCTCGCTTGGAGTACACGCTTGAAGACTGACGGTGTCATCTGGATCAGAGAGATTGTCGAAAAGCTTGCCTCGAAGCATCACGTGGAGCCCGACGAAGTCGAACAAGTGCTGAATTCGAAGCCGAAAATCAGATTCGTTGAAAAAGGGGAAAGAAAGGGCGAAGATGTTTACGTCGCGCTTGGTCGCACCGATGCGGGCCGATACCTCTCAGTGCTTTTCATCTACAAGCCAAGCAGAGAAGCATTGATATTAAGCGCGCGGGATATGGCGAAGAAGGAGAGAAGAGTCTATGGCAAAAAGTAAGTCGAAGGCGATGCCAACGTTCAAGTCCACAACCGAACTTGTCGACTACTTTGACACTCACGACCTCGGCGACCACTGGGAGAGCTTACCGGAAGCGAAACTCGACATAGATATCAGGAGGAGGCGACATTTGGTTGCGATCGATGAAAAGCTGATGAAGAGAGTTTCGGAGATTGCAAAGTCGAAGAGGATGCCTGCCGAGAGATTAATAAACCGGTGGCTTGAGGAAAAGGTGTTAAACTCTCCCTAGCACGACTCACGGACGGGTTAGCAATTCTGGAAGTTGGTCGTGGAAGATTTTCAACGCGAATTCGCTTCTCTAAGGGCACGGAGCTTTTCCCTGAACTTGGCCGCACGCTCAGGGAAAGAGGCCATACGCCGCATGGTCTCCTCTGGCGAGTTCGACATAGTTATCGGATGCCGTCTGGGCTTCTTTGTCTCCTCCGCCTTTTCGTCCGACCCATCAACAAATTCTTGTTTACTCATACCGGCGATCTCCTCAGTGACGCGATATATCGACACGATCAGCGGGCGCGCGTGCAACCCTGGATCTCGCTAGACCAGCCGCGCCCGCTCCGCTGCATCGAGAGTTAGGTGTCGTTCGGCTACGCGCTCCATTCTTCAATCTCAATTTCCGCGAACCTATACTCGGGTTGATCCATAGGAAGAGCCAATGCTAGGTCGCGCGGAATGTTAATGTGAAAGACAGACTTTGCGTTGGCGGGCTTCAGCCGGTTCTTGCGGTTCACCCATCCGAGAACCTCAACTCGATGACGCCCGGCCGCCCAGTTTGCTGCAGTATTTGGCTCGGTGAGCTCCAATTGAGCCAGCAACGGCTGACTGTTCTTGCTAGGGATCGGAATCGGCTGGGGCGTTCCGCTCGGTCGAACGCTCGTGGTGCCAGGAACGAACTCAAAGATCTCATTCCATAGGTACGTTTGGACCGTCGCGTCGGGGCTGGTTATCTTTGCCTCGAGGCGCTGGAGCGTTCCGAGCTTGACCGCATCATTCAAAAGCACACACCGAAGGTGGATCCGTCTGGCCCCGCCCGGCCCACGAACGATGGCCATTCTGTCGCCGGGAACGATTGAGACCTTCGCCCTTTGAACGAAGTTTTTGTAGATGGTGTACGCGCCCGTGAGGAGGGCGACACCGCTCACAAAATAATCGAACCACGTCTTGTCGGCCATAGCATTCTGCACAGCTAACACGGAAATATCGGGAAAGGCCCTCGCCAGCCACTCCAAATTCACTTCACTTCTGCGACACGATCAACTGCTGAATCGCGGGCGGAATCTCATGAAGCTCGTTCTTCGCAAAGCCCGCGTTCTTGAACATCCGATCAAACTCCGCAAACGTGTAAGCATCCCCGCTCGGAGTGGTGGCAAGCATCGTCAAGCTGAACCCCGCAACGCCCAGCGGCGAGACTCGATCCTCGTTTGGCACGAACTCGAGCGTGACGGCGCGGCCGCCTTCGGCAAGCGCCGCGTGCACCTTCCTCAGCAACGTCTCGTTTGTCGGCGGGTCGAAGTGATGCAGGAAATTCGTCAGCAGCACAACGTCGTAGCCGGTGCCGTAGTCGACATCAAATGCGCTGCCGGCAATCGTGCTGTGACGATCCGCAACGCCCGCGGCTTTCGCGTTCTCTTTGCTCACTTCTAAAACACTGGCCCAATCCAAACCGACGATTTCTGCGTTTGGGTTGCGCGACGCGAAGGCCAGGCCGAACAACCCGTGGCTTGCGGCGATGTCGAGAACCTTGAGCTTGCGATTGGCTTCCGGGTCTATCATCTGAGCGATCCCCTGTGCTACGGGCCGCATCATCGGAGCCATCGCGCGTGCGAACTTGACCCACACCGGATGCTCGGGCGCGAGAGTGCCGTTGTCGGGCACGGCAGTCCCGCCTTTGCGTGCTGCTTCGGTGAGGTGCTTGAAGCCTTCTTTGATTTGATCGGAAGCGATGAATTCGATAGCGCCTCCCATGTAAGCGGGCGAGCGCCGGTCCAGAAACACAGCCGAGTCTTGAGTCAGCGCGTAGTTGTTTCCTTCCTTTGTCAGAAAGCCAATCATCGTGATGTAGTCGCAAAGAATCCGCGTACCCCGCTCCGAAGCGCCACAATGAGCGCCGATCTGGGCGGCGGTGCGATTGCCTTCGCCGATTGCGGTGAACAGATCAAGCTCTATCGCGGCTCTCATCGCGTCGCTGCGTTGATAAGCTGTGATGGTCTCAAAGAAAAGTGCTGGTGATGGTTGTTGTGCCTGAGCAGACATTGATTGGCGATTCCCCTTTCGAGATGAATGATGAACGCTATTAGCTTACCGTTGGGATTCCGTTCCTTCAAACGCTCGCTGTAGATGCTATCGGACGGCAGAGGCTCTTGCCTTGCCGCACCTTTAACCACAATCGGCGGCGGCGGCTCGATCTCATACGCGGTCACGCCAGACCCGATCGTGGCGGGCGTCGTGAATGACAGCGAATACGTGGACCGTTTGGCCTTCAACGTAGTAGCAGATGCGATAGGGAAAGCGGCGGGGATGAACCCAACGTACACTCTTGCGGCGGTAGCGAATACGAGGTACCAACGCTCGTTCGGCAAGCCAGTCGATCGCCTTGTTTACTTCGGCTGCAAAATCCGCGCCCAACCCCTCACGCTCGCCTTCATACCAGCGAGCCGCCTCTATGATGTCCGAAAGCGCAGCCGGCAGGATGTCAACGATGTAGCTCATTTCTTGAGACGAGCGTTGATCCCGGCTTTAGCCTCATCCCACGGGATGAAGCTGCTCGGATTACGCTCACATTCATCAAGCCGCGAATCGATCAGGGCCTTCTCGTCGTCCGCCAGTTGCCCATCGTCGAGCCAGTCCGTTCCATCGATCTCCGCCAGTAGTTCTCGGACCTCCTGGCGTTCCTCGGGAGTGAGCTTTGGGAGTTCGGTGAGAATTTCGTTTTTGCTCATGGCAAAACCCTAAATGAATGACCGGGCCTTCGACAAGCGAGCGAAGTGAACACAGGGTTGGCAAGACGAAGGGTGTCGCTTAAGAACCGGCGGGCGCGCGATAACCCGGTCTTGCTCGAATCACGACTCTCTTCCGATTCGTGCGAACCTGAATCTTCCGATAGCTGCCGTCTCTCGCGGCGTTCGAAGGGTAATAGCCCAGCGCGTATTGAGTCCGCAACTCGGCCGCGATCTGCGCGAACGCCGCCGGCAGCGAGTAGAGCGTGTCGGCGCGAGACACCTTACCTCCCGAGAACGCCGCCAGGTCATTCAGGTATCTGTCCGCAAGCTCGTACAAAGCATCCATCTCGACGCTCACCGGGTCATTGCGCCTGGGCCGCCCCGGATCAGGATTGCGCCCGTCGGGAAACCGATTGTCTTGAGGAAACCGGTTGTCCTGAGGAAACCGATTGTCCTGAGGATAACGATTGTCTTGTGGATAGCGATTGTCTTGAGGGTATCGATTGTCGGGCCGGCCTCCGGGGTAAGGGGTCGTCCGCGGAAACGGAGATTCCATTGGTGGAATGCGGACATCTCCAGTAGGAGGACCGATCGGCGGAAGACGCGGCATCTCTCCGCCGGGAACGGTTGGCGGCGTTGTGCCGGTTGGTGGGCGCTTGATGATGCCGCCGATTCCGCCCTGGCTTCGCATCATCGCTTCCGTCTCGACCCGCGTATCGTAGCGAATCGGATACACGATCACTCCGGATTCTTCCAAGGCTATGACGTTGTCCTCGTAACGCGCCCTGGCGCTGTACATATCCACACCGTCGGTGAACAACACAATAGCCTTGCGCCCCTTGATCGTCCGCAGCACTCGCAGCGCGAGCGCTACCGCATCGTAGAGCTTCGTGCCTTGCCCGGGCCGGGTTTGATTTATCGCCCCTCTAAGTTCCGAGCGATCGCTTGTGAAGTCGCACAGGTCGCGGACCTCGTCGTCAAACGAGATGACCTTTACGCGATCCGCGGGCTTGAGCTGTTCGACAAAAGTCGCGGCCGCACTCCGGATTTGCCCGAGCTTTTCCTGAGTGCTTGCGCTGGTGTCCAGCATCAGCACGACATGAAACGGTTCGTTGATGGTAGCGAAGAAGACGATCTCCTGGCTGACTCCGTCCTCATGAAGAGAGAATTGCTCGCGACGCATGTCAGGGATGTATCTGCCGTCGCGATCGCTGGCGATGACAGGAACGGTCACCAGCGTCGCTTCGAGTTTAATCGCCTGGTCGCTTTGGTTTTCGTCGTTGCGAGGGGTCTCGACGTGCGCGGGCTGAGCCTTCTTAGCCGGATCGCTTTGCTGGGGGTTTTGAGAAGCCTGACCAAAGGCAGCCGTCGCCAGAACCAGCATCAACCCGATTGCTGCAATGCGGCTTTGTGGGTTCGATGATCGCATACGCCCTCCAATATGAAGCTCGTGAGGATGAACGAACTCGCTGGCGATCCTTTCACCTCGGATTCGGTGCGTCAAGCTCGGATAAAACCGTCTACTCTGCGCAAACCTCACCGTCTCAGCGGCTCTGCGGTTAGCGAGGACTTTCAGGCTTTCTAATTTTCAACGCCCTCTAACCGCGGAGTCGCCGAGACGCTGAGGTTTGCGCAGAGAAGTAATCCGATAGGCTCCTGGAGATCGGACTACCAACTTCCCTCCGAACCTCGCCATGGACATCCGTAGCCCTACGTAGCTTTGAGTTTCTTACGGAGCCGCCACATCGTGCGCGGCATGGTTATCCAGGAAGACCGCGGCAGCCGCGAGAGCGACTTCGAGAGCAGTTGCCGTTCTTCGACATCGAGCTTGATCTGACAAGTCCAGCGCGCAAGCTCCACGGTGACCTGCCGGAGCTTCAATCGATCCTCAGGAGAGGACGGATGCGCGGCGACCGGCTGTCCAGTTGCCATCAACTCGAACATCCCGCACTCAATCATCGCCTCGCGGAGATGATTGTTCAGATGTCGCACGAGTTGCTGCTCGGGATCGAGCTTGCCGCCGCAGAGCAGTTCTTCGACGCTTTCGACAACGGGGCAAGCCTCTTCGCAGGACTCGGCATCGGGTACGGGCGCCGCGCTGCCGCCTTGAAGAGCAAACAGCAGCAGGCTGATCTCATCGTGCGAGAGTGTTGTTGGAATGGCATCCATCGCTCTGAGACTCAAGCAATCCCCAACGCCGCCTTCAGGCAATCATCCACCTGTGACATTGACGGCGCAGGCAGGCTTCCGAGAACCCGAAGAAGCAATCCGCGGTCATAGGTTATCAGGTTCTCGCATTGAACGATCGAGTCAATCCGCAGGCCTGATTGCCGTCCCTCAACCGTCGTGATGTCGACGAACAATTGAGTGTTCGCCCCAGTTCGGCGCTGCCGGCTGCTTGTAATGACAGCGAGGATGGTGTCGTCGAGCCGGTGATTCCATACATCGGATTGAACGACGAGCGCAGGACGTACCTTGCTCCCGGTTTGGTCGCTGTAAGGAAAGTCTACGAGAACTATGTCGCCACGCTGGACATTCATTGTTGTCGGCGAGGATCAAGATCGTTGTACACATCCATCTCCGGGTCATCCCATCCGGCACGCAAGCCCGCCTGCAGCATCAACGCGCGTTTCTCATCCTGGGTCAGCGTTGAATGCTCGTAGAACAGCTCTCGTAGCTGATCGTATAGGTCCGCAGGCAAGAGAACGTATTCGCTCTTGGTTTCCGGATCGGTGAGACGGACAGGTTGATCCTCTGAGGTTCGAACTGCTTCTTGGATATCTTTGGGTAGAGTGATCATGGAATCGCCTTCTTCTCCGATGCGGTGATTATTTCAAAGCGGAGATGTACTGGCAAGGCAGAAGGCTAACGAAATATTCAATCAGATCTTTTTTTCCGTTTCCGTCGCGATATAGCGCGGTGATTCCTCCGACGATATAGTGAAAAATCGAAAGGAGTCTTAGATGTTCCTCGTCCTGATTCATATGATCCTCTGGCCTTCGGCGTGAGTTGCTACATCGAACGCGAGTCTCTCTTTCCGGCCTCTGAAAGGTCAGGCCAGAACGAACAGCCGCTTAAAGTTTTCCGAAGTTAAGCTGGCGAACTCTTCCAGTTCAACGCCGCACGCCGCTGCTATGCACCGCGCGGTCTCGACCACGTAAGCCGGTTCGTTGCGCCGGCCGCGATAAGGAATGGGCGCGAGAAACGGACTGTCGGTTTCGATCAGTATCTTGTCGAGCGGCAGATGCTTGGCCGTCTCGCGAAGATTCTCAGCTTTCTTGAACGTGACCACACCCGAGAACGAGATTAAGAAGCCTAGCTCCACCGCCGTTTCGGCAAACGCGCGTGTGCCGGTGAAACAGTGAATGACTCCGCCGAGGCCCGAGTCCTTCCACTCCTCGTCGAGGATCGCAATCGTATCGGCTTCCGCTTCGCGAGTATGAATCGAGATCGGGAGCCCGCGCTCGCGCGCCATTCGCAACTGCTTTCTGAAAGCTTCGCGCTGCACCTCGCGAGGTGAGTTGTCGTAATGATAATCCAACCCGATCTCGCCCCATGCGATCACCTTTGGGTGTTGTGACAGATCGGCAAGCTTCGCGTACATTTCACCATCGAGCAGGCGAGCTTCGTGCGGGTGAACTCCGACCGTCGTGTAGATGAACGGATATTCGTCGGCGAGTCGAAAAGCTGCCGCGTGCGAGTCGGCGGCGACCTCGCCGTTGCCTACGCACACGATGATCTCGACTCCGGCCTGGAGCGCTCGCCGGATGACGGCTTCCCGGTCAGCGTCGAACTCGGATCCTTCGATGTGTGCGTGTGAGTCGATGTACAAGTGTGTCGGCCTCGGAGCGAAATGATAGCATGGCAGGTGTAGGGCAGGGCTTGTCCCTGCCCGACTCGCGCGAAGCGCGATGACTTTTCATTGTGGTCGGTTTCTGACAATGACAATCATTGTGCTTCGCACAATCCGGGCAGGGACAAGCCCAGCCCCTACAAAAGAATCTTGTTGACTCTATACCCGGGTACAAGGTTGATAATGCTATGTCACAGCGGCGGAGGTGCGATGCGAATCGGAAAGCTAGCAGCGCAGGCGGAAGTGAACGTTCAAACGATTCGGCTCTATGAACGAATCGGGTTGCTAAAGAAGCCAGGGCGAAGGAAGTCAGGCTATCGCGAATACACGGACGACGCGGTGACGTTTATTCGCTTTATAAGACAGGCCAAATCGCTGGGCTTCACGTTGAACGAGATCAAGTCGCTGATTGATATGCGAGAGAAGGGCTCGCATACAATGGCGGATATGCGCGCGATCGCTCAGGCAAGGCTGCGTGCGATAGACGAGAAGATCCAGCAGCTTCAAGCAATGCGCGAAGCGATCCAGCACGGCCTCAATCACTGCGGCTGCCCCGAGCAGTTTCCGGCTTGTGTGTTTGTTCAGCTCTTCGAAGGAAATGAATCGAACCCGTAAGGAGGAATGATGAACAAGATGATGTTCGTGTTAGCGCTCGGAGCGATCGTAGGACTTTGCACTGCCGCCTCAGCGCAACAAAAACGACCCGTAACAAAAAAACCGGCGCCACAAGTAAAATCGGACACCAGGTCAAAGTCCGACCAGCCGATCGCATGCAATCTCTTTGGACTGACTGAACAACAACGCAGCCGCCGGCAGGAACTGCGCGAGCTGCTGTTCGAGAGCGGCCAGGAAGTGCGCGAGCTGCCGGACGGTTACGCGATAAGTTTGCCGGCAACCGCGGCAAACATCCTTGCCGCCGCTGAATTCGTCACACTCGAACGATTCTGTTGCTCGTTCTTCCGGTTTGAGCTTGCGGTTGGCGGGGAGGCTGAGCCTCTCTGGCTTCGGCTCACAGGTGGAAAGGACGTCAAAGAATTCCTGAAGTCTGAACTCATGCGAAAATGAGTGTGTCAGTCGGCAGCTTCGGTTGAAGCAGTCTCGGCCGCGGTCGTTTGCGGAGCCGCGACGGCTTGACCCCAACCAAAGAACGATGAGACCAACGGGAGCAGGCGGTGACTGGTCACGGCGTTCAGGAAAAACAACTCGTGCTCCTTTTCCACTCCGGCCATCACGAGCAGGTCGGTTTCGAACTCCTTCAGGCCAAGCGCCCCGGCGTGAGCGGCCGCGGTTTCGTACTCGACCACGTTCCCGCTCTCGAGCCTCCCAGCAAAGTACATCGGTAAGAACCACCCGATCACGTGACAGGCCAGCCCGATCGTTCTTCCGATCAGCCAGAACTTTGCTTCGCGGCACTTCAGCGGCGAAGCAGCCAGGATTGCGAGCATCTCGCCGACGCGCTTGCGATGGACCCACTCCTCGTTCTCGATTTTTTGAACCGCCGCGCGCTCCTCGGCTTTCTTCAACGACTTCCAGTGGCCGCGATAGGCAAACCCGGCGGCAAGCTCACCCGAGTACGCGGATTGAAGAATATGAATGAGGTGCCGACGGTGGCCTTCGCGGTCCATTTTGCCTCCAACGCAAGTGTAAACCTTGGACGCCGTTCACGCGAAGCTGCAATCCGCTATTGTTTGCCAGAGCTCGCAGACCGCATCGATAATGACCAGGCGCAGTCGAGCGCCCAGCGCTGCAACTTGGCTGCGCCAGAACGCTCTCATAATTTTGCGGATAAAGAACCTTCGGAGAAAGTTTAATGGAAGAGCAGGCATGAATTGTAAGAAAGGAGCATTCAGAATGTCGAAGCAAGTCTTTGAGGTCGTGTTGAGTCGGAGAGCAACAGCGACAAGGTCATTGCCTGACAAAGCTGATCGCGGCCGTCGTGGTCCTGTGCTCGATGGCGCCCGACGCTCCGGCGAGCGGTCGAAAGAACCCATCTCAGGAACCGAAGTATGAGATGGGCACTTTCTATCTGTGCCTTCTAGTCAAAGGCCCGAAGTTCAATCCCGCTGAGACGCCCGAGAACGCGAGCTGGGGAACGGGTCACATAAAGCACATGCTCGGCCTCCTCGACTCGGGGCGCGTTGTCATCGCGGGACCGTTCACCGACGACGATCGCATTCGCGGATTGCTGGTGACGACGGCAGCATCAGAAGAGGAAGCTCGGTCCTGGGCCGAAGCGGACCCTGGCGTAAAGGCAGGTCATTTCGCGGTCGAAGTGATTAAGTGGTTCGCGGCAAAGAACGTGATGAAGAAGCCCGACACGCCGATGATTCCCGCGACTTACTACTTTGCTTTTTTGAAGCGCGGCCCGAAGTGGACGCCAGAAAGCACACCTGATACTCAAGCTTTGCAGGCTGCCCATATGGCTCACATTCAGGCGATGGCGGCGTCGGGCAAACTGGTGATCGCGGGCCCGTTCACCAACGCTCCTCCCTACTCAGGTGTATTTATCTTCAAAGTCGGGTCTCTGGAAGAGGCGAAGTCTTTGGCCGAAGCCGACCCCACGGTAAAGGCCGGACGGTTAGCAATTGAAGTTCATCCGTGGTCGATCCCGAAAGGCTCGCTGCCTTGAGCGATCACCACCTGAAAGATCACGCCTGTTCGGAATTGTCGGCGCTGTCTGAAAGCTTCTCGAGGCGAGTCAGCCATTCATTGAAATGGCGGCATTCAGCCCGCATCGTTTCGAGGCCGATGCTGCTTGCGATAAGAGTGCCGAAGAATGGTTTGCTGTATTGCGGATATAGAGATTGAAGCCTGGCTGAGGGTGACGTTGACGGACTATCGTCGATGTCCTCCGGTGAGGGGAACGCGTATCTGATCGCGAACAGCCTCAATTCCGGCGAGCCGAACACCTCAGCTATCTTTGCGGGCGCGGCGAACAGCAAGGCTTCGAACTCGTGGAGCGAGCAGTAGGCAAGAAAACGCTCGTCGTTGATGTCCAGATCTATTGCGCTCTCGACGAACGCGACTCTCTCAAGAGGAGTGTTTCCTTGCACTGCGCCCCTGCCGGGAAATGAACCAGGTAAGCCGTAGAAGTCGACCATCGTTGTCACCAGCGCGGCGCTCGAATCTCCAAGCAGCCGTTTGATTTCCTTTCTGACCTTCGCGTAGGACGGAACGCCGCCTTTGAAACTCGGGCCGCTCTTAACCCGCTTTGTTGAGATAATGATTGGAACGATCAGGACGTCAAGAGCGAGCAAGTGCGGAGACAAGACTCGTTTTACGAAGGTCTCTTCGGATTGTCCTTCAACGAGAATGAGGACTTTCTTCATCGTTAGGGCCGGCCGCCAATAACGTTCTTCTCCCAGAGATCGCCCAGGCCGTAGTCATCGAGCCAGCTTTGCATATCGGCTCGGTCGAGGTGGCGAAACACGCTTTGTTGGTCTTCTCGTTCAACAACTATTACATCCTCCGGCTCGAACTGGTTCACCAGACCGACCGACTGCGTCGAGGCAATCACTTGCGTCTTGGTTGCCGCGCCCCTTAGCAACTCCGCCAATACGTTGATCGCGTAGGGATGAAGACCCAATTCGGGTTCGTCGAGAAGGATCGTGGAGGGCAAGTCTGGCTGAAGCAAGAGCGTAGCAAGGCAGATAAACCGCAGCGTTCCATCGGACAAAGCTGAAGCGTTGAAATAGGTATCGGAGCCTCGCTCGCGCCATTCCAACCTGATCTTGTCCGGGTTGAGCCGCGAAGGCTCGAGGATGAAGTCGTCGAAGAACGGAAAGACCAAACGTACCGAAGCAACAATGTTCGAATAGTTGCTAGGACTCGTTTCTCTTAGCCTGTAGAGAAACGCTGCGAGATTAGCCGCGTCGGCACGGAGGCGGTGATTGTCTTCCAAGTCGGCTGTAAGCTTGACTGGTGCGCTGTCGCTCGTGTCGTGAAAATGATAGACCTGCCAGTTAAACAGCGCCTGCGCCACATCTACCCTGACAGAATCTTCTTTAGCGGTGAATTCGGTGCGGGCAGCCTTGCCCTTACGTCTCGAGAACAATAATCCCGATTCGCTGTGGCCGCTTTCTAATGAGACCGAGAGTAGGCTGCCGTCCTGAGACCAGCACTCTTCCTGTTTGAAAATCAATCGATCGTCCGCAGTCGGGGCAAGCGTGCATTCGTAGCCACGGAAATCATTTCCGAGCGACGCTTTGATCCGCATCTCGGCGGTTTTTTTCCTACCGAAGTGGAGCACGGCGTCGGCCCCGCCAGTGGTTCCCACATAAACCTGCAAAGACTGGTGGACAATTTGGTTGACGAGTTTGAAGACACCAATAAAGTTGGACTTTCCCACACCGTTCGCGCCGATGAGCACATTCAGGCTGCGGAGTTCCAGACTCATCGACCGGATCGACTTGAAGCCTTCCACCTCAATTTTATCTAGTGCCTTGTCCATCACCGACATACCTGACTGCGGTAGATTATACGACTTACAAAGTTTGAGACTAGTCGATTTGATCAAAAACGGTTGCAGTGTGCACCGCCGGCGAACTACATCAAATTCATCGGGTCGACTTCGACGTTGATCGAGCGCGCGCTGGCGCCGGCCGCAAGCGTACGGTCCATCGCGCGCTCCAAAGCTTCGCGAGCTTGCGACCGCGTTATCGCTTTGATCAACACCTGAACGCGGTGCTCGCCTTTGATCCTCGATATCGGCGCAGGCGCAGGCCCAAGCACTCGCAAGCCTGTTCCGCTCGCGGCCTCGCGCAACTCACGAGCGAACTGCGATGCGGTTGTATTCGCGCGGTTCAAGTCTTTGTCGTGAACCAAGACGTTCACGAGCGCGCTGAACGGCGGATAGTGCATCGCGCGCCGGAAGTTTGCCTCGTGCTTATAGAACTCTTCGTAGTTCTGCTCGCGCGCGTACACGATCGAATAGTGCTGCGGATGATAAGTCTGGATGATCACGCGTCCCGGCCGGTCACCGCGTCCCGCGCGGCCTGAAACCTGGGTCAGCAACTGAAACGTCCGCTCCGACGCGCGAAAGTCCGGCAGCGCAAGCCCCGCGTCTACCGACACTACTCCCACCAAAGTCACGTTGTGAAAGTCGTGGCCCTTGGCGATCATTTGCGTGCCCACAAGCAAGTCGATTCCGCCTTCGGCAAACTCCATGATGATCTGCTCGAAGCTCCCGCGCCTTCGAGTTGTGTCTCGATCCAGCCGCGCGATGTTCATCGCCGGGAACATCTCGCGCAGCTTGGCTTCGAGCTGTTCGGTCCCGTAACCGACGTAGTGGATGTATTGCCCTTCGCAAACCGGGCACACGCGCGGCGCCGGACGAATATAGCCGCAGTAGTGACACTGAAGGCTCTCGTTGTAGCGGTGAAACGTCAGCGTCACGTCGCAATCGGGACAGTGAATCGCGAGCCCGCACGAGCGGCACAATGCAAATGCCGAGAAGCCCCGCCGGTTCAACAGGATCATCGACTGCTCTCGGCGCGCGTGAGTTTCGCCGATCGCGTCCTTCAGCTCATCCGAGAAGGTTTGCTGCTTGCCGTGGCGCTTGAAGACTTCGCGCATGTCGACGATCTCGACCGCGGCAAGCGCGCGATCGGCGTAGCGCGCCTGGAGTTGAACGTAGGTGTACTTGCCGGTTTGGGCGTTGTGATAGGACTCGACGGACGGAGTAGCGGAGCCCAGGACGGCGACCGCGTTTGCCTGCACCGCCCGCATGATCGCGGTATCGCGGCCGTGATAGCGCGGCGATTCGTCCTGCTTGTACGACGACTCGTGTTCTTCATCGACGATGATAAGACCCAGGTTCTCGATCGGCGCGAAAACAGCCGAGCGAGTGCCGATCACTACGCGTGCGTCGCCCTCTTTGATGCGCCGCCACTCATCGGTTCGCTCGCCTTCGGATAAACTCGAATGAAGGATCGCGACCGCGTCGCCGAAGTCCGAGCGCAGCCTTCGCGACAGGACCGGCGTGAGCGAAATCTCCGGCACCAGCATCATTGCGCCCCGCCCGGCGGCGACCGTCTCGCGCATCGCTCGCAGGTATATTTCCGTTTTGCCGCTGCCGGTCACGCCGTGAAGCAGGAAGGTCGCATACTTGTTCTCGTTCAATTGAGAGACTATTTGATCGAGCCCGGCTTGTTGTTCGCTGTTGAGTTTGACGACTTCGGCGGGGTGACGGGCAACGTGAGCGAGCGGGTCTCGCCGCACTTCGCGCGGGAAGACTTCCACAAGACCGCGCTTCTCGAGCGTGCGGACGACTGACGCGGTGACACCGGTCTCGTCCAGCAGGTCGCTCAGCGACACGGGCTCTCCCTTCGCTCTTATCAGCTCAAGTACTCGCTCTTGTTTGTCGTTGAGGGGCTTAAGAATGTTTCGGGTTCGGGGTTTGGGGTTCGGGGTTCGAGCTTTGGATTTCGAAGTCTCAGCCTTGCGTTCGGGCGCTACGGTATCGGCTAACCCGGAACTCTGAACCCCGAATCCGGAACTGGTTAGCCGGACCGCGTTTTGAAGCTTGGGTTTCATTCGTGCTTCGCCCACTCGCTGTGAAGTGTGAATGAAACCCGCGCGTTCAAGCTGCTTGATCATCGCTGCTGCGCGCGGCTTCGAGAACTGGCGCTCAGCTTGTCGCACAGAGACGGTGTCCGACTGCGAGAAGAGTTCGAGCGCCAAGCGGTTCGGCGAGTCTCGGTCGAGGTGCGACATCTCCGCGCGGCCGGCGGCGGTAATGGTTAGCACGCGTTCGCTAATCACCGCGGCGCCGGCAGGAAGCGCGGCTCGAATGCACTCGCCCCAAGGCGCGAAGTAGTAGTCGGACACCCATCGAGTCAGCTCCAGGATTTCATGGTTGATGATCGGAGCGTCGTCGATCAGCTCTTCGACGTCTTTGATGTCAGACTCGCCAAGTTCACCGCCAGGTTGTTCGTGCAGCGCGACTATGAAACCGGTGAGAGTCTTCTTGCCAAGAGGGACGGTGACGCGAGAGCCGACCGCCGCTCGCGAGGCGAGATCGCCCGGCAAGTTGTAGGTGAAGGTCTGCCTGACGTGAACAGGAACGGCGACTTCGGCGAACATCACGCGACAATTGTACGACGAGAATCGGGTTTTCGAGAGAGGGACGAGCGAGTCTAGCCAGTTCAGAGCAACTGAAACCTTGAAAGCAGCTTCGAAGGACCGCGCCTAGGCAAAGCTTAACGCCGGGAAAAGCGCGGAAATCGGTCTTCATCGAGGACCCGGAATGACGGAAGATCCTGTGGTGGTAATCTGGCCGGACCTCATTGGGGTCCCCGCTGAAGTAATACATCCCAAGCCCATCTGCCTACACTTGCACCCCGTTCATCGCGTACTTTCGCTCTGTACTTGAATTTGTTGCCGTGCTGATCCGTGCGCTTCGATGTTTTGAAGTCCAGGTCTATTGCCACAACGTGAAGCAATGGTAGCGTATGCAGCTCAGACCCCTCGGACAGACCGTTGTGGTTGACATCTTGCCACAAGCGCAAGGAGGCAAAGATGGCATCGCGCCTGTCTATTCTGCCGTCACCGTTTCCACCATTTGTTGCCTTATCATATTCCGCCAGTGCAAAGAACCCATTTCTAACGGGAACGGGTGGTTGAGGAGTAGTATTTCCGAACAACTCTGCGGCATTGTCTATCGAGCCGTTGCCGTCGCGGTCGAGCACAAGCCAAGCATCGTCTGACCCCGAAGAAGTCCACGAAACTTGCTCTTTATTGCTGTCAGTATTGATGTCGAACGAAACGCCGTTATTAGCGCCTGTGAGGTCAAAGCCATTTCCTTGGACATCTATTACTATTGGGGTATCGTAAAAGCAACAACCTGTGAACGAGTTCCAGCTCGCACCGCCGCTGCATTGATTACATTCTTGCTCTGCCTCTGGCGGCAAGTCACACTGTCCGCAGACCGCTATGTACGTGTTACAACACGACGGCGCGTCAGCATAGTTATAGATCGCCGGGCTCAAAGTGCAACCACAAGAAGCGTCTCGCACTATTTGGACCCAATCGTTTTTGTGTGGTCCAGTTGTTTCCTGGTAAGGAGTTTGAAATTCCGGCCAACAAACTCCTCCCCCTGAGCACGAGCAAGCACCGTATCCCTGCACATTGACCTCCTTGTAGCCGGTCGAGTCGCAGTACCATTGGATATACCACTGGGAGACTTTAATGAATGAATGGCCAGTCGATGGACCACACAGATCGACGGTACTGGCGTCAATACCGTGGTACCAAGACATGTTGCATATGTCTGCGCGTGCTACATTTAGAGTCAAGACTCCCAGAAGCAATGCACCTAGAAATGACAAGGATTTCGTGGGTCTCATGGCTGCTCCTTTTAGACGTTGAGTCTTAGTAATGCTCTGTTAACGGCCAGTAATGTTTTTCAATCGTGGGAACGGCAATATCGGGACCGAATCCTGTAGGGGGAATCAAAGTCTGGCGATTAGATCGACGCACGAATCTTTGACTCGCAATATTCTTTTCCTAGGGCCTGTAATCTGCTCAGACTGGTCTAGCCATCGCAACACCTGGTTTATGCCCATAGAATCGCTTGGTCTACGAGAAAGGGTCGCGACGCGAGATCTAAGTGCCTGAAAGAGGTTGTCGTCGAGGGTGTTGAGCGAGACTTCCTCATTCAACACAGCAACAATGCGACTCAATAACTGTTTGGTCCTATTCCGCTCGTAGAAGATGCCTGCAATCGGCTTCTCCTCCCCTTCACTGGTTTTGTCATCAAATACCACGGCAAGAACCTTGATCTCGTACTCTTCGCCCTCGACCGAACCGGGGTCTTGCGACCTACGAAAAGATCCAAACCAGCGAGTGTATGTCCGGCCGGGACCGATCTCACGATCTTGATTCTCACTGTACGGGAAATCAACTACACCTACTAATCCATTTACCGACACTGCGAACGCCGTGATTGCTTTGTCGTAGCCATTTCTAAGCGATAGCTCTGGCCCCGAATGCGTATCCAAATTCTGGCGCGCCTGAGTGACCTCGAATGCCTTGGTTTTATTTTGCACTCGCGGAGTAAAGCTTTCTATTCGTGGAGTACCAGTTTGACTTCTCGGAGGTTTACCGCTTTTTCGCACAGCACCGACACCGAGAACCACGATAACGATAGAAGCTAAAGTGACAAGTAGAGCCCTCGGACTCGGAACGAACTGTTCAATTTTCATGGATTCCTCCAAAGACCGGGAACCGAGACCGCAATGCAGCCACCTAATAGCACTCGTACCGACTGAGTGTCAACAGAATAATACTCTTTTGTTATATATTTCTCGAAGAGGGGTGCGTAGTGCTACTGATAGAACCTCGCAATGACTCTAAACCGCGGTCAAAGACCGCGGTTGCTGCTCGCTTGCCATCTGACTATGTTTCAGGCTGACCCTCGCGCTGCGAAATCCCGTCGTAAAACATGTCGTGCATCGGGCGAGTCTTGCCGTTCTCCAGATCGGCTTCACGAACGATCGCCAGGCGCGCTTCAAACAAGTTGTCGGGAGTCACCGCAAGCCCCGGCGCGACTTCGATCTGCACAAGAGCCGAGCCGCGATGACCCTCTGGGACGTGTTCGTGAAGCCCCGTGCACTGCCAGCACGCGCCCGACTTGTTGATTAACTGGCAGAGTCCGTCAAAGCTGCCGATCATCTTCGCGCGGGCCGAGGACAAGCGATGCCGGAAGACCGGCTCGGAGACTTGCAGGATTCCTGCTGCTTCAAGGGCGGTGAACCCGAGCACTTCCTTGAGCATCATCGCAGCCTGTTCTTCAGGCTCGAGAGTCCGGCCGATGCAGGCGAAGCAAAACGCGATGTGCTCTCGAACCTCATAGACGAAATCGGCCTGGCTTATCAGGGCCTTGAGCCCATCGACCTGCTCCGGATTCGCGTCGTGCTCGCGCTCGCCTTCGAGCTGAGCTTCGACGCGCCAGCGTTTTTTCCCGCGGAGATGGTCGAGGCACGCATGAGTCGCAATCCCAAACACCCAGGTCTTGAAGCGAGCTTGCCCGCGATACGTTCGCAGGTTCTCGATCACGCGAACCAACACATCTTGCATCAGGTCTTCGGCGTCAGCGCGATGGGTGACCATACGATAGACGTACGCGAACAGCGGCCGCCGAAGCGGTTCGACTAGTTCGGTCAACGCGCTCTCGTCTCCAAGCCGCGCCCGGTCGACGAGAGTGGTTTCTTGCTCGACTGAAATCTGTGGAAGCATTTCTTCTCCAACTCTCGGGGTCATGTGAGGGTGGCCCGCTGTGGCCGCCCCCCGCGCCGGGTTCCTCTGAGTCATCGCAAAGAGGGGCGCGCGGAGGGCCGCCCGACACAGACTAAAGTCTATGCTACCTCGCGAGCCGGTACTTGAACTCCTCGGAGGACGTCTTCTCATCCTTGGTTCGTTCGAGCCAGATCGACATTGTCGCGTCTGAGGTTCTCTGAAAGATCAACCGCGAGTTCTTGTCTGTCCGCTCAAACACTGCCCGTTCTTTCCGCAGGTCTACGAGCGCGTAGCTGAACACCTCGTCCTTTTCTTCCCAGCCCCTGAGCCCCGGATGGAAGTGCTTCAGCCGCAGCACCGGGCCCGCCGAAGTCATCTCAATCAGCAGCAATTCGTAGAAGACTGCCTTTCCGCCCTTCACGTACCGGAACACTCCCATCATCGCGTCGCCTGCAGGCGCGCTCCAGTTCTCTTCGGTGATGCCGCCTTGCAGCTCGCCGCGCCACTGGCCGGCGATAAACGCCAGATCGGAAAGCGTCGCCTTCTCCACCGACCCCGATTGCAAGGAAGCCGGCTTCGCGTTCGCCCCGACGATTGCGATTGCCGCCAGAACAACCGCGATGCACCTCGCTGCGATACTCGTCTTGAGAGTCATCGCCCCTCTCGTTGGTTTCTGGTTTGTGGTTTCGGGTTTCTGGTTAAACCACAAACCCGAAAACCAGAAACTAGAAACCTGTTTTTCGTACTGCTCGACTGTGGTTGACGAGCGCCGTCTCAAGCGGGGCCCGGCTCAGCACGAATCGCCCGAATTCTTTCCACGAGCCATCCTTTGCGCGAAAGGCGTCGACCACCTCCAGCTTTTTCCCCGCATCAAGCAGTCGATAGGTTGAGCGGCCTTCTTCTTTTCCCGGCTCGCCCCAAAGTGCGGTCAACGCATCGTCTCCCTGTTGAGCATTAATCGGAAAAGCGTTGCCCTGCGAGTCAAACCACCTCCCACTGTAGCGCCCAGCTTCGGTCGGGCTGTAGTAGGCATGGCCCTCGAAGGCCTGGCTCGCGCCTCCGGTCGATTTCGACTCGACGCGCAAACTCAGTCGCGAAAACTTGCCTTCCAGCACGCGCTCCCACTTCATTTGCAGACTTGCCTTCTTACCAAGGTGCTGACCTTCACCGGACCAGCTTCCTGCAAGGCGCGAAAGGATCGGTTCCTCCTGAAGCACTGTCCGGAGGGCATCACTGGTCACAGGCAAAGCCAGAAGGCAGAACCAAAACACAACAAGCGTGAAACTCGATTTTCTCATAGTTGACCCCCTTGGCCGGCTCGCGGCCATGGTTCCGATTCGATTGCACTCTACTGCGCGCCCAGCACCTGGATCAACTGCAAGCGATTGCCATCCGTGTCGCGAAAAGTTGCTATGCGAACGACGCCGGGAATTTCTTCAACCGAGCCTTCGAACGCGACGCCTTTCTGCCTGAGATCATCCTGCGCGCGAGCCAGATCGTCGACTCGCAGCACAACCGTAGCGCCGCGCTCGTCGTCGCCCTCAAGCATCTGGTTCAACCCGATCGATGCCGCGCCTTCGGCATGACTGAACTCACACCAGCCCGGAATTTCGATCGTCTGTTTCAACCCGAGGACCTCGCCGTAGAACTTCTTCGCGCGCTCGAGGTCGGCAACCTGATACCAGGAAAGAGTTACTTGCATATGTTTGCCTCCCAATAAGATTCAGTTACTGCAAGCTTAGTCGTACCGCGGTCCGGTTTCCGCCAAACGGTTGAAAACAATACTCAGCGCGGTGTGTTTTTCTTGGGCAAGATGAACGTTCGCCGTAATCGCTATGCGCTTTGGGGATATGTGCGTTCGTGCAAGTCGCCAAGGGGCCGGGCCGTCTTAATTGTTGAGTATCAATCCGACCTGTAGTATCTTCGACTCGCCTCCAGTACCTGTCCCTCAAGCCCTCGAGTCGAAGCTGGAGACACCGCCATCCCAAACCAAATCATAGAATCGATCATGGCTGGCTCGGCGCCGGAAGTCGTAAAGCTGGCAGCAGCCAGAGGCTTGCTTCCGTTTTCGAACGAAGAAATGCTGGAGGCGCTGGTTGCGCTCGCCAATGACAGCAGCGATTCGATACGGGCCGTGGCTGCGGCCACGATGGACAACCTCGACCCGCTAACGTTCATGGGGCTTGCATCTGAGCGCAACACGCCGGCAAGCGTTCTGGGATTCCTCTGCTTGTGGCGTCAAGCCCCCCGCTCGCTAGTCGAAGCCGCGTTGTTCAACGTTGCGACACCCGACGCCGCGCTTGCGCAGTTGGCCGGGTCTACGAGGCACCCAGCGATCATCGAAGCAATCTCCTTCAAGCAGCAGAGCTTGATCCGATCGCCTTCCATCATCGAAGCGATCCTCGCTAACCCTGCCAGAACGCCCGAGGCCGAACGCCGGGTTCGAGAAGTCAGGGAGGAGTTCTTTGACAAACAGTTCGGCGCCCAGATGGTGGCTGAACAGGAGCGAGTGCGCGCGGAGGCTGAAGCCGTGGAGCGCGACACGGTCAAAGTCGGAGGACTCGAAGATTTGATCCGGCTTGGTCTGATCGACGAGGGAATAGACGATTCCTTCCTATTCGAGTATGAACAGGAATACGGGCCTTTCGATGACAGCCCGCCGCGCCCAGACGAGCGGTTCGACGTTGAACAAGTCGTCACCGAGATAGCTTCGCAAGAAGGTGAAGTCGCAGTTGACCGCATGCCGGTGTTTTTTCAGGTCGCCATGATGAGCGTGAAAGAGCGCGTGATGCTCGCAATCAAGGGAACTCGCGAAGCCAGGATGATCCTCATCCGCGATCCGAATAAAATGGTCGCTACGGCTGTCCTCCGAAATCCAAGAGTCTGCGATACCGAAGTCGAAAACATCGCTTCGATGAAATCCGTTGGCGAAGATGTGCTTCGACAGATCGGACAGAACCGGGCATGGACACGCGCCTACCCGGTGATCCACAACCTGGTTCGCAACCCTCGCACACCGATAGGAACCAGCCTTGGGTTTCTCAATCGCATTCAGAGCCGCGACATGCGCGCTCTGTCGGTGAACAAGAACATCCCCGACGTGATTCGCTCGACCGCGTATCGTCTCTTCATCAAACGAACCAGCGGTACCAGCTAGGAAATAGCCGCCGGCGATTCCCTCCATCGTGTACGCAATCCGAACGAAAACCATTAGAGCCGGTCGAATGAGTACGTTCTTCTCGAATACCCCGGTGTTTTTCGAGAATTACCAAGCCAGAGAAACGCCGCGCCGGCGCAGCGAGAGGCAGAATTAAGCCCAGTCTTCGCGGAGAAGACTTTTGAGCTTTAGGCCCAAGATATAGCGGCCAGTGTGGTAACTCTGCACTATTAGTTGGCAAGTTGGTCACAGCTCCGGTCCGGGGAAATTGACTGGCAGCCGAGTTCGAACGCTGCTGGTGTCCGAAGCGCCTGGCCAGCTTTGCAAACGCTGGCACAGTCGTTGCAGTGAGGAGCGCGGCAAGTCTCGCCAGCGTTTCATTAGTATCCAGAGATGACGCGGGCGGAAGTCACGGCAGCGGAGACCGGGAGGCGGATATGCTGACAATCATTTCGGCAGGGGCAATAGCACTCGCTTTCACTTTGATAGTCCACCTTCTTCAAACTCGAAATACTGATGCTGCTCGAGTTGAGGAAATACACGGAGCATTGCTGATGGTCGGAGTTCAGATAATCTGCGGAGACTGCTCCGGCGACGAGGAAAGCCCGATACGGACCTACATGGACCGCTACGGGAACTGCGCTCAATGCGGCGGGCACAGCTATCTGCTGGCTTCCAGCCTGGCTTTAAACTCGGCAGCGTTGAGAGCGTCGCGTTTGATCCAGGCTCATAGCGCCGCAAGCGGCGGTCGCGTTCTCGCTTTTGAGGCGCGCGCGCGCGCATCTCGCTCCCAGAAGATTGCTGTCTAGGACGGACGCTGGAGTCTTTCGCCTTCCGGTTAGTCTGTAGTCGATGGGAAGTAACTGCCGGGCAGTGAGTAGCCATTCGCGCGGAGGCATCAATCCTTCTTCGCCCGCTGATAGTCTTCGGGCGTGTCGAAGTCCAACAACACCGTTTCGGTCGGAACCTCCACAAAACGAGTCTCGTTTCTATGCGAGTTGACGACCTGGCGCAAACCCAGACCTGGGTCCATCTGGAGTATTTCATCCTTCAGCTTCAAGTCCAGCAGGATCGGGTGGCCGCGTTTGCCGCCGTAAGTCGGTAAAACGATCAGCGGCGACTCCTTCAGATACGTGTCAATCACAAGGTTGAAGACTTCGATCCCGATCTCCGGTTGATCGACAAGAGCGATCAGACATGCGCCGGCATCATCAGGCAATGCCGATATACCTGCTTTGACCGACGAAGCCATGCCTTCCCGAAATTCGTGGTTGTTCGCGAATCGAACCGGGCGGCCGGCGAGGGCGGCTCGCACGTCCGCTTCGCGGTGGCCGGTGACGACTACAACCTCACCGGCTTTCGAAGCCAGCAGATTGTCAACGCAGCACTCGACAAACGTCTTGCCGCCGAGCGTCAACAACTGCTTAAAATTCCCCATTCGGCGCGATTCGCCCGCTGCAAGAACTATTGCCGATACCATCTTACCTCTATTCGCGATCCCAAAAGTTGTTTGAGAAGTATAGAGTTGCGTTGAAGGTGAAGCCAGCCTTCGCGGGCGCAGCGATCAACGCGAGCGCGTCAGTTCTTGTGGGTTGAATCCCGGATGGGATGCCGGAAAAAAGCCACGGGTGAGTCCGCGAACCCGTGGAGACACGTGAAGAAAGCGTCCCCCAACCCTCGAAGAGGGTGGCGGCGGGTCGCGAGCAACCACCACCAAGAGTCTTCATCTGGGACCATTTGTTATGGGAGGTTTCGCCAACCAAGGGCCGCCACCCGCTTCGCGGGTTACTGCTGCAATACGCCTGTTTCCACGGGTTCGCGTACTCACCCGTGGCTTTACTCCGGCATCCCGTTCCGGGATTCCAAACGCAAGAACCTGACGCCACCCGCGATCAACCGCGATCTGGGAATCATATGCTATTCTCTCGCCAGCGTGATGCGAACTCGTGACGTAGTCGGAGCATCCAACGTTCGTCACAAAGGAGACAGGCAGAACCATGCGGCGAACTCTAAGATCGGTCCTAACAGCGACACTGGTCAGCGCGTTTCTCCTGGCGAGCGCAAGCGCGCAAGACCCAACATTCCTTAAGCCTGACGGCAGCGCGGCGCCGCTCTCGACGATGAACGGAAAAGTTGTGGTGCTGGTGTTCAGCGGAATTCAAGACCCGCAGTGCCGTGAAGAGTTCAAAGCTCTCGAATCACTGGCCGAGCGATACCAGGCTAAGGACGTAACCGTTTGCTGGGTGAGCATCAACTCCGCGGCCGAGGCAAGCAGTCAGAAACTCGCCAGCCCGTGTGGACCAGTGAACCGCGTCGTGGTTCTGCGCGATCCGAACCAGGCGGCGTTCAAACGTTTCAGCGGCAAGGCCGCCCAGCTTCCTACGCTCGTGGTGCTCGACCAGCGGGGCCAGCCTGTCGGTCAGCCTCGCGGCGGGTTCAATCCCAACGCCGATTTCGTCAACGACCTCGCTGCAATGGTGGAACGGCTGCTCAAGAAGTAACTTTTCTGTTGTTTATCTCCGACCAATCATCAACCGACAACACCCGCAAGCTCGCGCCTTTGTCCACCACTCCGTAGGAGTGGAATGTTTATAGGACGTCCTGACTCTGAGAGATCCAACTCCGTCAGGAGTTGTATGTCAGGATTGGCGTTTCATTCATTGAAGCTTCACGTCCCGATCGACGACATTTCACTCCTAAAGGAGTGAGCGCGACAGACACGCCGCTTTCTATAAACATTTCACTCCTACGGAGTGACGCACCAACTTCAAGTTGGTGGCCAGAACGCCCCGCTAGCGCGCGGGTTTGTCCGTCTGCTAGAAATATGCGGATGACCGGACAAAGCAAAGCGCTCCTCTCCTATTTCGAAGAAAGCCGGGCGGAGATAGTCGAGTTCATTCGCTGGCTCGTCGAGCAAGAATCGATGTCGCGAGAAGCCGAAGCTAATCGGCGGCTAGCTGAGAACCTCGCCGAGAAGCTCGCGTCGACAGGCGCACAGGTTGATCTGTTCAATGATCCGAAGTTTGGCTCGACGCTGAGGGCTCGCTACAACGGCGCCGAAGAGTCTACACAACAGTTGCTGGTCGTCGGTCACCTCGACACCGTCTGGCCGCTGGGCACGCTTGCCCAAAGACCGTTTCGCGTCGAGAACGGACGTGCGTTTGGGCCGGGCATCTTCGATATGAAAGCCGGTGTCGCGCTCGCAACGTTTGCAATGCGAGCCCTAAGAGACGCGGGCCGTAAAACGCAGAGACCAGTCACGCTACTGATGACCTGCGACGAAGAAACCGGCAGTCACTTCTCGCGCGAGATCATCGAAGACGAAGCCCGGACCGCGCGCGCCGCCCTGGTGCTTGAGCCGCCGATACCCGGCGGCACGATCAAGACTGCTCGAAAAGGCGTCGGCGAGTTCGAATTGATCATTCACGGCAAGCCGGCTCACGCGGGTAACGATCCACGCGCGGGCGTCAGCGCAATAACCGAGATGGCTAATCAGATTCTTGCGATCAACAAGCTTGTGGACTACTCGCGCGGGACGACGCTCAATGTTGGCGTCGTGCGAGGCGGCGTGCTCTCGAACGTCATCGCAGCCGAAGCGCGAGCGTCCATCGATATGAGATTTCAAAGTGAAGCCGAGGGCGCGCGGATAGAGCAAGCAATGTCGTCGCTAAAGCCGATCCACGACCGCGCTCGCCTGGAAGTGCGCGGCGGAATAAATCGCCCGCCGCTGGTTCGCACTTCGGCGATCGCCGCGCTGTTCGACCACGCGAAGCAACTCGCCGCGGAACTGGACTACGAGTTGAAAGAAGGCTCGGTAGGCGGCGGTTCGGACGGCAACTTCATTGCGGCGATGGGAGTGCCGGTGCTGGATGGTTTAGGAGTCGATGGCGCGGGCGCTCACGCCGAGCACGAGCACATCATCATCGAAGATATTCCGCGCCGCGCGGCTCTGCTCGCGCGGTTGATCGAGACGATTTGACTGCTGTGGCTTGGTGCTTGAAGAATCTCTAAGTTGGTGTTTGCTTCGTGTCCGGCTCGGCCATCTCGTTCGGAAGGCGTGTTATCCCATTGAAGGGAAGAACAGGTTGATCCCATGCGAGTGCTCTTCAGCTTATGGGCATGTAGTTTCGGATGCGAATAGCACTGCGAAGCTGATGTATCAGCTTCGGTTGGGTCATCGAGACCCTCCTCGGAGCACCGAGGCGTTAGTCTAGTTAGGCCGCTAGGCGTAGAACAAGGAAACAGACCGAATTGATTTCAGAGATCGTTAACGTTGCGGCGGAATGCGTCAAACATCCCACCAAGCCCTCAATTCTCGTGCCTGAGTTGGGACGCTATGTTTGTCCGGACTCTCGAGAGGGGCAGCGCGCTTTGGCCCAGATCCAGCTCATAGCAACAGATTCGCAACCGCTGACGCAACCTTCGCGTATCGATCCTCAGTTCAAGCTTGTATTCATCACGGCCGCTGTAGGTTCGCTGCTTTTCGTAGTGATCTGTGTAGGTCTTCACTTATACACTGACGGACAGCCTCCTCCGGCGCTCGCGAAACTCATTGATGGCCTATTGGATATGGCGAAAATTGGTTTTGGTGCGGCCGTCGGGCTGCTTGGCGGCAAGGCGATGCAGGCGAAGACATGAATCCACTAGCCTCTGAACACTGGCCTAACTTCCCACCTGCACTGCAGCCGCAAACGAGGCCGGCATTGTGATGCGGAACGACGTTAGACAATGGGTTCCTTAATACAACTGACGCCATTGCGCGGTAGTTATGGCGTGAGCCCGGTGCGCTGGAGAAGACTCTCGAATCTTCGATCAGATCGAAGGCTCGCAAACACCGGGTCAACCTTGAGATTCATCAACCAGATGTCTCGATCCTCGAACGCTTTTTCCAACCACTTGAAAGCCTGATCCTTCTCGCCAAGCCCCGCATAGATCGTAGCTATCGTGTAAAGCGAAACTAAGCGTTGCTTTGCTTATCCTACTCTAGTTACTTCGCCGGGCTCTCGCGCCAGCCATAGAAGTTCGCGACTTGTTCGCCGATTCGCGCGATTGCGTCCTCCATGTTTGGGCCGATCCCGTTGTGTCGAGCCGTGAACACGCTGATCACTACGTGCCGGTTCTCGCTTTCGAGGATGCCGACGTCGTTTCCGATGTAAGGCAGAAAGTCTCCTGTCTTATGAGGAAGCCGGAAGCCGGTCACGTACTTCGGAAGCCGCGAGCTGTATACCTGCCCTCGCATGATCTGAAGCATCTGCTCGCTCGCCTGTTTGCTAACCGCTTCGCCCTTGGAGATCCTCTCCAGCAGCTTGCCCATATCCCGAGATGACGACAAACCAAAAGGGGTCTTGCCTTCTGAGTGAAACTTCCACCTGTCCGGCTCAGCCGCTATCGCCTTGAACCAAACCGACGCCGGACCCGTCGCTTTGATTGTGTTCAAACCGTAGCTCTGCATGAGCTTGTTGACCGGCTCCGTCCCGCCGACCTTCTCGAAAAGCATGTCAGTGGCCGTGTTGTCGCTGACGATGATCATCAATGTGATCAAGTCCTTAATCGTGAGGCTCGCGTTCTCATCCAGCGATCGCATCACTCCGGTGCCCGGCCGCTTCTCAGATTCTTTCATCGTCACGCGATCCGTGAGAGCGAATTTGCCGGCTTCGATCTGGCGAAAGACTTCCACCATCAACGGGATCTTGATGACGCTCATCGTGTCCATAGTCTCGTCGGCGTTGATGGCGATCTCTTCGCCGGTCTCGACGCACTTGATGTAGATGCCCCACTTCGCGTTGACCGAGCGAGTGATGCGCTCGATGTTGGCTTGCAGGCGGGCGAGCCCGGTCGCAGGCGGCTGTTGCGATTGTGCGAGAGCCCGATGCGGCCCAACGAGAAGAATAATCGCGGCGAACGTGAGAGCGGTTAGCTTGGCGGCTGTTTTCATTCGGATCCTTTTTGACAGAGGCTTAGCCCTGCTTTGTTTGAATCAGGTGGTTGAACACTTCGGTTACGCGCGCGCGGGTCTGGTCGTACGAGCCCGAAGTTTCGATCTCGTAATCGGCGTATCGGCGCTTCTCTTCAGAAGACATCTGCGCGGCAATCCTAAGCTCGGCGTCTTCGCGGGTGATTCCGTTCCGGCGCGTCAATCGTTCGATCTGAGTCTCCCGATCACAGAAGGCGACGATCAACTTGTCAAAGCGCTTGTAGCCGCCGGACTCGATGATGAGCGCTGCGTCCATCACTGCGATTCCGTCTGGCCTTGACGCCTCGACTTCACCAAGCAAACGGTTTTGTTCCTCGATCACGCGCGGGTGAACGATCTGATTTAGCCGCGTGCGTCGAGCTTCATCGGCGAACACGATTGCTCCGAGCTTTACGCGATCGATCGAGCCGTCTTCGGCAAGTATTTCGCGTCCGAACTCGCGCACAATGTCTTCGTAGGCAGGGCGGCCCGGCTCCATCACCGAGTGCGCGATCTTGTCCGCATCAAACGTCGCGCAGCCAAGCTCGCCAAGCACAGAGAGCACAAAGCTCTTGCCGACCGCGATGCTTCCTGTGAGCCCAACTTTCAGCATAGTGAACACCGGTAGCATAGACTTTAGTCTGTGTCCGAGCCGCGACGATCACAGTCAAATAACGTCCACAGACTAAAGTCTATGCTACTTCACTCCCAGTATTCCGCCGGGGCGTGTTCGGTCGCCATCAACTTATCGCGGGCGGTCTGGCCCCCGAAAGCCTTCACCATCTGATCATCCAGATCGTCAGCAACTCGCGCGATAGCCGAGACGCTCGCGTAAAGCTCATCCCTGCTCATCGAGTCGCCGAGTATCGAGTGACTCAGCACAACCGTGGCCTTCCCATCTTCCCCGATCGCGAGCCCAAACGCGCCCAGTATCAATCGCAAGTTATAGGTGAGCAAGTAGCGCATCAACTCCTCGGTTACTCCGACATCCGCTACCACGTACGCGAAGACCTCGACTCCCGCTTTCTTTTCGCCGATCGGGAAAACACGCGCGTAGACGAACGTCGAGCCTTCCTGCAGCACGAGCATACCGTCCATCATCGTAACGTTCACTTCGCCAAAAAGCGTGTGAAGGTATGCGCGCGTTTTTTCGTAGGCTTTCTTTTGAGGCTCGGTTTTGAATTCCATCGGCGTCGCTTGGTTATGTGCGGCTCACCGCATCAAGCTTGACCGCGCTGTTCTCGACTCGCACGGCGACTTCGGGGCGCGCTCCAACCGCGTGGCGATCGATATGCAGTTGAGTGAAGGGAATGATGATCGTCTCCTGCAGCAAGCGTTCGAGTTGAGCGAGGCTCTTGCGCTCGGCGGCCAGCCGCTGGGCGAAAAACGCCGCGAGTTCCGGGTCCAGATTTACTCGCACCGGCTGAGAAGCTTCGAGCCGCGCGCGCAACGCGTCGAGCCGCTCACCGATGATCGTCTCCGTAGCCGCGCGATCCAGCACCTGGAACTCGATCACTTCATCGATGGTCGCAGCCAGCCATTCGGCGAGACCGTATCCCGAACCGCGCTCTCGCAGATTCAGGCTGCCGGTGAACCGGAAGCTTCCCGACATCTGGTGCTCGCCCGGTTCTCCGTTGCGAGCCATGAAGCCCATGTGACCGTGCTTGCCAGATTCGGTCATCGGCGAAAGCGCCATCACCACCGTCGTATTCGAGAGCGATATCCTCGCGCCCGCCGCGTCGGTGAACCGTCCCCGCTCGAGCGCCTCGCCAAGAAATTGCTGGACTACCGGATGCGCAAGATCGATGTTGCGGAAGAATAATAGCGAGTGCGGATTGTCCTCGGCTGCTTTCGACAGCAACCCGCTTCGTTCACTGTAGCCGACATATCCAGGCTCGGCGCCGATCAGCCGCGAAATCGACCAGGCCTCGGTGAACTGGCTCATGTCGAACTCGATCAACTTGTTCGCTGAACCATACAGGAACCTCGCAAGCGCCGTTGCCATCTCGTGCTTGCCCACACCCTCGGGGCCTGCGAACAGAAAAACACCATCCGGCTGTTCGGGCCGGATCTCGAGCCCAAGCTTCGCGATTCTTACAACGCGGGCGACATCGCGAGCGGCCCGTTGCTGGCCTGGCACCGCCCCGTTCAGGAACTCCTCCAACCGCTCGAGCCGCCCGGCCGGGTCTTCGTCCATTATCTCCAGCGGCAGACCCGTGGTTTCTGAAAGCGTCTCCGCGATGATCTCGCGCGTAAGGCTGTTTTGCTCGCTGAGTGTAGCCTTCGCCGCGGCCCGATCGAGCAAGTCGAACGCTTTGTCCGGGAAACTCCGCGAGTGAAGAAACCGATCCGCCATCTCGACGATCAGCGAGACCATTTCTTCGTCGATCGTGACGCCGTGATAAGCCTCGAACGCGCTTCGTGTCTCGTTCAGAATGCGGCCCGCTTCTTCACGCGATGGCTCTTCGATCGTGATGGTGCTGAAGCGCCGTGCAAGCGCTTCATCGCGAGCGATGTATTTGTAGTACTCGGCGAGCGTGGTTGCGCCGATGCAGGTGATCTCGCCTTTGGACAACGAGGACTTCAGCAGGTTCGCGATATCGCCGGTTCCGCCCGCGCCGCCCGCGCTCAGCAGCGTGTGAATCTCATCGAAGAACAGGATCACGTCGCCCGCGCTGCGAACTTCCTCGAGCAGTTTCTTCAAGCGCTCTTCGATGTCGCCAGAGAATTTCGCGTCGGCCAGTAATCGCAACCGCGACACCTCGAGCACCCGCTTGCCTCGAAGCCTCAACGGCACATTGCCGTCGCACAGGCGCTCGGCTACGGCGATGACCAGCGCGGTCTTGCCGACGCCGGGCTTGCCGATCAGCAGCGGGTTGTTTTTCAGCTTGCGGCAGAGCGTTTCGAGAACCGCCGTGATCTCTCGTTCCCGGCCTACGAATGGGTGAGACGAAGCCGCTCGCGACTCCTCAGCCAGGTCCGAGCAATATTCCCCAAGCACACCGGCAATCTGACCGCCGCGCCGCGAGCCAGGCCCTGAATCGGGTGATGCCTTTGTTGAGGCGCTTGATCCCAAAGCTTGTGGTGCGCTTCCGAACAACTGCATGACGTCCGGTTCAAAGCCGGGCACCTCGCGAAACGCCTTTCTCGCAGTCGCGCTGGCAAGCGCGGCTCGAAGGAGATAAAGCGGTGTGACAAGCGCGCAGCCCTCGGCCTCGGCTACGCGGCTGGCCGAGGTGATGACTGCCTGGGTTTCTTTTGTCACAGTGAGCGACTCGGAGGGCGCTGGAAAATGAGTGGTGACGATCAGGCTGGCTGCTTCAAGCAACCGGGCGCGCTGCGAGTTCGGCGCCTGATCGTTCGCGGGAACGGATTCGATCAACGCGGCTACGAGGTGAAGCGGAGACAGCAGACCGCCTCTCGTCCGCGCCAGCCTTTTCGCTTCCTCGAAGGCCGCCCGCGCCTGCGGTCCAAGCAAGTTGAGCAGTTGTTCTTTCTGCATTTAGTCCGGCCGCGCACGTCGATTGAGAACCGCGCCACACCTAATGTTTGTGACAGCGTATCTTGCTGATGATTGAGGGTCAATAAAAATCGAGACCGTCGTTTGAAAGTAAGCTTGGCGCGCTGCGCGCCTTGAGAAGCCTCTGCGAAAACCTCAGCGTCTCAGCGCCTCTGCGGTTATAGCATGTCGCGGGGTCGTCTAACCGCAGAGCCGCTGAGACGCTGAGGCTTGCGCAGAGAAGACTGTTAGTCCGATGGCCTCCTGAAGTCGGGCGGAAGACTGACTAACTACCGAAATACTGGAATGCTCTACTGAATCGTCTCGGTGCTGACGACGGCTTGAGGTTGGTTTGCGTCGGTCACTACGAGCGTCTGCTCTGAGAACACGTTCGAGTTTATCAACGTCTGCAAAACGTAACCGCCTGCGGTGGGGAAAGAGATGTTGGCAAAGATCGTCACGTTATCGGCAAAGCCGTCGCGCGGGACTTCAAACGGCGACGGAGCCGACACCGCGACCGGCTGCGAACGATCCGGCGTCAGAATGCGAACCTCGGACAGGTACTGCCCGTCGCCCGACCAGTGGTTCAGTATGACGATCTTGAGCAAGGTAACCGGCAGTTGCTGGACTTGAATCGCGTAGAAGATTCCCATCAGGCTGAGCTTATGGTTGATCTCGAGCCGCACGTCTTCGCAGAGGATTGTATAGTTGAGTTTGAGGTTTGTTGGTTGTCCTGACATCGTTGGCCGCGTTCTGCTTTCGCGTTCACTATCTCATGGCGGCGGATGACCTTCAAGCGCAGCGGCTTCAATCGAACGCTGTTGTCAGGCTGATCGCCATTGTGTTCTAGTAGCAACGTTCAACTCATACCAGTCGGGAGAAGAAACAGTGAAAAGAGTAATGTGTTCGTCGCTCTTGATGTTGTTCGCGATTGGCGTAGGAATAACGGCGTCCCCTGCTCAAACGTCCGAGAAGGACTCAGCGGTTGTTGAGCGAGAGGTTCGCGAAGTCTTCGACAAGTGGTCGACGGCGCTTGGGCGTGCAGACAAGAAGACGTACCTCGACACGTTCTGGAACTCGCCGAAACTGGTCATACGAGTAGCGGGCGGCGAATGGCGGGGGATCGAAGCTTATCGCAAGCGCATCGAAGCGGCTCAACTTCCGCCCGCAAGCCCGTCGGACTACAAGAACGTCGAGGTGGTGGCGCTGGGCCGCGACGCAGCAGTAGTGACTTATGAGCGGCCGGCTCCCGGCGGGGTGACTGGACCGGCGGGCGAGTCATTGATCTTCATAGGCACGGCCGTTTTCACTCGCACCGCGGAGGGCTGGAAGATAGCCGCATGGCACGCGCATTCGGTATCGGCAAAAAGCTCAGCTCACTAAATGCGGGATGAAGCTACTAGAGCGCCTTAACCTCAGTCTTCCCCTACTGCGGATACGGCAGTCATGCGAAGCGTGCGGGCAATCATTCGCTTGTGAAATCGGTCTCACCGGTTGCTGGTGTTCCCACGTTAGAGTGAGCGCGAATACCCGCCAGGCATTGCGATCAAAGTACCGCCGCTGTTTGTGCCGGGGCTGTCTGGGCAAGGCCGAACTTGAGGGTTCGGAAACGTGAGTCGCAAGTTTGTCCATGCAAGACGATTTCGAGTCAAACCCGCATCGCACTGTCTGTCCGACCGAGCAAACCAGAGAGAGACTTTGCCTGCCTGGCGAGCAAGATTGCACCGTGGGCGAGTCGGTGCGACCCTCAGGTGAGCCATCGCAACCTTCTCCTCTGATTGAGGGAGAAGACTATTACTATGAAGGAGAGATGATCGTCTTCACTGCTCGTTATCACCTTCGTCGCGGGTACTGTTGTCAGAGCGGCTGCCGACACTGCCCGTATGACGAAGCTGCAAGCCACCAGGAAGAGCCTTTGTCGCCCATCTAGGGCGACGGTTGTTCGACGACAGCGAGAAGATGTTTGTTGTTTTGACGTTCTTGCCTTCAGCGATGCGAACTCAAGGACAAGCCGCCTTGCCTAGCATAACCAAAGTGATTACCGAAGGAGCTGCGCGGCTCAAGGCTTCCGCGGTCGCCGATGAGCGGCGAACCGCGGGGGTCTTGCTCTGCCACGTCCTTGGCATCGACCGCACACATCTGCTCACCAAATCAGACGAACTCGTCGCCGCCTCGGAATACGAAACGTATCTAACGCTCATTGAGCGTCGCGCGGCGGGCGAGCCTTTGCAGTACATCACCGGTCACCAGGAGTTTTACGGTCTTGATTTTGTGGTCACACCCGATGTCTTGATTCCCAGACCCGAGACTGAATTCCTGGTTGAGCGAGTCGTCAAACTCGCCAGCGATTTTCCGAAAGAAGAGTCGCTGCTGATAGTCGATCTCGGAACCGGCTCGGGCTGCATAGCTATAGCCCTGGCCGTTCATCTGCCACACGCGCGGCTCATCGCCACTGACATCTCCGCAGCAGCGCTCGAAGTGGCGCGAGCAAACGCCGAGCGCCACCGAGTCGCCGATCGGATCGAGTTTCTGGAAGGCGACGCGCTCGAGCCTCTTGCGCGACTCGGGCTTGAAGGTGCGGTAGACGTGCTGGCGGCGAATCCGCCGTACGTCGAAGAAGCAACATCGCAACTCGTGCAACGCGAGGTGCGAGAGTGGGAACCGCACATCGCCTTGTTTGCCGGCGCGGATGGATTGGATTTCTATCGGCGGCTTCTCCCGGACGCGCCTCGCTATCTGAAGCCGGGAGCGTTCGCCGTTCTTGAGATCGGCTTCTCACAGCTTGACTCAATCTCAGCGATGATCGCCGGCGGCGCGCTTGAGTTGGTTGACGCGACGCCGGACCTGCAGGGAATCCCACGTACGGTCTGCGTTCGACGAGTTGGTTAGCGAACTGCCCGCATGAATTGCTAGCTTGTACGGGCGGCACTCCGTGGCCGCCCCTCTTCGGCAAAACGTAGTGCGCGCACAAAGGGGCGGCCACGGAGTGCCGCCCGTACAGGAGCGCGTCGTCGCTCCGACCTCCAGAAACCTTTTTTGAATATAACCAAGCCCTCCCGGATACGTCATGGTGAGAGCCAACAATGGACGACGCGACTGCCATACGAGCTTGTAGAGCGGGAGACCGGCAGGCCTTTCGCCATCTGGTCGAGGCCTATCAGGGCCAGGCGATCGGACACGCGCTCGGCATCCTTGGCAACCGCGAAGACGCTCGGGATGCGGTGCAGGACGCGCTCATGGACGCCTTTCAAGCGCTGAACCGGTTCGACCTGTCTCGCAAGTTCTATCCATGGTTCTACGTCATCCTGAGAAACCGGTGCTACAAGCTCGCGGGCGCTCGAACCAAACGAGAAACGGAGAGCATCGAGGATACGCAGATACTCGAGCCTTCGACCAGCGCGCCGCGCGAAGAGTTGTTGCTGCTCGAGCGGGCGTTGTTGGAACTCGACGCCGAGGACCGCGAGATCATCACTTTGAAACACCTCGACGGGCTCTCATACGAGGAACTGGCTGAGCGACTCCAAATACCTGAGGGCACCGTGATGAGCCGTTTGTTCCATGCGCGCAAGCGGCTGCACGCGCGCGTCACTCGCACATCTTCCAAAACCTATGAGGGGTTCAAGCAATGAAGAACATCGGTTGTGAAACAGTGCTGATGGCAGCGATGGCGGCCGCCGACGGCCATCCTGGAAAGATGGAGACTGCGCAGGTCGAAGCTCATCTTGCAATGTGCGGCGATTGTCGCGGCGAGCTTGAAGCGCTCGGCGGTCTGGCGAAACTGCTCGACGCGCAGAAGCGTCGCCAGTCCCACGAAGAGTTATGGAGAGCGATTGAGCCTCGCTTGGTTGATCAGACTGAGCGGCATTCGGCTGATCGCAGTCTCAAGGTGTGGATACCGGTCGGGCTGATCCTGTTTGCGTACAAACTGTTCGAGCAGATACCCGATCGCCAGCTCGCTTTGGCTTACAAGCTGTTGCCGATCCTGCTGGTGACAGCCGGTTTCGTCTATCTGAGGCAAAACCCATTCAAGATCAAAACAGAGTTGAAGCTCGAAGGAGAGTGAACAATGAGCAACCATGAATCAAATTCTCATGTAGTCCTCGGTCAAAAGTACGCGTACGCGACCGCTTCGTTAGTTCTTGCCATCCTGTGCTTTGTGAACCTCGCAAGTCTCGAGAAGGCGATAGTAGCGATCATCTTCGCGTGGCTGGCGTTGAAGGATACACCGGCGCCCAGGCTCACCGAGCGAAGGCTCTGGGCAAAGATTGCGATCGCGCTGGCCTCGTTCATGCTGATTATGGTACCAACCGTAATCCTTCTGAATCTCGATCGGCTTCGAGGCTGGATAGACGCGCTTGCGAAGCTGAGTGAGGGCAAGTAGCGTGGTGAGTCCACGTCCGAGGAGGGAATCCCAATGAAGCAGGCGTTCCGTTTCTTACTCGTCATCATTCTGTGTCAGACGGCTCTGTTGAGCGCGGCTGCGCAGGAGAAACCCGCCAGCTCTCCGCTTCCGCCGGCCACCCCGCTGCTATCGCCGTCGATCTGCGGCAAGAGCAATCTGCTGTTCATGCTTGGGGAACAGCCGGTCGGAGGCGAGGCACTGGAGATCAAGTGCCGGCCTGATGGCTACAGCGCAGTCGCTCGAACCGAGCTGAAGGTGCCGGGCGCCTCGATCGATCTCAACACGACTCTCGACCTGGATAAGTCAGGTTCGCCGACTTCGAGCACAGCCAAAGGAACGGTCGGGGGCAAGCTCTTCGATCAGTCGGTCTCGATCAAAGACGGAACGGCAACGATGACAACCGACGGCAACACGCGCCAGGTTCCGTTCAAGGAAGGATCCGCCTTGATGGGCGGCAACATTTTCTACATGTTCCATTTCGCGATTGCTCGATACGACGCCGCGCGCGGCGGCTCGCAGGAGATATCGATCTTTCCAAACGGGAGCGTCAACATTGAGCGGGTCGCGCGCGATGCGCTGACGGCTGCTAACCTCGCCTCCGGCGCTGCAAGCTTCGATCGATACGAAGTGAACGCGCGGGGAGTCGTCATAGTCGTTTGGTTCGATAGCCGGGGGCGGCTCGCCGCGCTTGCGATACCGCTGCAAAACTTTGGCGCAGTCCGCGAAGACTACGTTGCGTTTGAAACTGCTTTCAAAGGGGCGCTCGCGGCTAAGATGAAAGCCATCCAGCCGGACTACAGTGCGCCCGCGGGGGCAGCCTTCACCGCCGAGGAAGTGACCGTTCAAGCGAAGGGGTTCACGCTTGCGGGCACGCTGCTTCTGCCAAAGTCGGGCAAGGCTCCGTTCCCGGCTGTCATCACCATAACCGGTTCCGGCCAGCAGACTCGCGACGAGCGCTTGCCGCTTCCGGGGCTCGACAAGTACCGGCCATTCGGACAGATCGCCGAAGCGTTGGCGAGCCGTGGCGTGGCCGTTTTGCGCGTCGACGATCGGGGCGTTGGGAAATCTGCAGGCCTTCAAACGCTGTCAAGCGCGACGATGGCTGACTTCGCCGACGACGTTCGTGCGCAGGTTGAGTACTTGCGTTCCCGTCGCGAGATTGATCCAGGTCGAATTGCGCTAGCGGGCCATAGCGAAGGCGGCGTCATCGCTCCGATGGTTGCCGGAACGGATCCTCGGATTGCAGCGATCGTCTTGATGGCCGGAACAGCGAAACGGGGCAACGTTGTGCTCGGATACCAGGTCGCTTATCAGCTCGACGCAAGCACAACTCTGAGCGATAAAGAAAAGGCGAAGCAGCGAGCCGAGCAGCTAGATGAGATTCGCGCAGTCATGGAAGGCGGCGACACATCGAAGCTGTCTGAGTTCATGCGAAGCCCCTGGATGAAACACTTTCTCATATACGATCCGCTGCCCGCGATCGCCAAAGTTCGCCAGCCGATTCTGGTCCTCCAGGGAGAGATCGACCGGCAGGTCACCGCCGATCAAGCGCCGATGATCGAGAAAGCGGCGCGCGCGGCCGGCAACAAAGACGTGACCGTGCGCATGTTTCCGGGTTTGAATCATCTGTTCCTGCCTGCGAAGACCGGCGCGCCTTCAGAGTACACCTCGCTTTCGACAACGTCCGTCGGCGATGATGTCATCAAGCAGTTGACCGATTGGATTGTCGAGAAGTTGGGCGTGAGCAAGTAGAGGAATTGCGAATGTCGAATTGCGAATTGCGAATCAAGTAGAGGAATTGCGAATGTCAAATTGCGAATTGCGAATCAAGATTCACGTTGTGCGATTCGCGATTCGCAATTCCCTCTTGGTTGGTCTCGCGGTCGTTTGCACCATCGCCGCGATGGCCCGATCTCGGGAAGCGCCGGTGCGAGTGGCTCTGATTGGATTCACTCGCCCTTCGACAAGACAAGCTCCGACCGGCGAAGCTGAGAAAGTTCTCAACTCATCCTTTGGTTCGGACTCGCGAGTTTCGCTCATGGATCAGTCAATGGTTCAACCCGCGCTGAAAGGCATGGGCTACGAGGGCTCGTTAAACATGAGCCGCGACGAAGCCCGGAAGCTTGGCTCTGCGATCGGCTGCGATTTCTTTATCACTGGAAAGCTCGAGGCCTTCACTCGCAGCGATCGCGCCGCCGAAGAACACGAAGAGGCCTTGATGGGCGTGATGATAGTCGACAGTCGCACGGGCGCGCTTGCTGTGTTTGACTTCATCGACGGGAAAGCCGCAACCAGGGAAGCGGCGGGCGCCGCTTTGATCAAGACCTTGGCCACTCGCGTCACAAGCTACATCGATCGAATGAGCCGGTTTCAACTCGCGCGCGCGCAGGTGCTCCCATCCGGCTCCGGCAAGCCGGCGGAGGCGAGCGTTGAAGACATTCCCGACGAAGGCTCGCCGCTTGCCGTCGGCTTTGCGCCGCCGCAGTTTCTCAACCGTGTGAAGCCTGACTACACCGAGGCGGCCGAACGCGCCGACGTCACCGCGATCGTTGAGGCGAGCGCAGTCTTCCGCGCAAGCGGCGAGGTGGGCGACATCCAAATAGTTCGGTGGGCGGGTTTCGGGCTCGAGGAATCCGCCGAGCGCGCGATACGGCAACTGAAGTTCAAAGCTGCGACTCGCGAGGGCAAGCCAGTGAACGTGCGGGCAATCGTGCGTTACAACTTTCGGCGCTTGAGCCAGTAGTAGCATAGACTTTAGTCTGTGCCCGCTACGCCGGTAAGAGATATCCCCAGGGACACAGACTAAAGTCTATGCTACTTCCGCGGCTTTGTTAGACCTCGATTGCAGATCCCCCCGCTCTTGAATCCTGCACGAATCGGCCCTGCCAACGCAGCAACTCTTGAATACCCCTCTACCCGATGTTGACACGCGTGGCCAATGCGAATAGCTTGAGCAAACGCGAACCGTTCCTATGAATGATCCTGTTTCACGAGCCGACAAGAATCGCTTTGGAAGCGTTATCCTCCTCTTCGGTCTCTTCTTCCTGATTTGCTTTGGGCTGGGCTACGCAACCCTGAAGCGTTACGACCCACGCCTGCCGGGTAACAATCCCGACTCGGCTTACTACTACGAGATGGTCACCGGAGAAGCGCAGCAGCCAGTGTTTTTGTCGTCGTACGCTTCGGTCGCTTCGCGGTACGGATACCGAATTCTGATTCCGTGGGTTGCGCGCCCATTCTACTGGCTGGCGCGAGGCCGAATTGGAACCTGGGACCCGGTGTTCTTTAGTCTGCTAGTAGCGAACTCGCTGTTTGTGGCGGCCACGGCTTCGGTCCTGGTGAGAATAGGCCGGCGAGTGACAGGCGACTACTCGATTGCGCTCTTGGCGGCGATGCTATACCTGCTCAACTTTGCGATCGCAAATTTCCAGCTTGCAGGGTTCGTCGATTCAGGCGAAGCGTTTTTCATGATGCTTGTGGTCTGGTGCTTGCTCGCAAACAGGTGGGCGCTGCTGCCGTTGTGCGGTGTGTTGGGAGCCCTCGCCAAAGAGACCTTCGTGCCGTTCTCGGTGGTGCTGGGCGTAGTCTGGTGGATAGCAGCAAGACGCAGGCAGGAATCTCGCGTTGCGAATCTGGGCTGGGTGATGGCAATGGGAGTGGCGGGCGTCGTTTCGATGACCAGCGTTCAGTCGCTTGTCTCAGGGCAGATGGTTTGGCCGTGGCGCCCCGTGGTCTTGAGCGGTTCGCCGTCGACCCTTCTGATCAACCTCGTTCATTGCGTCGCGAGTCACGAGGTCTTGTATGTATTCGGGTGGCTCCTGCCGTTGGGCGCGGTGCGGCTAGGGCAATTGCCGCGCCCGTGGGTGCTGGCTTCGGCGGTGACTGCGTTTGTGGCTTTAGTTTTAGGCGCGTCCGTCGACGCCCACGGCAACGTGAGCCGCGCGATGTTCGACGTAGCCGGGCCGATGCTGAGCTTGTCGGTTGCGATGTTGATTGGCAGGACTTCAGAGTCGCGAGAGAACGTCGCGGTTTAGCGATCAGAGATAAGCTCGCGGATTGGTGCTCTGAAGCCGTCTCGATTTGTGTGTCTTGCACCGATGAATTCGAACGGCTCGTCGCGCCAGCCCCAGCCTCGCTCCACACAATTCACATTCACCGGCCGAACGGCGTTGCGCCATCAAGATGTAAAAGGCCGCCTCGTCCTTCTCCAATCGCTTCAACTCCGCAAGCTCGCGTGCGATGGCGTCGGCTTCCTGTCTCATCAGCATCGAGCGCTCTTCGCCGGCCTTAACCTCCGCGTATTCCTCCTCGGTGAGCATCGCCTTGAGCCACAACTGAACGTCGCGGCTCGCGAGCGCAAGCCATTGACCTCGCGGGCTGAACACGACCGGATGCCAACTGATCTCGTTGAACCAGAGCGTCTTTATCACACGTCCGGTCGCGAGCCTCCAGATGCGAATCGTTTGGCCGAGGCTTCCGGCCGCAACAAGCTCGCCGTCCGGACTGAAGGCTACCGACATCACGTCGTTCACGTGACCGCTAAGCGTTTGCAACTCTCGCCCGGTCGTCACGTCCCAGGTCTTCACAAGCTTGTCTTCGCCGCCCGACGCCAGGAATCGCCCGTCGTAGCTGAAAGCGAGCGACGCCACTCCGCCCGCGTGACCTTCCAAGGTTGAGACCTCGCGTCCGGTTTCTACGTCCCAGAGCTTGATTGTCCGGTCGAGGCTTCCCGATGCGATGAGGCGCCCGTTGGGACTAAACACAGCGGAAGTCACGGGCCCGGTATGCCCGGTCATCACTTCTGCTTCCTGCCCGGTGATCGTGCGCCACAGCCTGACCGTTCGGTCGTAGCTTGCCGAAGCGATCCATTGTCCGTCTGGGCTGAAAGTTACAGCGCACACTTCGGCGTCGTGCATGCCAAGCACTTTGAGCTCGTGCCCCGCGAAGACGTCCCAGAGTCTGATCGAGCGGTCGCGGCTCCCCGACACCAGCCACTGGCTGTCGGGACTGAACGCAATCGAGTTGACGCTCGAGGTGTGTCCTTTTAGCGAGTGGACCGCGATTCCTGTTTCGACTTCCCAGACCTTGATCCCTTCGTAGAGGAAGCCCGTAGCGACGAGCCGTCCATCGGGGCTGATCGCAACCGAGCGCGCGTAGTCGCGCGTGTCCATCTTGTACTGCTTGAAGAACAGGTTGTAGATGCCTTGAATCTCCTGCTGGACACCGGCGAGCGTTGCCACGAACTGGACGCCGGCGCGATAGGAATTCGCGGCCGCAAGTTGCTCCTCGACTGTTTGAAACACACCCGAGATCGCCTGCCGTTTGTCGGGTCTTGCGATGACGTACCGGCGCAGCAGCTCCGCGTCGCGTGTGGCTTGCGCAATCTTCTGCTGAACCGGTTCCATGAGGCGCTCCAGCAAATCCTGCACGCGCCGGCGAACAGAGTCGAACGCGCGCTCGCCCTTTGCGCGCTCGTAGTACCTGGGGTCGCCTTTGATCGCGCATTCGAGACTCGCAACCGCCGCGCGCCAGTCGCCCAGCATCGCCGCAAGACACGCCTTCTGGTAGTGCGCTTCGTACAAGCGAGGATTCAGCGCGACGGCCCGGTCCAACTCTTCGAGACCTTCTTGGAATTGATGCTGAACGGCGTGCGAGATGGCGGCGAAGTAGTGAGCTTCCGCCGACTGGCGCGTGTCGCTGGGCCGCGCATACTTCGCGGCCTTCCCAAAATAATCGAGTGCCTTCGAGAGATCGACCAGATGATAGAGACAAATGTTTGCGATCGAGCGCAGCACCGCGAAGTCAGGGTAGTTGCGTTTTTCGGCTTCCAGAAAATCAGCAAGCGCTTCCTGGTACCAGCCGTTTACATAAGCTGTCTCGGCGCGGCTTCGATACGCGCGCGCTTCGCGTTCGAACTCGGCCAGGCGGATCTCGTGCAGGATGTTGCTGAGCGTCTCTTGGTGGAGCTCGAGCTTCCAGACCACGTCGCCCAGCAGAAAGTTGAAGTCGGCGTTCAGCTCATCCAGCCCGCCGGCCAGCCTGTCGAAGCCAAACTCGATGCTGCACGCGAGGTGCGCCGCGTCAAAGCTTGCGGCCGCGCCGAGTCCCCCAAGCCCCATTTCGAGCGCGAGTTGATAGTCGCCCTTGCTTAGCCCTACGTGAACCGAACCCGCGAGCGGTTCGGCGTGGGGTAATCGAGCGTTGATGGCTTTTTCAAACTGCGCGAGCAAGCCGCAACTGGCTATGTATTGTTCCCACGACTGATCGCCGAGGTAAACATCCGAAAGTCCCATCGATGAAAATCCCGATTCGGGTCGCTAAGGTGAGGCACACTGCGGGAGAGAATAGAGTAGAACGGGGGGCGAGTCCAGGGTTCGAGCGTTGCGTACTGTCCAATTCGTGCGTCGCTTGACAGGAAAACCGCCAAGCCGCAAAGAACGCCAAGGACAGCAACTAGAACCTAGTGAGAATCCTGGCGCTCTTTGCGTCTTGGCGGTTAGTCATTCAGG
>JBBPIE010000064.1:0-10827 GCA_038040485.1 Candidatus Onstottus arcticum
CCGCGTTAGCCTTCAGTCTCCGTAATGCCGAGTTTTGCAAGAGGCTCTTTAGTCTGTGTCCGATGGTGATCGCTTCAATCAGGTTGGAGACACAGACTAAAGTCTATGCTACTTCCCTCAAACTGAACCACTACGCAAACTTTCCATTCATTGACAAGCCCCTTCTGCGAAAGTACCCTCTGTTGTGAGCTCAGGTTCAAGAGATTCGCGTTTCGGATTTGGTATGAAGCAAAGTGATATGAATCAAACGATCTACCGGGGCCTTGGCCCAGAAGACGATCTGGACATCGAAGTCAGCTATCCCGAAGAACCTGCCGCAAGCTCGGGGCTTTGGGCCGAGGTCAAATCCATCACTCGAGACATCGTGTTCGCAGCCGTGATGGCAGTGCTAATAGTCGTCTTCGTCGTACAGCCGGTGAAAGTCGAAGGCACATCAATGCAGCCTCGACTCGAAAACGACGAGCGCATCTTCGTCAACAAGTTCAAGTACAACTTCGAAGCGATCGAACGCGGTGAAATAGTCGTCTTCTGGTTCCCTGACGATCCGACCAAGTCCTTCATAAAGCGCGTTATCGGGTTGCCGGGCGATCTGGTCGATATGGATCCCCTCGGCCGCATCACGATCAACGGTCACATAATCGAAGAGGCTTATCTGGCGCCGGAGAGAAATCAACTGGCCCGCTCGAAATGGAATCAAAGCGCGTTCACGGCAGGCAGCCAGGTGCGCGTCAAGCCTTATTACTATTTCGTGATGGGTGACAATCGCGACGCTTCCAACGACAGCAGGTCGTGGGGGCTGGTACCGGAGAAGTACATCTACGGGAAGGCGATGTTCCGCTACTGGCCGCCCCCGCGCATAGGCTCGCTCAACCAGACGATAGATAGCGAGGACGCAGACTCCGGCACTGAAAACTGAGGCCAACAATCTTCCCCGTTTCTCCGCGAGTAGCTTCTTTACCGATGCGTTCAAGCCTCACGCCGCTGCCAAAACTGTTCTACAACCCGCTTCAAGCGATGGCGGACCTCGCGGCTCGCACTCCTTACTTCACGGGGACTGCGCTCGCCCTCGTTTCCACTTTCCTCTATTACTCGGTTCTCAGCGGCATGCTTCAGAAAACAATCGGGTCATTCGGCGACGACGACGCGCCGGGTTTGTTTGCTCCGTTTATTCTATTCGCATTCCAGATCATTCGCGGAACGATCGCGAGCGCGCCGCCGGTTTTCTTTGTTATTGTCGTGTTCGTACCTGCGTGCGTGTTGGCCGCAAGCATAATCGAGCGGCGCGCAAGCTTCAGCGTGCTGCTCAGGCAGGAGTACGCGGCGCTCGCAAGCTGCGCGTTGTACAGTTGGGCGGTCGCACACTTGCTGATGTTCGTGCTGGCGCTGCTGATGTTCAAGCCAGGCGGGCCAAACGCGCAAGCGCTCGAATCGGCGATGCGGATTGTGCCGTTGCCGTACTTCCTATTCCTGGTAGTTCTCGCGTTGCGGGTCGCGCTGCGGCTGAGCTTCGGACGCGCGGTTGCCGTGATGGCGCTGGGCGCCTGCTCGCTACTCGCGCTGCCGCTCATACCGAGGCTTGCGTTCATTCTTACCTCGCCGCTAATGCTCATCCTGGTTTTTATTCTGCTCCGGAACATGTTCGGAGACGTGTTGAGCGCGCAACGCTCGCGCGAGAATTTCAGGCGGAATCTGGAAGCTGCGACGCTAAATCCGGCGGACGCCTCGGCTCATTACAACCTCGGGTTGATCCACCAGCAGCGCGGCCAGCTCGATGAAGCGAAGGAGCGCTTCGCGCGCGCGGTCGACATCGATGCGGACGAGACCGACGCCCACTATCAACTCGGGCGCATCGCGCGCGATCAAGGCAGGCTTGCGGATGCAATCGCTCATTTCGAAGCCGTCGTGCAGCGCGATCCCGAGCACTCGCTGAATGAGGTCTGGCGCGAGATCGGACGCACTTATTTTGAAGCCGGTCAGCTCGAAGACTCGCGCGGGGCGTTCGAACGCTTTATCGAGAGGCGCCCGTCGGACGCTGAAGGCCGCTACCGTTACGGACTGACGCTCAAAGGGTTGGGACGCGGCGACGATGCGGCCAGCGAAATGCGCGCTTGCATCGAGGCAGTCCGCACTTCGCCTACGTACAAGTATCGCGCGGAGAAACACTGGATGAGTGAAGCTGAGGCGTTCTTACGGCAATGAAACTCCTCGACCGTGTCTCCGGTCGCGTGTGACTTGTACGCTTCAAAACTTATGGAAGCAATCCTTGCGCTTGAAGACGGAAGAGTCTGGCGGGGACGCGGGTTTGGCTCGCGCGCCTCGGTCGTGGGCGAAGTCGTCTTCAATACGGCTATGACGGGTTATCAAGAAATACTGACTGATCCGTCGTACTCCGGGCAGATTGTCACGATGACTTATCCGCTGATCGGCAACTATGGAGTCAACGACGAAGACGCGGAGTCCACACGGGTTTTCGCGGAAGGATTGATCGTGCGAGAACTGTCGCGAGTCGTCTCGAGCTGGCGCGCAGGTTCGTCGCTGGACGATTACCTGAAAGCCGCCGGAGCACCCGGAATTTCAGACATCGATACTCGCTCGCTTGTTCGCCACATTCGCGAGCGAGGCTCGATGCGCGGTTGTCTGACGACTGAACCGACTAACGAAGCGGCGGTGGTCGATCGAGCTCGGAGCGCGCCGGAAATGGTTGGGCTCGATCTGGCTTCGCGGGTCACGTGCCGCGAGGCTTACGAGTGGACCGACGATCAGTCTTCAGCGTACGGCTCTCCGAGTCTGTTGCACAGTGCGAGCGCAGCCGACAAAAGAGCCGAGGCTCGTCTTCACGTTGTTGCTTACGACTTCGGCTTGAAGCACAACAGCCTTCGAAGCATGGCTGCGCTTGGCTGCCGCGTTACCGTAGTACCGGCGCACACATCTGCTGAAGACGTGAGCGAATTGAAGCCGGATGGCGTCTGGCTTTCAAATGGCCCCGGCGATCCTGAACCGCTGACCGGCGTGGTCTCGAATCTCAGAAAGCTGATCGGGCGTTATCCGATCTTCGGCATCTGTTTAGGTCATCAACTTCTCGGGCTGGCATTCGGCGGACGGACCTACAAATTGCCGTTCGGGCATCACGGAGGGAACCAGCCGGTGAAAGACCTGACCACGGGCCGGATCGCAATAACCGCGCAGAACCACGGCTTCGCGGTCGACGCTGACTCGCTGCCGGCCGACTGCGAAGTGACGCACATCAACTTGAACGACAATACTGTTGAGGGTCTCCGCCATCGCGCGCTGCCGGTCTATTCTGTGCAATATCACCCCGAAGCCGGCCCCGGCCCGCACGACGCGTCAGGTCTTTTCGAGCAGTTTGTAGAGGCTATGGAGTCCAGTGGCGGCACTAAAGCTGCGGATCGCACTCTACCCTCCCCGCCGCAAGAAAATCACAACGGAAAATGACGGGAGAAGGAATTCGCAATAGGCAATCCGTTGTCCAGGTAGTATAATAGCTGCGGTAATAGGTAGAGAAAACAAGAACCGTGGCAACGGATTGCCGGCCGGACGAATCGCAGGGTTGCAGGTTAGATAAGATTCAGGGGGTGTGCGCGTGTTAATAAACTTTGAGTTGAGAAAGTGGCAGACGGCAAGTGCCCTTGCGCTGCTATCAATCTTTGTTCTGGCCGGAGGAGCTAGCGCGGGGTCGAAGCGATCCAGCGACAAGGCTGCACCGGTCGATATCGACAATTTTGGACAGATGGACGAGCGATTCTTCCGAGGCGCTCAACCGGACGAAGCCGACTATCCGAGTCTTGCCGCTCTTGGGATCAAAACCATTATTGACCTGACCGATAAGCCGACCAGCTACGAAAAGCGCAGCGCCGAGGCAGCGGGCATTCGCTATATCAGCATTCCAATGAGCGATTCCCGCAAGCCCGCCAATGAGCAAATCGATCAGTTTTTGAAGCTCGTGGATGATCCGGCTACGGGAAAGTTTTTTGTCCACTGCATAGGCGGGCGCCATCGCACCGGAGTAATGGGCTTCGTGTACCGAGTGAACCATTACGGCTGGTCCTTCGATCAGGCGTACGGCGAAATGAAGAAGTACGACTTCTACACGAGGTTTGGACACGGCGATCTGAAGGACTTCGTGAAAGAGTATGTCGTCAGCTTTGTGAAGAAGCCGAACACCGTCACGCCCACGCTGGTTGAGACAACCGCGGATTCGAGCCAGACCGGGCAGTCCAAAACTCCCTAGTCAAAGTGCAAGACAATTTGAAAAACCTGTAGGGGCGTCCCACCGTGGGCGCCCCTCGTCAGTTGGTCCAGCCTTGCAACGAGGAGTCGTCCACGGAGGGACGCCCCTACAAGCCCATCAGGTTATGTTGAGTGCTCATCTAACCAGATGATACTCAGTCTGCCGCTTGAGCACCCAGGAAACCTTCCCCGATTCATCAAGCACCGCGTCTTCCTCCGCTCCCACCCACAACTCTTTGCCACCCCACTCGGGCACGGCTGTCGTCGCGGAAAGCTCAATCGAAAACCAGGTTCCCGGCAATAGCGCTACGTCACCGCGCCCGGGTACTCCCTGCTGTCGGTCCCACAAGCCAATCAGCGGACCCGCGCCGTGCCCATGATCGCCAATCGGGTGAGTGTAGATCGATCCCTTGATGCCCGCAGTCTTCATAGCCGCCAGCGTGTCCGTGAGCACTTCGTTCCCCGAGCGGCCCGGTTTCATTCGCTCGATGAGCAGGTCTTGAAGCTTGTTCGCGTTGGCAAGCGCCTGCTTGATCCCCGCCGGCGCGTCGCGCTCGCCTTCGCGTAACACGTACCCCATATGCTGAGTGTCGGTGTTCAGCCGCATCGCAGTGATCCCAAAGTCCACGTGAAGCACGTCGCCGCGTTCGATTATCACAGGCGCGTCTTCTGCTAACAGATTGACACCAGTTTTTGAAGGCTTTTGCACTCTCACCGACGGATGGAACCAGGTCCCGAAGCCAAGGTTGTTGACTTGCTGGCGCAGCCACCAGATGACGTCCTGGTCGGTTGTCTTGCCAGGCGCGATGACTTCGTTTGAGAAGGCCCGGCCGATCAGCGAGTGCACCGTTTCCATCATCTGCCGGTAGACGGGAAGCATCTCGCGCAAGCGAATCGACACGTATTCGAGCGCCAGGTTCTCGGCCCTGACTATTCGTTTCAAGTGCTCGGGTCCGAGAGTCGATTCAAGCTTCTCGCGCTCGCCCGCCGACAAGCCATCCGAAAACGCGTGAGTGTGAGAGACGTCAATCGCTATCGTTGCAGGCTTGCGCTCGTCGATCAGCTTCCTAAGCAGAACCCACTGGCCTTCACCGTATATCTCGCGACCCTCGACTTCCGGGTCGCGATAGACTGTATACAACCCACCGTTAGATCCGCCCCCGAGGGCCAACCTCTCGACGCCTTTCTCTTCCCCGCGATCAAAGAAGACATAAATTGTCCTTCTTCGCGCCGCAAACACCGTAGGCGACACCATCGAAAAGAAAACCGGGTCTTCGTTGTACTCGCGGCAGATGACAAGCCACATCGCGATTCCGTGCTTGCGCATCAAGCTGGGCAGCACACGCTCAAGTCGTAGCTTCAACCATTGTTGTTGGATTTCCGCCTGGTCGCGCATTGAGGGGAGTGTTTTCGGAGTTTGCGCGTAAGCCGTAATAGACGCGGCGGCCAGCATAGATGCAAGCAAGAACGCGATGATGCGACCCGAACGGAGGTTCCTACTCATCGGTACTTCCTCTTAAACACAAAGACACAAAGCGCACAAAGGAGAATTCTTCGTGACCTTTGTGTCTTTGTGTTTGATCGTCATTTCGCTGAGACGCCGAGTTGCCAGAACAGAAAGCACAGCTCCTCGGTAATATCGTCGACCTGCTTGTTAACGGGGAGTCCGCCTGAGTGGCCAGCCTTCGTGTCGTAGTGCAGGAGTATCGGCCGATTCGATCCAGTCGACGCCTGCATCAGCGCTGTCATCTTCCGCGCGTGAAGCGGCGCAACGCGAGTGTCGCCGTCTCCTGTCGTAAAGAACACCGCCGGATAGTTTGTTCCCTTCTTCACCCGATGATAGGGCGAGTACGCGTAGATGTACTTGAACTGTTCGGCGTCTTCAGCCGAGCCGTACTCCGGCACCCAGAACCGCGCGACCAGAAAGTTCTGATAACGAAGCATGTCCAAAAGCGGCACTGCGCACACGACCGCCTGGTACAGCTCGGGACGTTGCGTCATCACCGCACCTACCAATAACCCGCCGTTCGAGCCTCCTCGGATCGCCAGTTTGCTTGAGTTGGTGTAGTTGTTTTTTGTCAGCCACTCTGCCGCAGCGATGAAATCGTCAAACACGTTTTGTTTGTTGCCGAACATTCCGGCTTTGTGCCACTTCTCACCGAACTCGCCGCCGCCTCTCAAGTTGGGCTGCGCGAAGACCCCGCCCATCTCGGCCCACAACGCCGCAATCGCCGAGAACCCCGGCGTCAGGCTGACGTTGAACCCGCCATAAGCCGTCAGCAGCGTCGGTCTGGAGCCGTCGAGCTTCAAGCCCTTCTTGTGAACCACAAACATCGGCACGCGGGTCTTGTCCTTGGACTCATACCAGACCTGTTTGACTTCGATCTGATCGCTGGCGACCGGGACCTTGATCCGCGCCCACTCTTCCTGTTTGCCAGTCGAGACTTGATAGCGGTAGATGATGGTCGGCTGCGCGAAGGAATTGAACGTGTAGAACGCTTCGTCCTTGGTCCACTCGCCGCCCATCCCGCTCGCCGTTCCCAGGCCAGGCAGCTTGACGTCGCCAAGCGGCTTGCCCGACGGGTCAAAGACTTTGATCTTCGTGGCGACATTTTCAATGTAATTGACGAACAGCTTTCCGCCGGCCGCGGAGACACCATCGATCGTGAACTGGGATTGGGGAACTACTTCGCGCCAGTTTTCGCGGGCCGGCTTCTTCAGATCGACCGCCAGGACCTTTCCATTTTCGGCGTTCCAGTTGGTTTGCATGAACATCGTGTCGGCGGCGATTTCAGGGCTGAATCGGGCTGGGATGTCTTTGACGATTGCGGTGATCGGCCCGCCCGACTCGAGGTTCTGCACCCACACCTCGGTCTTGTCTGCCGACGATCCAAAGCTGACGACCATCAGCAGGTAGCGACCGTCCTCAGAAAGCGCCGAGCCGATGATCGTTCCCGGTCCGTAGCCGTCGCCGAAGATCTTTCGGTCGCCCGCGGGCTTTGTCCCCATCGCGTGGTAGTAGACTCGCGGACCTTCTTTGCCGAAGGCCGTGTAGTAGAAACCGCTCGCGTCGGGTTTGACCGAAACGCCGAAGTAGCGAGCACGCGGCAGCTTGTCGGGCAGGTCTTTGCGCGTGTCTACGTTCATTATTGAAACGGTTACTTCGTCTTCTCCGCCCTGCCGAATGCCGTAGGCCATGTGCTTGCCGTCGTGCGTCACGTCCATGATGCTGGCCGAGGCGTTCTGATCCGCGCTGAGCGTATTGCCGTCGATCAACACCTCATCCTTACCGTTCAGTCCGTTGCGCACATAGATGACAAACTGGTTCTGATCCGCGCTTCGCTTTCTTATGAAGTAGCGCCCGCCCTTCTCAAAAGGCGCTGCAAGCGTGTCGATCTTCATCAACTCTTCAAGCCGCTGATGGATCTTGTCGCGGCCGGCAAACCCGCTCAGCATGGAGTTCGTGTATTCGTTTTGTGCGTTTATCCAAGCGCGAGTCTCCGGGCTGTTCTGATCTTCCAGCCAGCGATACGGATCAGTGATCGCAACGCCGTGAATCGTCTCGGTGACATTGTCGGTTTGGGTCTTTGGTAGAGCCTTATGCTCCTGAGCTGAGGTAAATATTGCTGACTCGGCTAGCAAAACAAGGATAAGGAGAAATGGAACAAATCGGACGAGCATCTTGGGTTTCATTCTTTCGCCTCTCTGAGATTCGTTGTTGAACAAGTGGTTAGTCACGCTCACGATGATGGACCTGTACGGGCGTCCCTCTGTGAGCGCCCCTCGGTCGCAACCCTGTTCCTGCGTGGGAAGGGGCGCCCACGGAGGGACGCCCGTACAGGTGTTCATCAAAATCATCGTGAGTGAGCACTGGGGCCTCGTCGTTTGTTCTCGGTTTCGGCTTCGGCCACAACAACCAACAACCGACGTCACTTCCCTTCCAGCATTCTCGCCGCGGCATCTATCTGCGAGGCCAGCGCTTGCAATGCTGACACCGCTTTCTTCATCTGTGGCTCAACGTCGCTCCACTGTTTCTGCTCGATCGCCTCGCGCACGCCGGGGATTGTCTTCACCCCGTAGCCTGTGTAAAACCCCGGCGCGTAGATCTGATGCTGGAACCACGGCCGCCGAGGGAGCCCTTGATCGTTGGTGAGCCTTCGCTCAGATTGATACACCAGCTTGTTCAGGCTCGCGGCATCTTTCACCGGTTGAAATGTCTTCGCGCTCGATTTGGCAAGCGCCTCCTCGTAGCGCCGCGCGCTCTCGGCAACCGACTTCACCGCCGACTCCAGCGGCGCGAAGTTGATCTCCTTTGGCGGGCTGCTCTTCTTGGCAAGCTTACCGAGATCGTCTACGTAGTTCTTCACGGTGTCGGCAAAGTTGCCGAACTCAAACGGGAGCACATCCGCATCGGCCAGCCTCATAACTATGGTCCCGTTGAACTGCGCGAGTGCGCGGCCGTACTCGAACGTCCCGTCGGAGAATTTCGTGTACCAGTTGAACGAGTCGTAAATCGAATGATAGATCCCGCCGCCGCTTTCGCCGCCGAAGCCGGTGTTCAAAGCAGCTATGCCCAGGTGCTGCATGAACGGCGTGTAGTCCGACCCGGAGCCAAGCGCGTCGATTCGCAAATCAGATCGCTCGCGAAGCTGCTTCTTGTCTTCGTCGGTCTTCGCTTGCTCGAGTCGGCGGTCCCGAAGCGCTTCCCACGCGGACTTGTTGGTCTTTGGCTGAGCCACGTCGCGAGCCACTTCGTTTATGAAGCGCTCGAGTGTGTGCGAACCGCCCACGCCCACAAAGCCTTTGCCGGTGCTGTCCGAATTCAAGTAGACCACGGCCTTTTGTTTCAACTCGTCGGCGTGAGTCTCGACCCATTCGGTCGAACCCAGCAGCGCGGGTTCTTCGCCGTCCCAGGCGCACAGGATGATGGTGCGTTTGGGCTTCCAGCCCTGCTTGACCAGTTCGCCCAGCGCGCGTCCGGCTTCCATGACCGTGACCATCCCACTGATGGGATCGCTTGCGCCGTTGACCCAGGCGTCGTGATGGTTGCCGTAGATCACCCACTGGTCGGGATAAACCGCGCCGTCTATTCGCGCGATCACATCGTAGAGAGTCTTGAGCGACCAATCGAACGTCGCTTTCAGATGCACGCGAGCAGGCCCGCTGCCGATGTGATAAGTGATCGGGAGCGCGCCGCGCCACGCGTCAGGCGCTACCGGGCCGCCGAGAGCTTTGAGAAGAGGCAGCGCGTCGCCGTACGAGATCGGCAGCACCGGAATCTTCATTATCACTTCCGCTTCTTCGCGCGGGATGCGCTTGGCGCCTTTGACCGCACCCCGTCCCGGCGTCAGCGGATCGCCAGGATGAATGGGCATATCCATCACCGAGCCGCGCTGCACCCCTTGCTCGGGCCGATACGGTCCCTGCGGATAGACGTCGCCCTGATAGTAGCCGTCGTCTTTCGGGTCGGAATAGATCAGGCATCCTATCGCGCCGTGCTCGTAAGCTACCTTCGGCTTGATTCCGCGCCAGCTTGCTCCATAGCGCGCGATCACGATCTTGCCTTTCACATCAATGCCCAGCTTCGCGAGCTGATCGTAATCGCCGGGCACGCCGTAGTTCACATACACCAACGGTCCGGTCACATCGCCTTCGCCCGAGTACGCGTTGTAGCTCGGTAGCTGCCCCGCGTCGCCCGAGTCAGGGTCTTCCGCAATCTCAGGCTCTTTTAGCTGAGCTCGGAAGCGGGTGGGTTCGATCAGCTCGACGACGCGCTCCTTCGGGGTTGGGAACAACACGTCGAACTCTTCGATTTGCGCGTTGAAGCCCCATGACTTGAACTGCTCGAGAATGAACTCGGCGTTCTGTTTGTCATAGGCCGAGCCGACGTGATGAGGCTCAGCCGACAGCCGCTTCATGTTGTCGCGCAGGTTGTCGGGGTTTGGGATTGCGCGCATCTTCTCTTCCCACTCGCGCTGTGTCTTCGAGCTTGCCTCAGAATAGCCGCGCAGGGTGCGAGACTTGTCGTGGCCGTTGGATTGACCGAGCGCAGCGGGTGAAAAAACGCTCGGAACCAAGAGACAAGACACAACTAGGACTGAGGTTGTTTTGAGTGCGTGACGATGCATGTTGACCTCCTGAGTTGGACGGCAAGTATATACACCGCCCGAACGGCCGCGCAATCTGACGGTTCGAAAGGGGTGCGCGTCATCTTTTCGCGGTCAGCGCCCCTGAAGGACTTCATACCCACCTCGTGAGAGGTGGGTTCCTGATGCTGTAGCCTACGAGCAACGCCGTGCCGCTTCATACCCACCTCGTGAGAGGTGGGTTCCTGATGCTGTAGCCTACGAGCAGCGCAGTGCGGCGGCATACTCACCTCGTGAGAGGTGGGTTCCTGATGCTTAGCCTTCGAGCGAGCCGTCTTTTTGATCGGTGGCGTCTCATCGTAGGCTGAAGCATCACCGACCCACCTCTCACGAGGTGGGTATGCAAACAATGTAGGCAGAAGCGCTCTTCTGTAGGCCGAAGCATCACCGACCCACCTCTCACGAGGTGGGTATGCAAACAATGTAGGCAGAA
>JBBPIE010000017.1:0-66398 GCA_038040485.1 Candidatus Onstottus arcticum
GCTACCAGCTCCAGCCATCCGCGAGCTAGTGGTTTCTAAGGAGGGCCGCCCGTACGGTCAACGATGGCGGCCAAGTACAAAGACATTAAGTTCGAGGTGACCGATCGCGTCGCGCGGATAACTTTCGCGCGGCCGCCGCTGAACGTGTTCACAATCTCGATGACGAAAGAGATCACTGACGCGATCAACAGTTTGCTCACGATGCCGGACGTCTGCGCGGTCGTGTTCGCCGCACAGGCTTCAACTCATACTTTTTCGGCTGGAGTCTCGGTCGAAGAGCATCGAGTCGAGACCGTTTATCAGATGCTGGAAGGCTTTCACGGAATCTTTCGCGCGCTAAACACGGTGTCGAAGCCGGTCGTTGCGTTGGTGGCGGGGGCGGCGCTTGGGGGCGGATGCGAGCTTGTAGCGTTTGCCGACATCGTGATTGCGACTCGCTCGGCTCGCTTTGGTCAGCCCGAAATCAAGTTGGGCGTTTTCCCGCCGGTTGCCGCGGTGATGCTTCCGCGCGTCATCGGCGAAAAGAAGGCGCGCGAGATGATCCTGACCGGGGAGCTGCTGACGGCTGAAGCGGCGCTGGCGGCCGGATTGGTGAACCACGTTGTAGAGGAGAACGAGCTCGAGAAGAAGGCTGAGGAGGTGTTCGGGCAGCTTAGGCAGATGAGCGCGCCGACCCTCGAGGTAGCTCGCATGGCTATCACCGACGCGTCGGGGTTGGGCTTCAACGACGCGCTCAAGCGCACCGAAGACACTTACTTGAACAAGCTGATGGCGCTCAAAGACCCTCAAGAGGGTATCGAAGCGTTCGTCGCCAAGCGGTTGCCAAAGTGGAAGCATAAGTAGTCCGTAGTCCGTAGTCGGTAGTCCGTAGCCTGACACGGACGCAGGCCACTGACTAGGACGGACTACGAACTACGGACTACTGACTGCCTTTCCTTATGCCGACGCCGATTCCACTCGAAATAAAAAAGACAAGCGGGAATGAGATAACTGTCCGCTGGGACGATAGTCACGTCAGCGTGTTTCAGATCAAGTACCTTCGATCCGAATGCATGTGCGCAAACTGCGTCAGCGAGACAACCGGCTTGCGCATCCTCGATCCGCGAACCGTGTCTGAAGACTTGACGGTTCTCAAGGCGGATCACGTTGGCCGCTACGGTGTGAAGTTCACATTCAGCGATCGGCACGATGACGGGATCTACACCTGGGAGCGGCTTCGCGAGATATGCCCATGCGACGAGTGCCAAGCTAGTCGCCCGAAGTAGAGCGGGTAGTCCGTAGTCCGTAGTCAGTAGTCAGTAGTCAGTAGCTCGAAACGAACACGACTACGGACTACGAACTACTGACTACTGACTACTGACTTTGTGGGAAAGGACTTCGAATGAACAAGCTGTTGGTTGGCGTTGCTCTTTTGACTCTCTCGCTTCTGTTCGCGCCCGCGTCGACCCCTGGCGCCGACTTGAAGAAAAAAGAAGAAGCGGTGGCTTCGATCGAGAAGCACAAGGCAGAACTCATCAACCTGAGCGATCAGATATGGGGGTTTGCTGAGACGGCGCTTCGCGAGACACGTTCGTCGAAGCTGCTGGCGGACTACGCCGAGAAGCAGGGCTTTCAGGTGAAACGCGGAGTCGCCGGCATGCCAACAGCATTCATCGCGAGCTTCGGGCAAGGCCGGCCGATCATCGGAATCCTCGGTGAGTTCGATGCGCTGCCCGGCATCTCGCAAAAGGCTCAACCCGTGAAAGAGGCTCTGGAAGCCGGCGCCGCGGGTCACGGTTGCGGGCACAACCTGTTCGGAGCCGCAAGCCTCGGGGCCGCCCTCGCCGTCAAAGAGCTGATCGCCGCCGGAAAACTAAAGGGCACGATTCGTTTCTATGGGACTCCCGCCGAGGAAGCCGTTGGCGGCAAGATCTACATGGCGCGCGAGGGGTTGTTCAACGACCTCGATGTTTGTCTCGCCTGGCATCCCGAAGATGAGACGCGAGCCGATGTCGATAGCTCGCAAGCGATCATCGACTTTATCGTCGAGTTCAAAGGCAAAGCGGCGCACGCGGCCTTCGATCCCTGGAACGGGAGAAGCGCGGTTGCGGCGCTCGAGTTTTTCACGACGGGCCTGAATCGGATGCGCGAGTTCGTCAAGCCGACCGTTCGAATGCACTATGTCATTCAAAAAGGCGGCGATGTTCCAAACGTGGTGCCCGAGTATTCGCGAGTCTGGTGCTGGATTCGGGATTCGAAGCGAACAGGTGTTGAAGATGTGTTCGCGCGGGCTCGCAAGATTGCCGAAGGCGCGGGATTGATGGCGGGCGTCGAATCAAAAGTCACCGTGCAGGGCGGAGACTACGAGATGCTGGCGAACATAGCGGGCGCCAAACTCATTCACGCGAACCTGACCTGGCTTGGACCGATCCAATACACAAAGGAGGAACAGGAATTCGCAAAGGCAATTCAGCGAGCAACCGGGGTCGGGGAAAAAGGATTGAACGGCGCGATTCAACCGCTGAAAGATCCAAAGGCCGATCCCGACGGAGGCTCGACCGACGTCGGCGACGTGAGCTGGATAGTGCCGACGCTGCACTTGTCGGTGACGACTGCGCCTGAAGGCGCGCCGTGGCACGCGTGGCCCGTTGTAGCTTGCGGAGGAATGTCGATTGGCCACAAGGGACTGGCGCAGGCAGCGAAGGCGCTTGCGGCTACGATGGTCGATCTGTTTGAAGACGCCAAGACGCGCGAAGTTATCCAGGCTGAGTTCAAAACGAAGACCAAGGGTGAGGTGTACAAACCTTACATTCCAGAGGGACCGCCTCCACTGCCGAAGGAATAGTCAGTAGTCCGTAGTCCGTAGTCAGTAGTCAGTAGCTCGTTTTGAGTCGAACTCCGAACTACGAACTACGGACTACGAACTACGAACTACGGACTACGGACTACGGACTACGGACTACGGACTACGGACTACGGACTAACAACCACTGGCCAGCAGTCGCCGCCTTTTGCTATATTTCGCTTCCAGAATGAACGAGCGCGTTTTAGTCCTCAACGCATCCTTCGAGCCAATCAATGTCTGCACCGCGCGCCGAGCCGTGGTGCTGATCCTCAAAGGTGTGGCCCACGCCGAAGAGAGTTCCCCTCGCTGGCTTCACTCGTCGCGGTTCTCGATGCCGCTGCCATCGGTCATCAGGCTCGTCGAATACATACACATACCGTTTGAACGAAAGAGCCTCTCGCGCAAGAACATCTTGCTGCGCGATCACAACACCTGCCAGTACTGCGGGCGAGTGTTTCCGCCCCAAGAGCTGACGCTCGACCACATCCATCCGCGCTCGCGCGGGGGAGATTCGGCCTGGGACAACCTGGTCACCTGCTGCCGCGCTTGCAACAACCGCAAGGGTGACCGGTCGCCGGAGGCCGCTGGAATGCGGTTACTGCGCCGCCCTCAAGCCTACAACCTCCACGTCAACCGGCAGATCATTCGCTATCTTGGGCGGGCCGACGAATCGTGGCGCAAGTACCTTTTTTATTAGTGGAGTGTAGCGATTGAAATGCTAACCTGTACGGGCGGCTCTCCTTGGCCGCTCCTCCTCGGCCGAAGGAGTACTGCGCGCACCTAATGGGCAGCCACGGAGAGCCGCCCGTACAAGAGTAGAACCACGCTGCACGGACCTCTGCCTTGACTGCGGCACGTGAAGCCTTCATCATAATTTCCCTTAGACGGCGGCGTTCGCTTCCCGGGACTCAAAGCAATGAAGTGTTGCTACACTAAGCCAGTAGAGATCGGTGGATGAACACACTCCTGCGGGCGATATTCGAAGTTCAAGAAGCAACACTAATGGCTGGGCGGGCCTTTAGCCGCGCGCTGTCAAAACCGCGCTATTTTCGCGAGATCATGGTCCAGATGGATCAGATCGGCGTTGGCTCGCTGATGATCGTCGTGTTGACGGGCGCGTTCACAGGCGGAATTCTTGCGCTAAACACGGCGCCCACTCTCAAGACGTTTGGAGCGACCGCGAAAGTCGGCGAGTTGGTTATGACCTCGCTGGTGCGAGAGATGGGCCCGGTGCTCGCGGCGTTGATGCTGGCGGGGCGAGTCGGTTCGGCCATTGCTGCTGAGCTTGGTTCGATGGTTGTCTCCGAACAAGTCGACGCGATGCGCGCGCTTGGAACTGATCCGATCAAGAAGCTGGTATGGCCGCGGCTGCTGGCGCTGATGTTGCTGACGCCGATGCTGACGCTTGTTGCCGACATGATCGGCGCAGTGGGCGGCTGGACGGTTGCAAGCACGCTAATGCATGTGCCGAGCACCGTTTATCTCAACTCGGCGAAGAACGGCCTGAGCTATAGTGATATCGTTGGAGGACTTGCGAAGCCGCTGACGTTCGGCTTCCTGATAGGCGTCGTCAGTTGCCGAGCCGGGCTTCGCACGACTGGCGGTACGGTTGGAGTCGGGCGCTCGACGACGCAGGCGGTTGTCGTGTCCGACATATTGATACTGGCGGCTGATTTCTTTCTTCAAAAGTTTATCCAGGCCTTTACTCAAAGCGGCTAGACATGAGTCAGCAAATCGAAAGAGCGATAGAATTCCAGAACGTAACGATGGCGTACGGCGATCGGAAGATCCTGGACGACGTCAGCTTCTCGGTTAATCCCGGCGAAACCAAGATCGTGATGGGGGGCTCGGGCACCGGAAAGTCGACGATCCTAAAGCTCGTACTGGGTTTGATCAAACCTCAATCCGGGCGGATTCTGATCGACGGCGATGACGTTACCCGGATGACCGAGCACGAGATGACCGAGGAGCGCCGAAAGATCGGGATGGTCTTCCAGGAAGGCGCGCTGTTTGATTCGCTTTCGGTTTATGAGAACGTTGGCTTCCGTTTATTCGAACAGGGAGTGCCGGAACACGAAATCGAGGAAGCGGTGAACCGAATGCTGCGCTTCGTGAACCTCGAGAACACGGTTAATATGATGCCGGCCGAGCTGTCGGGCGGGATGCGCCGGCGAGTCGGCATCGCTCGCGCGCTGGTGGGCAGCCCCAAAGTGATTCTGTTTGACGAACCGACAGCCGGGCTCGATCCACCGACCGCCCGGACGATACTCGAACTTGCAATCAAGCTTCGAGACCTGGAAGGCGTCAGTTCGATCTTCGTGACACACCGAATCGAGGACATTAAGCAGTTGTCGTCGAACTTCGCGACCATCAACGAACGCGGCGAGGTCGAGTTTCGCAGCGAGGACAGTAAGCTGTGCCTGGTCAACACTCGCTTTGTTATGCTGAAGGACGGCAGGGTGATCTTCAGTGGCACCGACGAACAACTGTGGGGGAACGACGACCCGTACCTGAGGGATTTTTTCCGCGTGTAGCCGCGACCCAGGGACGGCCGATTTTTCCACCGGCGTGGAGGAGATGTTATGGCACGAACAAAGACTACTCTATCCGAGCTTAAAGTCGGCTTGTTGGCCGTGGGCGCAATCACGATATTGATCGTCTTTATCCTTAGCGTCAGCGGCGATATCTCCTTGTTCAAACGCAAACTGACCTATCGAACCAGATTTGCGGCTGCCGAAGGACTGAAGAACGGCGACGAAGTGCGCCTCGCCGGCAAACTCATCGGCAAGATCTCGAAGGTCGAGTTCGGCGGGATTCCTTCGAGCAAAGACGAGAAGCCGATCCTGGTCACAATGACTGTCGATGTCGATGCCCGTGACGTTCAGGATCGCATTCGAAAGGACTCGCAGTCCGTTCTCGCCCAGCAAGGGTTTCTCGGGGATCACGTCGTTGACATAACCGCGGGCACGAAGAACGCCGAGGTCGTGCCCGACGGAGGCGAGATACCGAGCGCCGACCAGGCGGGACTCGCGCAGGTCTTCTCTGGCGCCAACGACATCCTGGTTCAGTTCAACTCCGTCGGGAAAGCGCTTCAGGAGGTGATGGACAACATCAATCAAGGCAAGGGCACGGTTGGAAAGCTGCTTCACGATGATGAGTTCTACACTAACTTGAATCGCACTGTGCTCGAATTCCAACAACTCGGCGCCAAGGTAAGCAAGGGAGAAGGGACGATCGGCAAGCTCATAAACGATCCCAAGCTGTACGACGATTTGCGCGCCTCGATCAGCGACGTTCAGGGCATAGTCAGCGATGCTCGCGCCGGGAAAGGAACGCTCGGCAAGCTGATAAACGACGATCAACTCTATCGCCAGGCGAACGACATCGTCGCAAAGCTCAACTCGACCGCCGAGAAGTTTGACCGAATAGTCTCCGACATCGAAGCCGGAAAAGGCACCGTCGGCAAGTTGATCAAGAGCGAAAAACTTCACGAGGATGTTCAAGCCACGGTTGCGTCGTTCCGGAGCATCAGCGACCGGCTGGACAAGGGCGAAGGTTCGGCGGGCAAGCTTCTTCGCGACGAGCAGCTTTACAACAATCTCAATCAAACAACCGCCGAAATGGTTAAGATGCTTTACGACTTCCGGCAGGACCCGAAGAAGTATTTACGCATAAAGGTGAGTTTGTTCTGAAACCCCACGCCACAAATGACAGAGCAATCGGACGCGGATACGACTGTCGAGCCAACGCCGGCCGATGACCTCACGCTGGTCGAGCGCTGTCTCGCCGGAGACTCCTCGGCGTGGGAGGCCTTGATAGTCCGATACCAGCGCCTCATCTACTCGATTCCGCTTCGCGCGGGGTTCTCGCCGGTCGATGCCGCCGATATTTTTCAATCCGTCTGCGTCAAACTGCTTCAGAAGCTTTCAACTCTGCGCAATCGCGCGAAGGTCAGCTCGTGGCTGATGACCATAACCACCCGTGAGTGCTGGCGGCTCGCAGAGAAGCGCCGGCGCGAGACTCAGCCCTCGATCTACGGCGAAGAGTACGATCGCGACATACTCAACAATCTCGAGTCTTCCGCGCCCCATGCTGAACAGCAGCAAATAAGCTTCGAGAACCAGCAGGCGGTGCGCGACGCGGTTGCCGCCCTCAACGAGCGATGCCGCTTGTTGATCACCCTGCTCTTCTACAGCAAAGACGAGGTGAGCTATGCGGAGATTGCGCGACGGGCAGGAATCCCGCGGAACTCGCTTGGGCCAAACCGCGCGCGATGCTTGCAGAGACTGAGACGAGCGTTGGAGGGAAAGCTCTGAATGTGAAATGGGTTGGTGGGGCGCTCCGGAGGATTGCAGTGTTTGTAGAAAAGCGAGCAGCACCGCGCGCAGCTTACTCGTCGTCTCCGGAATCATCGTCGGCCTCGGCGCTTACAATGCCGGCGACTCCCTTTATCTCGGAGGAGATCTCGGCTCGTCGTTGCTTGGCAAGCTTCATGACCTGCGAGAGGTGTTTGCGCGCGCGGCGGGCGGCGGCCTTATTGCTCTTCTGGCGAAACACCATGTTTTCAGCAGCGAACCGTCCCACCTCGATCAGCAACTGACCGGTAGTCGATCCCTGGACGCGCCGGTCAAATAAGCGGCGTTCGCCCCCGCTACGACGTTCGGACTCGGCGGGCGGCGGACCGAGGTTATCCTTGCGCCGGTCTCCCTTGCGACGGTCTTCTGCCGCACGACGTTCCTCTGCAGTTAGGTTCAATCCGTCTTCGTCTGACATCTTGTTCTCCAAGAACTAGATTTCTTCGGCCTGCCTGGCGGTCCGGTGCGTCGATCAGCGAGCAAGCCGCAGAGATGAAAACATGGGCGCTAGTCTAACACAAGGTAAGCTTGTTGCAAGAGATTCGCGAGCCAGGGTATTGTTCGGTTCTTGCGTTGCTGATCAAACCGCTACACATCGGCAAATTCAAGTTCCCTTCATCTCTTAATCGCACCGATTCTGTTATGGGGAATTTGACAACGCATGATATTATTCGGCCCGCACTCATGCCTCTATTATGAATCAGGCCGAATTCACAGCGATTCGTGAGAGCCCGGATAAGGAGATTCATCCTGATATTAGGTGGTCTGACGACGAAGATCACTCGCCTGCGGTGCAGTTTAGGGCTGAAGTCCAGTCTCAAACGGGATATTCAATGTTTGCGATGGGCACATACAACGGCCTGATTGATAAGCTCAGCTATGTCGTCGTAATTCGCGGTGTAGGTTGTGTCTTTCGGCTCGACCTTGGAAGCGATCATCATAATCCAACCTGTCAAAACGTTGGGGGCGATCGGCATTGTCATATTTGGAATGAAATGCTGGGTGATCATGTGGCCGTGGCCGCTGATTGGATAATTGCAAGTGCTAGTGATCCCGTCGCGGTCTGGCAGGAGTTTTGCGAGTCGTTTAACATCAGTCATAACGGGGCGCTGGAGCCGCCAGCCCCAGTGCAGGCAGGAGTCTTCCCATGACGCCTTGTGAAAAGATAGCACGCACCGTTAACGAGTTATTCATTTGCTCGCCAGTTAAGGGCTATCAACAGATACGCACGCCCTTTCTGTATCCCGATGGAGATATTATTGATCTCTATTTGGCCACTAATGGGCAAGATGTGACGTTAACCGATTTAGGCGAAACAATGCGCTGGCTTCGGTCTCAAACCTTGTCTCCTAGGAGAAGCATTAAACAAAACCAGCTTGTTGAAGATATTTGCTTGAACCACGGTATCGGATTCTATAGAGGCATGCTTTCCTTGCGCGTCCATGAACAGGACAACATGGCTCAGGTCGTCACGCGTCTCGCGCAGGCAGCAATCAGGGTCGCCGATCTCTCATTTACCTTCAGACAGAGAACAGCGGAAACCGTTAGTGATGAAGTTGCAGAATTGCTTCATGAGCGTGCCCTACCATTTTACCGCCCGGAACAATTGCCAGGCCGCTCAGGTAAAGTCTGGCGTATTGATTTTCATGTTCGAGCGCCACAACGTAGCTCTTTGGTCAATGTTCTCAGTACCGCTAGTAAAGGAACGGTGAGAGGCATTGTCGACCATACAGTCGCGGGCTGGTTTGATCTAAGTCATCTAAAGATAGGACCCGAGGGTAACAAGTTTGTTTCCCTGTTTGACGATACGGTTGATGTTTGGACACACGAGGACATAGAGTTGGTTAGCGAATTATCGGAGGTTGCCTATTGGTCTCGACCGGACCAGTTTATAGAAATGCTTGCCGCCGCTGCCTAAGTCAATAACATGGGGATTCGAGGCCGGAAAGACTTTCTCAGATTCAGCAACGCAAGAACCGAACACTACCCGAGCCAGGTTATCACATAGAACGTTGCACGCTTCGCTCCATCAACTAGACCTTCAGAAGCTCGCGAGCGTGGCGGCGGGCGCTTTCCGTTATCTCGGCGCCAGTGAGCATTCGCGCTATCTCCTCGACGCGGCCCCGCCGGTCAAGCCGGTCGATGCTCACTTCAGTGCGTCCGGAAGCCGCTTCCTTCCGAACCAGCATATGAGCTTCGGCAAACCGAGCGATCTGCGCCTGGTGCGTCACGCACAAGACCTGGTTTTTCTCCGAGAGCTTCTTGAGTTTGAAGCCGACCGCTTCGCTTACTCGGCCGCCGATGCCGCTGTCGATCTCGTCGAACACGATCGTGCGCGGGAACTCCGAAGCGCTGCCCACCGTCTTGAGCACCAGCATCAATCGCGAAGCCTCGCCGCCTGATGCGACCCTCGCCAGCGGCTTCGCCGATTCACCCACGTTTGCCGAGAACTGGAACTCGACGCGATCGATACCTCGCGCGGTGAAGAAGGCGGAATCGATTTCGCTGTCAATCTCAGCGTCGGACGGCGCGTCAATCTGAACCTTGAAACGCGCGTGGTCGATCGCAACCTCGGCGAGGTCGTGCTCGACGGCGCGTTCGAACTTCCTTGCCGACCGTTCACGCTCGCCGTGAAGTTTGCTCGCGACTTTCAGATAGCTCTCGAGAGCAGACTTTAGCTCAGCGCGCAGCTCGAGCTCGCGTTCGTCCGACTGCTCGATGCGCCGCAGCCGGTCCTGAGAACGCGCAAGGTGTTCGAGCGCGCCTTCGATCGACCCGCCGTACTTTCGCTTCAAGCGCGCGACTTCGGCAAGCCGGTCTTCAATTTCGGCAAGCCGCCCCGGCTGAAACTCGAGCCCCGCCGCGAAATCGCGAAGCGTGGCCGCGAGATCTTCCAGCAACGCGCGCGACGACTCGATACCCTCCAGGTACCCTCGAAAGCTCGACTCGAACTCGCTGAGCTGTTCGACGCGACGCGCCGCCTGGCTGATTCGCGCAATCGCCGAATCGCTATCGTCGTAGAGCGAGTCGAAGCTCTCGGTGCAGAGCGTGGTCAGCTTCTCAACGTTCATCAAGCGGCGGCGTTCTGCTTCCAGGCGCTCGTCTTCTCCCACCGCAAGCTCGGCCCGCTCGAGCTCCTCGATCTGGAATCGAAGTATGTCCACTAGCTGAAGCTTCTCGGCTTCGTCGCTGCGCAGCGAATCAAGCGCGTCACTGAGCGCGACAAGCTTCTCGTGCAGGATCCCGGTCTGTTTGCGCAGGGCACCGACGCCCGCGTACGCATCGAGCATCTCGAGATGAGTCTCGCGGTCAAAGAGCGTCTGTTGATCGCCCTGTCCGTGAATGTCCACGAGGAACGGCCTCAACTCGCGAAGCAGCGATTGGGTCGCAAGTTGGTGATTGATGAAGATCTTGTTTCTGCCGCCGGCAGCCAGTTCGCGGCGAATAACGATCTCGATTGCCTGTTCGCCGTCCGCCTCGATGCCCGCGTCGCGGAGCTTCTGTTCAAGCTGCGGGGTTCGCGGCACGGAGAACAGCCCTTCGACTGACGCGTTCTGCTTGCCTGACTTAAGGAGGTCAGACGTGAACCGCCCGCCGATCAATACGCCCAGCGCATCGACAATGATCGATTTGCCCGATCCGGTTTCGCCGGTGAGCAGGTTCAAGCCATTGTCGAACTCGACGCGCAGCTCGTCGATCAACGCGAAGTTTGAGATGTTGAGTAACGTCAGCATTGGTCGCGAATAGTTGTACGGGCGGCACTCCGCGGCCGCCCTTGCATAGCGGTCGAGCCACGCCCGAAACACGTTCATCGAGGGGCGGCCAACGGAGGGCCCGCCCGTACAAGGGTTCAACCTAGCGGCGCAGTTACCGGGCGTCAAGGATCAGCCGGACCGCGTGCAGCAAGTTGTCCGCTACCATCTCGGGCTCGCAAGGCCAGCGCTCCCGATGCGCGAGCGTCTCGCTTCCGTAGCCAGTCAGCACCAGTACTCCTCGCGCGCCGGTGTTTGCTGCCAGGTTGATGTCGCTGGCCTTGTCACCGATCACCCAGGAACGCGCGAGGTCGATGTTGTGTTCGCGAGCGGCAGCGTGAAGCATCCCTGGTTGAGGCTTTCGGCACTCACACTCTCTTCTGTATCGCTTGCCGCCGTAGTCGGGGTGATGCGGGCAGTAGTAAACGGCGTCTATCCGCGCGGCTTCTCTTTGAAGCTCGCCGATCATTCGATCGTGAATCGCGCGAAGCTGGTCTTCAGTGTACAACCCGCGAGCGATGCCAGACTGGTTCGTCACCACGATCGCCATGAGTCCCGCTTCATTGATGAGCCTCACAGCTTGGGCGACCCACGGATAGATGATCAGTTCGTCGGGCGTTGCAAGGTAGCCGGAGTCTTCGTTGATGGTTCCATCACGATCGATGAATAGGGCAGAAGGAATTGCGGACTCTCGATTTTGGATTTTGGATTTTGGATTTTGGATTTGGCGCTGGCGACTATCTGACATCGCGGCAAATTTTATGTCCGCAATCCACAATCTGCAATCCACAGTCCACAGTCCGCAATCCAAAATCCAAAATCGGCAATCGGAAATCCGCTCAGTAGAGCGCTTCGGCTATTCCCAGAAGAGCCGCAATGTTGTGCTGAACATAGTCGATTCGCACTTGCCAGGAAGTCGCGCTCTCGCGAAAGCCGCCTGCCGCGAGCGCTGGTTTGAGAAGACTCGTGTCGTGGATATCGAACTGCTGCGAGAGAAGGAAGCGAGCCGCCAACTTTAGTGCCGCTCCGATCGGTGTCGCACGAGCGTCACCGGTCGCGCGAGCCATACGATAAGCCGCAACAATTCCTTCAGACCGCGACGCAGCCGGAGTCGCGCGCGGCCGCCCAGGGCCGAAGCCGCCTATGTATCCAGCATGCCGGCTCTCCGCCGTGTACTGCGCAGCGATCATCGACTCGGCGAGAGCGATAGCGTGATCGGCATACCGTTGTACTTTTCGTACTCGGTGCAAACCGTCGAGTGCCTGCATCAGCCACGCGTCATCTGGAAGCTCATCCATGTTCCGCTGGGCAGCGATCAGGTGATCCGCTCCTCGACGCACTGCTTCAATCAGCCGGCGATCGCCGTTCAACTTGAACAACTGCACCAACCCCAGCATTGCTTCCCCGGGGTAGTAAAGCGACACGCGTGCCGGCTCCTTGCCGTGAAGGCGGTAGTAACTTGCGAACGAGCCATTCTTACGCTGAAGCGACAGGATCAGATAGGCAAGGCGCTCGGCGCTCGCACGGTCGCCGCGTTTGGGATCAAGCTCGAGCTGACGGGCGAGCGCGATCAGCGCCAGTCCGTTCGCGCCAAGTTTGGCATTTCCATCGAAGTCGAGCACGTAAGAACTGCGGTTGCCGCGTGCGGGGCGGAACCGGGCTTTCAGAAACACAATCGCGCGATGCGCTGAATCCAGATAACGCTGGTCGCGCGTTGTTGCGTAGAGATCGAGCAGCGCGTACGCCGTGCCTGCGTGGCGCAGGATGTTATAGGTCTCTGAGCCGGTGCGGTCCTGAAGGGCGTCGTAGGTATAGTGAAAGCTGCCGTCCTGCTTTTGCATTCGAATCAGGTAGTCGCCGCCCGCCCTTGCCGAAGCAATCAACTGCTCTCGATTCAAATCGTCCGCGAAGCAAGGACTCGCACTCGCGGCGGCGAGAATTGTCAGAAAGACTGGAAGGCACTTGATGAACGGCCTAGGGATCATGCGGAGTAGCTTAAACACAAAGACACGAAGGCACAAAGGCAGGATGCGCCATCAAGTAAGGGCGGCCCTCGGTGGCCGCCCCTCTTATGTGATTTGCTGGAGAAATCGAGCGCGCTCGTGTGCCATCCGTGGGAAAGGTTAAGCGGCTTGGGCGCGTTGTTGGAGCAGTTTGCGGAGCTTGAGTCTGGCCTTGTGCAACTGCGACTTCGATGTGCCGCCGCTGCAGCCAAGCATCCTGGCTATCTCTTCGTGCTCATAGCCTTCTACATCGTGAAGGACAAACACGCTTCTGTACCCTGGAGGAAGTTGCTTTATGGCGGTTTCGAGGCCTATGCGATCCACGATTGGCATCGCCCCGGGGTTGATAGTAAAAGGATCGACTGAGTCGGGCATCTCGCCGTCGTCGGTGGTTAGTTCGGACTTCACGGAACGCTTTCGGAAGTACATCAGCACCTGATTGACAGTCAGCCGATGGAGCCAGGTGGTGAATGCTGACTCGCCGCGAAACGAACCGAGCTTTCGATTCAACTGAATGAAGACTTCCTGAGTCAGGTCTTCAGCTTCGGCTACGCTGCCGGTCATTCGCAGACAGATGGAATAAACTCTACGGTAGTGTTTGCGATACAGGTTTTCGAATCCGCTCATCGCGTCGCCCGAAAGCGCCGCAGACAAACCAGCATCCGACTCAAGCGAAATAGCGTTGGTAGCCATTCTCAATCCTCCCTTGGCTCTTGACTCCCTTAATGCCGACCAGAGTCCCAGGATGGGTCAGAGCGACTGGTATGCCATCGACAGGCGCACCGCGAGCTGTCAACTAAGTCGACTTATGCTTGAGGTTATTCGGTATGATCGAGGTCCAGGACAGTCGGGCGACTCTCGTTATGGGATGAGGTCACACGAAATAGTGTGGGCTTTCCAAGGCCAAACAGCGCGCTACCGCTCGCGAGGATGAACGCCAGCCTAATGATCGGCTACCAGCGGCGAGCAAGCAGGTCGGCAACATCGCTGAGCAGAGCTTCGTCCTCGTGATTGAAGGCGTCTTCCAGATCGCTGTCGATGTCTATTTGGCCGAGTATCTGGCCGTCTCGCTTGATCAACACCACTATCTCGGCGCGCGTTTCCGCGCTGCAAGCGAGATAGTTGTCAAGCCTCGTGACGTCGCCGATGATCTGATTGGCGCCTTGAGCCACGGCTACGCCGCAAACGCCTTTTCCCACCGGAATGTGAGTGTGGTCGGTCGGTTTGCCGAGGTAGTTGTGCAAGACCAGCGTATCGCCTTCCAACAAGTAGATGCCGACCCAGTTGTAATGCTTGCGCTCCCGCTTGAGAACGCTGACCGCCTCACGCAGCACTGCGTCACGTGACGCGCCGGAATTGACGCTTTGCTCGACTCGGCTGACTATTTCATTCGCGGTAACCATCGGTTCTCCGTCCTCTTGGGTTGGCTGAAATCGATCATCGAGAATATTGATCGCAAGTCACTTTTGCAAGCAAGCCTCCTGCCTGGGAGCGCAGGCATCCTTGCCTGCTGCTTAGCGTTGCGCGAGAAGGCAGGCAGGATGCCTGCGCTCCCAGGGGGTCATCGTTGAGCCGACGCGACTGCGTTTGGTACACTCTGCCCGCGCAGTTGGATCTGAGTACGCGGCGCCTGCGCATCGTGTTGTGCGACGTAACGAGCGGTTGTCCGCGACGCGGCATTCCGCTCAAAGCAGAATGATAGAAACCGTAGCAACAGTTCAAAGCAACGAGGAAGTGTCGCCAGGCTATCGGTTGTTGGTTCTTTCCTTCGAGCGTCAGATTGAAGCACGCGCCGGACAGTTCGCGATGCTCCGACCGGAGGGATCGTTCGAGCCTCTGCTAAGACGAGCGCTGGCTGTGTACCGTCAATTAGGATCAAACCAGCTGAGCTTTTTGTACCAGGTCCTGGGCCGAGGTACCGAAACTCTTGCGCGTTGTGTTCCGAGCTCAAAGGTCGAAGCTCTGATCCCGCTCGGCAATAGCTGGCCAGTCTATCCCGAAGCTCCAGTTGACGGCCCTGCCCAGACGGCCGGCGGCCAAACGGATCGCGCGATCGTGGTCGCGGGCGGTATCGGGTCCGCTTCGCTCCTGATGCTTTGCGAACAGCTAGCCCGGCAAGGCGTCGAAACGGAGGTGCTGTTTGGCGCCCGCGATGAGGCCACGGCGCGAGGCTGCGGACTTGAAGACTTTCGCGCTCTAGGGGTGTCGCTGACAATCACAACCGACGATGGAAGCCTTGGCGAACGTGGCTTTGTCACTGGTCCTCTCGAGCGACTTCTGCACGAGGATGTTTTCAGTCAAGCAACGATTTATGCGTGCGGGCCGTGGGTGATGATGAGCCGAGTCGCAGAGATCGCAGCTCGCTCAAGTGTCTCTTGTCTGGTCTCGCTTGAAGCGCCGATGGGTTGCGGATTCGGCGTTTGCGTTGGTTGCGTCGTTGCAGTCAACACAGACGGTCCGCCTGGCTACGACTCGTATAAGCGGGTGTGCATCGATGGTCCAATCTTTTCCGCCAGAACGATCGAGTGGAACGTCAACCCTATGACACATTCGTAACGGACAAGCCGAATGCAAACTCCGATCACGCACGACCCAAGACTCGCCGTAGAGATTGCGGGCATCAGGTTCAACAATCCTGTGATGGGTGCTTCGGGCACGTTCGGCTACGGGCTCGAGTTCGCCGAGTTGATCGATCTGAACCGGCTTGGCGGGTTCTCGACAAAAGGGTTGTCGGCTCGCCCGCTGGCAGGCAATCCGCCGCCTCGAATAGTGGAGACGCACGGCGGGATGCTCAATGCGATCGGGCTTCAAAACGTGGGTGCACGAGCTTTCGTCGAGAAAAAACTGCCGATGCTCAGGCGCTTCGATACGGTTGTAGTTGCCAATGTGTTCGGGTACTCGGATGACGACTACATCGAAGCGATCCGGATTCTCAACGACGGCGAAGGAATCGCCGCCTACGAACTGAACATCTCTTGCCCGAATGTGAAAGAGGGCGGCAGTGTGATCGGGAACTCTCCAGTCGCGGCGGCGCGGCTTACCGAAAAAGCCAAACTCGCATCGTCGCGACCGCTCATCGTGAAGCTTTCCCCTAATGTCACCGACGTGTCGCTCGTGGCTCGATCAATCGCCGAGGCGGGCGCTGACTCGCTTTCGTTGATCAACACCATCGTCGGAACTTCGATCGATGTGAACACGAGGCGCCCGCGTTTAAGCTACGGGACGGGTGGACTGTCGGGCCCCGCAATTCGCCCAATTGCCGTTCGAATGGTGCAGGAAGTGGCCGCGGCAGTGAATATTCCTCTGATCGGGATTGGGGGAATAGCTTCGGCGAGCGATGCGCTCGAGTTCATCATAGCGGGAGCGACTGCTGTCCAGATCGGAACCGCCAACTACTACGACCCAACCGTTACGATAAAGGTAATCGAAGGCCTCTCGGCTTATTGCGACCAGCACAAACTGGAAAGCATCAGCTCGCTCTCCGGTTCCCTCACGCTCGGCTGATCGCGCGACGGCTCGATCTCCCAACCTGAATTCTCAGACCGGACAAATCGCGCGCCGGTGCTCACCGGGACAGAACCTTGACTTCCAGTAGTGCTCAGCGTATAAACCTGTCTGCCCTGACGGCCCCTGATTTTCGGCAAAGATTTTTTTGCACGCTCACTTCCGGATAACGCAGCAACCTCACCCGGAGGAAGCGCTCGCAACGACCGGGCGCTGACAACTTCAAAGATGGGGATGACTCGCGATGAAACTAGTTAAAGGCGAAAACGGCAACTCTGAGTTCGGATGGATAGGGCGTGGCATAGAAATCACCGGCGATATCGCATTCAGCGATCGGCTTCAGGTGGATGGTAAGGTCTCGGGCAAGCTCTCGTCGGATGGCGGCACGTTGATCATCGGCGAAACGGGCCAACTCGAAGCTCAGATCGATGTCGGCGTCTGCGTCGTTCACGGCTCAGTTGAGGGAAACCTGACCGCCAGATCAAAGGTCGAGGTCCGGAGCACCGGGCGCGTCCACGGCGATGTAATGACTCCGGTGCTGCTCGTTGAAGAAGGCGCGGTCTTTAACGGCGTGATCAAAATGGGGCAGGATGCGTCCGTCAACCGAGTACTCGAAGAGGTACGGCCGTCCAGCGCTGACTCCGAAGCGCTTCGTGCCGCGCGAAGAGCTTGAAGTCTCTGCTGCCTCGCGCGCTGTTGCTAAACGCCCAGGTTGCAATCTGCGGTTAGCCGGAAGCAAAACGCGCTATTGCGCGCGTAGCTTTGGGTCGCGTTTTTGTTCCAACCCCTTCCTTGAATCGTCGATCACCCGCGGGCTATAGTCGGTAACGCAACTTAGAGAAGTCGCACCACAGAGCCTGAGCCAATGGACAACCCTAACGAGCGTATCAGCGCGAAGGACAGGTTGATCGTCGCGTTGGATGTTCCGGACCGGTCGAGCGCGCTTCGCCTGACGGAAGAGTTGAGCGGACTGGTTGGGATGTTCAAGATCGGCAGCCAGCTCTTCACTGCTGAAGGTCCCCAACTCGTGCGCGAGATAGTGACCTCGGGTGAGCGAGTCTTCCTCGATCTCAAATTCCACGACATACCTAACACCGTGGCGGGCGCTGTCGAGTCGGCTGCGCGTCTGGGTGTTTCCATTCTGAACGTGCACACCTTGGGCGGCGCGGAGATGATGCGCGCGGCCGCTCACGCGGTTGGCGATCGGGGTCTGCTTTGGATCACTCGGCCGGCCGTGCTTGGAGTCACGGTGCTTACGAGCATGGACAAAGGTGACCTTGCCGACGTTGGTATAACCTCCGATCTAAGCTCTGAAGTCGTAAGGCTGGCGGTGCTTGCCCAAGACTCAGGGCTCGACGGAATCGTTGCCTCGCCGCATGAGATTCGGTTGATCCGCGAGTGCATAACCGCCGAGCGGTTTATCATCCTAACCCCGGGAATTCGGCCGGGCTCCTCCGAGAAGGGCGATCAGAAGCGCGTAGCTTCGCCGGCGGACGCAATTCGCGATGGCGCTGACTTCATCGTTATTGGCCGGGCGATCATCGACAGTTCAGAGCCCCGCGCGGCCGCCGAGCGGATTCTCGAAGAGATCGACAAGGGACAATAGGTTAAGGCGTGCAGTATGGCCAACTCGGAAGCGCTTTCGGCTGCCTTGCGAATCTGTCTCGTGGTCGCAGTGGGATCCCAGTCAGTCCCGGCGCGACAACAGGGCGCCGAGCCGGCAGTTCCCGAGTATCTGACGGCGCGAGACGACAAGCCTGAAAGCGGAGAAAGGAAAGGCATCGATCAAGCGACGTCAAACGCCCGCGTGCCGAAGTATCGAAGCGAAGGCGCCGGGCCGCTGCTAATCTATTTCCCGGGCCTGGACGGAACCGGTGAGCTGTTCTTCAAACAAGCTACAGAGCTTTCCCGCTCGTACCGCGTCGTGACGTTTCGCTCGCGAGATGCCGGGCGTTTTACCTACGACGATCTTGCCGACGACGCCGCAGCGATCATCCGAGATTCGGGAGGACAGCGAGCGACCGTCGTAGCCGAGTCGTTCGGTGGAGGCGTGGCGTTCGCTTTTGCGCTCCGCTATCCCGCCATGGTCGAGCGGCTGGTGATCGTCAACTCATTTGCGCGGTTTCGTGGTCGCTTCAAAATCAAACTTGGGATTCTACTCGCTTCCGCTTTACCGTTCTGGGCGACCTCGGTTGTTCGAAGGACGGCCAACCTGGTGGCTTTGCGGGCCGACGGCGTTAAAGCTGAAGACCGCCGACGATTCTTCAAAGCCATCAGCACAGTCAGGCGCGACGACTACACGCAGCGTTTGAGGTTGATCGCACAGCTTGACCTCGAAGACCGGCTTGCTGACATCCACGCGCCGACCCTGTTCATCGCTGGAGAAAAAGATCTGCTCGTTCCCTCTGCTCGAGAGGCCCGCTCGATGGCGGCGCGCATGCCGAATGCCACCGTGCGACTCATTCCGCGCGCGGGTCATGCCTGCCTGCTCGGCGATCGAGTCCGTTTAGCCGACATCCTCGCCGAATGGACTGCGCAATAGATCCGGTCCCGGTCAATCGGGTCTCACCTGTCTCAATCGGTGCTTCTTCGAGAATTCCTTTCTCATGTAAATGAAGAAGCGACCCGTCGCGCCGAGCGGCTTATAGGCGCCCATCAACTCTCGCAACTCGGGATAACTCTGAATCGAAAGACTTGAGTTGAAGAACCCAATCTCGTCAACAATGTACTTGGGCCGTGTCTCTTCGAGATCGCGCGCAAGCTCAAGACGCGCAGCGGAAGTCGCTTCTTCCGGAAGCAGCGACCTGTAGTCATCGCCGAAGTAATGAACATCGGCCGGTACGCCGGTCAGCGGCTGCGTGCTCAAATACCTCGACGCGGGCAGCAGTCCGGACCAGTAGTAAATCTCCGGACGGTAGCCCCACACAAAAAGATAGTCAGCCGAGCCATCGGCTGGATGGCTTCGAGGTCCGCCCGCTCGAAGGGTCTCAACACCGTCGCCGTTTGTTGAATTATCTTCCCTCCGCCCGGTCACTGCTTCGGCCACCAGCCTCTCCTCGCGGTTCCTCACGTCGTGGTACCAGCGCGTGTTGGCTTCGCTCCTCGTTCCTCGCACCCAGTCCGCAAGCAGCATTGCGCTCCGGCCATGAAACCGAACGAGCGTGAAGAGAAAGCCAACGGCAATCAGTGCGGTCATAGCTCGCTTGAGACTGGGGCTGCGCGCCTTCAGCGATTTCACAATGGCAAACAGGCCGCTCGCGCCGATCAGACAAAGGCTCGGCAGAATTTGAAAGAAATAGTGCGGGAAGAGCCTGCCGCCGAGCATCACGCCTGCAAACGACACCAAAAACCAGATCAGCAGGATCGCGTCGGACTCATGTTCGCGCGCCGTCAAACTGGCCTCTGAAGCCGATCTCACGCCGGCGGCATCGGCTGGAGCCTGCCCGGTTAGAAGTTTGCGTTTGGGGAAAAAGGATGCGGCGACAAAGACCAGCGTGACAAGCAACGTGTTATTGACCGCGAAGTACCCGGCGCTTCGGCTCAACGTCGCAAGCAACGTCGCGCCGGTCCCGTAGTAGCTGCCGTACCTAGCGCCCCAATCCCAAACGTAGAACCAATAGCTGCCGAGCGAACTCCTAAACGCCACGTACGCCAGAAACGGGGGGGATGCCGCGACGAACCCCGCAGCCGCAAAACAAAAAAGCCGAACCGTCGAAACCGATTGCCGCCGGGACGTTGCGAACTGGTCTTGCGGCGGAGCGTAGCGCTCCGCGGCCGCCTCGCGCTTCCGCCGCACTCGCGATGTTGCGAGCACGACCGCAAAAAAGATGAGGTCAAACGCGCCCTTTGGGTTTATCTGAAACGCGACTCCCACAAGCGCGCCTCCAGCAACAGCGAGCCACCCGGCTTTCGTTCTCTCACCACCGGACCAGCAAAACGAGCCGAGCATCAAGAACGCCCCCGCTGTGTAAGGCAGCACCATCAGCAGGTCGGTGTTGAGGCCTTGAAAGTGTCCGGCCGAATAGGTCGTGCTGAATACCGCGAACATCGCCGCCGCCAGCAGCCCTGTGCGCTTGTCGTAGAGCCGCGCGCCGAACTTGTAAAGAACCGCCGAGACACCGACGGTGTAGAGGATCGTGAACAATCGAATCGTCAGGATGTGCGCCCCGAAGATCCAAAACAACGCCGCATAAACCAGCGCAAGACCCGGCGGCTTATCGAAGTAGATCTCGCGGTACAATGCCTTGCCACGCAGAATCTCCTCGCCCGCGGTGAACCATAAGCCATCGTCTTCGTAGAGATGTCCGGCATAGGTTATGCGCAGGATGAAGGTGAGGGCGAGGATGACTACGAACCATTTGACGGTGGTCGCGCGATTGGATGCGCCGTGTTTGTCAGTTGGTTCGGTGAGCGGCTCGGCGGGAGTTGTCATCGGCTCAACCGAAGAGGCGCGCGGTTAACTGACGCCGTTGAGAGTGACGGGCGCCAGACTGAAAGCCATCGTCTCGGCGTGACCGAGCGCTGCGTCCAACTCGTCCGCAAGATTCGCGTTGGCGGAAAGCGCGCCGAAATCAAACAGCCGCGCGTCCATCAACTGAGACGGATGGATGTTCGCGAGCCCGCGCAGCATCGAGTGCCGCACGTTCGGGATCTCGGCCTGAAGCTCATCGATCAGCCGCTTGACTCGTTTGCGTTTGAGATTCTCCTGCGAGCCGCACAGGTCGCATGGAATGATTGGATAGTCTTGAGCCTGGGCAAAGGCGGCGATATCCGACTCCCAGCAGTAGGCGAGCGGGCGAATAACCATGTTGCGGCCGTCGTCGCTTCGAAGTACGGGTGGCATCGCCTTGAGCGAGCCGCTGAAAAACAGATTCAGCAGAAACGTCTCGAGGATGTCGTCGGCGTGGTGGCCAAGCGCGATCTTCGAGCAGCCTTCTTCGACCGCGACGTTGTATAGAATTCCGCGCCGCAGCCGCGAACACAACGAGCACATTGTCTTGCCTTCCGGGATAACCGAAGTCACTACGGAATAGGTATCGCGCTCGATGATTCGAAATGGCAGCCCCTGGGATTTCAGAAAAGCCGGCAAGACGTCCGCCGGAAAGCCGGGCTGTTTTTGATCCAGATTCACGGCGAGCAGTTCGAACCGGACAGGCGCGCGCCGCTGCAAGTCCTTCAGCAGCGCGAGCATCGTGTAGCTGTCCTTCCCGCCACTCAGACAAACCATCAGCCGGTCGCCGTCTTCGATCATGCTGAAGTCGGCGATGGCCCTTCCAATTCCGCGCAAGAGCTTCTGCTTCAGTCTGTCGGTCTTGGTATGTTCTTCTTTGTTTGGCATCGATGAAGGGTGATACTAACACACGTGTTTTCTGTGCGTAACCCTCTGCGGCTCGGGGTAGTGTCCTATTAGTGAGTGGCTGGATATGGGAAGGCCGCGGAGCTTTTCCAGTAGCCCAGGCGTTTACGCCTGGGGATAGCTCCATTACCCTGGCCGTCTTCAGGCGGCTTCGTGTTTAGCTAAGCCAGGTCTGAAGCCCCTCAAAGGGGCTGGGCGACAATTGTGGCCTCCGGTCCCAGGCGTGAACGCCTGGGCTATTAGAAAAGAGTCAGACACACACTATTAGGACACTACGCGGCTCGGCGTCTTGTATGTTCAATTCACCTTTGATAAGGAACTCCGGTGTCAACCAGCTCGGCGTGGTAGACCGTTGGCGTCTTGGTCGTTTAGACCGTCGCGGAGCCGTGGTCGCCACGCCGTCCCAAAGAGTAACCCGAACAGTTGCCCGGGTCAGTAGAACCCGTATTGCAAGACTGGGAACTTAACAGGAGATTTGCTCATGTCTAACATTGTTCCGATCTGCTTCGTTGGCATCGATGTTTCCAAAGACTCACTAGACTTAGCCGTTCGTCCCTCCGGCCAACACTGGTCGATCAAGCATGATCCTCAGCAGTTTCCAGCTTTGGTTGAAAAGCTTACCGAACTGGCTCCTACTCGGATCGTTCTTGAAGCAACCGGGGGGCTGGAAACCCTGATTGCAACCCACCTGGCTGCCGCTGGTTTGCCGGTTTGCGTAGTCAACCCTCGCCAAGCCCGCGACTTCGCAAAGGCCACTGGCCAATTGGCCAAGACCGATGGGGTTGATGCACATCTCTTGGCTCACTTCGGCGAAGCTTTGAAGCCTCCGTTGCGCGAGCTCCCTTCAACCGAGGCTCAGATGTTTGAAGCCCTTTTGACGCGGCGTCGGCAACTCGTTCAGATGCGTACTTCCGAAAAGAATCGCCTCGCCTCCACTGGTCATCCTCGCAAGATTGCCAAAGATCTCGAAGCTCACATTGCCTGGCTCGACAAGCGCCTTAGCCAATGCGATGACGAGTTAAGAACCGTCCTACAGGCCAGTCCGGCACCATTTCAAAAGCGGCTTCTACTCCGCTCACCACGTTCCGCTCCAGAAAACTCGAAACGCTTCCGAAGCCAATGCTGGTCGCGATGTCTATCGTGATCGGCTATCTGATCGGGAAGGCCGTGGTGCCGGTGCGGAAGACGCTCAAGATTTGATGCGCTCCAGACGCGGGATCTGATTCAAAATGATAAAGCCACCAGTTCGGTGGCCTTATCCGGAGGTTGGCTCCTGAGGTAGGACTCGAACCTACAACCCCCCGGTTAACAGCCGGGTGCTCTACCATTGAGCTACTCAGGAATCTTTTTGTTCCTTTGCGGAAGCCCTAAAACTAGCAAACGGCTTTAGACAGTGTCAACCTGAACGGCCGGGCGCATCACCGCCAATTATGGTCTTAACGTGTCGGTGAAGAATCTCGTCAGCCGGCGGCCGTACTCGCGTTTGGCGTGGCGAACCGAGCGGGCGTGCCGCGCGCCTTCAACAAGCCAAATCTGCTTTTCGCCGGCCAGCGCTTTGTAGATCTGTTCGGAGTGCGCGGCCGCAATCATCAAGTCATTGGTGCCGTGAACAAGCGTCACCGGACACCTAATCTGCGCCGCGAGTTCAACCGGGTTGACGGTTTCGAGATCGAATTTGCCCCTGTAGTTGGCGACTCGAGTGGTCGTCCAGAGCACGGGATTGAGAACCGCGAAAGGCAGGTGAGTCATTCGCTGAACGTATTCCTCCGCAACTCGCTTGAGTGATGCAAACGGGCTGTCCGCCCAAACCGCTCGAATCCAGGGATTGTGCGCGGCCACTTGCAGCGCGATAGCCGCACCCATCGATTCGCCCGCCAGCCCAACCCTGTTTCGATTTATTCCCTTCTCGGCAATAAGCCACTCGATAGCGGTCTCGACGTCTCGGCGTTCGTAGAACCCATAGGTCACGAACCGGCCCTCGCTGTCGCCGTGCGCCCGGCCATCAAACAGCAACACGTTGAAGCCCGCTCGCCTGAGGACCAAGGCCGTGCGCAAAACGTCAGTGCGGTTCTTTTTCACGCCATGGAGAACGACGATTGTAGGCGCCCGTTTGGCCGCGGCCATCCACCAGCCGTACAACCGAGTGCCGTCGAACGACGAGATCGTCACGTCTTCGAACTCGATCCCGCTTCGACGAATCAGGCCTCTAAGATGAGGGCTCTTTAGCTGAGAAAGCCGCTTGAGTCGCGGGCGAATCAGCAACCCCGACAGCGGAATACTCGCCGCGCCGATCGCAAGAGTCAGCGAACCCACGGTTCCCAGCGCGATCCAGCCGCCAAACCGCAACCATCGCGTCACCTGCGCGCTCGTCAATTCGATTGAAGAGCGATGCCTGGTCATCCCGCCTTCCTCAGACCGCCGTTTCATTGGTCACCTCGTTTGCAGGCCCCGGGTCAATCATACGATGAGACGCAATAGTCCGCGAGATGCCGGCCGCTTTCTTACTTGATGTCCCGCCGTGGTAGAATTCCCCTCGGCATTACAGGGTTGGAACACGGCCAGCAGTCGCGTCTTGGCCACCAGAGGTGCAAACGATGTCTTGTACTAATTGCGGCCGGCCGCTTACCGAGGGCAGCCGCTTCTGCAATTACTGCGGCGCGCAGACAGCCTCACCCGCGGTCGGAACGCTGGAGAAGAACGCGAATTCGATCGGCGACCCGCATCCAACCGGCGACGAAGAACGTGTCATTTTCACTCTCAGACCCACGATGATCTTTGTGTTGATCCGGTACATCGCTGCGGCGGTCGTAGTAGTCGCGGCGGCAGCCGTGATGGGAGTGCTGAACAACAGGAATCCGAACGCAGTAAACGGACGCACTGCGTTCCTGGTCATCCTCGCGATTGGAGTTGTGGCGTTCGCGTTCCCGGTCTACCACCACATTTTGAGACTCCGCGAAGTCTACACGCTGACCGACAGCAAGTTGGAGATGCGCTACGGGCTGATCGCGAAAACGGTGCGCAACATCCCGCTTCGGAACATACAGGACGTGACGGTTACGGCGTCAGTCTGGCAGCGATTCTTGAACCTCGGCGACATCGAGATAGACAGCGCGTCGGAAACCGGCAAGATCACCCTGGACGACATCCACCATCCGGAGCGCTACGCGAATATGATCCTCGCCGAGCTGCGCCGCCGGAACTGAAAGCGGCCACCCGGCGTCTAACCAGAACTATGAAGCACCGAACACTAAGCTTGCGATTAGCAGCCATCTCCTTAGCGCTGCTTGCACCGTTGGCAGCCAAAGGCCAGCAACCATCGGCGCCTCCGCCGCAAGTCATTGCGGTTGCGCCTGCCCACCCGCTGGCAAGCCTGTTGCCCGACAGGCTCGCAGGTTTCGCGGCTACGGCTGAGGTCACTCACTTCGAGAGCGATAGGCTGGCGGACATCGTTTCAGAGAAAGCAAAGGCATATCAGGAGTATCGAGTTTCGGCGGCGGCTTCTCGGCGATACGGCGGCACTCGAGTAGACGTGTTCCAAACCCGGAATGAATTCACCGCGTTCGGGCTGTTCACGTTTATCTCGGGGGATGGCGGGCGAAGACCGGAAGATCTCGGCTCGGGCGGCGCGCTGGTGGAGGGCGGCGTGCTGTTTTGGAAAGACAGTTATTTTGTGCGGGTGGCCGCGAGCGAACCGAATCACGCGAGACCCGCAGCCGCGGTTGCGCTGGCTCGCGCAGTGGCTCGCGCGATAGTCCCGAGATCGGAGGCCGCAACACGGCCCGCGCTCCTCGAGAGCTTGCCCGCGGCGCAGATGATAGGCGGAAGCGAGCGTTATCTTCTCGGGCCCGAGTCCCTAAGCGCCTTCGTCGCGCGCGGCACGGAGATGTTCGAGTTTCCCGGCGACGCTGAAGCGGTGCTCGCCGAGTACAACCAGACCTCGCCTGCCGATTCGCTCGGCCAAAACGGGCCAACCGGCTCGGTCAAAACAAGCACCGCGGCCAGTTCAGAAGCAGCGCTCCCGCTAACGCTCATCATCGTCGAGTACCACACACCTCAGTTCGCGACCGACGCGATTAACGACCTGAGCGACTTCGTCGAGTCGCTCTCCGAAGAAGAGCGAAACGGAATCGTGTTTCAACGCGAGGGAAACTACGTCATCGAGGCCCTCAACGTCCGAGACCGCGAGCTGGCCCAAAGCTTGATAGCCTCGATCAAATATCCTTACGAGGTTAAGTGGCTGCGCAACCCGCTCTGGGGGACCAACGACCCGTTCCGTATGGAGAAGACGGCGCAGATGCTGATTTCCACATTTGGGCTGCTCGGTCTGATCTTGCTGACGGTTCTGGGCGTCGGCTCAGCGTTCGGCGCGACGGTCTTTCTCAAGCGGCGCAAGAGGCAGCAGGAGATGTTCTCCGATGCCGGCGGGATGCTCAGGCTCGACATCGAATCGTTTGAGTCTAATCTGTTGGGGTTACCACCGAAGAGAAGTGATTCGTGATGCGTGATCCGTGAAGTGAGAAGTGATGCGTGATCCGTGATCCGTGAGGTCACGCGCAACGGATCACGCATCACGCATCACCACGCATCACGAGTCACGAGTCACGAGTCACGAATCACCAATCACTAATCCTATGCCAAACTCTGTGCTGGTCGTCGACGATGAAGAAGCGATCCGGCGAACGCTGGCAAGCGTGCTGGAGGATGAGGGGCTGTCAGTCGATACTGCGGGCTCTGGCGAAGAGTGTCTCTCCGCGTTTGAGAAGCGGGTCTTCAGTTGCGTCCTGCTCGACGTATGGCTTCCCGGAATCGACGGCATCGAAACACTCATCAAGCTCAAGTCCACCTATCCGGAGACGGCGGTGATCATGATCAGCGGGCACGGCAACATCGAGACGGCCGTGCGAGCGACGCGGCTCGGCGCGCTGGACTTCATCGAGAAGCCGCTGCAGATCGACCGAACGGTGCTTGCGATCCGAAACGCGCTGCGGCAGCGACGGCTTGAAGCTGAGAACCTGCTGCTTCGCGAACAACTCGACGACGATTACTTGATGGTTGGTGAAAGCGTGCCGATGCGCGCGCTTCGCCAGCAGATCGCGGTTGCCGCGCCGACTAACGGACGCATCCTGATCTACGGCGAGTCGGGCACGGGCAAGGAGTTGGCGGCTCGCGCGATTCATCACGAGTCTTCGCGGGCAACATTGCCGTTTGTCGAGCTGAACTGCGCGGCGATTCCCGAAGAGCTTATCGAGTCCGAACTGTTCGGCCACGCCAAGGGCGCGTTCACCGGCGCGACTCAATCCAAGCGTGGCAAGTTCGAGCAGTCCGACGGCGGAACTCTCTTGCTGGACGAGGTCGGAGACATGAGCTTGAAGGTGCAGGCAAAGGTGCTGCGGGTGCTCGAAGAACAGCGCTTCGAACCGGTCGGCTCGAACACTTCGATCAAGGTTGACGTCCGGATCATTGCGGCTACAAACAAACGGCTTGACGAAGAAATCGAACGAGGCTCGTTTCGCCGCGATCTGTTCTACAGACTCAACGTGATTCCGTTCGAAGTTCCACCACTGCGCGAGCGCCTGGAAGATGTGCCGCTCCTTGTTGGGCACTTCAACCGAAAGTACTCGGCTCACTATGGCCGCGAGCCCAAGCGCTTCACCGAAGATGCGCTCGAGCGATTGAGCACCTACGATTGGCCTGGCAACGTGCGCGAGCTCCGCAACACGGTTGAACGAATCGTGATAATGGCGGCAAGCGGGCAGATCTCGGCCGGCGACGTTCCGGCGCTCGGCGGTCCCGACGGCATCACCGTTCCTTCGCGCTACAACTTCACTTCGTATCGCGAAGGACGGGAGGCTTACGAGCGCACCTACATTCTTCGCAAGCTCGGCGAGTGCGACGGAAATATCACACGCACGGCCGAAGCGCTGGGAATCGATCGTTCGCACCTGTATCGAAGGATGAAGGCGCTTGGTATCAGCGAGAAACGCTCAGGCGCCGGCGGGCAGGCGGGATGAGTAGCGGTGGGAATGAACACATGTAGGGGCGGCCCTCCGTGACCACCCCTCTTTGGCAATCGAAAAACGTTCCTTCAAAGAGGGGGCCGGCCCTCCAGGTCCATCAACTCTAGATTGCTAATGACTCACTAAGGAGTCCAGTCCCAGGTCGGCCCTTTCCTCGGTTTCGACAAACGCCCCTGCCAACATGCCGTCCTCTTCAATCTCCTCGACAAACAGGCTTTCGCGCGCCTGGGCGCGCTCACACGCGTCAGCGAGCGCGACGTTGAACCCCGAGAACAACAGATTGATGTCGATCAGGAGCGGCCGATTGCTATATTCCCGATGGACCAAAAGCGATCCGAGCTTGCGCTTCGACGTAGCAGCGAGCTCGAGAGTCAGTTTCCATTCCGGCCCGCCCGTACTGTTTAGAGTTCCGGTTGCGGGCTTGCCCCAACTGAGCGTCGGTGAGAGCAGTCGCTTTGACGAGCCGTTTTCCAGGAGTGAGCGCTTGCGAGCCACCGGATAGAGTTGAAGCCTGTAGCCGTCGAAGTCGTTGTTCCTGAACGCGTCGTGCAGCGCTTCGCGAATCTCGTCGAAGCTGTGAGCTTTTGACAGAGCGCGAGAGGCGCGCCGAATCGCCAGGTTGTTGATGATTATTCTCTTCTGCTCCATCGTGCGCGACGCAACCCGCCGAAGCTCGTTGAACTCAAAATAGCCGAGGTGCTGAACGCCAACCCAGACGCCAACCCCGATCACGAAAAGCACTACACCAACGGTCGGCCCCGAGGGATACAACAGGAACAGGCTCAACAGCCCGCACGCCGCGGACACGACGTACAGAATCCACACCACCTGCTGTTGAGAGAACCCTGTGTCGAGGAGCTTGTGGTGAATGTGACCGCGGTCGGCGGCAAACAGCGGCTGGCCGCTCAAGAAGCGCCGAAGCACGGACAGCACGGTTTCCAGAACCGGCAGCCCGAACGAAATAACCGGAATGGCTACCGCGACAATGGTCGGCGTTTTCTGCACGCCGGCAAGCGCAAGGGCACTCAGCATGAACCCGATGAAAAGGCTTCCGCAGTCGCCCAGAAAGATGGTCGCCGGGTTGAAGTTGAACCGCAGAAACCCGAGGATCGCACCCGCCAACGCAAGCGTTAGCGAAGAGACCAGAAGATCGCCGCTTACCAACGAGACGACGAAAACCGTCAGCGTCGAAAACAACGATGACCCCGCAGCAAGCCCGTCGATTCCGTCCAACAGATTGAAAGCGTTTGTTATCCACAGAACCCAGATGATCGTCAAAGGCAACGCAAGCCAGCCCAGCGAATGCGAGCCGAACAGCAGCGGCAACTGAAAGACCCGAAATCCCCCAAAAAACAACATCGTGGCTGCAACGGCTTGAACTGCAAACTTGACCTGAGGCTTCACCGGGCGCAGATCGTCATAGAGACCCAACAGGAAAACCAATGTGCCCGGGATGAGGATATAGAGGATCGTCCTGGCTGAGAATTTTGGATCCGTACCGCGCATTGCCGGAAACGCCGCGAGAACTCCGGCTACTGCGGCGAAAGCGAGGAATATTGCGATGCCTCCCAGCCTCGGAATCGAAGCTGTGTGTATGTGACGAGGCAACGACGGGGCCGACACCCAGCCGCGCGCGACGGCGACGTTTCGCACAGTCCGCGTCAGAACAAATGAGAGGAGTATTGCGCCAACAAATACTGCGAGGTACGTACTGGTCATCCGATTACCTTACTCGATCCAGACTCGACCCAAACCGCGCTTGGAGTGGCTTGCAGTAATTCGAGGGACACCCCGCAGCCGGCCGCTGACTTATGCTCTCGCGGGGGCAAATGCTCTCTTTGTAGGAGGCGAGCGGGATTATAGCCGAAGCCGGTGGGATTGCGCGAGACTTTACTGGAGAGGTTGAGGAAAGAAGGAACCGGTCAAAGGTTGGCTTCGGCTTCGCGGTCGGCCTTTGATTCGCGGGCAACCGAGTCAGTGGCCGGCGACTCAACAGCGCTCATACACTTCTCGAAGCTTTGAACATAAGCTTCAACCGCTCGCGGCCGGTCGAAGCGATCCTCGAACAGCGCGCGCGCCGCCCGGCCCATATCATCAAGCCTGGGTCTGTCCGCGGCCCATTCCTCGATTATGTTCGCCAGCCGGCCGCCGTCTCCGGAACCAACGACCGCGCCGCAACGGTGCTCCTCGATGATCCTGGCTGTCTCGCTTCGGGCGTCGCCGACAAACAGGATTGGCCGGCCGGCCGCCATGATCGCGTACGCCTTGCTGGGAACGCTCAACCCCGCAAGCTCACCCGCCAGCGTCACCAGCAATGCATGTCCCGCTGCAAGGCTGTAGCGCAAGTCTGCGCGCGGCTGATACGGCAGCAGATGCACGTTGCGCAGCTTGTGCCGCTGCGAGAACTCCTCGATCTCGCGGGTCTTCGCTCCCTCGCCGACAAACACGAACACGATGTCCGGCCTCCCACGCAGAAGCAGCGCAGCTTCAAGGACCGTCGTGAACTCATTGACTCGGCCGAGATTTCCGGAGAACAGGACAACAAACGAACTACCGAGGTTGTGCTCTTCAGCAAAGGGATTGGGCTCATCTTTAACCAGCGGCCGGATGTCGGATCCGTCCGCCCAGTTGTGAATCACGTCGATCCGGGAAGCGCGTTCGGCGCCCACCTTCCCGGCGATGCGGTCGCGCATGCACTGGCTCAGGACGACGATGCGGTCGGCTCGCTTCAGCGTCCGGCGACTGATCCAATCAATAAAACGAGTCACCGGATTGCGCGCCGACAGAGCCCCCAGAGCAATCGCTATGTCCGGGTAAACGTCTTGAACGAGCATAACAACGCGCAGCCCTCGAAGCCTTCCGACTACAAGCGCGACCAACCCGATCAACGGCGGGGTCGTCAGCGCCATCACCAGTTCGTGACGCGGCAGGCGAAGCATCTTCCACGATGCGCCCAGATAGAACGACAGATAATCCGAAACTCGCCCAACCGTGCTTCGCTTGCCGAAGCTGGTAGACCACGCACGCTCAATCCGCACGCCGTGTACCGACTCTCTCGGCGAGAGTCTTTCACCGCCGTTGTAGCGCCCGCGTCCCGCAAGCGCGGTCACCTCGACGCCGCGCTCGACCAGGCTCTCGGCGAGTTCCGTCATCAACTGGCTCGTAGCCGAGTGGTCGGGATAGAAGAATTGATTGAGGATGATTATTCGCATGCTAATCGACACGGAGGACCGGAAGACCGGGGAGGGGGAATTGAAAATTGAAAATTTGAAATTGAAAATTGAAAATTTGAAATCCGACCTTACGATTAGCGTCGCTAGCCCGCATGAAGCAATCCTCGATTTGCAATTTGCAATTTTCAATTTTCAATTTTCAATTCCCCCTCCCTCGTATGGCGTCTATACCACTCAATTGTTCGGCGAAGTCCTTCTCTGAAATCCGTTCGCGCCCGAAAGCCGAACAGCTCACGAGCCCGCGAAACGTCCAACACACGGCGCGGCTGGCCGTCCGGCTTGGCTATGTCCCAAACGATTTCGCCTTTGAAGCCTGTCTCTTCCGCGATCACCTGGACCAGCTCGCGAATGCTGATCTCATAACCCGAGCCAAGATTCACCGGCTCACGTCCATTGTAGCTCTCCGAAGCCTGCACTATTCCTTCGGCGGCGTCGTCAACATACAGAAACTCACGAGTGGCGCTGCCCGTTCCCCACACTTCAATTTCCCGATCGCCGCGATCCACCGCGTCAACGCACTTCTTGATCAGCGCCGGGATGACGTGCGACGACGCCGGATCGAAATTGTCGCCCGGCCCGTACAGGTTCACCGGCAGCAAGTAGATCGCGTTCAGCCCGTATTGATCCCGATAGCCCTGGGCCTGAACCAGCAGCGCCTTCTTCGCGATTCCATAAGGCGCGTTGGTCTCTTCCGGGTAGCCGTTCCACAAATCGTCTTCTTTGAACGGCGCGGGAGCAAACTTCGGATAAGCGCACACGGTCCCGATCTGAACAAACTTCTCGACCGAGTGCGCGCGCGCTGCTTCGATCAACTGCGCTCCCATCATGATGTTCTCGTAGAAGAAGCGGCCGGGGTTCTCCCGGTTCGCGCCGATGCCGCCGACCACTGCAGCCAGGTGAATCACGACTTGCGGCCGGGCGTCCGCGTAAAGCCGCGCGACTGCCTCTTGTCGCACGAGATCGTAGTCGCGGCGACGCACGACAAAGACGTCGTTGCAGCCCCGCTCGCCCAGAAGTGTGACCACTCGGCGCCCGAGAAAACCGCCGCCGCCAGTGACGCAGATTCTCTTCTCGCGAAGCTCGCCCTTCATCTGTTATGCCGCGCCCCAGCTCGAGGTGTTCGATTCGCCAATGCGTTCGTTGAGCGCACGCTCTCGTTTCGCGAGCCCCATGTCGTGGTCCACCATCAATCGCACAAGCTCTTTGAATTGAACCTTTGGCGTCCACCCGAGAGCTTGCCGCGCCTTGGTTGCGTCGCCCTTAAGTATGTCGACCTCGGCGGGCCTATAGTATCGCGGGTCGGTTTCGACGTGCTGTTTCCAATCGAGGTCAAGGTAGCCGAAGGCTTCGTCCAGAAACGCTCGCACCGTATGAGTCTCGCCGGTCGCGATGACGTAGTCGTCGGCTCGCTCGGCTTGCATCATCAGCCACATCGCTTCGACATAGTCGCGAGCGTAGCCCCAGTCGCGTTGCGCTTCGAGGTTTCCAAGATAGAGCTTGGATTGCAGACCGAGCTTGATCCGAGTCGCCGCGCGAGTGATCTTGCGCGACACGAAAGTCTCGCCGCGGCGCTCGGACTCGTGGTTGAACAGGATTCCGTTGCACGCGAACATTCCGTACGACTCGCGGTAGTTGAGCGTGATGTAGTAGGCGTAAGCCTTGGCACATCCATAGGGCGAGCGTGGATGAAACGGCGTTAGCTCGTTTTGCGGAACTTCGGCCACCTTGCCGTACAACTCGGACGATGACGCCTGGTAGAACTTCGGCTGGATGCCGACATCGCGAATCGCTTCAAGCAAGCGCACTGCGCCGACGCCGGTAATCTCAGCGGTGTACTCGGGGACGTCGAAACTCACCCGGACATGCGACTGCGCGCCGAGGTTGTAAATCTCGTCGGGGCGGGTAGCGCGAAGAATGCTGTTGAGCGAACTCGAGTCGTTCAGGTCTCCGTACACTAACCGCAGCCGTGTGTCCGGTTCGTGCGGGTCTCGATAGAGGTGTTCGATGCGCTCGGTGTTGAACGACGACGAGCGGCGAATCACGCCGTAGACCTCGTAGCCTTTGTCGAGCAGCAGCTCGGTCAGGAACGACCCGTCCTGTCCGGTGATCCCAGTTATCAGTGCGCGTTTTGTCATGTAGTTAGCCTCGAGAGAATCTCACACAAAAGTGATTCGTGACTCGTGATCCGTGACGGGAATGACGGCCCTCGGGTCACGCATCACGAATCACTCCTCACGCATCACGCCTCACCTTCTCACTGCGTGATTGCCGATATACAGCACGTCCATTCGCGTCTTCGCAAAGCACTCGATCGCATCGCGCGGCGTGCAGACGATCGGCTCGTTCTCGTTGAACGAGGTGTTCAACACAACAGGCACCCCGGTCAGCGCGTCGAAGTCTGAAATCAGTTGGTAGTACCGCTCGTTCACTTCCCGCGTTACGGTTTGAAGCCTTCCCGATCCGTCCACGTGAGTCACCGCAGGTATCTCCGCGCGGCGTTCCGGACGAATCTGATAAACCATCAACATCGTAGGCGCCGGGTGCGTCTGCTCGAAGTACTCGCCGACTCGCTCTTCAAGAATCGAAGGAGCGAACGGGCGGAACGGCTCTCGCTTCTTGATCCGTTCGTTCAATATGTCTTTCATATCCGGCCGGCGCGGGTCTACTACGATCGAGCGATTCCCCAACGCGCGCGGGCCAAACTCCATACGACCCTGGAACCACCCCAACACAAGACCCGCCGTTATGTCCTCGGCCGCGCGCCGCGTGATCGCTCGATCATCGTAGCTCTCATACGCCAGCCCGGCGCGCTCGAGCTCCGAGCGAATCTCTTCGTCAGAGAACTCCGGCCCGGTGTACGCGCCTTCCATCACGAAACCGCGCGGCCCGCCCAGTATCCGGTTATGAATCTCGTAGCAAACTCCCAGCGCCGTCCCGCTGTCGCCCGCAGCCGGCTGCGCGTACACGCGGCGAAACGGCGTGTTCAGAAGTATCTTGCCGTTCATTACCGAGTTGTAAGCTACGCCGCCCGCCAGACCAAGATCGCTCAAGCCTGTGCGCTCGTGCAGATGATTCAAAACGTGAAAGCCCACCTCCTCGAGCCGCAACTGCAGGCTTGCAGCGATGTCCCGCTCGCGATCGGTCAACGCCGCGCCCTTCTCTCGCGCCGGGCCAAACGTCTTTACAAACTCGTCTGAGAAAATTCGGCCGATCACAGGCGAGCCGTCATCCCAAGTCATATCGACGCCTTCAGCGTGATGGCGGAAGTAATCAAGGTTCAACCGGAACTGGCCGTCGTCCTCAGTCCTGATGATCTCACGGAACTGTTCGATGAAGCGCGGCTGCCCGTAAGGCGCAAGCCCCATCACCTTGCCTTCGTCGCCGTAGTGCGGAAAGCCGAGAAACTGCGTCGTGGCTGTGTAGACAATCCCTGCCGAATGCGGATACTCGACTTGCCCAAGCACTTCGATCGAGTTTCCTCGTCCCTCGGCCCACATCGTCGAGATGAAATCACCAAAGCCGTCGATCGAAAGCAGCGCCGCGTGGTCGAACGGAGAAACAAAGAACGCGCTCGCGAGGTGTGCGCGATGATGCTCGACGTTGTGAAACTGCGCCGCGAGTTTTGACTTCGGTACGCCGAGCGCGGCTGCCAGATCGTCTTTCAAGTCACGAACCTTAGCGGCGTTAGCCAGGCGCTCGGTCACCGCCGCGACGAAACCTCGCTCGCCCGGCTCGCGCGGCGCCTTGGCACGGTCAAATTTGCTCAGGCCCTTCACCGCTCGCGTAGCTGCAAACAGAACTTTTTTGTGAAGGTGCGCCGACGGATCGCGCGAGATGCCGATGTGCTCGACTTCCTCGATCGATACGCCGGCTGCTTTGAGGCAGTAACGTATCGACTCTGCAGGAAAGCCCGCGCAGTGCTTTACGCGATTGAACCGCTCTTCTTCGACCGCGGCGACCAGCGAGCCGTCCTTGATGATCGCCGCCGAAGCGTCGCCGTGATAGGCGTTAATCCCGAGAATGTGCAACCGGTTCTCCTTCTTTCTCCCTGGTTTCCAACGGCGTCGCGCGACCGCGTCCTTTGTCAGTGTGATCGATCGCCTGGCGGTTGCGCCTCAGTAACGAGCGATCGATCAAGTAGAGCGATAAGAACAGCTCGGACAACAACCGCTGAAACGCATAATAAAGACCCGCGCGGCCGTCGAGGATAGCTCCCCTCACAAACAGGCAGTAGCCAAACATCAACAGCGGGGCGGGCACGATCATCTTTCGAACTCGATCGGCCCAACCCAAGGCTCGCCAATCGGATTCATGCACTTTGTCGGCCTCTAGTCTCATGTAACGAGACTGAGAGCGAAGCCAATGATCAATGCTCTTGCGGTCATCGTGCAGGATCGGCGCGCTGAGTGTCTCGACCTTCCCCTGGATCTCAATGCGTTGAGTATGCCCATCCTGTCGATACGAAGCCACTCGCCGCCTGTAAAGGACCGTGACCGAAGGATAGGCCGAACCGCGTAGAGGGCGCCCGTTCACACAGTACACAAATCGCGCTTGATAACCGGCGACGTCGGAGGCGGAGTTCAGGGTTCTTAATTCATCAATAAGCTCTGGCGTCAGCAGGTAATCTGCATCCAGAGCGAGAACCCATTCCGACGTTATCCCCGTGTCGGTTAGTGCAAAGTTCCACTGGTTCACGTGGCAATCAAATTCTCTTTGAAAGACCCTTGCCTGTTTGGTTCGATCGACGATATCAAGCGTCTCATCACCGCTGAAGCTGTCAACCACAACGATGTCGCGTGCCCATGTGAGTCGTTCGAGCGAGCGCCCAATGTTGGGTGCTTCGTTGTAAGTCAGAATGAGCGGCGTGATTTGATCAAGCATGTCCAAAATTGCGGATTTCGGATTGTGGATTGCGGATTGAAGATTCGCGTCGGGCGGTCCTCATTCCGCAATCCGCAATCCGAAATCCGCAATCCCCATTTCTTCTTCCACCATCATTCGCACGACGTCTCGCATCCGATACTGAGCTTCCCACCCGAGCCGCTCTGCAGCCCTTGATGGATTCGCTCTTCCGATCGTGATGTCCGCCGGTCTCAGCAACCCTGGGTCGATGACGGTGTGGTCGCGCCACTCGAGCCCGGCCCGTGCGAAAGCGGTTTCGGCAAACTCTTCAAGGCTGTGCGACTCGCCAGTCGCGATCACGTAGTCTTCCGGTCTGTCCTGCTGAAGCATCATCCACATTGCTTCGACGTATTCAGGAGCCCAACCCCAATCGCGCACGATCGCGGTGTTGCCCAGATGAAGCTTTTCATCGCTGCCGGCGGCGATCCGGCACGCAGCAGCGACGATTTTCTTTGTGACGAATCGCTCGGGCCGAAGCGGCGATTCATGATTGAAGAGAATTCCCGAGCACGCAAACAGCCCGTAGGCCTCGCGATAGTTTGCTACCTCCCAGAACGCGGTGGCCTTGGCAACCGCGTACGGGCTGCGCGGCCGAAACGGCGTATCTTCATCCGCGGGGTCATCCTTCGCGTCGCCAAAGCACTCGCTCGAGCCGGCGTTGTAAAGTTTGATGGGCCGAGCCGTGAAGCGAATCGCTTCCAGCAGATTCAACGTTCCCTGTGCGATGCTCTCGAGTGTTTCGACCGGCTGTTGAAACGAAAGCCCGACCGAACTCTGTCCTGCCAGGTTGTAGATCTCATCCGGTTCGATCTTCATCAACGCTTGAAGCACGCTGCGAAAGTCTACGAGCGAGACCGACTCGACTGAGACGCGGTCGCGCACACCAAGCCGAGTAAGATTGTGGAACGAAGCGACCTGCGCATCGCGCGACCCGCCGCAAACCTCGTAGCCTTTCTCCAACAGCAGCCGCGCCAGATACGAGCCGTCCTGTCCCGACACTCCGCAGATCAACGCACGCCTGCTCATCGGACCCCCGCTGCCAACGCGCCCGCCGCGGCCGTGTGCTGGTCGACGATCTTCGAGTAGAGCTCTATCAGCGAGCCGGACATCGCTTCGATCGAGAAGCGCTCGCCTGCCAGCCGAACTGCGTTCGCTCCGAAGCGCTCGCGCAACTCGGCGCTCGCAAGAAGCCGCTGCAACGCCGAAGCGAGCGGCGCGGCCTCGCACGGCACGACCGATCCCGCCTGAAACTCTTCAACATCCGGAGCAACCCCGACCTGATCCGAAACCACGCACGGCAGTCCCGAAGCCATCGCCTCGGCCACGACGAGCCCGAAGTTCTCGGAATACGACGGCAGGGCAAACACCGACGCCGCTCGAAACGCGGCTGCTTTGTCGTCGCCTCCAAGGAAACCAGTCCACAAGACTTGCTCGCCTATCCCAAGCTCGCCGGCCAGCCTCTTCAGACTCTCAACGAACTCCGCCTCTCCGTCTCCGGCCACGACCAACAAACTCGCGGGCTGAGCAGACTGCACCTTCGCAAAAGCTCGCAGCAAAATATCCAGGCCTTTCTTCGGATCGAGCCGCGAAAGAAAAAGTATGATGTCGCGGCCCTCGGCGGATGGAAAGCGTTCGTAGAATCGCGCCGCGCTTGCGCCGGTTTGAAGCACCGAGGTATCGATTCCAAGCGGAATGACGACAGACGCGGTTGTCACCCCCGCTTGCTCGGCTTCGAGCCTCTCCTGATCGCTCGTGTAATGAATCGCGGCGGCGTTTATCAGAATGCGCCGCTCGATCAAGCGAAAAGAAACCCGCTTCAACAGCCTTCGCCGATTCTCCATTCCCCAGCGATTCAAGACCCCAAGCGGCCTGACGACGTAAGGAACGCGGTGCTTGATTGCAAGCTTCGCCGCAGTGTAAGCCGAGTAAGAGAACAATGCGTGTATGTGAACGAGATCGTAGTCCCGTATGTGCCGCTCGAGCCAGCGGGTCAACGGTCTTGATACTTTGTAGAACTCGGTCTGTCGTCGAAAATAGAAGTAGTTCACGTCGTCTCGGGAAACGGGTCTTGCGAGGTCTCCATTCAAGAGCGCGGCTTTTTCGTCTCCGGCTGTGGTGGCAACGTCGATCTCGATTCCCTCGCGTTGAAGCCCGCGGGCAATCAACGGCATGGCAAAACTCGGCCCGCCATCCGACGGCTCAAGCGATGGAATAACGTGAAGCACTTTCATAGGAGTGATTCGTGATTCGTGATTCGTGAAGGTGCAGCGTGACTACTGATTCGCGATCCCTCCAAACCCCGGCCATCAATTCAAGCTAACGAAATTCTCCCGCCGTATCTTCATCCAGACCTATTGAAGAGACGCTGGCGTCGTCGATTGCACACGAGCATTCTTATTCACAACGTACTCAATCGCTCGAAGCGTACCCGCCACTGCTTGATCCACTGAATAGTCTTTTATCAACTGGCGAGCCCGCTCGCCCATTCGCAACAACGTCTCCCGATCGCCTGCAAACTCCGCGAGCTTTCCAGCAAGCGCCCCAACATCGCCGCACGCAAAGACGCCGCCAGTGATCCCCTCGCGCACCAGATCCGCTGCACAGCCAACCCGATCGCTTGCGATCGCGGGCAAGCCACACACCATCGCTTCGTTGACCACCAACCCCCACGTCTCGCCGTAGTCCGAAGGCAGCACCAGACAATCCGCAGCGACGTAAGCGCGCGTTATTTCCGTCTGATTCAAGAAGCCCACAAAAGTGACCGGCAACTCACGCGCGGACGCGAACGCGCGAGCTTCTTCCATCAACTCGCCTGTTCCCACGACAAGCAGGTGAATGCCGTGACTCGAGCGCTGGGTCGCGTCGAGGGCTTGCAACAGATCCATCAATCGTTTCTTAGGCTCGAGCTTGCCGGCATACAGAAAGCAGGTGTGGCCTTCCGGAATCTGCCAGCCCTTCCGGAGCGAAGCTCGATCCGGGCGGTCGCGCTCGCACTGATCTTCAAAGCGGCGGTTGTCGACGAAGTAGTTTGCCTGAAAAACACGTTCTGCCGGTGTGCCGTACTCGAGATAGAACTCGCGGTTTGCCTGGCCAATCGCCAGAAACGCATTGAACCGCGAGAGCAGCGCGCGGTGCCACATTCGCACGAGCATCGGGCGCTTGCGCAGCGAGTTCGATTCGCCCCGAACGATCCGCGGAATGCCCAGCCTCATCGAAGCCCACAGCGCTTCCAGCAACGGAAGCGACTGCCATCCGGTGATGATCACGACGTCCGGCCGCGTCTTCTTTAGGATTGAGTAGATCGCCGGCGTGCTGCTGGCGAAGAACCCGCGAAGGCTTGGCGACTTTCGTCTGTTAGGCAGCAGCTCCCACGCATATCCTTCCAGCAACGGGATGTCCCACGCGAACGGCACATCAAACCCGACGCCTTGCTGCTCGCGATCCGGCATCATCGCGTAGTAGACCGTCAGCTCGATCTGCTTCTGGGCGGCGAGCTTCTGATACCACGGGGTTTGATACTGGATCGGATGCGTCGAGACTACAGCGACTTTCATTGGAAGCGTCTAGACGGGCAGCACGAAGCTACCTACGCATTTACTTTTAACCATTTTGATACGAGCAGCACATAATCATTGTATATGAGCTCTCTAATCTTTAGCCTCAGCTCTCTACACAACAAAGGCAAATCAGCGTTGAACGCCTCGTATCGGTGTGAGATCACGCTCCCGCTCGGAATAGAGGCCGGGGAATAGACCCTTAGCCAGTTACGAACAATCCTTATGACCTTGCGAGGGTCATTTTCATGTGCCTGGATATCTTGCCCTGAAATGTCGGAAATGAACCTCTGATAGCGGTATCTTTCACTATCAAGGATCAAACACGCTTTTCGTCTTTGTTCCTGGTTACCGAAATATTTGGCTCCCAGGAATGCCCCTAATTCCAACGGCATGTTGAATCTGGGAAGTTTTGTACTTCTGTCGAGCCTCACGCGGGATAGATCATGAATTCCTAACCGGCATTTGGAAATAATCTCATAGATCTTCTGGACTCTGATCTGGCTTCCGTCATCTTCCTCTAAAGCACAACGGGCGACAAAGCCACAATCATAAACGGCAAAAACTATCGCATTAAGTAAAGGCTTGTATGCTGGATCGAAAGGGCAATTGATGAAGACGTTCTCGTTGTGCTTTTGTCGTCGCATCCTTGAAGATCAGGATTTCGATTTATGAGCTGTTGAAGTTCTCAAGTACCATGAATCATTTCGACTATTGGCTACCTTTCGAACCGCCTTCTCTACTGCAGAAGACCCAACACTGCCCGATTTAGGCGGGCTCTTTACGGACCTTGTGCGGTCCTGGCTTCCGTCTCTTATCTTATGTTCGTTGGGTCTGCTCTTAGTCATGAATGATCTTTACTCCTGCAGCATCTTTTTTGGCAATTCTCATAATAAACATTCCGCCAGAATCAGACAACAACTTCACGGGATAATACGGTTCATTCCGCCGCCGGGAACACTATATCTCCCAATCGCGTCCGCCAGCGGCCGAGCCTGCATCGAATCGGAGGACGCCAGAGCCGCGTCGGCCGCTCTTGCCGCCAACACTTCCGACTTCTGCACGATCCTCGGCATCGCCATAACGAAACCCAGGAAGAAACCCAGAATGATCAGCACAAACGGATCGCCAAAGACCTGGTGCGCGACCGCGTACACAAATCCGTTGGTCACCAAAAACGCCAGCAGCCCAAACGCCAGCTTCGAGAGCTGCGGATTGCCTTCCTTAATCACCGACAGGACAGACAAGAGATAACGCACGAGGCTGATCGCCAGCCATAACAAAAGCACGAGTCCGGGAACGCCAAGCTCCGCCAGCACCTTTGCAATCCCGCCTTCCGCCGATCCCCCGACGAGGCGCGAGCCCCCGCCAAAATGCTGCGCGCCCTGGCTGCCCGTTCCGGCGCCCGAACCCAACACGCCGTTTTGAGCGATGACGTATTGAAACGACTCCAGGGTCATAACCGACACGCGTTCGCCAACGTCCTGTTGAACGCTCGCGCCCCGCGTGTAGTAAGGGAGCACGTTCGTCGTAGTCACGTCCGATGCCAGGAAGATATAGCCGACCGATGCGGCCGCCACACCCGTCGCAAAGATCAGAGCAAGTCTCATCAAGGCCGCCGACTTGATCGCGGTTCGTTGAGACCAGAGGAGCAACAAACCGTAGCTCGATAAGAACAGGAATATCTCGACCAGAAACTTACGTCTTCCGGTGAACAGGATTGCGCCCAGGAGAAACGGCGCCAGCGCCCCGGCCCCCAGCTTGAACAAGGTCTGCCGGCGAATCACCACAGCCAGAATGATTAGCAAGCAGACCGATGTGGCGGCGTGCCACGCCGCAATCTCCGGGCTACGAAAGAACCCAGCGTAGAGCGCAAGCTTTTCTCCGGTCGGCGCAAACGCGATCAAGCCTGCTCCAACCGAGATCAGCATCTTCCAGTCGAAGCCCAGATAAGACAGGTAGATTCCCGACACCATCAAGATGCTCCCAAGCACGTAGAACTTGATCAACCTGATGATGTCGCGGGCGCTTCTGCTGAACTGATATCCGAGCAGGATCGCCGGCAACGGCGCCAGATAAGCGAGCATCCCGATCCCGGCGATGATCGCGCTGCCGGTTTTGATAAACCCAACCACCGTTTGAACAAGCACCAGCAAGACAAACAGACCGAGTGGAATCCGCAGCGATTTGTTCCAGGAGTGGATCGGCTTGAAGCTGATCCGCACCCGGCGCAGGTGCGCACCAAGCAGCGTCATAGCCAGCGGCGCGCCCACCAGCGCGGTCATGAAGACCGGCTCACCAGGCATCAGCTTGCGCACTGGATCCTGGAGAAACCCCACCACGAAACAGATAAAGACACCGGTCCTCCAGTTCGCGAAACACACCGCCATCGCCACCGCTAACAAGCCGTAGATTTCGAAATCAGACATGGCAAGAAGTCAGAGATCAGAAGTCAGAGCTCAGAGATCAGAGGCAGAAGTAGCATAGACTTTAGTCTGTGTCCGTGGGTCGCAGACACAGACTAAAGTCTATGCTACTTCTGACTTCTGACTTCCGACCTCTGACCTCTCCCGATCAACCTTGGGCCGCGAAGCACCAGCCCAACCGCCCAGAAGAACCCGGCGGCTTCGGCCACCAGCGTGGGCGGAATCCACCACGGATGAAACAGATGATGCCGGGTCCTGATCGCCCGCATAGGACGCGCCACAAGCTTTAGCAAGCGATTCGGCGTCTCTCTTGACCGGAGCAAATAGTAATACGCACCCACCGAGTGACTCGGCCTGATCGTTTTGAGATGATCGCCGTACGAGCGCGTGCCGCCGCTGCCTGCCTTCAGATGACGAATGCTCGCCTCAGGCTCAAAAAGGATCTTCTCTCCCGCTGCCAGCGCGCGCGCCGCGAACTCGGCTTCGAAACGATAAGCCACGTGTACGAAGTTCTCATCGAATCCGCCCAGCTCGATCGCCAGCTTCCGCTTGACCGAAAAATTGCAGCCTATGAACTCTGAGATGTGCTGCCGCCGACTCGAACAGAATCTGAGTTGGGCCCCGTCTACGTCTTCGCTCACCGGCTCTTCGCCCGGTTGCAGTACCTGACCCGCGACGATGTTATGACCCTCCGAGTGGGCGTTCGCGTGCGCGGCAATCAGATCGCGCCCGGGAACTATGTCATCGTCTACAAATAAAACGACGTCGTTGCCGGCTTGCTTCAATCCAACGTTCATCGCGTGAGTGATCGAGGGAGGCGAAAGGCGAATCCAGCGAATCCGTTTCTCGGCTTCAAGCTCGGCCAGCGCGCGCTGAGTCTCAGGCTCGTGCTCAGGTGTTTGATCGACGACTATTATCTCTCCGGCAGCGTGCTCAAGATCGAGCAGATGAGCGATTGTGTCCAGCAGAACGCGGTCACGTCGATAGGTCGGAATGATGACGCTGACCCGCAGAATCGACGAGGCGCCTCCTGGTGCTAACTCAGAGCCGGCTAGCGTCATTATTCGGCCGTGGCAATGATCTCGTTTATATCGAACTCGTCGATTCGATAACCGAGAGTTCGAAGAAAGTCACAGCACTCGTAATCCGACTGGGCATCGATCGCCAGGAAAACCGACGGCCTGTGGGTCGCGAGCAATTTCGTCGCTCCAATACACGCTTGCAATCCACCACCCTCGATGTCGATTTTTCAAGACGCTTGGAGCACGTAGCTGCCCTTCGGAGAAAAGCGTATCCAGCCTGGCGATGCGAACCTCCCGCGCGCCGCGTTCGCTCAAGCTGCCTTGCAGGGGATTCGGCCCGTCTTCAAACTGGGCAGTTCCATCCGTTCCACCGATAGCGAGTTTGAAGACGTTAATATTAGTGACTCCATTCAGCTTGATATGCTCTTGCAAGAATCCAACATTGCGAGGCAACGGCTCGAACGCATAGACCGCGCCTTGCGGCCCAACCAGCCGAGACGCGAGCAGTGAATAAAACCCAGCCTGCGCGCCGAGATCATAGACCACATCGTTCCTACTCACTGCAGCAGCGAACCGCTTCTGTTTGGTCTTCTCATAAGTTCCCAGCCAGCACCCGTGAATGCTCGCCCCAACAACCCATCGAACCCCTCGCGCGGGCCCCGACATTATTGGAATGACGGCAGCCTTGGGCATGGCCTTGAGCGGCCAGCGGAGCATCCTCCCGATTTGTGTTTGTCCTGATGGAATCACTGTTTGCGCCCGCCGGTCGTGGCAAAACGAGCGTGACTCACGCATCGCCGCCTCGTTGACATTAGTCGATTGGCACTCGCAACCCACCTTCACCTCGGAGTCGCCGAGGCCGAACCGGTCTCTGCATCGCTTCGATAGCGAAGGAGCATCGCCGGCGCTCCTGCCACCACTGCCATCGGCGGAACATCCCGCGTAACAACCGAGCTTGCACCAACGACCGCGCCATCGCCAATGGTCACCCCGGCCACCACAACTACTTTCGCGCCAAGCCACACGTCCTTGCCGATATTCACCGGGCGTGAGACGGTGGCCTGCTGATCGATGCGCGAATCTCCAGCGATGCCGTGATTGTGGTCAGTAATAAAACACCCTGGCGCAATTACCGTATGGTCACCAACTGAGACTTGTTCGATGACATCAAACTCCGAGCCACAGCCAACAAAGACATAGTCTCCGAATTCCAACTTTGCATGGTCGGCGACTATCTTCAGATAGACCGACCCTTCCGCAACAAACCTGTCACCTATGGTCACGCACCAGGGTCGCTCTACTTTGCACCGGGGTCCAAGAAATACCTTTCGCTTGACTGTCGCCCCGCGGATCGCAAGAACTCTTCCTCGTGCGCGCCCCGCCACCAGCGATGATGTCGAGAGCATCTTCTCAATGCTTCGTTCCAGCAATTTCATAGGGCGACCGACCCCGTAATCATTAGCTGATGGGCGAATCGCCTCCTCAGTGTCGGAATGGACAGAAACATCCGATCAAAGAATCTGAGGACTCGCGCGGGTACGAAAGAATGAACAAGGCGCACCTTGAGGTGGCCAGAGATGAATGGGGTCTCGAAGAAATCAAGGCGGACTCGCGCCAAACCTGCTTTAACGAATACCTCCTTGAGTTCGTCTTCCCGATAGGCGAAGAAGTGACCGTCTCCATCTGCCGAGAACTGCCGCTCCTCAAATTGAGACGCGTCACCTAGCTCGGAAAAGCTCGGAAGGGCGTTCTTCACGTAGTGACCGTTCGGCGTGGTCATCACCAGTCTCCCGCCCGGTTTGAGCCACCCAGCTATCCGCTTGGTGAGTTCGAGCGGGTACACGAGGTGTTCTACAATTTGATTCGCAAAAATCAAATCGAACCGCTGACCGATCTCGAGCTCCAATGCATTGCCGCAGATAAAGTGGACCTCGCCTTGTTCATAGCGCGAAGCCGCGTAGTCCAGAAACCCTTGCCGAATATCAACGGCCCAGACTCTATGCCCGCGCTCAGCAAGCATCAGCGCCAAAGTTCCCTGGGCGCATCCGATGTCGAGGATGTCCAATCGATCTCCATCCCCGGCAAGGCGGAGATAGGTATCGAGTTGGTTATGGTACTGGTTCCAGATGTGTCTGGCGATGGTTGGGTCCCAAATCTCTTGCAGATCATGTCTGTACACAGCCTGTACTTCATCGGGCCATTCGGAGTTGAACACTGGCTGCTTCATCAGACTCCGATCATCCCAGCAGCAGTCTGGCAACTGCCTTCAGGTGCAAGGGATACGCACGTAATGCGCGTTTGAAGTAGTCAGGCGCCATCGGGTTCTTACGATCTCTTAGACATACCCCGATAAAGTAGAGTGCTTGGGCGCGCGCGCGACGATTGTTATATCGCTGGGCCGGAGGGCTAATCTCTCCGGCCCTTTCAAGCGCTGGGCCCTCGCTCAAACCGTTACGGCGACGGCGCGCGCAGTCGAGAATCGCTTTGGCCGTCTGTATCTGTTCTTTTCTGTAGAGTCCGCTTATCGAGGCCACGTTGACTGAGGCCTGATATAAGACCTCTGGCATTACTACGTGACGTCCGCGCTCTGCAAGCCGTATCCACAGGTCAAGGTCTTGCGCGAAGTAGAAAGCCGAGCGGTAGCCCCCAATGCTTTCGTAGAGAGATCTTGAGAACATGGCGCTGGGGTGACTTGACGGGCCCTGAATCTCGTCCAGGTTGAGGGTTAGTAAACGTTCTGTGGCGCTTGTTGGATCTCGATTTACATCATAAAGGTACTCGCCTTCCGGCCCAACAAATCTAGTTCCGCACGAAACGAATGCGGCATCGGGCGTGTTGGCTATGATCTCTAGCTGCTTGGCAAGTTTTCCAGCAAGAGATACGTCGCCGGCATCGTGACGCGCAATGTACTTACCCCGCGCTTCCGAACAGCCTCTTATCAGCGACTTCGTCAGGCCCTGGTTTTCTTGCTGAAAGACTCGAACCCGCTCGTCCCGGCTCGCATACTCGTCGAGGATCTTCGCCGATTGATCTGTCGAGCCGTCATTGACGACGATCAGTTCGAACGCCACGCCTTCCTGCGCAAGTATGCTATCCAGCGTCTCGCGGAGATGATCGGCGCCGTTGTAGACGCTCATCACGACTGACACGTCAGGGCTATCGTTCATTTCTTATCGAGTCCGAATAGCAGGCCATCTTGCCAAGCCGCGTCCATCCGGCTATCGACGCCAGAGTGCCATACAACTTGAAATCCCAACCGTTGCCACGTGCCTCTCCCGAAGCTTGTCTCGCAAGCTCGAACAGCTCCTTTGATTCCTCGGCAAGCCCCGCTGCGCCGCACTGACGCGACAGCAGAAACAACTCGCGACCGAAGTGCTGCATCTCGCCGGACTCTTCTGCGATCCCGGCCCTCTGCGCGTGCGCGAGAATGAGCCTGTGCGACCGAGCCCGCTCGCGCATGCGCGCAGGGTCGAACGCCTCGCCCTTGCACAGTCGGCCTTCATCGTGATCGCGCACTTCGACAATAAACTCGTCGCAGTAGTGAAGCCGCACGCCAAGCGATGCAACGCGGCAGTCATACTCCCAGTCTTCTTCCAGTCTTAGATCCGTCCACGGCCCGGCTTGCTCGCAAACACTCGCTCGGTACAGAGGAGTCGGGGTGTCCCACCAGCGAGACATAAGAAACGCCGGGAACATCGTTTCGACCTTCGTGCCCGAACCCTTCCACGCAAGCGCTTCGACCCGTCCGTCCGCATGGCGATAGCGAGTCTTGCCATAAGAAACTCCGCACTCGGGATGCGCTCGAAGCCCCGCGACTTGCTTCGCGAACTTCTCCGGCATCAGCAAGTCATCGCTGTCCAGGTATTGAATGAACTCGCCGCCCGCCGCCACTCGTCCCGCTTCTCGCGCGAGCCCCGGCCCGGAGTTCGACTGATGAATCACGCGAACCTCTTGCGGATTCATTTGAGCCAACTCGTCGGCGACTCGCGCGGTGTCGTCGGTTGAGCCATCGTCCACAATGATGATCTCGATCGGGCGATATGTTTGCGCGAGTACGCTTGCGATGGCTTCGCGGAGCATCGCGGCGCGGTTGTAGACCGGGATGATTGTTGAGACGAGACCGGCAGTCATTAGAAGTCAGAAGGTCAGAAGTCAGAGGTCAGAGGTCAGAAATCAGAAGTCAGAAGTCAGAGATCAGAAGTCGGAAGTCGGAAGTCAGAAGTCAGAGTCAGAATCCGAAATTCGCGATTCGCAAATTCGCAATTCGCAATCGCCCTTTGCTCTTCGCCCTTAGCTCGACGCGTACCTTCGGGACCACAGATTCAACAGCAATAGCCGCCATGCCAGGTTGCTGAAGATGCTGATCGCTCGCGGGAACGCGTATCCCGCTCGTCTGCCGTCGAAGTAATCGGTCATCGCGCTGCGCAAGCCTAACTCATCGACCCAGCCGTTACGATCCAGAATCACCTGCCGCGCGTACTCGCGAAACTTCTGCGAGTCGTCCATCCACGAAGCTGCGATCGACGCCCCGAACTTCTCCCGCCGCGTGATCCCTTTCGGCAACAACTCGTACCGCTCGGCCATCGAGCGCAACAGACTCTTATTCGTTCCGTTCTTCAACAACTCCCCGGCAGGCGTGCGGTACGCAAGCTCCGCGACTCGCCGGTCCAGAAACGGCGCGCGTGCTTCGACGCTTACCGACATGCTCGCCTTGTCCACCTTCATCACGTAGTTGTTGGGCAGTTGATTGCGCGTCTCGAACAACCGAACCGCTTGAAACAGATCGCCGCGCGTTTGATCGAGATAGCCGCGCATCGTCGCGAGAAACTTCGAGAACTGGCTCCCGTAGCGCCGGCCCGCGTAACGTCGATAGAGCTGGAACAACCGCCACGTCATCGGACCTCGCAAGTCGCGAGCGGCTTCGAAGATCGAGTAGCCGCCAAACAACTCGTCCGAGCCTTCGCCGACCAACACGACTTTGATTCCAGCCTCACTGCACTTCTTGTACATCAACCGCGTCGAGACCATGCCCCAGTCCGCGAAGAGATCGTCGAAGAACCACGCAACGTCTTCGAACCCGTCGCTGATGTCGCGCGGATGAATCGTGATCTCCCGATGATCCGACCCGATGTGCGAGGCTACAACCCGCGCATAGGGGCGTTCGTCGATCTGCGAATCAGCAAAGCCCATGCTGATCGTGGTGATGCGTGTGTGACGCGCGGCCAGCGCCGCGATCACGCTCGAGTCGAGTCCGCCCGACAGCAACAACCCGACCGGCACGTCGGCAATCAAGTGCTGAGCTACGACTTCGGACAGCGTGTTGTACAGCTCGGTTTCCAGGCCTGGGAGCGCAGGCATCCTTGCCTGCAGGTCCCCCGGAACCGGCAGGCAGGATGCCTGCGCTCCCAGCGGCGGATTGAAGTACCGCGTCGGGGCGAGCGGCGAACCGTTCACCACTTCCATCGAGTGCCCGGGCGGGAGCTTGAAGACGCCTTCAAGCGAAGTCGCGTGATCGTCAAACGTATAGCCGAACTCGAGGAACTGCTGAAGCGCGGCGCGGCTGATCCGCACTTTGAAATCAGGGAGCGCCAGAAACGCTTTGATCTCCGAAGCGAAGACAAATCCCTGATCGCCGGGAAGCGCCGTATAGTAGAGCGGCTTCATCCCGAGCGGGTCACGCGCGAGAAACAGCTTGCCGTCCGCAGCGCACCAGATCGCAAACGCGAACATTCCGCAGAAGCGCTCGACCGCGGCCGAACCCCACTCGATGAAACTGCGCAGCACGACTTCCGTGTCCGAGCGCGAATGAAACCGGTGGCCCAGCGTTTCAAGCTCTCGCCTGAGTTCTTGGAAGTTGTACAGCTCGCCGTTGTAACTGAGCACAAAGCGGCCGTCTTCGCTGGCCATCGGCTGATGCCCGGCAGGCGACAGGTCGATGATGCTCAGGCGATTGTGAGCGAAGGCAACGCTGCGCTCGCGATCGTAGAAGTAGCCTCGATCGTCGGGCCCACGATGATCGATCGCGTTAGCCATCGCGACTAACTGCGTGTCGTCGCGTGAGGCGCCTTGTTTTAGAAACCAACCGCTAATTCCGCACATGGTAAGCAAAGAGCAAAGGGCAAAGAGCAAAGTGCAAAGCGCAAAGGGCCAAGAGCCAAGAGCAAAGAGCTAAGGGCGAGTTGCTAGGGCCGCGTAGCGGCTACCTATCGATAGCCACGGGAAACCGAAGTTCGACGTGGGCCGCGTAGCGGCTACCTGATCTCCACGTTCGTACTCAAATCAACAGGTAACCGCTACGCGGCCCCGAACTCGCCCAACCGTTTCCTCTATCGATAGGTCACCGCTATGCGGTCAACACGTCAGATGTCAGCGCTCAAAGGGCCAAGGGCACTTAGCTCTTTGCCCTTAGCTCTTAGCTCTTAGCTCTTAGCTCTTAGCCCTTAGCTCTTAGCCCTTAGCTCTTTGCCCTTAGCTCTTAGCTCTTAGCTCCTTGCCCTTAGCTCCTTGCCCTTAGCAGCCAGGTCAGCAATGCGTTCGCTAACGGGCACGCGTGAAAGCTCTTCAAAGCGCTTCGCGGTCGAGCGATCGCTGGTGACCTTTCCAGCCTGCGGGGCGTGCCACAGATGCACGATCGGCAAGTAACCGAAGGGCCAGCAGGAACGCGTCTGAGCTCGTTCCCAAAACTCGTTGTCCTCTCCGCCCCAGCCGACGAATGATTCATCTAACCCGCCGATGGCAAAGTACGCCTCGCGCGAAACCGCTATTGTTCCACCGAGTGCATTCTGCACTATGGCTACCGGAGCGTCCGCAGCCGCGAGTTCGCCAGCAGCGTACGTTCTTGATGAATCCGGTTCGCTCAAATAGAAGATGAACCGCTTGAGGTTCATCACCTCGTAGCCCTCTTCAACTCGCCCGATGATCTCTTTCGCGTAGTCGACCGGTACCAGCATATCGTTGTCGTGAAGCACGAGCGCTTCAGCCTGAGCGGCTCTCGCGCCGCAATTGAACGCCCACGCGCGTGAGTAAGGCATCTCTGCATAAGGCAACGGCGTGTGCACGTAGCGCACCCATCCGGGCAACTGATCTCTGACCTCGGGGCTTATCGACTGCTCGACTACTATGCACTCGAAGGCCACGTCGCGCTGTGCCGCGATCGATCGCAGCGTCGCCAGCAAGTGAGGCAATCGCTCCTTGCCTCGATGTCCAATTATGAAAGAGAGCGCGGGCGACGCTTGCACCTTCTGTTTTGCCGGTTCATCTCGCGATTCAATAGGCCAGTCGCGCAACGCTCGTTTCATCAGCCGGAGACCAAGCCGCGGGAAGACTTTCGCGACGTGCAAGTCCGAAGTCCATTGCCAGTCGCACGAGACCCCGCGCTGGTCGTTGCTCGGAACCAGGCGCTCGTCGCGATTGCGCATCAACAGCCAGGGCGCGCGGCTCGACGAGCGCATCGCCCACAAGAATCGCGGAAGGTCATAGACGACGGCCCCGAGTTTTTGTCTTAGGGAGTAGGTCATTCTTGCGCTAAACCCTGGAAGGGTGAAGGCATAAAGCCACGGGTGAGTCCGCGAACCCGTGGATAAGCGTCAACGTGCCGGCTAACCCCGGAGGGGTGGCGGCTATCACTGACTCGGCCACGCTGAAGTTGAATCGAGGCTCGCACGGAGCAGGTTCCTAAAAGCATGGTTACGTGATAACAGATGCTTCTGCCGTCACCCTCTTCGAGGGTTCAGTCGGTTGCCTCGTTGCCCACGGGTTCGCGGACTCATCCGTGGCTTTATTCCGGCATCCCTCCGGGATTTATTGCCAGCCTGGCTCCAACAACAATTCACAACGCCGTCGACGCGCGCGGGCGAAAGCCCAACCGCTGCTTTATCCGCGAGAGCGCTTTCCAGATCGGCTCGCGGCCCGGCAACAACTCTCGCTTTGGAAAACTGGGATGAAACACTGCTCGCGGATTGGCGGCCGCTGCTCGATACAAGTGTCGAGTGCGCCGCTTCCAATCCGATTCCGGCGTGTAGCGATGCTTCGCTAGATGAATCCCCATCTCGGCAAATCGCCGCGTCGCCCGATCAAGCTTGTTCGACGCGAGCAGGTCGCGAATCGCCTTCTCCCAATCGCGCGCGATCTTCGCCTTCTGCGTGTCTCGCTGGTCGGCGTGATACCGGTAGCGCGCCATCATCCGGTCAACCTTAGCCACGTTGTGCCGCACTGCGATTCTCATCCAGAAATCAGCATCGGCGGCGTAGCTAACTTCCTGGCGCCACCCGCCAATCTGTTCGATCACGTCCCGGCGAAAGAATGCACTTGGCTGCGGGATGTAGGTGAACCGTCCGAGATAGTGCTTGAGGTCGAACGCCGTCAGAACATCCCGGCCGGTGACCGCGGACTTCTCATCGATCAGATCTACGTCGCCATACACGAGCGCGATATCGCGATGCGCTCGCATGAACTCGACTGCGGCTGAGATAGCACCGGGAAGGTAAAGGTCATCGGAGCTTTGAATGGCGACTATCTCGCCGCGCGCGTTCCCAAGACCTTTGTTCACCGCATCGACTACGCCGTTGTCGGGCTCCGACCGCCATTTCAATTCTGGAACGCCCGGGTATGATTCGAGCACTTCGATGGTCTGATCCGTCGAAGCGCCGTCGATGACCAGCACTTCGATGGGTCGATAGTCCTGGCTCAGGATCGAATCGATTGTCTCCCGAATGAACCGGCCTTGATTGAAGCTCGGGACAATGATTGTGACTAACGGATTAGTGGTCAAGCCAGAATTCCTGACGCCGGTCTCATTGAGTCCCCCCAACTTCAAGTGAGGGTTGGCCCTCCGTAGGAGGGTCATGTTTATAGAACCCGAGAGGAGGCGCGCCCGCCCTCCGCCAGGAGGGCCATGTTTGAAAGACCGCGAGTCTAGACTTCAAGCCTGACATGGCCCTCCTGACGGAGGGCGGACCCGGTTCCGCAATACATCTATAAACATGTCCCTCCTGGCGGAGGGCGGATGTCCAAACTCCAGTTCCCCAACTAAAGGTGGGAGTCTTAAGCCAGCCCCATCCGTGTGATTCAAGGAAAGCTGTCGGCTGGACCTGTTTTGTCGCCGGAGCGTACTTAATCAAATCTGGGCGGCCCATCAAAAGTGCACGAAGTGATCCCACCGCCGTGAATCATCATCCCGCTTCTTCAAAGCCAGAAAGTAAACGTTGTCTATCTCCAATTCTCTTCTTCTAGCCTCAGGAGCCGGGGTCTTGTCTGTGCGGACAAGCGGATCCAGAAGGCGATTCGCGGTGTTCTTCAAACGGCGCTTTGTGGTCTTCTCTATCGGCAGTCGCACCGAGTCAAACACCTCGTAGGCCCGGTTTGTGACGATGAAATCGCAGACGCGCTTGATCGACGGATAACCAACGTCATCGAACACGACGATGCCGCCTGCATTCAGCATCTGGTCGATGAAAAAGAAATCAATAAGCGTGTGATCAAAAGTGTGCCAGCCGTCGATAAACGCAAAGTCGATTCGCTGTCCTTCACCCACAAGCGCGGGGAGAACCTGCTGCGAAGTGTTCTCGTGAAACTCGTACAACGATTCGTATCCTGCCTGACGTATGTTGTGGAGCCCTCCGCCGCGCCAATGATTGTCATGCTGCGCAGGGTCCATCCCGACCAGTTTCTCGCCGCCGCTTTCCTTGAGCGCTTCCAGAATGTAGAGAGTCGAAATACCAAAGGCGAGGCCCACCTCTACGCCGACTTTTGGCCGGAGCGTCTTGATGACCCGTTGTATCAAATCGCCGCACGACGCGTCGATATAACTGTTGGCCTGAACCTCTTCGCCTGAAGGCAAAATAGTGCGGCCGGTTTCGACAATCCTGCTCAGCACCGAGTTGGTCGATAGGTGCCCGGCGATGTGCGAGGCCTCCAGGGTGTTGGCGCTCAATTCGATCTCACTTTGTTGAGGTCCGCAAGCCACGCATTCACCAGCTCGAGTTCCTTCTCAGGAAAGAACTCAGCCTTCACCAAGTCCTCGTAGCACGTCATCAGATTCGCGCCAACCGCGTCCGGCCCTCGCGCGAGATTCAAGCCTTCCAGTCTCACGGCCAGCTCCCTGTTTCTTAGATAGCCCGGCACCTCGTCATTGAAGTCGCGCATCAAGTCGTGTTCGTTGCGATCTTGAACAACCTCCGCCGCGTGAAAGACGATTCCCAAATCGAGTTCCCAAAGACACCGCTGCGCAATAAAGCTCCGCCATATGTCCGTCATTCGAAAGCTGCAGAAGCTGGGCAGATACATCAGCGGATAAGCCACCGGAAACCACCACGTGCTCTGGCTGTTGAACGGGCACCACGCTCCGCGAGGCAAGAGCACACTGGGTCCCGCTTGAAAGTCGAAAGGGCGGTCCATCACCAATCGCCAGATCGCATCGACGTCCGGCGAGTTGTTGACCAGTCCTTGCTGGATGGGAGCTTGAACCGGGATGGTTTCTTCAGCGAGACTCGGGACTTTTGAAAACGAATCGCTCAGCGCATCGAGCGGAAACCCGCGCGGCCAAATTCTCTCTTCGGTGAACGCTCTGTAGACGTTCACCCAACCGGTCTGCTCGAGAGCAACCGCCCGGAGTGTTTCAGCCCGCGGTTCCCAGTTCTCAAGCGGTGCGTTGTCATCATCAGTCTCATAGATGCTGGAAGCCCCCTGCTTGATTGCGGCCAAGTACCCGACGTTCTTGCGAGCGTAGTGACCAATCGGCAGTTTCCGCGCGAGATCGAACTCCGATTCGAGCTGCGCCGCCAGCGAAAGAAACTCGACTCCCTCCAGATCGTAGCTCGCCGGTCCTTTCTTGTCGCCGACCACAATCAGAGGAGCGCCTACTCCTCTAAGCCTGGAAGCGAGTTTGCGAACCGACTCCGTGGGAGGCTGAATCGTTGTAATGACAGTGCTCAGTTTACTGTTCACAGTTGCGAAGCCAGCGGGTACCCGCGGGTGTTAGGAGTTCCGTTTGGCGCTTGAAGGCGCCGCGCTAAGCAGCGTGGCAGTCGAGGGCAACAAGTCGCCCTCCCAGGACGCGTTAAGTCTAACCAGACCCGAGTCTCTCTGATCGTGATCGTTCAGGCCGTCAACACTGACAGCCTCGATGCGAAAGTCGATGGCGTCAGGGACCCAATCCAATCCACCGGTCTCCGCACGGTATGCACCGACGTGCAGCGAATAGACGTTGGGCAACAAGGTGCTCGAAGGCAGGCTGCAGGTGAACGACTGCAACTGCTCGGAGGGGGCGATGTCTACCGGCGGAGCGTGGAGAGTCGCGACTCGGACACCGTTTGCCTGAATCCCTATTCCGATCCGCGCGCCGGTTATTGGCTGCTTTACTTCAACCCCCAGCCTTATGAAGATGGTTTCCCCAAAGAGAAGCAAGTCCGAGCGCTTTCCCTTCGAATTTAGCACCTCGACGGTTCTCACTTGCAGAGGTGAGTCGATTAGATGTTCTGACTCGGCTAGTTCGACCATTGCCTTCCTGGTTGAATCCGTTTGAAGGTATGCCGCTACGACTGAGTCGGGGCTGCCCCTCTCAACTAGGCGGCCGTCCGATAAGAGGATCACCGTTGTGCAAAGCCGTTTGATGCTCGGCATATTGTGGCTGACGAAGAACACGGTGCGCCCTTGCTGTGCGACCTTGTCCATTTTTCCCAGGCACTTCTTCTGAAATGCCTCATCACCGACCGCAAGCACTTCATCGACGATCAGTATCTCAGGTTCGAGGTGCGCGGCGACGGCAAATGCCAAACGCACGTACATCCCCGAGGAGTAGCGCTTGACCGGGGTGTCGAGGAACTTCTCGACTTCGGCGAAGGCGACTATCTCGTCGAACTTGCGTTTGATCTCTTCGCGAGTCATCCCAAGGATCGCGCCGTTCAGAAAGACATTCTCGCGGCCGGTCAGCTCCGGATGAAACCCGGTGCCGACTTCGAGCAGGCTTGCGACGCGCCCGCGAATTCGAACACACCCCTCGGTAGGCTCGGTGATGCGCGAGAGTATCTTGAGCAGAGTCGATTTGCCCGCGCCGTTCCGCCCGATGATGCCGACCACTTCGCCCTGGGTGACGTCGAAGGAAACGTCTTTGAGGGCCCAGAACGGCTCGGATTGCGGATTGCGGATTGCGGATTGCGGATTGCGAAGCCAGCGGAACGGGGCCGTGAGCTTGTCCTGAAGCACGTGGCGCAAGCCGTCTGAGCCATTCCGCTGATGGCCGATGATGTATTTCTTGCCGAGCCCTTCGACTCGGATCACGGTATCAGACATATAGACACAGGTCAGATCTCACAGACAGTCATTGATGCTCTCAATCCAATCAAAGAACACCTTCTTAAAAAAGCCGACCTACCGCAAATCGAATCATCTGCGATCGATCCTCCGATCGCCGGAAATCGTGCCACCTCAAGAATCGACCGCAAAGTAGACGAAGAGCACCCCAAAGACGCGCCCCAATACGGGTCCTCCACAACCTCACGGAGCTCCCCTTTGCGTACGTCGGGAGGAATGCAAGTCGTCCGTGCAGTGCATCTGCCCGGTGGGCGCGACCCAAGCCAAACCGAGCGTGCTCCGGGTTTCCGATTCCCCCGTGTTCTCCGTAGTGGCGGTATGGGATGTAGCTCTCGATGCCCCTTTCCAAGAGCCAGTAACCCATTCCTGAATCCCATGGCCGGTACTTGCCGACCGCGTTGACCTTTAATTCTTCGTCGAAGAACTGCAAGAGAAGCGATGCCACCTTCGGTGGAATCAGCAGCGCGACTACCCCTCCTCCGTGTGCCCGCGCGACATCCGCACCAGCGAGATCCCAGACCTGCGGACCAACCGAATAGAGATACGCGAGGCTGTTGTCACGCTTTCCTGATGGGACCGGTACGGGCAGATCTCCGAAGCCAATGACAGGAACGAAGTCTGGCTCCACGACAATCGTCGGAAGATCGCGGCTAGCTGCGATCCGCCAAGCGTTCGCATGGTTAACCAGGGCCTGCATGACTGCGGAATAACCCATCTGCTCGGTGGTATATGGTCCTCGTACCTCATCGACGGAGAATCCTTCCGCGCGCAGCGCCTGTCTCAGCGGTGCTGTGTCGTCTTTGTGCGCAACGATCAAGACACCCGAACTTGCGAAGCGTAGTGTTTTGGTCGAGCTGCTTCCATGAGCATCAGAGTCCTGGCAAGACAACGATTCAGACATTCACCATCCTCAGCCTCTTCTGGTCGCCAGGAAACGGGTCGTAAGTTTCCACGAACGGGTAGTCACTTGGCAGTAGGAATCTCTGGCAGAGACCTTCTCTCACAAGTTCCGAGTACTTCTGGACAATTCTCCTGCGCTACTTAAGATTCGTATGTTTTCTTTTCCGTTCGCAAGAAAAACATATCCCCTCTTGCCACCGGTTTCTTGACTCGAGGGCGTGTTTGGGAAAAACACGCCTATGGATTTTCCTTCGAGGTAACCCTCTATGTATGAGTAATTCAGAATCTTCTTTCCGCCGTAGTTGTCATACCCGTATCCCGCGTCGTCCGCCACTTTGAAATCATCGATAAGAATGATCCAACTTCCCCAGTTCTCATAGATTATTCTTATTTCATCGAGCAACGGCAAATCATCAAGCCAATGAGCATCCAAATAGAAGAAAGTAGGCGAACCGTTCACTCCCTCCGAGATCAACTGTCTTAACAACTCTCTACTGTCACAAAGTCTCAGGCTTATATTTGAAAGATCTGAAAGTCTCTGCTTTGCCGCGAAGAAAATGGGCGCTGATATTTCGGAGGAGACTACCGGCACACCAAATTTCGCGAGATAGCCTGTAGTATTTCCGAGGAACGTCCCAGTTTCAACAATAGTTGATGGTTTCATAGCAGAGAGAACTTTCGTAGTCGTGTCTCGACGTATGACCTGCTGATTAAAAGAGCTCTCGTCATTTTCATACTTGGAGCTGGTAGCCAAAACCAAAAATGCGGATTCAATGGCTCTTAGCCGCACACCAAAATCGGCAATCTGGGGGAAGGCCTTAACTGCCAATTTCTTCGCAAGGCGCGAAATGAACATGAGATTCGCCTAGTTGCTGGGCTTGTCCTGAAGAACATGGCGCAAGCCGTCCGAGCCATTCCGCTGATGGCCGATGATGTATTTCTTGCTGAGTCCTTCGACTCGAATCACAGTGTCAGACATAAAAACAGAGGTCAGAGGTCAGAGGTCAGAAGTCAGAAGTCTCGAATTGCGAATTGTGGAAATGGCTAAGAGCAAAGGGCAAAGGGGCAAAGAGTAAAGAGCGAGAGTCAGAAGTCAGACGGTTGTTCGTGTAAATTCGCGTGATTCGTGGCTTTGTTTTAATGTTCGCAATCCGCAATCTTGCTACTCCGGTGGTTTCTCCGGAGGCACTGAAGCGAGAATCAAGGCAATCATTTCGCCCGCCTGTTGACGCAACTCGTCGTAATCCGATCCAAAATCCGTCAAGTCTGCGCCGGGGTAGTGCTGGTCCCAATACAGATCGGTCAACTTCTCAGCAAGAACAGCATAGTCAGAGAAGCTAGTGCCATAATGCGTGGCTGCCTCGATCAGTCTCCCGAGATCGTGCGTGCGCTCCAGTTGCCATCCTTGTGCGATCAGATATCCCTTCAGGTAACGTTCAACCGCTTCCTGCAATAGTTCGACCCCGGAAAAGGTCACCCCTTGGTGCTGACGCGCGAGATCCGCGATCCGCAGCCTGTCTGCGGCGAGAAGAAACCAATCTTGCGGATCGTCTTCGGAAGTCCTCATGCCAGGCGAACGCCATCGCGGTTGATATGGTCGTAGAACCCGGCCGCGTGCCGCAGACGGTAGACGTGACTCTCCGGGCTCTCCAGCAACAGATGGAGAGAAAGATATCCGTGCCTCTGATGAAGCGGGCGCCAGGCCTCACGGATTTTCAACCTCTCTTTTACCGGAGTTGAGGCAAGTCCCATGACCACCAGCAAGTCCACGTCACTCGACACATCGGGCTGGCCGTAGGCGTAGGAGCCGAACAGGATCACCTGCTCTGGTTGGAATTGCTCGACCAGCACGCGCAAGTAGGGCAGCAACCGATCGGCGATCCTATGCACCGGATAACGCGGATCGCGCAATACCTCCTCGCGGATTGCCGATGTCGCGACGGCGTTCACCAAGTCTGGGCTCGTTGTTGACAGTGCCATAGGATTACTTCGCTCGTCCTCTCGCAAGCATATCAGAGGTCAGAAGTCAGAAGTCAGAGGTCAGGAGAATTGCGAATTTCGAATCGCGAATTTCGAATCTTCAGAAGCCGCAATTCCCAAATCCCCAATTCCCCAATCCGCGATTCGCAATTCCAAATTCGCAATTCCTAAATCACATCCGCGAAGGTTCGCTCTGTCTTGCGGAAGTACCAGATGCCGCTCGCTAACCCCAACACCACCAGCCCGATCGATATCAAGAACCCCGGCATGTAGAGCTCCGTGTCGCCCCCGATGATCGCCCAGCGAAACCCGTCGATCACTCCCACCAGCGGATTCAGCGAGTAAACCAACCGCCACTGCGCCGGCACGATGCTGCTCGAAAACCCTACCGGCGAGATGTACACCCCAAGCTGCACCACAAACGGCACGATGAATCTGAAGTCCCGGTACTTCACCGTGAGCGAAGCGAACCACAACCCCGCTCCCATCGCCGCTCCGAACGCCAGAATGGTCAGCAGCGGAAGCGCCAGCATCCGCCAGCTCGGCACGAACTGGTACCACGCCATCAGCGCCAACAGCATAGCGAACGACAACAAGAAATCGACGAAGCTCACGATGACCGCGCTGGTCGGGATCGCCAGACGTGGGAAGTAGACTTTCGAGATCATGTTCGCGTTGCCGACCAGACTGTCACTGCTGGCGGTCAACGCGTTTGAGAAAAACTGCCACGGCAGCATCGCGGCAAAAACCAGGATCGGGTAAGGCACGCCGTTCGAGGGCAGCTTTGCGAGCTTGCCGAAGATCAGGGTGAACACGACCATAGTCAACAGCGGGCGGATGACGCTCCAGGCGACGCCGATGACGGTCTGCTTGTAACGCACCGCGAGGTCGCGCCACGCGAGAAAGTAGAACAGCTCGCGGTAGTTCCACAGGTCGCGCCAGTAGTGCTTGAGGCCGCGCCCCGGCTCGATGATGATTTCTTCCTGCGACATAGGAAAGGGCAAAGCGCTAGGAGCAAAGGGCAAAGGGCAAAGGGCAAAGAGCTAAGGGCAAAGGGCAAAGAGCTAAGGGCAAAGAGCTAAGGGCAAAGGGCAAAGGGCAAAGGGCAAAGAGCTAAGGGCAAAGAGCTAAGGGCTAAGGGCTAAGGGTCTTGGAGAAGTTCGTGATTTTGCGGCTCAACTTGTCGCAATCTGCCAGAAGGTCATCGATTTCGCCGGAGTTGAACAACCCAAGCGTTTCAAAGACCATCAGCATCGATGCGTCCTCAAACAACGACCGTCTTGAAATATTCAAAAACTGCTGGAATTCCTTTGAGTGTGTACTCCCAGAACCCTCTGCAATGTTATTCGTCAACGAAAGGCCTGCTGCCCTCAACTGCTCCGCGTAGCGATAGAGTCGCTTCTTATCCAGCTCGTTCGCTAGCTTGTGCAACTTGACAGCCAGGCTTCGAGCGAGCTGCCAAATCTCTAAGTCTTCAAAGCGGAAGTGAGGTCTCATGGAAGTGCCAAGCGCAAAGGGCTAAGGGCAAAGCGCAAAGGGCTAAGGGCAAAGCGCAAAGGGCCAAGAGCAAAGGGCCAAGAGCAAAGCGCAAAGGGCCAAGAGCCCTTTGCCCTTGCGCTTTGCCCCTTAGCGCTTTGCCCTTTGCGCTTTGCCGTTTGCCAGCAAGTCCCAAACCTGCTTCTCGAATCGCGGGAAGCCAAACTCCGCGAGCGCTTCCGGAACTCTCTTCTCTCGCCGGAGTATTTCCTGCAGACCCTGGAACAACTCGTCGGCGTTCTCGGGATCGACCATCACTCCTAGCCGTCCGTCTACCAGCGCGTCCCGGCTGCCATCTCGCGAGCCCCCAAGCACCGGCACGCCGCACGCGGCTGCTTCGAGAAACACAAACCCGAAGCCTTCGCTCATACTTGGCATCGCAAACGCGTCCGCCAGGTTGTAGTGATCGATCTTTTCCTCCTCGGTGATCTTCCCGGTGAACACGACGCGCGGTCTGAGACCCATCCGATCGACCAGCGCTTCAAGCCGTGGGCGGTCGCTTCCGTGGCCGGCAATCACGTATGCGAGATTCGGAAACTCGGCGGCGAGCAACGGAAGCAGCGCGATGATTCTATCCTGTCCTTTGTATCGTTCGTCGCCTGGTAGCCTTCCGAGTGTCAGAAGCACAAGCTTGCCTTCCAGACCGTAACGCTCGACGAGATACGAAGGCTTTGGGCATTGTGAATACCGTTCGAGGTGTACGGCGTTCGGAACGACTTTGACACAGAGCGGCTCGAGTCCCGACCACGCAAGCAGCTTCTCTCGAGTGAACCTGCTGATGGCGATTACCAGATCAACCTGTTTGATTCCTCCCGAACGCATGCGGCGGGGCCGTTGCCAGGCTTCAATGCCGTAGGCCTCCAATATCAGCGAAGCTCCGGTCAGCGACTTGAGCATGCCGGCGACCGGAAGCAGGTTGATGTGGCCACAAACAATCGCGTCCGGACGAAGGCCCTGCGCGTGCCGTAGCGCTGCCATCACGTAGCGCGTCGCGCTGCCCGGCAGAAAGTGCTGCACAAGCTTCAGAGGTGCTGGCTTCAACCCGGGATCCGAATCCGGCAAATGCCTCGTCAGGGACACGATCTGTTCAACTCGATCCGACTTCGCCAACGAGTCAAGCAGGTCTCGATTGTATTGGGCGATGCCTCCGAACCCGCCGTATGGGTCGGGCATCAGGGCCAGAATATTCATAAGAGAAAGAGGTCAGAGGTCAGAAGTCAGGAGTCAGAGGTCAGAAGTCACTCCGCTGCGCCTTGCCTCTTAATCAGAAAAGGAGCCGGGTCGTTGATCATGCTCCCGAGCATTCTTCCCACCTCAACGCAACGCTCGACCATGTCGCAATGCTCCTCATCCGTGATGTAGGAGCAGTCCCTGGCAAAGTCGAGCGACGAATCGGTCTCGCTATTCTCTCCGTCGCAGTCAGTGAGTTTGCTGACGAAGTGCGCTTCATACCTTCGCTTGGCCCACGCTTCACGCAGGTTCAAACGCACCGAGCGCGAAGATCGGCGAATCTGGCCGGTAAGAGCGAACCGCTCTTCCGACGGAAAGCGCTTGCTCACTTCGAAGATATCCATCGCGAGCCGGTAGGCCTTCTTGTAGACCACCAAGTCTTTTGCCGAGTTGAGTCGCACTGATTTCTGACTTCTGATTTCTGACTTCTGACCTCTGACTTCTGACCTCTGTCACTGCGCCATCAGCGCGACCGAAGTGTAAGCCCAGCGCCGCGCCCAGTGAGTACCCGGTTTGGTCAGCGCCGGTACGCGCCGCCAGATGTCGAGCTTGCTGTTTCGCTCGAGCCAGTGATTGAGCGGCACGGTGAAGCCGGTCTTCACGCGACTGGTGACCGCCCGAGGCAGCGGCTTCGACGGTAGCTGCGCGAGCAGACTCTTGGTATGCATCTCGCGATGAGAGATCAACAAAGGCGCCAGCGCCTTGAGCAAGAAAGCGTCGACTAGCGGAACGCGTACTTCGATCGAGTGAGCCATGCTGGCCCAGTCAGTGTCGCGCAAGAGTTGGTTTCGCATATACAACGCCGCCTCCAGCGACGCGACTCGCACACGAGCAGAACCGGGGTCGGGCTTCATCGCCGCGCCGATCAACCCCAACGGATCTAGCCGCCGGAGTCCCTCGCGAGCCGCCTCTTCGCCTAGAAGCTGGTTCAATTCCCAGGGCATGAACAACCCGCGCCGAAGCAGGTACGCGCCCGGATATGTTGCTCCGTACTCCAGGATGCTCGCCTGCTTTGGTGATCCGCTTCGTGGTCCTATTGAAGAGATCACGCCTCGCGCAAGTCTTCCCGCGCCCGGGATTCGTCCCGCTATCGAAAACATTTTCACCCACCGTGGAAGATCACGAAACGAAGGGTATCCGCAAAACAACTCATCGCCACCAAGCCCTGACAGCGCAACTTTCACGCCCACCTCGGCGGCTGCCTTGCTGATGAAGTAAGTGTTGATTCCGTCGATCGACGGCTGGTCCATCACCGAAAGAATGTTTGGCAGCTCGGCCTGAAACTCCGGCTCACGGAGCAGCCGCGTTCGGTGTTCGGCCCCGTAAGCTTGAGCTACCTGCGCCGCAAGCGGAGCTTCGTCATCGTGGGTGTCCTCGTATTCGGCGAAGCTCAACGTGACGGTCCGCAAGTTCTCGGCGCCTGCTTCACACGCGAGCGCCACCACGGTTCCCGAATCGATTCCGGCCGAAAGAAACGCGCTGACCGGCACGTCCGACACCAAGTGATGACGGACCGAGTCGAGCACGGCATCGTGCGCGGTTTGCTTCAACTCGGCGGCGTTCGACCGGACTGCCGTTTCGCTTGCGTCGTGAAACACCCTGGCGACCGAGAAGTAACTCCTGGGAGCCGACGTGCCTCGGTGATCGATCCAGACAGTGCTGCCGGCCGGAACCGCGCGCACTTCCTGGTAACTGGTGAACGGTTCGGGGACGCTCCCGAAAAGATAGAAACCGGCGATGCCTGCCGGCTCCGGCAAGCGCGAGACGCCGCCGCCGGCAACCAGCGCCTTGACCTGCGAAGCTACTCGCACGGTCCAGCCGTCGTCCGCGTAGTAGAGAGGCTTGATGCCGTAAGGATCGCGCGCCAACAGCATCGCTTTCTTGTTCGCGTCCCACAGCGCAAAAGCGAACATCCCCCGAAGCTCTTCGACCATCGCCTCTCCACGTTCTTCGTAGAGATGGACGAGGACTTCCGAGTCGGAATGCGACCGGAACCTGTGTCCTTTTTCGATCAGCGTTTTTGTGAGTGACCGATAGTTGTAGATCTCACCGTTGAACACGAGATGGATCGAACCATCCTCGTTGGTCATCGGCTGGCTGGCAGCCTCGGAGAGATCGATGATCGATAGCCGCCGGTGACCCATACCGGTGCGGCCGTCGGGCGAAAACCACTCGCCGATTCCGTCGGGCCCGCGCGAAGCCATGTGATCGCGAATCGCTCGAAGCTCACGCCGATCGATCTCCGCCGCAACTGGGTTATACGCACAAATCGAAACTAAGCCACACATGGGAATTGCGGATTTCGGATTTCGGATTTCGGATTTCGGATTGTGAAGATTGAGGCCAATCTCGAATTGGAGAGCGAATTGCCAATCTCGAATTGTCAGTAGCGAAATCCGAAAATCCGAAAATCCGCAATCCGCAATCCGCAATTCTCCTAAGGCGTGCTTACTCCCGACCCATCCTGTTCGTAGCCTGAATGGTGACGGTAATAATAATAATCGTCGTAACCCTGATGCTTGAGATCCACGTTGTTCAACACAACGCCGAACACCTTTGCGCCGACGCTTGCCAGCTCTTGCCTCGCGCGCTGGGTGACCGCGCGGGTGCTCTTACCGCCGTGGACAACCAGGATGACTCCATCGACCAGGCTCGACAGGATCACCGGGTCTGTCACGTGAATCAAAGGCGGCGAATCTATCAGCACATGATCGTAGCGCTCGCTCAGGATTCGAAGCAGATTCTTCATTCGCTCCGAGCTTATCAACTCGGCTGGATTGGGTGGAATGGGACCACAGGGGAGTAGCGAAAGATTCGGGATCTGCAGCTTTGTTATCAGCCCGTCGATCTCGATGTCACGAGACAGATAAGTCGATAGCCCCTTGTCATGATCGATGCCGAAGACTTTATGCGCGGAAGGCTTTCGCAGATCGCAGTCGATTATCAGCACCGAAGCTCCCAACTGCGCAAGCGAGATCGCTGTGTTGACGACCGTCGTCGTCTTGCCCTCGCCGGGCTGCCCGCTTGTCACCAGCACCGTCTTTGGCGGACTTCCCGCCGCGGAAAGCAACATCGAAGTCCGAACTACTCGATAAGCCTCCGCAGCCGACGAGCGATTGTCGATAACCACCAGCCGGTCCGAACCGTGAGCAACCTGCGCAGCCGCGCCCTCCGACGAGCTTGCGATGATAAGTCGTTTGCTGTTCTTTTCGCCCTTCAGCTTGCCCTGCGATGCGGCCGCGATCGCCGGAATGACTCCCAGAGCTGGAAGCCTCACATAGCGATTCACGTCCTCGACAGTCTTGATCGTGTTGTCCACATACTCGAGGAAATACGCCACGCCGACTCCGCCGATCAAGCTCAGGAAAAATCCAAGCACGATCATCCTGAACCGTGACGGCCCGACCGGAGACGACGGCACCCGCGCGGGCTGAATCAGCCGCATGTTGTTGTGCTGCTGGGCGACCTCCACTTTTGCCTGGCTGGTCTTCTGCAGGAAGTCCGTGTAAAGCGCCTTCGCCGTGTCCACTTCCTGTTTCAGTATGTTGAATTGAATCGCGTCTTGATTTTGCTGGACGGCCTCGCCCTTCGCATGGTTAAGAGCCGTCTTCAGCGACTGCTCGTCGCGCGCCGCCAGCTCGTACTCGCTTTTCAGTTTGTCTTCCAGCGCCTTGCGGCTCGAAGCCAACTGGTCCCGAGTGAACTTGATCTGTTGCTTGATCTCGGCCAATTGCGGGTTTTCCGGCCCGTACTTCAGATCAAGCCTGGCCTCGTCCGATTCAAGCCCCTCCAGCTTTGACTGGAGCGCGCTTATTTTCGGATCGGCGAAAGCCGCCGGCAAGCCAGCGCCCCGTCCCGCTTTTACTTCTTCGTAGACCGACTGTTTCAGGATACGGTCGGTCTCGGTGCGGGTTGCCTGGTCGTGCAAACGTGAGAGCTTGTCGCTGGTCAGCGTCTGCTTGTTGTCGGTTGAAAAAATGTTGTGTTCGCGCGTGTAGTCGGCAAGCTGCTGTTCGGATTTCTCGACTTTCGCTTTCAGTTCGCGAGTTGTTACGTCGAGCCAGGTCGAGGCGTTGGTGAACTCTTCGGTCTTGCTCTCGAAGGTCCGCCCGATGAAGTCCTGCGCGATCCCGTTGACCACCGCAGCCGTTATCACCGGGTCGGTGTGGGTGTAAGTGACCTTCAGCGTGCGGGTCCCCTTGACCTGCTCGGCCTGCAAGCCTCCGGCGACCATCGAAACAAAAGGCGCTAACCGCTCACTCTCTTCAGGAGAGCGAGGCCCCCTTCCAGCACCCAATGTGAGCGCGGTGGCTGCCGGTGGCTGCGGCTCCTGCTTCTTAAGGCTTGCACGGTTCAGTATGGCCTGAACCGCTTCCCAGACGGACGCCCTTTGAGGCTCGACAAACTTCGCGTTCTCGTCGAGCTTGAGGTTGGCGACGACGTCTTCAAGCAAAGGCTCGCTGGTCAGTCGAAACAGACTGGTGTTGATGCTGAGCTGAGGATAGTAGGAATCTTCGTCGGTCTGAATGACGACGCCGCCCGCGGCGGGCTTAACAGTGGGTCGCTCCTTGACCATCTCGATGAACGCCGACGCGCGGTAGGTAGACTTTGTGCGATAGGCTTCAATGACAACGAGAGTCGTCACGATGACTGCGATCGTAAGAATAAGCCACTTGCGCTTCTTGACCGTATGCCAAAGCTCGCGCAGTCGCATCCCCTCTTCTTCTTCGTTACCGTAGCCGTAGCCGTAAGCCGGTGTCTCGGGGTATCCGATGGCTCTCGGGTACCCGGGACGTAGAACTAGTGTGTCGTCAACTGCCGGAATCTTCTCGATCCCAACGATTTCGTCTGCCATTTCCAACCTCGCCCAAATTACGAGCAACTAAAAAAGCTAACAACTGGCGGCTTTCCTGGTGAATGATTGTAACTGAACCGGCTCCTGATACAAGAGAATCGGGCGCACTCCTCCCCCAGCAAGGTTAAGCCCCGCAAGGGGAAGCCACGCGAAGTGGCGGTCCATCACTTCAAGTGAAGCACCTCGAGTGTAGCTTGGGGGAAAACGGGCGCCTGAGCCTACAGACGAGAACGCCAATCACACGCTGGAGGCGTTGGAGACACAAATTGAGAATCCCTGAGGTTGCGAGGACCGACCCACATTCCGCAGCCCTGCGTACCGCGGAGCCCTCACCGGCGCTTTGGGCCGCTCGGCCCAGACAAGTCCAAGCACCCTCCTAACCAACCTGATGTCAAAGGGGTCAGCTTACACAAGATTGAGCGCTACGAGGATCGGCGAAGAGAATACTTGAGTTAGTGTTTTGTTGTCAATGATTTCGGGCCGGTAAAGAGCGAAGAGCAAAGGGCTAAGGGCGAAGGGGCAAAGCGCTAAGGGCGAAGGGCAAAGCGCTAAGGGCAAAGCGCGCACGGGCTCTTGTTCTTGGCGCTTTGCGCTTAGCCCTTAGCCCTTTGCTCTTTGCCCTTTGCGCTTAGCCCTTAGC
>JBBPIE010000017.1:66498-94172 GCA_038040485.1 Candidatus Onstottus arcticum
CTTAGCCCTTAGCCCTTTGCTCTTTGCCCTTTGCGCTTAGCCCTTAGCCCTTTGCTCTTTGCCCTTTGCGCTTAGCCCTTAGCCCTTTGCCCTTTGCCCTTTGCGCTTAGCCCTTAGCCCTTTGCTCTTTGCCCTTTGCGCTTAGCCCTTAGCCCTTTGCTCTTTGCCCTTTGCGCTTAGCCCTTAGCCCTTTGCCCTTTGCCTTCTTGAAGCAGCTCCGGCGCTCGACGCAGAAACCTCAACGCTCGCGCGACACAGTTGCCAAGCTGGAAGGGCAGCCTCGGCCAGTCATTGAACGGTCCGCCAAGGCTTATCGTCGCCTCTATCGGGTCGGGCCAGCGATTGCGAACATCCCGGTATAAACCTGCCGGATGCCGCAGATAAGTTGCCATCGGTGCCCGATGCCTCGCGGGACCGTGGTTCAATGCGAAGGGCGTTTCCCACTGCTTCAGAACAGCAGGAACAAGCCAACGAGGCAGGTTCTTAGCCCTGCGCGCTACAGGGCTCTGTTCCACTTCCGCCCCAAGGAGCTGATGCGCGAGCCCAATCGTACACCCGACCCAATCGGCCACTCTTGTGTTTCTGCCGAGACACCGATCCCAATCGAAGTCCGTTGCCCTCGACTCCACCGCCAACGCTATGTCGCAAAGCCACAATGGACGAAAGGCTCCGTGGTGCAGGAGATGAAGGCACAGTACGCGAAGGCTGTCTTCCGGTCTCGATACTCGCACGTCGGTGTCGCCTAGCTTGACCAACTGCGAATCGGAAAACAAATCGTCTTCGCCTCGAGGATCGAGCTCCTGAAATCCTTTGTGAAGGTCGATCGTGGTTATGCTGCTCTTCTGTTCTCGGACAATCGCTTCAGCCGCCTCGAACTGATCCTCGGGGATCGCCAGGTCGATGTCATCGTAAGGACGAAGCCCCTTCTCCGGATAGAGCCGGGCTATCGACCACCCTTTGACAAGAACCGGCTCAATTCCGTCGGAACGGAGCAGCGCAAAGATGGCCTGAATGTCTCGCTCGTGGATGGCGGCTTCAAGGGTGTGATGACGGTATGCTTGTTGGAGTTCAAGACCAAGAGTGGAAGAACCCAGCGGTGAATTCCTGACTCGATGCCAGCCAAGCGAACCCGCTCCCGACCCAAGCAGCAAGGGCGAAACCTCGGCGAGTTCTTCCAGTGAAAAGCTTGCCGGGTCTGGGCTTTGACGCCACGCCGAAGAAAGCACGCGTGCGACGAGGCTACCCTTCATGGCTTTTTGATTGACTGCGGCCTTTTACGAACTCGGCCTATTGGCAATTGCCGCCAATGCACTGGCAGGGTGCATTACAAGGAACGCATCCCACATGGGCGCAGCTCAAAGCTGCCGATGCTGTTGGCGCAAGAATGGAGGCGATGGTAGGTATCGCAACGGCGAGACCAATCTTCTTGACCAGTTCTCTTCGCGACAGCCTTTGCTTTCCAGCCGGCGCGGGCGGCCCATCGATCAGACGCGCAGTTCGAAGCTGGTTCAATCCGAACCACACTACGTCTTCTTGAACCTTCCCCTTCGACTGCTTCTCAAGGATCGAGACCAGGTCTTTGACGGTTGTTTTACCGTCGCAGTGGTTCCAGATCAAAGCCGCGGTGCTGTTGAGACAATGCGCTCTCTTCCGGTCCAAATCGTAGACCAAAACCTCATCGGGGAGTTTTTCAATAAGCAGCCGTTCACTCCGCGCCACCGGTAGTTGCTGCTTCGTTCCGTTCCTCATCGTCCCTCCTAAGTCATGTCTGCCATTCGTTGTGAGACTCAATATCGTCGAACCGCCCCCGTCATAGGAGATCGTGTGCCCCGTCGCTATGATCACATCGTCCGTAGCAGACGGAACCCCGCTCGGGGTCCAGGTGCCAGCTGTGTTCCAGCTCCCCGTCACGACGTTGGAAGTCTTTGTGACGGCATTTGCCGCGCCTGGCGCCAGGAGCATCCCTACAATCAGTAGACTCACAACTGCGCTGAGGCGAGCCAATCGCCCATGGGTAATGGCCTGCTCTGCTGACAGCTTATCGCTCTGCGTACACACCACCCTGTTCTCCAAAAAAAGTCTCACTCGATTCATAAAGCCTCCAACGACACCTGAACTTACATCTCGCCGGTCAAGCCCACGCACATGACTCGTTGTGTGACAGTACTCGGACCCTCTCGCGCTTACCTGATGGCCTAGGTCTTGTTACTCGCCGCTTCGTTTTGTCGGGGCCGGTCAATACTGACGTCGCCGCTAGAAACATCCCTTGCTTGTTAGGACACCTGCGGCTTCGCTTTTTGTAATTATTAGAAGAACCCTCCAACTGCTTGGGAGAGGGCCCCTGACGGGACGGCTCGGCAATTGGCCTGGATACTAGCACAGCAACGCTTTTCGCAACAACATAGACACGCGCCAGGCAGGCCCTTCACGCTCAGGCCGTCAAAGGAGTGGAGATGCGAAATATCGCGGGGTTTCCCGGCGGAAGTCAGAGGTCAGAGGTCAGAGGTCAGAGGTCAGAGGTCAGAGGTCAGAGGTCAGAAGTCAGAGGTCAGAAGTCGGAGGTCAGAAGGCGGAAGTCAGAGGGCAGACTGAGTCTGCACTAACATCATGTTTTTGGACATTGCACCAAAAACTCTGCTACGCTCTTTTTCGTTATGAACGATCAACTCACAATTCCGAAACTAAATCGTCTGCCTGAGACATTGTTGCGCGATGGGGCCGTTCACCTCGAACTCGAACAAGGCATCGTCATTTTTCGGGCGTCTGCAGCGGTGCAAACGCGAATCGCCGAACTGCTCGAAAAACAGCAAGCCAACACCCTAACCGAAGAAGAAGAACGCGAGCTGACGGATTACGAAGAGATTGATGATTACCTCAGCCACGTCAATCGTCTGATTCGCAATCTGTCGCAGTCTTCAGAGAACAACCTTGCCGCGTAAGATCTCGACGTTAGTTCGTGAGCAAGTCCAGCAACGCGCCGCTTTTCTTTGCGAGTACTGCCATACCGACGAGCATTGGCAACTTGTCCCCTTCACCGTTGACCACACACTGCCCGGTTCCGTGGGCGGCGACGAGAACGTTGAAAACTTGGCGCTCGCTTGTTTTCATTGCAACCGTCACAAATCGGACAAGCAAAGCGTTTTCGACGCCGCCACCGAAAAAGGAATCCTGCTTTTCAACCCGCGCCACATGCTCTGGGCGGAACATTTCATCTGGTCTGCCGACGGCTTGCGCGTGCTGCCGCTAAGCGATATTGGCCGCGTCACTATCGAACTCCTCAGGCTCAACCGCGAAAGAGTTCTGCGCCTCAGGCAAGACGACATTGCAATCAATCGCCATCCGCCGATCGCCGACCCGCGAGAAAGTTCATCGATTTCCTGACAGTCGCGGGCAGCCTGAGCCTTGCGCCAACCGATACCTGAGCCGGCCCTGAGCCTTCTCGCCCTCCTTCGCGCCAACCGAAGGGGGGAAGGGGAGACGGGGAGAGGGGAAAGAGCAAATGGCGAATGTCGAATTGGCGGAGGGAAGAGGGGGCAAAGAGCAAGGGGCGAAGAGCTAAGGGCAAAGAGCGAAGGGCGAAGAGCGAAGGGCGAAGGGGCTAAGCGCCAAGAGCTAAGGGCTGCACTTTGCCCTTCGCACTTTGCCCTTTGCGCCTTGCGCCTTGCGCCTTGCGCTTTGCCCTTCGCACTTTGCCCTTTGCCCTTTGCTCTTTGCGCTTTGCTACTTCAGCTTGGTGGCTGGGTCGCCGAGGAGGATCCAGGTGGCGCGAACGTCCGGGTTGCCGGTCGCGGCCTTAGCTCGCGCGGTCACCTCTCCTATCGTCAAGCCTCCTCCGCCGAACAACTGCCGCATCGCTTCTTCATTCATCTGCACCTGACCGCCTGCGTCCGTCATACCTGATGACGCCCACACCGCGATCGCTCCTCCCGGCGCCTTCAGCAATGCTTCACCCAGACTGGCTATCGACACGTCGTGGAAGAACCCGTTGAAACACGTCATCGCGTCAAACAACGCCAGCCTGTCTGTGTTCCCCAGACTCGCTGCGTCCGCCGCCGTCAGTATCGATGCGTTGGTCCACACCAGTGTCGAGCCGTGACCGTAGAAGTTCACAAACTTCGCCCCCAGGTTTAGCTCATTCAGCAACTGCGTTCTTGCGGCTGAGTCGCCTACCTGTCCACGCCGTATGCCGATCACCGTGAGCGTCGCCGGTATCAGTGACTGGAGTTGGTTGTCCGCCGCTTCAAAGTCGTATCCGTCGTTGTGGTCCACTACAAGCAGCACTCTGTTGACTGACTCGGAGCTATCGTAACTGATGATTTTCTCCGCCAGCGTCGCAGTCTCCTGAGGCGTGCGCACCGGCAAGCGGCCGATTGCTATGTCGGGAACTGCGTCCTCGTTAAAGTCGACAAACCAGTCGTCCGTCGCCGTCTCACTGAAAGCCGATTCGAAAAGCCTCGTCGGAACAACGTCGAAGTCTCCTACTCCCGTATAGTTCTTTGGATCGTAGGTCGCATCGCCAGCCAACACCGCGAACCGTGGCCCGATCTTCCAACTCGTCTTCGTGTACACAAAGAAATCTTTCAAAGCCTGCGGCGTCTTATGACCAAAGCTGAACTCGTCGTACACGTCTTCGATGTCCACTACCGAGGTCTTCAAGCCCTGGCTCTTCCGCTGATTGGCTAGAGGTTGAAGGCTGCTGATCAAGTCCTTGCGTGTGACCGCGATGTAGTCAGCGCCGTTCTTGGCTGTTCTCCAGCTCGAAGGCTGATTGGCTACAAGCGCAGCAGGAGTCTTTTTCTGATCAGACGCGAAGGCCAACAGAGTCCTCGCGCCTGCTCCCGGCACCGTTACAGTTGCCGAGTACTCCGCGCCGTCCTGTTCAACGGTTGTCTCGACTTCCTGAGGCGAACCGGGATTGGTCACGTCAAGAACGCGGACGGCGGCGCTTGTAAAGCCGGCGATTGTAGGCTGCTGACTTCCAGTAGCCGGGAACCGAAGCGAGTTACCGTCGGCCGTGTTCGTGTGCTGATAGCTCATGCGCACGGACTCGACCATCGTGATGTCGCTGAAGCCGGCCGGGCTGATGAACTGAACCTGATTGCTCCCTTCAAGCAGGCTCGTCTGCGGGATTGAATACTGAGCGGTTCCCTTTGCGAGTCCGGCAAACTGCACCGTTCCCAACTCCGAGCCGTTGAGCAACACTCTCACGCTGTGTGGCGCATCAGTGTAGCCCTGCAGCGAGACATCAAGTGTGGCAGAACCCGTTGAAGCCACGTGCTGGAGAGTGACTGACTGGTCTACAGCCTGCGCGTTGTAGATCACTGGCCCGAAGAACTTCTCAGCTCCCCCGTTTTGCAGCGACGGGAAGTAGACGACCTTGTCGCGGCGTTCGACGGCGAATGTGAAAGTAGCAGGCGCCGGCGTGCCGCCCTTGCTCGGAACCGTCTTGATGCGCAGCCCGTTCTGCGACCCGGCTACCAACCAGTAAACGTGCGAGTCGGTAAACGCGCTGTCGATGCCTATGCCGTAAAACTCTATCCCGTCCCACGGCGCGGGAATCGGTTTCGAGCCTTTGCCCGGCGACGTGCTGGTGCTCGTAACAAGTATCGGGACTTCCTGACCATCCACGAACAGTTGAAGCTTTAGCGAATCGGCGCTCGCAGGAAAGCCTGCCGCCAGAAGGTCAGCCTGTTCGACTCGATACCAACCTTCGTGCTTGACCGACAATTTGACGGCTTGCTGGGAAGCGATACCTGCCTGGACTGCCAATCCTGCGGCAGTCGGTTTGAGAAGCTTGGCGACTCTCTCGACTGGCGCCGAAGCGCCGAGCTTTGCCGCGTCGGCGCCGATGGCTCCCAGCAATGGAGCTTGTTCTTTTCCAACCTCGGGCGCCTCTTCACCTGAAGATCGCTCGACTCCGAATGGACCGTGCATCGAAGCATGACCGTTGAGGTCCATGTCTTCGATCCAGTAGCGAATGCCTTCACATTCCGCAATCCGCAATCCGCAATCCGCAATTCCTCTGTCCCACCACGAATAAGCGAAGCCGGCTCTGAGAGCCACCTTCGGACCGAACAGCAAAGCGGAGCCGGCTACTGGTTCAGGGTTGATCTTCGAGTAGCTGCCCTTCTGTTCGCGATAGATATTGAAACCGAGGTTGCGCACTTCGTAGCCGGTCTGCCATCTGAGAGAGACCCCGCCCTGGTACCTGGTCGCGGTGAACGACGCCATCTCGACAGCGGTCGGCGCGGCGCATTGCGCGCCTCCCTGAACGCCGGGGATTTGACCGGCCGTCATATTCGTTACGGGCGTACCGTTTCCGCCGTCCGCCGAACCGTATGTGGAAGCGGAGGTCGTGGTCGTGCCATGAGCTCCGCCGGTAACGACGGTGCTTGCCGCAGCGCTCGATAGGAAAACTGCGCCGCCGCTTCCGCCTCCTCCGGGGCCATGCCGGTTATCGCCATTATTTGAAGGCTCGGTTGGCCAGGCATCTCCGCCGCGTCCTCCACGTGCGTTTACCGTCAACCCCGTCAGATTGCCGGTCAGGGCAAGGACGATGACGCTGCCTCCAGCCCCGCCCCCGCCGCCGCCGTCGTTCTCAGTGAAGTTGTATGCGGCGGCTCCGTCAGCATTAATCGTCCCGGTGCCGAGGAAGAGTCTCGCTCGAATAATCACGAAGCCGCCGCCGGCCGCGCCGCTGCTGGCGACTGCAGTGACAGTGTTTTCGCGTGCACCGGCGCCACCGCCGCCACCGAGCACGACCCGTGCGGCAGCGGCTTGCGTGAACCTCACGCCTCCGAGTCCGCCAAGTGGGTCATTCCCCTGCCATGTATTGCCACCCACCCCGCCGATGGCCCCGTTTCCGCCGCCGCCGCCACCGGAGTTCTCACCCGCCACCGGATCGCCATCCGTGCCACCGCCGCCGGCATTTCCTGGAGCGCCCCGCGCGATTGAGCCATTTGGGTAGCCCTCGGACCCGGTGTCGACGACCGAATTGCTAGAACTGACGTAAACCCACTTAGGCGTGCCGGCGATACCTTCTGCCTTCGAGCCATGCTTGAGGTTTGTCGAAACGCGTACGAAATCAACGGCACTGCCGCCGTTTGGATCGATGTCACGACCTCCGCCACCGCGGAACCCCAATCCGGCTACGCTGATGGTGCTGCTGTTGAGAGCCACCCGCTGCGACGCATCGAAAGCCAGAATGCCACCAGTCGAGCCGTTCCACGCCAGCGCAGTCAGAGCGGCGCCGATAGTCACGAAGGCGTACTGCGGAACGCGGACTACCTGAAAGCGGCGTTGTCCCTGTCCGACCACATCCGTCATGTTGTAGGCATTAAGCAGCCCGCTGTTCGTACCAGCGCCAACAATGCTGACAGTCCCACCCGCTAGCGTCACCGCGCTGGTTGCTCTGACAAACTCGTAGAGACCCACTCCGTTTACGCTCGAATAGCCACTCCCGGTGCCGCCGCCAGAGCCGTAGTTGGCTGTGTTCGTGGAGTTGATTGATGCATCCTGCATTTGAATTACAAGCAAGAGGTCGCCCGCGCTTATGGTAGTCGACGCTCCGGTCGCCGGGCCAAGGAGGATCGAGGTGTTGCTCGTGTTCGCTGCGACGTTTGCAGCGCCCGGATAGTACGTGTTGACTATCCCGGTGATCGGCGTTAACGGCGAGCCGTCTTTTCCTGGTGTTCCACAGACCTGCGCCTGAGCCGGCGAAGGAGCCATCAGCAGAACTGCCACGAAAGGCAGTAGCCGAAAAAGTGCTTTCAAACACAGGGAACTTCTTCCGTTGCGTAATGCAAAGCTTTGAGTCATTGCGGCGTCTCTCCTACGAGTAAGTGGCTACCGCGGGCGGATTTTGATTCTCATTCCGCCGACGCTGGATCAATCTTTGGGTTTGATTTTTATCCCTGGTAGACCGCGGGGGATGTGATATTTGAGGGGCCCTACTAGCGAAGTTACTGATCGGGGGGCACTGCTGAACTAACCAGACAGCGCGTAAGGTGTTTAGCTAAACCTTCGGGGCGAATCGCCGTAGGGTAATACACGAACTCCAAACAAATCAATACAAATATCTAAGCGCAAAGGGCTAAGGGCTAAGAGCAAAGGGCGCTTTGCACTTTTGCGCTTTGCGCCTTGCCCTTCGCACTTTGCCCTTTGCTCTTTGCGCTTTGCTACTTCAGCTTGGTGGCTGGGTCGCCGAGGAGGATCCAGGTGGCGCGAACGTCCGGGTTGCCGGTCGCGGCCTTAGCTCGCGCGGTCACCTCTCCTATCGTCAAGCCTCCTCCGCCGAACAACTGCCGCATCGCTTCTTCATTCATCTGCACCTGACCGCCTGCGTCCGTCATACCTGATGACGCCCACACCGCGATCGCTCCTCCCGGCGCCTTCAGCAATGCTTCACCCAGACTGGCTATCGACACGTCGTGGAAGAACCCGTTGAAACACGTCATCGCGTCAAACAACGCCAGCCTGTCTGTGTTCCCCAGACTCGCTGCGTCCGCCGCCGTCAGTATCGATGCGTTGGTCCACACCAGTGTCGAGCCGTGACCGTAGAAGTTCACAAACTTCGCCCCCAGGTTTAGCTCATTCAGCAACTGCGTTCTTGCGGCTGAGTCGCCTACCTGTCCACGCCGTATGCCGATCACCGTGAGCGTCGCCGGTATCAGTGACTGGAGTTGGTTGTCCGCCGCTTCAAAGTCGTATCCGTCGTTGTGGTCCACTACAAGCAGCACTCTGTTGACTGACTCGGAGCTATCGTAACTGATGATTTTCTCCGCCAGCGTCGCAGTCTCCTGAGGCGTGCGCACCGGCAAGCGGCCGATTGCTATGTCGGGAACTGCGTCCTCGTTAAAGTCGACAAACCAGTCGTCCGTCGCCGTCTCACTGAAAGCCGATTCGAAAAGCCTCGTCGGAACAACGTCGAAGTCTCCTACTCCCGTATAGTTCTTTGGATCGTAGGTCGCATCGCCAGCCAACACCGCGAACCGTGGCCCGATCTTCCAACTCGTCTTCGTGTACACAAAGAAATCTTTCAAAGCCTGCGGCGTCTTATGACCAAAGCTGAACTCGTCGTACACGTCTTCGATGTCCACTACCGAGGTCTTCAAGCCCTGGCTCTTCCGCTGATTGGCTAGAGGTTGAAGGCTGCTGATCAAGTCCTTGCGTGTGACCGCGATGTAGTCAGCGCCGTTCTTGGCTGTTCTCCAGCTCGAAGGCTGATTGGCTACAAGCGCAGCAGGAGTCTTTTTCTGATCAGACGCGAAGGCCAACAGAGTCCTCGCGCCTGCTCCCGGCACCGTTACAGTTGCCGAGTACTCCGCGCCGTCCTGTTCAACGGTTGTCTCGACTTCCTGAGGCGAACCGGGATTGGTCACGTCAAGAACGCGGACGGCGGCGCTTGTAAAGCCGGCGATTGTAGGCTGCTGACTTCCAGTAGCCGGGAACCGAAGCGAGTTACCGTCGGCCGTGTTCGTGTGCTGATAGCTCATGCGCACGGACTCGACCATCGTGATGTCGCTGAAGCCGGCCGGGCTGATGAACTGAACCTGATTGCTCCCTTCAAGCAGGCTCGTCTGCGGGATTGAATACTGAGCGGTTCCCTTTGCGAGTCCGGCAAACTGCACCGTTCCCAACTCCGAGCCGTTGAGCAACACTCTCACGCTGTGTGGCGCATCAGTGTAGCCCTGCAGCGAGACATCAAGTGTGGCAGAACCCGTTGAAGCCACGTGCTGGAGAGTGACTGACTGGTCTACAGCCTGCGCGTTGTAGATCACTGGCCCGAAGAACTTCTCAGCTCCCCCGTTTTGCAGCGACGGGAAGTAGACGACCTTGTCGCGGCGTTCGACGGCGAATGTGAAAGTAGCAGGCGCCGGCGTGCCGCCCTTGCTCGGAACCGTCTTGATGCGCAGCCCGTTCTGCGACCCGGCTACCAACCAGTAAACGTGCGAGTCGGTAAACGCGCTGTCGATGCCTATGCCGTAAAACTCTATCCCGTCCCACGGCGCGGGAATCGGTTTCGAGCCTTTGCCCGGCGACGTGCTGGTGCTCGTAACAAGTATCGGGACTTCCTGACCATCCACGAACAGTTGAAGCTTTAGCGAATCGGCGCTCGCAGGAAAGCCTGCCGCCAGAAGGTCAGCCTGTTCGACTCGATACCAACCTTCGTGCTTGACCGACAATTTGACGGCTTGCTGGGAAGCGATACCTGCCTGGACTGCCAATCCTGCGGCAGTCGGTTTGAGAAGCTTGGCGACTCTCTCGACTGGCGCCGAAGCGCCGAGCTTTGCCGCGTCGGCGCCGATGGCTCCCAGCAATGGAGCTTGTTCTTTTCCAACCTCGGGCGCCTCTTCACCTGAAGATCGCTCGACTCCGAATGGACCGTGCATCGAAGCATGACCGTTGAGGTCCATGTCTTCGATCCAGTAGCGAATGCCTTCACATTCCGCAATCCGCAATCCGCAATCCGCAATTCCTCTGTCCCACCACGCATAAGCGAAACCGGCTCTCAGAGCCACTCTCGGACCGAACAGCAAAGCTGTGCCGGCTACAGGTTCCGGATTGATCCTGGTGTAGGTGCCCTTCTGCTCGCGATAGATGTTGAAGCCGAGGTTGCGCACTTCGTAGCCGGTCTGCCACTCGAGCAGGACTCGATTGTCGACGCGAGTGGCTTTCATCTTGACCATCGCGACATCAGTCGGCGCGTTCTGCCCCGCGATCACCCAGGAAGAGAATCCAGTGACAGTCGCGGTGACGTGATTGTTTGTTGTATCTGGCGTTCCGCCCTTTGGTTGCCAAGTTGCGGGTGTTCCTGCCTCGAGTCTCCAAAGTTGCAACATGGTTTCATCAGTGTTGCCGTTCAGCTCGGAGTCTTTGTAGCGGAGCCGCAGAGTAGCGCCTGTACCGATGGTGCCAGTGCCCGGGGTCAAGGTGTAAACCCTGGTCACGGCAGATGGGAAGGTGGGCGGTGCTTGCTTGACCAGATTCACCGTCATCGTGCTGATCCCCCCGCCAGTGCCGCCATTCACCTGAACGTTGACATTCCCGAAGCTCCGGGTCGTCGTGCCAAAGTCGATGCGACTCACAGTGCCGATCACATCGCCGGTTCCTGTCGCTGAGGATCCGAGCCCGCCGTTTCCGGTCCCGCTCTGCGAAAGCGTGAACGAAGCGGTAGTCAATAAATCTCCGGTTGTGAGGGAGAGCAGTCCGGCGCAAGTAAGGTTGCCACTGAGAGTAACGCCCGCCGAGTTGTCGATAGTCAGGTCATTTACGGTAGCCGATGTGGGTGTTGTGGTGAACACGCCCGTGACCTGCGCGGCTACACCGTTGTAGGTGTAGTTAGCGCCTGTGCTATAAGTGCGAGTATTGGGAACCTGAATGTTTCCCGTTGCTCCCGAGGAGGTGATACCGGCAGTTGAGCCGATTTGGATTGAGGCACCGCTTGCCAAAGTAAATGCGGAATTCCCCGTACCCGTAATCGTGGCCGTAGGGCCCATAATCAACGTTGAGCCAGAAGGCATCGTGAGTGTCGTATTTTGGTTATGGGCAATATTGCCGATTCCAGACACAGAAACGGTTCCGTTAAAAGTCATGGTACTATTTGTGCCGCCGCCGATCGTAAACCCTGCCACAATGGAGAGAGCTCCATCGGGGACGCCAGCATCTACAGTTACAATCGAGTTATTACTTGCACTCATCGACCCGCCACTGGGAACAGAAACATTTCCATTGCTGTTGATCGTCAGCAAGCCAAGACTGAGCGTAAGTGTTCCCGATGCTGTAAGGGACCCACCTGAAGCTACGGTGATTAGTCCCCGGGTAGCCGCAGAACCACCAGTTATCAGAACTGTTCCACCACTAGCCACAGAAACAGAACCATTCACTAAGGTTGTTGTACTAGTTCCGGCCGTGAGTTGTCCTGAGACTGAAACTGTTCCGTTTACCGTAAGATCGGTTCCAGCGCCATTAGCAAGAGTCAGAGTTACCGCACTGTTGACAGTAATCTGGCCCCCCGAGTCTACTGTCAATTGATCGACCGTAACAGCAGCAGTGACCGTCATTGTGTGGCCACTTAGCACAGTAATAGCACCGTCGGCGCTGGTTGGCTGATGACCGCAGCTCCACTTCGTTCCGTCGTTCCAGTTTCCGCTGGCAAGAGAGGTGCACTGGCCCCGGGCACTTTCAGCACAGAAGCCAACGCAGAGCAGTACGAGCATCGTGCTTACCAGTCGGTTAGCGACGCGAAAAAACATCCCTCGGCGTTTCGCCAGGCTGACACGTGTCTCATCCTTCGCCTGTCGCCTGAGCGAGTTCGCGATCTCGCGTGCACTAGTGCGGATGCTACGGCCGCTCCGGACAGCCGCCGCCAGGAAAAATCTCGCCTTCTTCATACTGCCTCCGATGGTACTTCCGATCGAGTGTTGAGTAGTTATGAGTGCTCGTCGGACATTCGCTTAGAGTAAATAGCTAAAAATGAGAATGGACTTATTCTACCATTCGGGGCGGCTCGGGCACCACCTGAACAGGGAGTGGTGTGGTGACTGCTCGTCATTACTCGGAGGATCGAAAAGTAGAACCCCGTTCGTGGTTCCCTGGGCCGTTTCGTTGACTGACCCCGGTCGTTTTGATATGACTTGCTAAGAAGCGCTTCGGCGAATCAATCTCACAACAGGAGACACCATGAAGAACCTCAGCGACAAGGTAGCCATCATCGGCATGGGCTGCACCAAATTCGGCGAGCACTGGGACAAAAGCGAAGAGGACTTGATCGTCGAAGCCGCCTACGAAGCATTCGAGGACGCGGGCGTCGAACCCACGCAGATCGAAGCCGCGTGGGTCGGCACACTCGTCTCGGGCATCTCGGGGCAGGCGCTGTCGCGGCCGCTCAAGCTTCAATACATACCGATCACTCGCGTCGAGAACATGTGCGCGACCGGGCAGGACGCGCTGCGCAACGCGGCGTTCTCGGTGGCCGCCGGAGCTTACGACATGGTGCTGGTCGTCGGGTTTGAAAAGCTCAAAGACTCGGGCTACTCGGGACTGCCCGGCGCTGCTTCGTCGGTGATCGGCGCGGGCAACACGGCGCCCGGAGCATTCGCGCTTTCGGCGAACCGGTACTTTCACAGGTACGGAACCGGCAAGGAAGAGCTTGCGAAGATTTCGGTGAAGAACCATTACAACGGCGCGCGCAACAAGAAGGCACACTTCCAAAAAGAGATCACGCTCGAACAAGCGATGAAAGCGCCGATGATCGCTTCACCTCTCGGCCTGCTGGATTGTTGTCCGACTACGGATGGCGCGGCGGCTGCGATCATCACTCGCACCGAGCTGGCGCCGAAGTTCAACAAGGATTTCGTCACGATCAAAGCGATGGGACTTGCGGTCGGGCCGGGCACCGGCAGGCTCGACCCGGATTTCGACTTCACAAGTTTTCCCGAGACTAAAGCTGCCGCGAAGCAGGTCTACGATCAACTCGGCATCAAAGACCCGCGCCGAGAAGTGAGCATGGCCGAGGTGCACGACTGCTTCTCAATCACCGAGATGATCATCTACGAGGACCTCGGGTTCTCGGAACCGGGCAAGGCGAAGATCGACATCGACTCGGGCGCGTTCACGTTGAAGGGCGACTTGCCGGTGAACACCGACGGCGGGTTGAAGTCGTTTGGTCATCCGATCGGCGCGAGCGGCTTGCGGATGCTGTACGAGATATATCACCAACTGCTGGGCAAGGCCGGCGAGCGGCAGGTGAAGGATATGAAGCTCGGGCTCGCGCATAATCTCGGAGGGAACCCCGGGTCGTTTACGTGTTCGATAATTGGACTTGGGCATGCATGAGGATTCGTAGGATCAGGCGAGCGAGCGATGCCAACCGTTTTGCGCGTAAAGGGATATCGATTCTTCTTCTTCAGCCTTGAGGGGAACGAACCGAGGCACGTTCACGTTGAAAATGCAGAAAGATATGCGAAGTTCTGGCTTGAGCCGGTGACTCTCGCTTATTCACGTGGCTTCCGGAGCAACGAGTTGACTGAGCTAAGAAAGCTAATCGAAGAGAACAGAGAGTTGATAGCGGAGAAATGGGATGAGCACCTTAGCCAACAGAATTGAACCCCTGGCGGTCGATGTGAGCTGTACAGACGACGCGCTCACGGTGGTTCTGGCAGACGGACGCGAAGTCTCCGTTCCGGTGGAGTGGTTTCCGCGATTGCGCGGAGCTACCGATGATCAGCGACGCCATTGGCGGTTGATCGGCGGCGGAATCGGCATTCACTGGCCGGATGTGGACGAAGATATCTCTGTCGCCAGTCTGTTAGCCATCTGCTGAATTCGTCGCGCAAGCATAGAATTGCCAGCGACGCTCGCTTCGCACACAACAACCCTAAATAGGCTCGGACTGTCAAGGGTACAAAGCCTGCGCGCAAGTTCATAAGATGACAAAGAACAATTAGAAGCGGAGCGAACTGATGACAGGCGGGTTTGAGCACCACTTCAGACGAGTCATAGCCGGCGATGTGGAGTCGGTGCGGCAGCGGCTCTCCGACGTGCTCGAAGACTTCGGGTACATCGTCCTTGGCGACACTCCCATCCAGGCAAAGCGTCCCCGGCAAAAGAGTATCTGGGTTGCAATGGTGTTGGAATACGACACCAAACTCACCATAGCTTTGAAGCCGATCAGTCCCGCCTCGACACTTGCAACCTTCGATTACGAGATCGAGCAGTTGTTTACCAAAGCCGAAATGCAGGCGCTCGAGCGTGAAGCCGAAGCGATAATCGCACTCGCCACAACTGTATCGAGCGAAATGTTCTGTCCCTCGTGCGGCGAAGAGAACCTCAGGGCTGCCCGCTTCTGCAGGGCATGCGGAAAGCCGGCTGCTCGAACCGCGCTTCCATCCGAGCTAGAGGTGATGCGACTGACGGCGCTTGGAAGTGCAACTCAGGTAGAGGTAACTCTGGGATTGATTCTTTGCGTGCTTGCTCTTCTAATCAGTCTCCCGATGATTCTGCTTACCGCAAGCATCAAGGGAGTCGTCTTTGGCTGTATCGTTCTTGCGTTGGGAGAACTGTTGGGCTCATATTTCCTGGTCCTTGGTATGCGGCGTTTGCACCGGGCGCTTAACACAACCAATCTTCCGCAAGTGGAAATGTCATCAGACAAAACGAAGGCATTCTCGTTGGACGAGAGAGCCGCCTTGCCGCCGCATCCGGCTTCGATCGTCGAAGGCACGACTGAGCTGATGACCCCTCAACAAACTCCCGTGGTTGCTCGTCCGGCCAAGGACACCGACTCGATGGGCTGAGACTGCGGCCGGGACGGCCGCGCTCCCAGGAAACGAGGGTTAGCTCGCTTCTGAGAAGCTTCGACAGCGTGCTAATATTGCGACTCCTCAGGAGGCGCAGATGGCTTACCAGCTCAACGAAGAAGAACAACTCATCCTGGCTACGGTAAAGAAATTCCTCGACAAAGAAGTCGCGCCGGTCGCGTCCGAACTCGAACATAAAAACGAATACCCGACCGAGATAGTCGAAGGAATGAAGAAGCTCGGGTTGTTCGGCGCCAACGTGCCCGAAGCTTACGGCGGGTTGGAGTTGAGCTACACCGTGTTCGCGATGATCTTCGAAGAGATCTCGCGAGTGTGGATGGGACTTGCCGGGATACTCGGCACTCACTGCGTGTTGTGCGATGTGTTGTCGCGATTCGGGACCGAAGAACAGAAGCAGCATTACCTCCCTATGCTCGCGCGAGCCGACAAGCGCGGAGCTATCTGTTTGTCTGAGCCTCACGCGGGCACCGACTTGCAAGCGATAAAAACAACAGCCGAGCGGCGAGGTGACTATTACTTCATCAACGGGTCGAAGATGTGGATCACCAACGGCCGCCGAGCCGAGCTGATGCTTTTGCTGACCAAAACCGACAAGAACGCCGAACCACCATACGCGGGGATGAGCGGGTTCATCGCCGAGAAGGGTGAGCCGGGGCTTACGGTGAGCCGCGACATAGACAAGCTTGGCTACAAGAGTCTCGAGACGTGCGAGCTTTTGTTTGAAAACTTTCGCGTTCCGGTTGCGAACCTGATCGGCGGCCGCGAAGGCGAGGGCTTCAAGCAGGTGATGACCGGGCTTGAGAGTGAACGGATCAACGTCGCCGCGCGAGGGCTCGGGATCGCGCGCGCGGCTTTTGAAGAAGCGATCAAGTACTCGCAGCAGCGCAAGACGTTTGGCAAACCGATCTGCGAACACCAGGCGATTCAATTGAAGCTTGCGGAGATGGCGACAAAGCTCGAAGCTTCGAGGCTTCTTGTGTACGCGGCAGCTGAGAAAAAAGACCGAGGCGAGCGCTGCGATCTTGAAGCCGGGATGGCAAAGCTGTTCGCGACCGAGACGGCTCAGGAGAACGCGCTTGAAGCAATGCGGATCTTCGGCGGCAACGGCTACGCGAAAGACTTTCCGGTGGAGCGGTACTATCGAGACGCGCCGTTGTTGATCATCGGCGGCGGCACGAACGAGCTTCAGCGACTTGTGATCGCGCGAAACTTGCTGAAGAAATACTCGATAAGCGATTCTTAGAGAAACTGATCTTACCTCTCGACTACAACTGTGGTTCCACGCGTCCACTCGGTCAAGAAATCTTCTAAAGAGAGAACGAGTTCGCCGCGCCATGGGTCCAGCACTTCGACGTCAGTCTCGATCATTTCTATGACGACGACCGCGTGGAATTGAGGCGGCATCCCGGACGCTAGCTTCGCTTTCAAATAGGCAATTGGATAAAGGCCCCGAGCCAGTTCTGACTTCAACTCGTCAACCGTGAGGTTTCCAATCAGCGTGTTTGCGAACCCCAAAGTCTGCGCGGCAATCTTTAGCTTGAAAGGATCAGTTCCGCCTGGCATTAAAGGCGAGTCATACGTGCAATCACATAATACCCTGAGTTCTTGCTCTGTCTTGGAGACTCCCACTGATGTGAGAACCATCCTTAGGCACGCTGGCACGCAGGAATATGTTGTTTCCTGCATGTGAAGGAGAGGCTTATCCGGCATGAAGAATCGCGTCCGCCAGTACCATTGCTTTGCGACGAATTTCTTCCATTGGAGTGTGACTGAGGATAACTCCGCTCTTCTTGTGTATGAACAAGTCGCCCACCGAGCCGCCTTCACCGTTTGCATACACCAACCATATCGGTACTCGCCAATGTCCGGTGGACCCATCAACCTCCGGCTCCTGCGGGCAGTAGCGATCCGGCAAGCGGTTGTAGAATGTCCAGCCTACAGCTATCTGAGTCGCTTCAAGCTGAGAGACATCGTCTTGAATGGGTTCGTCTACAAGGTCAACCAGTTCCCGCGGCTCGTCTTGAGCTAATTCTTGTTTGAACTGATCAAGCAACTGCCTGAGATGGTGTTTAGGCTGTCCTGCATAGTTGTCAAAGCGATAAACAACTTGATTGTCTAGCACCTCAAAACGAACCTCGACTGGCTTTCCGGATCCTTTATGAAGGTGCTCGACTGCTCTTGGATTAGCCAATTCCGCCTTCTCGAGATGAACGGTGAAACGGCCCACTGGTATGTCCTGACCGAATAGCTTTGTGGGAGCCTCAACTGGATAAGAGAATTCACCTATGCCAGAAAATGGCGGCATTGATAAGTCGATCATTGAAGGAAGGAGCTTGAACGACATTGCGTTTGCGCGACCACGAAACTCACCCTCAGTAATGCCACGAAATATGGTTTCGATTTGCTGCACTTCATGCCCCGAAATAGTCTCGGGAACCGAAAAACAGAGGCCGAAAGACTCTTCAATATATTTCAGCTTTCGAAATATCTTCGACTTGTAACGGATCTGCTTTTCATTCGCCTCAGTATGAAGGCCGTGCTGGTGCTCAACTTTGGCAATTAGATGATCTAGGTGAAGGAACCATTCTCCGGCCATAGCAATAGCGAATACGACCCGCGTGCGCAGCAGCTCGGCATTCACAGTGTCGTCCGAAGCTAGGACGAGAAGCCTTTTGACGTCGCTTGGTGTCAATCTTGATTGCAGTTCAATGAGCATCTTAGGCCAAGGAGGTTCAGGATGACTCTCGAGGACCATACCGGCTTCGGTAGGCCGGGCCGAGAATCCTTGTTGTGGAATGGTGAAAACAGCTCCAGGTATTTCCACGCGCCCGTTAACGGTTGGTCGCGCGACGGTGCCTTCGACAGGCGGCCTCGCGGAACGTTCATCCTTGATCGCGCCCAAGGAGTCGACTGATCGCAGCGGCCGGTACATAGGGAGCGTAGTCCTACTGAGATCCGACCCCAGAGGAGGTGCGTCGACACCCATCGGAAATGCGTCTGGCACCAGCAACTGCACTTCTGGGAAAGCTTCCCCAACCTCATATGTCGATATGCTCATCACGAAGTCATTATTGGACAAATCAATTGTTGAAGCAACTCCGTTTTCGGCGAGTACTTGACAGTATGAGACTCACACCTTATAAGCCATAACCAACTTCCCTGACTTCACTCTGATCGGAGGGCCTATGAACGCTTTCAGACGACTAGCATACGTGCTGTTTCCTCTTGCTCTAATTCTTATTCTTTCGCCGCTTGTTAGTGGTAACGGGTTCTCGCTTGAGCAAGTGCTTAGCTCTCCGTTTCCGTCGGACCTGATTGCTTCGAAGTCCGGCGACAAGATCGCCTGGGTCTTTGATCACCTTGGCAAGCGCAACATCTGGGTTGCAGAAGCCCCCGCGTTCAAGGGACGCCAACTAACTCGCAACGACAAAGACGACGGACAAGAGATCACCGAGCCAGTCTTCTCGCCGGACGGCAACTGGATCGCTTACGTGCACGGGGGGCCTCCGAACACCGAAAAGGAAATCCCTAATCCGACGAGCGACCCGGCGGGCGCGAAACAAGAAGTGTGGCTGGTGAGCACACGCACGGGCGCGACGGTGAGAGTAGGAGAAGGAAGCTCGCCGAGTTTTTCTCCGCGCGGCGATCGAGTCATCTTCGAGCGCGAAGATCATCTTTGGGCCTCGGCCGTTCCGGTTGGAGTTTCAAGAGTGGCGGGCGCGGCCAGGAAGATGTTCGAGATTCGCGGCGACGTGAGTTCTCCCGCGTGGTCGCCCGATGGTTCGAGTCTCGCGTTTGTTTCCTCGCGCGGGGATCACTCGTTTATCGCGATCTACGAGCCGGCTTCGACGCGAATCAGGTTCCTCGAGCCGAGCGTGGACCGCGACATCATGCCTCGCTGGTCGCCCGACGGAAAACGCATCGCTTACGTTCGGCTGTTCAACGTAGTCGATACCTTGACCGCGGATAAAGAACGGCTACTTCCGTGGTCGATTCGTGTCGTCGGCGTCGCGACCGGGTTGGGAAAGGAAATCTGGAGGTCAGGCAACGCCGAGATGGATTCGTTCTCGCGCCTGCCGATGGGCGACGACCAGTTGCAATGGGCAGCGGGCGATCGGATCGTCTTCGCGTCCGAGAAAGACGGCTGGTCGCATTTGTACTCGATTCTTTCGAACGGCGGACAAGTGACCGCGCTGACTCCGGGCAGCTACGAAGTTGAAAACGTGACATGGTCGCCTGACCGTTCGTTTGCGGTAGTCGCTTCGAATGCCGGCGACATCAATCATCGCCATCTTTGGAAAGTGAGCGTCGCGGGTGATGAGCCGCTGCAGCTCACTCAAGGTGACACCATCGAAATGTATCCGGCGATCGTGAACCGCGGGAAGCAGATCGTCTTCATGCAAGCGAACGCGACGCAGCCGTTTCTTCCGTACATTGCGGCTGCCGACGGAAAGGGGGCCGCGTCGCTCGCGCCTCAAGCCCTGCCCGTCGACTTCCCTTCCGCTCAATTGGTTCAACCGGAGCAGGTGACATTCAAAGCTTCCGACGGAATGGAGATTCACGGCCAGTTGTTCAAACCGAAGAGCACACAGGGACGCGCGCCGGCAGTCGTTTTCATGCACGGCGGACCGATTCGCCAGATGCTGCCAACCTGGCATTACAGCTACTACTATCATAATTCGTACGCGATGAATCAGTATCTGGCGAGTCGAGGCTACGTGGTGTTGTCGGTGAACTATCGTGCTGGAATCGGCTACGGGCGAGCGTTTCGTGAAGCGAAGCATCGCGGGCCTCGTGGAGCTTCCGAGTATCAGGACGTCGTGGCAGCCGGCAAGTATCTGCGCTCGCGGAGCGACGTCGAAGGCAAGCGGATCGGGTTGTGGGGCGGTTCTTACGGCGGCTACCTGACGGCGATGGGGCTCGCGAGAGATTCGGACCTGTTCGCGGCGGGCGTTGATATTCACGGCGTTCACGATTGGAGCAGGCGCGTGGGTCCTTCGCCGTGGGCGACTGGTGATCTTGTGAAACTGGGGAAAGAGTCTTCGCCGATCAGCTCGGTGGACAAGTGGAAATCGCCAGTGTTGTTGATTCACGGGGACGACGATCGCAACGTCGCGTTCAATCAGACTGTTGAGCTCGTACGAAAGCTACGCGAGCGCGGTGTCGAGTTTGAAGAATTGGTTTTCCCTGACGACGTGCATGACTTTCTACGCCACGAGAACTGGCTGAAGGCGTATCACGCGGCGGCGGACTTCTTCGACAGGCACTTGAAGGCGACCGGGAACCGGTCGGCGAAGTAGGTCTGAGTCGTGTTGCCTGATGCGTAATTCGTGAGCCGTGATTCGTGACCGGCCGTCCCCCAATCGATCACGGATCACGGATCACGCATCACGGATCACGCATCGCGAATTCGGTATCCCGCATCATTGCAGTGTTTACCGCTGCCTCCAAAGCTTCTTACCTTTTTTCTCTCAAAAACTTCTCACCAAACGGAAGAAAAGATTCCAACTCGTGTCTAATAGTTATGTAGAGTAGTGTGGCGCCAGATTCATGAAAGCCAGTCAATCAGAGACAGGGTTCGAGGAGCGGGATATCGTTGTCGCTGCGCAGGGTGGGGACCGCGCGGCGTTCAAGTCGCTCTACGATCGCTATCGCGATCGCGTTTACAACTTGATCTTCTATTCGATAGGGAACGAGTTAGGCGCGGAGGATGTGCTTCAGATCGTCTTCGTCAAGATCTATCGGGGATTGCCGGGCTTCCGGTTCGAAGCGAGTTTTGCGACCTGGGTTTATCGGATCACAGTCAACGAGTGTCTCAATCAGCAACGCGGGCAGGGCGCTCAACACATACCCTTTGAAGCGTTGCTGGGCAGCGATGATGAATTCGACAAAGTCTCGTCGGCGGACTTGCGGCACGCCGAAGGCGAGCGACGCGAGATCGTTCATCGCGCGGTGATGGATCTGTCTCCAAAGCTGCGATCGGTTGTTGCGCTCAGATATCTGGAAGGACTCTCGTACGACGAGATCGCTTCTGTGCTTCAGTGTTCGCAGGGGACGGTTGCGTCTCGATTGAATCGCGCTCTCTCGAATCTGGAGGCGCGGTTAAGACCGCTGAGACGGCTTTTGTAAAGAATGATGGAGTACAAGCTATGAGATGTTTGCGAATTGATCTACGGCGTAAGTTCTCGCTTTATCTGAACGGCGAGCTTGAGGCGGATTCGATAAAGCGAATCGAAGATCATCTCCTCGATTGCGGCTCGTGCCGGACTCGGCTGGCGCACTTGCGTAACGGACACCGGCTTGCGCAGGAGTTGCCGCGATTCACTCCGCGCAGCGACCCGTGGGCAGCGATCGAGGCGGCGATCATTGCTCCTGAATCTGCCGCGAGCCAACCGCGAGTCGCTGCACGCTGGCGCGAGGTGGTGTTGAAGCCCGGCTTTGCGCTCGCGACGATTTCAGTGATCGCGCTGATTGGCGCGCTGCTTATCACGTACGGCACGCGCGCTCCCGGGGAGGAACGCTCGGAGTCGCTTGTTGCAGAGGCGCTCGACCCCAGTCAGTTTCACATGGTGAGCATCGCCGGCATCGACCAGAACCAGAAACCCCACGTGGTCGCTGAAGGCTTCGTCTCCGAAGTGATTGCCGACGAAGACGGCGACTTGAGGTTTAGGCTGGTCGACGAGCTTGGCCGTCCGGGTCCGTTCATCGTGTGCGAGATCATCGATCCGATTCGAGTGAGAACGCCGTCGGTAGGAAGCCGAGTGCGAGTCTACGGGGTGAGCCGGTACGACAGCCAACCCGATCACAACTGGTATGAAGTGCATCCCGTGTTGAATATCGAAGTGGTAAAGCACTGACGGCGAGGCGTGGTTCCATGCGCGCCATGAGGAAACATCAAAGTTTTGAGGGGAGATTGATGACTGGAATCCTGAAATTGGGCTACATGCGGAGAATACTTTTGTTTCACATCGCCGGGCTGCTGCTGTTTTCAACTGCCGCCCTTGCCTTTGATGCCGATGGCAGCGTGTCGGGACTGGTACGCGACGCATCGGGCGCGGTCGTTAGCGGCGCCAGCGTTTCGCTCATGAACGCTCAACAGACAATCATCAAGACGGGTCAGACGGACTCGCAGGGCAGCTTTAGGTTCGACGGCGTGGCGAGCGGAGGCTACCTCCTCGTGGTAACCGCGGGTGGATTCTCAGAGCGCCGGATAGCCGTCACCGCCGGAGTTGGCGCCGCAAAGATCGACATCATGGTGGACCCGGGCCCGATTACTGAAGAAGTTACCGTGACCGCCAATCAGGGCAATGTGGAAAGCGTCGAATCCATATCTCAGCAGGTCAACGTCATCAGTGCCCGGCAGATCGAAGAGCGGGCTACGACAGTCGTTGCTCAGGTGGCAACCGAAGAAGTCGGCGTGCACCTCCAGCGAACAAGCCCAACCATGGCAGGAATCTTCGTTCGCGGGCTTACCGGCAATAAAGTCAGCGTGTTCATCGACGGCATTCGGTACTCGACCTCGACTCAAAGAGGTGGGGTAAGCACGTTTTTGGATTTGATAGACCCGTCGAGCCTGCAGGCGGTCGAAATACTCCGCGGGCCCAACAGCGCGCAGTACGGCAGCGACGCGATCGGCGGCAGCGTGCAATTTCTTTCTCGCACGCCTTCCTTCGCAGCCGGCGGCGATAACGTCCATGGCCGGATGGGCGTGTTCTTTAACAGCGCCGACGCCAGCGTTGGCTCGAACCTTTCTACTTCATTCGCAACGCGCAATTTCGGATTGCAGGCGAACGTCGCGGGCCACCGGGTCAACACGTTGAGAAGCGGGCACGAGCGCGATTCGCACAACTCGGTCACCAGATTCTTCGCTCTCAGCTCCGACCTGGTGATTGAAGACCGCCTGCCCGACACCGCGTTCACCCAATACGGCGGGATGCTAAAAATGAACTGGCGGCCGGCGGAAGGCTCGCAGTTCACCGCGAGTTATATGCGGGGGCAGCAGGACGGAGGCAAGAGGTACGATCAACTGCTGGGCGGCGACGGCAACCTGATCGCGGACCTGCGCAACCTCATGCTCGATTTTTTCTACATCAAGTATGACAAGGTGCGCCTGGGCTGGCTCGATAGCTTTAGCGCCGCTTACTCGTTCAACTCTCAGCGAGAAGAGCGAGTCAACCAGGGGGGCAACGGGAACCCGCGCGCCGCGATTAATCACGAGTACGAGCGCACGAACGTCAACGGCCTGCAAGCCTACGCCTCGAAGCTTTTCGGGTCGAGGCAGAATCTCCTGGTTGGCGCGGATTTTTTCAATGATCGGCTTCACTCGCCCTCGTATGGCCTCAACCCGGTGGCGGGTGTGGCTACGTTGCGCCGCGGGCGCGTTCCCGACAACGCGCATTATCGAAAAGGGGGCGTCTTCCTTCAGGACATCTTTGAAGTGATACCGAACAAGCTGCGGTTGACGGGCAACGTAAGGTGGAACGCGGCCTCGTACCGTGCGCGCGCCGAAGACTCACCGCTGGTCGGCGGCAAACCGCTCTGGCCGAGTGACTCGCTGAGAGTGAGCAACTGGACGTACCGCGCCGGTGTTGTTGTTATGCCGGTTGAAGGACTGAGCCTGATGGCTAATATCAGCCGCGGGTTTCGCGCTCCTCATTTGACCGACCTTGATACGCTTGGATTGACCGGCTCGGGGTTTGAAGTCCCGGCCTCCGTCGTGACGCAGCTTGGAGGAACCATCGGATCGTCAGCCGGGAGCACGGCCGTCTCAACGGGCCGCCCTGTGGAGCAAACCAAATCGGAGACGAGTCAGAGCTACGAGACCGGCGTGCGCTATCACAACAGGCGCATAGATACGGACTTCGCCTTCTTCGTCAACGACATATACGACAACATTCAAAAGCAAGCCCTGATACTTCCTCCCGGCGCAGTCGGCCTGCAGCTCGGCGGCGAGACCATCACTGCACAAAATGCGAACGGCGTAGTCTTTGTCGCGGCGTCAACCAATCCTGTGCTTGTGCGAGCTAATTTTGACGACGTTCGCATATACGGATTTGAGCACACGCTTGATGTGAAGTTAACAAACGACTGGTCAGTCGCAACGATTTTCACTTACCTTCACGCTCGTGATAAGAGAACGAAGCTTCCGCCAAACATCGAAGGCGGAACCCCTGCGCCAGATGGTTACTTGAAGATTCGCTACGCGCCCTCAGGCCGGAGATTCTGGGTTGAAGCATATACTCACGCGGCAGACCGGCAAGAGAATCTTTCAACGCTTGATCTCGAAGACCGGCGGACCGGCGCTACTCGCTCTCGCAGTTCAATCGCAAATTTCTTCAACAACGGAGCGAGGGCGCGGGGACTCGTGAACGCGGGGCCCGACGGCATACCCGGAAACGCGGACGACACTCTGAACGCGACCGGCGAGACTCTCGCGCAGATACAGAATCGAGTGCTGGGAGTTGGGGTCAACTCAGCGCCGCTTTACACGGCTGTTCCCGGCTATGTGACCTTCAGCGTGCGCGGCGGAATGAGATTCGGTGAACGGCACGAGGTGTTGCTCGACTTCCAAAACATCGGCGACCGCAACTATCGCGGAATAAGCTGGGGCGTGGATGCTCCCGGCCGCGGTATCTTCGCAAAGTACAACCTCCGCTTCTAAACACCCCGGGAGTTAGCGCGTGGTCGCCAGTGGGCCACGCGCTGACAGTCTCGCGCTTGAAGAATCCCACCGCATTGATTAGCCTCGACACTGCGCCAGTCAGCAAGGAGCGACAATCGTGCGGCCAAGATTAAGCGGCGTGCTGTTCGTTTTCACCTTCCTCGCCGCGGCGAGCTTCTCAAGCTACGGCCAGTCGAACACAGCCATTATTCGCGGCACAGTCACCGACAAGACGAACGCAGTAGTGTCCGGCGCGAAGCTCCGGCTGACAAACGCCCTCACCAAATATTCGCAAGAAACTACGACAGACGGGCAGGGAGTCTACCGGCTCGTAGACGTGCCATTCAATACATACAAGCTCACGATCGAGAGCGGCGCTTTTGAACTTGAGACTCGCGAAGTGAGCACCAGATCGAATCTCGCCCAGCAAATCGATGTGCAGCTTGGCGTTGCACCGGTCCGCCAGGAAGTGAACGTGTCGGCGGCAAGCGAGCTTATCGAGCCTGAGAAGACCGCGCCTTCGACTATTCTCGATCGCAACTGGATTCTGCGGTTTCCGACTTCGCAGCCGAGCCGCAGCTCCCAGGAAATCGTCGCGTCCGCGCCCGGTTGGACGCAGGACGCGAACAGCCGCCTGCACGCTCGAGGAATCGAAGCGCAGATTCAGTATTCGATTGACGGCATCCCGGTCACCGACGCCATTGCCGACTCGTTTGCGGCTTCGCCGGACCCTCGCAACTTTCGCTCGATGGAAGTGACCACGTCGAACATCCCGGCTGAGTACGGCAACAAGCTCGCGGGGCTGATCGCGGTGACGACCCGCTCGGGGCTCGAGATTCCAAAGGCGGGCAGTGTGACGCTGTCGGGCGGAAGCTTCTCGACGTTTGAGACTTCGTTTGACGTGGGCGGACACACGCGCAAGTTCGGCTACCTGGTTAGCGGCGCGGGTTCAACTACCGATCGATTTCTGGATCCGCCTGCGAGCGAGAACTTCCACAACAACGGCGACGCATTCAAGACCTTCGCCAAACTCGACTACACGCCGAACGACTCGAATCTGTTTCGCTTGAACCTGTTCGTCAACCATCAGCAGTTCGATGTTCCGAATTTGCCCCGCCAGGAAGTCGCAGGTCAGGACCAGCGGCGCAGCGCAAGCGACAACATGCAGTCGCTCTCGTGGGAGCACGTCTTCTCGCCCAGTCTCGTGAGCTATCTAGCAGGTTACCAGCGGTACAACGCGGCAAAGCTTCGCAGCAACGTAGAAGCGACTCCCGTCTTCGCCGAGCAGTCCCGCCATCATTCAAACTACGGCGTGCTTGGCTCGCTCACCTGGCAAAAGAGCCGCCACACGATCAAAACCGGCTTCGAGTATGTGCGCTTCCCGGTCACCGAATCGTTTACGTTCTCGATAACTGACCTCCAGGATTTGCTGGAGAAGGAACCGGGCTCGCCTGAGGAAGTGCAGGCGCTGGTGTTTCCGAATGCGTTCTTCTTCAACAAGCAGCGCACCGGTCACGAAGGCTCGCTCTACGTTCAAGACCACATCAACGCGACGCACAACCTGACCTTCGATCTGGGCGTGCGATTTGATGCCTACCATTTTCTTGTCGATAAGGACTACGTGAGCCCGCGGCTTGCGATGGCTTATCACATCCAGAAAACAAAGACGGTCCTGCGCGCGGCTTACAACCGCTTCCTGGAGACCCCGTCGCTCGAAAACCTGCTGCTGTCTTCTTCTCCCGAGACACAGATCTTTAGCCCGGCAGACGAAGAGGGCGACTTGCTGCGCCGCGTAACGGCCCGTCGGCGAGCGCTCGCGGATCAAGCGGCCGCCGCAAGCAAAGGCGCGCCGGTGCAACCCAGCCGCGAGTGGCAGGTGGACACCGGGTTTCAACAGCAACTGGGGCGTTACGTCCGGCTGGACGCGGACCTCTACCATCGGCGGATGAAGAGCCCTTCGGAGGCGACGAGTTTTTTCGAGACTGGAATCATCTTTCCGGCGACGCTCGACAGCAGCCGCTCAATGGGAGTCGAGGCGAGATTGGATGTCGCGCGAGTCGGCGGGTTCTCGGCGTTTGTGAGCTACACGAACCTGCGGATCTACGGGTTTGCGCCTTTGATCGGCGGGTTGTTTTTGGGAGAGGCGGTTGAGCTTCGCTCGAAGGTTGGCCAGCGAGTGAATAACGAAGAAGACCAGCGAAACACCGTGGTGTTTCAAGCGATGTACGATCGGCTGCCGGGCGGCGTTTGGATGGCGTTCGGCGGGTGCCACGACAGCGGCTTCTCGATCGAGCTCGAGGCGGACACGACTCCGGCGGATTTCGCTCGGGACTTTTCAGCAAAGATTCTGGACTGGGTGAACTTCGAGCGAGGCTTTATCAAGCCTCACACGGTTCTGGATTTCTCGATCGGCAAAGACATCAAGTTGAACGAGCACGTTTCGTTGTCGGCTCAGTTCAACGTCAGAAACCTCGCGAATACCTTCTACCTGATAAGCTTCGAAAGCGTCTCTTCCGGCACGACCGTCGGGCGTCCCCGAAACTACAGCGGGAAACTGAGCCTCGATTTCAAATGATCCTCGGGGCTGGGCCGCGTAGCGGTTACCTCTCGATAGCACGCGACGACGATCGGCACGTCCGGGCCGCGTAGCGGTTACCTCTCGATAGCACGCGACGACGATCGGCACGTCCGGG
>JBBPIE010000017.1:94272-94479 GCA_038040485.1 Candidatus Onstottus arcticum
CCGCGTAGCGGTTATCGATAGAACCGGCGCCGCGCGCGCAATCGGGCCGCGTAGCGGCTACCTATCGATAGCACGCAACGACAACGATCACCACGTCCGGGCCGCGTAGCGGTTACCTATCGATAGCACGCAACGACAACGATCACCACGTCCGGGCCGCGTAGCGGTTACCTATCGATAGCACGCAACGACAACGATCACCACGTC
>JBBPIE010000017.1:94579-132098 GCA_038040485.1 Candidatus Onstottus arcticum
ATCGGGCCGCGTAGCGGCTACCTATCGATAGCACGCAACGACAACGATCACCACGCCCGGGCCGCGTAGCGGTTGTTACCTATCGATAGCACGCGACGACGATTGGCACCGCCCGGGCCGCGTAGCGGCTACCTAATTGATACATCACGCACTACAATGAACGCGCGTGGGTGCCGCATAGCGGCTATCGATATGGGAGGCGTTATGGCTAACACCTACACGCAGATTTACATTCACGCCGTCTTTGCCGTTTCGGGAAGACAATCGCTCATCGCGAAAGAACACAAGGTTGAGATTTACAAATACATGACGAGCGTCATTCAGAACAAGAAGCAGAAAGTCATGGCGATCAACGGGATGCCCGATCATGTTCATTTGCTAATCGGCCTCGGCCCGGACATTGCACTGTCCGATCTTGTGCGAGATGTAAAGGCCGGCTCATCGAAACTCATCAACGACAAGCGATGGGTCAGAGGGCACTTCAACTGGCAGAGAGGATTCGGAGCGTTTTCATATTCGAAATCGCAGGTGCCTACGGTCGCCAGATACATCGAGAACCAGGAGCGACACCATGCCAAGCGTTCGTTTCGAGATGAGTATGTGGCGCTCTTGAAGAAGTTCGATGTGGAATACGATCCCGCATATTTGTTCACGTTCATCGATGACGTATAGGTAACCGCTACGCGGCCCGGCGCGTGCCGGGGTGCGCGGAGCTATCGATAGGTAACCGCTACGCGGCCCGGCGCGTGCCGACGTGCGTGGTGCTATCGATCGGTAACCGCTACGCGTCCCGTATTGTGCGCACGACGCCGGTGCTATCGATAGGTAACCGCGATGCGGCCCGGGGCGTGACGGTCTTGTCGCTGCTATCGATAGGTAACCGCTACGCGGCCCGGTCGATCCGCCGAGAGATGACGAAATCCAAGAGCGCCCGCGCGGTTGGAAGCTTTCAACCTGCTTGGCGCGTTTGGCTTTTTGTTGGTTAGAATGCTACTCCTCTGAAGGAATCCCAAACCAAGCCTGGAGGCGCGCACGAGATGCCGGTCACTCTCAGATCTGCTGGTCCCGACGATGAAGACTTCCTGTTCGAGCTGTTCCGCCAGACGGTGGGAGACGAACTGGCAATTCTTGGCGACGCGATTCTGAGGATGCAGTTCAAAGCTCAACTGCTGACTTACAGCGCTGAGTTCCCGGCCGCTGATCACCAGATAATAATGCTTGGAGATCGCGCGATCGGCCGCGTGCTTGTTGAAAGAAAAGAGTCTGAGAACCGCGGTGTGGACATTGCTTTGTTGGCGGAACACCGAAGCGGCGGTATCGGGAGAATGCTTATCCAGGAGCTTGTCGAGGAAGCCGCCCGCGCCGGCAAGCCCTTTCGCATCTCGGTTGTGAAAACCAATCCCGCGCTTCATCTCTATGAACGCTTGGGTTTCAAGACGACGGGTGACACCGGGACGCAATTCCTTATGGAGTGGGTGGCAAGCGAATAGACCAGGCCTCTCGCCGGTTGTGGGGACGAGATCGGCGCACGGAAAGGCGTATTGCTTATGCTGGAGAAGTTGACGAAGGAAACGTTTGATGAGAACCTGAACACCCGGTTTCGAATGATGCTGGACGGGGCCGCCACGTTGGAGTTGGAACTGATCGAAGTCAGGCCGGGCCGGTCAACGCCACGGCAGGAGCAGTTCTCGCTTCTCTTTCGAGCCCCGCAAGACATTCCGCTGCAGCAGGGAATGTTCCGCCTCGAGCACGATACGTTGGGAGCGATCGATCTTTTTTTGGTACCGGTCCGGAAGGATGAGCAGGCGTACTACTACGAGGCCGTCTTCAATCTCTTGCTTGAATAGCGCCGGACAAGCTTTTCGCGTTGAAACAGGAGAATCGAATCCAGCACATACTGAAGACCCCGAAGCCGGTAACACTGCGTTCGGTTTGCGCCGATGATGACGCCTTTCTACTTGAGGTCTATGCCAGCACACGTCTGGATGAGCTGGCAGCTACACCCTGGGATGAATCTCAGCGGGAAGCGTTTCTCAGGCTTCAGTTCGCGGCGCAGCAGCAACACTACCAGAGCCATTACCCAGAAGCAGATCACCAGCTAATACTCCTGGATGGCCGCAAGATAGGCCGCGTCTATGTGGCAAGACGCACGGATGAGGTGCGGATTCTGGACATCGCGCTGCTTCCCGAGCATCGCAACTCCGGGATCGGGACTTCTATGATCAATGCAATTCAGTCCGAAGCCTCAAAGATGGGAACTCCTGTCCGGATTTACGTAGAGAGCTTCAATCCATCGCTTCGTCTGTTCGAGCGGCTCGGGTTTGCCAGCGTCCAAGACATCGGCACGCATCTACTGATGGAATGGCGAGGACCCGCCTGAACCAGGCGAGTCCTCGCGGTTTGATGTCGGTTGTTCGGGGAATTCAGGAGCGCCGGTTTGTTATTGCTTCACGCGATTGAAGACCGCCTGATAGCGGCGCTGCTTCTTGTGATCGTCCACCGGAGTGATAAAAAGATCGAAGGCGCCCATCTGACCGTGCTCGACCCGGTAGGTCCTCGACTCGAGAGCCAGCTTCCGCGGACCGCGGAACACCACAGAAAAGCAATCCACCTCGGGTGTCTTCGCCGGCTTCTCAGATGATGGCGAATCCCGGCGGCTAACCTTGATCAGTTCCAGGTTGATGGCAGTCAAAGGCGACGTAAAAATCCGAAAATTGGTATTGATGTGGCGGGAAAAAGACTCTTCGCTGAGGCGATAGATCTCAGCCTCGCTATCATCGGGTATCTTGAACAAACCTGGCTGCGCGACGTCCGCCTGTTGTCCAAAAACGCTGGTGGCGCCTTTCAGCACGGCTACTGCCGACAGACCCATCATTGCTCCCGCCTTGACGAACTTTCGCCTCGAAACTCTCATAGGTTCTCCCCTTCGACCGGTTGGATTTGCTTGGTGCGGCTAGTCTATAACTTTAGTTGGAGTTTTAACAGAGGAATCTTTTGAGTGGGCGTAAACGAGTTGTTAAATCGCACCTAAATCGCTTGACTCACATGAAAGCTAGATATAGAATCGGCCCCGCTCGTGAGCACAAATACCGAGCCTTGTGATATGCACTGATACCGATATTGTAGTGGGCCCCTCAAGTCCATACATCTGAGAATCAGTGATCCTAAGCCCTGACGACCAGGGCTGCCAACATCAATAGCCCGTCGCGCGAAAGCCGGCGGCCAAAGAAAGAAGGAGAACAGAATGTCTGAACCTTTTCTCGGGATGATAGCTATCTACGGTTTCAACTTCGCCCCTCGCGGGTGGGCCTTTTGCAGCGGCCAGATTCTGCCAATTGCCCAGAATACAGCGCTCTTTTCGCTGCTAGGCACGACCTACGGCGGTAACGGCCAGACGACCTTCGCTTTGCCGGACCTGCGAAGCCGCGTCCCACTCCATTTTGGCCAGGGCCCGGGCCTGTCGAACTACGACCTAGGCCAACAGAGTGGCACCGAGAATGTAACGCTGACTGTGAATTCGATGCCGGGGCATACTCACACATTTGCGCCTCCCTGCAGTTCTCAACCGGCCAGTAGTTCAAAACCTTCCGGCTTGGTTCCTTCTGCTGGCGGCACCTACAACAATGCTCCTGACGGGACCTTGGGAGGTGGCACGACCGGACCCACAGGTGGCAATCAGCCCTTCCCGATCATTCAGCCGATTCTAGGGCTTAATTTCTGCATTGCTCTTGAGGGGATTTTCCCGAGCAGAAACTAGCTCTGAAGCACTACAGGTCATCGACATGATGATCATGGCGTGAGCCAGGCGAGGCGAAAATGGGGATGCGTCTTCGTTCGTTCAAGGCACAATCACACGGAGGAGGAGTTCTACAATGCGATTTCAGAAATTGAAGACAACTCGACATGTGTTCCGATCGGCTAGCCTCGTCTGGCTCCTTGCTGTTTTGCTTACCGCGGGCATATCGCCCATAGCTGGCGTTAAGTCTTTTGCGTCCGGGACTGCCGGCGCGGCCGCACCTGCCTCCACGTGTATCTCGGACGCAATATTGACTAGCGATCCGACTTACAACCATGCGTTTTCCTTAGCTTGCACCTCAACGACCGCAGCGCATTATAAAGCTTATGCGTTCAATCTCACCGGGTGCGCGAGCGGAAGTGTGACGATCAGCACTTGTGGCCCCAGTGGCTGCTCATTCGTACCGGGCGGCTCGGGCGGGATACTTGATTCGGTTATCGCTGTTTACAGGGCGCCAGGTGGCTCGACAAACCCATTCAATCCGGGCCAGCCTTGCAATAATCTGGTGGCACTCAATGATGATACTCCGGGCTGCGGCGCTAGCGGCCTACTATCCACTGTAAATTTAACGCTCAGTAGCGGTCATTTTGTAGCCGTAGTTTCAGGTTTCGACACGCTTTCAGATAGCCTTGGGAGCTACAACCTCTTTGTGGACGCTGGCGCTGGCTGCACGCTGACTCAAGAAGCGGGTTGCCCAGAGATTACCGTGACCTCAACGCCAAGTCCGGTTCCGTCGGGACAAGTTAATACGCCCTTCACGTCAACCACTTTCTCCGCAACAGGTGGAACCGCGCCTTATACGTTTACCCACAGTGGAACATTGCCAGCCGGAATGACGTTTGACGATCCTACCGCCACGCTTTCAGGGACTCCAACGCAGGCCGGCGTCTTCCAGGTGACCGCTACAGTAACTGATGCGAACGGTTGTCCCGGTGGCCTGTCATTCGACCTTGTGATTACCAATCCGTCATTGCCTTGCATTACGGACCAACTTGTATCGACGCAGACATTCTTCCGGCCGAATACGATAGCGATCGGATCAGGCGTTTCCTCGCCTTGCACACTCTCTGGCGCTACCAGCGACCCGCCGCATCCGGTTGCTTATCGGGCGTACGAGCTTAACCTGTCGGGTTGCTCGACTGCCATATTGACTGCGACCCTCTGCGATTCTCCATCTTGTCCTCCGATCACGGGGTCTGGCGCGTTGAGAGAATCCGTCATTTACCTTTATCGGACAGGTGGTCTTACGGCCGGAACTGGGGCGTCAGGCGCATTCGATCCCAACAACCCCTGTGATAATTTGGTCGCGGCGAATGAGGAACAGGGACAAGCATCGAGCGGCGGACTCTCAGCCTGCTTCGCCAACAGTAGTCTGTCCGGGCTACAGAGGACAATAGGCCCAGGTCAGTTCACGATTGTGGTTGCTGGGTTTGACGACTCCGCGTTTAGCAGGGGAGCATATGACCTCTCCGTAACCGCGCCCGGCTGCTCGCTAAGTGAATGCGCGGCCATCACCGCGACTGTAAGCGGCGGCGGAACGATTTGTGCCGGAGGCTCCTCCACCGTTACTGTGACCCTCAGCGGAGGTGCGCCACCCTACACAGTAAGTCTAGACAATGGCGGTGGGACGCAGACCGGGTCGAGCCCGTTGAATTTCACGGTCAGCCCGTCCGCGACGACGACTTACTCGGTGAGTTCCGCGACGGATTCCGCGGGTTGCCCTGCAACCGCTAGCGGGAGCGCCACGGTGACAGTCAATCAGCCTCCGACGACTGCCTCTACCGGCGGACCAAAGGAGATTTGTTCGGGAGGCACAACGGCGGGACTCGGTGGTAACACGCCAACAGTAGGAACGGGAAGCTGGTCCGTGGTGAGCGGAGGAACGGGCGCCTTTAACCCGAACGCGAGTACGCCGAATGCCACTTTCACGCACACGGGTGGAGCTGGGCCGATAGTCGTCAGATGGACGATCTCAAATTCACCATGTCCAAATTCAACCGCAGACGTCACGATTACAATTGACCAACCGCCAACCACATCAAATGCCGGACCGGATCAGAATGTGTGCGGCTCGTCAGCAACTCTCGCAGCTAACGCTCCAAGTGTCGGAACCGGAACATGGACCGTCGTGAGCGGAACAGGCACGTTCGCCAATTCGCACTCACCAACGACGACTGTAACCGGTATGACGCCGGGGGCTAACGTATTCCGCTGGACGATCACCAGCGGCGCCTGCCCTGCTTCGAGCGATGATGTAACGATTACCAGCGGCAGTGCGACGACGTTGAGCGCGCTTGGACAGGCCAATGTCTGGGTCGGACTAAAGAACAGCGATGATGTCGGCGTCAAGTTTGACTTCTTAGCGGAAGTGCTCAAGAACGGAGCCGTGATCGCTTCGACCCAGGTTAACGATCAGCCCGGAGGCAGCAGCGGGTTCAACAACGCTATCTTGCGCACGATAAGCCTGGTCCTATCGTCCTCCCAGAGTTTCTGCTCTGGAGACACGCTGAGTTTCAGGCTTTCGGTACGCGTAGCTGCCAGCAGCGGCCATATAAGCGGGACGGCGAGGCTGTGGTACAACGACGCGGCTGCCAACAGCCGGTTCAATGCGACGGTCAACGGCGTGCCGACCGATTACTTCCTGCGGGATCTTTTCCTGCTGGACACCACAACGGGGCCGGGGAAGAAGACCAGTGACGTCCTAGTCAACCGGAACGTGGGCGGAAATCCGTTCAAGCCGTTCGGAACGTGGAACAAGACGTTTTAAGTTGGTGATCGCCCGAGGAGGCACAAGATCAAAACACCACGCTTCGTGAATCGGGTACTGCCCAAAAGGTGGCTGTTTGAGGATGGCTGCACGCCCGGGTCGGTTGCGTTTCAAATTCACTTTCCTGTGGACAGTCATCCACGAAAGTGATAGGTTTGCCAGAGCAACGCAGTAACTTGATAGCCACCACATTGCAAAGAGCGCCACGGCGTTGACGGAGCGCGCGAGGAGTAGACTCATGAAACGATCAATTCGCAACAAGAGACGTCAGAACTCGCTGGTCATCATGTTCGCAATAATCATGCTGATGGCGCTTATGGCGTCTGGCATGTTCGCCAAGCCTGGCTTCCCGGCGCTCAAGGCCGGCAAAGGACAACCAGTCGCCTTGACGCAGCTCCAGCCAACGGTTACTTCTCAATGCATTACTGGCTCCATTGATGATGCCGATCCGGATGTTAACCACCCTCAAGATAATTGCGCCGCAGGCGGTGGTAATACGAACTTTGACGTTTATCAATTCCAGCTCAGTAGCTGCACCGGCACGGGAAGTTTAACTGCGAGAACCTGCGGTACGGGCGCCTGCCTTCCGCCAGCCGGGATGAAAGATAGCTGGGTTGGTATTTACCAGAATTCAGGATCGCCGGGAACGGCAGTCCCATTCAACTCGGCTAGTCCTACCACTAATCTGAGGGCCTGCGATGATGATACGGGTGGTTGTAACGCAAATGGAACCGCGAATGGTCTCCTATCTTCCGCAACCGCGACGCTCAGCAATGGATTTTTTATGGTTGTTGTTTCCGGGTTCGATTTGCTGGCGGATAGCAAAGGAAGCTATAAGCTCGACGTGAGTGTTACCGGCACTGGCTGCTCGTTTGTGCATGTCAATAACAACCCGACTGCAATAACCCTGAGCGGGTTTACGGTCAAGAGATATGACAGCGGTGCGCTAATTGAGTGGCAGACAGGATCCGAAACGGACAATCTCGGCTTCAACGTCTATCGAGAAGAAAAAGGAAAGCGCGTAAAGATCAATCCTCAGATCATAGCAGGCTCAGCGTTGCTGACCGGGCCCGGGACCAACCTGGCAGCCGGGGGGTCATATTCCTGGTGGGATGATTCTGCGCAAGGGAAGCACGCAGCCAAATACCATCTTGAAGAGATCAAGCTAAGCGGCGAAAGCGTCAACCACGGGCCTCTTGTGCCGGCTGATTCAATTGAGCCCGGTCCAAGGCCTGGCAAGGTTCGCTCGACGCTTTTGAGCAATCTCACAACCGGGACATCTTCGGCAAAGCCTGTTGAGAGCAGCGCAACAACTGCTTATGCTACTACTGCTGCCGCGCAAGTCAACGCGCTTGCCTCGCGGCCCGCCGTAAAGCTGTCCGTGAATCAGGAAGGCTGGTATCGCGTATCCCAGCAAGAACTCGCTGCGGCCGGGCTTGATTCGAAGACTGATCCTCGCAACCTGCAACTTTTTGCTGACGGGATTGAGCAACCCATCCTTGTCAAAGGAGAAGAAGACGGAAGACTCGATGGCGTAGAGTTTTACGCGGTTGGGTTGGATACCCCGTCAACTGACAGACGGACATACTGGCTTGTAGCTGGATCAGCTGCGGGCCAGCGTATCAGTCAGGGCAAAGAGAAAGCCAAACGCGAACCAAACTCAAGCTTCCCTTACACGGTGGAAAGAAGAGACCAGACTATCTTTGTGCCGTCGCTGAAGACCGACGCCTACTTTGGCGCGATCATCGGAAAGAACCCGACGGATCAAGACCTCGATCTGCCGCACGTCGATCGAACAAGCTCGGAAGCGGCCAAGATCGACATCTCTCTTCAAGGTCTGACTCAGGTTCCGCATCGAGTGAGGGTATTGCTCAACGATGATTTGGTTGGCGAGATGTTTTTTGATGGACAGGCGCAGGGCAACACGAGCTTCTCAATACCTCAAGCATGGCTCAGAGAAGGATCCAACAAGATAACCCTGATACCGGAAGCAGGCGACACCGACTTCAGCCTGGTTGAAAGGATTCGCATAACCTATCAGCATACCTACAATGCTGACGGTGACGCTTTGCGCTTCACCGCGTCACCAAAGCAGAGTGTCACGATTGACGGATTTAGCAGTCCTGCGATTCGCGTCGTAGACATAACCAATCCGAACGAAGCGAAAGAAGTGACAGGAAAGGTCCGGCAACAACAATCGGGTTACGCTATCACGATAGGCGTGGCCAAGCATGGTGAAAGAACCCTGCTCGCCTTTGCCGATAATCAAATCAAACGACCTGTCTCAATCACGGCGAATCAGCCATCGAGTTGGCGACAGCCGAGCAATCAGGCAGACCTTCTCGTCATCGGGCATCGCGACTTTCTGGAAAGCGTGAATCCGCTTGTAGCGCTTCGTCAAAGCCAGGGACTTGCGGTGGCAGTTGCCGACGTGGAAGACGTCTTTGATGAGTTCAGCTTCGGCAATAAGACTCCACAAGCGATAAAGGACTTCCTTTCGTACGCGAGCACGAGTTGGCAGAAAGCGCCTCGCTTCGTGCTTCTCGTCGGTGACGCAACGAATGATCCTCGCAACTTCTTAGGCCATGGTGACTTTGACTTCGTGCCCACGAAGATGATCGCTACTCAATACAATCAGACTGCCTCCGACGGCTGGTTTGCGGATTTCGCCGGCGACGGATTGACGCAGATGGCGGTCGGCAGACTGCCCGTTCGGACCGCTCACGAAGCCGACACCATGGTAGCGAAGATCGTCGGTTTCGAGCAGTCGTCAGGGGCCGGAGGAGTTCTTCTGGTCAGTGACATCACTGACGGATATGACTTCGAATCGACAAGCTCTGAGTTGAGAAGTCTCGTTCCTTCCGGAATGAGGGTGGAAGAGATCCGTCGAAGTCAGACCGAAGCTTCCGCCGCGAGAAGCCAGTTAATAGAGAGCCTCAACCGCGGAGACAAGATAGTCAACTACAGCGGCCACGGATCGGTTGAGATGTGGAGAGGAGGCATTCTCACGCCTGCCGATGCCAGGAGCTTGACCAACAACCAGCCGCTTCCGCTCTTTTTGAGCATGACGTGTTTGAACGGCTATTTCCAGGATCCGGTTTCTGACAGCCTGGCGGAGAGCTTGATGAAGGCAGAGCGAGGAGGAGCAGTAGCAGTGTGGGCCTCGAGTGGCTTCGTCGAGCCGGGACCTCAGGCTGTGATGGCCAGACAGATGTTCCAACTCATCTTCGGCAGCGACTCAATGACTGTGGGCGAGATGATTAACAGGGCAAAAGCATCGGTGAGCGATATCGATGTTCGTCGTACTTACACTTTGTTTGGCGATCCCAGCACAAGACTCAAATGAGGTAATGGCCGGCGCCAATGAATCGCTGCGGTTGGGTGAGGATCAGTCTTAGCACCCAGTTGAACGATCTAACCAAGACACTGGAGACTTATGAAGAGAGAACATTCAGCACCTGAAGCGCGAAAAGAGGGCTTGATAGTTCACCCAATATCAGAGGAAGTGCTGGTGTACGATCTGGATCGACACAAGGCCCACTCCCTCAACAAAACTGCCGCTCTCGTTTGGAACCGATGCGACGGAAAAACAAGCGTGGCCGAGCTGGCCCAATGTCTGGGAGATGAATTGAAAGCACCGGTTGATCAGGACGTTGTCTGGCTCGCCCTCGATCAACTAGCAAAAGCTCGTCTGTTGCATGAACATACGCCGATGTCGCAGAAGCCTGGATTATCGCGAAGAGAGTTAATCAAGAGGATAGGAGTTGGAGGTGCAATGGCATTGCCGTTGATCACTTCCATTATCGCGCCGACGGCGGCACAGGCAGCAACTCAATGCAGTAGCGTCGTATGTTCGGCCGGCATTTGTCCTACAGGCTGCATTTGCGCTGCTAACGGCAGTCCATGCGTCTAAGTGGCAGGCATACTTATCGACCATTACTCACAGTCTCATCTGAAGGACCAAGGCTGAAGTAGCTTGGCTGAGCCCCGCGCGAAATCTACCGGTCTTCTGATTGCACAGATACTCACCCAATCCTGGCGCGACTCTCCTCCAGCGCTTGAAATCTCTGCTGAAGATCTGACTCGAGTCGCCCCCCTGTTGTTGGGATCAGGAGGAGCGGCGCTGGCCTGGTGGCGAATTCGCCATTCCGAATTACGAAGCTCACCTGAAGCCTTGCAACTTCAACACGCCTACCACCACTTCACTCTTGAATCGGACTTACACGAGCGCGACATCAAGCACGTCTTCACCCTTTTTCGCGCGGCGGGTGTCGAGCCGCTGCTGGTAAAGGGTTGGGCAAGCGCTCGGCCTTATCCCGAACCGGGGATGCGCGTTTATGGAGATATGGACCTGTATGTTCGTCCAGATCAGCACGAAGCTGCCCTGCGGGTAGTGAAAAGTCCAGAATGCAGCCGGTACTTGGTTGACCTTGTGTACAACGAGCTTAGCAGGCTGGACAACCGGAGCTTTGACGAGTTGTACGCTCGCTCGCAACCCTTGAAGCTGGACCAAGTCGTGGTCCGGATACCGGCGCCGGAAGACCACCTACGCATCCAATGCCTGCACCTGTTGAAGCACGGCGCCTGGCGACCTCTTTGGCTGTGCGATGTGGCGGCGGCGGTAGAAAATCTACCGGCAGATTTCAATTGGGAGTTATGTTTGGGAGGAGACAAACGCCAGGCAGACTGGGTAGCCTGCACCATTGGACTGGCGCACCAGTTACTTGGAGCTGACGTGCACGAGACTCCTGTCGCGGAAAGGGCCAGTCGATTGCCGAGATGGCTTGTTCCGGCTGTGCTAAAGCAGTGGGAAAAGCCGTGTGCCGCTGATCATCATCCGTCGGAGCTCATGGCTAACACCTTGTGCAATCGAAAAGGTCTTCTGGAAGCCTTTCGCAATCGCTGGCCAGATCCGATTCAGGCGACGATTTGGATGAGAGGGCCGTTCAATGAGCTACCCAGGCTCCCATTCCAGCTTGGGTATTATCAAATACAGGCTGCGAGATTTCTGACCCGCCTGCCAAAAGCGATAAGGAGCAGGAGTGATGGAGAAGTCTCTCGCTGACCTGCCTGATCGGGGTCGCCGCGGCGATCTCATCATTGCCGATACACACAGCCGGCCGCACACACGTCCCGAGTCTCACCAACTGCTTGATGGGATTCGGGAGAGAACCCAATAGTTCACGTCTTTGTAGGCTGAGAAAGACCAGGCTAAAGCCTGAACTCCATGCTCTTCCTTCCGCGCTTCTTTCCGCAGTTTGAAACTCCCGACCCCGCATGATATGAAGAGCGCTTCGAGCAACGCGGCTGACCGCTGCAAATGCGCTGTCAACATTCTTTCTTACTCGAGAGTCAAAGGAGCAAATCCATGAAAATGAGTCGCGCGAGGCGCAGCTCTGCATTCATCTGTCTTGTAGTGCTGGTCATTTCGAGCGTTGGATCGCAATCGACGAGTCGCGCCCAGCAGCGGGGGTACGATCAGAGCTTGCTCAAAGGCTTGCAGTGGCGAAGCATCGGCCCGTATCGCGGCGGCCGTGCGACTGCTGTCGCCGGTGTCACTTCTCAGCCGAATGTCTTCTACTTTGGGGCTACCGGCGGCGGAGTCTGGAAGACCACCGACGGCGGTATCAACTGGGACAATGTCTCCGACGAGTACTTCAAGACAGGGTCGGTTGGAGCAATCGGCGTCGCCGAGTCCGACCCCAACGTGGTCTATGCCGGGATGGGCGAGTCGCCGATTCGCGGCAACTTCTCGCACGGCGACGGCGTGTACAAATCGACGGACGCAGGCAAGACATGGAAACACGTCGGCCTTGAAGACACCCGCCAGATCGGACGCGTGCGCGTTCATCCGAAGAACCCCGACATCGTTTTTGTAGCTGCTCTCGGCCATGTCTTTGGGTCGAACGAACAGCGCGGCGTATTTCGCTCGACCGACGGCGGTAAGAATTGGCAGAAGGTCTTCTTTCGCAGCAACAAAGCAGGCGCGGTCGACTTGATACTCGATCCTACTAACCCGAACATCGTTTATGCCGCGCTTTGGGAAGTCTACCGGCAACCGTGGACGCTCGAGAGCGGAGGGCCCGGCAGCGGCATCTTCAAATCAACCGACGCCGGCGACACTTGGAATGAGATCACTCGAAATCCTGGTTTACCAAAGGGTGTGACAGGCAAAGCCGGGATCACGGTCTCGCCCGCCAATCCCGAGCGAGTGTGGGCGCTTGTCGAAGCGGAAGAAGGCGGCGTCTTTCGTTCGGACAACGCCGGCAAGACCTGGACGAAGGTGAACGAGCAAAGATCGCTTCGCCAGCGCGCCTGGTATTACACGCGGATCTACGCCGACCCGCAGAACGCCGACACGGTTTATGTGCTCAACACCGGCTTCTACAAATCGAACGACGGCGGGCGGACTTACACGAGCATAGGCGTTCCGCACGGTGACAATCACGACTTGTGGATCGCGCCTAACGATCCGATGCGAATGATCAACTCGAATGACGGCGGCGCGAACGTCAGTTACAACGGCGGCCGGAGTTGGACTGAGCAGGACCAGGCGACCGCGCAGTTCTATCGCGTCACCGTGGACAATGATTTCCCGTACAACATCTACGGCGCTCAACAAGACAACTCGACGGTAAGGATCGCGAGCCGCACAACCGACTCCGGGATCGACCGCACAAACTGGTACGACGTAGGGGGCGGCGAAAGCGGCTGGATCGCACCGAGTCCGAAGGATTCGAACATTGTGTTTGCCGGTTCATACGGCGGGTTGATCACGCGCTACGACCATCACACCGGCCAGCTTCGCAACGTGACGCCGTGGCCGGACAACCCGATGGGCGCGGGCGCGGCCGATTTGAAGTATCGCTTCCAGTGGAACTTTCCAATCCTGTTCTCGCCGCACGATCAGAACACGCTCTACGCCGGCGGGAACGTACTCTTCAAATCGACAAACGAAGGTCAGACCTGGCAGCCAATCAGCGGCGATCTGACGCGCAACGACAAATCCAAACAAGGTTCGTCGGGCGGCCCGATCACCAAGGACAACACCAGCATCGAATACTTCTGCACGATCTTCACCGTGATGGAATCGCCTGTCGCGAAGGGAGTCATCTGGGTTGGCTCGGACGACGGACTGGTGAACGTGACGCGGGACGGCGGTAAGAACTGGCAGAATGTCACGCCGCCGGGTATGCCCGAGTGGGTTCAGATCAACTCGATCGACGCTTCCTCGTTTGAAGCGGGCACGGCTTATGTTGCCGCAACCGCCTACAAGCTCGACGACTTCAAACCGTATCTTTTCAAGACCAGCGACTACGGCAAGACGTGGAAAAAGATCGTCAGCGGAATCCCGGACAAGGCGTTCACTCGCGTGGTCCGCGAAGATCCAAACCGGCGCGGGTTGCTGTACGCGGGAACCGAGACAGGGTTGCACGTCTCATTTGATAACGGCGACAACTGGCAATCGCTTCAACTGAATCTGCCGGTCGTGCCGGTCACCGACCTCGTGATCCACAAACGCGAAAAAGATCTGGTTGCGGCAACGCAGGGCCGAAGCTTCTGGGTTTTGGACGATACGACGGTGCTTCATCAGATGGCCGACGCGGCAAAGGCAGATTCGTACTTGTTCAAACCCGAAGACTCGTATCGAATGCCGGGCGGCGGCGGCTTCTTGCCGCGCGGCGCGAGTCTGGGTCAGAACCCGCCTGCCGGCTCCGTGATTTACTACCACTTGAAGAGCAAGCCTTCGAGCGATGTGGCTCTCGAGATACTTGATTCATCAGGAAAGTCGCTCAAGAACTTCACAAGCAAAGCACCCGACGCGGCGCCTGCTCAGCCTTCTGGTGAAGAGGGATTCGGCCGTGGTGGTGGGTCCGCCCGCGCGCCCGCCGAAGCGGGATTGAATCGATTTGTCTGGGATTTGAGGTATCCGGACGCGACTCGATTCCCAGGAATGATCTTGTGGTCGGGTGAGACTCGCGGGCCCCGCGCTGCGCCGGGAACTTATCAAGTAAAGCTCACGGTCGACGGAAAGACGATGACTCAGAGCTTCGAGGTGAAGAAAGACCCGCGTCTCGCAACCACCCAGGATGAGTTTGCGAAACAGTTCGAGCTGCTGATGAAGATTCGAGACAAGTTCAACGAGACCAGCGATGCGGTGCTTCAGATTCGCGACGTGCGCAAACAGATCGACGACATAATGAATCGCACCAAGGACCAGCCGAGCGGGAAAACAATCGCCGACGCCGCTAAGGCGTTGAAAGGCAAGCTGGCGTCGATTGAAGAGGAGCTGTACCAAACGAAGAATCAGAGCAGTCAGGACCCGTTGAATTATCCGATACGATTGAACAACAAGCTTGCGGCGCTCGCGGGAGTCGTCGCGGAAGCGGACGCAACGCCGACGGACCAGTCGTTTGTAGTGTTCGCGGAGCTAGCTGCGAAGACCGACGAACAACTTCGGAAGCTCGCTGAGGTAATGCGAAGCGATCTGCCAGCGTTCAACAAGCTTGTGCGCGAGCAGGATGTCCCCGCAGTGGTCGTGAAGTCGAAGGGCACGTAGGAACAAGGACAGCCCGAGTGCTTACGATAAGCCTTATCCAGGGCGCGCTGTTGATATACACGCAACAGCAACTACAATAGGGCAGGGGTGTTCTTGTGCTTAATTCAGGGCCAAGGAGAACGAATAAAATGCCCTTTCCGTTCGACGTAGACAGACTGGTAGAGATTTGCCGCCAGAACGATGTCGCAATGGTAGGAGTCTTTGGCTCGATGGCGAGGGGAGAAGCCAATGACCAGAGCGACATCGACTTACTAGTTCGCTTCTCAAAACGGAAGAGCTTGCTGTCGGTGGTGGCGCTCGAACGCCAACTCTCCACGGCGATCGGAAGGAGAGTCGATCTGCTAACGGAAGCTGCGATTAGCCCCTATCTGCGCGGGCCTATTCTTCGCGAGCTCCAGGTGATCTATGAAGCGCGATGAGTCGGTATACCTCCAGCATATCCTTGATGCCATTGCCAAAATCGATCGTTATCTTCTGGGCGCGGATGAAGCTACCTTTTCTCAGCAGGATTTGCTTCAGGACGGCGTTATCCGCCAAATAGAAATCATCGGGGAAGCCACAAAGCGATTGTCTCCTGAAATCCGGTCTGCCCAACCCCAGATCCCTTGGCAAGACATTTCCAGAATGCGAGATAAGCTGATCCACGATTATTTCGGCGTAGACATCGAGAAAGTGTGGCTGACCGCGAAGGATGATTTGCCCGTGCTGAAGACCGCCGTCACCACGCTGCTCGAGGCTCTGCCAAAACGCACCGAGAAGGAATAGACGCGCCTTTGTGACTGCGTGGGCTTGCGTGCGAATCGTCGCCGCGGATCTACTCGCCCGCGACGCGCATCGTGTCGGGGTTCCAACCAAAGACCCGGTTCTCGAAGTAGCTTCGATTTGTAAGCAGCGCCGGGCCTGCCGCTCGCAACCCAAACGCTGCGTCTTCGACTACCGGTTTGCGCGAACGCACCGAGTTGAAAAAGTTGGTGAAGTGGTCCAGCGAGTCACTGTAGCCCGGCGGCGGCAAGTATGTCTCCTCGCGCGACTCACGGATTTGCGATTTGTTCTCCGGGTACTTCGCGCGATAAGACTTGATGAACTCCTCCTGCACCGCCTTCGGAAATGTCTCGATGGTGTAGCCGGGCTCGGCGGGCCGCTGTTTGCGACTGACCGTGACGCCGTTCGATATCGTCATCACCGCGTCGCTTCCAACGAAACGAAATCCAGAGCTTTCAAACTGGTTCGGCTCAACGCTGCCATCCGCAAAGTTGACTCTCAGAGCCAGATTGAAGGCCGCGCGCTCAGACGTCTTCTCGTAGTCGTAGAGCCCGAGCAACAAGTCCGGCACGTCGCGCCCATCGTTCCAATATCGAATGCCTCCCGTTGCAAGCACCCGCCCCGGACCGTTCGATCCGGTTATGAAGTGGATCCCCGAGAACAGGTGAATAAACAGATCGCCGCCAATGCCCGTGCCGTAGTCGCGATAGTTTCGCCAGCGGAACAATCGAATCGGCTCGAACGGCACTCGCGGCGCGTTGCCCAGGAACCGATCCCAGTCGATCGTCTGTGGCGAAGCGTCTGGCGGAATTGAATACTGCCACGCGGCGATGGGCGAGCGGCGATTGATCCACGCTTCGATGAGATTCAGGTCGCCGATTGCGCCAGACGCGAGCAACTCCTGCGCCTTCTTGTAGATGATTGAGCTGACGCGCTGGCTCCCAACTTGAAGTATCTTGCCCGTTTTTCGTTGAGCCTCAATCAGAGAGTGACCATCCTCGACCTTCTGGACGACGGGCTTTTCGCAATAGACGTCTTTGCCTGCGTTCAAGGCATCGATGGCGATCCGCGCGTGCCAGTGGTCGGGTGTTGCTACGATGACCGCGTCTACGTCCGGGCGCGCAAGCACTTCTCGATAGTCGCGCGAAGTGAACAGGTGATTCCCCCAGACTTCCTTCGCGCGAATCAGCCGCCCGTCGTAGACGTCGGCGGCAGCGACCATCTCGACTCCGCGCACTCGCAGCGCGGTGTTGGTGTCGCCGCTTCCCTGTCCGCCTACTCCGATGGTCGCGAGCCGTATCTTGTCATTGGCTGAGACCTGAAGCGGCTCGGGCGAGTCGAGCGTGTGTTCGCTGGCAAGCACGTGTGTCGAAACGCCCGTGACGAGCGCGCCCGCCGCGCTTAGCTTGATGAAGTTCCGTCGCGATGTCTTTGAGTTGCTCATCTTGATTCCTCCCGGCTTTCAGCGAGCAGTTATCCCACAGTCACTTTCAAACTTCAACTCGAACACGCGAGGTACGCAAGCGCTCAAGACCACACCGGCAGTCGAGGTGCGTATTAGCATCGGTCACCGGGACAACCAGCGAAGACGCGAAGAACATCGCACGAAGGTCAGACGGATGAGTTCCTGTGGCACGCACCTTGCGAACTAATACAACACTCAAGTCGGACTAGAAAGGTTAGTACGATAGGAAGCAGTTACACCAACTGCGCTAAGAGGAGGTGTGTAATAATGGCATTCCAGAAGGGTAGAAGTTTCATAACAATACTTTTGGCCGTGGTGGTGCTCGGCGGCTGGTTCTCGGGCCAGAACGAAAAGACTAGCAAAGCGCCGGTCGCGCTTGCCCAGGCAAGTGCTCCGGCGGGCTCGACGGCGAATGGCGACGAGCAGGCGACAGGAGCACCCGAGGCATCGGTTGCTCCTGGTAACGAGTCGACAGTAGCAGGCTCTAATTTCGAAGACGGCTACAGGGCAGGCTACCGTGACGCGCAGCGAGATTGCGCTGCGAGCAGTCAACCCGTTGCGCGCACGCGGTACGCCACGCGGTCCCGCCCGCGCGTGCGAGTGGCTGGGGCTCGATACTACGCCGAACCTCGGCGCGGTCATTCGACCAGAGACATGATTTTGAGAATCGCAGCTCCCGCGGCGATCGGCGCCGGCATTGGCGCCATCGCTGGAGGTAAGAGGGGTGCCGGCGCGGGAGCGCTGATTGGCGGCGGCGGCGGCGCTCTTTACCACCTGCTCAAACATCGCCGGGACTAACAAGAAGATCATCCGGAGAAAAACGCGAGGACTCTGCGGCGGTGCGGCGTTCTCGCGTTTTCCCGTCCTAAGACTCTGATTTCAACAGACACTCTGTTCTACCGCCTTCGGACACCTTCCGGGGATTTATTATTGACCTCGCGGTTCGCCGCCTTAATATGGGCCGCATTGGATCGCTCCCAGGAGCCCCACGACTGTGCGCCCGACGATAGTTAGCACCCCCAGAGAAGCTTTAGTGATGCGGAACCTGTCACTAGTGTGCGCGAGGTTGAATGGAAATCAAAGGCAGCATTCTCACGTCCCGGCTCGAATACGTAAAGCAACGCTTCGGCGAAAAGAGCGTTGAAGCCGTGCTCAGCAGCCTGCCCAATGGCGATCAGGTCGTCCTTCGCAAGACGATCAATCCCGCGGGCTGGTATCACTTTCAAACGGGCCAGCGTCTTGATGAAGCGATTGTTCAAGTGATCGGCCGCGGTGACGCAGGGTTGTTCGAAGAGATGGGGGCGTCTTCAGCGGAGCAAAGTCTAAGCGGCATCCAAAAGTTCTATCTTGATCCGGGCAACCCGCAAGGTTTCATGCTTCGCGCGCCGTTGATCTATCACGTCTACTACGACAAGGGATGGCGCGACTACCGGGCGACGGGCCCGACCTCGGGAGTGATGACGACTTTTCAGGCCGAAACGTATTCGGCGGAAGATTGCTTGACGGTGATCGGCTGGTACAAGCAAGCGCTTAGAATGTGCGGCGCCAAAGATGTGGAGATAGTCGAAGACAGTTGCCGGGCAAGCGGCGGCGAGTTCTGCCGATATCTGGTGCGCTGGAAGTAAGCTCGGAGCCAACCCGCTCTCTTCAGCGTCTGTCGTCAATCGGACTGGTCTCGACCTATCCGTAGGTCGGCTTCTGAGGCCAACCGGCGGGCGAGTCTTCAAAGTCCTGCTGCCGCCCATAGGGTGTCGTGTCGAGAAGAGTGTACGCATTGGTGAGATTCTCGTTGCCTCGAGCATAACTCGAATAAGTGTGGAAGACTTCGTCATCGAGGCGGAAGAGGACGCTCAGGCCGTGCTCCTCACCCTCCATAAGAACCGGGCTGCCCTTCTTTGCCTCCATCTCAGCCTTGTTCCGATAGTTGTATTCGGCGGGCGCGACCTTCGGGTCAAGCGTCACGTGGAAGTCGTAGTTGAAGTCGCTGCCAAACGACGAAAACCACGCGATGCTCCATCCCTTTTCCGCTTTATAGGCCTCGAGTTTGGCTAGCGGGGCACGAGAAACCACCACGAACGTCGTGTCGCATTTCTCTAGTAGCGACAGATCGCCCAGCGCGTTTACAAAGCCTGTGCAGCCGGTGCAGCCCTTGTCCCACGCCGGGTCAAACATGAAGTGATAGACGATGAGTTGGCGGCGGCCATCGAAGAGGGCTTTCAAATTCTGCTTGCCATTCGGGCCGTCGAAAACGTAATCCTTTTCGATCTTTACCATTGGAAGCCGGCGCCGGTCGGCATTCACGCGGTCGTGGTGCTTTGTGAGCTCCTTTTCATCCGCCAGAAGTTTCTTCCGCTCGGCGAGCCACTGGTCTCGCGAAACGATTGGAGGATGTGGGATTGTGCTTTTTGTCATTGTGCTTGTCATCGATCGTCTCTCCTTTGATACCGTTCATCGCTCCGGTGGTGCGGAAAATGCGTCAGCTACTTTCCAATTGCGGGTCCTTCTGCCCAGTAGCTTTCTTCCTTAAACCTATGCAGTTTCATTCCACCACGGCCCTACGTGCACCGATCGGCAAACTGCTATAGCATACGCGAGGCGTTTAACCCTTGGCGGTGCAATATTGCACCAAGGTACAAGGTTTCATCGACTCGGCGGTTGACGCGGGCGGCTAAGGCAAGCGATCGAACGCCGGACCATTGCGACCGCGAGACGCAGAAAGTCCGGGCATGTGCCGGACTTAACAAGTACTTCCAAAAGAAAGACACTGATTCTGTCGATCTTGCCGACCCTCGTTCGATGTACCAGTAGAGCCAGGGTTCAGCCGGTCGAGACCGGCGACGAGCCAGGGACTAATTCTGAACTAGAAGGAGATATTAGAAATGCGAGTCATGGTCATCATCAAAGCTAACAAAGAATCAGAGGCGGGAATTATGCCGGACGAGAAGTTCTTCGGTGAAATGATGAAGTACAACGAAGAGTTGGTGAACGCCGGGGTGATGCTTGGGGGGGACGGGTTGCACCCGAGCTCCAGGGGCAAGCGGGTCAAGTTCTCGCAGGGAGCGGCTCCGATCGTTCTCGACGGGCCGTTCGCCGAAACAAAAGAGCTGATCGCGGGTTTCTGGCTGTGGAAGGTGAATTCATTGGACGAAGCCGTCGAGTGGATCAAGCGCTGCCCGAGCCCGGAAAACTCAACGGAGGGTGAGATGGAGATTCGCCAGATCTTCGACATGGAGGACTTTGGCGACACGATCACTCCCGAGCTCAGGGAGCAGGAGGAACGTCTGCGCGCGCAGATGGAGACACAGACGAAGTCCTGACGAGACGAGCGAAAGGGGAGACACGCATGCCGCCCAGGAAGAAGAGCGGTCCCGTCGCCAAGGCCAGCAGGAAGAAACCACAGACGGTGAGTTCGCGCGGCCGACCGAAAGCGTTAGCAGGCACCAACACCAAGCCGGCAAAGACGGGAGCGAAGCCCGTGAACTCGCACGTCCAATCGAGAGCATCGGCAGGCGCCAAAGCCAAGCCAACAAAGAAGGGGCTGCAGCCTTCGCTCGAAGATCAGGTTCAAGCGGTGCTCAAGTCGCTCGAGCGCCTCGCTGAGAAACGCGTCCTCGCGGACATGTTCGATCGATACAACATCCGCCCGAGCAAAGCGTTTGGTGTGTCGATGACCAACATACAGAAAGTTGCCAAACCGCTCGGGTGGAATCATGAACTCGCGGCGGCGCTCTGGGAGACTGGCTGGTACGAAGCGCGAATGGCGACCTCGTTTATCGATGATCCAGCGCTTGTCACAGCGGCGCAGATGGACCGATGGTGCCGGGACTTCGACAACTGGGGCATCGTCGACACTCTGTGCTTCAACCTCTTCGACCGCACGCCGCACGCCTGGCGCAAAGTCACGCAATGGGCCAATCAGGAAGCCGAGTTCGTCAAGCGCGCCGGCTTTGCGCTGCTGTGGTCACTTACAGTGCATGACAAGCTCGCCGCTGACGAGCCGTTTCTACAGGGCCTGGAGTTCATAGAGCGCGCCGCTGATGACGAGAGGCACTTCGTCAAGAAAGCGGTGAACATGGCTTTGCGAGCGATCGGAAAACGCAACGCCGCGCTCAACGCCGCGGCGGTGAAGGTAGCCCGGCGCCTAGCGGAGTCACCAAATGCTTCGGCGCGATGGGTAGGCAAGGACGCACTCAGAGAGCTGACGAGTCCGGGAGTTACCCGGCGGCTGACAGCGCGCCATTAACTCGCAGCTCCCCACTTAAGCTGACCGCGTAGCTGTCTCCTCACTCCGCCAGGAGTGATATGTTTATAGACGATCGACGAAGGTAGTTTCTCACTCCGTCAGGAGTGATATGTCCTCTCGCGAGGCAAATGGATCCAACGCAAATGACTTCTCGGCTAACGGACTGCGACATTCAACTCCTAAAGGAGTTGGAGTCACAGTCGCCTCCATTCTATAAACATACAACTCCTGGTGGAGTTGCGTGATTGGCTCAACGCCAACTAGGGGCGATGCTCCTTAACCTCAGAAATCCAGCCGTCCTATTGCGAAGTCGAACCGCAGGTGATGCCCGCTTCCCGTTAACCTCGATAGAAATTTTCAATTCCCAATCCAGCTTCGGTGCCCGGACGTAAGGAGGCGGCTACTTCAGTCGTGAGATGAGGTCTAATGTGGGCCAAGTCCCAAAACAGGAACGGCTAGACCCGGCCGCGTGCACCAGGTAGCATGTCGAGTCCTGACCAACTCTGCGACGCGCGCTCACAGCCGCGATATGAAGCGAGAATACTACAAAGACTCAATCGCGGGTTTTCGAGCTGCCTCTTCTGATGAGATTCTTGGCAAACTCGTAAGAGGCAGCGCGTTCCCTGTCGAACAACCTCAACGCGACGCATGGTTGGAAGAAATGAAGATCCTCCGTCAGGTCCTTTCCAACCACAATGGTCAGATCTATTTCGAGTACGCAATCCCGCGCATGGGTAAACGCATCGATGTCGTTCTTCTTATTGGCCCGGTAATCTTTGTTCTGGAATTCAAGGTTGGGGAAAGAGAGTTCACATTGTCCGCGCTCGATCAGGTATGTGACTACGCGCTCGACTTGAAGAACTTTCACGAATCCAGCCGCGATTATCTTATTGCGCCGGTTCTCATCGCCACTGGTGCACGACAGGCCGCCCCAATCGTTAGCTCAACAACGCAAAACGACATGCTGCTCTCCCCGATCAAATGCAACGTCGATTTGTTGAGGAAGGTGATAGAAGAGGTTCTCTTCTTCGCTGAGAGTGAGGCAGAGATTGACGCCGAAGCATGGGAGCGCGGCCGATATTGCCCAACGCCAACAATCATCGAGGCAGCCCTCGCCCTCTACAAAGGCCATTCAGTCACGGACATCTCGCGCAACGACGCGACAGCAATCAATCTGGGCCTTACTTCAGACGCGATTTCCGACATCATCCGTGCGTCGAAGGAAGGCGCTTTCAAATCGATCTGCTTCGTGACCGGAGTGCCCGGAGCCGGCAAAACGTTGGTAGGTCTAAACACCGCAACAAAACATCACGACAAGTCAGATGGTCTTTACAGCGTTTTTCTTTCGGGTAACGCCCCGCTTGTGGCGATCCTCCGCGAGGCGCTGGCACGTGACAATGTTCAAAGCGAGAAAGAGCAGGGGCGAAAGATAAGGAAAGGCGAGGCCCGCAGCAAAGTTAGCGCGTTTATTCAAAACATTCACCACTTCCGCGATGAGTGTCTCATCGACCTAGACCGGCCACCGATTGAACACGTTGCGCTGTTTGACGAGGCGCAGCGCGCCTGGAACCAGGCGCAGACAGCTGCCTTCATGCTTCGTAAGAAAAACACTCCTAACTTTAACCAGTCTGAACCAGAGTTTCTGATCTCCTGTCTCGATCGCCACTTGGACTGGGCGGTGATTGTGTGCCTGGTGGGTGGTGGGCAGGAAATCAATACGGGAGAGGCTGGCATCAGTGAATGGGTTGGGTCTTTGAATCGGTCGTTTCCGGATTGGCGCATATACATCTCGTCTCGGCTTACCGACAGCGAGTATGGTGCTGGACAGGTTTTGAAGGACCTAAGCCGGCGTTCGCATGTAACTATCAATGATGCCCTGCATCTCTCGGTATCGATGCGTTCCTTCCGAGCTGAGAATGTGTCGCAGTTGGTGAAACAGCTACTGGACCTGGATGCGCGGAGCGCCCGACACACTCTAGAAAGTCTCAGAAAGAAGTATCCGATTGTGATCACGCGCGATCTCTCGAAGGCAAAGCAATGGTTAAAGAGCCAGGCACGTGGCTCAGAGCGTTACGGGATCGTCGTTTCATCACAAGCGGAACGCCTCAAACCGCACGCGATCGATGTGAAGTCTCCGATGGACCCGATCCATTGGTTTCTCGATGGAAAGCAAGATGTGCGGTCCTCATACTACCTTGAAGACGTGGCCACCGAATTTGATGTGCAAGGGCTTGAGCTTGATTGGGCCTGCGTCACCTGGGATGCGGACTTCCGACACGATCAGGAAGGTTGGCAACACTGGTCCTTCACCGGCGACCGCTGGAATCACATCCGAAAGGCCGAACGACAAATCTACCTTAAGAACGCATATCGAGTTCTCTTAACCCGCGCCAGGCAAGGAATGGTGATAGTCGTCCCTCCTGGTGACTCCGATGATCCAACGCGCAACCCTGACTTTTACGATCCTACCTTTGACTATTTGAACGAGATCGGGTTCAGCAATATCTAGGATCAATTTGGAAAGAAGCTGCGGAGGCGACGCGAGATCTTCCAAAGTTCAGCACGGCATGTTGATCAACCAGCGCTACGGCCTTACACTTGGGCCAACTAAGGAGCAGCTAATGGGCGTGACCCTGACCATTCCAGAATCTATCTTCGAGCGAAGCGGCGGCGAAATCGCCCGCGAGCTGCTGGAGACAGCCGTGCTCGAAGCTTTTCGCGCTAACGCCATTAGCCTCGGCCGGCTGGCAGAGATACTGGATTTGACCATCGACGAAGCGAACGGATTTCTCAAGACTCGCAACGTGCATTCTAGAATGGACGCCGCTGATATTGAGGAAGGCCGAGCGACGTTAGTATCTGTTATCGGCCAATGATCATCATCGCCGATACAACCCCGCTCAATTACCTCGTGCTAATCGGTGAAGTCGAAGTCCTTAAAGAATTGTTTGGGAGCATCATCATCCCCCAAGCGGTGTTCACTTGTTCTACGCCTCTCTCTTGTCGACGCTTGCTTCAGGTGCGACGACGGGAGCCGGTCTCGCATACTGATCCAGCCCGAAGCCAAGTGAAATCGTCGCTAGAAGAATCGCCGAGGAGAAGTAGTACGGAGACGAGACTCCGATCGAATCAAATGCCCACCCAAAAAACAACGGCGCGATGATGCGAGCTACTCCGCCATACGTCTGTTGCATTCCCATGTACAAGCCGCGTTCTCTTTGCTCGATGACTCGTGACAGTAGTGCCGTCACACACGGGAACGTAAACGCCGTGCCTAGCGGAATCAGCGCTACGGCGAACGCCAGCATCCACAGGTTCTGAGACAAAGGCATCCCGACTACGCCCGCGGCCAACAGCACTATGCCCAAGCGCGAGAGATTCGCTTCGCCGAGCCAGTCGACCGCGCGTCCTAAAATCAGCACGCGGGTGAAAACCGAGATTGAGCCGATGTACATGAAGAAATAACCGATCGTCTGTTCGGTCACTTGAAACCGCGCGTTCAGAAATAACGCGAGCACCGAAAAGCTTCCCTGGTAAGCGCCGATCGTAATGGCATAGATCAAGATGAGGCGCGACGAGGGCTCGCGCGAATGCGAGATCACTCGCCAGATCGCCTGACGCGCGGTAGGGCGTACGTAGCCTTCCTGCGGCGGCTCGCTTGAATCACGAGATTCAGCGAGATAGCGCGCTACGAAGATCATGTTCAGCACGCAGAGCCCGGCTGCCATGATCCCCGGCATTGCACGGCCTACTTGCAACGTGCCCGTTCCCGGCATCAGGTCGTGCTTGCCTATCCAAAGGGCGAAGGACCCGAGCACAGGCCCCAGCGCTACACCAAGATTGGTAGTCGCCGAGAGCCACCCGAGCGCCCGCGCGCGATCCTTCGGGTCAGTCGAGTCGGCTACGTAAGCCTGAATCACGCCTACCGTGCCGCCGCCCGCGCCTTGCACCATGCGCGACAGGAACAATAGGAGCAGCGAGTGCGCAAAGCCGAAAATCAGATACGCGATTGCTGATGCGCCCAACGCGATCAGCAGCACGGGCCGGCGCCCTACTCGATCAGAAAACCGGCCCCACATCGGAGCGCTCAGCAGTTGCGCGAGAGTGAACGAGGCGACGATGCATCCGGAGATGGTCCCGATTCCGAGGTGCAATCCGAAAATGTCGATGCCCGGCCCGCCGAGTTCCTTTATGTAAAACGGCAGGAGCGGAATGATCATCAGCAGCCCGACCATGTCTACGAAAGCCGTGGCCATCAGCGTGAACAGTCGGGCGGGGATCTTCCGGACTTCTTTCCACAGAACGTAGAGAAGTGCAATCGCGATCGCGCCGAGCAGCACGCGCACGACAGGCGATTGAAAGGATTGAGCGATGTTTTGCTGGAATAATGACAGGCTAACGAAAGCTTGCTTAGTTCCGTTTCGAAACATATTCCCCGGACGGATCGATTTGTTTGACCGCGGTTATCTTGCCGTTCTCTTCGACAAACTCAACGATCACGTCGGCAAACTCCTGCACCCGAAACTTGAGCCCTTTGTAAGGGATCAGCTTTTGTTCGGACGCGCCGGAAGAAACGATGAACAGTCCGCCGCCCGGTTTCGTCACCACTTGAAACTTGCCGCCGCTTGGAGTTTCGTAGGTGCCGGCAAGGCGCTGCGCCACTGCGGCATCGATGGCCGGAGCCCGCCGCGTGAACGTAGCTTCAGCCTCGTCCAGCGACATCGTAGCTCGGTCGATGTCGCCCTGCGGATTGGTTGAAAAATTCACCGACCACATGCCGTCCTGTTCGTCGTCAGGCGTATCAAAGCGATCGTAGTGAAAATGCTTCATCGGAAAACTGAACTTGTGAAACTCAAAGCGAAGCCCGCTGTCCTTCAACCCGATTTTCAAAGTACCGTAAGCCGGGTGCTCGTATTCACCCACATAGTCCTCGAGCGGATGAGAAGGCCTGGTGTTGGGCACGCGGCCGTAGCCGGCCTTGGTCCTTGCCTCGGTGCCCGCTTTCTTATTCTTCAATCTGATGGCGAGCAGCCTGTCGGTCCACGGCACCTGGTCCATCCCCAGCAAACGCTCGTACACGTTGTAGCTAATCGGATTGTAGAGAGGGGCGATGTGGTTGCCGATCACAAACACGATCACGCCGATGCGCTCATTGGGCATGTATGAAACCTGAGAGTGAAAGCCGGGCAGGTCGCCGCCGTGGAAGGCGATAAGGCGCCCTCGGTATGAAGCAGTCCAGCGGCCCATGCCGTAAGCCCGATTCAACATTTCCCACCATCCGCGCACCTCGCCGGCGCTGTTGGGCAGCGCGATCGCAGGCTCGAGCGTGGCTTGGAGCACCTTGGCCGGGAGTACCTGCTTGCCTGCGTACTTGCCGTTGTTCATCAGCGCAATCAGCCAGTGAGACATGTCCTCGATGTTGGAGATGATCGCGCCGGCCGCCGCGAGTCCATCCGTGTCTTCGTAGTAAGGAATTTTGTAGAGTTCGGACGAGTCGCGCTTCTCGGTGAACGGCACTCCGTAGTCGGGTTGCTTGAGCATGTCCGCGATCGAGTAGCCGGTGCTGTTCATGTCCAGCGGCTTAAGTATCTTTTCACGGACGTACTCGGCCCAGGTCTTCCCGGATTGCAACTCAATGCTGTAGCCGACGCCCGCATACATCATGTTGTTGTAAAGGAACAACTGGCGCGGTGGTTCTTTTGGCTCAAGATACTTCAAGCGCTGAAAGAGTTCTTTTGTAGAGTAGTCCGACTTGTACCAGATCGAATCGTGCCGCGTGATACCGGTGCGGTGAGCCAGCATGTCGCGCAACGTGACCGTGTTATTCAGAGCGTTGTCGTAAAACTCAATGGACGGAACCGATTCTCGAATTGGCCGATCCCAGGTGAGCTTTCCTTCTTCAACCAGAAATCCCGCGGCCACTGCCGTAAAGAGCTTGGTGTTGGAGGCGATCGGAAACATTGTGCGCGAGGTGATAGGCGACTTCTTCTCAACGTCGCGATAACCATAGCCCCTGGCAAAGACGAGCTTGTCATTGACGACTATGCCAACGCCGATGCCGGGAGCGTTCCAGTCCTTGAGCGTCTTCTCCATGAACGCGTCAAAGCCCTGAAGCTTCTGCGAAACGTCGACGCCGTTCTCCTGGGCGTGAACAGGTATCGCGAGTGCGAAGGCGAGTACTCCAAGAGTGACTACGGCTTTGATCGAGAGCGCCAATCTTTTCCAGAGTTGTTGAGAAGACATTACTACCTCCAAACCTCACAAACAGGATTAATGAGCGGTCAGGATGATAGTCGAAGAGCGGGCGGGCCGTCCAGGAATGGGTACGAACCTGGACGGTCGCATCGGTCCAGCCTACGGCTCAGCTACCCCGCAGTTGACCATCCACGGTATGCCGAATCGATCGACAGCCATGCCGCAGAGGGTGGCCCAAAAAGTCTTCTGGAGCGGCATCGTCACCGTCCCGTTCTCCGTCAACGCCGTGAATATGCGTTCTGCCTCTGCCGGGTCGTCAATATTGATCGCTATCGAAAAGCCTCCCGGTTTTTCATAACCATCAGCCGGCGAGTCACCACCCATCAGGGTCGTCTCTCCGACAATCAGGGTAGTGTGAATGATCTTATCGTGCATTTCTGATGGCACGTGCTCCGCCATTGGCGATTCACCCCATGTCATCATTGTTTGGATCTTCCCGCCAAGACACTGTTGATAGAACTTGAATGCTTCCTCGCATCGCCCATTGAAAGTAAGGATTGGATTCAATTGCATGGTTCTCTCCTATGAAGAATGTTCGTAGTCCCGCCTTCAGGCGGAAGTAGCATAGACTTTAGTCTGTGTCCGTTGGAGATTTCTGCTCTCGGCGTTAGAGACACAGACTAAAGTCTATGCTACTAGCCGCCGGCAATCGCCCCCACGACCAGAAAAGGCTCCGCGCCAGTCGCGACCGCGTCGGGCAGCGGAGTGTCTGGTAGCTCATGCGACAGATCTTCCTCGCAGGCGAAGAACCTCAGAAAAGGTCGGCGTTTCCCGGTGACGTGATCGCGAATCGTCCCTCGCAGCATCGGGTACCGCGCCTCGAGTGCGTCGATGACCGAACGCTGCGTAACCTGCCCGTGAACTTCGAGCTGCACTTCGTCGTCGACCTTCGCCAGTGTTCGCAGATGATACGGGAGCGCGACTCGGATCACGTCAGCACCTCGTCGTCGACCTTCGCAAGCGTTCGCAAATGGTAAGCGAGCTCGACTCGGAACACTTGAGCACCTAGGGCAGCACCTGCACTTCTACAGACAGCACGGGCGGAAGATCTCGCACGATTGGAGCCCAGTTGTCTCCGGCGTCGGGCGATGCGTACACCTGCCCGCCCGTAGTGCCGAAATACACGCCGCACGGATCGAGCGAATCGACACTCATCGCGTCGCGCAGCACGTTGACGTAGCAGTCGCTCTGCGGCAGACCCTTGGTGAGCGCCTCCCACTCGTTTCCACCAGTGCGGCTGCGATACACGCGCAGCTTTCCATCCAGCGGATAGTGCTCCGAGTCGCTCTTGATTGGGACGACGTAGATTGTTTCCGGCTCGTGGGCGTGAACGTCGATCGCGAACCCAAAGTCGGTCGGCAAGTTCCCGCTGATCTCGTGCCACGAGTCGCCGGCGTCATCGCTGCGCATGACGTCCCAATGCTTCTGCATGAACAGAACCCCCGGGCGGGCCGCGTGCATCGCAACGTGGTGAACACAGTGGCCGACCTCCGCCGTTGGGTCGGGGATGTGCAGCGAATGCAGTCCTTGGTTGATCGGTCGCCATGTCTTGCCTGCGTCGTCGGTTCGGAACGCGCCCGCAGCGGAGATAGCGATGAAGATCCGGTTGGGGTCGCTCGGATCCAGAATGATCGTGTGCAGGCACATCCCACCGGCGCCTGGCGCCCAGTTGGGTCCCGAGCCGTGGCCGCGCAAACCGGCGAGCTCCTGCCACGTCTGGCCGCTGTCCGTCGAGCGGAACAAAGCGGCGTCCTCAACTCCGGCGTAGACAGTGTCGGGATCGGTTAGCGATGGTTCGAGATGCCAGACTCGCTTAAACTCCCACGGTCGCGGCGTGCCGTCGTAAAACTGATGCGTGCTAAGCGGCTTGCCGGTTTCAGCGGAAGAGTCGTAAACGAACTTGTTGCTCTCGCCCAGAGGCATGCCTTCCGGAGTAATGGTCGGTTCGCCTTGCGGTGTCCCGGGTTGGTGCCAGGTTTTGCCGCCGTCGTCCGAACGTTGAATGATCTGACCGAACCAACCGCTGCTCTGCGACGCATACAACCGATTCGGATCAGCCGGCGATCCTTTGAGGTGATAAAGCTCCCAGCCCGCGAAATGGGGACCGCTGACGTCCCATCGTTCGCGCTTGGCGTCCGAGGTCAGGACAAACGCGCCTTTGCGCGTGCCTACCAGCAACCTTACTCCGCTCATAGCTTGTTCCTTTCCTGGTTATTGAACCTTCAAACTCACGCGCGCGCTGCGGCGTTCGAACTCTTTCCTTTGGTCACGAGCTTCTTGGTTGCAAACATGATCACGCACCCAACAAGCCAGCCAATCAGGGGCCCGATCATCATTCCCCCTATCACATGGCCCAGCACATGAAGCCAGGTCTTGCCGTCGTTGCCGAAGAAGTTCTCCGGTATGCTGTAGATGTTGTCATACCAGTTAAGATCGCCAGGATTATTGCTGGAATGATTACGATCTGCGCCGCGATACCCTGGAGTACGCAGATCGGGAGTAGCTGTTTATAGCTGCCGAAGCCGCTTGTGTGGACGCGGATCGCGTAGTACAAGACTCCGATCCAAATCACCGCCGTGATGCTCAGCCACCTGGCCGTCGAATTCGCCACGCCGCCTAGAGACAGCGCGAGCCGGACGATCCCGACGACGAGAATCAAAATGAGAAACGGTTTGCAGAATGCAACATACTCAGACAGCCGCTTGCCAAAGATAAACATGAGGGTCCCCTGTTCGATAGAGTGTCAGATTCCAAAACACGATGGACGTTAACGCTTCGCCAAAACCTCTGCAAGCTTATCAAGGCATTCGCTCAAGCCGGTTTCGGACATGTCCCGCATCTGGCCTACGGTCCAGCCATACTCCGTCGCGGTCAGTTCGGTCTTGTCGCCGACGCGCTTGAAAGCCAAAGCGCTGGGTATTTCCTGCGGGAAGTCCGGAGGCATCCCCATCGTGGTTGGATCAATTCGGTTGCCGTCTTTGTCGGCCAGACCCTGGGTGAACTCGATGAGCTTAAGATGCACGATCTTCTTGTATACGCCTGCGGTGTAAAAGTCCTGGCCACCTTGAAAATCCTTCGGCGCGCGCATGTGAAATAAGAATTTGCCGCCCTCACGAAAATCTATCTTGCACGAAGGCGAAGTAAACCGCGTCGGACCCCACCAACGCATCACGTACTCGGGATCGGTCCAGGCTTTCCATACCTGCTCGATCGGCGCGTCGAACACACGAGTGAGAACGAGATCGCGTTTTTCGACGATGGCAGTGGCGTCAGTAGTAAAGTTTCTCGTCACGGCCGGCCCTCCACTTTCCGCCCTGATAGCCTGAGTGCCCGCGACAAGCAACAAAGCGATGAGCACGGTGAGCGCGGCGACCGCGCTATTGTTTGTTGTCTTCATTTCTTCATCTCCTTTTGCTTGTTCGAGCTCCAACTGTGGAGTCGTCATTTCCGGTCCCGGTAACTCCTGCCCGCCTCGTTCTCAGCGATGCGTGCCTTGATGAGCTTCGTGATGAGCGCGATGGGAAGCGGTTTGTCGGGCGCAAAGCGGATTGAGGCCTTGCCGGTTTTGTAGCCCTGGAGGTCAGCCGCGTGTGCGCGCGTCACGTCCGTGCTCATGATGTGAAAAGTGCAGAGACCTTTTGAGGACGCAAAGCCCACCAGCAGTCCGTTCTGTCTGTACGCCGGGATCTGGTAGCTGATGACCTCGGTTGCCTTGGGCGCGGCGGCTTTGATTGTCTTGCGAAGCTTCACAAGCACGGCCCGCGCGTCCTCCGGCAGAGTCGCGAGGTAATCGTCTATGGTCTGAGCCGGTGCGCTCTTCTTCGCGGGTTTAGGATCGGGATTTACTTTTTTCATGCCAAACCCTCTCTTATGTCTCAGTCATTGCGGGGTCAACCGGCGGCGTCCGTAAGCCACAAACGCCGAAAGGAGCCCCACCACCAGCGTTATCAACGCCACTGGCAAAGCGCCGCCAATCAGGTTGCACCGTAGCGCCAATCATGATGATCACCAACCCGGCGGCAGCAAGCGGTGTCAGGCCGGGCCGAATGCGAAGGAGTCCGGGCAGTATGAGTCCGAGCGCGCCCAACACCTCACACACGCCGATGAACCGCAAGAACAGAACCGGCAGAACAACCGGCCCCTTTAGTAGCTCCTCTGGCGACAGCACGAGCTTCGCTCCGCCGGAAAACAGAAACAGAAGCGCAAGCAGCACCTGAACGATCCAAAGCGCGTAGGTCATTATCGGTTTCCTCCTTTTATGACTTGGTGGCCTTCGACGGATTATTCTCCGTCATACGCTTGCTTCAACTTCTTTATGTCAATCTTAACCATCTTGAGCATTGCCTCCATCACTCTCTTCGCTTTCTCAGGATCTTTGTCTTGCAACATCTCGGCTAAGATCGACGGAGTGACTTGCCATGACAGACCATACTTGTCTTTCAGCCAGCCGCATTGTGATTCCTCTCCGCCTTCAGAGAGCTTCTCCCAGAACTCGTCCACTTCTTCCTGCGTCTTACAGTCCACGCTGAACGATATGGCTTCCGTGAATTTGAAATGCGGGCCGCCGTTCAGTGCAATGAATTCTTGTCCATTGAGCTGAAATGCCACGGTCAGTACTGACCCTGCCGGACCAGGCCCTGCTTCTCCATAGCGGGCAACGCTCAAGACCTTTGAATCTTTGAAAATAGAAATATAGAAATTCACAGCCTCTTCGGCGTTATTATCGAACCACAAGAACGGGGTGATCTTTTGCACATCGTCTCCTTTCGGTTTGCGATTATTAGTTGAGGTTTACTTTCCCGGCAAGCCAGCGAGCTCGATCACCGGGCGTATCTCGACGGTGCCAATTCGCGCCCCGGGAATTTGTCCGCCGATCCCAATGGCTTCGTCAAGATTCCTGGCGTTGATGAGGAAGTAGCCGCCGAGCTGTTCGCGAGTCTCCGCGAAGGGGCCATCGGTCACGAGCCGCTTGCCCTCGCGCACCCGGACACAGGTCGCCGTCGATGTTGGGTGCAAGGGAGCGGCGTCCACATACTGCCCGTTCGAGTTGATCTGGTTGGCGAGATGTACGGACTCCGCGCGCATTTGCTGCAACTCGGTTTCGCTCAAGTTGCCGAGGACCTCTTCGTTGTGGTGGACCAGCAATATGTATTTCATGCGCTTAGCTCCATCGGTAGGTCGAATGGCGACTGTACAGATCGACACTCCTTCAGGAAAAATTTCAAAGCTGCGGATCTATTTCTGGACCCTGGTCATAGTCATTCAATCGGCAAGAAATCCGTGAAAGTCCGTCGAATCCGTGTCATCAGTGGTCTATCCGTTCAAGGGAAATCGCTTTTCCAGTACCTATAGACCACGGATGACACTGATCCGACGGATCTGCACGGATACCACTCTTAGTTCTCCGGCAAGCCCGGAATATCCAGCACCGGCCGGATCTCGATGGTTCCCATACGCGCTACCGGAATTCGTTCAGCGATACCCATCGCCTCGTCGAGATCCCTGGCCTCGATCAGGTAGTAGCCGCCCAATTGTTCTCGCGTCTCGGCAAACGGACCGTCTGTCACAAGCCGTCTGCCTTCACGCACCCGGAGGCTGCTCGCCGTCGAAGTCGGTTGCAATGGGCCGGCAGAAATATAGTGCCCGCTCGCGTTGAGATCTTGAGTAAGTTGCGCAGACTCCACGTAGCAGTGCTCCCGCTCGGTCTCGCTCAAGGCGTGCTCATCGAGATAAACCAACAACATATATTTCACAAGCCTGTGCCTCCATCAGTTAGTCGAACGGCGAGTGCCGGGATCGACACTTCGCCTTGAAATTATTTAACATCAGCCATGCTCCCAGAAGCCAACCTCGCGGTCGAGTCGGTCTATCGCTCAGACTGGGGCCGAATCGTCGCCACGCTTATAAGCCTGTTCGGCGACTTTGACATTGCCGAAGAGGCGGCGCAAGAAGCGTTTGCAGCCGCAGTAGACCAGTGGCGGGACTTCGGCGTCCCTGAGTTCCCACGCGCGTGGATCGTACAGACTGCCCGGCACAAGGTCATTGACCGCCTGCGACGCCGAACGCGGTTCGAAGAAAAACTCGAATCGTACGCCTCGTCCCCTTTGACCCGGACAATCGAGGAGCCGGATTACTTCACGGACGAAATCCCCGACGATCGGCTTCGGCTGATCTTCACCTGCTGTCATCCAGCGCTCGCGCATGAGGCGCAGGTCGCGCTGACACTCCGGACACTGGGCGGCCTGGAGACCGACGAGATCGCGCGCGCGTTTCTGGTGCCTTCGGCGACGATGGCGCAACGCCTGGTGCGCGCGAAGCGGAAGATTCGCGACGCGGGAATTCCGTACGCGGTGCCAGAAACCGGCGACCTGCCCGAGCGATTGGACGCAGTCCTGACCGTGATCTATCTGATCTTCAATGAGGGGTATGTCGCAACTCGAGGCGAGCCGCTGGTAAGAAACGATCTCTGCTCGGAGGCCATCCGGCTTGGCCGGCTCGTAAGGATGTTGATGGCCCCGGAGCCGCCGACGGAAGCAACCGGACTTCTCGCCCTTATGTTGCTTCACGATTCGCGTCGCGATGCCCGTCTGGATGAGGCCGGCGATCTCGTCGTCTTGGAAGAGCAGGATCGACGCCTTTGGGACGATGCGCAGATCGCCGAAGCGCTGCCGCTCGTCGAGGAGGCATTTCGCGGCGGGGCTGGTCCGTTCGCTCTACAAGCCGCAATCGCAGCGGAGCATTGCCGGGCGCCGCGAGCCGACGATACGAACTGGCTTCGAATCGTTCAGCTTTACGATCTACTAGAGCGGCAGCAACCCTCTCCAGTGGTGTCGCTGAACCGAGCTGTAGCGGTCGCAATGGCAGACGGCATTCGGAGCGGCCTCGAACTCATCGACGACCTCACGGCGGCTGGCGATCTCGAAGGCTATCATCTGCTGCATGCGGCACGAGCGGATTTGCTGCGCCGAGTTGGATCGACAGTGGAAGCGGCGAAGAGCTACGAGCGAGCGCTGGCGCTTGTCACCAACGACAGCGAGCGCCGTTTTCTCGAACGCCGTCTGCGCGAGGTTCAGCGCCTGGAATGAATTTGGGTGTTAGATTGGAACGAGACCCGTGATGAAACGCTCGGCATAGTCGAGCTTCATCGTGAGCGTTTTGTCTTCTTTGCTTTGGCCCGCTCCTTCATATTGCGCTGTAGAGAGTCAATCATCTGGTCGGCAGTATCGAACGGACCGTAGGTGCGGCCTCTGTGAATATCTTCCAGTCCTTCTTCAATCCGCTGGTCAATGAGGCCCTTGGGCGTGAGCGTGATCTTGCCCTTCTCAAACCTCGCGTCTAGCAGATCGCCTACACTCAACCCGGCCCGTTCGCGGAGCGCAGATGGGAGGGTAACCTCGCCTTTGGTTTTCACTTTGACTAACGACATTATATGAGTATCTGAATATGAGTATCTGGCTGGCTAGAGCTTTGCTAGAAAATCCAACTCGCTCTCAGTCTACCAGATGCATATCAACCGTCAATCTACAAAAAGTATAGCCGGCCGCTGTGTTCATAGACCCGCTTTCTTTAGCCGCTCAATGAGCGTTGGCTTACGCGCTTGTGCCTGACGGAGCGCCTCCATGCGCATCTGGAAGTCGCCGCCTTTGGCACGGGCGTCGAGGTCACGTAGATCGGCGAGGAGCCTGATGGCTTGATCGTAGCGCTTCGGCTGCTTGGTGACGATCAGAGTCTCGATCTCGGCCCATAGCTTAGGCTCGCGGCCCATTAGGCTGTCCAGGTGCTTCTCTCTCTCGAGCGCCGTCTCGCGTTCGCGCCGGGTTCTCTCTTCGGCACGTTTCTCTGCCTCAACGCGCAACCTCTCCGCAGCAACTGTTTCGGCTGCGCGAAGCAAGTCGCCCACCGTCCGGCGCGGTGGTAAGGCGTCGGTTTGGCTAGCCGATCCCTCTTTGTTGAACCTGTGAAGCAGTTCGTTCACGGCGGCTTGGCCGCCGTCCGCAACAATGTTCGTGAGAAGCTCGTCCTTCTCCTCGGACGGTAGACTGGCAACCCACCTTCGAACATCATCTCGCTCGAGTCCCGAGTCCTCCAGGGACTGACTGGAATCGGCAGCGACATGAAGAAGGTCGCTGTCGATGCGCAGGAACTCGGCCAGACTCTCCAAAGAGGCGCTGAGCTGACCAAGCCCGGACGGCAGAGGCGGCTCGAGCTCCTCGTCGTCGAAATCGCCGGTCTGAGCACAAAGAAGCCAGCCCAAATACAGCGCCCGCAGATCGCCGCGTGCCAGCTCTGCGCGAACCGAGATCAGGGAGGAGAGACCGCCTTCATCTTCGACCCAGTCGTCGTCTTCCTCGTCTTCAGACACGAATGACAGGATGACTCTGCCGTCCTTCTCACGGAAGAAGGAGCTATCACCACAGCAGTACTCCGTCGCGATCTTCGGGTCGAGCAGCCGGGAGGGCAGGTGAACCTTGAGGATGTGCGTTCCCCAGTTAGCGAGATACAGGAACGCGTCGAAGTACTTCTCCATCCAGGCGTCCTCATCGCCCTTGAAGCCGCCCCACGAATAGTTGTTGACGAAGCTTGTCGCTGTGATCCGGGCCCGAGTGGAGTACGACCTTAGCTCGCGCATTTCCTTGTCGCTGAGCGGCCGATCGATGGCCTGGAACTCGTAATACTGATACTCGCTCATTGTGTCTCGGTGGCGCGCTTGTCCTTGGCCACTTTTTTAGCTTGCTTCTTCTCATGATCGAGACGAACGCGCTCCTCGATTGACATCACGATGTCAGGGGCAGGCTGTCCGAAGTGCTTGAAGTATATTTCCTCGATGAACTGCGGCAGGGGGAGCTTCCAAAGCTCCTGCTTGTGGTTGTCGAGCTTGCCCAGCTTCTCGGGGTTCATTCCCAGCTCGCGCGCCATCTGCACCTGGGCGTGGGATAGATGGTGGCGTTTCCGCGCGTCGATCCACGCCTGCAACTTCTGGTTCGGCTTCTTTGTCTTTTTGGCCACGAATCAGTCGTTCTCTTGGTTGTCGTTCCGTCCCCACCGCGCTCTGACTTCATCGATCAGCGAACGCGTGCCGGTTTGTCGGACCGCCTTTGTGCCGCGTCGGCGATGATTAGCAGCGGACTCGGGAGGGAACGGTTCGAAGCCCAGCCACTTGCGATAGGCGGTGATGTAGCGAGCTCCCGTTGATCGCTGCGGAACCACGACATCGGAAACTGCTACGACGTGCTCGGAGCCGTCCTCGCGGCGACACCTCGCAGTCAGCCCGCGCCGCTCGTTGCCATCGTAGTCGAATTCGATCAGCGATACCGGTTCGCCGATGACGAATCCGTAACAGGGCACGGTAACGTGGTCTTCGAAGGCTTGCCGGAAAGCCCAGAGCTTCTCGTCGTCGCCGTAGGCGTCGACCGTGATCTCCTCAATCAGATCGTCCAGATTGTCCAGAACCGTCCGTTTCTTGTCGTCGTGTTTGGGTCGGCTCATCGAATCCTTTTGTTTGTGCTTTGCTTGGGCATCTCTGCCTCGCGGGGAAAATACATTGAAAACGCGGCTTAGGTTATGTTGTCAAGTTGTTCTTCGTCAAACGGTGACAGCGCCCTGGGTGCGCGTCAGATTTTCGCGCATACCCACCTCGTGAGAGGTGGGTCCTGATGTTGCGGCCTACAACG
>JBBPIE010000018.1:0-130454 GCA_038040485.1 Candidatus Onstottus arcticum
ACCATCGCGCCTTTCGGGCGCACATCCCACCAACGCAGTTGGTGGATTGTTCATACCCAGCCTAACCTTCTGCTCGGACTCTCGGGCTGATCAGGGCCAGGTCGGATATGAACGATCCACCAACTGCGTTGGTGGGATTCGGGACCGCGCCTTGTCTCCTTGTAGGCTGAGTATGAACGATCCACCAACTGCGTTGGTGGGATTGTGCCTGATTGTGGTGTCATCGCCTTTTTCCATCAACCTGCTGGAAGGCGCTTGATGATTCAGATTTCCATTCCTGAGTTTGGGACCCAAGAGAATCCGCCTTCCAGAGCAGGAATGACAGGCTCACAAACATCGCAAGTGTGAGTAGTCTCTCTAGATGTATCGCTACGAATCCAAACATTGACTGAGACAATGTTTCCTCGCTTATGCCGAGCCTGGACGTCAACACGCCGGGTACACTGAGGACCAGAAACCTGTCGCTGCGAGCCAGAAGACGTGAACCTCACATGCTGTCTTTGAATCAACAACTCAATCAGCAACGCGACCGGTAATATGTACAGCACCGAATCATACGACCGATGATAAACCGCCCACAGGGCAAACAGAGCCAGTATCGCAACGTGGGCCCGCTCAGCTTGAGGCCTTCTGGCGAAGATCACAGCCAGAACAATCAGCGAAGCTATGAACAACGTGCCCCACAGCAAGTTAGCAACGCCGGGATCTCCTCGTGTCAGCCAGATGAGCAGCGGCTTAATCTCAGTTGAACCAACCCAGAGGCTATCAGTCGAGACGGAGAGTTGGCCCAGAATGGCCGTGTAGCCTCTGACTACTTCAACCATCGACAAGCCTAATCGAAGAGCGTATGCCTCGGTGAGGATCACTATCAGCGAAATGGCTGCGGCCAGAGCCCGCCATTCTTTTTTCCACAGGAAGTACAGAAAGAAAGGGAAGCTCAAGGTGAACTTACACAATGAGAGTCCAAGCAGCACGCCGGCCAGATATTTTCTCTTCCGGCTTCTAGCGACCAGTGCTCCCAGTATAAGCGCGGTGATTATTAGACTGATTTGCCCAACGCGCAGCGTGACTCGGAAGGGCGCCCAACTTACCACCAGCAGAGCCAGGTAGTACTTCGCCCTTGCGGGCCAGTCACTGAAGTAGCTTAAAGCAAGGTAAATGCTTGTGCCCGTGGCGAGCAGGTTGATGCCAAGCCACAGCACTCGCGCTTGTTCAAATGAAAACAGCGCCAGCGGTGAGATGATCGGGGTTGCAAACGGTGGATAGACAGAGACTGGCGTGGCTCCGCTTGGGGGGCCCGCAACCCACTCAATGGCGCCGTTGTAATAAGTGAGAAAATCGATTCCATTCCGAGGAGCTGTAACAACGGCGTAGACCAGCGAAGAAACGGCTAAAGCCAGGAGGGTGATATCCAAATTGAAAATCACCTCTCGCCGGTGCAATGCTTTTCTGATTGTCGCCGTCAGTCTGATCATTCTTTGGGAGAGCGATCTTTGAAATGGCCCGCCGCGGTCGACTGCAGCTCCTGGTTTGGCGGCTGCGGTGTTCGGTGCAACCTCAATGCTCGCCGATCTTGTTCAGACTCCCTGAGTGGATAACCGGGTCAAGAGCAAAAGCTCATCGAGCATCTCGAAGACAAGCGTCGGTGGCGGCATGAACGTCGGTCGCCCATCGTCAACAAGTGCGGTATATCTGAGTGCATGCGTTTGGTGCTGATAATGCAAGCCATTGATCAAGCCAATGGTATCCGGGGTGACTGTAACACCCTTTTCTTGAAGGGCGGCCAGGAGGGCATTGAGATTGTGGCGATAGTCGTGTTTCACGTCGCTTTCAACGAATCCTCTTTTCAGCAAGGCTGATTTGAGGAAGAGTTCGACCGCGTGGGAAACAACGAAGTAGAACGGGATCGCAGTCAGCTTGGCGGGCGTGCCATCTGGTTTGGCTTCCATTGTGGCGGCCAGAGTTTCGGCAGCCAACCGAAAGTTGACTGCGGTCATGCGATAAACGCTTGCCAAGTGAATGCTATCAGTCATGTACTTTGCCACCGGAATGAACCCGTCAAACGCTCGAATTAGCCAGCGCCGAGCGGGCAGCATACAACATGAACGCGGGTAGAGAACCCGAAGGGGATACTATCGAGGCTACAGGTTGAATGAGTTGTTAGACGGTAGTCCCTCCCCTTCGGGTAAGGCTTAGATCGAGGCTTCCCACGACACTGAGAAGTAGCTGAGCCGCCATCTGCAATGACTCACGACGGTCACCCACATGCGGAAAGACGCTCACACAAGCGGCAGATTCCGCGACCGCAAGTGAAAGTTCGTTAAGCGTGCACATGAGACCTTCATACTGGAATTTGGCACCAAGCGTCGGACGGTCATGCTCATTGAATGTTTGCGGAGATACCGAAGGGACTATGTGCACGCCCACTTCGCACAACAAACCGTAGCGGGACTGGTCGATGGGAGGCCGCAAGTTCATTTTCTCTATTTTGATCCGCACATTATACGCACTAAAATCCTTCTTACGCTTAGACTCGTCGGCGGAGAGCCAGGTCTCCAAGAGATCAGGCTGGGCTGCGAATAAGAAGAGCAGATTTGCCATCTCTCCAAGGTTGCGAGTTAGCGCGAGAGATTCATCATAGTAGCCAAGGAAAGCGAGCCGAAGAGACGAAAGCGAATTAGTCACAATGCGTGCAGTAAGCCTCTGAAAGAAATGGTCTCCGCCTTCGCAGCCATGGAAGCATGACGCCTCCTCGGAGAGCATGGATAGAAGATCCCCCAGGAATTCATAACACGCAGGGGTGCTGATCCCAAGCTTCGGGATTTCGCTTAGCGACTCGACCCCACATTGCGTTTCGACCCTCGCAACCATCCCGAGAAACTCAGCACCGCGCGGCATCGTTTTGTTTTTAGCGATCATCAATTCACTCTCTTGCGTTTAACCCTTGTTTATCTGTTTTCTAGATAGAATTCCAGCGCTATTTGCTGTCGGGCATAAAACCCTAAATAGATTTCCCGTAACATCGGTGCGTTCCTTGACTAAGGGGCCAGATCGTTTCTCGAGCAAGTACGTCCGAACAATGGGTGGACGTGAACAAGTAGAGAAAACGATTCGCCCAATCGCCAGTGATTTTCGCCGACACTTTTTTCTTGAATTTGAGAGTCTTGTGTAGGATAATTCGCACCAACGTTGATTCCCGGTACGCCAGGAGGATCAGATGTCCAAGTCATTCGTGATTGGTTTTGTCTTCGGGTTGTGTCTCTTAGGAATCGCTGGCGCTGGAGCGTCTCGCCAAGACGGAAAACAGGCAGCGCAATACCAGGCGGAAATTGTCGACGCGACGCCGGTGCAGCGGACAGTATTGACGGAGAACCAGCGATTCCACAGCAGACTTCACAACGGCTTCGGACAAAATCCGGCCGGGAAGCCGATCAGCCAATGGATTGCGTCTGAGAAAGGTCAAAAGGAAGTCTTGGGAAGGTATGTCAACGGTAAGGTTTGGCTACCGTCCGGCCAACCTGAGCTACCTTCAGACTACTTCGGACGGTTCGCGCATGATTCGGATGCGATCGTTCGCGGACAAGCAATCAATAAGAATTCGCAGATTACGGAAGATGATTCTTTTCTTTTCACTGACTATGAAGTAGTCATAAGAGAGGTATTCAAGAACAGTAAGACCGAGCCGATCAATGTGGGCAGCCAGATCACAGTTACTTGTTTGGGAGGGAAGGTTGTCCTTGATGATGTAATCATGAAGGCCGGTGGAAATGGCGTATCCTTGTTACCCGTCAACGCTCAGGATGTCCTCCTCTTTTTAAGGTTCATTCCGGAAACTGGTGGCTACAAACTGGCTGAGTACAATGGCGCCTTTGAACTAAATGGCAATTCGGTGCGTCCTCTCGCGGGGCTATTTCCGATTACTCCAGGGTTCTTTGATGATGAACCTTCATTCTTGAAGACAATCAAGGATGTCTCGAACAGGTAAATCGCACACGGAAGGAGGCGCGGCCATGGCCAAGGAACGAATTTCGACGATCGCCGGATTCTTCTTGGGAGTTATTGCTAGCTGGCTAGTAGTAGCAGGCGCCTATCCCGGCGCAATAACAGAGGCCGCTTGCCCTCCCCACTGGGTAGTTCAGGGCTGGTTCCCAAACACGGTTCAGAATTACGTCGCGCTTGGGTTCACGCCGCTGGAGAACGCCAGAATAAATTCAGCAATGGCGGACTGGACGCTGCACAACCTCGTGAACTGTTCCAACGTCGTGTTATACCCAAGCGCATTCGGAACCTACGTCATTACTAGTACGACCGGCGTTGCTGTCGTTCCTTCGTGGGGCGCCGCGACTACAGCGGATCAGCAGAGCGGCGGGCATATTGTCGTTGCAACCACGACCTTCTATTGGGGTGCACATAGTTTCAATCCTCCGGCGAACATTTGGAACCGAAATGGATCGGCAGATTACTATCGATGTGTGCAATCCACGATGCTTCACGAGGCAGGACACACGATGGGTCTTGATGAAGCAAACGCTCCAATAAGCGCTGGCCAAACCGTGATGAATCCCGGTGCAGGAATTAATGATGTTGGCCATTTTGGACCCACATCAGTACAACTCTGCGACGACGCATCGGTAGCTACAGAAATAGATTACCTGCTCAATTGCATACTCGGCGGCGGCGGTGGCGATGAATCGTGCATCGCCTATTGGCAAGGAGAGAGCTACTGTGGACAGGCGGCAAACTTCTTAACCTACCCTGGCAACGGATGTGGAGCTTTCTACTACTATGACGGCGGTGGCTGCTGCTGTGGAAATGGGGGTCCATCCCCTATTCTGATAGATGTACGGGGCAATGGCTTTGATCTCACGAGTGCGGCTTCAGGCGTGAGCTTCGATATCGATCACGACGGCATTCGCGACTTTCTCTCCTGGACAGCGGCTAATTCAGATGACGCCTGGCTTGCTCTGGACCGTAACGGCAATGGACGAATCGATGACGGCGGTGAGTTGTTCGGCAACTTCACGCCACAGCCGCCCTCTGATCTGCCGAACGGCTTCCTCGCACTTGCTGAGTTTGATAAGCCGGAAAACGGTGGCAATCTCGATGGCGGGATTGATGGGCGAGACTCTGTCTTTTCGTCACTTCGCCTTTGGCAGGACTCAAACCACAACGGCCTGTCGGAACCAGCCGAGGTCCACAGATTGCGCCAAGCCGGCGTTACGGCACTTGACCTGGACTATAGAGTCTCAAAGCGCATTGATCAGTATGGGAACGGATTCCGCTATCGCGCGAAGGTGTACGACACACGCGGGGCGCATGTGGGTCAATGGGCATGGGATGTCTTCTTAGTGCGTCGATAGTTCCCGACCCTCATTAGTCTAAACCGGCGTGCTAAGCAGCAATAGCCGAGCCTGATGCGGCGGGCTCCTTCCGCAAGTCATTCGTCGGCTTAACAAAGTAGCCAAACTTCAAACCAAAAATGAACAGCACAAACGCGATCGCGCCGATCGCAAACAGCGTGTCGCCAGGCACTCGAAGCCATCGCAGCGTCGTCATCAACCCCGTTCCCATGAACTCGGGACTTCTCGCATACCAGTAACCCTCTGTGACCGAGGCCCAGGTCTGCAACAGCCCGACCGGCAAAAGGCTAAGCATCATCATCAGCATCAACCCGATGTTCATCGACCAGAACGAGAATTTCAGTAGTCCCTCCTTCCATTCCTGGTCAGCCATCAGCGCTCGCAGACACATCAGCGTCAACCCGATCCCCAGCATCCCGTATACCCCGAACAGCGCGCCGTGAGCATGCACCGCCGTTGTGTTGAGCCCTTGCATGTAGTAGAGCGCGATCGGCGGATTGATCATGAAGCCGAACAAACCCGCGCCAACCAAATTCCAAAACGCGACCGCGATGAAGAAGTAGACAGGCCATTTGTACTTCGCGACCCAGACGGCCGAACGCGAGATGCGCAAGTCCTTCATCGCCTGATAGCCGATCATCAAAAGCGGCACCACTTCGAGCGCACTGAACGTCGCGCCCCACGCCAACGCCGCAGTCGGAGTGCCTGAAAAGTAGAGGTGATGGTTTGTCCCGATGATGCCGCCCGCCAGGTAGATCGCCGCCGCAGCCAGCGAAGCTTCAGCAGCGAGCTTTGGACGGATTAGTCCCAGGCGCGCAAACACAAAGGCAATCACCGTCGTTGCGAACACTTCGAAAAAGCCTTCGACCCATAGATGCACAACCCACCATCGCCAGTACTCGACCATGCTTATGTGGGTGTTCCTGCCGTACATCAACCCCGCGCCATAAAACAACGCGATCGCTCCGGCCGACAGCGCGAAGACCAGCACGAGTTGCCGCTGCTCGCCTTTCTCCCGCAGCGCTGGGATGATCACGCGGAGCATCAGAAACAACCACAACAGCAACCCGATAAAGAGCGCGATTTGCCAGACTCGTCCAAGATCGAGGTACTCCCAGCCCTGATGACCCCAGTAGAAAGAGTTCGCTTCGGTCATTTGATTGTGCACGCTCAGGTACTCGCCGGCCAGCGAACCTGCAACGACGATCAGCAACGCGAGGAACAGCAGGTTGACGCCGAATCGCTGGCCGCGCGGTTCCTTGCCGCTGATTAGCGGCCCGATAAACAGGCCAGCCGCAAGCCACGACGTCGCAATCCAGAACAGCCCTGTCTGAAGGTGCCAGGTTCGCGTAATGCTGTATGGAAGCCATCGCGAAAGCGGTATCCCGTACAGACCATCGCCTTCCACACCGTAGTGAGCCGTGATCGCTCCGGTCAGTATCTGCACTAGAAACAGCGCAGCTACCACAACGAAGAACTTGAGCGTCGCCGCCTGCGACGCGGTTGCTTTCCATTTGAGAATCGGATCGGTTGCGGGCGCTGGTTCGACTGGATCGACCGGCGGCCGCGCGGCGTAGTACCAGACAAAACCGCCGATGCTTGCAAGCAACATCATCATGCTCACACCGGTCCAGACAACCGCTTCGCCGGTTGCTATGTTCCCGACGAGCGGTTCGTGCGGCCAGTTACTTGTGTAGCTGACCGCGCCTCCCGGACGATTAGCCGCCGACGCCCACGCGGTCCAGAAAAAGAAAGAGCCGAGTTGATGAAGCTTTACCGGGTCGGTCTGCGCGCCCTTGGGAATCGCGTACCCGACTCTGCCGTTGCTGAAGACGTCCGCGTAGTGTCTTTGGTTAGCCTCGAACGCCTTCGCTCGCGCGGCGTCTATCGTCAGTGTGCTTGTTCGCGCGTCGAAAGTGTTCGAGCGGATCAACTGCTTCAGGCGCTCTCGAAGCGCTCCTTGTTGTTCGAGTTGAGCGGAGTCGTAGGGCTGGCCGAACTGCGATGTCGACCATTCGTTCAGCATGAACTCGCACTCGCGGTGGAGCCAGTCTGCGGTCCAATCCGGAGCCACGTAGCTTCCGTGTCCCCAGATCGAACCCACTTCCATGCCGCCCATTGCCTGCCATACGCTTTGACCTATCGCAATGTCCCCGCTGGCTATGATGACCTGGCCGTCGGAGGTCACAACACGATCCGGGATCGGCGGCATTTCCTGGTAAATGCGCGTTCCGACCCAACCCAGCACCACAAACCCAAAGATCATTACCGCGATTAGCACGATCCATAGACGTTTCATCTAAGGCACTCTCCTTCTGTTAAGGGGGCCCCTTCGGCAGATTCTCGCGAATCGCTCACGTTCCGCGACTTCGCAGTCTGAACCGGTGGCCGGTCTTTGACCAAACATGCCTCGTGATCTGGCGGCCCCTGCAGAACTACTCAACACGATCACTCCACAGAGAATTAGTCGCATACAACCATGATTTTGGTAGAGTCAGCAAGAAGCGTTCCCGGCCAGTGTGAGCGAGTTGTCGCATCGCGACGAGGACTCATCAGCAAGCGTTTGTGCAAACCTTCGCACTGGGTGTGCGAAAGTCCTCATTTCTTCCTTAGCTGCCGTCTTCGTTACTCGAGCCTGGTCGGCGAAGGCTCAGGAAAAAAAAGCGAAGCCGCGCGGTGAAGGAGTTAACCGCGCGGCCGAGTAGGGCGACTTTCCGACGCTTTGAAACGCCGGTGCAAGGTCGCCACGGAGCTTTACTTGATCTTCACTTCAATCTGTTTCGGTTTGGTTTCCTCACGCTTGGGCAGCGTCAGCATCAGGATTCCGTCCTTGAACGCTGCGGCGATCTCCGGCTCTCCTTACATAACAAAGTCATTCAAGGCTCTTGTTGATTCGCCGGCGGGCTGACCGGCGAGCTCGCCACGGACTCCTACCAAGTCCATTCTATGCGGGCGAACTCGCCGAAGCTATGCGCGGTGTCACGCGTCGCCGTGACATCCAGGACTTGAACACTCAGCCCGCGTGCAGCGGCGCACGCGCTAGTTCGATGCGAGCGATCGTGTTCCGCAGCCACGTCTCTGAGCTTCCCTCGAGCTGCTGTTGATCGCCAGTCGCCTCGATGCTTTCAACAGTCGCGCCTGCCTCGGTGAGCGGGATGTGATGACAGGGCACGGCCTTACCGCGGTCGCCCGGCGGAACGAAGTCGATCAGCAAGCACTCGCTGCACGAGTGGGATCGAGTTGGATCGCCGAGATTCAGGCAACTCGGAGAGTCCTGAAAGATCGAGGTCGAGACCCAGGGCTCACCTGCGGGCTTGCCGTAACCGCCCTTCTCGATAAAGTTCAACTCGGCTTTCAAGACTTCCAGCACGTCGCGATTATCTGTAGACATGGCATTGCCTCACTATCGTTCCGAGAAATGACTACCGCCGCGATGTCACGCGGCGGTAGCTGAGGGCCAGTGCGGCTGCTAACGCAGCGCCCGTGAAGCGAGAGTTCCTATTCGGAAGCTCGCGGAACCTGGTGGCCTTCTATGCTCCCGGCGAAGCGGTACTCAACCACCTCGGGCATAGTGAATGGCGAGTTCATCCCAGCGATGATCACCATGAATTGTTTCGCCGGCTCTTCTCGGTTTACCGGAATGCAATGGAACGACGCAACGAGCTTGTCGAACTTGCCGGTTTCACCCCTGCCGTACACCGACGTGCAGGGCTCGCCCCGCTCCATCTTTGCTTCGTCGTGCAGAAACAAATAGGAACCCCTCAGGATTACGCCGAGCAGTTTGACCGGCTCGGTGAACTCCACGGCCGCCTTTTGGATTTCCGGCTGCTGCGGCTTGATCTGCTCGAGCAGCGGCGGAATTTGGTGCTTGTGGACCGGGGTCTGCGCCATCGCTATGCCCGCGGCGAGCACCACGCTCAGTATCGAGAATATGAACAATTGACGTTTCATGACTGGATCCTCCTTCGATCTTCAAACCAATTAATCTCTGAGGCCAGCTTACGACTTCCCGGCTCAATCTGCGCTGACAGCCGTCACGCTGGGTCGTGACGGCGGTCACAGCCTGTTCAAGCAGAAGTCCCCGCCGCCTTCTCAGACCCGGCAAGTTTCTGTTCGAGCAATCGGGCCGCAACATCGATGAAGTCGCGCTCGGTTAGTATGCCGACAAGCCGCCCGTCTTTTACCACCGGCAGGCAGTCGACCTTCTGCCGTCGCATCAGCATGATCGCGTCGAGCGTCGAGGTCTCCGGCGGCACCGTCAGCGGATCTCGAACCATTATTGCTCCAACCGGAACCGGCTGATCGGCGCCTTCGTTGATACTGCTCTCGAGCTGGCGAAGCACTTCGAAGCACGAGACCAAACCCACAAGCGTGCCCTGCTCGTTTTCGACGGGAATGTGTCTGATTCGTTTCCAATCCATCAGGTTCGCGACCAGGTCAACCGCTTCGTCCTCATGTACGGTGAACAAATCGGTCGTCATGAATTCCTCAACACACAAATGAGTCTGTTTCGACATCGATCCCTCCGTAGCCCTGGCCGGAGTCCATTCGTGAACCGGCTTTCCTTCGATTTGCCTGGCAACGCTCGCGGCGGTCAGCGCGGTAAGCGCTTCGTCTTTTGTTGCTTCTTTCCTCATGTCCGAAAAAGAAGACAGCATCCACTGCGATCCGGTTCTGCCCGACTTCACGCGCTCGTCGATCACGCCAAGATACCGATCGACATCCGCTGACAGAATGCCTCCTGCAAGCAGTCCTTCGCGGGCAAGCGGAAGCAGCCGGCCGCAGATCAGATCGCGGGTCGGAAGGACTTCGCCACCCAGCCACGTCAACTGAGAGTCCAGGCCAAACCTGGCAGCCGCGTGAAAGTTCTGTTTGGCGTCGTCAAATTGAATGACGTCGGTGATGTCTCGGTGTTCGTTTGCAAGCCCGCTCATCAACCCGAAAAAGAAAGCCGCATTCGCAACTTCATCCACGACGGTTGGCCCGGCCGGAAAAGCTCGCGCTTCTATCCTGAGCCCCGGGACACCGTCCGTGATGCCGTAGCAGGGACGGTTCCAACGCCAGACGGTGCTGTTGTAGACCCGGAAAGCTTGAAGCTGGGGGATGCGCCCTTCGCGCAGCATAGCCAGCGGGTCCTCGTCGATAGGAGCGCCAAGCAGGATCCTGAACCTTGCCAGGTCTTCCTCGAACAGTTCCATCACCGAGTTCTTCACCCATCGGTTGCCGAAGCTCACACGTGGGCTGCGTTCGCGCAGAGGATTGCTTGCCTGCCGGGTGTCGATGGATTGCTCGAAAAGCGGTATTCGGGTTTCGCGCCAGAGCCGCTTGCCGAACAAAAGCGGCGCATTGGCGGCCGCGGCAAGCACCGGAGCCGTGGCTACCTGAGCCACGTTGTAGAGATTGGCGAACTCGTCCGAGCCCGCCTGGAAGTGCACCTGAAAGCTCGTGCAGCAAGCCTCCAACATCCAGCTATCGTGCTTCATTATGAGTTCATCAGTGCCGTTGACCCTGAACTCGTACGGCCCTCCGCGCAACCGGGCAAGAGCGCTATTGAGCGCGAAGTAGCGGGGCTTTGGCGTCATGTTGGAGAGCTCGAGGTCGGACTTTCGAATGGTCGGGAGAATCCCGGCTAGCACTACTTCGGCGCCGCAGGCGCGGGCGGCTCCGCGCGCGCGGGCAATCAACGCGTTCAAGCTCTTCTCCAGCTTCGAAAGACAGTCGCTCCCGAACAGAGTAGGGTCCAGATTGATCTCGAGATTGAACTGCGCGATCTCAGTGGTGAAATGTGGGTCGGCCGCGCGCTGAAGGACCTCGAGGCTTACCGGCGCAACCCGCCAGCTCTTATCGACGAGGAACAACTCCTGCTCGGCGCCGATCCTTCGCGTGCCGGATTCGATCATCCCCGCAGCCATCATCTTGTCGAGTGCGCGAATGTCGTTGAGAAGCTTTCGCATGAAAATGCGAAGCTCTCGTGCGTCAGTTCCGGGGGCAACCTTTTGTTCGCCCATGGCTTGGGGGCCTCCTGGGTGATTGCGGAGTCGGCGACCTGCTTCATCGGATCGGTCGAAACGACGCCAGGGTCTTCATATAGTTCGCTCTTTCGAAGGCGGCCGGCTCTAGCACGTGTTGCTGGCTCATGCTGCCGATCATTTGCTCGACGGAAACGTACTCGTGATCTTCCATCCAACGGACCATCTCGAGAAGAATCTCGTCGATCCGCTGGACTCCGTTCTGAAGCAGCTCGCTCGCCATCATTGCTGCGCGAGCGCCCGCCATCAGCGCCTTCAAGACGTCCGTGCTGGTGTGAATGCCGCTGGTGATTGCGAGTTCAGCTTTGATCTGCCCGTAGAGGATCGCGACCCATCGAAGCGGAAGACGCAGTTCGTCAGAACCGCTTAGAACCAGGTGCGGCACCACCTCAAGATTCTCGAGATCGAAGTCGGGTTGATAGAAACGATTAAACAGAACAAGCGCGTCCGCGCCCGCGTTCGACAGCCGGCTCGCCATATTGGCAGTCGAACTAAAGAACGGGCTCAGTTTCATGGCGACTGGAACCCGCACGACCCGCTTCACGTCTCGGAGTATCTCGACGTAGATGTTTTCTACTTCAGAGCCCTTCATGTCGATACTGGTCGGGATGTAGTAGACGTTCAACTCGAGCGCGTCCGCTCCTGCTTCCTCGATCAGACACGCGTAGTCGATCCATCCGCCGGACGAAATGCCGTTCAAGCTGCCGATGATCGGAATACCAACCGCTTGCTTGGCCTTGCGAATAAGATCGATGTAGTCTTCGGGGCCGATGTTGTAGCCCGACATCTCCGGGAAGTAGCTGAGCGACTCGCCGAAGCTGTCGATGCCCTGGCCCAGGTAGTAATCGAGGTAGTAGCTCTCTGAGTTGATCTGCTCCTCGAACAGCGAGTACATAACGACGGCGGCCGCCCCGGCGTCTTCAAGCCGTTTGATGCTGTCCACCTTGTGCGACAACGGGGAGGACGACGCCACAATCGGGTTCTTCAGCGTCATGCCCATGTATTTGGTTGTCAGGTCCATGACATCAACCTCCGACTGTCGGTTCGGCCATCTGCTTGTAGTGCTTCCAGCGATCATCAACAGCCCGTTCAGCGCGGTCGAGCAATATCTTTGCCGCTGCCGGGTCGCTGTTTAGCAAAATGCGGTAACGGCCTTCTTTGTAGATGTAGTCCCGCAGCGGGATCTTAGGATCACCGGAGTCAAGCTGCAGCGGATTCTTTCCCTGCGCGGCGCGGCTTGGGTCGAAGCGATAAAGCGGCCAGTGGCCGCTCCCGACCGCGAGCTTTTGCTGCTCCATCCCTTTGGACATATCGATGCCGTGAGCGATGCAGTGGCTATAAGCGATGATCAACGACGGCCCGCGATGAGCCTCTGCTTCGTGGAACGTCTTCAGGGTCTGAGCGTCGTCAGCGCCCATCGCCACCTGCGCAACGTAAACGTTGCCGTATCGCATTGCCCCCAGGCCCAGGTCCTTCTTTCCGTTTTGCTTGCCGCCTGCCGCGTATTTTGCCACCGCCCCCAGCGGAGTCGCCTTGGAAGCCTGGCCGCCCGTGTTGGAATAGACCTCCGTGTCCAACACAAGCACGTTCACATTCCGGCCGCTCGCAAGCACGTGATCCAACCCTCCATAACCTATGTCGTAAGCCCAGCCATCGCCGCCGATGATCCAGACGCTTTTCTCGACCAACGCGTCGGCGACATTTATCAAGTCGCGCGCTTCCGTGCCGTCCAGTCCGCGCAGCCTGACTTTTAGAGCCTCGACACGTTGTCGCTGGGCGATGATTCCCTGTTCGGTTGATTGATCGTTGCCAAGAAGGGTCATCGCGAAGGCATCCCCAATTCGATCGCGCATCCGCGCGAGCAGGTCTTCCGCATATACCCGCTGGTGATCGAGTGCCAGCCGCATCCCCAGACCGAACTCGGCGTTGTCTTCAAACAGCGAGTTGCTCCACGCCGGGCCGCGTCCTTCCGCGTTTGTCGTGTAAGGCGTAGTCGGAAGGTTTCCACCGTAAATGCTCGAACAGCCGGTCGCGTTCGCGATGATCGCGCGGTCGCCGAACAGTTGAGTGACAAGCCTGATGTACGGCGTCTCTCCGCAACCCGCGCAAGCCCCCGAGAACTCGAACAACGGTTGAAGCAATTGAGCATTCTTGACCGTTCCAAAGCGTAGCCCGCCGGTCCTCGATATCTCGGGCAGCCCGAGAAAAAAGTCCCAGTTCGCGCGCTCGCGATCGCGAAGCGGCGCTTGCGGATGCATGTTCAAAGCCTTGCGCGAGACCTGACTCTTGTCCTTCGCCGGACAGACTTCGATGCACAACCGGCAGCCGGTGCAATCTTCGACCGCAACTTGAATTGTGTATTGCTTGTTCTGAAGCTCGCGCCACTTCGCCGGCATGTATTTGAAGCTTTCGGGCGCTCGAGCGAGATCGCCTTCGTCGTACACTTTTGCGCGGATGGTGGAGTGCGGGCAGACCATCACGCATTTGCCGCACTGAATGCACAGATCCGATTCCCACACTGGCACTTCCTGCGCAATGCTGCGCTTCTCCCACCGCGCTGTTCCGGTCGGGTATGCACCGTCAACTGGGAACGCGCTGACCGGTAGCGCGTCGCCGCGGCCGGCTATGATCTGCGCCGTTACACGCTGAACGAAATCGGGCGCGCTCGGGGGCACCGTCATCGGAAGCTCGCTTCCGGGGCTCGCGTCTGTGGGAACTCGGATTTCGTGCAGATGAGCCAGGGCCGCGTCTACGGCAGCATAGTTTTGCTTTAGCACTGCATCGCCGCGCTTGCCGTAGGTCTTCTTGATCGACTCTTTGATCCGGGCGATCGCTTCATCGCGCGGCAACACACCGCTGATCGCGAAGAAACAAGTCTGCATGACGGTGTTGATTCGCGAACCCATCGCCGCCCCGTTGGCGACCTGATACGCGTCGATGGTGTAGAGCTTGAGATCCTTGTCGATGATCTGTTGCTGCACCGGACCCGGGAGGTTTTCCCAGACCTGATTCGAAGGATGCGGACTGTTGAGCAGAAGTACCGCGCCCTGGCTGGCCGCTCCCAGTACGTCGTAGCGTTCGAGAAAGTTGAACTGATGAACGGCGACGAAGTTGGCTTGCTGAATAAGGTAGGCGCTGCGAATCGGCCGCGCCCCGAAACGCAGATGTGAGACGGTCACCGCTCCGGCCTTCTTCGAGTCGTACACAAAATAGCCCTGCGCGTAGTTATCGGTTTCTTCACCGATAATCTTTATCGAGTTCTTGTTTGCGCTGACCGTCCCGTCCGATCCCAGACCCCAGAACACCGCGCGGACTTCGTCGCCGGGTTCGGTCGTGAACTCCGGATCGTAGTCGATGCTGGTTGCCGTCACGTCATCGACGATCCCAACGGTGAAATGATTCTTTGGCTGAGAGCGATTCATCTCATCGAACACGCCTTTGATCATCGCGGGAGTGAACTCTTTGGATGCGAGTCCGTATCGGCCTCCAATGATTCGAGGCAAGGTTGCGAATCTCGAGTCGCCGCTCATCGCGCTTTCAGCTATCGCGGTAAGCACGTCCTGATAGAGCGGCTCACCAAGCGCGCCGGGTTCCTTCGTTCGATCGAGCGCTGCGATCGTTCGGGCCGTTGATGGAATGGCTTCGAGAAGATGTGCCGACGAGAACGGTCTGTAGAGCCGGACCTTGATCAAGCCAACTTTCTCGCCGCGAGCCACCAGTGTGTTGACCGTTTCTTCGGCGGTCTCGGCGCCCGAGCCCATAAGCACGATCACCCGCTCGGCATCGGGCGCTCCGACGTAGTCGAAGAGTCGATAGGTTCTGCCGGTCAGTTGTGCAAACTTGTTCATCAGTCGCTCGACTGTAAGCGGGGTCGCCCTGTAGAAAGGGTTTGCCCTCTCGCGCGATTGGAAGAACACGTCGGGGTTCTGCGCAGTTCCCCGGATCAAGGGGCGGTCTGGCGTTAGTGCCCGGCCGCGATGCGCCGCTACCAGTTCCGGCGAAATCATCTCCCGGATGTAGTCTTCGGTTAGCTTCTCGATCTTCATCACTTCGTGAGAAGTGCGAAAGCCGTCAAAGATGTGCATGAACGGGACCCGGGAGTCGAGCGTGCCCGCCTGGGCGATCAGTGCGAAGTCCATGACCTCCTGGACCGAGTTGGCAAAGAGCATCGCCCAGCCGGTTGAGCGCGCGGCCATCACATCGCTGTGATCCCCAAAGATCGACAGCGCATGAGTAGCCAGTGACCGCGCGGCTATGTGAAAGACCGTGCTGGTCAGCTCGCCCGCGATCTTGAACATGTTGGGGATCATCAACAACAGTCCCTGGCTTGCGGTGAACGTGGTAGTGAGCGACCCCGTTTGAAGAGCACCGTGCACAGCGCCTGCCGCACCGCCTTCGGATTGCATCTCGATCACCGCCGGCGTCGCGCCCCAGATATTCTTTTCGTCAACCGTGGCCCAGGCGTCCGCGGATTCACCCATCGGCGACGAAGGAGTGATCGGATATATCGCGATTACTTCGTTGGTCTTGTAAGCGACATAAGCCGCGGCTTCGTTCCCGTCGATCGTAACTAATTCTCGTTGCATGGCACGTAACCTCACTCTAAAAAGCTCGAGTGACTCGGAAGCGCAAATCGCAGGCCTTGCTGAGCGCAACTCCTATCCCCTGGGAGCGCAGGCATGCCTGCCTCTTCACACGCAACGCCAAGCAGCAGGCAGGATGCCTGCGCTCCCAGGCGTCTCTGCGATGACGAGGAGAATGGGCTCAAGTGCGGCTTCACGACTTCACGAGCGATTCGAGCGCCTGCTTGTCGCGTACCAACCACGTCGCGCCTTTGATCTGAATAATATTGTCGGTCTTAAAGTCGGACAGGAGCCGTGTCACAGTCTCTCGCGACGTGTTGATCATCTGCGCGATTTCTTCGTGAGTCAGTGTGAGCTTCAACCGCACTCCCTGGTTTTCCTGCGTGCCGTCGCGTTCCATCCAGTCAAGCATCAGCCGGGCCAGTTTTTCGGCGGCGGAAGACGAGAGCCCCAGCGTGCGCGCCTTTTCGAAAGCTGCGTGGTAGTCGTTGCCCAGGTGCTGGGCTACCTTGAGACAAGCTTCGGGATGCGAGGTAAGAAACCGAAGGAAGTCATCGCGGCGCACGACGTTCACAGTACTTGGCTCAAGCGCCTCGGCGGTCACTTCATAGGGCTTGCCGGCCATCGTCGCGCTAAGGCCGATCAAGTCGCCTTCCGTCGCAATCTGAGTGATCAACGCCTTGCCTTCGCTCGAGGAAGTGGAGAGCTTGATCCGGCCGGTGCAAACTATGAACACGCCGCGCGGCGACTGGCCTTCGGAGAAGAGCACGGCGCCTTTCGGGAAGGAACTGGTGTACTTGATGGTGTCCAGGTCGCGCAACGCTTCGACCGGCAGATTGCAGAACAACCTGCTGAATCGCACGTCGCACTCTGCGCAGCTATCCGCGACGTTTAGTCCTACCAGTGCACTCATATCAACCTCCGATCACAATCATTGACCTGCTAGAGCAGTATTAGGAGCAATCACTGCGCCGCTTCCCGGTACCCGTAAGTTCATGAGTGTGCACCGTCACGGGTGCGATGTGATGGGGAAAGTCGCGCATTAACTGCGCAAGACCGCCCATGGCCCAGGCTACTGAACCCTTAGCCATTCCAACTGGGTTGCGTCCTTCATACCATCAGGGTTGCTGAACGCGGCTACCCTGGGAAACTGATTTCGTGCTCCCTCCAACCCCAACGGGGTTGCGACTCAGCCCGACAAATGTTCCGAATCGCTAACGGTGAGGACGCAACCCCGTTGGGTTGCGACGTCCACGGATCTTCGAAGGGCCGAAGGCGAATCTGCATTCGCTATGGCGATCAGAATCGCAGCGCCCAGCCAAACCACGCGGCCAGGATGACAAGCAGCAACCCCGGTATGATTCGAAGCGCAAAGGTGCGTCCGCCGGTCGTCACCGCGACCACGGCCTTCGTGATGGTGTTTGTCGTGAGCCCGACTAAAATCGGAAGCACGGCTTCAGGGGAAGAGATCTTACCAGCGGCTGCCAACGAAGCGACTGAGATGGCGGCTGAATGAGTGTCGGCAAATCCAGCAAGCCCGGCCGCCGCCGCCAGTCCCGCCGAACCGAGCCACTGATTCACCCCGGCCGACGCAACAAGTATTGCTGAGACTGTCACAGCAAAGACCGACGCAGTCGTCAGGTTGAACGCTCGCCCGGTTCTCTCCGAGGCTTGCGGCCGGTGGCCCGCGGTCTTGATCGTAAACAGCGCACCGTAGATCACCGCCGCGATTCCGGCAAACAGAAGCGGCAGCTTCATTGCGGAGAATGTTGGCCGGTCGGTCACAAAAAGCAATGCGGCCATTTGCACAACAGTCGAAACCGTTGAGAGCACCGCGCCAGCCACGGCGGCTCTCAGGAATTCCGGCTCCTGCGCCGCGCGCGCTCCCATCGAGCCGATCGTCGCGGCGCTGGAAACAAACCCCGAAGCGAATCCCGCAAGCGGCAGCCCGAAGCGAGGTCCCAGCGCTCGCACCGCCAGGTAGCCAGCCGCGCTGATCGACATCACGATGACCGCAAGCTTCCAGAGCGTTCGCGGATTCAAGACACCAAACGGCCCAACCACATGATCGGGCGTGAGCGGCAGAATCACCAACGTCGCGGCAGCCAACAGCAGCGCGTCGTTAAGTTCCTGCTCGGTAAGCACGTCCTGAACGAAGCGATGCATTCGCGTCCGCGCCGCAAGCAGGACTGCGACGACTACTGCAAACCCAGACGCAAGCGAAGGCTGCCGCGTGGCCAGCGCCCCGAGCAGCAGACTGGTCAGCAGCGCGATCGCCGTCGTGAATCCCGGGTCCTCCTGGCTTTTCCGCTTGTAAGAAACGATAGACAGCGCCGCCACCGCAAGCGCGCCAATCGCGAGAAGCAACTCGCCTCCAACGGTCAGACTGATCCCGCCAGTCAGGGAAACAAGCGCGAAAGTGCGAATGCCCGCGGGCGCTCTTGAAGGGCCGGTCCCTTTTCGCCGCTCGCGTTCGGCGCCGATCAACAGACCGATCCCGAGCGCGATCGCCAGTCTCACCGAAAGCTCTTCCGTAAATGGCATCAAAGCACCCTTGCTCTACTCAACGGACGACTAGATTCGCAACACGCACGCCGAAGCCTCACTCTGCCATCAGTCGGAAAATGCATGCAAGACAGCAGGATCCCTTACATCGCGTCGCCCGTCGCCGGCGAAGACAGCTTCGGATCGGCGGTAGTCGCGGAAAACGCGCCGGGACATAGCAAACCGATGCGGGTGATGTTGCTCGAGGAAGGACGAGTAGCATTCCTTGGCACTCGCGAGGAGTTCCAGACAAGCACCTCGCGCGTGGTACAGCGTCTCACTCACCCGGAGGCGGGCCAGCCAAGGACCGGCGACTACATCGCGGATCCCTGGAGCGGCAAGCGAAAGCTGAAAGGGAAACTCTTCTGACTGGTTGTTGGTAGCGCCGACCCAACAACCAGTCCAACGAGCAAAGGTCTTTGTCAGATTGAATCAAACAAAGCGCGCTGGTCTTCAACGCAGCTTCTGTTTCACCGTGAAAGTCTTCCCTGCTATCAGCATAGTTCCAGCGCGAGCGAGGTTGCTGTTGTTGACTAACACCGAATAAGTGACGACGCCGTTGCCAACGCCGCTGGCGCCCGTCGTGATCTTTACCCAACTGACATTGCTTGTCGCGGTCCAGCCACAGCCGCTCGACGTTGCTACACTCACGGTTCCTGTCCCTCCCGCCTTGGGGAACGACGTACTCGTTGGCGAGATTGAGAATGCGCAGACGTTGCTTCCACCCTGACTGACCGTAAAAGTCTGCCCGGCAACATTGATAGTGCCTCTGCGCAGACCGGTAGAGAAATTCTGGCCTAGCAAGAAAGTCATCACATTGTTGCCGCTGCCGCTGGCGGCTGAAGTGATCGTTATCCAGGCGGCGTTGCTCGTTGCCGTCCACCCACACCCGTCCGGCGCTGTCACGTTCACGCTGCCTGGTCCTGCGGTTGAGGGGAAAGACGCGGCGATCGGATTCATCGAGTAAGAGCAGGTTTGGGTATTGGCCGTCTCAAGCGCGTAAAGGTAGCAGTGCAAATTATCGGGAGGCTCACCTGAGATGGTCGTGCCCATGTAAACGGTCGTTCCATCCGGGCTAAACCGGCCTCGCGCGAACGGGAATTCAAAGGGCCCAGGGTACGGCTCTCCGGGCAGGTTTATCTGCCAGAGGGATTGCCCGCCAGTGCTGAAAGCTTTGAAGTATCCTGGCAAACCGTAATTGTCCCGGCCGCCGGCGATCACCACGTCATTGAGAGGACTAACCACGGGGCCTACTTGATTACCCACGCCCGGAACCCGCCATGACACGGCTCCGCTCTGCCCGTTCAAAGCTGCTAGCGCGCTTTGATATAACGGGGCAACGTAAACCGTACCGTCAGAACCCGCGTCGGTCGGAAACTCACTGCCGCTGCCTAATGCAGGATAGGCACTCCAAAGCACCGCGCCGTTTGACGGGTTATGAGCCGCTACGCCCAGGCTTATGGTGCCGTTCGGCAAGACTGCTACTTGAGGCGGACTGGTGCCGCCAGCCGGGACGGCCCATCTCTGATCGCCGTTGAGACTGAATGCGTATAGATGTCCCTGGGGCGCGGTGGTGTAATTGTCGCAAGCGAAGTAGAACTGATCTGGCTGCGCGCCTGGGGAAGCAGGGCCAAAAACGAGCTCGAGTCCGCTCTGACCATATTCGGACAATTTCGGATTACCCGGGTTGCTCCAAACGAGATGACCGTCAACGGGGGAGAGCGCTATGGCTCCAAGCCCCAGCAGGTCCATGGCAGCGTAGACTTTGCCATCCGGGCCGACGGCAGGGCCGCCAATCACAACTTGACTGTTTGGATCTGTGAAGAACCACTTAAGCGTGCCGGCAGGGCTAATGGCTCGAATAGTATTACCGCTTGCAATATATGTAGTGTTGTCGGCCCCGACCGCAACAGGTCCAGTAGGATATCCGCCCTGGAAAATCCATTTCACGCTGCCATCGGGTCTAAGCGCGTAGAGGTGTCCATCAACATCCTGGAAGTAGATCGTGCCGTCCGGCCCGACTGAAGGCCGAAACTCCATGTAATCTCCGTCAACTTCGAACTGCCACTTGATGCTTCCGTTCGCCTCAGGCGCCGTGACATCAAGATTCTTGGCCTTAACCTCGAGGTCCAGACTGTTGCTGGAGCCGGCACTCGTGACCACCTGCACAGGAACAGTGGCGAGTTGCGCACCGTCGGGCACGTATGCCACGACCAAAGTATCAGACCATCGGCTGACGGGCGCAGGCACTCCATCAATCAACACCTGGCTGCCGGCGTCGATTGCGCCGAAGTTCGCGCCGAAGATTCGCAAGCGCCCGGCTCGCCCCAACGTCAAATCTGAGATGTTGTCAATTCGTGGGGAAGTCTCAAGCGGAGAAATCCGCGTCGAAGGCTCTTGCGTCGAAGAAAAACTGACTCCGGGCGCAGCGCCTGCGAGACAGATAATTACTAGCACGAGAAATGATTTGAAAGAGTTCTTCATAGGCACACACCACCTTCAAGACTGGCATTGCCAAATTCAAGCGATATCAAAGCCCATCGCTTAGTTGGGATCCTAGCCCCTCTTATCGAAGTACGATATGACGGCGATCACACCTGTATGAAAGAGGACTCAATTTGGCCAGAAATACATACTAACCGAAAGCCTTCAGAGCGTCTTGGAGAAGGCCTGTCTTCGCTCTCCGTCAAGATAGGCGTCAAAGACCATTGCAATGTTGCGAATGAAAACGCGGCCGAGCGGCGCAACTTCAATGCTATCGCTGTGCACCCGAACCAGGCTGTCGCGTTCAAACTCCTTCAGCGTTTGAAGCTCTCTGGCGAAATGCTGATCGAAGCTGATCTCGAACTCGCGTTCAATCTCGGATTTCACAAGAACCGCGTGACATAACAGTCGATTGATCACCGTTCGGCGCAGCTTGTCTTCCTGGCTCAAGTGAATCCCTCGCATCGCGGGCCAACAACCTTCGTCGATTGCCTGATAGTAGCGCGGGAGATCGCGCCAGTTCTGAGCATAGGCGTCATCGAGTCCGCTGATCGCACTTACACCCATCGCAAACAGATCGCATCCGGCCTTAGTGGTGTAACCCTGAAAGTTGCGATGAAGCGTTCGCTCATCCTGGGCGCGGCAGATCTCGTCCTCGGGGCGAGCGAAGTGATCGAGCCCTATGTAGCGATAGCCGGCGTCCGTGAGCATTTGAATCGCGCGCGTGAAGATTCGAAATTTCTCCAGTCCTTCGGGCAAGTATCGAGCGAAGCTACCCTGTTGCTTTTTCATCCACGGCACGTGCGCGTAGCTGAACACCGCAATGCGATCCGGATTGAGCGTGATGATCTGCTCGACTGTCTTGCTGAAACTCTCGACCGATTGATGAGGCAATCCGTAGATCAAATCCACGTTGATGCTTTCGAAGCCGATGTCGCGGCAGTAATCGAGCAACCGCCGGACGTCTCGATAGGGTTGAACGCGATGGATGGTCTTTTGCACCAGCGGATCGAAATCCTGTATGCCCATGCTCACGCGTTTGAACCCGACCCGGCGAAGCGTTTGGCATTGTTCGTCGCTTGTGACACGAGGGTCGATTTCGATGCTAATCTCCGCTTTGGAAGAAAACGAAAACCGGTCCGCGATGTGAGCGTAAAGCTCTTCGATTTGACCGGGTGTCAGATAGGTCGGCGTCCCTCCTCCCCAGTGCAACTGTTCCACCTTACGGCTTCGAGGGATCTCGCCGCTGACCCAATCGATCTCTTGCTTAAGATGCGACAAGTATGGCAGCGCTATCTCGTGCCGCTTGTTAATGACAACATTGCAACCGCAGTAGAGACACAACGACTCACAGAACGGGATGTGGAAATAGAGGGAGAGGGGCGCCGGATTCGTCTTTTGGTTTGCCTCCGCGAAAGCCTGGCGTAGCTCAGCCTCGCCGAAGCTGTCGTCCCATTCGGGCGCCGTCGGATAGCTGGTGTAGCGCGGCCCCGGCTGGTTGTACTTGTCCAGTATCGCCGGTGAGATCTTTAGGGGGTTGCCTTCAAACATCAGTTCCACAGATGATCACCTCAGCTACTTTGTGACGATTACGAAGCGCGGGCTGGAGGACCTCCAGCCCGCGCTTGATTTTGTTTTGGATTTGATTCCTGGCTATTTCGCCGGCGCTTCGGAGCAATCCGGCTTACTATTGAGCATCTCCTTCTTCTAAGCGTTCACCGGCCGTTCATCGGATAATTGCGAATCGTCTCCATCACCGAAGCTCCTGCTCCGTTTTCAGATGCTTTGGGCACTATAGAGTGTTTGGCTAGAGCAGGCCGTGCACGACATCACGCACGATTGTGCCGGTTGTCACGTTTAGAGCGACGCCGGCTATGAAAAGAGCCGCTCGCCCGGCTACGCCTGCCGCGAGGTTCAATGCCCTGGCTTTTTCGAGACAATTCGAACTGAGGAGAGCGGTTTCGCGAACCGAGGCTTAGAGGCAGCGCTCGCTAAAGGCTGATTGATCGCTTTCATCCGGGCAAGTTTCCGCGCCCCACCTCCTGCGAACAGGGCTGTCAAAAGCGGAAAGTCGAGCCCTGATGACATCGCTTGCAGTCAGAGAAATCATCCCCGCCAAAGGCTCGTTTGTTGTTATGACAGCTCATACAGCTCATCGCGCCCTCGGATGCGCGATGCATCGCAGGAACTGGCTCGGTCATCTGACCTCGCGGCGCCGCGCCTCCTTTGGCGCGATGACAATCACTACAACTCAACTTCTGACGCGGCGAGTGTTCGGCATGGCTGAACTTGATCTTATAAGCTTTGCCAAAGGCAGGCGGCCGCTGGTATCTGCCTCGCTCGTGGCAAACATCGCACGAGGACAGATCGCGTCCCGCTTTTTGAGCGCCGAGGCCGTGACACTGATTGCAGGTCGAGTGCGCGCTCTTCCCAGCAGGTATCGAGAGCGCTACGCTCCGATTGATCGGCTTATGGCAAGTGGCACATCCGGCGTTGGCATGGCGCGCATGACTGAACTTCACGTTGAAGCTTCTCAGCCCGGAAAACGACTTGAGCTCAGGACCCTTCGGTTCCGCATTCGTATGACACACCGTGCAGATCGGGCCCTTCATCGCGGCAAACTTCTCCGAGTGGCAGGATGAACAGGGTCTGTGTCCGGGTCGGATGGTCTGTGGCGATTCGTTACCTCTGCGATGGCAAACCGTGCACCGCAACCGGGCGTGGGCGGAACTGGAATGTGCGAAAGCGGAATAGTCGGCCGGCGGCTCCTGCTCGATCTTCATAGCGAACTCGGGCTCGGGAGACTCCGCCGATAATGCAGAAACTGCCGGGCTGCCCAAATTGGCGAGACCAAAAAGTAGGGCTCCTATTACCAAAACACAACAGGACAACCGGCGTCGGCCACGTTCGAACTCGTGGGGACTGACAGAAGATGGATTCGATGCAGGTGCCTCTGGCATATTCAACCCGACCTATTTCTTGTTCTTGATCGCGGCGAGAGCGCTGATGTGAGATTCAGGCGCGGCCCTCTTGCCAAGCAGACCATGGCATTTGGTGCACTGAAAACCGGGGTCTGACTTTTTTTGATCAAACTCGAGATTCAGCGCTCCGCCGTCATCGGATGTCGCGGTCACGTGACATCCTGTTCCGGCGCCGCCACACGACAGGACCGGCACTTCGGGCCCTTTCGCGTCGACCGTATTGATCTTCGCGGTGGTGTGACAGTCCGCACAGCTCAAGTCTGCGTGTATAACCCATTCGTGCCGGAACTTCACGGCTTCTCTGCGACGCCATTTTTCAAGCATCGTCTTGTCGGTTATGCCCATTGCGGCCGCAATTTTCGGATCGAAGTCTCCGTGTGTTTCTCTGCGTGCGACGAGCTGTGCCGGTGAGAGCAGCTTATGACACGTACCGCAATCAGTCGCCGCGGGCGTCAGTCCGCCCTCCTGCGAGTGGCAGGTAAAACACAAAGCATGGTCCTGGGGGGCGGTCTTGAACGTACCCTTCTTCAGCCAGAAAGCGCTCTCCGGCAGGTCCTTTGGAGGTTTCGTGACAAACTCCTCGTCGGATTCACCCTGCGGCTTATAGTCCTGATGGCACTTCACACAGCTACGGTTCTTTTGGGTCTCCTGACCCTTGGCGACGGGTTCCTGTTGGAAGGACGCCCTCACAAGTCGGAAACCCCGCTCCGGTTCGATTGCAGGCCGGGATTGCCCGAACATTCCTTCGTGTTTCTCGTGCGGGAAGTACACCTTGTATTCCGAGAATTCCGATTGCCCTTTCTTCGAAGCATCGAAAAGTGGGCGCGGATTCGGGAAGGGATAACGCGCGCTGTTCCGGGGTGAAGGATCGACGTGACAAACTCTGCAGATTGAGGGCGTCGCGCCGCTAAAAAACTGCTGGCGATGGCACGGGAGACAAGAAGAGTGCTCGGGATAATCGGTCACATCCGCGAACGCCTCATCTCCCTTGCGAACCAACTTCCAGTTTGAAGACGGAAACTTATGGCATGAATCGCATTTTTGTTGATGTGGCGGGTTGTTGTGCGTAAATTTCGAGTAGTCGCGGCCGGTCGGGACCTTTGCGCCGGTAGTCCGCTTGGGCTTCGAGCCTTGCCAGATGCCGCGAGAGGCGCTGGTTCCGGCCGCCGTAGAGATCAGCACCGGATACAAGAATGCCGCAGCGAGCGGAATGAGGATTATCACCTTGGTTCTTCGGTCTCTCATTCAATACTCAAAAGCCCTGGGACACCGGCATCCAAACAGGTCTCAGCGGGTAGACTTCAATGCCGACCGGTTAGTTCCCCTCACGCTGCTTGCGTTCGATGCTTCGAATCTTCAGATAAATCACAGCGGCAAGAAACAAAATGAAGAAAAGTGAGACACCGAGGCCTTTGCGCCTGAAGCTCCACTCGGCGAGGGCGTCCTCTCCGGCTTTGTGACTGTGATCTGCGATTTCGAGTGCGGGGGTGACGGCTTTCTCGACCTCGCCGGTCGAAAAGGCATGGATCAATACTCGCGCCTGGGTCAGGCCATCCTTGGCTCCGGTCAACTCGAACCTCGGGCGGCTCACATCCATTCCCGCGCGCTCGGCTCGATCTAACACCGTGACCGCGCCGCTTAGGCGCGCGCCAAGCTGATCGATCAAAGCGCGCATCCTGTCCGACGTCTCGTAACCCGCGTCGCCTTGAGAGTGGCAACTGGTGCAGACCGACTGCGGACCTGGCCCAAGCATTTCGTCGCCGGGCGATGCGATGCCGTGGTTGCTGTGGCACTGTATGCACTCGCCGACCTGCATCGCGTCGAATACCACCTTGTGCGGGCCGACCTGAAAGAGCTCGGATTGACGCACGTGGCATTGACCACAGACATTGGCGACGGAAGCAATGCCGGGCGGCGCGGCCCCGTGGTTGCCGTGGCAGTCATTGCAAGTCGGCGCCGAGAGATCCTGTCGTTCGTACAACGCTCTTCCATGCACGCTCGTTTTGTATTTGTCATACTGGTCGGTCGGGATTTTGTATCCCTGCATGTGCTCGGCGCTCGCGTGACACTGTGAGCAGGTTTCCGCAACGTTAAGTGCGTAAACTTTGGACTGGGGGTCCTTAACCGCGCGCACTCCGTGGTAGCCGTGACAGCTCGCGCAGGTCGCGACGTTCTGGTCGCCGGTGGCGAGAAGCTTGCCGTGAACGCTGGTCGCGTACTCCCGCTCCTGGTCGACTCGCAATGCCGGATTAAACTTCTTCATGAACTCGACATTGCTGTGACATTTTCCGCAGAACTGGGGGAAGTCTTTTCGCTTGGGTCTGGCAACAAAACCCTTGAGCGGATTCATAGCCGCCGTCGGATCGTCTTGAGATTGATCGCCTCCGTGGCAGTCCGCACAAGAGAGGCCGCGTGACTGGTGTATGTCGCCGTTGTTGAGCGTCACTGGATCGGCAAGCGGGCCTTCCATCGCTTTATGGCACTCCACACACGAGTCCTTCTTTTGCGTGGCGGTCGAGAGGGTCGGTGATTTGTCCTGACCGGCGGTGATCGGAAGACCGTAGAACGCGGCCAGCAAAATGAAGGATACGGTACCCGCACTCGCAAGCCGTGTCCGGCGTAAGCGGGTTATTCCTTCGCGTGATTCAGAATCGTATTGATCCATGTTTGAGCCCACACTTATGCGAGGTAGCCATAGGCGGTCATCGCGATGATGTAAAGAACCACGATCAAACCCAGCGCCGTAACAACACGGCTCCTGGTGCGATTGGCCGATGACTTGTCCAGGAATGGAACGACGACCCAGAGCAGACCGCCCAGCGCGAACGCCAATATCCCTACCACTTCGCCATCCAGAAAGAAGATTTTGGCCGGGATCAGCTTTAGCGTTTCGAACATGAACAAAAAATACCATTCCGGTCTGATTCCTGCTGGCGCCGACGCGAAAGGGTCGGCCTTCTCACCAAGCTCCCACGGGAACAGCGCCGCGAGCGCCGCCAGCACACCGATCGCCAGTATCCAGCCAACCAGATCCCGCATCAGAAAGTTTGGGACGAACTTCATCGACTTTACTTTCCGCTCATCAACACCGGGCGGCACGCTCATTCCATGCTTTTGAACCATAAGCGCGTGAACGCCAAGGATGACGGTCGTGATCACGGGAAGAACGGCTACGTGAAACCCGAAGAAGCGAGTAAGTGTCGCGCCGGTTACTTCCTCCCCACCCCGAAGAAAGCGCCGCGCGAACTCTCCAACTACCGGGACTACGCCGGCGATGTCGGTGCCGACCTTCGTGGCGAAGTAAGCCAGCTTGTTCCATGGGAGCAAGTAGCCGCTGAACCCGAAAAACAGGAAGACGAATAGCAGCAATGCTCCGGTCAACCAGGTCATCTCGCGCGGAGAGCGATAGGCCTTCATGAAAAAGACGCTGAACATGTGGATGAACATCGTGGCGATCAGCAGGTTTGCCGACCAACTGTGCACGGATCGGACAAGCCAGCCGAACTGCACCTCTGTCATTATGAACTGCACGCTCTCAAAGGCATTCTCGGCGCTAGGCCGATAATAGAGAAGCAACAGGATCCCGGTCACAACCTGAATCAGGAAGAGAAACAGGGTCATTCCGCCGAAGTAATACCAGACGGTGTGGCGGTGAACCGGCACCTCTTTCTTGCGCGCCAGCTTCCCGAGCGCTTCGGTGCCCAGCCGCTCATCGAGCCAAAGTCGCAGCGCGTCTGCTCTCATAGGCGCTTATCCTTTCGTGACGACCACGTCATCGCCGCGAATGTTCACGGTGTACTCTTCAAGCGGACGCGGGGGAGGCCCACCGACGTTCTGCCCGCTCAGGTTGTATTGGCCGTTGTGGCAGGCGCACCAAACCATCTTCATGTCGGGCCGATACTGCACTATGCAGTCGAGGTGCGTGCAGGTCGCCGAAAAAGCCTTGAGATCTCCAGAAGGCGTGCGAACTAAAAGGCCGGGCTTGGTTCCAAACTTGAAGATCTTGCCCGAGTTTGCCTGGAGGTCGCCCACCTTTGCGGCGACCACCGAGTTTTGCGCCGATTCGGTCACGGCTGGAGGCACCAGGAATTTGACTATGGGATAAGCAATTGCCACCAACGTGGCGACCACACTTGTTCCGAGCAAGTAGTCAAGAAACTCCCGCCGTTCGCCTGAATCTGGTTTGGTTTGCGCGTGTGCCATCGGCTTCCTCCTCCTCGGCAGTCAATGTATCATCGAACGCCTGGCAACTCGTTAATGATGGGCCGCACTGCTCCCAGTCTTTGCAGTCTACACCACTCGTTGTTGTCGCCAGGCTGCGGCGATTCGGCGCCGCTCAACGCCATTGTGGATCAGCCGCCACATTGAAAACGCTCGCGAAAAAACGGTACAAGCGCCTCGGACAGGTTCACAACTGACTCGGATCCTTGAAACGAGCGATCGAACAATCAGAGCTTCTAATCCTTCAATCCCTTGCCGGTGTGGCAATCCGTACACTTGCTTGTGCTGACGTCAAGCTCCAGAGGATGCGTGAATGCTCCGTCTTTTGCGGCAATGGTCTTTGTCCCGTCACTCTGGTCGAGCGTTGTATGGCAGATGTTGCAGTCGTTGCGAATCACCTTGCCGGCCGCACTGAAGTGCTCTCCATCGTGACAGCGGAAGCAACCAAGGTTGTAGTAGTGACCCACATTATCGGGATGCGTTTGCCAGTTGACTTTCATCTCCGGGAAGATGCTGGTCGTGAAGATTCTTTGCACTTCCGAGATCGCAGCCTTAACAGAGGCGGATTTGCTCGAATAGACGTTGGGATAAGTAGTTCGATAATACTCATCGAGGATCGATGCGATGGATTTGATCGCTTCATCGGTCGATTCGTAGTGCCTGGTGAGGACCTCAACCGATTTTTGTTTGATGTAAGGAAGCGAGGCGTCGATCTTACGCGCGACCAGAGCTTCGTTCACCGAGCGGTCCGGTGGGACGTAAATGTGCGAAGGCCGGTTGTGGCACTCAACGCAGTCCATGGTTCGCTTCTGGGCCTGCTCGATTTGCGCCCCTGTGAGCTGCGAATCCCTTGCAAGAAACTCGACCGCTTCGCCGGTCGTGCGATCTTTCAGCCGGACCCAGGGAATCACCTGGCGCTGGTCGTCGGTCGCCACGTACGTGATTTCGTTGGATATGTTCATGTGCCAGTGAATCCCGGCGACCACTCCTTTCTCAGCGCTGCCGCCTCCGGTGTTGATAAGCATACGAGTCTGGCTAAGCGTGTTCTGCTCGTCAAAGCCGTAATGGTTGAAGACTTTTAGCTGGGCGCCGAAGAACTTCGCCGGCCAGTGGCACTGCTCACAGGTGTCCTGGGCCGGCCGCAGGTTTTCCACCGGTGTCGGAATCGGCCGCGGGAATTTATCAAAAGCGACGGAATACACTTGATACGCGCCCGAGAGCTTTGACTTCACGTACCAGCCCGCGCCCTTGCCCACGTGGCAATCAACGCAGGCCACTCGGGAGTGCGGCGATTGTTGATAAGCCATGAACTCGGGTTTCATCGGAACGTGGCAAAGCTGGCCGCAGAAAATGACCGATTCGGTGTACTCGTATGCGCGGTAGGATCCGAACGCGCTGACGAACAGGAACAGGAGAGTCGCCGCCGAAAAGGTCAAAAACTGCCGCCTGCGCCGTGGATTGTTCAAGTCCAGGATAGGATAGCCTCCGCCTCCCGGCTTTCGACGTCGTCTCCGCTCGAGCAGTCGGCCGCCGAAAAAGGCGATCAACCCTAGAGACAGGGATCCCGGAAAGACGATGTAAATAAAAATGCCCAGGTAAGGGTTCCCGTGGCTTCCGAGCAACTCGATCAGAAAAGAAAATATGATACCAGCCACGCTTGCGAAGATAATCGTCAGGCCGAAGAGGCTGACGAAGTTTTGCGAAAGGCCCGGTGCTTTTGATTCGCTTTCAGTCATTCGGTCTCTCCCCGGTCCTGGGTCTCAGCAATCGACAGGTTGAGGTGATTGAGTTCGACAGTACAGCTCGGTCTTTTGATCGACTCTCCATAGGAAGAAGATCTGGCGCTTCACTAGTCGGTAGTCGACGGCTTCGAATCGGCCGCCGCCGCCGCGGGTTCCGATCCGTCACCTTGAGTCTGTACATCTGCGTCCAGCTGGCTGGCGCGTTTCATGTCTTCATAGGCGAGGGAGTGCTCCTCTTTAAACAACTTCTCGGAGACTCGCCCATCCAGCCATGCCCAACTCATCGGGTACACATCGGGATCGAAAATCACATGATAAAAGTGCCAAACCACGATCGCGAGCGTAGCGAGTATGGCTTCGTAGAAATGTATAGCCAGTGCAATGTCGATCGACCACCTGGGCAGGAAGCTGAACATCTCGACCTTGAACCAGATCATCAACCCGGTTAAGCCCATCAATATCGTGCCCCATATCACCGCCCAGTACTCAGCCTTTTCGACATAGCCGAAGCGGCCGATCTTCGCCGGACTAACACTTCGACCCAGATAGTAGCGCAGGTTTTGAAACAGATCGAGGAGATCTTTGGGCCTGGGGAAAAAATCCTTCAATCCTTCCCGGCCTTCTCGGGTCCCGAGCATATAAGCCATGTGATAGATGCCGACTCCGATCATCACCACGGCGGCGACTCGATGTCCGACGCGCCTCAAACTCTCGCTCGACCCCAGAAGAACCCCGAGCCAGGAGTCCGGATACTTCAACGCGAAACCGGTGAAGACCAGGACGAAAAAGCTGGTAAGGAGTAGTAAGTGCTGAACCCGCTGGTTGGCGGTCATTCGCACGATCGGCCTGTGCTCGGCCTTTCGCTTGAGAGCGGCCTTTTTCCGCCACACCAGCCCGTTGTGAACCAACATTCCGCCGATTACAACGGTTATCAACGACAGATAGATCCACCGAACCCACCGTGTCGCCACACTGCCGATGTCCTGGGAGGTCTGCACATCGAGGTGGATCTTCCCGAGGATGAAGTTCTCGCTCGCGCCTGCGTGACACTTGCCGCAGGTCTGAATCAGATTCCCGATGTTGATCATTGACTTCGGGTCGGAGGAAGGCAGTATGTTGTGGACGCCGTGACAGCTTGCGCAGTTTGCGATCACTCCTGATCCGAGCTTTGAGGCAAGCCCGTGATAGCTGTCCATATAGGAACTCGAGCGTTTCCCCAGGACGCCAAACTCCTGAGCCAGCCGCACGCCCTCGTGACACTGCGCGCATGTAGTCTTGGCCAGCGCCTGCGCCGCTACCGAAGAGGAAGGGTCGACGTGCCCTTTGATCATGTGAATGCCATGACAATCAGTGCACACCGGCGCCTGCCAGTTGCCGCGGGCCAGTGACTGGCCATGAATGCTGCGGCTGAATTCTGTTGAGATGTCACTGTGGCACTGTCCGCAGGTCCGAGGAACGTTGAACCTGGCGATGGCGGACTGCGCGTCGGTTGGCGGTCTGATGTCGTGACTCCCGTGGCAGTCGGTGCACGCGGCCGCTTTCGCGTTGCCGGATGCGACAGCTCGCCCGTGGACGCTCTCTTGATATGAGAGGAACGGGCGCGTAGTAAGCCCGCTTCCTTCCATTACAAATTTTTGACCGTGACATGACCCGCAGGTAGCGGCGATGTTCGCGTGATTGACAGCCGACCGCGGATCGCTTGACCGCTGGATTGCATGAGCCTTCCCGTGGCAGTCAACGCACGTGGCTGCTTTGATGTTGCCGTTCTGAATCGCCTTGGCGTGAAGTCCCTTGTCGTAAGCGGTGGAGGCATCCTGATGGCATGCCCCGCAGTTGACCTTGGCAGGCGATTCGTGAGGAAGCGTCTTCACATCCGAGTGGCAGCTCTTGCAATCGAGCAATCCGTGCACTGAATCTGCAAACAGCGCTCGGCTCACGTGAAGACTCGCCGGTTTTCCAGCGACGTCCCTGGTTAGATCCGGATTGTCGTGACAGGCAACGCAGTCGGCGCTGGTCATCGCAGCCGATTTGGTGCTCTGAGCCCGCGACCGACCGGAACCCGGACCCGACTGACTTGCCCAAATAAGCACGAACAGGAAGATAACTGCGAGGAGAACGCAGCGCTTCATGGGCAGACTCCCCTCTTCGGCGGGGCTGAAAGAATGCCCCTGTGTTCGCTTGCGTTATGGCGCGAGGCGCGAACAAGCAGAGCTGATTCAGCAAGCGGTGGTAAGAGTGGCGTCGATTCGAACGATCAGTGTTTCAGCGTTCGGATGTAGGCGACTACTGCCTTTACTCCATCAGCGCCGATGCTCTTTTCGTAGCCAGGCATCTTGCCCTTGCCTTTGCCCGTGATCTCAGTGAGCTCGGCGTCTGACTGGGCCTGCACTTCGGTTGAACAGAGATCGCGCACCTTCATCGCCTTGCCTGCGGCTGTCTCGCCTTTTCCATCCGCGCCGTGGCAAGACGCGCATTTCGCTTTGTAGAGTGCCGCCCCGTCTGCTGCTGAGGCGTCCACGATTCCGGGCGTGCCTGGAAGCGCTATCAGAGTTGCCAACATCAAGCCCATCGTTATGATTACCCACTTGACTTGTTTCATGGTTGCTTACCTTATTACCCTTTCGATCGTACTCAATGACTCGATCCCTCCGGTTCACCCGCGGTGTCCGGGAGTCAGGCTCAGAACACCTTGCTATCGTTCTCGCGCCCATTACTTCTTCAATGAGCGTACGTAGGCTACAAGCGCCTTGCAAGTATCGGCGCCGAGGGTCTTCTCAAAGCCAGGCATCTTCTTGCCTTTGCCTTTTGTGACGATCGTGAGGAGCTGAGCATCGGACTGCCCTTGAACCTCGGCTGAGCCGAGATCGCGGCACTTCAGTGCCTTCCCTGTAGCAGTGTTTCCACTGCCGTCCGCACCATGACAAGCAGCGCATTTGGCCTTGAACGTCGCCGCGGCATCAACAACCGCCGGGCTTGCGGCCGCTTGCGATCTGGTCTGGAAGCTGACCACGATCGCGAGGACTGATATCAGCGCCGCGGCTGTTGCGTGTTTGGTTGTGATTCTCATTCTCATGTTTCACCTTTCATCGAAGTGTTCTTACGAGCATAGGCTGTCGAGTCAATTCCCATCAACTCTCCGCTCGCTATTCGAGTCATCGTCCTTTCGCTCGCGAGGCCACGCCCACTAGTTGCCGATGAAATCAGCGCTCTTCGCCGACCGGCCTCCTGGTCTCACGGCTAACACTCGCGGAAGAAACCCTCTATTGTCGGCGCCCGAAGTAAAACCGTACCGACGTATAAGGTAGATGCGCCTCATAGCGCTGCAGGTTGGGGAACGTCTCCTGATAATCGAAATACTGATAACCCGCGATCCAATCGATCCGGTTGGACAACTTGACCACGAACTTGGCTTCCGGTGTCTGAAACTGGTACGGGAACGAGCCTACGATGACCGTCGGCTGTGAGACGCGGTCGCCCTGCCCTGGATCGTGATGAATGCGATATCCGGCGTAAACACCGAGCCTCGGTAGAACCTGCCAATAACCTGTCAGGAATGCGAAGCTGTCCTTCATGAAGTAGCGGCTGACCCCGTCGGTCCGAACGCCACCCGTGAAGAATACGATCGTCGCCTCGCTGACCACGTGAGCGTAGGTGTATCCACCGCTGAGCGAGTACTTCTCGGTCGGCGTCCAGTCGGCTGATGTCGAAAACACCCGAGTCTTGACGTCGGCCCCGAAATTCCTTGGAGGAGCGTCCTCAGTAACGGTCGGGTTGTTGTTATTGCGAGTTGTAAGCGACGCATTGAGCGTGAGGTTCCTGGTCGGCCTGAGAATGCTGCGCACTCTCACGTTTGTGAAGTCGTAATTAGCTATCCGCGTGAAGACGTTGTCGGCGCCCCCGTGTTCGAGGTCGAAGTACAGCGACCAGATCCGCGCCGGCTTCGCTTTGAAGCCGACGATAATCGAGTTCGTCTGATTGTCGAACACATCCAGCTCGGGTGCCGGCGTGGCTCCCACAGCGACGTCATTGTGCCCATGTTCGATATGGCGGTCTGTGAACCTGTAGCCAAGGTGAACCGAGAATCGCCGGCTGATGTCGTAGTCGCCTTCAATCAGATTCAAATAGCGGCGGTAGTTGGTTGTTCGGAAGCTGAAGGTATCCAGGAAAACCGTTGGCAGCGGGACGCCCGTCGACCGAGTGCGAACCAGCGTATCAAACAACTCCTGGCCCCCGCTGATTCGAAAGCTGTCTACACGGAACGTCTCCGATATCCTGAAGTTGTCGCTGATAAAAAACGTCGCCCCGAGGTCTCCCATGCCGTGAGGCCGCTTGGCGTTTCCGCTAATCTGACCCGTCTGTAAGACGATGTTGTTTCCCGAGCCGTCTACGCCGGTAGCCGTCTCAAACAAACTGTATTTGGTGTTTCCGCTCGAATAGATGTAACGGCCGGTGAAGTCGAGCCGCTTCGCGAGAAACGTGTGCAGGCTGAACCTTGTGTATGGCGAAGTGCCCCGAGTCGGAAGATCCCGCTGGAACGTCTTCAGCACAGCAGTGTTCAACGGATTGTTTCCGATATTGGGCACGTCGACACGATAGGTCGTGTCCTCCTTGTAAGTCCTCCACCCCTGCAGGAACGATATATCGAACACTCCGAGCTTTGAATCAAACCCGATTCGATAGTCGTCCGCCGCTATTCGGGTCGGCGATAGCACCGGGTATTCGTCACGCTGGTAGTCATAAGTCGTCACCGCGGGCCCGGTGTTTCGATTTAGCGAGTAGCCCAGGTTGAGCCGGAACTTCTGATTGTTGGGGAGAATCGTCAGATCAAAGTCGCCCTGACGATACTCGGTGTTCGCGGTGTGCTGATTCAACGCAAGGTTCGTCAGGCTGTTGAAGTAGTCGAACCGCCGATAGTTCACATCGAAGCGGTACGCCCCGGCCTTCTCGGCGTTGACTCGCAGGAGTCTGTTTGGATCGTTCCCGCGGTGATCGCCGCCCCCGATGCCCCATCCGAACGAACTGACCAGCAGCTTGTCAAACAGAAAGCCCTCGCCTTCCTTCGCCTCCATCAGCAGGCTGGAATCGAAGATCCGGAAGCCGGGCGTATAGTTCAAATCGCTGCGATACTTGTTTGCATTTCCGTTAATGGCGATCCCACGAACGCCAAGCTCGATGCTGGAGGTCACGGTATAAGGCCCGGTTTGATCCTGTTTGTCGGCCGGCTTCTGGGGATCGGCGGCGGTGGTTGCAGGCTGTTGAGCGCGCGCGGCACCGGCGAGCAATACCACTCCCAGCACAACTCCCACCAGAAAGCTTTGCGCGAATGTGAGTTTGCGTTTCATCATTCTTCCCTCCACGAGCTGCCGCCTGTCATCGTCTTCATCGGAAAAAGACAGGATGAGTGTTCGATCCGTGTATCTTGACGTGGCATGTCGTGCAATTCTGAAATCGCAGAGTTGCCTGATTGTGGAAGCTGGGTGTGCCCGGAGCTCCCGGCGACGCAAGCTCACCCGGCAATGTCGCTACCTGCGAGTGGCACTCCAAACAAAGCTGGTTCACGTTGTTGCGTTTGAGCAGCTTTGAATTACTGGCGCCGTGTGGCTGGTGGCAGATCGTGCAACCCTCGGTCTTCAGCGGCGCGTGTTCGAACACAAACGGCCCTTGCTTGTCGGCGTGGCACTTGAAGCACGAAGCATCGGCTCCCGCCAGACGCGCCTGCTTCGCTTCGAACCCGCCGTGTGGGTTGTGGCAGTCGCTGCAGTTCATCGCGCCTTCGAGCACGCGATGATGGAACGGCTGGGTGAACTGGGCCTTCGTCTCGTTATGGCAGGTTATGCACAACTGAGGCTGCGAGTTGATCAGCATCTTCGGAGGCGCCAGGTCTGTCGAGTGAGCGCGGCTCGGACCAACCGGGATGAGCGATGAGGGAGCATCCTTCGGTTGATGCGGGGCGGTGAGCTTGTCGGCCAGCCGTTTCGAAAAGTGCGGCGAATGGCAGTCGGTGCAGCCGACATCGTTGCGCCAGTGCTCGCCGCGGCGATAGTTGTTGTGCTCTTCTTTCCCGGCGTGACACGCAAGGCAGTTCTCTGAGATCTGTTTCGGCGATTCGTTTTCGAACGTGCGAATCTTTGTCTTGTCGCCGCCGCCTTCCACGTGAGCCTTGCCCGCTCCGTGGCACGATTCACACCCTTCATTCTTCCATCCGGCCTTTGCCAGGTGGGCGTGCGAGGTTTTTGAGAAGCTGGTGAACTGGTCCTCGTGGCAGGCCTTGCAGGTTTCGCTGCCGAGAAAGTCCTCGGGACGGTCGTTCGCTTTTGTGACGGAGGCCGGCTTGTCTTTGTCCGACGCGGCCGGACTTGAGAACGACGACCCTACCGCAAACAAGACCCCGAATATCACCCAGCCGACTACGAGCGTCCACTTGATGCCTCGAACGGGTTTCATAAAGCTCTCGCCTCCCTCCGTTTTAGCAGAACGGCTGACCCTGGTTGTGTATTAAGGCGAGCCGCCGCCTCACGCAATTTACCCCGAATCACACACCGCTCGGCTACCAACAGCGCAACTATCGTTCTCAACTCGGCCATCCGATGGGGAAAATCTACGCATGCGGCAGAAAGCCCGGTACTTTGGCGTTTCACGAAGAGGCGCGCTCCGGGGATCGGCAAGCTTTACGGAACGAGCGCGGTGATACACAGATCGAGCTGCGCGTATTTGCGCACTTGAATGCGGGCTTCTACGCAGTCGCCCGGCGCAATGCTGCTTGCCGCGCCGAGTGATATACTCTGCGGTCAAACCCCATCAGGAGCGCTGGAACATGACCGTTTCTTTCCCCGAGCGATTCAACATGGCCGGCTATTACCTCGATGACCGAATCGATGAAGGACTCGGCGATCGCGTGGCTGTCTACTATGAAGACCGGCAGTTCACATACCGGGACGTTCAGGGAATGGCGAACCGCGCGGGCAACGCGCTGCGCGGGCTCGGCGTCGAGATGGAAGATCGCGTGTTGATCGTGCTTCCCGACTCGATCGAGTTCGTGGCGACGTGGTTTGGAGTCGCGAAGATCGGAGCGATCGCCGCGATGGTCAACACCATTCTGCCGACCTCGGATTACGAGTACTATCTCGACTACACGCGAGCGAAAGTTGCGGTGGTTCACGCAAGCGTGATGGAACAGTTCGCCCCTGCCGCATCGCGCTCGCGCTACTTGAGGTACACAGTCGTTCCAAAGACCAAGGAGTCCGGGAGGCTTGAAGGCCTGGAGCAGCGCTCGCGCGTAGTGTCCTACGAGAAGATCACCTCGAGCGCGTCGGATGAGTTGGTGAACGCGGACACTTCAGGTGACGACATAGCGATTTGGCTTTTCACGTCGGGCTCGACGGGTAACGCCAAAGCCGCGGTTCATCTGCAACACGATTTGCCTTACAACACTGAGTGCTACGCAAAGCAAGTTCTGGGAATCAACAAGGACGACATAACACTTTCAGTGCCCAAGCTCTTCTTCGGCTACGCGACTGGCACCAACCTGCTGTTCCCGTTTGCTGTGGGCGGAGCGACCGCGCTGTTTGCCGAACGGTCGACGGCCGAGACCATGTTCGAAATGATTCAGCGCTACAGGCCGACGATTCTTACAAGCGTGCCGACGATGATCAACGCGATGCTCCAGGTTGAAGATGCGCGCGAGCGCTACGACTTGTCTTCATTGCGATTCTGCTTGTCGGCCGGCGAAGCGCTTCCGCCCGAGCTTTATGATCGCTGGATGGAGACGTTCGGCATCGAGATTCTTGACGGCATCGGTTCGGCCGAGATGTTTCACATATACATCACAAACTACCCGGGAGACGTGAAGCCGGGCAGTCTCGGCAAGATCGTGCCCGGCTACGAAGCGCGCATCGTGGACGCCGAAGGCCGCGAACTCCCGACGGGCGAGATGGGAACGCTCAGGGTGAAAGGCGATTCGGCGGCGCTTTGCTACTGGAAAGCGCACGAAAAATCCAAAGCGACTTTTGCGGGCGACTGGTGCACGACCGGCGACCAGTTTCACGTCGATCAGGACGGCTACTACTGGTACCACGGAAGGACCGATGAGATGCTCAAGGTTGGCGGGATATTCGTCTCGCCTACCGAGATCGAAAACTGTCTTGTCGAACACGACGCGGTCGTCGAGTGCGCGGTGATCGGCGCGAGCGACGAACAGAAGCTCATCAAGCCGAAAGCATTCATCGTGTTGAGTGCGGGCTTCGAAGCAAGCGCCGAACTCGAGCAGGAATTGAAAGAGTATGTGAAACGCAGACTCGCTGTTTACAAGTACCCTCGGTGGATCGAGTTCAGGGCAGAGCTTCCCAAAAACGATCGCGGCAAGATCGACCGCCGCGCGCTGAAACAATAGTGGCGAGTTGCATGTATGGGCGTCCCTCCGCGGGCGCCCCTTGATGGCCCATCCTCATCGACTGTAACAAGGGGCACCCACGGAGGGGACGCCCGTACAAGAGGAGTCATGGACGCACGATACCCGATCGGGCCTTTTAAGCTGGAAGGCCAACCTACCGAAGATCGAATCAAACGCGCGATCGATGATATAGCGGAAGCTCCGGCGAAGCTGCGAGCCGCGGTCGAAGGACTGTCCGCCGACCAGCTCGAAACGCAGTATCGCCCCGACGGCTGGACCGTTCGACAAGTCGTGCATCATGTTCCAGACAGTCACTTGAACGCGTACATCCGGCTTCGACTGGCGCTGACTGAAGACACGCCCACGATCAAGCCTTACGACGAAGGCCGATGGGCGGAGCTAGACGATGCGCGTTCGGCGCCGATCGAGTTGTCGCTGGCATTGCTGGAATCCCTGCACAAGCGATGGGTGCTGTTGCTGAGTTCGCTGAGAGAAGCGGACTTCGCGCGGGTCTTCAATCATCCAGACATCGGGGTCTTGAGCATCGGCAAGAACACGTGTCTCTATTGCTGGCACGGCAAGCATCACGTCGCGCACATCACGTCGCTTCGGGAACGGATGGGGTGGAATTGATTTGAAGCGACAGGTTTGTGGTATCCTGAACCCGGAGGCAGCAATGAGTAGGACAGTTGAGGCGATCTTTGACGGTGAGGTGCTTCGCCCGGACGAACCACTTGATTTGGAACCGAACACGCGAGTGCGGGTAACGGTTGAGGAGAAAACCGCGAACGAACCTAAGGGCCGGTCCTTCCTCCGCACCGCTAGATCGCTCAACCTGGACGGGCCACCGGATTGGTCAGAGCGAATAGACGACTATCTTTATGGAAGAGCGAGCGAGTAACGTAACGGATGTCTTCCTCGACACAGCGTTTGCAATAGCGCTCTCGTCTCCCAAGGACGCACACCACGAACTTGCTGTACGAATCTCAGAACGACTCGAGGCCAACAAGACTCGTCTGGTCACGACGCACGCAGTAATCATCGAAATCGGGAATGCGCTTGCGAAGCAGGCTTTCCGACAGGCCGCCATTGAACTGATCGAATCCCTAGAGCAAGATCCCAGCGCGCAGATCGTTCCGATTTCCGAACAGTTGTATGAACGCGCATTCGATCTTTATCGGGAACGACCCGACAAAGAGTGGGGATTGACCGACTGCATTTCCTTTGTCGTGATGCAGGATAATGGGTTGACGGGAGCTCTCACGACCGATCGACACTTTGAGCAAGCTGGCTTTCAAGCTCTAATGCGAATCCAACCATGACTGCGTTTCAAGACCTCACCTGGAAAGAAGCGCGCGAAGCCTTTAACCGCGGGGTCGTTGCGATCCTTCCCGTCGGCTCAACCGAAGCTCACGGACCGCACTTGCCGTTGGCTACCGACGTGATCATCTCCGAAGAGATGTCCCGCCGAGCTGCCGTAAAGCTCAACAAGCACGGCATCGAGGCGCTCGTGCTTCCGCCGATCGCCTACAGCGTGACCGATTTCAGCCTGGATTTTGCGGGGACGATTTCAATCAAACGAGAAACGGCCGCCGCGCTCATTCGCGACATTTGCGTCTCGCTTTACGCGCAGGGCGCACGGCTGGTCGCGGTAGCCAACTCCCACCTCGAACCTGAACACATCGCGTCGATCACCGAAGCGATCGAACTCGTCAAGACCGAAACCGGGCGCGCTGTAGCCTTCCCCGACAAGCGGCGGCGCCGGTGGGCCGAAACTCTAACCGAAGAGTTCAGACGCGGCGACTGTCATGCCGGCTCGTATGAGACTTCGCTGGTGATGGCGGCGCGCCCAGAACTTGTCCGTGAAGAAACGCGCCGCGAACTCGAGCCAGTCCCGATCTCGATAGCCGAGAAGATCCGCGAAGGCGCGAGCAACTTCACCGAGGCCGGCGGCACTGAAGCCTACTTCGGCGACCCGCGTTCGGCCTCGCGCGAGGAAGGCGAAGCAAGCTACGAAGCGCTCGCGGATATGCTCGTCACCTCTATCGAAGAAGCCCTCGCGCAGCAGTTAGAGTCTTCCTCTTAGTTCCCCTCCCTATTGCAATTCCAACACGGCGACGTATTACAGCCGTTTCGCTAGCAAACGAACAAGCAAGAAATCCGTGCACCTCCGTCAAATCAGTGTCATCCGTGGTCTATGCGGCGCTACGAACGCGACTCCGCCGAACGGATAGACCACTGATGACACTGATTTGACGGAGGTGCACGGATATCAGAACGCCGAACGCTTGCGGAATCTCTTCGCACGGGGCCGCCACTCAAACATCAATCTGATCTTTGAGACGCACGGAAGACGTTCGCTAGACGCCGGCACTTACTCGAGCTTGATATACGCAGCTCGGAGTTGAGCAGCAGAAGAAAACCAGGCGAGAGCGAACAGCCGCTTGCGCGCGCGAACCTGAACCTATCAACCAACAGGCGGGGCGTCATGGACTTGTCTGAGTCCTACACCCATTCATTCGTCGTCAAGATTTGGCTGGAAGACGAAGCGCAAGTCAGATGGCGAGGTCATATAACGCACGTGCCGGGCGGCGAACGGCGATACGTGGATGATCTCTCCGAGATCTCGGACTTTATCGCGCCCTATCTCGAAGAGATGGGAGTCGAGCCGGGGACGCTCACCCGATTGAAACGCTGGCTCAGCAACTGGCGGGCGGGGTTGAACAGGCAGACTTGAGATGGCTGATTACCACGCGATTGCGGCTACCAGCCGGGCGATACTTGGCCTTATCGAGGGCGCGTGTCCCAAACCCGAGTTCGACGGCGCGCTCTTTGAGATTTATCAGGCTCGCAGTTTTCAGACGCCGATGGCCGAGGGCGTTTCGTTGTATCTGTACCGTCTGGCAACCAGCTCGCGGCGGAACTTGCCGTCGCGCACAGGGCCTAACGGTGAACAGTATCGTCCGCCGCTTCCCATCGATCTTTATTACATGCTGACTGCCTGGGCCCGGACCGCGGAGAAGCAGCAGGCGCTTCTCGGCTTCTGCATACGATTGCTCGGAGACACGCCGATCCTGCCCGCGGGTTTGTTGAACCATTTCGGTTCGGAACCCGAGACGTTCGGTCCCACCGAGTCAGTCGAGCTGATCTTCGAGCCGGCAACGCTCCAGGACTTGTCGTATCTGTGGGACCCGCTCAAGCCGAATGTCCAGCCCTCGGCGACGTACGTGGCGCGGATGGTATCGATTGACTCGACGGTCGAAGTGGCGGGCGGCGGGCCGGTTCAAACGCGCGCATTTGATTTAGGCAACGCAAACAGGCTGGTCAAGTAGAAACGAATGCTGGCACTCGAACCATTCAAGGTGGCTGAGCGGCTGACGACGGTCGCGCCCCTCGGGCTGCGCTTCTGGGACGATGTGTCGGGGAAAGTAATCGGGACCGGATTGATTGTTACTGCATACCCACCTGACAACCCGGCCCGCCGTGTCGAAGCGGTTGCGAACCGCTCAGGTGTTTATGTTCTGAGGAATCTCCCGGGAATGCGCGAAGTTGAGAACGGCGCGGGCGATGCGGATTTCTGGCAGAGTCTTCCGCCGAAGAAACCGTTTGTCATAGAGGTAGCCGACCTCGAGCGGCGCTTCCTGCCATTCACGATCAAGGTAAGTCTGCCCGAGCGCGGCGTGTTCGCATGGCAAGACCCATCGAGTGCGTCACCGCTGACCTCGGCGTTAGGGGTACCGCTTTACTCGACGCCCTCGCGGCAGGCGCCCACGTCGATGGCGGTCGTGCGTGCAGAGTTGCGAGAGTGGCAGCCGGGCTCGATCCACGAAGGCCGGCCGGCGGCGTGGGCCGTTCTAGAAGCTCGACTCTCAGGCCGTTTGCTTGCGCGAGGCTTCGCCGACGAGCAGGGACGAGTCGCCTTGATCTTTCCGTATCCGGAGCCGGTCACCCACACGCTAAGCTCGCCGCCCGCAAACTCGCCGCCGCCGGAAAGCGCGCCTCAACTCAGGGATCAGGAGTGGGCGATCGAAGTCGCCGCGTTGTATCAGCCACTCGTCGTTGATCGCGGCTCGTTTGCCGACTTGAACGACATTCTCACCCAGCGGCCCGCGAGCTTGTGGGCGGATACCGAGCGCGGGCGCCCGCTCACCGAAGCGACAGTGCAGTTTGGCCGCGAGCTAGTCCTTCGATCTCGAGACTTCGCAGCCGACCCGATCGAAGGCGAGCCAACGTCAGTGCTATTTATCACCCCGGCGGGCTCACCGCCGTAGACAACAAAAGGAGGGTTCGTAGTACCGCCTTCTCCGATTTTGGATTTTGGATTTTGGATTGGACTTTGGACGCCGGAGCTTTCAGAACTCACGGAATCCAAAATCGAAAATCCAAAATCCAAAATCGGAGAAGGCGGTACTACGAACCTTCATAGGAGGAAATGGGATGCCAGAATATTTAGCTCCCGGAGTGTACGTCGAAGAGGTCTCGTTCCGGTCCAAATCCATCGAGGGCGTCAGCACCACGACGACCGGGTTTATCGGACCAGCCCGGTACGGACCCCTCGATATGGAACCGGACATCATCACAAGTCTCGGCGAATTCAAGCGCGTCTACGGCGATGGTCAGCAGCTCACGTTCGGCGCATCGGGTTCGCCAATGCACAACTACTTATGGCACGCCGCTCGAGGCTTCTTCGAAGAAGGCGGCAAGCGACTCTACGTCGTTCGCGTGTTCAGACCGCGCGCCGGCAGCAACGGCGTCGCCAGCGCGAACATCGGGGCCGGCCCCGGCGGCATCTCGGTTCGCGCGCGTTTCCCCGGCGCGGCTGGCAACACCCGAGTGCGGCTGGCGCTCCGAATCGGTCAGAGCATCCTGGGCGGTGACCCTTCCAATCCATCGGTTGGCGCGCTTCGGAACGACGACATCGCCCACATCACCGACATCACCAGTCCCATCACCATCGGCAGCCCGCCCGGCAGTGGAACTTTCTATCGCGCCGAGTCCTTCTTCGACGCTGTCACAAGAACACAGATGTGGCGCTTTGTCTCACCAACCGCCGGCACTTTAAACCTGAATCAACTGACGCCGAATCTGGACCCGACCCTGGGCGACCAGGTGCGAGTTGTGACGGCAACCGTGAGCGTCTTCTCAACGGAACCGGGCGAGCTTCCGTCTGTGTGGGAGGGCCTGGCGCTCGATCCGGATCACGAGCGCGACGGGGCGCCCGACTCAATGTCGGCGAAGTTTGCGGCCGAACCGTCCAACCTCGCGCAGGCGCGGACGTTGCCGATAGTCATCGAGCTTGGAAGCGGACTGACAACCGGGCTTCAACTTCTGAGCGCGTTGCTGGCCGCGAACACGGGTCTGGCGGCGGCCCTGAATGATCCCCAGTCGAGCGAGGAATCGCGCTCGATCGATCTCGAGCTCACCGGCGGCAACGATGGTGAACGCCCGACCGCCGCCGAGTACGAGGGCGAAGCCGAGCAGGACTCGACGCTAAAGACCGGACTGAAGGCGTTCGAGGACATCGAGGACGTCTCGATCATCGCCGCGCCGGGATCGACCTTCGGCCTCGAGAATGGCTACCGCGCGAACGCAACCACGATCGTGAACCTGCTGATCTCGCACGCCGCGCGAATGCGCTATCGGATCGCCGTGCTGGACAGCGGCGACGGACAGAGCATCTCGCAAGTGCGTGCGATGCGCGCCAAGATCGACTCGACTTACGCGGCGCTGTATTACCCGTGGGTCCGGGTGCTGGATCCGATCACGCGGTCGGAGATCTACTTGCCTCCGAGCGGATTCATAGCGGGCATCTACGCCCGTAACGACGTGAACCGCGCAGTCTACAAAGCGCCGGCAAACGAAGTCGTGAACCTGGCGATCGGGTTCGAGCAGTTGCTCAACAAGAGTCAGCAGGACGTCTTGAATCCGGAAGGCGTGAACTGCTTCCGGTTTTTTGAAGGACGAGGCTTCAGGGTGTGGGGCGCGCGCACGATCAGCTCGGATCCCGAGTGGAAGTACGTGAACCTTCGAAGGTACTTCGCATACCTCGAGCGCTCGATCGACAAGGGCACGCAGTGGGCTGTGTTCGAGCCCAACGGCGAGGCGCTGTGGGCGAACGTCCGCCGCACTGTGGAGGACTTTCTGCTCAATGAGTGGATGAGCGGCGCGCTGCTGGGAGACAAGCCCGAGAAGGCTTACTTCGTCAAGTGCGACCGCTCGACGATGACGCAAAACGATCTGGACAACGGCAGGCTGATTTGTCTGATCGGAGTCGCGCCGCTGCGTCCGGCGGAGTTTGTGATATTCCGCATCGGCCAGTGGACGGCGGATCGAAAGGTGTGACGATTTTGGATTTTGGATTTTAGATTTTGGATTCGCGTGAGCCCTAAGATCTCAAGCGTCCCAGAATCCGGTCCAAAATCCAAAATCCAAAATCCAAAATCGGAGGGGTTGCTATGGCTGTTTTTCGCGACCGGCCGTACGTTCAGTTCAACTTTCTCGTGGACCTCGGGACCGGCAACACCGACGGGCCGGATGCGGGCTTCCAGGAAGTAACCGGCATCGGTATGGAAGTCACCGTTTCCGAGTACCGCAACGGGAACGAGAAAGAGAATAGCGTTCGCAAGATCACCGGGCTCAATAAGTCCACCGATGTAACGATGAAGCGCGGCGTGATCGGTTCGCTTTCGCTTTATCAGTGGCTCAACCAGATCCGCAACGGCGACCAGAACGCGCTTCGCACGATCACGGTGCAGCTTCAAAACGAAGACCACACGGCAGTGGTTCAGACCTGGAAGCTGCTTCGCGCGCGAATCATCAAGCACACGAGCGGCCCGTTCAACGCAAAGGGAACGGACGTCGCGATGGAAGAGCTGGTCATCGCGTACGAGCGGCTCGAGATGGAGTAGCGCACACGGCCGCGGCTTCTGCGTGTTGGGTTCACGATTAGCGTGATGGATTGCGAGCGTGGAGAGATCGCGATGAGCGTAGCGAGGTCGTCACTCCGTAGAGTGAAATGTTTATAGAAAACCACAGTGAGCCGATGCTCACTCCGTCAGGAGTGATATGTCGTCACGCAGGCTCATCACCCGAAGGCCACGCCCGACATGCAACTCCTGACGGAGTTGGAACGCAGCACAGTCGGGGATGACCGGGGGATCCGCGTTTCTATAAACATACCACTCCTACGGAGTGGGTCGACGCCGCTTCGACGGCGTAGTCCGGCGGAAAACACTTACCGCCGAACGGCCGGCTTGAATCTGCGGGATTTTGGCCGCCACGGCCGCCTTACATTTCTGCGTTGGAGATTGACCGACAATGGTTGCCCGCGCATCACGACGGTTACCAGGCTTTCGTTTCGAGGCGCAATCGTCGCGTCTCACCGAAGCTCTGCCACGCATGGACGTAGCGGTGTTCGTCGGCTTCGCGGCGTCTGGCCCGCTTCAAACGCCGGTCGCTATCGAAGACGCTGCGCAGTTCGCAGCGATATTCGGAGAAGATGCGCCCTTGTTGTGGGACAAAGATCGCGGGGGCGAGCTTCGCGCACACCTGGCCCCGGCGGTTCGAAGTTTTTTTAGCAACGGAGGCCGCCGGTGTTGGATAGTGCGGGTGGCCGCGTCTGAAGCGCGCTCGAACTTCTTTCCGATTCCGGGGCTTGCCGGGGCGCGGTTCAACGCTGCTGGAACGCTGGATCAGATCGAGCCTGCATTTGCCCGAGCGCGCTCGGAAGGAAGCTGGTCCGACTCGACGAGCGTAAGCGCGGCGCTTATGAGCAAGCCGGTCGAAGCGTTCAAGCTGTCTCGTGACGCAGTGATGATTGACGGCTCGCTAAGACAAGCCTTCGTCGTCGATCTCAATCTCGCCGCCCCGGACGATGTCGTGCGCGGCGACTTGCTGCGGCTCACCTTTGGCGATGCCGGCGCCGGCGAAGCAGAGTTTATGTTGATGGTCGCGATCGAATCGGTTGCCGGGTCTTCCGCCAGCCCGCCCGCTCCAAACGCTTTTCGCGCGGCTGGCCGCCGCGCTGTCTGGCTCAGGCCGGGCGTTTGGTCGTCACCTCCTGAATCTACAACGGCGACGGCGCGAGTGTTCACGCGTCTAAGGCAGGGCGGACCAGAACCCGACGGCTTTGAGAGCGAAGAGATCGACGCGCTGATTCGATGGCCCGCAAATGAGGACGACCCGGTGACGCTCGACCTCGACATGACGATTGCGGAAGTGCCTTCGCCGGGTTCGCTCGTGCGCGTCGACGCGGGCAACGAGCAGTTTTGGCTCGCGGTCGAAGACGCCGGCGTGATTCAGAGTCCCGACTTGCCGCCGCGCGACATCGTCCGAGTGACGGGACGCGGGATGTGGCTGATGAACAGCGCGCCCGGTCCGATGCCGGACAAGCCGCGGGTCTGCGAAAAGCTGACCTTCGAGTTGTGGGCGCGTGAAAGCGACAAGGCTCCGCTTCGATTGGGCGATGTGGGATTCGAAGACGGTCATTCGCGTTTTTGGGGGGGACTTCCAACCGACGAAGAACTCTATCGGGACGAGGGCTCGAACTTTCGCGAAGGCCAGGTCGAGCTGACTTTCGAGAGAGAGCGCGTCACGCTTTGGCGAAACAAGATAGACCGCCGCTTCCCGCTTGCAGGCTCGCCGGCGGCCAACGCGGTCTACTTTCCAATCGGGATGCCGATCATCCCGGACACGTATCTCGGTCCGGTAAAGTCCGAAGCGACGCGGCTCGAGCGCGACGGGCTCGCTCGCTTTGATGCGAGCTTGTTCCTGGATCCCGATCTAATCGAGGCGGGCACGTCCGCTTTTTCCGAGCGAGCAGACTTCCTGCGTTACGGAAGCATCACGCCCCGACGGCTTCGCGGGATTCACGCGGCGCTTGGGTTTGGCGAATCCACGCTCACCGACGAAGCGACTATCGTCGCCGTGCCCGACGCGGTTCATCGCCAGTGGCAGCGAGCGAACGATGAGTCGCCGCCAAGTGCCTCGGAGTCGTCGCCTCCCGCAAGGCCAGAGTGGTGGCACTTTCTCGATTGCACGGCGAATCCGGAGATACCTCGCACGAAAGAACCGAAGCGAGGCTACTTTCTGGATTGCGACGCCCGGGTCATCCCCGCGCCCGAGCTTCAGGCGAGCGAGCCAGACCCGTCGGGCTCATTCACTCTCACGTGGTCGCGCCCGTTGGACGGCGCACAGTTCACTTTGGAAGAAGCGGCGCGCCCGAACTTCACCGGCGCTGTTGCAGTCTACTCAGGCGAAGGCGATCGGTTTGCCATCTACGGCCGCGCGCAAGGCGACTACTACTACCGAGTGCGCGCGGAAACCGGAAGACAGGTGAGTGACTGGTCCAACGGCGTAGCTGTGAGCGTGTCGCCGGCCGATAGCTATCACCAATCGGACGATTACTCGACGGACACTTTGCTTGCTGTGCATCGGGGGCTGCTTCGAATGTGCGGCGCGCGCGGCGACCTGTTCGCGGTGCTGGCTTTGCCGGAGCACTACCGCGAAGACGAAGCCGAAACGTACGTGCGGCTATTGAAGTCTCCGTCTGCAAAAGCGATCAGTGTCGGAACGGCCGTGAGTCTGCCGCTGGGCGCGGGAGAAGCGAACGACTTCAGCTACGCGGCGGTCTACCATCCGTGGGTGATCAGCCGCGAGGAAACAAACTCATTCAGGCGAACGCCGCCCGATGGCGTAGCTTGCGGCGTGTTGGCGGCGCGCGCGCTCGATCGCGGCGCGTGGATCGCGCCGGCTAACGAACCGTTGCACGGCGTGATCGCGCTGAACCGGCCAGCCGCTCGCGAGCGGCTGCTCGACTTGCAAGAGACGCAGATCAATGTCTTTCAGCAGCAACCCCGCGGGTTTCTCGCAATGAGCGAAGACACGCTGTCGGACGACGACGACTTGAGGCCGATAAACGTGCGGCGCTTGCTGATTCTGCTGCGGCGGCTGGCGACAGGGCTGGGCGCACGCTACGTGTTCGAGCCGAACGACGATTCATTTCGCAGGCTGGTGCAGCGAGGCTTCGAGGCGATGCTCGACGATTTGTTTCAACGCGGGGCATTCGCCGGCGGCACACCGCAGGCTTCGTTTCAAGTGGTCACCAGCAATTCGCTCAATACGCCGGCAAGCGTCGATCAGGGGCGGTTCATTGTGGAGCTGCGAGTCGCGCCGTCCTTGCCGCTTACGTTTCTGACTATCCGCTTGATAGCCGCAGGCGATCGCGGACTGGTCGTGGAGGGAAGATAGCCGATGGCGAACCCGGCTGACGAAACGGTGAAGTATCCGTTCACCTCTTTCAACTTCTCGGTTGAGATCAACGTGCCGGGAGTCGCGCCAAAAGTCTGCAACGCGTCGTTTTCGGATTGCGACGGGCTGGAGATGTCGATGGACGTGAAGACGATTCGCGAAGGCGGCAACAACGGCAAGCAGATTCGATTGACCGGGCCCCTGACGTTCGGCTCGCTGACATTGAAGCGCGGAATGACCGCGAGCTTCGATCTGTGGCACTGGTTCAACAAGGTGCTGACAGACGCGTCGCTACGGGCGGATGCGGAAGTAGTGCTGCTTGCTGTGGACGGAACAACCGAGCGCGCTCGCTTTGTGTTGTCGCGTTGCGTGCCCGTCAAGCTGAAAGCCCCGGCGCTGAGCGCGAAGGACGGAACGCTGGCGATCGAGGAGCTTCAGCTCGCTTATGAGTCGTTGTCGTTGAAGGAACAATGAGGGAGGTCGGTCCTTGGTCCTTAGTCATTAGTCCCTGGTCCTTAGCACTTAGTTCTCAAGTGCCAGGACATTGGTGACAACTCAGGACCAAGGACCAATGACCAAGGACTAGGGACATTACCATGCCTGATTCGGTGAAACTCGAAAAAGCTCAACTGTGGGAGCTGGAGCCGGACTTCAAAAGGGAGAAGGAAGGCGGCAAGCGGGTAACGGTTCAGTTCAACCCCGAGACGTTGAAGGTGAGCTTTGCCAACCAGATCGCTACGCCCGAAGGCGCCGGCGACCAAAAAGGAACTCCTGCCCGCCAGTTCGTAGGGGCGGGCACGACCAAGCTCGCGTTGCAGCTTTGGTTCGATGTCAGCTCGCCGCTTTCCGAAGAGGCGACACCCGAGGGCGAGACCACAGTTACCGACGTGCGCAAGCTAACCCAGGAGGTCGCTTACTTCATCACCCCGATCGAAGAGGGGAAGAAGTTCGTACCGCCGGCTGTGCGGTTCTTGTGGGGCTCGTTTCAGTTCGAAGGAATCATGGACGCGCTCGAAGAGTCACTCGAGTTCTTCTCGAGCGAAGGCAAACCGCTTCGCGCGAGCATGTCGGTGTCGATGTCACAACAGAAGATTACCAAGTTCACGTTTCGGGACACAGGCAGTTCGCCCGGCGCGGGAGCAGCTTCGCCCGCGGGCACGAAGCCGATGACCCAGGCGCCGGCCAATTCGAATCTGCAAAATTTGGCTTCCAACCAGGGAAAAGGCGACCAGTGGCAAATCATCGCTGAACTCAATGGAATTGAAAACCCGAGGCTGCTCCAGCCGGGCCAGTTGATCGACATGGACGTCAGCGTGTCCGCGCCCTCCGCGAGCTTTGGAATCAACACGTCGACTGCGAACGCGCCCGGAGCTTCCGTTGGTGTCGGCGCGGAGATTCAAGGGCGTGTGAGCTGATCCCACGAAACCGCCTCAGAGCGAAGGAGCAGAAAAGATGGCAGTCGTGATCAACGAGTTCGAAGTCGCACCGCAAGAGCGAGGTCAACAGTCGAGTTCCAGTGCCGCAGGTTCATCGTCCTCGGCTCAGCCGCCAAAGCCCGAAGAGGTCGAGCGCGCGATGCGCCGGCAACTTGAACGATTGGCCCGAGTGCAAGCGCACTAGCGGAGTCTGCCCCGCCGGCATTGGAGGCCTGTAAGGGCGGCCCTCCGTGGCCGCCCCTCGTCTCGGAGCGGGCAGGTTCATCTGATGGAGGGGCGGCCACGGAGGGCCGCCCTTACAGGGGTGACCGGGAAACGAATGCCGAACGAATCGGAAAAAGGATTTAGTTCCACGAGGCCGACGATCAATGTCGGAGGCGAGGACAAAGGCGATCTGGCCGGCGGCTTGTTGCGCTTGCTGATCGTTGAGGACACCAGCGGTTTGTACCGCTGCGAGGCCACGTTCGGAAACCTCGGCGACAAGGATGGCCGTCCGAACTTTCTTTACTTCGACCGGCAGACGCTCGATTTCGGCAAGGACTTCAAGATCAAGCTCGATTCCGACGTTATCTTCGACGGGAGAATAACAGCGCTAGAAGCGAGCTTTCCCGAGGGCCAGCCGCCCGAGATCACCGTGCTGGCCGAGGACCGGTTTCAGGACCTGCGGATGACCCGGCGCACGCGCAGCTTCGCCGACGTGAGCGACTCGGATGTTATGAGCCAGGTCGCCAGCGATCACGGCTTGAGCCCAAGCGTCAGTGTAACGGGTCCAACTTACAAAGTGCTCGCCCAGATCAATCAAAGCGATCTCGCTTTCCTGCGCGAGCGCGCGCGGGCGATCGACGCCGAGTTGTGGATGGAAGGCAGCACGTTGAACGCGAAGCCGCGCACGAATCGAATCGGCGGGAGCGTCGAGATGACTCATGGCAACAAGCTTCGCGAGTTCTCGGTGATGGCGGACCTCGCTCGCCAACGCACCAGCGTGACGGTGAGCGGTTGGGACGTGCACTCCAAGTCGGAGTTGAAGCACGAGGCGGGCGACTCGGTGCTGGGAGGCGAGCTGAACGGCGACGCGAGCGGCGCGAGCATTCTTCAATCGGCGTTTGGCGCGCGCAAGGAAGCGGTCGCGCACACCGTGCCGCTAACGAGTCAGGAGACGCAGACGGAGGCTGAAGCGCTGTTCAAGATGACGGCCCGCCGGTTCATCGTGGGGCGGGGAGTGGCGGAGACTTCAAGCAAGCTGCGAGTCGGCGCATACGTCGACTTGAAGGAGATCGGTCCGCTGTTCAGCGGCAAATACTACTTGTCAGAAATCAAACACGTGTTCGACAGCACGAAAGGACTGAGGACGGAGTTCGTTGGGGAAAGACCGGGGATGGGGAAATGATTTTGGATTTTAGATTTTGGATTTTGGATTGCGACGGCGAAGGACGTGAACGTCTTTGGGGGAACGTGGGTCGGCGGAGTGGAAGTGATTTTGGATTTTAGATTTTGGATTTTGGATTGCGACGGCGAAGGACGTGATCGTCTTTGGGGGAACGTGGGTCACCCGGCAAAGACGGAGGGAAGTCAGAACGATGAATGAACGCCAGTTTAAAGATCGCACCAAGAGCTTTGCGCTTCGAGTGATCAAGCTCGTTACCTCGCTCCGGAAGGGGCTGGTGGCTGACGTGATCGGAAGACAGTTGCTCAGATCAGGGACATCGGTCGGAGCGAATTATCGTGCTGCATGCCGCGGTAGATCGACCGCGGACGTGGTCAACAAACTGGGAGTCGTTGAAGAGGAAGCAGACGAATCCCTTTTCTGGATGGAACTACTGGTGGACGCGCAGATTGTCTCAGCAAAGCAGCTTGCTCCTCTTATGACGGAGACAAACGAGATCATAGCGATGGTCGTTGCGTCGATAAAAACATTGCGGCGGCGAACCGCGGGCAATCCAAAATCCAAAATATGAGCTCTAGTCTACTCGACATAATGACTGACGCGCGCGTTCCCGCCGGGCTCGGCGGGCGGTGGTACGGCGTGTTTCCGGCGCTTGTGGTCGACATCAACGACCCCGACGGACAAGGCCGCGTCAAGATCACTCTGCCCTGGTCGCCCGACACCAGCGGTTCGCGCTACGAAGCGTGGGCTCGGCTTGCCACGATGATGGCCGGCAACAATCGCGGAAGCTGGTTCATTCCCGACACCAACGACGAAGTGCTCATCGCCTTTGAAGGAGGCGATCCCCGCAGGCCGTATGTCATCGGCGCCTTGTGGAATGGAAGCGACTCGCCGCCCGAGACGATGGACGGCGCGGGCAACAACTACAAGAAGGTCCTGCGCTCGCGCAACGGCGTAAAGATCACGTTGGACGACACCGACGGCCGCGAGCAGTTGATTCTCGAAACACCCGGCGGGCAGAAGCTCACGATGAAGGACGGGCCGGATTCGGTTGAGGTCGTCGACAGCAACGGCAACTCGATCAAGCTCGAGCCTTCGGGCATCACCGTCACCGCTTCGGCGAAGGTCACGATCAACGCAGCTCAAGTAGAAGTCTCGGCCGGGATGGTCACGGTCAACGCCGGCATGTCGAAATTCAGCGGAGTCGTGCAAGCCGACACGATCATCAGCAACAGTGTGATAAGCGCTTCGTACACGCCCGGCGCGGGGAACATCTGGTGATTTCAACAGCGGTCAAACATGAAACGCAGTGGGTGACGGCGTCTCCGATTTGGGGCACGGCGGCGGCCGACCCTGTGTTGATGCAGCGGCCGGCCGTGTTGCGTTTCGATTCGGACAGCTTCATGCAGGACGTCGCGCAGTTGTTGGAGTCGTCGCCCGTCAGGCTTTCGGAGTTCATCGCGAAACCGGAGAGCTTTCAAGCGCGGCCAACCGGCAAGGGAAAAGACTGGAAGCCCAAACCGCCGCCCCACCTCAAGCTCTATCAGCCCGCGCACGGACACTTCTACCTGGCCTCTGCCAGCCTTGTGTGCCGGTTGCCGGGCTTGCCCGACCGCGTGGTGAACACCGCCTCGAATGAGAAGGTCAGCCTCGTTCTCCGGCGAATCGGACCCGGCAATCGAGAGATGGCCTGGGTCACGGACTCGGCCAACGCCAAAAAGTGGCAGCCGCTCAACCCCGACGAGGCGGGCGAATTCAAGGCACTGGCGCCGGCTGAAGAACTGTTGCCGATGTTCCCGATAAACTTTATCGAGAACAGCAGGCGAAGGCGGTTGTTTGTCGGATTGATCCCGACTTCGAGCCGTGAATCGTTTCAGGCCGCGCCGGCGTTGGGACTCTTCCCGGAACCGGAGATCGACCCGAAAACAAAGCAGCCCCTCGACCCGCGAATGCAGGAGATCGAAGCGCGCGTCATCGACCGGCTCAAGCAACTTAATGAACTCAAGCCCGACAAGAAAGTACCCGCGCCAAGCGAAGAGGAGAAAGAAAGCTACTTGTTTATGCTGCTCGATCTCGCGGACTTCATTTCAACAAACGCGAGCGCGACCTGGCAGTCGATCTACAGCGGCGCGGCGCCTGCACAAAGCAACCCGGGCCGCTTGTTGTACGACGTGCTGGCGCGAGCCAACGTCCAGGCAGCAGGATCGCCAACCTGGCAAAGCGCGCTCCGGGCTGTGTGGGACCAGCAGGACAGAATAACCGGCGAGAGTGCGCAGGCTTCGACGCTTTCATACGATCTGAAGAAGACAAACTTGAAGGCGGCCGATCTGCGCGCCGGGCTGCAAAGCGCGCTCGGGAAATACGATGCTTCGAAGACCCCGCAACCCCCGGTGCTCGTGCCCAAGTTCGACCCCGCGGCCGAAACGTTGTACGTGCTGCGATGCGTGTATCAGCGGCCGAGCTGTTTGTTCGAATCGGACATCGTCAGCAGCGCCAGCGAACGATTCGCGATTGCGACGTTCTTCGACACGGATGCGCCCAGCCGTCCGGTGCGAATCACGCTGCCGATAGACACGAGCATCGCGGGCTTGCGCAAGTTTCCAAAGAACGTCGCATTCCTCACTTCCGACAAGCTGAGAAAACAGATGGCCGGCGTGGCCGATCTCAAAAAGGCGATTGACGGCGACCTTTCGCCGAGCCCCGACTTTCAGCTCGGCGAGATTTGTTCGTTCTCGATACCGATCATCACGTTGTGCGCCTTTATCGTGCTTTTCATTTTTCTGATCTTGCTGAACATCGCGTTTTTCTGGCTGCCGTTCATCAAGATATGTCTGCCGATTCCGTTGAAAGCGAAGAAGTGATGATAAACGCAGGAAGAATCTTCGGACGAGGGATCAGTTTTCCTCCGCGCGTGGGGCCAGACGGACGAATCGCGTGGTCGGAAGGCGAGACAAACGTTCGCGAAGCCATTCGAATAATCCTGATGACCGAGCAGCGCGAGCGACTGCGGCTGCCGGAGTTTGGCGGAGGGCTGGGGCGTTATTTGTTTGAGCCGAACACGGTGACTACGCGGCACTTGATTCAGGATCGCATCGCGAAGGCGCTCGAGCAATGGGAGCCGCGCATTCGAGTCGAGTCGATCGCCGTCGAGCCCGAAGCGACCGACCCGCAAGCCGCCATCGCGACGATCACCTACAAACTCGTCGCGACGCAAGCTCGCGAGCGCGTGAGTTTGAACGTGACGCTCGGCGGAAAGTGACTGATTTTGGATTTTGGATTTTAGATTTTGGATTCCGGATGTTGATTTTGCACTCGGTGGATTGAGCAGCGGAGCAAAGGCTCACTCAATCCAAAATCTAAAATCCAAAATCGGCCGCAACATATGACCGATTGTGTAGAGGGAATTTATGCCGTTGACGATTCCAACGCTCGATGACCGGCGATACCAGGACTTGCTCGATGAATCGCTGGCCCGCATCCCGGTTCACACACCGGAGTGGACGAACTTCAACAAGAGCGATCCCGGCGTAACCCTTATCGAGGTCTTCGCGTTTCTGACCGAGAACCTGCTCTATCGCAGCAACCAGATCCCCGAGCGCAACCGGCGAAAGTTCCTGAAGCTCATCGGCGTTCCGCTCCAGGCGGCAGCCTCGGCGCGCGGACTTGTTGCGTTCTCGAACGAGCGCGGACCGCTCGAGACGATAACCTTGAACACCGGTCTCGAGGTAAAAGCGGGGCAGGTCCCGTTTCGCACCACGCAGGGATTGGATGTTCTTCCCATCGAAGCGCAGATCTTCTACAAGCGCGAGTTGAAGAATCCGTCCGACCAGATCAAGTCGTACTACGACCAGCTATATGCGTCATTCCTGAACCAGGCGCCGGCCGCGTCGGCCCAGCTCTATGAGACGGTCGCGTTTCCGCCTCGAGACGCGAGCGCAATCGATCTTGGGCTCGACAGCATCGATGGTTCGCTGTGGATCGCGCTGCTTGTGCGCGAGGGCGACAAGCCGGCGGACACCACCGAGACTGCGCGCGAAGACTTGCGCAACGACGTGCGGCAGAAGATCGGCGGAAAAACGCTGAGCCTCGGGATTGTTCCTGCTCTTACCGAATCGGGCCGCCTGCTATCGCCCGGCGGCCAGGCAAACACCGAAGGCGCGTCGCTGTTGAAATACGAAGTCCCGATCGGCGAAACGCTTTCGGCGACCGCAAGCGAGCGGCTGCCGCGCTATCGCTCGCTCGATTCGATTGCTTCAAACAACGTGCTTGACGGTCCCGGCGTCGTGCAAATCACCCTGCCACCAGGCACGCAGTTGAAGCTGTGGGACAACCTGGATCCGCTCGAGTTGGGGGCGCTCGATTTTCCGCCGGCGCTTGAAGACTCAAAGCTCAACGACCGAGTCATCACCTGGCTGCGAGTTCGCTCCACTGCGCCTGCAAAGACGCGCTTGCTGTGGGCGGGCATCAACTCAACGTTTGTCTCGCAGCGCGCGCACATCGCAAACGAGATTCTGCCTTCGGGCACCGGCGCTCCGGATCAGGTGGTGGTGCTCTCGAAGACGCCGGTTATTCCCGAGTCGGTCCGCCTGTTCGTGATCACAAAAGAGAAAGCAGAGGAGTGGACCGAGATCGACGACCTCACGGCGGCAGGCCCGGAAGTTCCGGTTCGCGACCCAAGGCTTCCGCCCGGCAGCGCTGTCGTCGTCAACAATCTGGTGAAGGTCTTCGACGTCGATGCCGAGTCAGGCGAGGTTCGATTCGGCGACGGGTTGCGAGGCGCGAGGCCGCCGCTGGGCGCGGCGATGCGTGCCGACTACGACTACGGCGTGGGCCGCGACGGCAACGTCAACAAGAGCGCAATCAACAGCAGCCCGGCGTTGCCTGCCGGCATAAAAGTCACCAATCCGGTTGCGACCTGGGGCGGCGCCGAGGCCGAGACCGTCGGCGAAGGCGAGAAGCAGATCACCCGATATCTGCAGAACCGCGAGCGCCTTGTGAACGCGGTCGATTTCGAGACGGTGACTCGTCGCACTCCCGGAGTCGATATCGGACGCGTCGATGTGTTGGCGGCGTTCAGTCCCGAGCTTGGATCGAACGAGCCGGGCGATGCTCCAGGCTCGGTGACGCTGATGATCATTCCCAAGTACGACAACGCGCAGCCCGACGCGCCGCTCCCCGACAGAACGTTCCTCGACGCGATCTGCGAGTACGTGGACTCGCGGCGGCTGGTGACAACCGAGGTGTTTCTTCGCGGACCGATCTACAAACAGATTTGGATTTCGATCGGGATCGACGTTACCGCCGGTCAAAGCGTCGCCGAGGTTCGCGAAGCTGTGAAGCAGGAGCTGCTGCGTTTCTTGTCGCCGCTTCCGGCGAGCGGAGTTGAGGACCCGGCGTCCCTGCCGGCGTCGGATCCGCAGCGCGGCTGGCCGCTTCGCAAACCGGTGGTCGCGCTCGAGTTGATGGCGGTCGCCAGCCGCGTCACCGGCGTTTCACTGGTGCATAAAGTTCTGCTGGCTGAGGGCACAAACGCCGCTCAGGACCAGATCGAGATGCAAGGGCTCGATCTTCCGCGAGTGGCGGGAATCTCGGTGTCGGTTGGTGAGCCGGTTGATCTGAGCGAGCTTCGAGGCACCTCGGCGACCAGTGACGCGACCAGGAACCTCGTCCCGGTCCCGGTGATTCCGGACGAGTGCTAGCTCGGCGCCGGCTCTGCGCTTCTGCGACTCGGCGGTTAGAGGGTTCGCAAATTGGTAAACCTGGAAGTTCTCTCTAACCGCAGAGACACTGAGACGCAGAGAAAAACGCAAAGAAGAATCTGATGGACGCAAACGGAACAAAGTTTCATCTGTTGCTGGGCAAGGAGGATTGGTCGCGCTTGACGGATCAGCACGGCCGGCCGCTTGCGGATCTGTGGGCGCTGCCGCCCGGCCAGCGCGACCAGGTGAAAACGCATTGGAACGAAGCCGCGTCGGAGCTGACCCTTGCCCCTCGGTTGTTTCAGTTCTCTCCCGCGCCAAAGGACAACGCTCCGACTCTGGAGAACCGGCGAGGCGCGGGGCGCGACCGTTTCGGCAACTGGTATTGGATCGATTCGACCGAGCGCGAGATTCTGGTCAACTCTGCCGGGAGTGGATCGACTTCGCACTTCTGGTCCGAGTGCGACGGGCTGGAATGTGAAGCTTCACCGCGTTTCGGCGATTTCGTGACGATGGAAGCGCAAGTAGAGCCCTCGGGCGGGACGCCCGCGCTCCCAGCGCTCAAGCTTCGAGGCCTGGCTGTGACCGAAGACCACTACCTTGTTGTTGGAGTGTTGGACCCGGCCGGGTTGCTGATCTTCGACTTGCATGCGGGAGGTTCACCGCGACAAATACTCTGGCCGGAAGAAATCGGGTTCGCCCCGTTCGATATGTCGCCTCGTCCCGGAGGCGGAGTTTGGATACTCGACCGCGATTTTTCAAACTCGAACACGCCTGCTCGTTACTGGGCGCTCGATCGCCATTTCAGCATCGAAGCTCCCGCCGCCGCGCCATCCGCCCAACCCGCCGACTTTCAACCGGTTGATGGCGGCGAGACGAGATTCGATCAGCCTCGAAGCTTCGCGGGCGGCGTTTCGCTGGAGACGTCGTCTCCGCCGGTTGCGATCGACGCAATCGCAATCGAAGCGCTTCCCGACGACACGATCCTGATCCTCGACCGCAATCACGGCGAGCCGTTCTCGCTGATCCGTCATTACGACTTCGAGAAGCAACTGGGCGCCTCGCTTTCGACAGAGGAGATGGCCGGGCGGATCGAAAAAGACAAACAGCCGGCGTTCACGCTCCGGGCACACGACTTCGCGTTCGCGCCCGCGAGTTCCGCTACAAAAAAGAATTGGGGCACGCTCTACATCGTCGAAGAACAAGGCAATCAGTCGTTCGCCTTCACTCTGCTCGGCGAAGCCGAGAACCTTCGGCTCGGTCCGCTGGCCGAGTACTTGCCGATGCGTTTGTTCGCCGGACGAGGTTTGGTGCGCGCGGGTGCGGGCGTGTACTACGACTTCAGCGGCGGTTGGGTGCCGCTGATCGAGCAGCGTCGGCCGCGCTTCGCCATCGAGGCGGTGATCGAGACGCCAATCAAGCCGGTCTGGTTCGACGGCCTCGAGCCTGATTGCGTGTGGCACCGGCTGATGCTTGATGCGTGCATACCGCCCGAGACAAGAGTAGAGGTGTGGAGCCGGGCGGCTAACGAAGCGAGCGAGCTTCCGTTCACGCAATGGCAGCCCGAGCCGAATCTCTACTCGCGCAGCGATGGTTCCGAGCAACCGTTTGCGCGAAAGCTGAAACCCGCTCCTGGCTCGCAGGGGTCGGCTCTTGGCAAGAGTGACGGAACAATCACCACAATGCAGACCTGGGAGCTTTTGTTTCAGCGGGCGCGAGGCCGCTTCCTGCAACTGAGGCTGAGGATCACAGGAAACGGGCGATCGACTCCGCGGCTGCGCGCGTTGCGAGCCTATTACCCGCGCTTCTCTTATCTCGAGCACTATCTGCCGGGAGTCTATCGAGAGGACGAACAGTCGGCATCGTTCCTCGACCGGTTTCTTTCAAACTTCGAGGGTTTCTATACCGCGCTCGAGGACAAGATCGCGTCGGCGCAGATGCTATTCGACGTGCGCAGCGCGCCGGCCGAGACGCTCGAGTGGCTGGCAAGCTGGCTCGCAGTGGTTTTGGACCCGGCGTGGGATGAACGAAAGCGTCGCCTGTTTATCAAGCACGCGATGACTTTCTTCCAGTATCGCGGCACGATTCGTGGCCTTCAGATGTCGCTGCGTCTTGCGCTGGAGGACTGCGCGGACGAGAGCATGTTCGATCCGGCGGCAAATGTTACGCAGCGGGGAGGGATCCGAATCATCGAGGCTTATCGAAGCCGCCGCACGCCGGGTGTCGCGCTTGGCGACCCGACCGAGCTGGCCGGTTTGCGCGAGATCTCCCCGACAGCGCGGTGGACGCCGGAGAACGGACGAGCCGATCTGAACGCGCGCTACAAGCGGTTCTTTGAGGAGGCGTTCCAAATCGAGCTTGGCGATGTTGTGGCTTTCCCGATCCGACGCCCCGAGTATCGAGGAGTTTCGGCAGAAGCGGCTCAGTTGATCGCGAGCGGCTGGGAACAGTTCGCGCGGGAAACGCTCGGGTTTGTTCCCTCGGCCGCCGACGCAGAGCGAAACGGTTGGGACGCTTTTCTGGCAAGGCAGTACGAAAGCATCGCCGATCTCAACAGCGCGCACGCGTCGAACTACGCGAGCTTCGAAGCCGTTCCGCTCCCGGCCGATCAGCCTTCGGGCGCGCGATCAGACGATTGGTCAGAATTCCTTGCAGCAACCGGTTCAGCAAACAGAAGGCGATGGCAGAACTTTCTAGAGCGCCGATACCGCCGCGTCGCTGCTTTGAATCAAGCATACGGGAAGCACTGGAAGTCGCTGGACAGCGTTCCGCTTTTCGACGAACTGCCGCCCGACTCTGCCGCGTTGCAGGACTGGTATCGCTTCGAGGCGGTGTTGCTCGCGATGCAACGAGCGGCTCACCGGTTCACGGTTTTGTTGCCGGCGCCGCCGGGACAGTCGCCCGATACTGCCGAGTATCAGCACCGCCGCGATCTCGCCGCGCGAATCGTGAACTGGGAGAAGCCGGCGCACACGGTGTTCGATGTGAAGTTCTTCTGGAACATGTTCCGAGTCGGCGGCGCCCGGCTTGGCGAAGACACGGTGCTGGATCTGGGCAGCCGGGCTCCGCAGCTTATGAGCCCGATGACTCTTGGGCAAGGTCATCTAGCCGAAGCCTATCTGGCGCCCACGCACCCGCAGGATGTAACAGACCGGCAGATCATCGGGCGAGACAGGTTCCAATGAACAGGCTGGGAGCGCGGCCGTCCCGGCCGCATGAAGCGAATCTAAAAACGCGGCCCTCGCGGCCGCATGTTAGAAGCGACGAACGAACAGGAGAGGACTTATGAGCACTTTCACTCCTCGCGTGACGCCGGCATCGGCCGCGCTCGATCCGACGAAGCACGTCAACTACAACCTGGGGATGGTCCTGGGTGCGGACGACTTTACTCAGGAGTTCGCGTATCTCTCCGGGCGCGATCACTGGCTTGCGCGCGACATGCTCGGCTACGGCACGATGTCCGGGCTGCGGGTGTTTATCGAGAGCGATGCTACAGGCCCGCGAGTGGCCGTCTCGCCCGGCACAGCCGCCAGCCCCTGTGGCCAGTTGATTCGAGTGCCTTCAGCACAGTGCGCCTTCTTGAACGACTGGCTGAAGCTGGACAAAACAAAGAGCGATCTGGCCACGCGCTTGAGTTCGCCCCCGGCCAGTTCCGTTCGCCTGTACGTCGTGTTGTCGTATCGCGAGTGTCCAACCGACAACGTTCCGATCCCGGGCGAGCCCTGCCGAAGCGAAGAAGATGTAATGATGCCCTCCCGGCTGACCGATGATTTCAAACTCGAGCTGCGATTGGATGCGCCCGGCCAGCGCGAAGAAGAAGCGGTACGCGACTTCGTGGCGTGGCTTCGCGGCGTCGAGGTCGGTGATTCATCAGCCAGCATTCCGCTCCCCGACTTTCTTGCGGCGCTTCGCGGGGCTTCACACGAGTTGAGTTCGCCTCCCGCGCCGGGCGCGGACCAGCTTGTGGATTACATGTTCGGTTCGCCGCCGGGTTCGCTTCACATTCATCCGCACGATCTATGCGAATACTTGAGGGCGGCGTTTCGGTTATGGGTGACTGAGCTGAGGCCGATGTGGCGTCCCGACTTCTTTGCCGGGAGTCACGGCTGCGGGGGCGCGCCGGCTTCGGCGGATGAGCGAACCGAAGACTGTGTGTTGCTGGCGGCGGTGGACGTACCGATCACCAGGCTTGCAAGCGGCGATTTGCAAGTGACGAATCCGGCCTCGATCGTCGTCGATGAAGAACACCGGCCCTCGCTGATCCATCTTCGCCTGCTGCAGGAGTGGATGATCTGCGGGCGCGCGGGCGGCGGAGCGAGCGGGGCGGGTCCGCAAGGCCCGGCTGGGCCGCAAGGCTCTCAAGGTACACAAGGACCGCCCGGGCCGCAGGGCCCGCAAGGTGTGCCCGGCCCGCAAGGTCCGGCAGGAGGAGGCGGCGGAGGCGACGGGGGGAGTCCCGGACCTCAAGGACCTCAAGGTGTGCCCGGCCCGCAAGGCGTCCGCGGCGCCGCGGGTCCCCAGGGACCGCCCGGCGCTCAAGGTCAAACGGGCCCGCAAGGTGCCACAGGCGCGCAGGGCCCGGTAGGTGCGCAAGGAAATCCGGGGGCGCAGGGGCCGGCAGGTGCACAAGGAGCTCCGGGCGCGCAGGGGCCGGCAGGTGCGCAAGGAACTCCGGGCAACAGTTTCATCATCGCGGCTGGCAGATTCGACGTGAACGGCGCAGCCGCGGCGCTGCCGTTGTTCTCCTTTAACGGTCTGCGGGCTCAGCGGCTGCCGCTCACTCAGTTTCCGCTCTACTTGCTGCGATTCCCCGGTTTCACGGCGGACGGCAGATATGTGGTGAAAGGCACTCCGATCAACATCCTGGGCCAGGCGGCGGCGGACTTTGAAGTGATTCCTTCGAACGATCCCGGGCTCGCAAGTGTGAGCGCCTCGGCACAAACCGGAATAGTCGTGCGGGTGGCGGTGAACAACGAGCCGGTCAGAAACGGTTTCATGGTTGAGATCAGCCAATTCCCATAAGCCCGAACGGAGCAGCTCATGAACACGAGGCAACTAAGCGAAGCAATTCTGGACGGCGGCATTCGCTCGAACAATTTCTTCAACGGGCGATTGTTGTCGGCTGAAGACTTGAGCAGCGAGCAGCAAGCTAACCGCGCGGGCAATCAAGCGCTTGGGCAAGCGATCGGAGACGGCATCGCATACGGCCTGGAAGTCTCGAAGGCCAATCAAGCCGGCAATGATCCAATCGTTAGCGTACAGCCGGGGCTCGCGATCAATCGATACGGAGACGCGCTCAGACTCAATACCGAGACAGTCGTATCGCTTGTTCGACCCGCGGAAGCTCTCAACTTGCCGGTCACCGCGCAGGCCGGCTTCAACGCATGCCAGCCGCTTCAGTCAGGCAGCTATGTTACCGGAGCCGGGGTGTACCTGCTTGTGCTTTGTCCGGCCCAGGGCCGCGAAGGCCGCGCCTTGATCGGCGGTTTGAACAACACTGCCTCAGGCTGCAACACCAAGTTCATCGTTGACGGTGTGAAGTTCCGGTTGATCCAGCTCGACCTGACACCGGCCGAGTTGAACGACGCCGACCATCTGAGAAACGCCGTCGCGTACAAGTGCTTCGGGGTTGCCGACATGAAGTCGCTGGTGAGCGATCCATTCCGCGCGGGAGCTGAAGGATACGGGTTGCTCGACCAGCTTCGCCCCAGTCGCCTGACCGATTGTGATGTTCCGCTGGCGGTTCTTAATTGGACTGCAAGCGGCGGCATTCGGTTTGTGGACATGTGGTCGGGGCGCCGGCCGACGGTGCGCGCGTCGGTTGATGGAAGATGGAACGGGATTTTGGGCGACCGCCGCGCGAGCGAAGCGGAAGCGATGTTCCTCCAGTTCGCGGATCAGTTGGACGCGCTTCGCACTGTGAATCCGGAAGCTGTCGTCGCCTCGCAGTACTTCCGCTACCTTCCGCCGGTCGGAGTTCTCCCTCTGGCACGGCCCGGCGCGGTGCGCGGATTCAAGTACTCGAAGTTTTTCGAACAGCGAGTCTATCGCGAGCCGATCTTTATTGAGGGCTCGCGGGTCGAGGCCTTGATACGTCGTGGCATGAGTCACGCGCCGATAGACTTGAACAATGGCGAGATGGTCTGGCTATACGCCGTCCGCGAAACTTACGACCCGCGAGCCTACTCACCGGCGCCCGTGCCGTTCGAGTACGTGATCTTTGCGAGCGGGCACATTCCATACCACGGGGAGGCGCTCTTCAACGTGGCGCGGTGGAACTATAGCAATTATTCGTAGCTCGACCCTGGATGCCCTGGGAGCGCAGGCATCCATGCCTGCTGTTGGCGTTACGACAAAGGAAGAAGGCAGGCACGATGCCTGCGTTCCCAGGGCCAGATTCGGCAAGGAGGAATCTCAAAATGGCAGAACGATTCACTATCAATCCGGCTCTTCGCGCAGAGGTTGTCCCGGCGCTCAACAACCGTGCCGCCTTCGAGTTCAACCCCGACTTGATCCTCGTCGCAACACCGGGCGGTTCGGGCGGTGTGGTCAATCCGGGTGGGGGTTCGGGGGGGACAGGATCCGGGACGGGTTCGTCCGGCGGGGGAGTGATAACGCCTCAACCGCGGGTGCGAGTTCAGCCCGGCGACTTGATTACCGCCGACCTCATAAACTTTATCCTGGCCAGACTCGACGCGCTTGAATCGATCAAGCAACCCGACAAGTTGGCCGCCGCGGACAAAGCGGCCTCCGCCGATAAGACGTTCGATAAGAGCGCCGTCGCCGACAAGGGCATCGAGAAGATTAACCTCGAGAAAGCCGCCGCTGCCGACAAGTCCGTCGAGAAGATAGTCACCGAGAAAGCCCTGGTTGCCGATAAGATTGCGGCTGCCGAGAAGGTTTCGGACACAAAGGCCGCCGACAAGTCTTTCGAGAAAGCAACGGACACAAAGCCCGCCGAAAAACTATCGGACACAAAGCCCGCCGACAAATCTTTCGAGAAAGCTACGGACACAAAGCCCGCCGAAAAACTATCGGACACAAAAGCCGGCGACAAATCTTTCGAGAAGGCGTCGGATACCGCCGGTGGCATAGTCGGCGGGGCGACTCCCTTCAGCGGCGGGATAGTGGGCGGAATAAATCGTCCCCAAAAGTCGGGTCCACAGGATGCGAACGCGCCTTCGGAAGCAGAAGACGCCGTCGATCCTGCCACCGGCCGCGCCTTCATCCGGCCCGAAGAACGGCCTCACGTTGAGAAGAAAGCCGTCGATCGCGCGAGCGAGACCGAGGAGCCCGAAGAACCGGCTACTCCCGGACCCAAACCCAAACCACGGAGGAAGAAGCCAAGTGCTCGTCGTCCTCGCTAATCGCGCAGATGCGACTGCCGCCGGACTGGTCTCCGCCTGGGCATCGCAGGACGCCGCTTTGCTCACCGCCGAAGATCTGTCGCGAGCAGGATGGCGTCATCATCCCGGGGCGAAGGAGGCTTCGACGGCAGTCATCGGCGGCCGAGTCGTCGCCGTCCGCGAGATCGAAGCCGTGCTCACACGGCTTCCCTGCGTCACCGAAGCCGATCTGCCGCACATCGTCGCCGAGGACCGCAGCTACGTTGCCATGGAAATGACATCGTTTCTTGTCGCGTGGCTGTCGGCTCTCGAATGCACGGTGATCAACAAACCGCGGCCGGCCTGTCTGGTCGGGCCAAACTGGCGAGAGGCAGAGTGGGTGAGGCTGGCCGCCGAACTCGGCATGCGCGTGCGCACCTTGCGGCGTGAATGCGCGCCGGGCGCCAGCTTCGTGCCTCCTGTTTTCGAAGGAGTCCCGGCCGCAGTGACAATCATTGGCAAGGCACGTTTCGGGTTCGCCGACGAGACTCTCAAGGACCAGGCCGGGAGACTCGCGCAAGCCGCCGGCGTCGATTTGCTGACGGTGTTCTTTACAAGCGCGTCGGCGTCCTCGGCTGAGTTTCTCGGTGTGAGCCTGTGCCCGGATCTTTCATCATCCGACGCCGCCGGCTCCGTACTCGAGCTTTTGACCGGAGGTGTCACGTGATCCTTTTGTGGGGACTTGGGACCGAGCCGCCCCTGGCGATGGTTTACGAAGAGCTGCAGAGCGCGGGGTTGCCGGCGGTTTTCGTGGACCAGCGAGACGTGCTTGGCACTGAAGTCAGTCTCTCGGTGGGCGCTGAGGTCGAAGGCTCGATCGTGACCTCCGCCGCGATGATCGATCTTCGCAAGGTCACCGCGGCCTACGTGCGCCCGTATGACTCGCGGCTGACGCCGGAAGTCGCGAGCGCCGGCCAGCACAGCGCCGAGTGGCAGCACGCCGTGGCGGTCGATGAAGCGATCTCGTCGTGGTCCGAAGTGACGCGGGCACTGGTCGTGAATCGCCTGGGGAACATGGCGGTCAACGGCTCGAAGCCATACCAACTCGAGTTGATTCGAAGATGCGGGTTCAGCGTTCCCGAGACTCTGGTCACGACCGATCCGGAGGAAGCCCAGGCATTTTGGGAGCGGCACGGCGTTGTCATCTACAAATCAGTGAGCGGACTTCGCAGCATCGTCTCGCGTTTGCAGTCGGAACACCGGGAGCGGCTTGCGGACGTTGCATGCTGCCCGACTCAGTTTCAACGCTACATCGCGGGCCGTGATCATCGAGTCCACGTAGTCGGCGACGAAGTGTTCGCCTCCGAGGTGATCACCGACGCGACCGACTATCGCTACCCAAACGGGAATAGCGTTCAGCTTCGAGCCCGCAGTCTGGATCCGGAACTGGAAGAGCGCTGCCGCAACCTGGCGAGCGTCATGCGCCTGCCCTTTGCGGGAGTAGATCTCCGGTTGAGCCCTGAAGGCGAGTGGTACTGCTTCGAGGTGAATCCGTCGCCGGCCTTTTCATACTACCAGGCAGCAACCGAGCAACCGATCAGCGCCGCGGTCGCGAGACTGCTCGCAGGCGCGTCGTTCGATTTTGGATTTTAGATTTTGGATTTTGGATTGGAAGAGACAAGAGACAGCCAAACTCACTTCCTAAATCCAAAATCCAAAATCTAAAATCCAAAATCGAGATGCGGCGATTGGGATCAAGCAGATGTTCGAGCCGGGCAACACTTATGTAAACAAGCTGCGCGCGACCAGCGGCGCGAAGGACGCGCTTGCGTTGAGGATTCGGTTGGAGCGCGCGCTGGCGGGCGCGAGTCTGCATCCGTCCGGCCTGCCGCCTTCGGCGATCCTTTGCGTGCGCAAGCTGCGCGATCCGCTGCCGGGCGGGCTTCGAGTCGAGGGCGGAAGTCTGCAAGCTCCGCCGGCGTGGGAGCGGGCAGTCGCCGAGTCGCTCGACCAGTTGGCTCGGCGCGCGGCGCGTCCCGCGCTCGGGTATGTTCCGCTCAACTCGGAAGCGGTTTTATTTATCGACCGGCCCGAGTTTCTCGCGTGTCTCGCGAGCGACTGGCTTGAAGGCACGGCCGCAACGCGCTGGTGGTGGCGGAGCGTTTTCGGAGCGATGGATGCTACGAGCGCTCTCGTGCGCGCTTGGATAGAAGCGCTCGAGTATGCGCCGGTCGCGCTGGGGCGGCTCGCTAGCGGTGGAAAGGCGGCGGCGTTTGTAGGGTCGCTTGGCGAGTTCGGATCGAGGTTGTTGCTCAGCGGCATCACCCGCCGCTTCGCGCTTCAAGCGTTGGCCGCCGCGCTTGAAGCCGTCTTGCTTCAAAGCAAGGCTCATATGCCCGAAGAACCGGGAGTCACGCTTGAACGGCAAGAGCGCAAAGCAGCCCTCGCGGTGCAAGATCCACCCTGGCGGAGATGGGTGAAAGAAACCGGAGAGCAGGAATTCTCTATTGCTCAGGAGAGTCTGCTCGTCGTCGGGCTGATGCTCGTGCGAGCGCCGGCCGTGGTCCGATCGCGATCATTCGCCGAAGCGCTGGTGCGATGGCATGGAAAGGAAGCCGGGTCTGCAACCCACGACGAACCTGACCCGGCGGCAGCGGCTGCAAACGAGATCGAGGGGTCAGGCGATCATCGAGACGTCTCGACGGCAACTCAAGATTTCGTGAAGCTTGAAGAGCGCGATGAACGAGCGCCTACGAGTCGCGCGCTGGACTCATCATTACCGGCACACTCCCATCGAGCGAGTACTCGCCCGGAACTCTCGAGCGCGATCACCGGCCGAAGCGACGAGAGAGAGCGTTCACCCGCGCTCGAAACCAAGACAAGCCTCACCAAACCGAGCGCACCAGTCGAGCCACTGAATATGCAACAGGACGACTCGCCAGCGCACGGCTTCGAGGCGAGCTCGGAATCATTGCTTGTGGCAAGTCCTTCGCCCGGTGAAGGAACAGCGTTTGAGCTTCCAATTGAAACACAGATCGAAACGGAGTTCGGCGGAGTCTTCTACTTGATCAACGCCGGTTTGTTTTTGAATCTCTACGGTGACTTTACAACTCCCGCACAACCCGGGATCGACCTTGCGATCTGGGACTTCGTTGCGTTGGCAGGCCGGGCACTTTCAGGCAGCAGAATCGAAGGAGACGCCGTTTGGAAACTGCTTGCACAACTCAGCGGGCGCCGCGAGGACGAACCGCCCGGGCAAGCATTTGAACCGCCCGATTGCTGGCGGTTGCCGGGCGAGTGGCTCGCTGCGTTCCCTGAAGAATGCATCTGGCGATGGGAAGTGACTGATGACCCGCTGAACACTTCGTTGGTCGATCTCAGGAGAGGCGGGCGGGACGCCCGCGCTCCCAGGTTGCGCGCTCCCAGGTTGCGCGTTTGGCATCCGGAAGGGTTTCTCGCGGTTGACGTGCCGCTTGAAGACGACCCTGAGGAGCAACTCATGCGCGAGACTCGAGACTACCGGCAAATCGCTGGCTTCGAGTTTCGTTCCGAGCGATCAGCGGCCGAATCTCAAACCTCAAAGCTGGAGCGCTGGCTCGGATGGCTGATGCCGTACTTGCGCGCGCGGCTGGCTCGCGCGCTGGGATTGCGGGAGTTGGAATCAAAAACGGGACATGTAGGGGCGGCTCTCCGTGGCCGCCCCTCGCCGCAGCCTCAACAAGGGGCGGCCACGGAGGGCCGCCCCTACAAGAGTCTTCCAGGAGTCTTGCTAGAACATCACGCGCGGGTCGTCGTCACTTCAACGCATCTCGATGTTTTCTTCTCGCTGGAAAAGCACCCGATCGAAATTCGGCTTGCTGGGCTGGATCGAGATGCCGGATGGGTCCCCGCTGCGGGGCGATACATTACTTTTCACTACCAGTAACTCACGGAGATCAATATGCCGCAAAATCCATTCTCCGAACTCGAAGCTACTCCTGAGTCGCACTTCAAGCTGTGCTACTACGGCGCGGCGCTGAACGTAATCGAACGGGTGCTTCAATCGTTTGGCTCGTTCGACGCGACGTTTGAGAAGTTCCCTTTTTTGATCGGCTACAACGACGAGCTGGCCGAGCACGGGTTGAACGGGCTCGCGGTAAACGAAGCCGCGCGCTGGTGGAGCGATTCGCTCGACGAATGGGAGACGACAACAGAGTCTCGCCTTCCGTTGACGCGGTTGCGGCAAGTGGGCGGACTCGACCGGCAGGCCGTTGATGCGCTGCTGTGCGTCGGGCTGGTTGAAGAGGATTCGCGATTCGGATCGCTGTTCGAGACGATGCAGGAGCAGCCGGGTCAGCGGCGGCCCACGGTCGGTCTGATCAAGCAATGGTGGGGCGACGAGTCGGTGAGAAGACTGATCGACTTCGGCGTGCTCCGAGTCGGGAACGTGGAATCTCCGCGCTCGGAAAGAACGCTTCAGGTTCCCGCGCCGATATGGGAAGTGCTCAAGGGCCAGACCAGGGACGAGATCGAGAACTGGGCCCGGATTCGAGCGCGTGAGGACCTTTCGAGCCTTGATGACCTGATTCTGCCGTATGAACTACGGGCGCGAGTGGCGATGATCCCGGCTCTGCTTGGATCCGGTGAAGCGAGCGCGTTGGTTGTGCGCGGGCCGCAGCGCAACGGAAGACGGACGCTGGCCGGCGCCATTGCGCGCGAGCTTGGGTTGGGAATTCTGGAGATGATTCCGGCGAGACCGGACGACGAACGCTGGGGCGTCGCGGGCGCGCTGGCAACGCTGCTTGGCGCGATGCCGCTGGTCGTTGTTGAAGCCGCGCCCGGCGAGAACGTCGCGGTGCCGCGGCTCGGCGGATATCAAGGCCCGATCGCCGTCGTGATAGGCAAGCAAGGCGGAGTCAGCGGCGAAGCGCTGGACAATGCCTTGACCGTGATCGCCGGCACACCGGGTTTGCAGGAGCGAAGGTTGCTTTGGCGCGCGAGCATTTCGGCTGCTGGGATTGCGAGCGACAACTACGAGATCGAAACGATCAGTGAGCGCTATCGCATGACCGGCGGGAACATCCGGCGGGCTGCTCGGTTGGCGGCGTCAAACGCGGTGCTGGATGGCGCGGCGTCGATAACGCCGGGCGGCGTTCGCAACGCGTGCCGGGCTTTGAACCGGCAAGCGCTCGACACGCTCGCGGCAGAGATCGGCGCGTCCGGCGACTGGAGCCAGGTCTCCGTAGCATCGCAGACTCTGGCCGAACTCTACGAACTTGAAGCGAGGTGCCGCCACCGCGAGAGCCTGGGTGAGGCGGTCGGCTTCGCGCTTAGTTCGCAGCTCAACCCGGGTGTCCGCGCGATGTTCACGGGCCCGAGCGGAACGGGAAAGACGCTGGCGGCCAGGCTGCTTTCGTCGGCTTTGCAGAAAGACCTCTACCGCGTCGATCTTTCGGCGGTCGTGAACAAGTACATCGGCGAAACGGAGAAGAACCTGAATCAAGTCTTTGCGCGAGCCGAAGAGCTTGACGTGATTCTCTTGCTGGACGAGGGCGACGCGTTGCTGTCAGGGCGGACCAGCGTGCACAACGCGAACGATCGCTACGCGAACCTGGAAACCAACTACCTGCTTCAACGGCTGGAGACCTACGAGGGGATTCTGATCGTGACAACCAACGCCGGCGATCGCATCGACGGCGCCTTCCAACGAAGGATGGACGTGGTCGTGGACTTTCGGCCGCCAGGCGCCGCCGAGCGTCATGCGATCTGGCAGATGCATCTGCCGGAGAGTCACGCGATAGACTCCGCGCTGCTCGCCGAGGTAGCAGGCCGTTGCGCGCTGACCGGCGGACAGATTCGCAACGCTGCCTTGCACGCTTCGCTGCTGGCGATCGAGGACGGCGGGATCGTGACTTCCTCAAAGATCGAATCGGCAGTCCAGCGCGAGTATCGAAAGGCGGGTGCGGTTTGCCCGCTGCGCACGGCTTCCGTGGCTAGTTTCCAGCGAGGATGATTCAATGCGAACCGCCGCACCTCGCAAGAAAGAGCCGGCCGCTCCGCAGCGCCTCTCGGCCCCACCCGGCCGAAGCTCCGGGCCGGCAACGGGTCCCGCCGCTCGAAAGTCCCTGCCGCCCGCGATCCTCCTCAGACAACGGTTCACGCCTGAGGGAATGTTTCTTAACAGTGAAGGCAATCTGATCGAGCTGGCGTCCGATTTCACCCTCGAACAAGCGGTCCAACTCGAAATCGACGCAAAAGCGGGAGAGAAAAAACTAGGCAAGGGTCCCGCACCACAGGCGGTTCCTGACGTAAAGAAGCTCTCCAAAAAGGAGGAGAAGCCGAAACCAAAGATCCCGGGAAAAGGAGGGAAACCCGGAAGGGGAAAGGGTCTGGCGGGCCGCAAGTTCAGGGGCGGCGCATCACCGACTCTGAAGGGAATCGGTCCGGGAAAGGTTGGGCAATACCTCGCAGGGAAAGCGGGCCCAGTGCTGCTCAGAGGCTTTGGCAGGCTGCAGAAGCTTCGAGGGAACGAGCAGACACATGACAATGCGGGCGAGAAACTGACGCAGACTGAAAAAGCTGTGGTCATCCCAATCAGCGAAGGACAATCCAAGAGTAACGACGTACAAGTCACCGGTGTCAGCGGCCGTCCCGCGCCCGTTGTCGACGAGAGCAAAGGCAAACAGAAGCTTCAGGAAAAGCTTGCCGAAAACATCCCGAAAAGCGTCGAGGATGTTGACAACTTCAAGCGCGACATGAAAGCCCAGCACACCGGCGCCGATGTGCTGAAGGTTGTTCAGGTCGACAAGGACGCAGTTGTCTCAACCTTCCAGGACATGAGGCAAACGCCGCCGCCCGCTCCGCGCGAACACGAGCCCGAAGCCCTGCCGCCTCAGGAAGCGACTCCGGCTACCGCCGGACTGAACCTCGGTCAGGGCGCGATCGCCCCGCTTCAGAAAGAGCACACCGACGTTTCGAAGTACACAAATGAGGCTGATAGCAAGCTCAAGGAAGAAGGTGTCACGCAGGAGCAGCTTGACATGGTGGATAGCGGCGACCTCGCCAAGGCGAACCAGGAAAAGAAAGGACTCGAGAAAGCTGCGAAGACTGAGCCTCTGGCGGTGCAGAAGTTCGCCCAGCAGGAAACGTCAAAAGTGGACAAGGATCTGAAGCAGGAAGAAAACAAAGAGCGCAGCGCATTGAAGGCCAAGCGAAAGGAAGGACTAGGGGCTACTTCACAGAAGCAAAAGACCGCCAAGAGCGATCTCGAGAAAAAACGCGAAGAGGTTGCCGCAAAGGTCAACGGTATCTACACCGCCGCGCAGGACAAGGTAAAGAAAAAGCTCGCCGACCTCGAAACGCAATCGATGAAACGCTTCGATGACGGCAATGCAAAAGAGTCCAAGGCATTCGAAGACAACGTCAATCGCGAGCTCGACGCCTTCAAGGATGATCGCTACTCCGGGTGGTTCGGCTGGGCCAGAAAAGTCAGGGACTGGTGGAAGGGCATGGACGATCTGCCCGCGGTGAAGGCGATCTTCGAACGCAACCGTTCGGCGTTTGTCGAATCCGTCAACAAGCTCGTTGCCGACATCTCAGCCGACAATAAACGCGTGATCCAGGAGTGCAAGGACGAACTGCAACGCGCGAAAGCCGAGATCAAGGATTTCGTAAGCAAGCTCAAGCCGAGCCTCCAGGACATCGGGAAGAAAGCAGCCGAGGACATGAATTCGAAGCTGGACGGGCTCGACCAGTTCATCGCAAAGAAAGAAGAAGACCTCCAGAACCAGCTAAAGGACAAGCAGACGGCGGCGATCAAAGCGATCGACGAGAAGATCGAGAAGATGAAAGAGGCGATGGCCGGCGCGCTTGCGAAGCTCGGCAAGCTGCTGCTTTGGGCGGCGAAGAAATTCTTCACCTGGGCGCTGGAGAAGTTTGGTTTCTCACTGGCCGAAATCGAAAGCATCATCAACAAAGGCGTCGCCGTTCTCAAGGCGATCTTCACCGGGCCGATCAAGTTCGTGAAGAACCTGATAAACGCCGCATCTCTCGGCTTCAAGAACTTCGGCAAGAACTTTCTAACTCACCTGAAGAACGCTGTCTTCGAATGGCTCACGGGTTCGCTTGAGGGCTTGCAACTGCCCGGCACCTGGGACTTGAAAGGGATTCTCAGCGTCATTTTCCAGATGGTCGGAATCAGCTACGCGAACATCCGCGCGCATCTTGTGAAGTACATACCGGAGCCGGTTATTAAAGGACTGGAAACCACGTTCGACGTTCTGAAGACGCTCATCAAAGATGGACCGATGGCGGCGTGGGAGCAGCTCCAACAAATCGGCACGGAGATGAAAGACGCGTTCGTCACCGCTATAAAAGACTGGATCAAGTGGAAAGTCATCGAAGAAGCCATCAAAACCGTTCTCGCGATGTTCATTCCCGGAGCCGGCATTATTCGGGCCATCATCGGGATTTACGACACAGTCGTGTTCTTCATCCAAAAAGCAAAAGACATCATGCGGATGATCGGCAGCTTCCTTGGCTCGATTGCCGAGATCGCTGCCGGCAACATCGGCGCGGCGGCCGGTGCGCTGGAAGAAGGCCTGGCCCGCGGGCTTGTGCTGGTTATCGAGTTCCTCGCGCGATTCCTGCGGCTGACCGGCATTACAAGCGCGATACGCAAAGTCCTGCACACGATAAAAGGGAAGGTGGATGGTGTGCTCGACAAGGTGGCGAAGTGGATTGCGGAGAAAGCGAAGAAGTTGTTTGCGGGCGGGAAGGAACTGGTCAAAAAGACCGCCGAGAAGGTGAAGAACTTTCTCTTTCCGCGGCTCCCGTTCACCGAACCGGATGGAAAGACTCACACACTCACGGTCGATACAAAGGCGCCGCAGGGCGAGTTGGTCGTCCAGAGCAGCACCGCTCCAGTGGTGCAATATATCTACAACCTCAAACCCAAGGTTGATTCGATAAAAGACAAGACGAAGAAGAAACAGGCCCAGAAAACATACACAGATGCGCTCGCCCAGAGGCAAAAGGCGGCCGACACTCTCGAGGCGGTCTTTGTGCCGCGGAGCGGCAGAACAAAGCCTGAACAGGACCTGTTCAAAGAGACGAATACCCTGCTCGGCCTGATAAAAACGATTTGGGGCTTGATAGGGGTGGGCGATGAGTTGCTGGACGGCGAAGCCGAAGTCGGCTCCTACAATGACCTGGGTATCAAGCCCGATATGACCGCCCATCATGTTCCGCAAAACGCGATTCTCAAACGGCTGAGGAGATGGATCACCACGTATCTGGACCGCGAACCGGTTCCGGGGTTCAGAGAGCATATGAGTCAAAGGCTCGCCGGTCTCGGAGTGAAGCATGGCGCGGTGGGTGGCTATGCGGACAGTCAAGGCATCTCGATTCGTACTGAGAAACTAAGGCACAACCAAACTCGGACGTTCGGCAAGCTCCCAGAGGATCTGGATGTTCCTCAGGGTGAGTGGTCAGTGAAAGGCAAGCAAGCCGGCGATGCACGCATAAAGCGGTTTGTGGACGTCGCGAGGTCGGAGTTCGAGAAAGATACCGAAGATGTCTTTGCAATTTACTCCGGGAGAAAAGGGCTGCCAAAAGTGACTAACATCCAGAAGGTCACTGCGAGCGTTCAAAAGCTCAAGGAAAAGAACGCCGCCAAGTGGGGGACCTTCCTCCGATGAAGTTTGAGCAAGTGGTCGCGCAAACAGCGATTTGGCCTCGAATAGGGAGGCAACGAAGCCGGCGAATTCGCTCTAACCGGGCCAGGTTCGCCGGCTGAGAAGTACTCATGCGAACGGTAGCTCTTCGCAAAGATACAACCAGCGCCACTCCGGCCCCGAAGCCGGCGGCAAGGCGGCAGCCTGCTCTTTCCAGGCTCTCTTCTGTAGCGCCGCTTGGTTTGACCGACCATGACCCTCCTCCGCTCAGACTGGGCAGCGCTAGTCTCGGTCGTTCCGCCGACGCGATCCAACCGCTGGCTGCTTCATCAATTGCCGTCTCCTCGCCGCACGATGCAGCCGAAAAGGAAGCAAGCAGCACAGCTTCAAAAGTCGTGCGCATGTCCCCGCGCGGGGATTCGACTTCTTACACCGCTACTGGAACCGGCACCGTCTTCAGGCTGGTAAAAGGCTCTGCGAACATCGGACCTCATCCCATCAAAGAGCGCGGAGCCGCCTTCCCTCGTTCTGCTCTGACACTTGCGCTCATTCAGCGAAGCCCCGTGGACGCCGTCATCCAACGCCAGGCTGCTGCAGGGCCGAGCCGAGCTTCGAACATCGCGGCACGCATTCAGGCTGGCAAGGCCGGCGGCTCGCCGTTGCCGTCCGGCGTGCGCAGTTTCATGGAGCCGCGCTTCGGCGCTGACTTCAGCGGAGTTCGAGTCCACACCGGAGACACAGCCGCGAAGCTGAACAAGCAGGTCAGCGCCCAAGCGTTCACGACCGGGAATCACATCTTCTTTGGCAAGAACAAGTTCAAACCCGAGAGCGAGGAAGGCAAAGAGCTGATTGCGCATGAGCTGACTCACACGATCCAGCAGGGCGCCGCCGTTCAGCAGGGCGCCGCCGTTCAGCGCAGCGAAGACGTCAGCGTCACCGAACATTCAGCCCCGAAGGTTCAACGCCTGGGTCTCAGCGACGCGCTGGATTACTTCGCCGACAAGGCGAACCTGATTCCGGGTTTCCGCATGTTCACGATCATCCTCGGCATGAACCCCATCAACATGAGCGGCGTGGACCGCAGCGCGGCCAACATACTGCGCGCGCTGGTTGAGTTCATGCCCGGCGGCGGACTGATCACCGAAGCGCTCGACAACAACGGCATATTCGACAAAGTCGGCGCCTGGGTCGAACAACAAATAAGCTCGCTCGGAATGGCCGCCGGCTCGATCCAACAGGCGGTGATGGACTTCCTCGATTCGCTGAGTTGGTCAGACATCCTCGACCTGGGCGGTGTTTGGGACCGCGCCAAGAGCATCTTCACCGGGCCGATCGACCAGATCATCACTTTCGCCGCGGGCCTGGTCACAGGAATCATCGAGTTCATCAAAGAAGCCATTCTGCTTCCAGTCGCCAAACTTGCCGAAGGCACCGAGGGTTACGCGCTGCTCAAAGCCGTCATGGGCAAGGACCCGATCACGGGCGACGCGTACCCGCAGACGGCTGAGAACGTCATCGGCCCCTTCATGAAGCTCATCGGCCAGGACGAGATCTGGCAGAACATGCAGAAGGCCAACGCGATCCCGCGCGCCTTCGCGTGGTTCAAGACGGCGCTCAGCGAACTGATGGGGTTTGTCAACGAGATCCCGGGTCTGTTCGTCGCCGCCTTCCAAGCTCTAGAGTTGGCCGACATCATTTTAGTCCCGCGGGCTTTTGCGAAACTGGCAGCAGTGTTCGGAGACTTTCTCGGACGGTTCACGAGCTGGGCAGGCAACACGATCTGGAACCTGCTCGAGATCATCTTCGACGTGGTCAGCCCGGGCGCGTTCGGCTATGTGAAGAAGACCGGCGCAGCGCTCAAGAGCATCCTGAAGAACCCGATTCCTTTCATTGGAAACCTGGTGAAGGCGGCGAAGCTCGGCTTCCAGAATTTTTCGGGCAGATTCCTGACGCACCTGAAGAGAGGGCTGATCGACTGGCTCATCGGCTCGCTGCCCGGCGTGTACATCCCCAAGGCCCTCTCGCTTCCCGAGGTTGGCAAGTTCGCTCTGAGCGTGCTCGGGATAACGTGGGCTCAGATCCGTGCGAAGTTCGTGACAGCGCTCGGCAAGAATGGCGAAAAGATAATGGCCGGGCTCGAAGTTGCCTTCGATGTGATCGTCGCGCTTGTGAAGGGCGGGCCAGCCGCGGCCTGGGAGGTGATAAAAGACAAGCTTACCGATCTCAAGGATCAAGTCATAAGCGGCATCACTTCTTTAATAGTCGGAATAGTCGTCAAAAAGGCAATTCCCAAATTCGTTGCGATGTTCATACCCGGCGCCGGGTTCATCTCGGCGATCATCTCGATCTACGACACGATCATGGTCTTCGTGGAGAAGATCAAGAAGATCGTCGAGGTCGTTACGGCGTTCGTCGACTCGATAGTCGCGATCGCGGGCGGTGCGATCGGCGCGGCTGCCAGCCGCGTGGAATCCGTTCTGGCCGGTATGCTGTCGCTGGCCATCAGTTTCCTCGCGGGCTTCGCCGGTCTCGGCAAGGTCGCCGACAAGATCAAGGGCATCATCGACAGAGTCCGCGACGCTGTCGACAAGGCGATAGACACCGCGATCAACTTTATCGTCACCAAGGCGAAGGCGCTGTTCGGCAAGCTGTTTGGGAAAGATAAGAAGGATGAGCGATCTGAAGAGGAGAAGGCAAAAGCTCTCAAGTCCGCGATGGCGGAGGCCAATCCGTTGGTCGGCGACAAGAGCTTGTCTGATGCAAAGATCACCCAGAAGTTGACCGCGATCAAGATCAAGTACAAGGTGAAATCGCTTCAACTGATCGTCGATAACAAGACTGAGCAGAAAGAAGTCGCGCACATTCGGGGCGAGAATAGTCCGCCGGTTGACGGTCCGACGGCGGTACGCCCCACCGATGACCCGCAGTGCTCGATCAAGCTAGAGCGGCCAGGGTTCACGCCGAAACTCAAGAGACTATTCCGCACCCTGTATCCGCAGGCGCACAGACCTGACGGGACTTTGCTCGACGACATCGATCGGCGGCACATCATCTCGTCTGACAAGATGATTAAACACTACGAAACGGTGTTAAATGCTTTGAAGGTGAGCGCGGCGGCGGCGTTGCTGACCACGAAGGGTTCACCGGTGACCGACCCGCCGACTAACGAGAAGGTCCAGGCGGCGGCGGCGAAGCGGCATAGGAAGTTCTTCAGCAAGCTCGAGAATCTATGGCCCGGTGCCTCTTCGCCAAATCGTTCGCTCGGTGCAGCAGACGACCCGCCGGGTGCTGGAGAGATGCGCGCGCCAATGCCGCCTGCCGATATGATCGCGCACGAGACGGCTATCTTTGTCGAATTTGGGTTGTAGTGAAATAATTGGCGCGCCTGCGACACAATTCGGCGCCCGGCAAAGAGAAGCGAGCCGCAAACAAGGCTGTTGTCACAACGATGTTTGACCAGGACAGAAAAAGGAGACGCACATGGCTTCCGATACCGCGACAGAGAATGGCTTGAAGGCAGTAGAAACCCTGCGAGCCTTCCTCACAAAGATGCAGCTCAATCCGCGGGAAGAACCATTCCCTCAGGGCAAAGCTTTCACGGTTGAACTCGAAGGGCCGACCGAAGAGTGTGTCACCCAGATTATGGTCGAGAAAGAGCGGTTCATCGCCCATTTCAACTTCAAGGGAATTGTGCCGCAAGAGCTGCGAATGAAGGTCGCGGAATTTATCACTCGGGCAAACTATGGGCTCATTATCGGCAACTTCGAGCTGAACATCGGCACCGGCACGCTCCGTTACAAATCGAGCATCGACTTCAGCGCGGCGGAGCTCGCGGAACCGCTCATTCGCAATGCGATGCTCTCAGCCATGGACAACATCGAGGTATTCGCCGGTCCGCTTGGCGAGCTCCTCGACGGGGAGCTGGAACCGGAGGAGGCGTACCAGGCGGCAAGGTCTAATCTCGCGGGCTGACGCCCGTACGAGTTTGGATTGCCGGGCAGTCCAGAGGTGATCAATGAACGCTGCGTTGCTTGATAAGAGCGTGATAGAAGAGTGCTTGACGCGCGAAGCTCCGTGGTCGGACAGCCACGGGGCCGATCAGGACTACCTTGGATTCGGAATGCTGTATTACGCGATCGTCTACGCTCTCAAAGCGCGGGTCGCGGTGTGTCTCGGCTCGGGTGGCGGATTCGTTCCACGGGTTATGCGCCAAGCGCAGCGCGACCTTGGAATCGCCGAGACCAGCCGCACTATTCTAGTTGATGGAAACAACCCGGCGGCTGGCTGGGGCGCTCCTGCCTGGCTGGCTCAAGACTCGTTCTTTCGAAAGCACTTCCCGGAGGTTGAGGTTGTAGTCGATCTGACTCGAAATGCCGCCAGGAGCTTCTTCGAGAAGAATGACCTCCGGATCGATTACCTGCATATCGATGCCGATCACTCTTTTGAAGCGTGCCTCGAGGACTTCGAAACGTATAGGCACTTCCTGCACGAAGGCTCGGTCGTAACTCTGCACGACACGAATTGCCCCGGCGCCGGTGTGAGTGGTGTGATTGAACACATCCGAACGCTGTCCGGCTGTGAGGTTGTCGATTTCCCCGACATCGGCGCGGGCACAGCGCTGGTACGCATCGGAAAAGCGGTCGAGGGCTCGCGCTTCAAATGCGCGCCCTTTGAACAAGCCGAGACCGGCGCCGATTTGATTGGAACGACCCGTCATCCCGATGCACAACCGCTTTCTTCGGGCGGCCGTGAATGGAAGTATCTCGAAAGCACTGCGTTCTCGACGCGGTATGTGCTGTCGGCTCATTTTGTGAAGTCGTGCCGCTCTGTCATAGAGATCGGCGGCGCCAAGACTCCGATCGACAATTTCCTGACGGGTACACATGACAGCGTGCTGGTTCTGGATCCGTTCATCAGGGAGAATCGCTTCAACACAGTCAATGGCAAGCCGTGCCGCGTCTCCCACGTACGAGCGAGATTCCAGGATGTAGACTGGCACATTCCTCCAGCGGCCGAATATGGATTGGTGATGCTAGGCCTGGAAATCCAGGGGTTGGAACCCCATCAATACCGCGAGCTTTATCGGCTGGTCAACCAGGCAAGAGTGACCGTCATCGAGTTTCCGGGTTCGTGGAGTCCATCGCGAGAGCAGTTCGAGATGATCAGGAACAACACGAACACCTCGGTGACATTCCGAACAAGACTCGATTTGGAAGGGAACGACTTCGGGAATCTGGAGAACAGTTGGCCGCCGCGGTGCGATCGAGAGATCTATGTGCTGGAACCGCGGCGTTGAGGTTTAGTTGGCCTTGGCTGTGGTCCTGTAGGGGCGGCCCTCTGTGGCGGCGCCTCTTGGAAAGAAGTCTCTGTTAGCCGAAGAGGGGCGGCCACGGAGGGCCGCCCGTACAAGGAGACTAAGGCAGATGCAGCGGGTTTGCGTGGGGATCCACGTTCACAGCGATCCGGAACGATTAGCAGCAACGCTTGCAAGCGTGCGGGCGAATACAGCAGCCAACGTCGAGTGCGTACTGCTGCCTGACGGTCCGGACGCAGCCGCGGCCGCTTTCCTGGCAACTGTGCGCGGCGTCACGCAAGCTGGAACAACCGAGCCGCTCGGCGCGGCCGCGTGTTTCAACCGGCTTGTCAGTTTCTCGGGCGCGGATGTTTTCGTGCAGCTTGAAAGCGGAGCGCAAGTTGGGCCGGGGTGGTTGGACTATCTTCTTGGAGCGCTGGAAGCCGACCCGCGAAACGGACTGGCTGGGCCCTCAACCAATCTCTCCTGGAACGAACAGGCGGCGTTTCCGCGAGCCGAGGGAAGGGCCGGCGAAATAGCGCGAACCGCTCGCGAAGCGGAGCGCCGCTACGGCTGGACAAACCGAACGCTCGAACCCCTCTACAGTCTTTCGGACTTCTGTTACGCGGTGCGCCGCGAAGTGGTGGAGGCAATCGGCGTGGCCGACGAGGGCTACGGTCTCGGGCCTTGCTGGGAGATGGACTACAACATTCGCGCGGCGCGAGCCGGCTGGCGCGGCGTTTGGGCGTGCGCGGCTTACGTGCACCGGGTGCCGTTCAACGCGCGCAGAAGACTGGAGGAGGCACGTCGCTTCGAAGCAAGCAAGCGCCGCTACCAGGACAAATTCTGTGCGCTGAGGCTTCGCCGGGAACGCACGGACTACGAGCCGCACTGCAAGGGAGACGAGTGCGAGCACTTCGCGCCGGCTGCGTTGATTCAATTGAAGATTCAGCTTGCCGGCGATGTGAGCGCGAAGGCTTCCAGCGCGAGCGACTTAGCCAGTTCGGCGGACTCAACGGTTTTGCCGGCGGCCCCTCTCCAGATCCGAGTTGAGCCCCCTCCCCCGCTGGTAAGTTGTGTTATGGCAACTCGAGATCGCGCGGAGTTTGTGCTTCAGTCGATTCGGTACTTCGAGCGGCAGGACTATCCGGCGCGCGAGCTGATCATCATCGACGATGGCCGGCAAAGTCTCGAAGGCCTGTGGCCGGATGACTCGCGCATTCGATATGTGCGACTTGCGCAGAGACAGAGCATCGGCGCCAAACGCAACCTCGGTTGCGAGCTTGCGCAAGGGAGCATCGTCGCGCAGTGGGATGACGATGACTGGTACGCACCCGAGCGCTTGAGCGTACAGGCGGCGCCGCTGATCTCTGGCGAAGCCGATATCACTGCGCTCACGGCGGAGGTGTTCTTCGATCTGCCGCGTTGGGAGTTCTGGCGCTGCACTCCCGAGCTTCACCGAAGGCTGTTCGTCGAAGACGTTCACGGCGGAACATTGGTCTACCGGCGGGAGGTTTGGGAGAAGCTCGCCCGTTATCCCGACTGCTCGCTCGCGGAAGACGCGGGCTTCTTGCGGCAAGTCGTCCGGCGAGGGGCGAGGCTCGCAAGAGAGCATCGCGAGGGACTGTTCGTGTACGTGAGACACGCGACCAACAGTTGGTCGTTTAGCTGTGGTCAGTTTCTCGACAGTCGCGGCTGGCTTAGAGTGGGCGAGCCCCGGATGCCGGCAAGCGATCGCACCTTCTACGCTTCGAGATCGCAAGCGCCTGGGAGCGCGGACGTCCCGCCCGCATCTAGCGCGCTGGACCTGGGTGCTTCGGCAATGAATTTGGAGTGCGGCGACTTGTCGCCGCTTTGGTCTCACTCGAATCAGGAAAAGCGGCGACAAGTCGCCGCACTCCAATATCCAAATGAAGGACCGCTGGTTAGCTGCATCATGCCGACCTACAACCGCCGATCATTCGCGCGGCAAGCTATCGAGTACTTCCTCCGGCAGAGCTACGTGAACAGCGAGCTGATTATTGTTGACGACGGCGAAGACGCAGTTGGCGATCTTGCGCCGGCCGACTTGCGAGTTCGCTACTTGCGTCTCGGAGCGCGGGCGACGATCGGCGCAAAACGAAACTTCGCGTGCGAGCAGGCTCGCGGCGAGTTGATCGTTCACTGGGACGACGACGACTGGATGGCAACCCGGCGGCTCGGCTATCAGGTGGAGAGCATGACAAGCAGCGGCGCTGATCTTTGCGGGCTCGATCGGCCGTTGTTCTACGATCCTCGCACGGACCGGGCCTGGGAATACGTCTATCCGCGAGGCAGCAAGTTCTGGGTTGCCGGCAGCACGCTTTGCTACACAAAGTCTTTCTGGCGACAGAACCCGTTCCCAAACATCAACGTCGGCGAAGACACACGATTTGTTTGGGGGGCGCGCGCTCGTCGGATGATTGCGCTCGAGGATACGACCTTCTTCGTAGCCATCGTTCATCCCGGAAACACAAGCGTGAAGCGGACAAACGACGCGCGGTACCGAGTGAAGCAGCCGGCCGAAATTCGCAAGCTGCTTGGCGATGATCTCGGTTTCTACATCGAGACGGCAAGCAGCGGCGCTCAACGGTAGTTCGGGGTTCGGGGTTCAGGGTTCAGGGTTCGGGGTTCGGGGTTCGGGGTTCAGAGTTCAGGTTGCCTCTCACGTTCAGACGGCGGAAAGAACAAGTTGAAGCTTGAACTCTGAACCCCGAACTCTGAACTCTGAACTCTGAACTCTGAACTCTGAACTCTGAACCCCGAACCCCGAACCCCGAGCTCCGAACCCTGAACTCCGAACGCCGAACTCCGAACCCCGAGCTCCGAACCCGCGCGTCTTCACGCTTGACTGCAATGAACTCGACCGCGATAGTGAACCACATATGAAAGCTCCGGCTTTTGAAGACGTGCTGTCCGCCCGGAAGCGAATCGCTCCTTATCTTCTTCGCACGCCGATGCACTCGTACGCGGCAATCAACGATCTGATCGGAACCGAAGTTTTTATCAAACACGAAAACCATCAACCGACCTGTGCCTTCAAGGTGCGCGGCGGCGTGAACCTCATCTCGCAGCTCAGCGAAGAAGAACGAACACGAGGAGTCATCGCCGCGTCGACTGGAAACCACGGGCAGTCAGTCGCGTTTGCGGCGCGATTGTTCGGCGTCACCGCGCGAATAGTTGTGCCGGAAGCCGCGAATCCGGGCAAGGTCGCCTCGATGCGCGGGATGGGAGCGGAGGTCATCCTTCACGGCGAAAGGTTTGACGAAGCGCGGCTTTACTGCGAGGAGTTGGCTCGGCGCAGCGGCTACCGTTACATCCACTCGGGTGACGAGCCGCTGCTGATCGCCGGAGTCGCAACCGAAGCGCTCGAGATGTTGGAAGACGAGCCCTCGCTTGATGTGATCGTCGTGCCAGTCGGCGGCGGAAGCGGCGTAGCAGGGGTCTGCCTCGCTTCGCGCACGATCAAACCGGGGCTCGAGGTGATCGGCGTCCAGTCTGAGGACTCGCCGGCGGCTTACGAGTCCTGGCGTCAGAAGCGATTGGTGGAAGCGCCTGACCGGACGATCGCCGAAGGACTCGCAACCGGCTCGGCCTTCTCGCTGCCGCAGCAGATGATGTGGGAGATGCTCGACCGGTTCGTGCTGGTGACGGACGACGACATCCAGCGAGCGATGGTGTGGATGATCGAGCGCGCGCACACGCTTGCAGAAGCTGCGGGCGCCGCCCCGCTGGCCGCAGCCTTCCGAATGCGCGACGAGCTGCGAGGCAAGAAAGTCGGGCTTGTCTGCTCAGGCGGCAACACGTCCGTAGAGCAACTCAAGCGCGCGCTCGCAACCGTTTGAACCGCCGCCTCCGAAGGTCTCTCCCTGGGAGCGCAGGCATCCCTGCCTGCCTCTTCTCGCACAATCCCCATCAGCAGGCAAGGATGCCTGCGCTCCCAGGGATTTCGACTGCGGCATCCCACAGGCCGGGACTGTGGCGCCGCCCTCCAAGAAATACGTCAATGCACCTGTGCTCCGCGCGCTTCCGGACGTAGACTCCTGCCGGTCGCGAAAGACTTTCGCCGCCGTTGCGGCGGAAACATAGTTGCGAAGCATGACACGAGCCCCGCGATTTTCGAGTCAGCCGCAGTCTCTCTTACCATTTTGAAGGCACGCGCCCCACTGCTCTCCGGTTCGTTTACTTATGTCTCAGGCATATAGGGCGGTTCCGGTCTTTCATGCAGGAGGAACACGTTATGTACAAAAGAACAATCAAGCGCGAGCTGGGGATCGCCCTGCTCGCGTCGTTTATCCTTGTGAGCCTTGTCTGGAGCATCACCGCGTCGGCGCAAGGCGGCAGACAATATCCGTTTCGACTGCGTCTGAAGCTCGAGCGCACCGCGGTCAACGCCGGAGAGACAATTCGGTTGGAAGTCGAGCTGCTCGACCGCAACTACAATCGGGTGCCCAATGACCGAAGGCGTGTTGTGTGGTTCGACCAGCCGCCGGCGGGTCCCGGCTACTCAGGTTCGGGCCGAATCTCACCCGTCCAGATTGCGATCGAGCAGGGTGAGTCTTCGGCATCGCGCGCCGTCCTCTATGCCGATAATCCTGGCAAGACGCTCGTCCGCGCAAACTCTGAAGGACTTGCTTCCGATCAAAGTTATCTCCTGATTACCGGCGGCAAGCGCTCTTTGATTTCCCGGCTATTCTGTCCATCGGTGTACGCGGACTCTCCGTTGGAAATTGAACCGAATCGCCAGCAGGTGCCGGCCAACAACACATCGCTTGCGCAATTCACCGTGTTTCTGTCAGGCAACGAAGGGCCGGCGTCCGTAAAGATAAAGACCAACCCGCCATGCCGAATGCGCGCGGGCGAGGCCGAAGGGTTGGGGGCGCTTTTGCTGACCTCTGCCGACAACCCCGCGTCCTTCGAACGGGTCTTCGTTGCCGCGAAACGGCCTGGATTGGTTTCGGTTACCGCGCAGATTTTGCCGAACGGTCCGACTGCCGAAGCGTTCCTCGAGGCGTTGCCGCCCAAGCCTGCCAAGATACTCTTTGACTCTCGTGAAGGAGAGAAGATCCGAGTCGACGAAGAAGCCTGGCTGACGATCAGGCTGGTGGACGCAGACGGCATTGATATCACTCAACTGGATCATCATCGCGAGATTAGACTGACGTCGCCGACCGATCGCGATCGCGTCGAGTTTGACAACACGCGCGGTGAAAAGAACGTATCGTTGCCCGGCAACCCGCCCTCTGCGCAGGTCGCGTTCACACTCAAAGGCGCTCCGGGCGCGCGAGAAATCCGCCTCAGAGCGGACGACGCCCTTAGTCGCGACCTCGAGGCCGGGTTCAGGACCTTTACCTTCGACGGTGATTTACCGCCCATCGGCTATCTGTTTCTGATCGCGGCGATCAGTGGCGTGGTGGGTGGATTCATCAAGGACCTGCGGAGGCACCATGCTAAGAAGACCCTCCCAATGCTAAAGAACCGGCGGCCGCTGCTTCGGATTCTCGGGAACGCGCCAGTCGCAGTCGTGCTCGGGATGATGGTGTTCGTAGCGGGAAGGATCGGACTTGTTGAAGGTGTGGGCCTGCTGACGGGCATTGAAGCCTCGCCAGCCCAACTGCAGATGATGGCGATGCTGCTTGGAGTCCTCGGCGGGTTTGGCGGTCCCTCGGTGCTGGACCGGCTGTTGAATCGGATTCTGCCGGTCGCTCAGCGTGCCCGCTCCGAAGCCGCGGCGAGAGCGGTGATTCGCAGGTAACCTCTCTCAGCTCCGGCAGTGCTGCTTAGCATAGTTGAAATCAATTCGAGACTCGGACTGAATGATCTTCCTCCCAATTCCCGTCTATTAGTTTGGAGGGCAATTTGATCCCAAAGCAGAACGCCAAAATAAAGAATCCCGAGAATCATGGAAGTGCTGAGGGGCATCGATACGAGTGTTCTGGCTTGGCGCCAAGTAGCAAAGAGTCCAACGACTGACGGTGCCCCTTCATCGTTGGAGTCTTCCGAGCGCCCGATGTAGACTCCTTTCGCCCTGGCCTCGCGATCAAGCTGTTTGATTGAGATGAGAAGAAAGGACAATTCTTATGGCGAACATCTTTTCTAACACCTTCGGCCGCGTGACCGAGTTCGTCACCGGCGCCATCCCCTGGTACAAGGTTCCGGTGCTTCTCGGACTTCCGAGAGTCTTTCGCATCCGCGAGAAAATGCGGAAGGACAATCTCTACGACACAGGCAAGATCGACGCAATCGAACCGCCTCCGTTGGGTAAGCCTGGCGACAACCAACGCGCGTCGCGGACGATCGACGGGACTTACAACGATCTCGGGCAGCCTCGGATGGGATGCGTCGGCGCGCGGTTCGGACGAAACATACCGCTTGATCACGTGCTGCCTGACAGCAGCAACCTGCTTACGCCAAGCCCTCGAACCGTCAGCCTCGATCTAATGACTCGGAATCAGTTTGAGCCGGCCACGACGCTCAATCTGCTGGCGGCTGCCTGGATTCAGTTCGAGGTCCACGATTGGATGAGCCACGGCAACAACGATAAGGACATGCCGATCGAGATTCCGCTGGACAACGGCGATCCCTGGCCCGAAACCGAACGCCCGATGCAAATCCGCCGCACGCGGCGCGACCCAACCCGCAAGCCCGGCTCCACCAGCGCAGTTCCAAGCTACGCCAACACCGAGACACACTGGTGGGACGGCTCGCAGATTTACGGCAGCGACCTCGAAACGCAAACTAAGGTTCGGCTGGGCGTCGACGGCAAGCTCAAGCTCGGGGGCGACAACTTGCTGCCGGTCGATCCGCACACGGGCATCGACATTTCAGGCGTGACCGGGAACTGGTGGGTTGGGCTTTCGATGCTGCACACGTTGTTCACTCTCGAACACAACGCAATTTGCGACCGGCTGCGCTCCGAATTCAAGACGTGGACCGACCAGGAATTGTTCGATCGCGCGCGGCTGATCAACGTGGCAGTGATGGCGAAGATCCACACTGTTGAATGGACTTGCGCGATTATTGCTCACCCAACCGTTGTGGCAGGCATGAATCAGAACTGGAACTTGATTCGCAAATCGAAAGCCGACCATCACGCGGCGCCTTATTCGATCACGGAAGAATTCGTCGCGGTCTACCGAATGCACCCGCTGATGCCCGACGACTACAGCTTTCGCTCGTTCGCAAGCGGCAACGTTGTCGAGGAGCGCCCACAGCCGGAGGTCTCGTTCGGTCACGCTCGCGAGTTGATGACAAAGTTCTCGATGGCGGATCTGTTTTACTCGTTCGGCCTGATGAATCCGGGCGCGATCAGGATGCACAACTATCCGCGCTTTCTCCAAACGCTTGTGCGGCCGGACGGTCCGACGATTGATTTGGCCGCGGTGGACATCTTGCGGGACCGCGAGCGAGGCGTTCCGCGCTACAACGAGTTTCGCAAGCTTATCGACAAGGAACCAGTCAAGAAGTTCGAAGACCTGTCGAGCAACAAGGAATGGGTGGAAGAGATTCGTCGCGTGTACGGCGGGGACATCGACAAAGTCGACTTGATGGTTGGACTGTACGCCGAGGATCTCCCCGAAGGCTTCGGGTTCAGCGAGACTGCGTTTCGGATATTCATCCTGATGGCATCTCGCCGGTTGCAGAGCGACCGCTTTTTCACCACCGACTACAACGAGAAGACGTACACGAAGACCGGCTTGACCTGGATCGACGATAACAACATGAGGACCGTTTTGAAACGGCACATCCCGGCGCTCGGCCCGGTTCTCGACAAGGTGGACAATGCTTTCAAACCCTGGCCGAAGAAGTAAGAGTGAATGTCCGGAACTAAGAGAATCAGAGCCGGAACCTTTCAAACGCGCTTTGGTAAATTGAAGTCAGACGGTTTGCCACAGGGAGGAGGCTCTATGTCGCACATCTGGAAAGACAGGTTTGAGTCTTCTCTGCGCCGGTTCTGCGCCTCAGCGACTCTGCGGTTAAGAGTTCGCGGAGCTTGAATGCGCGGAAAACACGCACGCCTCGCCAGTGGACTGCGGTTCTCGTGGGCGCATCTCAACAGCCTCAACCAAAAGGCGGCGGAGTGAACACCGACATGATTTGGTTGAGCATCTCTTCCCGCGACTTGAAGCGCGCCTCCTCATAACAGCCCAACGGGTTTTCGACGACGTTGACCAGGCACTTGTTGCAGTACGTGCAAGGCTGCGGCGCGCGGTCGAGCCCTTGCGCGAACAGTTTCACGAGATCGTTGTTCGCTATCAACGGGCGGGCGATCGAGACGGCGTCACACGAGCCGTCGCTGATCGCTTTTCGTATCACCGAAGCGGTTTGAAACCCTCCAGTGCAGATGACCGGAACGCTCACTGCCTGTTTTATCGCGCGGGAATCGGGCAGGTTGATGCCCTCGATTGTGTCGCCGGTCGCGCGATCCCACCTGGACTGAAAGAGCTTGTTTGCGGGCCAGGTCCGAAACAGCACGAAGTTGCGAAACGTCTTCTCACCGCTTGAAATCAGGGTGTCGTAAGTCTTTATCAGCTCTTCGAGCGGGAATGGACCGGCCGGGTTGCGAGGATGCGGAAACGAACTCCCGGTTGATGCGTGGATCGCATCGACGCCGTCTTCCACAAGCCACTTGCAGACCTTTATCGAGTCTTCGATCGTGTTGCCTTTTCCCTCTGACGGCAACAGCGCGTTGTTATATTCGGTCGCGCTTATCTTCATTTGGAGATGAAAGTCCGAGCCGACCTTTGCTCGAATCGCGCGCACGATCTCGCGGACGAAGAGAGCGCGATTCTCGATCGGGCCGCCGTACTCGTCTTTGCGGTCGTTGATCGCCGAGCTAAGAAACTGTGTGATCAGATAGCCGTTGGCACCGTGCAATTCGACGCCGTCCAGCCCCGCTTCCCTTGCGCGGCGAGCGCCTTCAGCGAAGGCGTTCACCGTCTCTTTGATCTGAGCCACGGTCATGCGCTCGCACTCGAAGCCGTGGACCGGCTCCGACTTGTCGGTCGAGCTCAACCCTTTCGCGAACTCGATGCCCTGGATGTCCCGCTGCCTGCCGCCGTGACTGAGCTGGAGGATGTATTTGCAATCGTGTTCGTGAACGCGCTTGCCAAGTTCGCGCCAGAAAGGGATTCGTTCGTCGCGGTCGATCGTCGCGTAGTTAGGGATGATTCGGCCGCGCATCTGCACTGGAACAAAAGACGAGATGATCGCGCCGACCCCTCCGCGCGCGAACTTCACTTCCCAGTTGATTCGCGCCTGATTGCCGGACCCGTCGTAGTTGTCGAACCGGCCCGACACGTTCGAACGGAAGAAACGATTCTTGACCGTCAGGTTCTTGAATTTCAGGGGTGCAAAGATGATGTCCGCGCTCATGCTCGTTGCCCTCCTAGTAAAGGTTTTATGCAGCGATCCGAAGAGTTCCGGCCCAAGCGCGCCCTTCAAGACTCGCAGCCTGGCAATGCCGCACACTATCATGGACGCACAATCGGAGTGAAGTAATTCATCAGCCGGCGGCTCGAGCTTCTGCCAGTGCGTCAGTGGCCGTGTCTGAAAAAGCCCGCTCACCTGCATCGTTGGCCGCACAGGTTACGTCTGTTATAAGTGGACAAGACGCCGGGCGATTCTGAAGGCTCGAATCACGAGCCGGCCCGGAAAAAGGAGGAAGTCAGCAATGAGCGCAGACGAGAGACAAGGCAAACTCCGCCTCGACCTGGTAGACGTTTATGGCGACAAGATAGGCGGCAAAGTTGATGTTCAGTTGCGGCATCAGGTGCTGCATCATTCGCCGCGCTTAAACGGTCTTGACGCATCAAGGAAAATACCGATCGGAGGCTTGTTCGGCGTTCCGCAGGGACTCTACTCGATCGAAATCGACCCGGCGGCCTATCTTCAGGTGAATCAGTTCGTGACGATTAAGGCGAGCGGCTTCACCGACTTGCGAATCGAGTTTCCGATAGACGCGAAGAAAGTCGTAGACGTCGCGTTCCCCGTGTACGCGAAATTGGACGAGGAGCTTCGGAGGATATTGGAAGCGAGCAACAATGTATTTTCGTTTGAGGGTACGTCGGGCCAGGCTCTCTACGATGGAGAAACCTTCGATGACCAACGCAAGGCCTGCATGCTGAACCTTGCCGCCAAATGCGCGCGGACCCGCCTGAGCACCACCAAAACTGTGCTTCCTTACATCCAAAAGATCCGCGAGCTTCGCAGCGAGCGATTCTTCTGCGACGTTAGCAGAGAACTAAGAGAAGAGACCAAGAACAGCGAGGCCGAAGGCGCGTTCAAGCCCGCGCCCGACACGCTTCACACTCCGCCGGAGGGATTCGTAAAGGCCGGAAGCTGGAAAACGCCAGACCAGTACGGCAACTTGCAGCTCACGTTCTTTGCCAAAGGCGATGAGTGGGTCGCGGACATCGACATAGACGACGCGGCCGGGATCGAGCATTTGTTTCACGTGCTCGATCACAAGCTCACCGGAAGCCACACGAACCCGTATAACATTCACGAGATACTGAAGATCCATCAGGGAATCGACCCCGGATACCGCTTTGTGGTCTAATCCCAGACCTGATGCGATGCGTTTTAGGCATAGACCTGGGTGGCACAAAGGTCAGCGCGGCCGTGCTTGATCCGGAAGGCCGGGTCGCCGGCCGCGCTCGCGCCAAGACAAAAGCCTGGCGCGATGACGAGGACGTCTTCGGTACGATAGCTCGCACTGGCCATCAAGCCATCGAAAGCGCCGGCATGGCGCTTGCCGATCTTGCCGCGGTAGGGATTGGCTCTCCCGGTCCACTTGATCCAGCCACGGGATACATAATCGAATCGGCTAACCTCAAGTTCAAGAACTTCCCGCTGGGGCCTCGCCTTGCAGAAGAATTTGGTGTCGTAACCACGGTTGAGAACGACGTGAACGCCGGCCTCTACGGCGAGTTCAAAGCCGGGGCTGCGCGTGGCGCACGAGACGTGTTGGGTGTCTTTGTTGGGACCGGCATCGGGGGAGGGCTGATCCTGAACGGGCAGTTGTATCGCGGCGCGAGCCTGAACGCCGGCGAGGTGGGCCACATAATTATCAAGGCCGGCGGCCCGCGCTGCGGCTGCGGCAATCGCGGCTGTCTTGAAGCGCTCGCCAGCCGCGTGGCCATCACCCGTGACGTGAAACAGGCTATCAAGCGCGGGCGCAAGACTGTTCTATCCAAACGCCTCAAGCAGGAGACCGATCTTCTTTCCAGTCAAACGCTCAAAGCCGCTTATGACGCGGGCGACGCCGTTTGTGTCAAAGCGATGAACCGAGCAGCTAAGGCGCTAGGCGTCGCGCTTGGCAGCCTGGTCAACCTGTTGGGGCCGGAGATGATCGTGTTGGGCGGCGGAGTGATTGAAGCGATGGGCGCCGAGTTTATCGAGCGCATCGGGCGCGCGACTCGTAAGGTTTCTTTTGAGATTTGCGGACGAGATCTGAAGATCATCAAAGCCGAGCTTGGTGACGACGCGGGAGTTATCGGCGCGGCTATGCTTGCAAGAGAGTCACTGAACCCTTGAGCGATTTTCGAATGATAAAGAAGGTGAGCGTTGATCGTCAGCTTGTTGGAGCGCCGGCAACAAGCTGTTTGGGTGGAAGCCGCAAGTCCCAAACCAGCCGAACCCACGACATCATCCTCAGCGCATAGTAGCTGAAATCAACCTCCCACCAATAGAAGCCCTGCTTCACCGACGCCATATAATGATGATGGTTGTTGTGCCAGCCTTCGCCGCCGGTCCAGAGCGCTATCAGGAAGTTGTTCCTGCTCTCGTCGCCGGTCGCGTACCGCCGGCTGCCCCACATGTGCGCCAGCGAATTCACTGAGAATGTTCCGTGATAAAGCAGCACCGTGCTGATGACAAACCCCCACACAAGCCACAGCCATCCGCCGAGCAAAAAACACAGCACCGCAAGCGCGATCGCCGGGATGAGGTGGTACTTGTTTATCCATCGAAGCTCGGGATACCGGGCGAAGTCCTTGATTCCCTTCCAGTCCGTTGGATCGTACTTTTTGCTTATCACCCATCCGATATGCGACCACCAGAACCCGTCGGTCACCGGTGAGTGGAGATCACCTTCCTGGTCGGTGTATTTATGATGCATGCGATGATGCGCCGCCCACCACAGCGGACCCTTCTGCACCGCTGTCGTCCCGACGACCGCCAAAACGAATTGGAAGAATCGGCTGGTCTTAAAGGCCCGATGCGCAAAGTACCGATGATAGCCTGCGGTCAAGGCGAACATTCGAACCACGTAGAGGGCGATGCACAACAGCACTGCCGGGACGCTTATTCCTACAAAGAAGACAGCCAGACAGGCGATGTGCATCAATATGAATGGAATGACTTTGGCCGAGACGCTTTGGCGAATCGTCGCTTCAATGGGCGATGGCTTGCGCGTTTGTGAAATCACAGTCGTCGTTTCGTCGGTCCTGGTTGATGGGATTCTCTTCGGTGATGCCGAAGCGGAAGCTGCGTGACGGATTGTTTTTGTCGCGATCATCTATTCTCCAATGACGCTTCCATCCTAGCAACTCTCGGCGGACCCTGAAAGCGAAAAGACGAATTGTTTGTTGCGAATGCTCGTGCTGCGTCGTTTTGACCGGAACGAATTGGAACTCCGGCAACTCCATCGCGTTCTAGGTGTATCAAAGTATTCGCCCAACGCTCAATTGGAGAGAGGCGATAATAAGCAAGGCAACAACATAATCTTTGATCATCGCGAGCGAACAGGGTTCAAGGGGAAGATAATGTCGGCAATTTTCAAAAAAGCAAGAAACCTGAGCATGCTTACGCTGGAGTGCAAACACTGTCATCAAGCGATCGCTGAACACGACACCGTAGCCTACCACCTGGTCGACGGAGTCCTGTTCGGCTGGTGTCCCGCCTGCTTCAGCCAGCGCGCGCCCGTTAACAAAAACATATCCGAGGTGGCTGTCGCAGCCGCAGTCAGAGGGCCTGTCGCGGCGGCGGCGGCATAGCCGGTTTCATAGAACTCGGATGCTGGTAACGTCCCGCCAGGATTGCGAATATCAAAATCGCACAGCTTGACTCACTCGGAAGATAGCTTGTAAGTTACAGCCGTATCCGTGGTTCCAGGAGGAAGCGTGGAAACGGCCAAGGGCAAGACGCGTGAAGAAATAATCAATAGACTGGCCGACCGAATCGACAGCTTCGAGAGATACTCACAGCCCCACTCAAAGTTGATGGCCGAACTGGCCACGCACCTGGCGCGGCGGCTGGGTCTGAGCGAGCCCGACACAAGCGCCGTTGCCGAGGCCGCACTGCTTCACGACATCGGATTGTATGCGATGTCGCCTGCCTACTGTCACTCGTCGGTCGCGCTTAACTTTCAGGAGCGGCTTGATCTCTGGCGTCACCCAGTAATCGGCGAACAGCAGATGGCGAAGCGGGAGGCGAGCCGTCACGCACAGTTGCTTGTGCGCTGGCACCACGAATGGTGGAACGGATCCGGTTATCCCGACGCACTCGCTTTCGAAGACATCCCCATCGGCGCGAGAATCCTGAGAGCCGTTGAACTGTACAGCGCAGTCGCTTCTGATCGGCCTTATCGTTTAGCTTTGGCGGACGACGCTGCGCTCGAAGCCTTGTCGTCTTCTGCCGGGATCGAATGCGATCCACACGTCGTGAGAGCGCTGCTCGATCTCTTGCACGAGCTGCGCTCCGAAGACGAAACCGCAGCGCCGGAGACTCACACGGAGCCGACACTTGCCGCCGAGACTCTGCTAGTGTCCGGCCCTGTTCCGCAGGATATCCTCGGCGTTCTGGAAGTTGAGACGCAGGCCGGCGCCGCGCCTCAAGACCCGTGGAACCCCCCAGGCGAACTCGGACCTCTGGACCCGTGGCGCGTAAACAGCGAACACCAGAATGTGCAAAGCGATCCTGCTGAAGCGCTGCTGCAACCGATTGCTTTCAACGAATCGCCGGCGCCGCTGTCGCTCGTACCGATTCAGCCCGCGCTTGTAGCGGCCGCGCCGATCGAGCACCCTCCGGCAGCCAAGCCCGCAGCGTCTTCTCTGGAAGTCCTTTTGTCGCGGGCCAAATCGAACGAGGTACTGGACAGCGCGCGACAAAGCTCCGGCTGGCGCGGCAGCCGCTATAACGCGAAGCGGCTGCTCGGCTTTGAGGCAAGCGTGTTGAGCCAGATCGAGTTTCGATCGATCGCTATGCCGTTCAGTGGCTCAGCCGAGCTCGCGTTGTATTTGAAGACGTGGGGCAAGTTGATTCTTGCGAACGATCAGAGAGCATGGGCCGCTGCCGTTGCGCACGCCCGGGTCCAGGCTCGCGTGCCGCTCGCCGAAGACCATATCGCCCGCGTACTCGACGACGTATACGTGCCGGGCGCGAGGTTGAACAACGCCGGTCTGCGCCACTGGTTCGGTGAGACCGATGCGTGGTGGATGGACAACCTTCGGCGAAACATCGAATCGCTTGAAGATGAAGCGCTGCGCGCGCAGGCTCTCGCGATCGGTATTCAGGCCGGAGACTTTGCGCTGTCGTTCGACGACGAAACCCGAGACCTCAGGATGCCGCTGACAACCGCGTACTGGCGATTGGCGGGCCGCGCAATCATGGGACCGGCGACGAATCCTCACAGTCAGAGTTTCAATCTGCCGGCCGAAGAGTTCATCAAACAATCACGGGCCGACCTCTTGTATGTGAGTTTGCCTGCGTCGCAATCGGAATCCGGCGGGGCCGAAGCAAGATCCGACTGGCGTGAGGCGTGGGTTCGCGGAACGGACGAGAGCCGAACGAACGCCCTCGCCGCCGTTCAATCCAGACAGTCTTATCTCGCGGCGATTGACCGGCTGCTGCGTCTAGGCTCGCCGGTCAAAACGTGGGCCGTCGGCTGCCAGGAAACCGGGCTGACTTCGGCTCAGGACATAGTAGAGATCATCAAAGAGTATCGGCCGGTGCGCGCAACCTACTCGAAGGATCTGACCGAAGTGGCTGGTGGATTGCGGAGTTTTATCATAGTTGCGGACCGGCCGGAAAAAACAAGGTAGACCGGAACTCCAACGCATTCTGATTTCAATATTTGCTTCACCGCGTTCCCTTCCTGGCAGGCTGCTGAACAATTCATCGCCATTAAGCCACCAAGGCGCACAAGTCCACAAACTCAAGCATCCAGCTTGGGCGAGTTCCTATCGTTCAGCGGCCGGCTCGGAGCCTCGCCCGCGCGAATCGAATGCAGCCTTCCCTCATTGACCGATGAAAGTTGAGTTGCGTTAGAGAATGCTCTATCGCGTGCTTGGATGATCCGCGCGCGTAGACTAACATTGATCTATTAACCTATAGAAAGCGGTACAGGAGGAGTCGTGATGTACAAAGTTTCCCCCAAGCAGATGGTAACGATAGTGTTGTCTTCGGCGCTGATCGCCGCCGTGATAGTTGCCTGCGGGCAGCGCGCACTGGACCGCGCGCCGGTCATCGAGCCGGTCGTCATCGCCGACCCGACAGTTGCAACGGACGAGCAAAACAACATTGAGATCTATCACGCCGTGAGTCCGGGAGTCGTAAACATAACCAACCGGGGCTACCAGGAAAACTTCTGGGGCGTGTTTCCATCCGAAGGATCCGGCTCGGGCTCGATCATCGATGAGAAGGGAGACATCCTGACCAACTTTCACGTCGTTCAAGGCGCGAGTCAGCTCGAGGTGCAAGTCGAGAACGATAAGTTTCCGGCGACGCTGGTCGGCGCCGACCGTGACAACGATCTTGCGATCATCCGCATCGAGGCCCCAAAGAACTATCGCCTCACGCCGGTGAAGCTTGGCTCGTCGCAGGGCTTGCAAGTCGGACAGAAAGTGCTGGCAATCGGAAACCCGTTCGGGCTTCAGCGGACCTTGACGACCGGCATCATCAGCGGGCTCGAAAGACCGTTGCGCGACGCCGCAGCGCGGCGAACCATAAACGGCGCGATTCAGACAGACGCCGCGATCAATCCGGGCAATTCAGGCGGGCCGCTTCTGAACTCGAAGGGCGAAATGATCGGCATCAACACCGCAATTCAGGCAAGCGCGGGCGGCGGCTCAATAGGCATCGGCTTCGCCGTGCCCGTGGATGTCGCAAAGCGAATCATTCCGGAAATCATAAGCAAAGGTTATGTGTCGCGTCCGTGGTTGGGTGTGTCCACACTGCCGCTAAACAAGCGTATTGCGCGCGCGTTCAATTTGTCGGCCGAAGAAGGCATCATCGTCGGTGACGTGTTCCGAGGCAGCGGCGCGGAAGCTGCAGGCCTTCGAGGCGCGGTCGTACGCGACTCGATTTATGGCGTCTCGCTTCAGCAGCTTGGCGACGTGATACTGACGGTCGGTGGCAAGAAGGTTGCCAACACCGACGATCTTCAAAACGCGTTGCAAGACAAGAAGCCCGGCGAGACCGTAGATGTCGAAATCCTGCGCCAGGGACGACGAGTAACAGTACCTGTGCGGCTGAGCGAGCGCCCGCCCGAACAACGCTAAAGCCGTTCTCAGTGGCCGCCGCTGCGTTCGCGCTCTCGAAGCTCACGTTGCTGGCGGCGGTATTCGCCAACGGCTACGTCGTGCTCAGCCGCGGTGCGCGAGAACTTGTGACGGCCGCCGGTTCCGCTGACGACAAAATACAGATAGTCGCTTGAAGCCGGATACAGCGCCGCTTCCAGCGAAGCGCGACCCGGTGAACTGATCGGACCCGGCGGCAGACCCGGCACCAGATAGGTGTTGTAAGGCGAGAAGCGCGTCCGATGGCGCGGCTCGTTCGGATTGCCATCGTAATCGTGCGCAAGCACGGCAGCATAAATGAACGTCGGGTCGCTAGCTAAAGGCATGCCGCGCGCGAGCCGATTCATGAACACCGAAGCAACCAACGGGCGTTCTTCGGGCACGCGAGCTTCTTCTTCCACAAGCGACGCCAGCGTCACCACTTGGTGCACACTCAACCCAAGCTCGCTTGCGCGAGTCGCCCATTCCGGCGTGAACACCTCTTCGAATCTGCTCACCATCGCGCGGACCATCTCTTCTGGCGTCGTCTTCGCGCTGTAGTTGTAGGTGTCCGGGAACAGGTAGCCCTCGAGATCTCGGGCCGTGGGCGCGATGTTCTCGATCGCAGTTTGATCTTCGGTCAACTTCAGAAACGATTCCTCTGTCGCCTTTTCCGTTTTGGCCGCAAGAGTCTCTGCAATCTCGAATCGATTGAAGCCCTCGGGTATAGTTACTCTCTCGAGCACGATTTCGGCGCGCTCGATTTTCCCGATGGCCTGAAGCGCCGAAATAGGAGACGCGAACTTGTAATCGCCGGCTTTGAGCGCGGCGCCGCGGCCTGTCAGCTTCAAATACATTTTCAGCGCGGTTGGGTGCCGCACGATTCCCGCTTCCGCCAACAGGGCGATTATCGCTTGAGTGCCGGTTCCCTGCTCAATGCTGATGATGCGATTGGCCGAAGCGTGAGCGACGGGCTGTCTCACTGTGCGCCGGACCCAGAACGCCCCGCCCAGGCCGCCTGCTGCGCTGATGAGAATCAGGAACAACAACGCATTGCGAAGCTTGTGGCTGCGGTACACGGACCAGTCCGGCTCCGGCAGGGTCGGAAGCACAGGAGAAGATCCAGGATTCAGTTCTGAGTCTTGGTTGTCGATAGGTAGTCTCGCAGTATTATCATTGCCGCAAGCGTGTCGGATTGGGCTCGCCGCTCGCTGCGGCTGAGTCCGCGCTCGGTCATTATTTGCTCCGCTTCATAGCTCGTGAGCCGCTCATCGTGAGTGAAAACCTCAACGTCGAGTTGAGACTGCAAGCTGCTGGCAAAGCGCTTAACGTCGCGCGCGGCATCGCCCTCGCCGCCATCCATTCTAAGGGGTAAGCCGACGACGACGGCTTCGGCTTCCAACTCCTCCACCAGCGCCTTCAATCGAGCGATGTCGCGAACGTTGGATGATCTCTTGATCGTCTCGACGGGTCTGACGCTGATCCCAAGTGCATCCGATACGGCCGTGCCTATTCTCTTGGTTCCGAAGTCTATGGCGAGGACCCGCATTGGAGTGAGTATAGGAATGGGCCTGAACAAGTGTCAACGAATTAAATCCCGAGCACTCTCGTTGCGACATTCGGGCAGCCAAACCAGCATACGAGGTGTATTAACCATCCGACCGCGACGAAACACTCTGAAGACATGTAAACGATGCATTTGCTTGACTCGAAATCGTACAAGTATTAGAATCGCGCTGCCTTTGTAACCGTGAAGTCAGGTTGTTTAAGGCCGGCACGCTGAGATCGCATTGAGATCCTCAAGCGAATAACCTAATCTGCCACGGCATAATCCTCACTTTCAAGATTGAGCGCCTTGTATTCGAGTAGTTGGCTGATCCCCGTGCTCATTCTTATCGCCTTCTACTCGTGAGTTAAGAATCGATGCAAAGCGAGACAGCTCTGCGCTGGAGGAGGCTCCCAAATGAAGTCCTCAAAGTCTGCCGCGTCATTGCGCGTTCGCCGAGTCCTCGGACTAAGCCGCCCTAACAGATTCGCCGGCGACTTCCCAGGAGATTGATCTGTCTGATTCTGCTGTTCAATCTGTTGATATGGCCCACACCCGGATTGGCTCGCGAGGTGGCGGAACGCGCTTCGTCCGCAGCCATCTCTACAACAGTTACTGTAACGACCGGCTCAATGCGCATTGTCTCGTACTTGCTCAAGGCCCTGTTTGGGTCTCAGACCGCGCGACGCAAGGACACCCCAGCAGACCGTGAGAGAGCGGTCGCCTCTCTGCGTGTCAATCCCAACAAGCTAGTGGGTCACGAAAACGAAGGCGCCACATTTACCTCCCTGCCGACCGACCTCCTCGGCAACACCGTTCAAGGTATCAAAGCCAACTGGTCCTCATCCGACACCCGAAAAATCCAAATCGACGAAGCGGGCCGGGCGAGATTCTTAGCACCCGGACTGGCCTGGATCACTTGCACGGTCGGCTCGATCACTGGAACCGCACCCGTTCTCGTGCGATCGAACCATCGAACTCGACAAACCGACGAAGAGTGGCGCACTGACCAAGCCACTTTGCGCCCCGACGGTACCCTGATTGGCGATGGACGCCAGCCGAGTAGTGACGGTTCACTGAAGCGTGTTGCTGCGGCAGTGAGTTCGGTGCTCGATAAGCTAGCGCCGACTGCATTTGCTCAAGGTCCGCCGTATTCCGACGATTTGTGCTACGACGAGCTGTGGAGCGACCCGCGGAATCTGGTTGGCTCCCCTCGCGATCGCGCAGCAGAAGCTATGGCTTTCGGGTCGGTTCTCCCCGAAGGCAGCAACTTCGCGTGGGGTGTGCCGATCTACGGCCTCGGAGGCCGAGGGTTGGCGGCCAACTTGATGCTGCATTACAACAGCCGGGTATGGTCTCGTCGTGGTACGACGATGGCGTACGATGCGATAAGCGGCTGGCCCGCTCCGGGTTTTTCGCTTGGGTTCGGGCGCATCGTTCCGTATGAGATTGGAAGTGGGCAAAACCCAACCTGTAAGTACTTGCTGATAGAACGGGACGGCACACGAAGGTACCTTGGAAGCGGGTTGTATAACGGTACCGGATACGCTCTTGGCGGACCCTTCGAAACCTCCGATGGTAGCCATATTGTCTATACCGGGAATGGGCGAGACGGCGGAGATCTGCACTATCCCGACGGAACGACGGTCTCGTACACGACAACCAACAACCGCGCGCTGCCTACCACGATCACTGACAGGAATGGCAACTATGTACAGATTTCTTATAAGCCTGACTGCTTTGAGCAGGGCGGGCAGATGTACTGCGGTTATTTCGCCCCAATCGCAATCGATTACGTAGTTGATACGCTCGGGCGAAGGCTGGAATTCCAATACGATTCAAACTATCGGTTGGTGGCCATCACTGCACCAGGGTTTGGCGGCAATGTCGAGAATCCGGTCACCAACACACTCGTGCAGTTTGATTATCAAACCGTGACGCCGAGCTACAGCTTCACCGGCTTGACGGTCGAGCGCCCGGCTTCGAGCTTCCGGTTGAAGCACATTTACTTTCCGGCTACGAGCACTGGTTACCTGCCGACATACACGCAGTATGCGGTGATTACGAGTGTGTCGGCTCGCAGGCAAATGACCAGCACGAGTTGGCCGCCGGGCAATCCTCCATCCATCACCGATGGAGTGGAGACCGCGACAGTTTCTTTCAACTATCCGACATCTGGGACGTTGAGCGATGCGCCGGCCTTCACTCAGCGAACTGAGACTGCGGTTAACAGTCCGACGGCTGTCTCCAATTACTCGACCAGCACAAACGGGTTCTTGCAAACGATGACCTTTACGATCACGCGGCCGGACTCGACGACTGTGGAGCTGACTCGCTCGACCAATGGCTCGTCACCGGCAAATGGCAGGCTAATTCAATCGGAGGTCAAATACAGCGATGCATCGCTGGCAAAGACGGTGTTGACATACGTGAACGATGGCGGAGGCTCGCCGCAGGTGCAGTCGGTGATCAGTTATGACGACACTGGCGCGCCGGTGAAGCTTGATTTCGATTGGGATCAGGACGGAAACATCACCAACAAACGAGAGTACGGCTATCAGGCGAGCGGCGTGTGGCAGGTCCGAAGGCGAACTCACTTTACATATTTCATGTCCACATTGCGCAGTCTGGTCGAGGTATACGATGCGTTGCTGAACACCACCGACGGAGACGATGTGCTGATCGCGAAGTCGAGCTACGCGTACGATAACTACATTTCGATGGGTGGAATCGAAACGTACGGGGGTGCTAACCCGCCGGGACATCTGTCATGGTACGACGCGACCTTTACGACGCGTGGCAATGTGACAGGCGTGACTCAGTGGACCGACATTGCCGGCGGAACGGTGATTCAAAGATTAGCGAAGTACGATGTATTTGGAAACGTGGTGAAGGCCCAACTGTCATGCTGCCAGGAGAGGGACCTGACAAACACCTTGGACACCTTTTGGTCTCAGCCGGAAACCGAGATAAGCGGCGATCCCAACGGCGTGCATCAAACCACTTCAACCGACTACGACTTCAACACCAGCTTGCCGACGAGCGGGATTGATCCAGCCGGACTCGTGGCGAACATCGGCTACAACGGCGCGCTCCAAGTGTCGAGCGTAACCTCGCCGACTGGAGCAAGCGCCCAGAGGAACATGAATTATGCGTCGCTGACCTCTACGTCAACCCAGACCTATGAAGACGGCGTAGTTACGAAAACCATCACCAGCACGACGCAATATGACGGCTGGGGAAGAGTAATTCAGGCTATTGCTCCGAACAACGGGCAGGTGAATATCGCCTACGACGCAATGGGACGAGTCACGAGCCGAACTAATCCATTCACGGCAGGAGGCACGCCGGGGCCCGCTACAACGATTCAGTACGACATCGCGAACAAAGCTGTGATAACGACGTTGGCTAACGGCAACACGACGAGGAGCGACTCTCTCGGCGACGCAGTTACAATCACCGATCAAGTTAATCGCAAGATCAAACGCGAGGCGGATGGGCTTGGCAGATTGACAAAAGTCACCGAGCAAGACTCAAGCGGCGCGCTTGCTCAGGAGACGACTTACGGTTATTCGCTACTGGATAAGCTGGCCCAAGTCAGCCAAGGCAATCAGCTTCGTTCGTACAAGTATGACGCCCTAGGCCGACTGCTCTACGAGAAGATTCCCGAACAATCAGCGACAATCAATGACGGCACTGGAAACTACTGGTCTTGCAAATACACCTACACAGAATTCAGCTCAGTCTCAACAAAGCAAGATGCGCGCGGGGTCGTCAGCACTTACAGCTACGACGCGCTGCACCGGGCGACTGGGATCAGCTACAACACGGTAAGTGGTGTCGCGACGGCGCCGAGCGTGACATACATCCACGACTCCGATGTGACGTACGGTACCTCGGCACCCGGCAAGCTGGTTCGCGTCAACGTTGGAAGTGACTACCAGGAGCGATACACTTTCGACGACAACCTTCGGGTCTCGAGCACGATTCGCACGATTGGCACGCGCACCTACACGACCAGTTATAACAGCTACAACGAAGCGAGCCAGCTGACGCAGATGACCTATCCGTCAAGCCGGCAACTCACCTTCTCCTATGACAGCATCGGACGACCGAGCACCGTGGCGGGTTATCTGAGCAACGTCGCCTATAATATTGCCGGGTTAGTAATCGGCGGCACGCTTGGCAATGGCGTCGTCGAGCAGGTCGGTTACGACACGAATCGCTTGCAGTTGACGTCACAGAAGGCGGGAACGACTTCGCCCTACACCAATCGGATGGATTTGACGTATAACTACAACGCAACCGCCGGCCAGATGGGCGCGGGCTCAACAGCAGGCAACGCCGGTCAGTTGATGTCGATCAGCGGAACAATAAACAGCACGACAGAGAGCGCGGCGTACACATATGATTTGCTCGGCCGGCTCGTGACTTCAAATCAAACATCGAACGCGTCAAGCGCGCAGCGGTTGTTCGATTACGACCGATGGGGCAATCGCACGGCGGTGTATGATGGGCTGCCCGGAGGAAAAACGCCCCCAACTCAGATTCAGAGCGTGGCGTTTCAGCAAGGCGGCTCAGCTCCGACAAATCGCATCGGAAGCGTGACCAACTACAGTTCGACTGTGAACTACACGTACGACGCAGCGGGCAACGTGACTAACGACGGGTTTCACTCGTACACCTACGACTCAGCAAACAGGTTGGTGAGCGTGGACAGCGGAGCGACAGCGAGTCATGCCTACGACCATCAGAATCGGCGGTACAAGAAGACGGTAGGCAGCAGTGTTACGCACTATGTGTGGGACGGCGCGCAAGTAATAGCAGAGCACAACGGCGGCACTGGCGTGGTGCTGGTTGATTACATCTATAGCGGCAGCCGGATGATCGCGAAGGTCGAAAGCGGCACGACGAATTACTTTTTGAGCGATCGCTTAAGCGCGCGGCTAATGTTGAATACTAGTGGCGTGGTCGTTGGCCGTCAATCTCACTTGCCATTTGGAGAAGTCTTCGGGGAGATCGGCCCGCAGGAGAAGCATCATCTTACGAGCTATGAGCGGGACACCGAGAGCGGACTGGACTATGCCATCAATAGAGAGTATGCGTTTACGGTCGGTAGGTTCTTGCAATCTGATCCGTATCGTGCGCACGGGTCTGTATTCGACCCGCAGAGTTGGAACCGGTATTCCTACACGCGGGGCGACCCGATCAACAAAACTGATCGGGTTGGGCTGGACTGGACAGACGATTTGTGGGCTTTGTTGACTGCTGTAAAGTACTCTGTGAATGTCAACGGTGGAGACTCGTATCAGGGGGGCGGAGGCGACGAGATGCTTCGGGTCGAAGAAGTTGTGGTAAATCCTGGCGTAGGGCAAGAATTGCCGGGCGGAGTATCAGGGACAGTACCCATAGTGCGAGCGCCTCTTCCACCGCTCCCACAGGAGTACCTAAAACTTATAAACGATGCCATCATGCTCGCTCTGGCGGCTTTAGGGAACCCCAAATGCGCCTCCTTGTTCCACCTCCCTGATGGTCTAGGGCCGGGTTTGCTCCTAGCGGAGCTCTGGCTTGGAAGTAATAGGGGTGGCATTACAGCTGCCCCCAGTGATGACGCCACTACGGTAGCCTCAACAAGACTGATGGATAATTACTCGATGGGGCCTAGTGGGACCCTTGCACACATGGGCTTCATAAGCGGTACCGCGGTGATCACCATCAACACCAATCCGCAGAGCCCATTCGTGAGTAATACTGGTTATCAGGGGAGATTCGGCGTTGACGATGGCGTTAACCGGGCCATCACACTCATTCATGAACTTGGGCACGCGGCAAATGCCATGTTCGGCCCGTTTACCGCCGAGATTAGTGAAATTGATACCCCAGCTTCTAACCCCATCTTTCGCTTTGCGAATACCGAGTACTCCAAACGGGTCTTCAAAAGATGTTTCGGAGGTAATTAGTGATGTCCTTGAGACTTCTCCTCGTATCCTTGCTACTTGGCAACATTAATCCAACAAATTTAGGTGATGACATCGTCACGCTAAGGATACCGTTGTTTCGATCTGTCTACTTCGTAGGAAATCAGTTCGGATGGATCGCCAGCCATCGCAACATGTTTGATACAAGGAATGGTGGACAGACGTGGCGGCGGAATGCGATAGCTCTGGCTTCCGAACCAAGTACATCTGTGAGGCCAGCCGATCTTAACGTTGGGATGATTTTGTGGGGTGACAAAGAAAATGTTCTCATGTGGGGCAATGGAGAGCTTGTTGTTGGTTCTGCAGAATCCAGTACTTGGGACAGAAGAGCTTTCCCCGCCGTTGGTTCAACATTCATGACGGCCATTGGGTTTTCGAGCTTTCACCATGGGTATGCCCTTGATTCCTCTGGCTCTGTTTACCGTACCGGCGATGCCGGAAAAAGCTGGGCACTTTCAGGTCACCTCCCGGCAACCCGCGTGAGGAGCCTCTACACCTTCTCGGCGCAAGAGATCTGGGCGGTCGGGAAAGATGCGTCTGTCTTATTCTCTAGCGACCGTGGTGAACACTGGGAGGGTCAGACGCTTCGGAGCGCAGAATCGAAGTACGGTACCCTCGCAACGATCGAGTGCGTACGATTCATCAGCGCAAAGGAAGGCTGGCTGTGCGGTACAGATGGTCTTGTCTTCCATACCATTGATGGCGGAAGGCGATGGGAAAGGCAGCAAACTCCGTTTTCAAGCGGCAGCATTCTTCAGGCCATTTCGTTCGTAAGTCCCACTGAAGGCTGGGTCGTCGGCAGCAAATACTCCCTTAACGGCTCCGGTAGCGAACGGTACGAGGCTATAGTACTGCATACTATCGATGGTGGTCTTCACTGGGAGCCGGTGAATACCAAGATTCAAGACACATTATTAGCTGTTCAGGCACTTTCTAATGGCCGTGCTTGGGCCGTAGGTGCAAATGGTACAGTACTCCAGATCAGCGATCATGGTCGACGATGGACTCAGGTGAATCTCGGGTAGCTCTGTTAGTCTCTTAGCGGAATCGACCTGGAGTACTCTACCATGAGGCGGCTACTGGCAGCGTGATCCTCACGATCCCTACAGGAAAAACCTCGAGGAGGGGTTCGTTGACAATTCATCCCAGAGAAGCTCGTGCTGGCGAATTCTTGCCCAGCGAACTCGCGCGCCGCGAGGCGGCCGGTACCAGCACCCTGAGGCTTCGGCGCAAGGGGCACAACCGGAGAGCGCGCAGGCGGTGTAGTTTCCGCGGCAAGCGCGAGGAAGATATGGGGCGCATTGTGTTGTCATCCAGCGCAAGTGACACTGCTTCTTAGTGGAACGCGAGATGACCTGAACAGGCATTGCTATCGACCGCCGGTCGCCGGCCACTGCTTAAATTGTTGCGCCGGCCGTTGGCGTCGGGTTAATATAAGATCGTTTCAAGCCCACGAAGGAGCATCCAATGCGGTTCAAAACCAAGATAGCCATCGTCGTGTTTTCGACGGTGATCGCTTTCTATGCGATTGTCGGCAGCTTCATGTCGAAGTCCGGGGCAGTAGTCGCGCGCGGCAGCCAGTACGGACAGCTTCAAATCTTCGACGAGGTCCTCAGCCACATCATTCGCGACTATGTAGACCAGCCCGACCTCGAGAAGGTGAGAATCGGAAGTCTCAGAGGTCTTGCCGAGGGTCTCGATCCCTACAGCGCCTACCTCTCGCCAGAGCAGGTCAAGCAGTTCGACCCAAAGCTGAACCGCGGCGAAACTGGATTGATCCTGTCCAAGGTGGGCGGCTACGCGTACATCGTGGCGGTGCTTAAGGGCTCGCCCGCCGAGCAGGCTGGAGCGCGCGCCGGCGACTTCATCGAGTACGTCGGCAAGGTTCCGTCGCGCGACTTGAGCCTCTACGACATCGAGCAGATCCTGAGCGGCCAACCCGGAACAACCGTCGAAGTCCGCATCCTCCATCAGGGCCAATCGCGCAAGGTCAACTTCGCGCGCGCCAAGCTTGCCCAGCCCGTGATCGAAGCACGAACCGAAGAGCCGGGCATCGGCTATCTGAAGATCACCAGCCTCGCTGACGGGAAAGCCGCCGAAGTGAAAACGCAGCTCAACGATCTGATCGCCAAGGGCGCTCAGAAGATCGTTATCGATCTGCGCGGCGCAGCTAATGGCAAGCTTCAAGAGGGCATTGCGGTCGCGAATCTGTTTGTCGGTTCGGGAACCCTCGCCAGAGTTCTGGGCAAGGCTGACAAGGAGACTCAAGCTTTCAGCGCCGAAGCGAGCAAGGTCGTGTTCAACGGGCCGCTCGCGGTTGTTGTGGATCGCAGCACTGCGGGACCCGCCGAGGTGATCGCGGCGGCGGTGCGTGATCAGAAGCGAGGCGAGCTTGTGGGCGAGCGGTCATTCGGCGCAGGCTCGGAACAACAGATGTTCGCTCTCTCGGACGGCGGCGCTTTGCTTATCACCATCGCGAAGTACGCGCCCGCCGCAGGCAAGCCGTTCATGGAAGAACCGATCAATCCGACGGTGAAAGTCGATCGCCCCGTCGAAGCGGAAGTGATTCTTCCGGACGGCGACGACGACGATGACACCGATGCCGAGAAGCCCGAGACACAAGTCACCCAGCCACCCAAGCCTGCTCCGCCGGTCGAGGACGTTCAGTTGAAAAAGGCTCTTGAACTTCTGAGGCAGGCGCCAGCTAAGTCACAGGCTGCAAAGCGAGCGGCAAGTCTTAAGGCGCCGGCGGCGATCCCGGTCTTCCGCGATCCCGGACTCGCAACCTAGTAGAATCGAGTTCAGCATACCAAAGCAGAAAGCCGCTCTCGACGAGCGGCTTTTTCTTTTTCGCGGATGTGAAGGATCGACGCTTCAGCCCTTCATCATATTCTTGACGACAAACCACACGTTGGCCGGCCGCTCCGCAAGCCTGCGCATGAAGTACGGATACCAGAACTTCCCGTAGGGCACGTAGACACGCATTCGATAGCCTTCGCTCACCAGCTTGTCCTGAAGGTCCCGCCTCACGCCGTACAACATCTGAAACTCGAACTGATCGGGCGCGATCCCTCGTTCACGCGCGAACTGCGTTGTCGCTGCGATCATGTTCTCGTCGTGAGTGGCGGTGCCGTGGTAGAGCCCCGAGGTCAGCAGGAGTTTCATCAGCTCGATGTAGTTTGCATCGACGTCGGCTTTCTTCGGGAACGCGACTGACTCCGGCTCCATGTAGGCGCCTTTGCAAAGACGAATTCTCGAGCCGGCTTTGAGCAACTCTTCGATGTCCTTTTCGCTTCGATAGAGGTAGGCCTGAATGACTATGCCCACGTTGTTGAACTGGCTTCTCAGCCGTTTGAAAACGGCGATTGTGCTGTCGGTCTTCGGCGAGTCCTCCATGTCGATGCGAACGAAGTTCTGATAGCGGGCCGCGGCTTCGACGATCGCGCGCGCGTTTTCGTACGTCAGGTTCTCATCTATGTCGAGGCCGATCTGAGTCAGCTTCACCGAGACATTCGAGTTGAGTCCGTTTTCATGGATGCTGTCGAGCACCCTCACATACTCGCTTACTTCCTGGCGGGTGGCTGCTTCCGATGTGATCGACTCGCCGAGGTGGTCGAACGAAGCGCTGATCCCTTTCTCGTTGAGATGGCGGATGGCCTCGACGGCGTCCTTCAGCTCTTCGCCTGCTACGAAGCGATGAGTCACGTTGTTGAACGATTGAAACCGGGTAAGGAATTTCTTGAAGCCTTCGCTTCGCGATATGTAGAGGAGAGCAGACTTGGTCACCATTGCGTTTGGTTCGCACGACCCGCCTCGCTCGCAATCCCAAGGCATCGCCATTCCGGCCGTGCGGGCCAATCGAGAATAGACCACGGCTATATTGAAATCAACCGCGATGAACCGTGGCTAGGAAGCGGGCAGCCTATCCCTTGAGTTGAGAACTGATTTCTGAACGCCTGCGAGTATTACCAGGTTTGTCCCGTCAAGTCCGGCGTGTATAATCTCGAACAGTTCTTTTCCGGAGCAATATGGAGCGCGAAGAGAAACAGATCTTTCACGAGCACCTCAAACGCGAGCGGCTCAAGCGCACCAACCAGCGCGAGCTGATCCTCGATGTGTTTCTGGATACCGAGGGCCACGTCTCGAGCGAAGACCTCTACTCGATCATCAAAGCCAAAGACCCGTCGGTCGGATTCACAACCGTGTACCGGACCTTGAAGCTCTTGAAAGAGTGCGGCCTTGCCCGCGAGCTCGAATTCCACGACGGCCGCATTCTCTACGAACACGACTACAAGCACAGCCATCACGATCACTTGATCTGCACCCAATGCGGCGCGTTGATCGAGTTCTACAACGAAGAGATCGAGCGGCTTCAAGACACGATTACTCGCCACTACCGCTTCAAGCCGCTGCATCACAGCCATCGTATCTTTGGCATTTGCGCGGCGTGTCAGAAGCTTGAAAAGGCCCCCGAGAAGCGCAAAGCGTCGGCAAAGTGATTCGGCTTTGCACTAGCTATCCAACTCAAAACGACGCGTCCGCCGGTTGCTCAGCAACGCTTCCCGACTCTATCATTTGAGTTCACTCAGATGACTACATCGCCAAACATCGGCTTTCGCGATCCAGTTGAGCCCGCTCGAGTCACGCCCGTCATCGCTTCGAGGGTAGGTTGATGAGACGCGCTTCCGTCGTTGAGCTGAGCGAACATGTGAACAACACCCCGTCACCGGCGGGCAAAGCCGAATCACTCACTCAGAGAATCATTTCGCGGCCTCAGTTTTCGATACGCCACGTTATCGCCAAGAATTGCGAGTTTCAGCCTCATTCTCATTCAGCGCTAACGGTTACTGCTGTGCTCGCCGGCGAGTTGTCCGCCGGAATCGGACCTGGCGACTGGCGGTTGACCTCGACAGACGTCGCGCTCACCAACATCAATCAGGTCCACGCGGGAGGCGCCAAGGAAGTCGAGTTCATATCGGTTGGCGTGACTCCGTTGCTGGTGAACGAGCTTGTCGCGGAGATCGGCTTGACTCGGACAACAAGTGAAATCGCATTCCGCGCTTGCGTCGTAACCGACGAGCTAATATCGCGAACGGCACGGGCCATGGCCGGCGAGCTCGCGGCCGAAGAGCTTGGTCACGGTGCGATGCTCGAGTCGATGGTTCGCCAGCTAATGATTCACCTTCTTCGCACTCACTTGACTGTAAGAAAGTCAGACCTTATCGAGCTGTCGCGAGCCGGGCCCGTCGATCGCAGACTCCGCCGCGCCATCGAGTTCATGCACGACAACTACTCGGGAGGGGCCTCGCTGGAAGAGATCGCTTCGGCGGCGTATCTTTCGGAGTATCACTTCGCCCGGCTATTCAAAGAGATTATCGGAGTGACGCCGCACGTCTATCTTGCAAACCTCCGGCTGGAGCGAGCCCGCAAGCTGCTCGCCGAGACTGAGCTTCCCATCAGCGAAGTTGCGTCAATGGTCGGGTATCACAGCCAAAGTCATTTCACAAAGATCTTCAAGTCGATAACCGGCACAACCCCGGGCGCCTACCGCGACAGCAGTAGATGACCTGTCGTTGTTGATCGGACCGTATTGTTCGGATGAGTCGCCTTCACTCTTCCTGACAAACACCTTTTTCGGCAACCAATCGCTAAAACTCAGCAACAAAGCGCAAGACTTCATTCATTGCTTCTGCTGTAATCTGTCTTCAAGCGCTTGCAACCGAACGGCTTCAGAAAGGAACCAACAACAATGCCCAATCAAGTCCAGAGAACATCCGTCCCGATTGAAGAGCCGAAAGGAAAGCTCGGAGTCTTGCTCGTAGGACTCGGCGCGGTTAGCACAACCTTCATCGCCGGGGTCGAGGCAATCAAGAAAGGCATCGCTGAGCCGATCGGCTCGCTCACACAGATGGGCACGATCCGGCTTGGGAAACGCACCGACAACCGAGTCCCGATGGTCAAAGATTTCGTTCCCCTGGCTTCGCTCGAAGATCTGGTGTTCGGCGCGTGGGACATCTTCGAGGAAGACGCGTACGAGGCGGCGATTCACGCGGGCGTGCTCGAACGCGACCTGGTCACGCAGCTCAAAGCAGAGCTTCAGGCGATCAAACCGATGAAGGCCGTCTTCGATCAGCACTACGTCAAGCGGCTCAACGGGACTCATGTCAAAAAGGGCGCCAACAAGATGGAGCTTGCCGAGCAGTTGATGGCAGACATCGAGAACTTCAAGCGCACGGCCGAGTGCGACCGCCTCGTGATGGTCTGGTGCGCTTCGACTGAGATCTTCATGCTGGCAGGCGAGAGCCATAGCGACTTGAAGTCATTCGAGGCCGCAATGCGCGAGAATCATGAATCGATCGCTCCATCCATGATCTACGCTTATGCGGCTCTGAAGTCGGGAGTTCCTTTTGCCAACGGCGCGCCAAACCTCACGGTCGACGTTCCAGCGCTCACGAAACTTGCCGTGGATCAGGGACTGCCGGTTTGCGGAAAGGACTTCAAGACCGGGCAGACCCTGATGAAGACGATGATCGCTCCGGGCCTCAAGTCCCGCTTGCTGGGCTTGCACGGATGGTTCTCGACTAACATTCTGGGCAACCGCGACGGCGAAGTGCTGGATGACCCCGAGTCGTTCAAGACTAAGGAAGAATCCAAGCTCTCGGTTCTCGAATACATCCTACAGCCCGACGTCTACCCGGCGCTCTACAAAGACTTCAGCCATATCGTGCGAATCAACTATTACCCGCCGCGCGGCGACAACAAGGAAGGGTGGGACAGCATCGACATCTTTGGCTGGCTCGGCTACCCGATGCAGATCAAGATCGACTTCCTGTGCCGCGACTCAATTCTGGCCGCGCCGATCGTGTTGGACCTCGCGTTGTTCATGGACTTAGCAAAACGAGCGGGGATGAAAGGAATTCAGGAGTGGCTGTCGTTCTACTTCAAGAGCCCGATGACCGCGCCTGAGCTCTATCCCGAGCACGACCTGTTTATTCAGTTGATGAAGCTGAAGAACACACTTCGCCATCTGAAAGGCGAAGAGCTGATCACGCACCTGGGTCTTGAGTACTACGATTGAATTTCTGGAAGGAGGCTCAACGTAGTGGCCGCGGGCAGAGCAGGCCCGCGGCCATATCAATGCGGTCTGTGTCTAGGCCATTTGCGGCTCCTTCGTGCTAGGCCGAGCGACGGCGACGGCAATGCCCCCAAAGAGCCCGCCCACTATGATCGTGAACACGATCCAAAAAAGCATCTGCGGCACAAACGCAATCTGGAAATACGTCGACCAAAAACCTGTTTCCGCGGGAAAATCCGGCGGAAGGACGTCGTAGTGCGTTCCCCACCGGCCCCGTATCGCGAAGTACATCAGGATCACAACTGGAATTCTCGCCGCGTAGCCGTAGGCAACCAATACCTTGGAAAGCGCGGGCCATCCAAGAAACGCGATCACACCGCCCGCTGTCAGTAGCAAGAGCCCGATGACAAGTTTGCCTGGGAATTCAGCCTTCATCCCAAATCCGACGAAGCCACCTGCGAAGGTAACGGCCAAGCCCAGGATCGCGAAGCCGATCGCCTTAGCCGCGCTCGCGGGACGCTGACCTGCTGAGGACAACTTCATCGCGAAATAGACTCCGAAGATAGGCACAAGCCAAGTGATGCCGATGATCGAGCCCGGTCCTCCGGCCTCCCGGTTGAACAGCGAGGTCGGCCAATGTTGGAGCTCTCCGACCAGCCTCAGAATCGTAATCGCCAGGCTGATCACGCTGGGGATGAAGATCAACTGCGGGATGCTTACCTTCGAGTCTGCATTCTCTGCCATAGCTTTTTCTCCTTGTGAAAGAGTTAGGGGCCAGCTTTTGTGCCGGCAGAGCGTTTCAAAACATCAAGACCGGCTCGCTGGTTCGCCGACGATCACACCTCTGAAACAACCAAGCCGGCTATCGTATATCACAGGCGGCAGTCGCAAACAAAGGGCTAAGCACGGCGCGTCGAGGATGTTTCTTGCACCGGAAAACAAGCGAGTGCTACTATCGAGCCTTCCATGAACCGGGCTCGTCGTTGACTGGGCGACTGCGGTTTGGAGTTCGGATGGAGGAAGCAAGAAGATGAGGTCAACACGCAGAGCAAAGATAACTGCGCTCGGACGATACGTGCCTCCGAAGGTGGTCACCAATCACGATTTGGCGAAGCGTGTTGACACGAATCACGACTGGATCGTCGAGCGAACAGGCATCCTCGAGCGACACATGGTCGAACCCGGAACTCCTACCTCCGAGCTTGCAGCGCAAGCCGTCGGAGACCTGCTTCGAAATCGCGGAATAGAAGCCGATGAAATCGAGTTGATTATCGTCGCAACCGTGACTCCCGATATGTTCTTTCCCGCAACCGCGTGTCTCGTGCAGAACAAGGTTCGCGCCAGCCGCGCGTGGGGATTCGACCTCTCGGCCGCGTGTTCGGGATTTCCCTACGCGTTGAGCGTCGGCGCACAATTCATCGAGTCCGGGCGGCACGAGAAGGTTGTAGTGATCGGCGCCGACGTCATGTCGAGCATCATCAACTTCGAAGACCGCTCGACCTGCGTGTTGTTCGGCGACGGCGCGGGCGCAGTGCTGCTCGAGCCGAGCGAAGACGAGAATCTCGGCTTGCTCGATTTCCTGCACGAAGTCGATGGCTCCGGCGGTCAGTTTCTACGAATGCCCGGCGGCGGGAGCCTCAATCCCTCTTCGCACGAGACTGTCGAGAAGAAGATGCACTACGTTCATCAGGAGGGGCAGCCTGTCTTCAAGTACGCCGTGCGAAAGATGGGTGAGATCAGCCGCGCTATACTTCAGCGCAACGGATTAGAAGGCAAGGATGTTGACTTGTTTATCGCCCATCAAGCCAATCTTCGTATCATCAATTCCGCTGCCGAGAAGCTCGGTCTCGACGAATCGAAAGTGGTCAAGAACATCCACAAGTTTGGCAACACCACCGCCGCGACGATCCCGCTTGCGATTGGAGACGCGCTCGATGATGGCAGGCTAAAGAAGGGTAGTCTCGTGGTATTCGCGGCGGTTGGCGCCGGCTACACCGTCGGCTCGGTTCTTACCAGGTGGGCATACTAGAGCCTTCGGCATCTTAAGCGAAGGCCTCGCTCAATAGGCCGCGGCGGCATGACCGTTAACCGGAGATTTCGTTCCGGCCGCTTCCTGAACAATCTTGACACCGACGCTTGCTCCGATTCGCGTCGCTCCGGCGCGGATCATCTCCTGTGCTTGTTTGAGGTCCCGAACGCCGCCCGACGCCTTCACTCCCATTTCTCCGCCGACCACGCGACGCATCAAGGCAATGTCGGCGACAGTAGCGCCTCCTTTGCTGAAACCAGTCGAAGTCTTGACGAAGTCCGCGCCGGCTTCTTTCGCCAGCAGACACGCTCTGACCTTCTCCTCTTCCGTAAGCAGGCCCGTCTCCAAAATCACCTTGCAGAGATAATTGACTTCGTGGGCAACTGCGACGACTCCGGCAATATCGCGAGCAACCAGATCGTCATCGGAAGACTTCAAGGCTCCGACGTTGATCACCATGTCCAGCTCGCTCGCGCCGTCAAAGATCGCCCGGCGAGCTTCGTAAGCTTTAGTGTCGGGTTCGTTGGCGCCAAGCGGAAAACCAATCACGGTGCAAACCTTCACGCCGCTACCTCGCAGCGCGCAAGCGGCTTCCCTGACCCAGATCGGGTTTATGCAAACGGAAGCGAACCCGAATCGGGCGCCCTCCTCGCAGAGCTTCAATATTTCGTCGCGAGTTGCTTCCGGTTTGAGCAATGTGTGGTCGATGTAGCGAGCCACCTCGCGCGCAGCCTCGCTCTCAGCGCCGGTTAGCCCAAATCGCACCCCGCCTGAGGCCATCAGCGAGCGCATACGGTCCGGGCACTTCACGAAGCATTCGTCATGGTGCAGCTCGCACTCGCGAGACGCGGTCCCCGCACCCAACCGTGAGAGGATCACGTCCGTGATTTGAGAGACCAGCTCCTCGATGTTCAGTTCATCTGGCATACGCTGATTTGGACCTGAGGCCTTCGAGCACCGAGTAGGGGACTGCGAGATTACCCAGCCCCTTCACGATGCTGATGTCCGGCTTATAAGTACCGTGGTAATCACTGCCGCCAGTGACCAGCAGACGATGCCGGCTCGCCAGCATCGAGTAGCGCTCGCGGTCGGCCAGACTATGACGACTATAAATTGCCTCAATGCCATCCAGTCCCATTTCTACCAACTCGCTTACCAAAGTCTCCAGCGCCTCCGGCAATAGTTTTAATTGGTAAGGATGCGCAAGAACCGCAACTCCGCCCGCCTCGTGAATCAACGCGATTGAATCAGCCGGCGACAGTCGCTTCTTCTCCACGTAAGCGGCGAAGCCCTTTGCAAGAAAGCGATTGAAAGCATCCTGAATACTCTCGGCGTATCCCCTATCGACAAGCACTCGCGCGAAATGCGGACGCCCGACGACGCCGTTACCCGCAACCGCCGCTACGTCGGCATAGCGCACGTCAAACCCAAGCGCCTGTAACCGACTCGCGATCTCGGGGTTCCTCGCCTCACGCGCCGCCCTCAGTTCCCCTAGCCTCGCTTTCAGTTCTTCGTTCTGATCATCAACGTAGTAACCAAGAATATGCATGGCGCCTGGCGAGTACTCGGCGCTGAGCTCGAGACCGTTGATAAACTCGATTCCCAGCTTGCCCGCTGCCACTCTGCCCTCATCGAGCCCTGATACCGTGTCGTGATCCGTGATGGCGATGGCGCTCGCTCCGTTCAACTTCGCGAGCTCGATCAGCTCTGATGGTGTTGCGCTTCCATCGGAATGAATTGTGTGAGCGTGGAGATCAATCAACTTTCCGTTCATTCGCGACGATCTTATCCGCGGCAGCTCGTCAAAGTCAATCACCGCACCGCACCGCAATGAGCCTCGAAACTCGCGGCTGGAGCCACTTTCGTGGCGCTGTCACAGAATAGGCCGTGGGAGCCAGATACAGGGCCGCAACCGCACAAGTGGCTCTGGGAGCCCATTACACACTCACTCGATTTGCCACTCTCAAGCCAACAGGTTCACGCCGTCGTGCACCTAAATCAAGAACACACGCCTGTCTGTGCGTAAAGCGATGATCATGAAAGTGGCTCTGGCAGCCAGTTTCACAGAACTGCATATCTTTGACCATTTTACCTTCGCTACTTGCGAAAAAAAAAGTTGACAACAAACCGTTATGCAAATATATACAACAACATGTTGTATATCATTTACGGTAGTGCACAAGAGTAGCAACGCTACAGTATCTTGTGTGCACGGTAAAATTTAACGAAAGGAGAAACAACACTATGGCAACTGCAAAGAAGGGCGGCGCCAAGAAGCCTGCGAAGAAGGCCGGTGCCAAGAAAAAAGGCGCAAAGAAGAGATAGTCTCTTTGTCGCTACGCAAAACGGGGGTTCTCTGTGTGAGAACGCGGGGATGGGTGACCATCCCCTTTTTCTTTTCTCTTTTCGTTCTTCTCCTGCCCGCCTCAAACTCGTGTTAGCTCGAAAGCCCATGGTTGATTTCATCTGTGACTAACTCCGAGTGGTTCGTGTAAACTCCAGCAGCTATGGCGATCGAAGTAGATATTCGTCCCTGGGGCAGTTTTGAAGTCCTGGCTGAAGGCACCGGATACAAGGTGAAACGCATAGAGGTGCTGCCACGACACCGCCTGAGCCTTCAAATGCATGACAGCCGCAGCGAGCATTGGGTCATAGTAGCCGGCGAGGCGCTCGTAACTCTGGGTGAGCAGGAGTTGAAGCTGCGCGCGAATGATGAGGTGCTGATCCCGCTTCGAACCAAGCACCGGGTCGCGAATACCGGGGACACCACTCTTGTATTCATTGAGGTTCAGTGCGGCTCATATCTAGGCGAGGACGACATAGTTAGATTTGCAGACGACTACAGCCGTGCGTTGCCAGACTCCGACTGAAAGGAATCAGTCCAGTCACACGTGCGCCTCGGCTTTGACGGCCGCCTTCCTGACTTCAGAGACCTCAAGCGGCCCATAAAGGTCTGGTTCACCCTCCGGACGCGTGCGCCATCGCCGATGAACCCACATCCATTGATCTGGATACCGGCGTGCCCAGCTTTCGATCACCCGCGTGAATCGGGCCGTGTTAACTCGCACTTCCTCTTTGAAGTCGCCGGTTCTGGTTAGTGGAATCTCGGGCTCAAATCGGAGCCGATGCTTCTTGAGTTGCTCATCCCAGATCAAGACTCCGGGCACAACGGGCGCATCTGTGCGAAGAGCGAACACCGCGAGCCCAGTAGTCGAACACGCGGGTATTCCGAAGAAGTCACAGAAAACTCCCTGGTCGGCCAGTGTGTTGACATCTATTAACAGCCCTACATCTTCTCCTCGCCTGAGTATCTCGAGTACAGGTTTGACGGCGTTATTCTTGTCTATGACACGGTTGCCCGAAAGCTCTCGATAGCTGTTGATCATTCTATCCAGAAGCGGATTGTCGAGCGGCCGCACGAGGAAGTTCAAGGGGTGACCGTACACTCCATGCGCGAAGGCGCAAAGCTCCCACGCTCCGAAGTGCCCTGTAAGCAGGAGGACGCCGCGTCCGCGCTCAGCAGCGCGTTGATAGTTCTCGAAGCCGTCATAAACGACGATCTCGCTGATCGAGCGATGGGTGATCTTTGGAAACTGAGAGAACTCGCCCAATGACCTTCCGAGACTGTCGAAGACTCTTTCAAGCGTTGTGCGCCTCGCCTCTGTGCTCATTTCCGGCATGGCCAGCGCGAGGTTTCTTTCACCCACTCTGGTCAGCCGCCGATGCACGAGCCCGGCAGTGCGAGCCAACCCTTGCCCGAGGGCAACGGCCGCCCTGCGGGGCAACAAGCCAAGTGCTTTCAGCAGGAGCCACGCAGGCACAAACTCGCCGACGTTTCGAAGCTCGCTTCTGGGTTTGCCAGGCACGTCTGACCGTAACATTCGGTCATGATGCATGTCAATTTGAGCACCAGGCATCGCTCTCGGGCGAGGCTCTGCCGTACTCGGACACCTTGACTCGGCTGGTCCAGCGGTCCAGGCAGCTAAACTCTTGCCTGCCAGAGAGCTTTAAGTTATCCTTCCGCCAGTTGCCCCTACCTGATTAACTTCCTCCGCCTCCAGAGTCTGGGTTTTCCATGATCAGCTTTCTCCGACAATCACACATCGCAGAGGGTCGAGTTGCGCTGCTTGTCGTTGTCTTGCTGCTGCCGAGTGCGGTTCTCGCTCAGAAGCAGCCGGCGGCGCGCAAAAAAACTCCGAGCCTTACAACCGAAGACATGGTCAAGTCGGCAGTCCAGCCGTCTTCTTCAAGCGAACGCGACTCTGAGACGGATAAGAATGTTGACGCTGTTTCGGCGAACTCGCCGCCACTCGACTCAGCGGGAACGGTGAGCGCGGAGGAACAGTTGTGGCGCGAGCAACTCGCGGAAGCCCGTACGCGTGCAAAAGCGGCTGAACGCGCGGCTGAAGAGGCAGAGCTTCGCATCACTGCCCTTCGAAACCAGCTTTCCGTTTCCGGGCAGACGCCGCAACAGAGAAACGAAACGGCGGCAGAGTTGAACGAAGCGGGCAGGCAACTAAACGAGCTCCGGGCTGCAGCGAAGGCCGCAGCAGAAGAACTCGCTGGCCTCATCGAGTCGGGACGTCTGAAAAAGTTTAGTGAGTCTCAGGAACCGGGGCCGACGGCTGCCAATGGAAGCGCTAACCATGACTACTACAAGTCCCGCTTCGCTGCGCTCAACGAAACGCTTCAGCAAGCCGAGCGGCGCGTGCAGTTGTATGACAATCGAGTCCGAGATGTCAGCCAACGCATTTTACAGACGGGCGGTAAAAACGGCGGCGACAGCTTCTACCTCGCACACCTTCAGGAAGAACGCCAGGAAGCGCAGCACCAATTGGATGATGCGCGCGCCGCAATGGCGAAAGCGCTCAGCGATCTTGATGCCCTCAAAGAAGAAGCTCGGCGCGCCGGTGTTCCGCCGGGGGTCTTCCGGTAGCTTTAAGCCCTGCTGGGAACGTGGGTGTCTCGCACAGGCTCCCAGTAGACATGCTCTCGCTGCTTCGTATCGAGTTGAATCGAGGCTCCCCCGAACCGGCCGGCCAAACACAATCGCGCGCTCGCGACCGTTAGCATAGTCAAGCCGCAACATAATACTTAATAATGGCAGAGATATTACTAGTTGAAGATAAAGAGAGCCTGCGGCAGATGCTGCGCATGACGCTTCAAAGCGCGGGGCACTCGGTAGACGAGGCAAGCGACGGAGCTGAAGCTCGCCGCCGCCTCAACGAAACGCGATACAAGGTTGTCCTAACCGACTTGAAGATGCCTCGCGCGGACGGGCTCGAGGTGCTACGCGCCGCGAAAGCAGCCGACGCCGATACTTCGGTAATTCTTCTGACGGCTTATGGCACCATCGACGAAGCTGTTCAGGCCATGAAGGAAGGCGCGTACGAGTTCCTTCAAAAGCCAGTGGATAGCCGCCACCTCTTGCTATTGGTAGAGCGCGCGCTCGAGCAAGCGCGACTCCGAGCCGAGAACGTACTGCTTCGAGACGAGTACACGCGCCGGTTCGGCTTCCCTAAGATCATCGGCGACTCGCCCGCAATGCAAAAAGTCGGCAGTGAGATCCAGCGTCTTGCGCCAACACCTACCACAGCGCTGCTGCTCGGCGAATCGGGCACGGGCAAGGAGCTATTCGCCCGCGCGATACATCATCTCAGCCCGAGGCGAGACTCGCCCTTCATTGCAATCAACTGCGCAGCCATTCCGGACACCTTGATCGAGAACGAACTATTCGGCCATGAGAAGGGCGCCTACACCGGAGCGGATCAGCGGCGAGCCGGCAAGTTCGAGCTTGCCGCGCGTGGGACAATATTCCTTGACGAAATAAGCGAGATTGCGCCGGCCGTGCAGTCGAAGCTGCTGCGCGTGCTGGAGGAACGAAAGGTGAACCGTCTTGGCGGATCGGCGGACATTGACGTCGATGTGCGGGTCATAGCGGCGACCAATCGCGATCTGAAGGGCGCGGTCCAGGCAAAACAGTTTCGCGAAGACCTCTATTTCAGACTCGCTGTCTTTCCGGTTCAGATTCCCGCGCTGCGTGAACGGCGGTCCGACATCCGCCAGCTAGCCGAGTTCTTCGCCGCGAAGTATGGCCGCGAACTCAAGCGCGCATCTCTAAAGCTGAGCGACGAGGCCGCGTCAGCTCTCGAACAGTACGACTGGCCCGGAAATGTTCGCGAGCTCCAGAACTGCATCGAGCGCGCCTGCATACTAGCCTGCGGCAACCTGATCGTTCCGGGCGATCTAAACATCACTCCACCTACTGACCGAGTGCTGCGAGACCGCAGTCCGTTGCTTGACGGGTTCGACATGCGAGGCTCGCTTTCCGATGTGAGCTCGCGCGCACAGCGGCTCGTTGAGCATCGCAAGATCGACGTCACCTTGAAGGAGTGCGACTACAACAAGTCTCGCACCGCCGAACGCCTGGGCGTCAGTTACAAGACGCTCTTGACCCGCATCAAGGAACTCGAACTCGAGTGAAAGAACGCAACCGAGAGGGCCTCTCGCCAACAAGCAACAAAACCTACCTGGCCTGCAACTAAGTTTGCGCCCGTCCGCGGGCAGGCAGGCTCCGATTCAAGATAAGAGACAATTGCCGCCGACCATGACTCGCCGGGCGCGAGGCGGCGGCGAGTTCACGCGCCCAGCTTGGAGAAGCTTTCCGAAAGCCGATAGAATGACCGCCGATGGATCGACCACTCGACGAATCGCCGAAACCCGCATTGGGTAAAGAGTCAATCACCAGGGAAACGAATCAATCGGCGACTGGGGGCGCCGGCGGTTCGGGCAAGAACCGTCCGCTCTCAAGCGTCGCGCGTTCGGCGGGCATTGTAAGCCTCGCTGTGATGGCCAGCCGCGTACTGGGACTCGCGCGCGAAATGGTGTTCGCGTACTTCTTTGGTGCTTCCAGGAGTTTTGCCAACGACGCCTACGTGATCGCGTTTCGCATTCCGAACTTGCTGCGTGATCTGTTCGCCGAAGGCGCGCTTTCCAGCGCCTTCGTTCCAGTCTTTTCCGAATACCTGGTCAAGAAGAATGAGGAAGAAGCGTTCCGGCTCTCAAATCTGGTCGCGACTGGCCTGATCGTCGTGCTCGGGGCGTTCGTCGTGCTCGGCGTGCTGTTCGCCGGACCTTTGGTGGCATTTATCGCGCCGGGATTCCAATCAGACCCTGCGAAGTTTGAGCTGACGGTTCGCCTCACTCGAATAATGATGCCGTTCATCTTGCTGGTCGCCCTTGCCGCGCAGGCAATGGGAGTGCTGAACGCGCGCGATCGATTCGGCATACCGGCTCTCTCGTCTTCATTCTTCAACGTCGGCTCGATAGCCGGCGGACTTGCCGTAGCCGCGCTGCTGACAGATCCGACCTTCTCTCACCCGATTCGCGCGATTGTAGAAAAGCCCACCGAGGGAATCATCGGGATGGCGTACGGTGTGTTGATTGGAGGTTTCCTGCAATACGCAGTGCAGTGGCCTAGCCTTAACCGAGCCGGCTTCAGGTATCGGCCGATGTTGAGCTTCAGTGATCCCGGCGTCCGTCGCATATTCGCATTGATGGGCCCGGCCGTGATCGGCGGGGCGGCTGTTCAGGTAAACGTGTTGATCAACAGCAACTTCGCTTCGAACATCCCGGGCACCGGGCCGGTTTCATGGCTGAACTATGCGTTCCGGCTTATGCAGTTTCCGATCGGCGTGTTCGGAGTCGCGATCGCTACCGCGACGCTGCCGGCAATCTCTCGGAGCGCCGCTCGAAAGGACGAAGCTGAGTTCAGACACACGCTCGCCAGCTCGATGCGGCTGGCGTTTCTGCTGACTATCCCGTCGGCGGTTGGCTTGATAGTGATGGGCCGTCCGATCATCGCGTTGATCTACGAGCGCGGGCTCTTTGGCGCAGCAGACACTGAGCACACGGCGGCAGCGCTTGGGTTCTTCGCGATGGGGCTGACCGGATATGCCGCGATCAAGATCCTTGCGCCGGCGTTTTATGCGCTTGGTGATGCGCGCACGCCAATGATTATCAGCCTGCTGTCTATGGCGACGAACTTCGCGATGAACTGGGCGCTGGTGGGAGTGATGCAGGAGCGCGGGCTGGCTCTGTCTACTTCGACGGTTGCGTTGGTGAATTTCGGCTTGCTCTACGTCATCATGCGAAAGCGAATTAACGGCATCGAAGACCGAAGGACGGCGGGCGCGGTCGGCAAGATCCTCATTGCGTCCGCCGCTATGGGCGCTGCCTGTTGGGCGGTGAGTATGGTTTTGAGCCGGACGCTCGGTGACAACTTCCCGGCAAGACTCACAAACGTGTTGGTCTCAGTCACCATAAGCGCCGTTCTGTTTTATGTGCTCGCTTCGTTTCTTCGCGTCGAGGAGTTGAAGTCCGCAACTGGCGCTTTGGTGGGCCGCTTCGTGCGGAAAAGGTGACTTAGTGATGGCTGGTAGCTTCAGAAGACCAATCGCAATCCTAATCGTGGTAGCCGCTCTCATCGGCGTAGCGGCAGCCTGGAAGTTCCTGAGTGGCCGCGCTGAGTCCAACAAGCTTGTCTTGTCGGGCACGATCGAGGCGGACGAGATACACGTCGGTTCAAAGGTGAGCGGCCGAATCGCCGAAGTGCTCGTAACAGAAGGTCAGGAGGTGAAGGAGGGACAGCCGCTCATTCGATTCGAGCGGTACGATCTCGATGCGCGACGCGCTGACGCGGTCGCCGCGATCGCCCAGGCCCAAGCGAACTATCAGAAGACGCTGAGCTGGTTCAGACCCGAGGAGCTTGCCGCTGCGAAGGCTCAAGCCGAGGCGGCGTGGATGAGCTACGAGATGGCGCGCAATGGACCGCGCAAGCAGGAGATTGATACGGCTCGCGCTGACCTCAACGCAGCGGATGCCGACTACCAGGTTGGCAGAGCGACGCTTGCGAGGATAGAACGGCTGGCTCTCGACGGTGTAGTGTCGAAGCAGGACTACGACAATGCGAAGGCGGCGGCTGATCGAGCGAGCGCCGCGCGCGAGGCTGCGCGCCAAAAGCTGGACCTCCTTCTGGCGGGCACGAGACCCGAAGAAATTGCGCGCGCCGAGCGCCAGTTCAAACAAGCTGCAGCCAACCGCGAAATGGTTGAAAACGGCGGTCGCAAAGAGGACATCGCAGCCGCAAAGGCTCAAGTGGATCGCGCCCGCTCGGCCCTGGAGCAGATCGAAACCCAGCTTGCGGAGCTTGAAGTCAAAGCGCCCGCGGACGCCGTCATCGAAGTCTTCCAACTGCGGCCGGGCGACCTGATAAGCCCTAACTCGCCTGTTGCGACGCTTCTTGAACCTGATCGGCTTTACGTCCGCGTCTACGTGCCCGAGCCCGATCTGATTCGCGTTCGCCTTGAAGACGAAGTACCGGTTCACGTTGACGGCGCCGGGGGCGAGAGCTTCAAAGGCAAGATAGAACACATCGCGAGCCGCGGAGAGTTTACGCCTCGGAACATCCAGACACGCAGCGAGCGCGAGCATCAGGTGTTCGCTGTGCGTGTCCGCCTCGACAACAGCTCGCGCAAGCTCCGAGGCGGAATGGCCGCCGATGTCAGCATTTCGAAGTGACGAATAGCAACCACAGATGAACACAGATAAACACAGATGGAACTGGCAGTGAATTCAGGCAGTTCCCTACGATTTTCCTCCGTGTTCATCTGTGTTCATCTGTGGTTCCCATGCCGAGTGAACAATGACCGCAGCGATAGAAATTGACGGACTCACCAAACGATTCGGGCACTTCACTGCCGTCGACGATGTGAGGCTCTCGGTGCTCAGCGGTGAGATATTTGGCTTCCTCGGGCCTAACGGCTCGGGCAAGTCTACGATCATCAAGATGCTTTGCGGGCTGCTCACCCCCACTGCGGGGACGGCGCGGGTGATCGGTTTCGATATCCTGAAACAGATCGACGAGATTCGAATGAACATCGGCTACATGTCCCAGCAGTTCAGTTTGTATCAAGACCTGACCGTGTGGGAGAACATAAACTTCTACGCGCACGTGTATGGTTTGAAGGGCGAGCGGCTCACTCAGCGGCGCGATGCGGTCATCGATCTGACTCACATAGCACCGTTCATCGGTCGTCGCGCGGGCAATCTGTCCGGCGGATGGAAACAGCGGCTTGCGGTTGCGTGCGCGCTTGTGCACGAACCTAAGCTGATCTTTCTCGATGAGCCTACCGCAGGCATAGACCCGGTCGCGCGCCGCGAGTTGTGGGACCTTTTCTTTCAGTTGTCCGGCGCCGGCATAACGCTGTTCGTGACTACGCACTACATGGACGAGGCCGAGCGGTGCGCGCGAGTTGGTTACATCTACAACTCCAAGCTCATCACTTACGGCGAGCCCGACGACTTGAAGCACCTGCCCGACGTTACGCCGGAAGATGCCAAATGGGCGGAGGTGACTTGCTCGAACACGACGGTTGCGCTGGTCGAGCTTAAGCGCGCGCCGTACGTGCGAAACGCGACAATCTTCGGACAGTCGATTCACTTATTGATGGATCGCGATGAACCACTCGACCTAATCAAATCCTCGCTCGACCAGATCGGAATTAAGGACGCGGAGGTTGCCCCCGCAAGGCCTTCGCTTGAAGATGTGTTCGTAACGCTGACGAAGCGGCACTCGGAGAACGGGAAGGAGGTTCGTGATGCGTGATGCGTGATCCGTGAGTCAGGATGAGGCATTCGAACCTCCTGAGTCACGAATCACGCATCACGCATCACGACAGCCATGTTTAGAGGCTTCGGATCAATCTTCTACAAAGAAATCATCCAGATCAGCCGCGATCCGATCACGCTGCTGCTGATGCTGGTTGTTCCGATGATCCAGTTGGCGGTGTTCGGCTACGCCATCAACACCGACGTGCGCGACATCAAAACAGCGGTCTATAACCTGGATTTAGGTCGCCAGTCGCGAGAACTGCTCGCGGCCTTTGAGAATACCGACTACTTCATGATCACTCAAAACGTAGGCTCGGACGAGGAGCTGAACAACGCGATAGTTTCCGGCAAGGCTAAGGTTGGGATCAAGATTCCGCCGGACTACTCCGATCGACTTGCAACCAACCGGCAGGCGACCGTGCTGGTGTTGATCGACGGCTCGGATTCGAGCATCGCAAGTCAGAGCTTGCAGGTTGCGTCTGCGGTTGGGCTGACCGAGTCGCTGCGGCGGATAACCACCGGTGTAGAGAGCCGCACTTCGAACCTGGCGATCGAGATTCGGCCCAAGATGTTGTTCAACCCCGACTCGCGCTCCGCGAACTTTATGGTGCCGGGCTTGATCGCGATAATCCTCCAGGTGATCACGACGATGCTGACCGCCTTCTCGATCGTTCGCGAGCGCGAGCGCGGAACGCTCGAGCAATTGCTGGTCACGCCGGTCCGACCGTTTGGGTTGATGCTTGGCAAACTGGTGCCGTATGCGCTGGTAGGGTTCTTCGAGACGTGCACTGTGCTTGCGGTTATGCGATTCGTCTTCGCCGTGCCGATTCACGGTTCGATTATCTTGCTTCTGTCGTTGTCGATAATTTTCTTGTTCACCGCGCTGGCGATCGGTCTGCTGATCTCGACCAGGGCGCAGAATCAAATGCAAGCCTTGCAGTTAGCCTGGCTAATAATGCTGCCTTCGTTTCTGCTCTCGGGGTTCATGTTTCCGCGTGATTCGATGCCCGTCGTCATGCAAGTCGTCGGGTCGCTTGTCCCGGCCACGCACTTCATCGAGATCATTCGCGGCATCGTGTTGAGAGGGGCAACTCTACGCGAACTGCTGCCGGAGGTTGCGATCCTCAGTCTGATGGGCCTTGTGCTGCTGGTGTTGAGCGCGATGCGATTCAGAAAGGGGTTGGTTTGAAAAACAAGCAGGCGCTGCAAGTCTGAACTTCCGACCCGCAGCGCCCGGTGAGTAATGGAGGAGGAGGATTCACCCCAAGCGACTATGCTCAGAATAAAAGGCAGAACCGCGACTATCAGGCGCATTAAGATTCGTCGCGATCAACTGCCGTTTGTCACTCACACCAGTAATAACGCGATGCCTGCGATTGAGTTTCAAAAGAATTCTGAGGAAGTTCTTGTGCGCCTTGCTTGCGATCACAAAAGAAAAACGGGACACCGTGGCACGCGTCCCGTTCTTTAAGGAGAAGGATCTACTGTTCTGAACTAGCAACCCCGGCTTTGGCTGAACCGCCCTGAACTTCTCGTTTCAACCTCTGCCAGGATCGTTGCTCACTTTCAATAAACGCGAATGCCGCTGCTTTGTTCCCAGTTTTGTCAGCATTGGAGTTTTCGCGCCTTTCTGGCCCGCCGGCGGGCAGGCGACGCTATCTTTTCCAACCACGTAAGCGCCTCTTCAAAGCGCTCGAAACGACGCTCGTCCTCACGGAAACTTCGCCCGTGATAGACCGTGCGCCCAGAGACAACTCGCCGGGGGTGTTTGATGTGCAGCATCTCGTGATAGAGCACGTATTCGAGCACGAACCGCGGAATGCGCGAGCTGTCCAGCGTGCGGCTGATGATGATTGTCCGGTGAACATGGTCGTGGTGGCCCAGCACGCGACGGGTCTTTCTGGGGCTCCACGAAAGCAGCGGCCGCTCGATCTGGCTTGAGAAATAGCGTTCGTTCAACTGGTCGAACGACTCGACGAGGTCATACACCTCGCCACGCGGCGAAGTTGTGACCTTGTACCCTCTGCGCCGTCTCGTCGCATCTGAATCCTCCAGCACGGACTGACTCGTCGTATGCTCGCGGTAGATGTGTTCGTGGTGTTTTGTGGCCGTGAGCCGATAAAGCTTCGCTACGAGGATCGACGCCAGCGCGTAGAGCACCTTCGGAGGCGCGTGGCGAAGGATGTCCGACACCCGCGCGTACACGCGCCCACCGCGAAGTCGGATTGTGGAGGAAAGCCCGGCATAGGGATAAAAACGCGCTTCAACCGGCGGTACTGGCTCCTTCTTGACGACCGCGCGAAGCGCCTCTTCAAAGACGGCTTCAAGACTCTTGTCGGTAGACGCGGGCCAATCGAATTCCAGTTGCTCTCGCATCGAGTGCGTCGGATAGCAGTTTTGTTCTGTGGTCTCTTCCCCGCTCCTACTTCTTCTTGGGGTTGGGGTTGTCGTCCGGTTCGACGTAGCGCTCGCGGAACTTCAAATCGAGCCGTTTGTTGTCTGCCAGATCGTCTCCGTCGACGTCAACTTCGACTTTGATCTTGCGGTCCTTGCCCTCGCGGCGGGTATTCGTTGGGCTGTACCCGAGGCTGTATTGCCCGCGGAGCATCACTTCGATGCTGTGCATGATCTCGCGTATCTCACCCTCGAAGGTCATCGGAAAATAAGCCCCGCCGGTGTATCGCGCAAACGTTCCAAGCGCGTTCTTAGCCTGCTCGAACTCAAGCCTCACCTCTGGCGGCCAGTTGTCGCCGTATTTCTTGTAGAGCAGGTTGCCAACCCCTACACAAAAGATCGGCACGCCAGCGCGCGCCACGATCTTGAGCGCCTTGTCGTAGGTGATTCTGCTGAAGGTGTCGATCCCAAGCGTGATAAGAATGACCGCGGTGTGGCCTTCGACTTCCTCGAGACCCGTATACTCGCTCGGTCCGTTCTCTTCATCAAAGAGCTGGATCGCCTTCCCGCCCTGCAGCACGAACGAAAGCGCGTCGTAGATGTTCGCCTCGCTGAAGTTCAACGTATCCTTAGCAGCAGCAACCACGGCCTCGAACAACCGGTTCCTGTCGCCGGTGAAGTCCTGAACGACCTTGGGTTTCATGCTGTAGGTGACAAGTGCGATATGATCGTCGGGTTTGACGAAGCTCTGGATGAAAGTCGCCGCCGACCGAAATATCTCTTGAGCAAAAGACGGGTTGTAGTACCCCTGCCACCTTCGGTTGGCGTAACTGTTCTCGATCAGCAGCACGGCGGTCATCGGACCTTCGCCGCTGCGGAAGTTGGTCACCTCCTGCTTTACGCCGTCCTCGTAAATCGTAAACCTCTTCTGCGTGAGATTGTTGAACAGGCGGCCCGACTTCTTGTCGATGACTGTGACTTCCACGTTCACGACCTGAGTTGAGATCTTGATGGGAGGCTCGTTCTGTATGTTTTTCGGGATGGGCGGCGCGGGCTCCTGTGGTTCCTGCTGGACAGGCTGTCCGCTCTTTTGTTCTTCAGTCTTCTTCTCGACTTTTTTCTTAGGCGGCTGGCGGCCGCTTTGGGCTGACACGATCGAACTGGGAATCGAGCCGGCCACCAACGCTGCAAGCAGTATTGCCACGGCAGCAACTCGAACGAGCGCAATTGACTTCATAACTCCTCCGCGTCAGATTGAGCACAAGCTGTCGGGCTGGAACCTTCTAACATGGCTGGGGGCAAGTTTAGCAGAGCCGAGTGGCGCAAGTCCAAACCAGCGCCTGCGCTCCCAGGATGTTGACGGTTCCCGAACCCGAACCGTATATTTGCACATCAAGCCACACCAGGCATCGATGGTCAGGCCCCCAGATTGAATTAAATCCAAGATCAGCCCGAGCAGAACGAATCGCGGTGTGAGCCGCGCGGGGCAAAGGAAACGTCGATTGCGTTCGAGTTCGATGCCTGAGCGCGGGCCGGCCGAAAGCACAGCCAAGTAAGGAGACCAATGGCAGACTTCAGTCCCGAATTGAGGAAAGACCCGATAAGCGGCCGATGGGTGATCATATCGTCGGCCCGCGCTCAACGCCCTGAGGCTCCCGAACCGCGCCGAGAAGAAGAAAGTCCAGAAGCCCGCGCGCGGTGCCCGTTCTGTTACGGCCACGAAGACACGACGCCCCCGGAGATCTTTACCATCAGAAGCAACGGCGAGCCGCCCAATACTCCCGGCTGGCTGACGCGAGTCGTGCCTAACAAATTCCCGGCATTCGGGATTTTTCCCGAGATAAACTTGCGGCGAGTCGGGATGTTTCAAATGGCGACCGGCTACGGCGCGCACGAAGTAGCCGTCGAATCACCCGACCACGACACGTATCTCGAACAGCAGCCGCTCAAACAGGTCGCCCGCATCGTGGACACGTGGTGGGAGCGGCACGTCGATCTCGAACGAGACCCAAAGCTTAAATACGTCCTGCTCTTCAAGAACCATGGAAAGGCGGCGGGCGCGTCGCTCTCTCACCCTCACGCGCAGATCATCGCGACGACGGTCATACCCGACGCGCTGAAGAGCAAGCTGATCAACGCGAAGGAACACTTCGTTGGCGGCGAGGGCTGCATATGGTGCCGCCAGGTCGACCAGCTCCTGTATTACGAGAACAAGATCTACAACCCGGACGGCTCAGTTCTGGTGTCAATTCAACAGCGCGACCGCGTTGTGGCCGAGAGCGAGAAGTTTGTCGCCTACATCCCGTTCGCCGCGCGAATGCCGTACGAGATACACATAACGCCCAAGTCGCATCAGCATTCATTTATCCAGACTTCTCCGGAGGAACGAGTCGAGCTGGCCAGGATGCTCAAGACAGTCCTGATGAAAGTCTACAAGCTCCTGGGCAATCCGCCGTACAACTTCTACATCCACTCGGCGCCGAACTTGAGCGTGCTGCCGCGAACCGGGGACTACAGCACGATACGCGACGATTTTCATTGGCACATTGAGATTCTGGTGAGAACGACAATCTGGGCGGGCTTCGAGCAAGGAAGCGGGATTTATATCAACCCGTTGAATCCTACGGATGCAGCGAAGTATCTGGCGGAGACTGAAGTGGAGTTCTAAGTTAGAATCCGACGACTCAGGGCCTCATCGCAATTGCTTCATCGCTCGGCCCTGAAGAACCGCGTTTGTTGAAACACCCTATCGTCGAAGTACCCGCGCAGCAACTCGATCTTGTCTTCACGCTCACCGGGGATAATCGTCACTACGTCGTAGCGATACCGCTCCTGGGCAACGTCGATCAACTGGCGGTATCGGCGCGCGGCGCGCGCGATCTGGCGTTGCTTCCTCAAGTCCACGGCGCGTTCCGGCGCGACCACATCGTCCGAGCTTCGAGTCTTCACTTCCACGAATGCCAGGGTGTCGCCGTCATACGCGATGATGTCGATCTCGGCGGTGAGCTTTTGCCCCTTCAGCCCGCGGCCAATCGGTATCCGGAAGTTCGTTGCTACTACGCGATAGCCCTCGAATCTGACGAGGTATTCGAGTGCCTTGCGCTCGCCGCGTTCGCCAAGCTCGAGGTGCGCGGCACGCGGAGCGTCGTCACGCCGTGGTAGCAGTCTCTTGATCGCGCTAAACATAGAAAATCGAAAGCCGGCGGCTGATTATATGACAGCCTGGTAAGAGGGCCAACATCGAGTAGTGGGTCAGTTTTGAGGAAGTAGCATAGACTCTAGTCTGTGTCCGATCGTCATCGCGTCCATCAGGTTGGAGACACAGACTAAAGTCTATGCTACTTCCTCAAACTGACCCAATACCCAACATCGGCCAAGCTTGTAAAAGCTCCGGCGTGCGAGATAGAGTCAAATCAGGAATACACGTGAACCAAAACGGATCAACACAAGCGGCCGCCCAGGTGCAACAGCACGAGCTTCCGACAGTCGTGATACTTGGGCGGCCGAACGTCGGCAAGTCGACGTTGTTCAACAAGCTCACCGGCAAACGGCGCTCGATAGTCGGCGATGAATCAGGCATCACGCGCGACCGCATCTACGGTCGCGCCGAGTGGGGCGGGCGCGCGTTCCAACTGGTCGACACCGGCGGTATCATTCCGGACGATAAGGATCTCATCCCGGCAAACATTCTTAGTCAGGCGCGAACCGCGCTCGACGAGTCATCACTGATTCTGCTGGTCGTCGACGCGCGCGCCGGCATTACGCCACTCGATGAAGAACTGGCCCACCTCGCGCGGCTCACCGGCAAGCCAGTCTTTGTCGCGGCCAACAAAGTGGACGCCGCAAAGCTCGAGGCCGAGGCCGTCGAGTTTGAACGCTGGGGATTTGCGGCGGTGTTTCCGATCTCAGCCGAACACGGCGATGGCGTTGGCGAGTTGCTCGATGCCGCGCTCGATTTGTTGCCTGCGGGCGAAATCAGCGAAGAGCCCCATCACGAAATTCGCCTCGCCGTTGTAGGCCGCCCCAATGTCGGCAAGTCGTCGCTAGTGAACCGCCTGACCGGCGAAGAGCGCGTGATCGTCTCTCCAGTTCCCGGCACGACTCGCGATGCCGTTGATACCGATATTCAGTTCGAAGGCACGGCGTTTCGATTGATCGACACCGCGGGCATCCGCAGAAGAGGCAAGCCTGACCTGGTCGCTGAAAAGGTTTCGGTTGTGATGGCGCGACAGCATCTCGAAGAAGCCGACGTCGCAATCCTTTTGATCGACGCGATCGAGGGACCGACGGCGCTCGATGCCACGATCGGCGGCTACGCGCACGAAGCCGGCGCGAGCTTGATAATCGCGGTCAACAAATGGGACGCGGTCGAGAAGGATTCCAACACGACCAAAGTCGTCGAGCAACGCATCCGCGACATGATGAAGTTCGCCGACTACGCGCCAGTCGTGTTCGTCTCCGCCAAGACCGGATTGCGAGTGACAAAACTGCTCGAGCTTGCGCGGCACGCCAACCAGGAGCGCACAAAGCGCATTTCTACTTCCGAGTTGAACAAGTTCTTCGAGCGGCATCTGGACCAGCCGCGCGCGACCACGCCTTCGAAGTATCCGTTCCGCGTCCTCTACCTGACGCAAGGGGCGACGCGGCCGCCGACGTTTGTGGTGTTCACTTCGTCTCGAAGCCCGCGGGCGAAGCTTCACTTTTCGTACGAGCGATATCTGATAAACCGGCTTCGCGAGGAGTTTGGTTTCTTTGCAACGCCGATCCGCATAAAGCAGCGCAGGAAGAAAGGCGGCGCGCCCGCGTAGCATAGACTTCAGAGCCTCTTGCAAAAGTCCGAGAAGCTTGTGATTTTGAGCAAGAACAAAAAGAC
>JBBPIE010000019.1:0-125428 GCA_038040485.1 Candidatus Onstottus arcticum
CTCAAGTTGGCATCAATCAAGAACTCAAAGCCACCGCGAAGCGGTTTAGTTCAACTCTTGACTCTACAGTTTCCGCATAAACTTGGAGACATCTCTTCCTTCCGCATAAAACCTAGCCTGCGTTCGGCTAAGTAACTTCTAGTCATACAGATGTCGATCACTTTGTGAGTTTGCCAGGTATATGCGGATTCCGCATATACCCGAGCACGACCAGGCTCGCGGCGGGTCGGCGGGACTTCTAACACCCGGCCGTGGTTAAGAACATGACTCCAAATCATCGTCGGTTTCACGTCCTTGTGCCCAAATCAACTTCTGGCGCTCAACGCTAAAGCGTGACGATGACGACGTTGGAGCTCACGCCATCTGCGCTGATCACTTGCACGGTGTTGTCGCCGGTGACGAGGCCCAGCTTCTTCGCCTTAGCCTTGAGTCTGATCTCAGTTTCTTCGCTGATCGTGATCTTGCTGGTCTTGTCTTCGCCGTTGATCAGCACTCGCGGGGAGTCTCCAAAGCCGCTCCCGGAAATCGTGATCTTCTTCTTCCCGTCCCACGTCGCGGAGTCGATCACTGGGCGCTGGTTGCCCGCAAACTCAAAAGCTCCGCGCCCGTAAGTCCCGACCTGGATCAGCCCGGACTCCTGAGAGGTGAACTGTGTGACGACGACCGGAGGCATTCCGCTGTCGAAGCTGCGCCAGCTCGAACCCGCGTTTGTTGATCTGAAGACACCGATATCCGTCCCAGCGTAAACGGTGTCGGGAACTACAGGATCGATGAGCAGCGCATTGACTGGGATGTCCGGAAGACCGCTACTGATGTCGGCCCAGGTCTCGCCTGAGTTTGTTGTCTTGAAGATGTGACCGGTGTTGAAGCCCGACGTCGCCAGGTACGCAGACCCCGCATCGGCCACGTCGATTGCGATGCTGGTGATCGAGCGGTCGGGCAAGCCGTGAGTCACGTCGCTCCAGGTTGTTCCGCCGTCGGTGCTCAGCATGGCTCGGCCTTGCGCTGATCCGGTGTAGATGACGTTTGTGTTTGAGCGCGCGACGGCAATCGACGACAGCACGTCTCGGCCGCTGGCAGTGGCCCCCTTCGTCAAATCGAGGTCACCCGCCGGAGCGAACCACGTGTTTCCCAGGTTCGTGCTCAAGAACAAACGCCAACTCCCGAAGTACAACGTCGGATCGACGCCGTTCCCGGTGAACGGGGGATAGAAGGCGATGCGGGGGCCGGTGAACGGCTCCCCGAACGAGTCGTTCCACGCAATCTGATTGTCGAACCAATCTCCATTGGCGAAGAAGCGAAAGATATTGCCGCGGATGTAAGTCACAAACACGGTGCCCGGATCCGATGGGTTGAGCACGACGCGTCCGCCGTCGCCGGTTAGTATCTCGTGCCACCTTTCGGTGCCAAACGATCGCCTCTGACTTCCGTTGTCCTGAGTTCCGCCGTATGTGAGGTTCCGATCGGTCGGATGAAGCGTCAGCCCGACGAACTGAGTCAGTGTCATCGATCCGTTGAGTGATTGAAACGAAGCCCCGCCGTCGTTCGACTTCGAGACTCCGCCGTCATTGCCGATGTAAAACTGCTGCGGGTTGCCGGGCACAAACGCGAACCCGTGCTGATCCGGGTGAGACCTGGAAAGGCCGGGCGCGAAGTTGTCCGGCTGGTCGGCAAACGGAAAGTTGAGAGTCAGATTAGCCCAGGTGAAGCCGGCGTCAGTGCTCTTGAAGACGTCGCGCGAGCCGAGATAAACGACGTTCGCATCGGCCGGACTCGCGACGATGTATGTGTTGTAGCCGAACTGCGCCGTGTCGAACTGGCTGGTGTCCCGATCTGCGAACGAGGCCCCGCCGTCGGTGCTTACACGCAATCGAGCCGAAAAGCTGCCGCCGTTCCATCCACCGTAGTACGCGTACAAGATCTGCGGGTTTGCGGGGCTCAAGGCGACTCGAATGTCTCGGCGCATATTGAGATCGAACTGAGCTGTGAACACAACCGACCAGGTCGAGCCTCGATCGGTCGAACGGTAAAGACCGAACGCAGGATCGGCGGCCGCATCGATGCGAGACAACCCGAGATAGAGCTTTCGTGAGTCGGCAGGGTCGATTGCCACGTCGCGCGGCGCGCCCGCAAACAATCGAGTCCAGTTGACCCCGCCGTCTGTCGAGACATAAAGCCCGCTCGAAGTCACTTTTGCGCCGGATAGCTTCGAGTACTGCGCTACGTAGACTCGATTTGCGTTCTCGGGATCGACTTCTATCTTCGAGATCGTACCGGGTGAGGGCAGCGAGCTGTTGCTCACTCGCGACCAGCTCCTGCCTTCGTCGGTCGACTTCAACACGCCGCTCCCAAGATAGCCGGCCTTGGTGTCGCCCATACCGGCATAGACGACCGAAGGATTGCTCTTCGAAAAGGAGATGGAGCCGACCGCGAGATCGACTTGATCGTCGCTGACAGGAGCGAAGCTGTTTCCATCGTTGCTCGATCGCCAGATTCCGCCGGTCGAGCTTCCAGCGATGACGACGTGAGGATTCGAAGGTGAAACCGCTACCGCGTTGATGCGCCCGCTGGTCAGTCCCCAGTTGCCTGAGTACGCGGGCACGGTCGGCGCCGGTCCGATCGCTTGCCACCGGTCGGAAGCCGCCGGCTGAACCGAGTTGATCTCAAATCTCTTTCTCGCATTCCAGGCCGCACGGCGAGCGTCTCGCGGCAAAGCAGTTGAAGGATAAGTCCGTTGAAAGTAGAACCAGTCGTCACGGCCTTCGAGGTCTTCGCGTTCCGGCTCGTCGGGCGCTGCCGGCGCTAGCGCCGGAGCATTCGACGAGGCGGGCTTGAGCAAGAACGTCCCGCGGCCCGGGGCGGGGAACTGCAAAGAGTATTGAGCGCTAGCTGTCTTTGACTGGTTGGTATTCGGCGGATCGGTAGTGGTTCTCGAGGCCGCCGGCTCGACGCGCAGGGCTGCACAGGCAACGAGCGCCAAGCAGATGACGCCCGCCGCGAAGGCGCGCAGCTTGGGAGATAACGCGTTCTTTGACTTGCCTTCCGAATTCATCACTGCGGATTTGCTGATAGAAACTGCTCGAACAGGATTGAAACTATATCACACTGACAGAGGCCTGACGGGAGAGAACCCCCTTGGTGTTGCTCCAGGCCAGCTCGTTCAAGCCGGTGCAACAACGCCGTCCCGAGTTGCCGCACCTTGCGAATGCGCTAGTGGCTCGTTACCCTAGGGACTCGGCAGAAAGACTGCTACTCAAACTAATACTGCTAGCCAGGCCCAAGTAGACTTGGAGGACGAATGGTAGTTTCGAAGATCACTCCCACCGAGATAACGCAAATGGTGAATCGGATAGTGGACCAGTTCAATCCCGAGAAGATCATTCTCTTCGGGTCTCATGCGCGCGGCACAGCCGGACCCGATAGTGATGCTGATCTGCTGGTCGTAATGCCCGTTGAGGGATCGAAACGAAGGCAAGCCACGGAGATCGACCTGGCTTTGTTTGGAATTGATATGCCTGCCGACATCGTGGTAGTTACGCCAGAAGAATTGGAGAGACAGAAGGACGTGATCCGCACGTTTGTCCATCCGGCAGTACGCGAGGGACGGGTGGTTTATGAACGAGAGTCCTGAAACGATTCGCTCCGTTCGCCGGTGGGTAGAGAAGGCGTAACACGATCTCATAACAGCCGAACACACGCTCACGCTGGAGGAGAACTGTCCGCTTGACACCATCTGCTTTCACACCCAGCAGTGCGCGGAAAAGTACATAAAGGCCTTCCTAGCCCAGCAGTCGATTGGTTTTCCTAAGACCCATGATTTGCGCTTGCTGATGCAGTTGATCCCCTTGGACCTTTCGCTTCTTGGGTTGGACATCGCCGAAGTGCTGAAACTTAATCGCTACGCGATTGAAGCCCGCTATCCTGGCGAATGGGAGCCCATCACGCGCGAAGAAACACAGCAAGCAGTGGCCGTCGCAAAGACGGTGCGCGAGGCTGTCAGGAAGCATTTGCGCGAAGATGTGCTCGATGAGACGTAGACGATCACCAGAGATCGGATTCAGCGCAGCTCACATATTCCGATAGTTCGGGCCGCCGCCGCCTTCCGGCGGAACCCAGTTGATAATCTGGTAGGGGTCCATGATGTCGCAGGTCTTGCAGTGCACGCAGTTTGAAAAGTTTATCTGAAGCCGCTTCTTTTCCTCGCCCGCTTCCACCATCTCGTACACGTTCGCCGGGCAGAAGTTCTGGCAAGGATTGCCGTACTCCTCGACGCAACGCCCGACGCAGATGTCGAAGTCGAGAACCTTTAAGTGAGAAGGCTGGTCTTCATCGTGATGGGTGCTCGAGTAGTAAACGTCAGTCAGTTTGTCGATCGTCAGCGCTCCGTCATACTTCAAATCCGCGTAGCGGTTCTTGTCGTTAGACTTCAGCTTTGTGAGATGCTCGTGGCCAGCTTTGATGGGAAGCCTCACCGGGAGGCGCCCACCGGTCAGGGTCGAGACGCCTGCAATCGCCAGCCCGGCGAGCCGCCCGCGGTCAAACGCTTGATGGAAGTTTCGCGCCTTGTAAAGCTCTCTCCCGATGTAACTTTCTTTGAGCTTGGCATCAAATCCGGAAAGCGCCGCGCGTGTGAAATCATTCTTGATCAGCGCTTCGAGTATAGTCTCAGCGGCGAGCATTCCCGCTTTGATGGCCGTGTGAATGCCTTTCAGCCGCTCGCCGTTCAACATGCCTCCGGAGTCGCCGATGATCATCACTCCATCGGAAGTCAACTGCGGCATCGTGTACCAGCCACCGACAGGCATCGCCTTCGCGCCGTAACGAACCAGCTTGCCGCCCTTCAGCAACTCGCTTATTAAAGGGTGAGTCTTGAAGCGTTGAAACTCGTGATGAGGATCGATATTCGGATCTCGATAGTCCAATCCCACTGCGAGACCGATGTCGATGATTCGGTCGCGCATCCCGTACACCCATGAGCCGCCGAACGTGTGCGAGTCGAGTGGCCAGCCTAGCGTATGGATGACCGAGCCGGCAGGGAAGCGATCGTCCGGCATCTCCCACAGCTCCTTGATCCCGACGGAATAGACTTGAGGATCGCTCTCGCGGTCGAGCCTCAAGCGGCTGACCAGTTGTTTGGTGAGCGAGCCGCGGACGCCTTCGCCGAGTACTGTGACTTTCGCGACTATGTCGACGCCAGGCTCGAAGTTCGGCTTCTGGTTGCCCGACTTGTCGATGCCTTTGTCCCCGGTTCGCACGCCGGTAACTCGGTCGCCATCGTAAAGCATCTCCGAGCCGGGAAACTCAGGGAAGATGTTCACGCCGGCCGCTTCGCACTTCTCTCCGAGCCAGCGAGTTAGTTTGTTGATTGAGACAACGAAGTTGCCGTGGTTCTTCAACGGCGGGGGAATGACAGGTGTCGGAAACTTTCCGCGCTCAGTCAGGAAGTAGACGTGCTCGTCGCCGACCGGCGCTTCAAGCGGCGCGTCCTTCTCGAAGTCCGGAATCAGCTCGCGCAAGCTGATCGGATCGAGCACCGCGCCTGACAATTGGTGTCCCCCGATCTCGGCGGCTTTTTCGATTACCGAGATATTGATCTCGTCGAGTCGTCCGGCCCCCGTCTGTTTCGCTTGATCGTTGTGAGCCTTGATGAGATTGGAGAGATGGAACGCACAGGAGAGGTTGGCTGGTCCCGCTCCGACGAGCAGGACATCCATTTCGAGTTGTTCTCTTTCAACCGTCATATCGTCTCGTTTGAATGAATCTATGGCTGGGCATCGGCATGTCCCCAGGAGGCTGCTGAAAACCGCTTCCCGCCACCTGACCACGAAGGAGTACTAAGCGCAGGTTGTGCGGCTCAGTTGATGTCGCGAGGCTTTGTGGCCTTGAGTCTTAGTGGCGTGAGCGGTTTTCCAGCAGTCTCCCGGATCACAGCGGGCTATTGGTTTCTACCGTTCTGATTCTCGCTGATGTAGCGCTCGACCACGAGAATGAACGCGTCCATTCGCTTCGCAAGCTCGCCCAACTCTTCGTCCGTCTTGAGTTGCGCCGCAACTAATTCTGCTACTTTTGCGTCGGTTCGGATCTGGCCTTCCATTACTCGGCCCACCATCCCGGTCACGGCGATGACAGCCTCTCCGAGGGTTCCTAGTTGTAGTTGGAATTTGAGTTGTGCGTACCTAATCTGGTCCATCTCCACCGCAAACTTAGCGTGATGATCGACGAGAAACTCGATCGAGCGTTGCATTTCTTCAGGCGTCATAAAGCTCCTCCGATGTTTTGGCGGTTGCCCACGAAACCGTCCAGTCGCAGCCTACCAAAAACTGATTCTCGGAGCCAACCGTTTGGAGCTACGACTCGCTCTTGACCTTCAGCACTTCGGCGGTCAGGGCGGGCACGATCTCGAAGAGGTCGCCAACGATCCCGTAGTCGGCAATGTCGAAGATCGGCGCCTCGGGGTCTTTGTTGATGGCGACGATGGTCTGCGAGTTCTTCATCCCGACGACGTGCTGGATGGCGCCTGATATGCCGACTGCGAGATAGAGTTTCGGTGCTACGGTTTGTCCGGAGCTTCCGATCTGGCGATCCATCGGCAGCCACTCGTTGTCGCAGATCGGCCGCGACGCCGCAATCTCGGCCCCGAGCGCGTCGGCAAGCTTTTGAACTAGTTCGATGTTTTCCTGGCTCTTGATTCCGCGTCCGACCGCGACGATCAGCGGAGCTTGAGTAAGATCGACGGCTTGTTTGGCCTCCTGGAACTTCGCTTCGGGCTGCGTTCGAATTTGAGTGTCCGAGAGGTTGACGCTAAGCGCATTGATCGGACAAGGCGAGTCCCCGGCTTCAGCTTTGTCCGCGCGATACGAGCCCGCCTGAAACGAAGCGAGCGCTGGAGGTGCGCTGATAACTCGCACGTCGGTGTTCAGCTTGCCCTGAAAGACCTGCCTGGTGAAGATGACGTCGCCTCCGTCAACTCTAAAGCCGACGCAGTCCGTGACAAAGGTCTTGCCAAGCTGTGCGGCAAGCCTGGGCGCGAAGTCACGCACTTGATAAGTGTGGCTGAAGATCACCAGCCGAGGCGCGAGTTGTTCGATCGCCTGCTTCGATGCGCTTACGTAGCCATCGGGCGTGTACTCGGCGAGCTTGTCGTCCTCGATGGTGTAGACGGCTTCAAGCTTTTTTGCGGCGATCTCCGCTGCGACGCTGGACACGGACTTGCCGAGAACGACAGCAGCGACCTTTTCGCCGGTTTGTGAGGCAATGCCTTGCGCCGCGACTAGCGCTTCAAGCGACGTGCGGTTCAGCACGCCGTCGCGCTGTTCGATGAAAAGTAAAATTCCCTGACTCATCTTGTACCCCAATCGATTGCGGATTTCGGATTGCGGATTGCGGATTCGCATGCGGAGATCCGCAATCCGCAATCGGCAATCAAAACACTCTTGCTTCGAAGCGCAGCTTTTCGACTAACTTCGCGGCCGCTTCGGATGGCTTGCCTTCGATGATTTCGGTGCGCTTGGTCTTCTCGGGCAGGTAAGCGCGGTCGACGACCTGGCCCGGCTTCAAGTCCTCAGCCGTGAGACCGAGGTCGGCGGCTTTGACCTCGCGAATCTCTTTCTTCTTAGCCGCCATTATGCCCTTGAGCGTGGCGTACCGAAGCTGGTTGATGCCGGACTGGATAGTGAGCAGCGCCGGCATCGACATCTTCACCCACTGAAACCATCCGCTCTCAAGCTCGCGTTTGACGCGCACGGCCGCGTCTTCCGGCTGCACTTCCATCACGATCGTCGCGCTTGGAAGCCCAAGCCTTTCAGCGATGATCAACCCGACTTGCGCGAAGCCGTAGTCATCCGACTGAAGTCCCGTGAAGATCAAATCGTACTTTTCGTCCTTGAGAGCGGCGGCAATTGCGCGGGCGATTCCGTCTGCGTCTGTTGCGGAGTCGAACAGAGGATCCTGAAGATGAATCGCGCGGTCGGCGCCTTTCGCGAGCGCTTCTTTGATCGACTGGCGCACGCGCTCAGGCCCGAGGGAGATGACTATGACCTCGCCGCCATGCTTCTCCTTTTGCCGCAGCGCCTCTTCGAGCGCATACGCGTCCGCCTCGCTCATCTCGTAGCTGATGTCGCGGTAGTCTATCCATTTCTGGTCGCCCCCGATCCGTAAGATCGAATCCTTCTTGGGAACCTGCTTCAAGCAAACGACTATGTTCATATGGCTTCCTGATCAAGTTGTAGTGCGAAACTCTGCTTGCCGAACTGCGCGGCAAATCTAAGGATGGCTTCTGACACGTGCCGTCGGTGATTTCTCAACCGGCGTTTCCGTCTTCGTAGAGCTTCATCAGTAGAGCGGCGTTTGTTCCACCGAAGCCGAAGGAGTTCGACAGCGCATAGCGCATTTGCACGCGGCGTGCGAGCCCGGGCACATAGTCGAGATCGCAGTCGGGGTCGGGCTTCTCGTAGTTCACCGTCGGCGGCACGATCTGGTCTCGAAGGGCCAGCGCAATGATTCCGGCTTCGACCCCGCCCGCCGCGCCCAGCAAGTGGCCCATCATCGATTTCGTCGAGCTGACCGGAATCGAGCCGGCCGAGTCGCCGAACACCTTCTTGATCGCCAGCGTCTCGAGCTTGTCGTTGTAGTGAGTCGATGTGCCGTGCGCGTTGATGTAGCCGACTTCGTGAGGTTCGACTCCCGCGTCTTTAAGCGCATTCTTCATCACGCGGATAGCGCCATCGCCATTTTCAGATGGCTGAGTAATGTGAAACGCGTCGCTCGACATTCCGTAGCCGGCTATCTCGGCGTAAATCTTCGCTCCGCGCGCGAGTGCGTGCCCCAGCTCCTCGAGGACCAGGATGCCCGCGCCTTCGCCGATTACGAACCCGTCCCGGTCAAGATCGAACGGACGGCTTGCGTGTTCGGGATCGTCGTTGCGAGTCGAAAGCGCCCGCATCGCTGCGAAGCCCCCAACTCCCATCGGAGTTATCGCCGCTTCGGCGCCGCCGCAGACCATCGCGTCAGCGTCGCCTCGCTGGATTATTTTGAAGCTGTCCCCGACGGCGTGAGCGCCCGTCGAACAAGCCGTGCAAGTCGCCGAGTTCGGGCCCTTGAGCCCAAAACGAATCGACACCTGACCGGCTGCCAGATTCACGATCGCGGCGGGAATAAAGAACGGTGAGATCTTGCCGGGGCCGCCCTTCAAGTATTTCTCGTGCTCGCGTTCGATTACGCCAAACCCGCCGATCCCGGAGCCGATGTAGGCGCCCAGCCGCTCTTCGTTCGCTTCGGTAGCTCGAAGCCCCGAATCGTCCATCGCTTCTTGCGCGGCCGCAACCGCATAGTGAATGAAGACGTCCATCTTCTTGACCTCTTTCTTCTCGATGAACTTGAAAGGGTCAAAGGTTTTGACTTCACTCGCTATGCGAACTGGAAAAGCGGAAGCGTCGAAATGAGTGATGGACCCGACTCCGCTGCGGCCCGCCAGCAGATTCGACCACACTTCTTCTTTGCTGTTACCCGAGCCGCAAATCAGGCCCATGCCTGTGACGACGACACGACGATTCAAAGCCGTTTACCTCCAAACCGATCAGCGAGTGCGCCCCGCGCCTTACTTGCTGTGCTTCCCGATGTATTCGACCGCGTCCCGCACGCTGGTGATCTTCTCGGCGTCTTCGTCGGGTATCTCGATATTGAACTCTTCCTCGAACCTCATAACCAACTCGACGGTATCCAGCGAGTCGGCTCCAAGGTCGTCGATGAAACGCGCGTTAGCGGTTACTTCCGCCTCGTCCACGCCCAGCTCATCGACTATTATCTGTTTCACCCTTTCTTCAACGGAACCTTCCATTTTGTCACTCCTCCCAAGAGTATTAGAACTCAGCGTTGATGATTCGCCGAAAACAGTTCATCCGACGATCATAGTTCAAGAGATGCCGCCGCCGCGTCAAGTGACCGCGCGTCTTCGACGTTGAAAAGCCGGCAATCGCGGCTAATCTGCCTCACCAGTCCGGACAAGACTTTGCCCGGTCCAATTTCAACAAACCTTCCGACTCCCTGGTCGATCAACAACTGCACCGATTCGCTCCACCTCACCGGTGAAGTCACCTGCCGAAGCAAGGAGTCCCGCGCCTCTTCGCCAGAAGTGATCAACCTGGCGTCGACGTTCGTAACCAGCGGCACACTCAAGTCCTTGAAGTCGATTTCATTCAACACCGCGGTAAGACGCTCGGCAGCCGGCTTCATCAATTCGCAGTGAAACGGCGCGCTGACCGGCAGCATCACGACTCGCTTAGCGCCCTTGAGCCTGGCAAGCTCGGCGGCGCGCTCGACGGCCGCCTTGTTCCCGGCGATGACCGTCTGGCTCGGCGAATTTATGTTTGCGGGCGCGCACACGCCGAGGCTCGAAGCTTCTTCACACAGAGACTCGACTGCGTTTATCGGAAGCCCGAGCAGCGCAGCCATCGCGCCCTCACCCGCGGGAACGGCCTCTTGCATGAACTCGCCACGGCGCCGGACGGTTTTGATTGCGTCCTCGAACTTCATCGAGCCCGCGCCAACCAGCGCGCTGTATTCGCCCAGCGAGTGGCCGGCGACGAAATCGGTTCTTGCCCCGAGCGCTTCAAACGCGCTAAGCGCGGCGACCGAAACCGCCAGAATCGCCGGCTGAGTGTTCGCAGTAAGCCGAAGTTCGTCCTCCGGCCCTTCGAAGCACAGTTTCGAGAGGCTGAACCCGAGAGCCTCATCCGCACGTTCAAACATCTCTCTCGCAGCGGGCGACGTCTCAAACAACGACCTGCCCATCCCGACCTGTTGCGAGCCTTGCCCTGGAAAAAGAAAAGCCGTTTTCATACGCGGCGATTCACCGGTATCCATCATTCGCTACTTTGACCGCCGCACCCAGTTGAGCCTCGATCTTGCCGTTTACTTCGCCGACGCAGTAGTCGCGCGCGACGCCGATCGCGTTTCGAATCGCCTTGGCACTCGATCGCCCGTGACAGATGACCGTTACTCCCTTGATCCCCAGCAGCGGCGCGCCGCCGTACTCGGCATAGTCGAGCCGCTGTTTGAATTTTCGAAACGCCGGCCGGGTCAGCATCGCGCCGGCCTTTGTCTTGAGCGATGCTCTCAACTCATGTCTGAGCAACTCCATTATGAACTCAAAGACTCCCTCGCTCACCTTGAGCGCGACGTTGCCGGTGAAGCCGTCACATACGACTACGTCCACTTGCCCGGTGTACATATCGGCGCCCTCGACATTGCCGATGAAGTTTAGCCCGGAGTTCTTTAGCAGCTTGAATGCTTCTTTGGTCAGGTCGTTGCCCTTGGCTTCTTCTTCGCCGATCGACAACAGCCCGACTCGCGGATTCGGAACGCCGACGATGACCGTCGAATACAGTGAGCCCATCACGGCGAAATCATAGAGGTGGGCAGGCTTGCATTCGGCGTTCGCGCCGACATCCAGTATGACTGTGCCCTTGTCGGTTAGCGTGGGAAGAACAGCCGCGAGCGCCGGCCGGTCGACTTTTGGAAGCGCTCCGATTACCAGCTTTGAGGTCATCATGACCGCGCCGGTGTTGCCGGCGCTAACCAGCGCCTGAGCGAGGCCGTCTCGCACGAGCTTGGCGGCTACTCGGATCGAGCTGTTCTTTTTGCGCCGCACAGATACGGCGACTGGGTCATCCATCGTGATGACCTCCGGCGCCTCGACTATCTCGATGCTCGAAGTTCGCCAGTGTCGCATGGCGCCTACGGCGCGCGTTCGGCGGTGTCGGTCAAGCTCGGTCCGAATCTGCTCAGAACGCCCGACCAGCAGTATGCCGACGTCGAGATCGCGCGCGGCTTCCACTGCTCCTTCAACCTCGTTCGTCGGAGCGAAGTCGCCACCCATTGCGTCAATTGCGATCTTGAGCATAAGCAGAATTGCGAATTGCGAATTGCGAATTGCGAATCTCAAAATCGCGAATTTCAGATCCGCATTTCGACATTCGCAATTCGCAATTCTCTATTCTTCTTCCTTCATCTCAATGGCGATGCGCCCGCGATAGAAGCCGCACTTCGGACAAACTCGGTGTGACGGACGAGGCTCGCTGCAGTTTGGGCAGGTTCCGACCGCATGAGGTGTAAGGTGATCATGCGCTCTTCGCTTGCCGGTGCGAGATTTCGAATGTTTCCTCTTTGGATTTGGCATTGTTTGCTCCTAAACCTCTAACCTTTGATACTAAACTTTCAACTGGCTGAGCGCGGCCCATCTCGGATCCACATCGTCGCGCGCGCAAGCACACTCGCCTTCATTAAGGTTGGCGCCGCACTCCGGGCACAAGCCCCGGCAGTCGTCGCTGCACAGCCGCGACATCGGCAGCGCAAGCTCGATCTGCTCGCGAACCACATCGTCTACATCGATGATTTGATCGGTGTAGAACGCCACCAACAAATCGTCATCCCCCAGTTCGGTCTCCTCCTCAGTCCCGACGGCAGGAACGTAGGTGAGATCGAACATCTGCTCAACGGGAATAGAGAGAGGTTTTAGGCACCGGTCGCAATCGAACGAGACCGCGGCGCAAAGATTGCCGGCAAGCTGCACCTCGCGTCCAGCGCGCTCCACTTGCAGGTTCAATTCGGGCCTTCCAGTCAGCCGGTTGTCGTGACCTCTGAGTGCAGGCTGCCCTTCCGGGTAAAGGTGGTGGATTGTCAGTCCCTCATCCTCACTTACCTGAGCAACATTGATGTTCATCCCAGAGCTTTCGCGAGGGTGAGGACTTGCCGGGTTGGACGCAAGGGCTGTCTAACGCGGCTCGCTACCCTAATCAATCATGAAATCCGCTCAGCGCAAAAGATATTCATTATATAGGAGAGAGGTGCTTTGTCAACCAACGCTCCGAACAGCGAGCCGCGCGGTTTTGAACGCGCGGTGTTCTGGTGAAAGAGCCCAACTTTCGGAACTTTGGGTTTACTCGGACGTGTTTGATCCGGGTATAATATGGAGAAGTAACCTCAGCGAGGAAAACACGAGCCGAATGGCAGCAGTCACTCATCAGGCGCAAGCGATAGAGGTAGGAGGCAGCCGGTCGGTCGAAGCAGCAAATGACCACGAGTTGCTCGCTGCCATACGCGACGGAGACGAAGCCGCGTTTGCCGAGATCGTCCGCCGGTACCGCAATCCTATCACTAACTTCGTTTATCGAATGATCGACGACTATGAGAGGTCTGTTGAGTTGACGCAGGAAACCTTCATCAGAATCTACACTAGCGCGTCGCGGTACCAGGCGAACTACAGCTTCTCGACTTACATCTATCGCATCGCCAGTAACCTTGCGATCAGTGAGTTGCGCAAGCGGAAGCGCCGGCGGGTTGTCTCGCTGTTCTCGCCCTACACCAACGACGACGGCGATCCGGTTGAGATCGATCCGCCGGATACGAACGCGCTCCAGGACGAAGTATTGATCGGAGACGAGCGGCGGCGAGCTGTCTCGCGAGCGATCACCTCGCTGCCCGAAAAGTACCGCACGGCCATCGTGCTGCGAGATGTTGAAGGACTCAGCTACGATCGAATCGCCGAGGTGCTCAAGCTTTCTGAAGGCACGGTGAAGTCGCGGATAAACCGCGCTCGAAATCTCCTCAAGGAGAAGTTGACCGCGTACATTTGAAAGAACTGGAGATGAACACAATGGTTGGTTGCAATCAGACCAGAGAATTGATTGACGAGGCGGACAACCCTGAGTCGCTTTCCTTCCAGGCATCAAGCCACATTGAGGCGTGCCCGGGCTGCGAAAGGTTTGCCGCGGAGCGCGCGCGGCTCAGGAGTCTTCTGGTGTCGGGGCCTCGCGTCAGTGTTCCGATAAACTTCGACGCAGTCCTGAAGGCCAGGCTTGCGGAAGCCAAGTCCCGACGTTCGTTTGCATGGCTGACTCCCGCGGGATATCTCAGACTGGGCGGTGCTACAGCGGCACTGGCGGTCATAGTATTCGCCGCGCAATACGGCGGCCTTTTTAGCCGTGCCCCGGCGGGCTCGCAGGAGACGGTCGCCGTTGGACAGGAGCAACCGACGGGACGAGTGCCAACTCAATCGACTGCTCAGGTCAATTCCGGCATTGTTGTTCCCGCCTTGGGATCGCCGACTCCGGGCAAACCAGGCCGGCGCGGGAATTTCTATTCCGCAAGAGTGGCCGCCGCCGGAGTACCGGTCGATGTCCCGCGCGAGGACTACCTGCACGAAGACGGGGGAGTGATGCTGGTGCGGGGGCCGAACGGTGAAGGAGAAATGTCGCTGCCGATGGTGAGCGTAGGGGCGCAATCGATGGTTTATGCAAGCGCCGGCGCAAGCCGGCGACCGTCTCGCACCATAGGGACTTCGTTCTAGGGTGGTTCGTGCTCTTTTTGGACGAACCGCAACTGGCCTTTGGAGTGTTTGCAGGAATCGGATGAGTAGAAGTACAACAGCATATCTAATGATCCTTCTGAGTGCGTTTGGCGTGAATGCGCAACAGCCTCAGCAAGTGTTTGTGGTTCAGGGCGCCAGTCGCAGCGTCGTGTCGGTCGTCCATACGGTTGACCTTCAAAAGATGCTCGTACGAATGCGCGAGCAAAATGTGAGAGTCGGCGTAGCCCCCTCGGCTCCGGCCAACGTTTACAACATAGCCACAGGCTTGATTGTCGACGACGCCGGGCACATCGTCACGCGGCTTGCCAACCTCGATCTCGAGGACAAGAACCCGAAGATTTCCATCACCACGTCCGACGGCGCCAGCATGCCCGCGCGTTTTATCGGCGTTGATTGTGCAACGGGATTCGCGGTGCTCGAGGCGTCGGGGCTGAGCGGTGGATTGCGCACCCCGGCAACACCGGTGCCGGTCGCGAGCGGGATGGTTGTCAGCATTGTAAGCAGCGATGTCTTACAACGAACTGCTTCCTCGGGCGGCGGCAATAGCGTACGTTTGCTGCCGGCGCTCAAACTCTCGCAAGGCACACTCTGGACAAATAACGCCTACTCGAAGGCACGCGGAGCTCTCACGTTGTTGTCGAACAGTCTTATGTCCCGCAACGATAGCAGCGTGGTTCAGACATTCGATGCCCAGGTGATCGGCATTGCTCAGTGGGCCGGCTTTGGGCGAGCTTATCTTTTTCCGATGGCTTTCATCCGCGACACCGTCGCCAGGAGGGTGATCGAGCGAAAGGACAATGTTCCGGCCGGTTGGCTAGGCGCGGTTGGGGTGAGTCTGGCGCAACTTTCAGAGGTCGAGATTCAGACCCTCGGCGTTGAGCGCAAAACCGGCGTCGTGGTACGCGAGATCGTGCCCGAGAGCCCGGCCGCGGTGAGCGGCCTGAGCCTGAATGACGTGATCGTGGGAGTGGATGGTTGGGACGTGGTAGGCGTTGCGGATTTGAAAGCGATGTTGGGCTGGTCTCCCGCAGGCCAGAAGGTCAGTCTCAAAGCCATTCGGAATCGGCAGCCATTGAACGTCAGCGTTGTTCTCGGCGCGAGACCGGATTCAGCACTCGCCTCTGGCTGGGTGGCCGACCAGTCGTCCGACCCGCTTCTGTCTCAGCGCGAAGAAGTCGAAAAACGTCTCGCCGAGCTTCAGGCCGAATACCGGACACATCTGAAGAACTCGCACTCGCGTGACCGTGACGAAGCGCTCAAAGAGCTGGAGATCGAGATGCGCCAGCTCATGGACATGGACCGCGCGCTAATCTCAAGCAGGGCCGAAATCGGCATCAAGCAAACCAGTGAGCCGTACGGGCCGTCCTTCTTCGCAACCGAAGACGTAACCTTCAAGGTCGGCTTCAAGGCCCGCGAGCTGACCTCTCAGCTTGCGGCTCAGTTCAAGGCCCTTGGCGGGATCCTGATCTCGAGCGTAGTCAAGGACAGTCCGGCTCATCGTGCGGGGATACGCGCAGGCGACGTCATCGTAAGCTCTCAGGACCGGCCGATGTTGAGCATTGGTCAATTACGAATCCTGCTCTCGGATCAGCAAGCAAGTATTAGCCTGAAGCTGATACGCGACGGACAACCCACCGTAGTCACACTTAACCATCAATGAGCCAGCCGCGCGGCTAGCGGCAGCGCCAACCATCCAGCGACGTCAACGTATGCTTGCCCATCGTGACCGGCTGTGATACTTACCTTCACTCGCCCATGCAAAGCTTACTTTCTGGCAATCGTCTCGTCCTGATTGTCGTCCTCACGCTGGCAGCCACACCCTATTTTCTGCGGCTGGGAGCCTCGTCGCTCTGGGACTCGAACGAAGCCTTCTACGCAGAAACACCTCGCGAGATGATCGAGTCCGGGGACTACATCAACCCGACCTTCAATTACCAGCCGCGATTCAACAAGCCGCCGCTCAGCTACTGGGTTGTTGCGGGACTCTACAAGCTGTTTGGTGTTTCTGAATCAGTTGAGCGGCTGGCTATCGCGCTTGCGGCCTTAGTAATGATTGCGACTGCGTACGGCCTCGGGCGTTGTGCGTTCTCGCGAGAAGCCGGGCTTCTGGCGGCGATCGGGCTGGCCGCGTCGCCCCGCTTCTTGATGTTTTCGCGCCGGATAATGATCGACGTTTATCTGGCGATGTTCATGGCGTTGGCGTTGCTCCTGTTCATGCTCGCCGAGCGGCACCCCGAACGGCGGCGATTCTATCTTGCCGCGATGTACGCATCCATAGGGCTTGGCATTCTCACCAAAGGGCCGGTCGCCGCGCTGTTGCCCGGGCTTGCAGTTTTGATCTATCTGGCCGTTTATCGAAAGCTAAAGGAGATATCCAGATTGATGTTGCCAATGGGTGTGGCGATCGTCGCGCTGATCGTCCTGCCCTGGTACCTGGCGGTTTACTTGCAACACGGTGTGGGCTACATCGCGAGCTTCATTTTGAGAGACAATCTCTCGCGCTATGCGCAGCAGGCGTGGGGCCCAGGCCGCGGCCCGCTGTTCTATGTGGGAGTTATCGCCGGTGATTTCTTTCCCTGGTCGCTGTTCCTCGCCCCCGCGCTTTGGTTCGAGATCCGCCGGAGACTCGGCAGGCGCCAGGGTTCAAAAGATGAAACTGCTCCAGCGGCACAAATCAATTCGAAAGCTCCGGCGCAATCGGCAACTACCGAAGTCGCGCAAGACCGGCACGTCGCGCTCTTAATAATCTGGATCGCGGTCATAGTAGTGTTTTTCTCCTTTTCACGGAGCAAAGAAGATCTCTACATCTTGCCAATCTATCCCGCCGCTGCCGCGCTCGCAGGTATCCTTGTGGCTCGTTGGTTTACCCCCGCGCCGGCGCTGAACGTTCCGCTGCAAGTGACGACTGCGATTCTGGCAGTCGTGCTATTGACCGCCGGCGCGATCGTGCTCTATCTGTTCGGCGGTGCCCAAGGCTATCAGCTTCGCGGCGCAACGGCGGTTGGCCTGATAGCGGTTGCCGGCGGCTTGATCACGATCGGGTCGCTGTGCGCCATGAAGAGACGACTCGCGGTTCTGGCTTCGGTCACCTCAGTCATCCTGTTCAACTGGATCTTCGCGCTGTGGACGCTGCCGGACTTTGAGCGCTACAAGCCGGTGCGCGCGCTCTGCGAGATAGCAAGCGCGAAGCCGGCGGATGCGCTTGTGGGATACTACCGGCTGGCGTCGCCGAGCATGACCTTTTACTTGCGACGACCTATCTTCGAGTATTACCTCCCCGAAGAGATCAGCGCGGCTTTCTCTTCGGGGAGGGACGTTTACTGCGTGATGACCGCGGCTGAATATGATTCGTTAGACCAGGAACTCCGGGCTCGGACTCACGTTCTTGCACGCCGCCCGATGTTTCAAGTAAAGTTGAAAGGCATTTTTGACAGGGCCGAGCCTCCACAAGTATTGCTGGTTTCCAACAAAGACGGAGTAAGTAGCGCGCAATGAAAAAGACTGCTCTGACGCTGGTAAAGGCGGTTGTGAGCCTTGGGATTCTAGCGTACATCTTCACCAAGGTCGTCGACATAAGGCACCTCTGGGCCAACCTTAAAGAAGCCGATCTCTCGTATTTCGCCGCGGCTGTCTTGTTGTACTTTGTCGTTCAGGCGCTTAGCGCGTATCGGTGGTATCTTCTCCTGCGGCCACAGGGGATCAAAGTCCCATATTGGAAGATTCTCGGGTTCTATTTTCTTGGGATGTACTTCAACTTCTTTCTTCCGTCGGCTATCGGCGGCGACGTATTTCGAATCTACTATCTGAACAAAGAGACAAGACGCCTGAGCGCTTCGACGGCATCCGTCTTCGTGGACAGGGACATCGGAATGGGGGGTCTGCTCGTCGTTGGGACGCTGGTGGCTTGGCTTTGGGGAACCAGTTTCAACGGCGTGCTGCTTGCCCCGATCTTTGCCGTGGTGGCGATCGCGTTCGTCGCGGCGAACCTGGCGATTTTCTACCGGCCGACTTACAACCTCCTTCATAGAGTATTGAGTCTCTTTCGAATGAAGCGAGTGGATGAGAAGGTCGAGAGAATGTACGATTCGGTCAATTGCTACCGCGGTCAGTGGGGCTTGTTGTTCACCGCGCTTGTGATGTCGGTAGGTGTCCAAATGGGTTGTGCATTTGTGAATTTGCTCGCTGCCGGTGCAATTGGAATGCATACTCGCAACGGTTGGTGGGACTACCTTGTTCTTATTCCGACCATCGGGTTGATCGGGATGGCGCCGATTACGGTTAACGGCGCGGGATTTCGAGAAGCCGCATACATTCTGCTGTTCAAGTCGGTCATCGATATGGTTGGCGGAAAGCCGGTTAGCCCCGGCGACCCAGCCATCGAGGCTGCTGCGGCGACGCTCGCGGTTCTATGGCTGGGCGCAGTAGTCGCGACAAGCTTGCCCGGCGGAATCATTTACATCGCAAAAGGCGGGCGTAAGCGGGACCGAATCCCGGACAGCGTCGAGGCAATCGAGGGGATCGCGAGCCCTTAGGACCATTTCAACTACAAGGTCCGAGCCCTTGGTGCGTTGCTGTGTCAGTACGAGCTGGGACCCACGCTCTGAGATTCGCCGAAAGCGAGTAGTTAGATCAAAGATCAAAGCAACGTCACGAACTCATAAGGTGGCAGTGAGGTACAGGATGCAATCAAAGTTAATAAGGATCGTTGCACTTACGCTTGTTGTGTTTGTCTCCTCTGCTGATTTGCTTGCGGAGCAGAAGAGGGCGAAGAAGGCGCCGCCGCTGCAAAGCGCCCCGAGAGAGGTCGCCGCAAAACCGAAGGAGATACTTAGGGCTCCCTCCGGCCCGAGTTTCTATATCGAGCAGATTTCCGAAACTCGAAACCAATACAGCTTGTTGCTTACAGACTCCGACAACCGCTCCGTAGCCGGTACGTTCTTACTCTCTCAGCTCTCCCTCTTTCAGGCTCTCATGGTTGCCGCGAAGGACTTTGGGGAAACAACCGAAAGCGCGGGCACGACTGCCAAGCCCGTAACTACGCGCTTCATGGATAAGGGTGAGCCGTCTTTTGTCATAGACGTCGAGAAAACGGCAACTCACAGCCGCTTCTATGTTTCGATGACGTCTTTAGCGGGGAAAGTCACCGTGAATGCAGGAGCGGTCAAACGAGGCAGCAAAGACCAGGGCAACCCTCTGTTCTTCGCCCTTCTGTCGCGCGTTAATGCGGTAATAGCGGAGAGCAAATAGGCCCTGTGCCGCCAGTCGAAACCGAGTCACCAACCGACCCACTCATTCCAACACGCTGAGGTTTGGAATCCAGAAGCGATAGGTGCTCACGCCGTAGTCGCGAATCACCATCGTCAACCCCTGATCGACCAGTGCTCCCGGCGTGTGGCCAAGATAGGTAAAGTGCGGAAGGTCGTTCGGCACCGTCCTGTGCCAACCGTGAAGCCCGAGCACTCGCTCGACCTCGGCATCCTCGTATTCGGCTACGTCGAACGCCAGCAGCGACAGGTGCTGTGAAGCGCCCGGAGCAGCCACTGAATAAAGGATCGACCTGTCAAAAAAAGTCCCAAAAAAGAGCTCCTGCGTTTGCTCCAGATCGAGAATGACCGCGACTTGTTCAACCGGCGGAAGATCGCGAACAACCTGGGCATGCTCAGCCGAGATGCGCCCAAGGCTCTCCCAGTGTTCCAGGCCGCGCGTCACGTTGCGCAGCCAGAGGGCGACAGTGTCCTGATAAGACCTCGCGCCAGCATCCGAGGCTCGCGCAGTGATGCTCCCTCCCTGTCCTTCAATCTCCTCGGCCGCTAAGAGCATCGCCTCCATCGCCGCGGATTGGAGATCGATCTCGTAGTTCCCGATTCGCGCGCGGCGAACCGCCAGCGTCGCCTGGAAGCTGTCGACCTCGGAAGCATCGGCGAAGATTATGCGTGCAGGAGGGGTCGCCCTGGTTGTAAAGATCGCGCCGTACTCGCCAAACAACCTCCGTTCGACGCTCGAAGATATGGACGCAAAAACCTGTGCCAGGTGTGTGGTCATATGGAGAAAATCAAAGCGTCAGTAGCCTAGCATCGCGGCGGAGCGGCGTTCAACCGCTGTCCAACTCACACGCTGCAACGCCCCGAACTGGTGTGTGACCACCGGGGAAAACTATTGACTCGCCTACGGCGTTACCTTACCATCGCGCTACACATGAACGGTCGCTCAAGCGTCTGAACTGCCCCTGTTGGAGTCGCCTTACTTGCGTTTGCCCCTTCGACGTTATTTTTCTTGAATCGTAGCAGCCCCGTAACCCATTCGGATGAGCGAACACCGCCGCGCAATCGCTCCGATAAGCGTTTCCAAGCGCCCGAATAGGAGAGCGGTCTGTCTCGCAGGAGCAAGCGGATCAATGTCTCGAAAACTATTTCACTTCACATCAGCCGCGATATTCATTTTTGCAATTCTATTGGCGGGGCGATTCCCGGCGCATTCTGATTCGTCCGAGCGCGCTAGCGGCCCGGTATTCGATGCGTCTTATCGCAGCCGCACGGCCACTCACAAGGTGATCGTGCAGGCCGGCGAGCCAGAGCTGCGGGATTCGATTCTCGCCCAGGGCGGAGCGGTCCTTGCGGAGTACGGTGGCTTCGAACTGCTTGCGGCGCCTTCTGATTTTGCCAACCGGCTCGGTGTTTCGTCTGCCGGCTCATCGGTGCGCGACGACATGAACGTGCTGCTATTGAGCACCGGCGCCTTCGACACAACAGAGCGCGAGCGCGTTTCTGTGAACTCGCTCGGGGACGCGGAGTTTGCGGATGAACAACTCTACTTGGTGCAGATGATTGGCCCGGTCAAAAAACAGTGGCTGAAAGAGCTTCGTTCCTCCTCTGAAGTATTGTCCTACATCCCGAACAACGCTTACCTGGTTCGCGCGAGTGCCGATGGCATGACCGCGATAAACACCATCAAGGCGAGGTCGCAAGGCTTCGTTCAGTGGAGCGGATCATACAAGCCAGCTTACAAGATCGCGCCGGAGATCGCGCTCGACTCGGATCATCAGATCACAGCCGTCGTTCAGCTTGCAACGAGCCGGCGCACCGGTGAGGAGATTCAGGAGATCGTCTCTCGTGGGTCTGCTTCGCTCGCCGGTCAGCCGACCGAAGTCTTGAACTACACCAACGTTCGCATACGAGTGCCCGCGCACAAGCTGACCGATGTTGCGCGAATGAGCAACGTCGTCTGGATCGAACAATGGACTGCGCCGCAATTGCTTGATGAGAAGCAGGACTTGATAGTCGCCGGCAGATACGATGCAAGCTTCACTCTTGGTCCGCCGGGCTATCTTGCCTGGCTTCAAACAAAAGGACTCGCAACGACGCCCGACTTCGTCGTGGACGTCGCGGACACCGGGATGGACCAGGGAATACTGGATCCGGAGATGATTCACAAGGACTTCCTCAATGCGGCGGGCGGGAATCGGGTTGTTTATGCGCGAACCGTGGGGCTCGTCGAGGATTTGAGCTTGCCCGATGACAGGGCCGGTCACGGCACACTCAACTCCGGGATCGTAGGCGGGTACAACACCAAGAAAGAGTTTCCCTTTGCGGATGCCGGCGGCTACAGCCTTGGCCTCGGCGTGCACCCGTTTGTGAAGCTTGGCACCACCCGGATTTTTGGTCCTGAGTTCACCGAACCGTCGTTCGCGGAGATGGTTGATATGATGTACCGGGATGGCGCCCGCATATCGAACAACAGTTGGGGTTCATACAACAACAAATACACCCTTGACTGTCAGCTCTACGACAAGATGGTTCGGGATGCCCGTGAAGGCGACGCAGGCAATCAAGAGATGACCATCGTGTTCTCTTCGGGCAACCACGGCTCCGGCGGGCAACTCACGTCACCCGGAAACGCCAAGAACGTCATCAATGTCGGAGCGGGCGAGAATCTGAGAGCGGGCATGGATGGATGCCGGGTGGACACAACGGGAGCGGACGATATTCTTTCGATCATAGGATTCTCCTCGGGCGGACCTGTGTCGGATGGGCGCTTCAAGCCTGACATCATCGCGCCGGGCACGCACATTCAAGCCGCGCGGTCTCAGTCCTCCTTCTTCAACGCGAGCGGAGTGTGCGGACCAGCGTTCTTTCCTCCGGGTCAAACGCTTTACACGTGGTCATCCGGGACAAGCCACGCCGCCCCGGCGATCGCGGGTTCGGCTGCGCTCGTTCGGCAGTTCTTCCAACAGTCCGTAGGTCACCCACCGAGTCCGGCGATGATCAAAGCCTTGCTGACCAACTCGACTACCTACATGACCGGCGAAGGAGCCAGCGACAGCCTTCCGGGCAGAAATCAGGGTTGGGGACTGGTCAACATGGGCCGCGCCTTCGACGGAGTGCCGCGCCTGCTGATTGATCAAGACCAGAAGCTCTCTGAAACTGGACAGGTGATAACACTGAAAGGTCGAATAGCCGACCCGACCAAACCCTTTAGAGTTACCCTCGCATGGACTGACGCGCCGGGAACCCCGGCGGCGAATCCGGTGGTGAACGATCTGGATCTGCAAGTTGATTTTGGCGGCAAGACTTATCTCGGAAACATCTTCGCGGGGAATGTCACGACCGAAGGCGGACCCGCCGACAAGCTCAACAACATCGAGGCTGTGTGGGCGCCGGATGGCGTCTCGGGCGATTTCACGATTCGTATTCTTGCGGCCAACATCACCGGAGACGGTGTGCCGGGCGGCGGCGACGAAACGGACCAGGACTTCGCGCTTGTTGTCTACAACGTGGAGGGAGGCACTGGAGGAGGAGGCGGCGGCCCGGTTGACGCACCGCCGTCCGTCGGGCTTCGCTTTCCTATCGGAGGCGAGCATTTGATGGTAGGCAGCTTCATGAAGATACTGTGGGACGCGGCCGACGATAAGAAGCTCACAGCCCAGAAGGTCGAGTTTTCGGCAGATGGGATTACGTTCAACGTCATTGGCAATCTCGACGCCGCGTCTCGAAGCTTCGATTGGCGCATACCGTCCGTGCCGACTACCAACGCAAGAATCAGAGTGACCGTCGTTGACGGCGTCAACCTCCCGGTTTCGTCGGCAAACGTCAATCCTTTCGAAGTGCTTATCGGGCCGCCTGACTTCACTCCTCCAAGCGTGACACTGATCTCGCCTAACACTCAAACAACCGCGGGCGGCGGACTGATGATGCCGATCAGATGGAGAGAGTCGGACAATGTCGGTGTGATTGAGCGGGTGATCGAACTTTCAACCGACAACGGCGCGACGTTTCAGACAATAGGCTCGCTGTTCGGTCCGAGCAGTGGAGACGTGCAGACCTTCGATTGGGAGATTCCCATCGATCTGCAGTCTGACCGCGCGCGCGCGCGAGTGACGGTCATCGATGGCTCCGGCAACACAGCGACAGCCGCGTCCAACGGCAAGTTCGATGTCTGGCCTCTGCCGATAATCACCGAGGTCGAGTACTTCGACGGCGACAAACCCGAGCTGCGGTTGAGCGGGCGTTTCTTCCGCCCCGATGAAACTGAGATATGGGTTGATGGGAAGAAACTCAAAAAGATCCGCTTCGAAAGCAAGTTCTTCACTGGAAACGGCACAGCCAAGAAGATCTCCAGCGTCGATAAGAAGGTGAAGAAGCGCGTGCCGCTTCATCAGGAAGTGTCGATTGAAGTGCGGCTTCCAGGCTCGGGCCAGGTGTCGCCCACGTTCGTATACAAACGGAGGCGACCTCCTGCGGCGTAGATTGAGATTGAGCAGCGAGGTGTGATCACTTAAAGCGCCTTCCTGGGAACGATTCCGAAGCCTCGAGCTTCAGATCGTTTTCCAGGAAGGCGCTTTCTATTGGTAGTCAGTCACGTTGTTATTGATGGATGTTCGTAGTACCGGCTTCAGCCGGAATCCGCTTGGCTCTTCCGCCTAAAGGCGGGACTACGAACATGACCTTCAAGGCGGGACTACGAACATCTACTTCAATGTGTCTGAGTCCTAGTTTTCTCCGGCGTAGCGGAGTCGTGGCTAAAACCCGGTTTCGAGGGTTATCAGATAGAAACCTGCGAGATTCCGTATGTTGACTGCCCGGAAAAGAAACTTCGAGGCGTCGGGTTGAATGAGTTGTTGGATGCGTCACTGCCAATTCGGTGAACTTCACCGCTGTATGCTACCCTAGAAATTCGTAAAAATGTTAACAACGTGTGAGGGCTAAGATAAGTATTGCAAGGGCTACTATGGCCAATGTCCAGAGCAAGAAATTTTTGCCACGATCATTCCGAACAAGACTTCGTCCTCGTAAATCTTCTCTCCGCGTATCCGGTACTTCTTCTATAAGCATTCGTTGCAAGTCGACGCGGTATCGCTTTCCAACCTCGTAATTAAATTCTTCGCCCGAAGGATGTAGGACGTGAAGATTACTGACATGATTTCTACGTGCCGAGGCAACAGCTATTTCTTCAACTTCAGACCTCGACCTTTCTCTACTACCGGGCAGCGATGTCACGCGATGAATATGAGCAATTCGTCCATCTTGTGGATCATAAAGCACACACGTTTTAACTGAAATCGGCTCCAGATTCGTCGGGCGGCCCGCGAATGAAACGTACATATAGCCCTCCTACTCCCAAAAAGAGACGAACGCTCTAGCCATCGACGTAATGCTTCCGTTTTTAGCTACAAAAAACGTTACACTGGTGACATTAGGACTGCCATCGATCGTTGGCTCTTGACCGTTTGGGAAAACTTTAGGTATCCCATCGCTGACAACCTGCTGTATGCCGTATCTAACGTGGTCAATAGAAAGCAAAGGGGAACTCGAGTCGCCACCACCGAAATCAGTTGTAGCAACTGACGTCATTGCAATTTCAGAGACCACGTAAGAACTAGGAAAATCTATTGTAGCTGCATAAGTGAAGTTGTCATTAGTGCCTATCCCTACGACACCAATATCTAAACCTGTTATCCCTACCATTGGCATGATAATGCCCTCCTCATTGGAGGCTCAACATATCATTGTTCGCTAATAACATTCAAATAGAAATTACAAGTAATCTTTCAAAGCGACAGGTTTCTATTTATACGTTCTGTTGCAAAAGGAAGCATCCAACGCTCGAATTAACCCGCGCCGAGCGCAGACATTCAATTTACATCGAAGGAAGAATCTTAAGAAGCAGGCTATGTTGTGGGCCTCGTTTTAAGAGTGAGACAGCCTTCAGGCAACTTCACTTTTCATCGTGCAAATCAGAAACAATTGTAATAGAATGCGAGCCGCCACTGGGGCGCAAGGTCCCTTAGCCACCGCGTCTCGCAAGTGGCGAAGAGGTAAAGCTGCTGAAGTGTGGGCCAGGACTCGCTGGAAGTTCAGGCTCGCAATCTAGTCCAAAGCAAGAACGCGAGCGCAAGCATCAAGGCGCTTGATCCGAAGTCCAGTCCAGTCGTTCGACCTGCGTTCGCCGAGGTAGCACCTTGATTCGAAGACTTTTTATTCTGGTTCGCGGGCGTGGCGCTGTTGCCGCCAGGTTGCTCACCGGGGTCGCAGAAGCAGCCCGATGCGCCACATTCGCACCAATTGCCAAGCGTGTTACGTCCAGCGAGCGCGACGGTTGCGAATGGATTCGCGTTGCTTAATTTGTCGGTCTGAGAAGCGGAAAAGAAAAGCGGAAGAGCAAGGATGCAGACAGCCGCAATGACAAGTCGTTTTCTCACGGGTTGTTCCTCCAGTTTGGGTTTAGCTGACTCAGAAATCGTGGTCAGCCACGGTGGATTGCTTCGACATATTGTTGCCTGGCATTTGGCCCAGACCGTCCAATCACAAGAACTATTCGTCAAGCTCACCAATGACTTGATTCGCTTTGCAGACCAAGCCTACGTCATGCGTGATGTAGACGCGCTTGATGAGGTGAGCCACGTATTGATGAACTTGCCGGTAGATGCTGCACGGCAAATAGGAAGTTATTATTACGCTCTCGCCCTCAATCGACAGGGCAAGAGAGACGAGGCGGAAGCTCGGCTCCAAGGAATTGCTGACGACGCGCCAGCCACGTACAGAGCCCGAGCAATTCAGACCTTGGGTGGAAATTACCACGACAAAGGCCAGCTTGATGAAGCATTGAGGTTTCAACTCGAAGCCTTGCGACTGGCATCGGATCGGACTGCACGTGGCTTGGAAACCACCGTGCGTGCGCTTGGGGAGATATCGGCCATCAAAAGTCTTGATGGGGATCATAGAGGCGCTCTATGCGATCTTGAGAATCTAAGACCGCTTGTTAATCTGGCTGCAAAACAACAACCATTTCACTTCTACGCATATTGCAACGATTTGGCAGTTGAACTAGGGGAGTTAGATCGCATCCCTGAAGCCCATTCGGTATTGAAGGCGGCTCTCGCTTCACCGTTCGCCGGAGTCCATCCGAATTGGACCGAAACTCGCGATGAGATTGCAGCCAAGCGCGTCACTGCCACGCCATCAGTCGTCGCCGTCAAACGCGCTCCCGAAACGGACGCTTCACCAGAGCTCGAACACGAGTTGAAGCGGGTGCCATCGAGAGCGCCCGCTTCACCTTCGCCTGCGCATCCAAAACATTCTTGTCAAAGAGCCATAATCCCGAATACCGCAACTGCGGCTACTCCCCACGATGGAATTACTCAAGGCATCCTTAACCGGGTGCTGACTTGTATCGGCTCGCGCGCGCCGCCCGTCCGTTCCTGAACAAATCAGCAAACAAAACATTGATCAGAATTGCGGGAAAGGCCGCCACTGTGATGGCGGCCCACCCTGCCCAGCTGCCCAACGGCGTGCGACAGGATTGGTGTGCCTTGAACACGCCGCTGTGCTCAAAGGACGGCCATGAGTATAAAAGAAAGAAGCAAAAGAACAAGCGCTAAATCACCACGACGGAAATATCCCGATGGTTTGGTTGTCCCCGAGAGCGAAATCCGAGAACTCGCCCACAACCTGAAAACCCGCGAGGCTCACGATGCTGCTGTGTGTTTGCTGGTCATTGATGAAGCCGCGAAGGCCATTGACGCACCGCATAGCGAGCGGGCAGACAACGGTGGATTGAACCTACTCCTAATCAAGCAGATGGCCCGCGAACAAGAGTGCAGGCGGGTTCGACGGATCATCAAAGCGATGATCGCGGCCATCGAGCAGGGCATCGAGGGCGTGCGCGCGGCACGTCTGACGACTACTTGCTTTATCGAATTCGCGTTCGAGTACATGCCGGATCGTGAAATTGCGGCGCGCCTGTATCACGGCAAGTTGAGCAAGATCAGACAAGCCGCTCACAGCAAATGATGTAACAGAACAAGGGCGCGACGGGCTGCTTCGCGAGGCCGCCCCAATCTCTCCGATTCGCACGCGTTTCCTGCGTGAAAGGACTTGGTGCGCCCAAAAAGGCTCGCGCCAAAAGGAGCGTGATGCTAAGGTGCGGCCCCTTCACTTTGCCTTGATTCCCTCGCGAGCGCCTTTGTTGGCTAGCTCGGCCTGCTCGATTGCGTCGGCCAGCGCCCTCATCTCGTCGTCGTCGGTAACTTTTCCCCCAAGCGACTTGAGTGCCTCCAAGTGGCGGTCGGTCGCTTCGCGAAGAGTCGCCAGCGCTTTGGACAATGCCGCGCTCTTAGGGTTTCGCTCGTATGCGTCCTCAATCTTCGCCATGCATTCTTCGATAGCCCGCGCGTAATGCTTCAGCAAGTCTGCTCTCTTTGTCGTCTTGAGGACTCCCCACTCGCGCTCTTCCTCTTCCGGTTTCTTCTCGCCCTTTTTCCAGAACGGTGTCTTCTCGAGGGGCGGCGGCGCGACGCCGGTGATGAGCGCGATCCTGCGGTCGGCGATCTTCATGAAGACCTTCGCGCGCGTGTCGGCGGTTTGCGCTTCGCGCACTTTGTCGTCTTCTTCTTCGGTTAAATAGTCGCTGGGCGCCTGCGCTGACTCCGCCGGTTGCTCGACACGCACGTAGCCGGCTCGGAGCGCGCGAGTCCGGTAGCCGCGCGAATGCCACAGAGCCAAACCGCCATTCTGGAGTGGCCACGGCCCCGGCAAACGAACCGAGCCGTCCTTGAGCGGCGAATCGGTTTTCGGCTTGTTCGGCTCGTCGGGATCCTTCAACGTCTCGCCCGAAGCAAAGGCCGCGTTCAGCGCTTGAACCCGAAGTTGCTTCGCCTGCTTCAGCGCGGCACTAGCAAAATCCTGGCGTTCAAACGGGAAAAGAAGCTCGATGGCTTCGAGCGTCTTGATCTGTTTGTAGAGGTTTTGCTCGATCTTCTTCGCTAGGCTCCGGCGCCGGTCTTGATTTGCGGCCGTCGCTTTCATAGCCTCGCTCATCGCCTTGTTGTAGATGTCCAGCTCGCGCTCGGATGTGCGATGGTCGCCATTTTTGATCGAAGTCCGAGCCATTTCGAGATGAGTGTCGGCGACCTTTAAGAAAAACTCGACCTCCTTCTTGTGATTGGTTGCGTCGCTTAGCTGGGCCCTTTCCAGCGCGGAGAGCAACTGCACGAGAGGCGTTGGGTCGATGGGGATCGGCGGTGGCGGCAGGTCTTGAAGAGCGCGCAAATCGACTGGCGAAACGCAAAGCATCCAGAGCACTCCGGCAGCCGCAGCGGCTCTGATACCGCCGAAGCGCGGCCGCAGCGCAAGTCTGCGGCCCTGCCGGACTATTTGCCTTTTGACTTGCTCGCCGATTTGCATTTGCCTTCTCGTGTCAATCGCTGGAATTGCGTAACGCGAAGAGTTGCTTCTTCAACTTCGGTCTTGTTGGTTCCGGGGTCCGCGCGCTTCAAATACTCCTGATACGAGCGAAGCGCTTGTTCGCAGTCGCCAAGATGCTCGAACGAGTTTGCCAGAAAATAGTAGCTGGCGGCGATCTCCGGTCGCGTGCGAATCAGCCAGTAGAACTCGCGCGCGGCGTCCGGGTATTGCTTGAGCTTGAAGAGCGCGGTCGCCAGACTCGCGTGAGCCGCGTAGTTGCCCGCGTCGCGAGCGATCGCGTCTGTGAGCACCGGCAGCGCCTTCTCATACTGCATCGAGCGGACCAGCGACGCCCCAAGCTGAACCCGCGCGTGGTTGTCATTGGCGTCGATCTCGCCCGCCCGGCTGTAGAACGTAGCGGCGGTGTCCGGCTTGTCCTTAAAGTAGATGTCGCCGGCGGCCGACAGGAGTTTCGCATCGCGCGGCCGCGCGGCAACGACCACCGCTATCTCCCGGGCCGCTTCCTCGAGCTGGCCAGTCTCGTACATCAGTCGAGCCATTTCGATCCGAGTCGCCAAGTCCCCGGGTTGTTCGCTGATCAGCCTGCGATAGAGCTGAATTGCCGCTTGCGGCTGGCCCGCCCGCGCGTGAAGCTGCGCGAGCCTCAGCGCCGTGTCTGGCGAAGGCTGCGCACGATAAGCCGTCGAGTAGTCTTCGATCGCCTTCGCAAGCTCGCCGCGTTTCTCAAACTCGCGCGCGCGGCCCTCCCGTGCGGTCGCGTTCGTGGGGTCGATTTCAATAGCGCGCGAGTAAGCCGCGAACGCTTCATCGGTTTTCCCCAGCCGTTCTTGCGCGACACCGAGCAGCGCCTGACAGAGCGCAACGTCCTCGCCCCGCGCGATTGCAACCTGGAGATGTTCTATCGCTGCTTGCGGCTGGCCGCTCTTGATAAGCGCGCTGGCGTAGAACGTTCGAACACCTCCAAGCGCTGGATCGAGTTCGACGGCCCGTGCCAGTTCGCGCTTTGCTTCCTCGGTCTTCCCGCGATCAAGCAAAAGCTGCCCGAGCGCCCTATGCGCACGCGCGAAACTCTGATCGAGTTCGAGCACCCGTTTTAGATCGGCTTCGGCTTCAGTTTCGCGGCCTAGCGCTAAGAACGCCGTCGCTCGTTGGTAGTAGGCTTGAAACAAAGAGGCGTCGGCGGCGATTGCCGTCGTGTACAGCTTGATCGCGAGGTTCAGCTCACCGCGTTGTTGAGCGTTCTGGCCTTGCTCAAACGCGGCCGCCGCGTTTTGTTTGATGTCGATCGAATTGGTTCGCGAAGACTGTCCAAAAGTAAGAGCCGAAGAGAGGACAATAATAAGGCCCAAACGGCACACCAACCGACAACCGACTGCTAAGCACTGGCGGAGATGCATCTGAAGTAAGGACCTCGCGTTCGATCATAGCACCGGCACTTCACCGCTTCAACAAAGTGGCAGATTCGAAAGTCTTCTCTGCGAAACCTCTGCGGCTCGGCGTCTCTGCGGTTAGAGAGCACTTTCTGGTTTGCTAGTTTGCGAGACCCTCTAACCGCAGAGTCGCCGAGCCGCAGAGACAACGCTGAGACGATGACCGGGGCGGCTGAGTTTCGCGCGGTTTCTTCGCGCGCCGCTTTGGTGGGGTTTGCGGTCGAACTATTCCGGGCTTGAGCATCTCCGCCATTGGCAAGCCTTCTGCTTCTGCGAAGCTCAGCCCTAACACGGCTGCCGCGGTCGGGGCTATGTCAACCATCCGGACAATTGAGGCTTTCGCGCCTGCCCGGGCTGCCTGCCCGTACACGATCAATGCCGAACGCATATCTGCTCGGGAAGGTAACTGGCCGTGCGTTCCTCGATAGTCTTTCGCGTCGTGAGAGTCTGGGCCGGTCAGCTTGTCGTCGAACGAATAGCCCGGCGCGGCATCAATCATCAACAGAGCATTCGGAATCGCGCCCAGCTTCTTCAAGTCGGCCTGGTTGAGGATGCGATTGATCGGACTCTTTTCAGCCTTCGCGATCTTCGTGAAAATCGCGGTGACCTTCGCAGCGGTCTCTTTGTCGTTCGGGTCCTTGAGCACGATCGCGCACGAACCACCGGCAGACCAAACGGCGGCTTTCCAATCTGTTGGTTTTCCATCAGCTCCCAGCGTGATCAGCTTTTCTTTGACCAGCACGACGCCCGGCTCGAACTTCCTGGTCACTTCGGCGAAGCCGTGGTCGGACACGAGGAAGAAGGTCGTCTGGTCGAAGATGCCGGCCTTGCGAGTGGCTTCGATGACGCGACCGAGGTACGCGTCCATCCGTTCGGCGACCGGAAGAGCGGCGGCGCTTCGCGGACCGTTTTCGTGATGTGAGCCGTCCAGCTCGATAAAGTGGATCAGCATGAGGTTCGGCTTGTAGTTCGTGATTATGTATTCACTTATTGTCGCGCGGCGCCCGTCCGTGGACCTGTCGCTTCCTCCGGCGGCGAGGGCCTTTTCGATCAAACCCGGAGTCGAATACTGCAAGGTCCGCTTTCTCGATCTATCGCCTGCCGGGGTCTCACTTGGGTCCTTGATCTCGGGCACGCTGTAGTCGATGTCCGCGCCTGCGGTCACCGGCCATCCGACGTTTGCGGTCACGAGGCCAGCCTTCTTCGCCATCGACCACAGCGTCTCGGATTTGAGAGCTTCGGAGAACCAGTACCACTCGCCGGTCTGTGGCTCTGTTGGAGCTTCAAATACGCGGTTGTTGATGATGCCGTGAGTTGCCGGCCTGACACCGGTGATCAGAGTTGTGTGAGCAGGATAGGTGACCGATGGAAACACGCCTTCGACGCCTTCCGCATACGCACCGCCGAGTTTCATCTTTGTAAGATTCGGCACGCTCAGCCCAAGCCGCGACGGTTGCAGGTAATAATCGGGGATCAAGCCGTCGATCGAAATCATGATGACGTGCGCATCGCGGCGAGCCTGCACGGTTGGCGACGGCGCGCCTTGAGTGGCGGGTTGTTGCGCTGCTGAATGCGCCGAAAAGAACATCGGCGCCAAGACGAATACAACAACCGTTTTCCAAAAGCTGGATGTCTTTCTCATGTTGCTGTCCTTTCTTGTCTCATGGGGATCTTCATGAACTGGTGCGGAGGTCAAAGCTCCACGGTAAGGCCGTCGCGCCCGATCAACACTTCGCCACCGTAGAATTGCCGGATCTCGCGTTCGAGCTCGTCGTCATTCACGTCGAAGAAGAAGTGAGTGACGACAAGTCGAACGGCTTTTGCTTGAGCAGCCATTCTCGCCGCGTCTTCAACGGACAGATGCGCGACTCCCTCACGCCGCGCGCGAAACGAACACTCGGATACCAGCACATCGGTCCCGGTGAAAAAACCTGCCAGGTCTTTGCTGTAACTGGTGTCCCCTGTGTAGCAGACTGCGCGGCCGCCGCTGTCGATCCTTACCGCGAGACTCTCTTCGCTGTGTTTCGTCTTGGCGACCGAGAGAACGCTGGCCGGTCCAAGCTCGACGCTCTCCCCCGGAGCAAGCATTTCCAGCTCGACAGGGAACTTCGGATCAAACAGCTTCGCGCCAAACGCTAGCCGCAGTCCTTCCATCACCCGGTCGAGGCCGCGCGGACCGAGCACTACCAGCGGCTCGTTGCGCGCGGCTCGCAAGCCGTGCCGAAAAGCAAGGAACAATGACGCAAGCTCACCGATGTGGTCGACGTGGAAGTGGCTGACGAACAAGTGAGTCATCCGCTCCCACGGTAGGCCGTAACGCGCGAGCGCATGAACAGACCCCGCGCCGCAGTCCAGCATCATCCGCGCGTCTGCCGTCTCGACAAAATAGCCGGCCGAGTTTCTCTGGCCATTCGGAACCAGAGTGCCCGACCCAAGTATCGTAAGCTTCATCGGCGGCGAGGATTCTAGCACGTGATCGAGTTGTTTCTCACTCAGCCAGGAGTGATGTGTTTATAGAAGAACGGCGAGAGTTGTTTCTCACTCCGTTAGGAGTGAAATGTTTATAGACGAGCGGCGGGATTGGTTTCTCACTCCGTCAGGAGTGATATGTCCTTTCTCGCTCCACACAGAGTCCGACGGAAATGACTCTCGGCCAATGCATGTGCGACATACAACTCCTAACGGAGTTGGGAACCCGGTCGCCTCAGTTCTATAAACATACAACTCCTAACGGAGTTGGGATCCACAAGTCGCCTCCGTTCTCAAAACAATCAACTCCTACCGAGGTTAGGCTGGGCCCGGCGCGTCACTGCCGTGATGCCCTCAATCGCAACTCGCTCTCTTAAGGCAACCATTCAAACCGCGCGATCTCACTCATTGACACACCTGCGCGCGCTCCTCTAGCATCGGTCGAGTCACAGGGAACGAATGGCAGCATCACGAACCGCAAAGGCCCCCAAGAAAGACGCCAGCGTTCCCGCGCGAGCCGGCGTTGTGATGGCCATCCTCTTTCTCATCTTTTTTCTCGGCAACAGTGACAACCAGATGGCCCCGGTGCTTCTTCCGCTGATCGCCGGCGAGTTCAATCTCGACGCAGGCCAGATGGGTAGTTTGATGATTCCTGCGTACGCGCTTGCGGCTGCCACTGCCGCGTTGCTGGTCGGTCCGCTCTCCGACAGGTTTGGCCGAAGAAAGTTCCTGCTGATTGCTTCAATCTTGTTTTGTCTTTCATTGCTTTCGGTCTTCTTGATACGCGATGCGCGTTTGCTTGCGGCTGCGCGAGTGTTCACCGGGCTGGCTTCTGGAACGTTTTCGACATGCTCGATCGCATACGTCGCGAACTTTTTTCCTTACAGCCGGCGCGGCGCCGCGATGAGCGTAGTGCAAGCCGGCTACTTTGCCGCGCTGGTTGTCGGCGTGCCTGTAGCCGCCGTGCTGGCGCAGTGGCAGGGCTGGCGCACCAGCTTTGCATTTTTCGGAGCGCTCGCCGTCGTTGCCTTCGCGCTGGTTCTGTTTCTGCTGCCCGAAGACAGGCACGTCATCGAAGAAGATCTTTCGACAAGAGTAGCCCGCCCCTTCGATAACATCCGCGTAGTGTTCGAAACTCGCGAGCGGATCGCCGGCATTGCGGCTGCGTTCCTGGTCTCCGCTGGATTCGTTGGGTTCTTTTCTTATCTCGGCTCGTGGCTTCAGAAGAGCCTCGGGTTGAAGACTCGCGAGGTCGGTTTCTTCTTTATCATCGTCGGAGTAGCGTCGTTGATCGGTGCGCTTGCGGCCGGCCCCGTCTCGGACCGGTTCGGCAAGCAACTGCTTTCGATAGTCAGCACCATCGTGCTCGCGTCGATGCTGTTCGTGATACCGCGTCTTGGCTGGGGAGTTGCGTTGTTCGCAACCTTCCTGACCGCCAGCCTCGCGTTCGCGTTTCGTCAGGGCCCGCTGCAAGCGCTCGCGACTCAGCTTGTGCCGCCGCGCGTGCAAGGCGCCTTCGTGGCCGTTCGCAACACCGCTTCGCAGATCGGCATCGCGGTTTCAGCGGCAGTAAGCGGCATGCTGTACAACAAGTTTGGCTACATCGCGGTTGGGGTGTTCAGCAGCATTGTCACTCTCGGAGCCGCCGTCTGCATCTTCATCATGAAAGAGCCGGCCGCCGATCGATCCACGCATCAGCCGCCGGCGGAGCTCGAACCTGAGGGGGAAACCTCGTGAGCGCAACTGAAGCCAACCTGAATAACGAATCAACCCGCAAAAAACCTCGGCGCTGGCTGCGCATACTCAAGCGCGTTGTCATCACGCTGCTGATCATCGCCGTGGTTCTTGTGTTCGGCGTGTTTCCTTACTGGTTCTCGTCGATCGTCACGCGAGCGGGAACGCGGCCGGTGGACCGGCAGCTCACGTCAACGCCCGCCGACTCTGGCGCTCAGTTCAAAGACGTCGAGTTCCAAACCTCGGACGGAGTGAAGATCAGCGCGTGGCTGCTGCCGAGCCGCGGCAAGAACGCGACGATCGTCTACTCCCACGGGCTGTTTCGCTCGCGGCGGGAGCTTCTGGACCGCGCGATCGATCTTTGGAAGCTGGGGTACGGCGCGCTGCTTTACGACGCACGCAGCCACGGTGAAAGCGGCAAGGCGCCTGTGAGCATGGGCTACTGGGAACGCCTCGATTCGGAAGGCGCGGTCAGGTTTCTGCGCGAAGAGAGTCGCTCTGAGGATCGCATCGTGTTGTTCGGGATCTCGATGGGAGCTGCTGCGGCGTTGCTGGCAGCGGCCGAAACTCCGGAAGTCGCGGCAGTCATCTCGGACAGTTCGTTTATCAGCCTGGACGACACGATCAAACATCACGTCCGGTTGTTTCTGCGCCTTCCGAGTTTTCCGATGGCCAACGAGTTCGAGTTCTTCCTCGAACGCAAGGCTGGCTTTGATGCTTCGAAACTTGATGCGCTGGATGCAGTGAAGCGAATCGGCGACCGCCCGATCTTGTTTATCGCGGCGGCGCACGACCGAAGGATGCCTCCCGAGATCGCGCAGACTCTCTACAATGCCTCCGCAAGCCCGAGGCGAGATCTGCTTATAGTAGATGGTCCGGGCTCTGAGATTCACGCGCACGGGTATCAGGCTAATCCGACACTCTATATCACACGAGTGGCTCAGTTTCTGGAGTCAGCGCTCAGATAGCGCATCGCGATCAATGCCTGTTTGGCAGCGGAATGAAAAACCGCCAAGCCGCAAAGAACGCCAAGATCATCGACAAGAACTCAATGAGAATCTTGGCGTTCTTTGCGGCTTGGCGGTTTTTTGATCGAGCAACACGGCAAATCGTACAATACCGTTTGTCTTTGCCTTTGCCTGTGCGCGTCTCTATGATGGGCACATGGAAGACGACCCCTTTGGCCCCAAGCTCATCGACATGAAGCCCCGCAAGCAAAGACGCGGGTTGTACATCATCGCCGCTGTCATAGTCGCGGTTCTTCTCTTCGGATCGAGGCTTCTCGATGTCTACATCGACGCGCTGTGGTTTTCATCCGTCGGTTACCCTGATGTCTATTGGTACAAGTTCCGCCTCGGAGCAGTCCTGTTTGTTGTGTTCTTCGCTCTCAGCTTCCTGATCGTGCGGTTTGCATTCGTGCTGTTAAACAAAGCGTTTCCGGAGTTGACCGAGCGGCCGCACTTGCGCGTTGCTTCAGTCGAAGACATCAAAGACATCAACTTCCTGCCGTGGATTTACCGTCCGGCTATATGGGTGATTTCAGCCGGGGTCGCGCTGCTCTCTGCCGTTGGCATGAGCCAGGAGTGGTCGCAGTTCGCGCTCTATCTGCACGCACAACCGGCCGGCACGACTGATCCGGTATTCAACAACGACATCGGGTTTTATTTATTCAAACTCCCGGCGATCGAGCTTGTGTCGGGTTGGTTCCAGACGGTTGCGGTAGTCTTGTTCATCGCAGTAGCGGCTGCCTCGGCTTATGTCTGGTATCTCGAGCGGGTGAGAGGCGCAGTTTCTTCATTCACTCGTCGTCGAGCGACGATGGCGGTAAGTGCCGCGGGTATTCTTCTGACGCTGGCGTTTGCGTTTAGCACTTACCTCGATCGCTTCGACTTGTTGCACGGCCAGCACCGCTTGTTCACCGGAATCGACTACACCGACGCGAACGTGCGGCTGACGGCGATGAACGTGCTGATCGTTTTGTTCCTGTTGGGCGCGATCGTGCTGGCGGTCAATCTCTTAGTTCTGAAACAACCGCGAGTCATTGGCTGGCTGGCCGGCTCGGTTGCCGTTGTCTGGCTGCTGGGGCTCGCGCTTATCCCTCAGGTAGTCTCCTCATTCTCGGTCAAGCCAAACGAGCTTGCCAAAGAAGCTCCTTTCATCGACCACAACATCAAGATGACGCGGCAGGCGTTCGCAATCGACCGCTTTGAAGAACGCGCCGTTCAGCCGAGCGCGACGTTGAGTGTTGAGAAGCTTCAGAAGAATCGTGCGACGCTCGAGAACGTGCGGCTTTGGGACCGCGGCGCGCTTCGAGCCATCCTGAGTCAGATTCAGGAGATTCGCACTTACTACGATTTTCACCAGCCCGACGTGGATCGCTACCAGATCAACGGCAAACTCAAACAAGTCATGCTCACCACCCGCGAGCTGAACACCGAGCAGTTGCCCGAACAGTCGCGCAACTGGATCAATCAGCACGTCGTCTACACTCACGGCTACGGGGTGACTATGAACTCGGTCAACGAGTTCACGCCGGAAGGTCAGCCTCATCTGCTGCTCAAGAACATGCCGATCGAAAGCGAAGTGGCGGAGTTGAAGGTGACTCGTCCGGAAGTCTACTTCGGCGAACAGACGAACTCACACGTATACGTCCGCACGCAGCCGCAAGGCGCGACCCAGCCTGAGTTCAACTATCCCGCGGCCGACAACTCGGACTCGTATTCAACCTACGAGGGGAAAGGCGGGATTGAAGTCGGCGGCTTGATGCGCAAGCTCGCCCTGAGCATCTATCTCGGAGACGGTACGAATCTGCTGTTCTCGGACTACATCAAATCGGACAGCCGGTTGCTAATGCGGCGAAACGTGATCGAACGGGTTCAGGCGATTGCGCCGTTCCTGACGTTCGAAGACGATCCCTACGTTGTCATAAGCCGCGACGGAAAGTTGTACTGGATGATCGACGCCTACACGACGTCGGACCGGTACCCGTATTCAGCGCAGTACCGGGCAGGCAACCGCTCGATCAACTACATCCGCAACTCAGTGAAGGTGGTTGTTGACGCTTATGAAGGCGACGTGCGGTTCTATGTTTTCGACGAGCCGGTCGATCCGATCATCAAGGTCTATCAAGCGATCTTTCCTTCTCTGTTTCTGCCCGCAAGCGAAATGCCGGCCGACCTTCGAGAGCACGTGCGATACCCAAGCTTTCTATTGAACCTGCAAGCGCGCGTATACACGCTGTATCACATGCAGAACACGCAAACGTTTTACAATCACGAAGACGTTTGGGAGATCGCCGCAGCCGAGGGTTCAGCTCAGGGAGGAGCCGAACCGCCGCCGATGCAGCCTTATCACGTGTTGATGCAGTTGCCGGGCGAAGCTAATGCGGAGCTCGAGTTCGCGAGCGTCTTGCCGTTCACGCCCGCCGGCCCGGGGCGCAGCAACATGATCGGGTGGCTTGCGGCTCGCAGCGACGGCGCGAAGTACGGACACACGCTGGTGTACAGCTTTCCAAAGAACGTGACGATCAACGGACCGGCTCAGATCAGGGCGCGTGTGAACCAGGACCCGCAGCTTTCGGGGCAGATGACTTTGTGGAACCAGCAAGGCTCGGAGCTGCTGCGCGGGAACTTGCTGGTGATACCGATAGAAGACTCGCTGATATACGTTGAAGCGTTTTATCTTCAGGCGTCGGGTGGGGCTTCGAAGCTGCCGGAGTTGAGACAAGTTGCGATCGCGACTCAAGACCGGCTCTCGGCGGCGAAGACTTTTGATGAAGCGCTCGCATCGTTGTTCCCGGGGTTCTCATTGCAAGGCGGCCCGCGCCCCGGTGAGCAAACGCGTCCCGGCGAGCAGCCTCCGACTCAAGCTCAGATGGCTTCGGGCCAAGCGAGTAATCAACCTTCGGGTCAAGGAGCAACGGATCAGAAAGCAACGGGTCAGGGTGCAGCAGGTCAGGGGGCGTCTCAGGGATCGCCTTCTCAGGGAGTTCCATCTCCGGGAGCCACTGGTCAAGGCGGACCGGGTGATGCTGAGACCCTGCGGCTCAGCCGGCAAGCGCTGCAGTTAATCTCGGACTACGAGCGACTGACCGCCGCGGGCAAACACCGCGAAGCGGGAGAGAAGCTCGATCAGTTAAAAGCGACGCTCGACCAGCTCAATCGCAAACGCGGCGGCTAGCGATTTCACATAACGATCTGCGTTCATTCGCGTTGATCCGCGGCCTCGTCATCTGCGTCGCGCCTACAAGCATTCGATTCGAAAACGTGTCCTCTCGCCGATGCACCGGCCGATTCCATCACTCATTCCGTGAGACCATAGACTCTGATTGTCAACTTGCTCACCAAGGTGAAGCTCCGTAGTAAAGGCTGGTCTTGGCCCAAGAGATTCCAAACCGCGGACAACGTCTCTCGACGTAAGCCTCTGCGTCTTCGCGTCTTGCGGTTAGTTGCATTTCGCGCTTGGCTAACCGCAGAGATGCAAAGACGCAGAGGTTTGCGCAGAGAGGACCATTGATCCGGCGGTCTCCTACGCGGGCTCGCCGGCTGCGTTCCCGTGGACCTAACCAAGCGCACCTTCCCCCCTTGCGACGTTTCCTCGACAAGCGCCACTAACCGGAGACTCAGCTTTCGGGTAACGTGTGTTTAGCAATCAGGTCTAATGCTGCGGGAGGTCACCCAATGGAATCTATCTGGCAAGACTTGCGGTACGGCGCGAGGCTGTTGATCAACAAGCCCGGTTTCACTCTGGTCGCAGTCGTTACGCTCGCCCTCGGAATTGGCGCTAACACTGCAGTCTTCAGCGTCGTCAACGCTTTGCTCCTGCGGCCGCTGCCGTTTCGCGAGCCGGACAGACTCGTGTGGATCGCTAGCGGCGCAAGCAAACCGGCCAGCGGCCTGGTCGCGGCTGAGGCCGATCTGTCTTCGGTTACGACTCAGGTCGGAAACTTCTCCGATTGGAAGCGGATGAATGAGTCTTTCGAAGACCTCGCCGCTTACTTTGCGTTTTTCGACTACGGCGGATACACGCTCACGGGCAGCGGTGAGCCCGAGCGCCTCAGAGGAGTCGGTGTGTCGCAGAACTTTCTTCCACTTCTCGGAGTCAGTCCAGTAATCGGGCGACAGTTTCAGGACGACGAATGCGTTTGGAATGGCAAAGGAGCCGCACTGTTGAGCTACGGGTTTTGGACTCGCCGGTTTGGGGCCGATCCTGGCATTGTTGGGAAGTCAATAACGCTCAACAACGAGGCCAGCACTGTTGTCGGAGTTCTGCCGGCCTCGTTCGACTTCGGGACGATCTTCTCTCCGGGCTCTCAAATAGATTTGCTGGTTCCTTTCCCGATCTGCGAACAGACCGATCGATGGGGAAACACGCTCGCGGTAGTCGGGCGGCTAAAACCCGGAGTGACGCTCGAGAGCGCGCAAGCGGAGTTCGACGTGATCGCCCCGCAAGTTCAGCAGCAGCATCCGGAGCGAAACGACAACGGAGCCGTGCTCTCGAGCTTGCAAGAACGAATCAGCGGTCGGCTTCGTCCCGCTTTCCTGGTGCTCTTTGGGGCGGTCGGTTGTGTGTTACTGATCGCTTGCACGAATCTTTCGAACCTCTTGCTGGCGCGAGCTACTTCGCGGCGAAAAGAGATAGCGATAAGAGTCGCGCTGGGCGCCGATCGGTCTCGGCTGGTCCGGCAGATGCTGACTGAGAGTCTCCTGCTGGCTTGTTGTGGAGCGGCGCTTGGGCTGCCGCTCGCCTTCATCGCAACGCGAACGCTTGCAGCCACGCAGGCAATCAGCATCCCGCTGTTGAAGACTGTGAGTCTCGACGGCACCGCGCTTGTCTTCACTCTGCTTGCGGCTTTGCTGACCGGATTGCTTTTTGGAGTCGTGCCCGCGCTTCAGGTTTCGCGCTGGGACGTGCACGCGAGTTTGAAGGAAGCGAGCCGCGGATCGAGCGAAGGCGGCCGCGGAGCGTGGATTCGAGGCACGCTGGTCGTGACGGAAGTCGCGCTCGCCTGTGTTCTCCTTGTGGGCGCGGGACTGTTGATTCGAAGCTTTCTTCGGCTGCTGGAGGTTGATCCGGGATTCCGCCCCGAACAGACCGCGTCCTGGCGAGTCGAACCCAGCGGTACGTATGAGACCACTGAGCAAAAGCTCGGACTGTTCGGTCAGCTTGTCCGGAAGGTCGAGGCGATCCCGGGAGTCGAGTCTGTTGGGTTAACGGATTCATTGCCGTTGGGACGAAATCGAAATTGGGGAGTTCGGGCGAAGGGCCAGCCGAACACTCCGGAAAACTGGCAGGGCGCGTTTCCGCATATGATTGACCCGGGATACATTCGGGCAATGAGAATCCCGCTGCGCGCGGGTCGAGAGTTCACGGAGCACGACGACGCCAAAAGCCAAAAGGTGTTGGTTGTTAACGAGACGATGGCGAAGCGGTTGTGGCCCGATCGCGACCCAATTGGGCAGATTGCGCTGAACGGGCGCGAAGAGTGGCAGGTAGTCGGCGTAGTCGGCGACGTCCGGCACGGAGCATTGGAGCAAAAGGCAAATCTGGAGATGTACTTTCCAATAAAGCAACAACGCGACTGGGGTGGGATGGATATGGTCGTAAGGGCGAATCGCCCAATCGAGTCACTCGTGTCCAGTGTTCGCTCTGCGCTGCAAAGCGTCGATGCTGATTTGCCTAACAGCGAGTTTCAAACTCTGGACCAACTAGTCGGGCAGGCTGTTTCGCCTCGGCGGTTCGTGACCGTAGTGCTGGGCGGCTTCTCGGTCCTTGCCCTGACTCTTGCTATGCTGGGGATCTATGGAGTCGTTTCGTACTCAGTCACTCAGCGCACAAACGAGATCGGCATTCGCATCGCGCTCGGAGCGCAGACGCTCGGGGTCTTGAAGCTGATCATCGGGCAGGGAGCAAGGCTGGTTGCGATCGGCTTGGGGATCGGGCTTGCGGCTGCGTTTGCATTGACGCGCATGTTGTCGAGCCTGCTGTTTGGGGTTGGCGCCACCGATCCAGTCACGTTTTTGGGCATTGCTGTGTTGCTGACAACCGTGGCTCTGTTGGCGTGCTATGTCCCGGCGCGAAGAGCGACGAAGGTGGACCCGATGGTCGCGCTGCGCGAAGAGTAAGAAAGAGTCGAGTGAATTCTGGATACTGTCCCGAATTCGTGTTGGTCTGGTTTGGCAGCGAAACGACTAACCGCCAAGCCGCAAAGCGCGCCAAGATTTTCATCAGCTCCGGTTGATGATCTTGGCGTTCTTTGCGGCTTGGCGGTTTCCTCTCAAGCAACCGAGAAATAGGCCGCTGCTCATGAGCCCCGAGTTATGCCTCGAACCTCCACAATCGTGAAGTGAGCTTGAGTGCCATCCACTCATTGCCTATGATGTTCGTCCGCGTCACAAGCTGACCAGTGGTTAACACTAAGCCTCGAATAGGAGAGCTGAAAATGAATCGCATCGCTTCCCTCGGAATGAGCATTCTGATGATCGTGTGTCCGTTGCTGGCTCAAACCCCGCTGCGCACGGGGCGCTTCCCTGAGCAGCAGCAACAGACTCAACAACCCCAGCCGACCGAACAGGGACAAGCGCGGCGCGGACCAGCGCCCGAGGAGAAAAGCTCCGTCACCCATCACAGCGCTCGCATCGGCGGGCAGCAGATCAACTACACCGCGACCGCCGCCACGTATGTCATCAAGGCTGATGACGGTACGCCAAAGGCGACTTACTTTTTTGTCGCGTATACAAGAGATGATGTGCCGGACGCTTCAAAGCGACCCGTGTCGTTCGTCTACAACGGCGGTCCCGGGTCGGCCTCTTCGTATACCCACATGGGATTGGGTCCGAGGCGCATAGTGCTGACCGACGATGGACACGGCATGCCTGCCCCGTACTCGACTATCGAGAACGGCGATTCATTTCTGGATTCCACCGATCTGGTGTTTGTGGATGCGATCTCCACCGGCTTCAGCCGACCTGCGCCCGGTGAGAATACGGCGCAGTTCTACGGCGTGCTGCAAGACGCCACCTTCTTTGCCGATTTCATCTACCAGTATCTCAGTCGCGCCCAGCGCTGGGCTTCGCCGAAGTTCCTGATTGGTGAGAGCTACGGCACGACACGTTCCGCGCAACTGTCACAAGTTCTGCAGCAGCGTCATCAAATCTACTTGAATGGGATCGCCTTGTTATCGGCAGTGGGGTTCGGCAACTGGGGCGCGGATGACCGGACGATCTTTTTTCTGCCAACCCTGGTCGTGTCGGCGTGGTATCACCATTTGTTGCCGCCCGATCTGCAAAAGCTGAGTATTGCCGAGTTGGCGCAACAAGCCCGGCAGTTTGCTCACGGAGAATATGCGGCGGCTCTCGAAAAGGGAGACGAACTGCCGCAGGTCGAGTACCAGAAGGTCGTTAAGAGCCTGGCGCGCTTTACCGCGCTTTCGCCGACCTACATCGAGCGGACCAACCTGCGTATCAGCCCTCAACGATGGTTCAAGGAACTCCTGCGGGACAAACGCCAGACGATCGGTCGAATCGATGCGAGGTTTCTTGGCATGGACGCGGATGCCGCCGGAGAGCGTTACGAATACGACTCGAGCCTGGCGTCGTACGATGGCGCTTACGTCGCGATGTTCCAGGACTATGTACGCCGCGAGCTGAAATGGAACACGGATATGTATTACACACTCAGCGCTCGTGTTCAGCCGTGGGACCAGGGGCAACCGGGCCAGCCGGCGGAAGCTTTGCGAGCGGCGATGACCTCTCAAGGCTTTTTGAAGGTGCTCGTGATCTGTGGTTATTACGACCTTGCCACTCCGTTCAATGGGATCGAGCACACTGTCTCGCACATGAGTCTCGAGCCGGCGATCCGTAAGAACATCAGCTTTAGCTATTACGAAGCCGGACACATGATGTACATCGAGAAGAAATCGCGCGAGAGGCTGCACAAAGACGTGACCGCTTTCATCAACAGCGCGGCGAAGAACGACGGCGTCGCAAGTTCGCAATAGCGATACTTCTCTAAGCAACCTCGGCGGCTCTGTGTCTTTGCGGTTGATCAGTGTCGGGGCGTCTTCTAACCGCAGAGTCGCAGAGACGCCGAGGCCTCGCAGAGAAGAGCACGAATCGCGGGCCGTCTTAGAGTTGGGCCTGTTTGGAAATTAAGCTATGAACAAGCATCTGGTCCTGGGTTCGCGCATCGATGCGCTGCTCGATCGGCTATACGCGCAACACGCCAGCCAGGACGAAGCGCTGGGCTCGTATTTCGCGGTTCGCGCCCAGGAGCCCGACTACGATTGGAGTGCGTTCGACGACCGAACAAATCAGTTCCTGAGCGACAAGCTCGTCGCGCTCGATCGCGACAAGGCAGAATTCTGCTATCAGCTTTGCCGCGCCCTGCGCGCCAGGCGAGTCGTCGAAGCGGGAACGTCATTTGGAGTTTCGACACTCTTTCTCGCAGCCGCCGTCCGAGACAATGTCCGCGGCGACGGCGGAGAAGGCCTCGTGATCGGCACGGAATATGAACCAGAGAAAGCCAAGGCCGCGCGCGCTAATTTCGCCGAAGCCGGCCTGTCTGATTTCATCGATTTGCGCGAAGGCGATTTGCGCGAGACGCTAGCGGATGTCGGCGCGCCGGTGGATTTCATGCTAATCGACATCTGGACGCCAATGGCTCGGCCGGCGCTCGAACTAGTCGCACCTTGCTTGCGCGAAGGCGCTGTAATCATCTGCGACAACACCGCCCAATTCCCCGAGGCGTATCGCGACTATTTTGAGTTCATAAACGATCCGGCTAACCGTTTTCGCACGATGACGTTGCCCTTCGAGGGCGGGCTGGAATTCACAGTTCGAGCAGGTTGAACCAGTACTCAGTCACGATGATTTTGATGAACCTGTACGGGCGTCCCTCCGTGGGCGCCCCTTGGTCGCGACCCTGCTCCTGCGTGAGAAGGGGCGCCCACAGAGGGACGCCCATACAGCTCTATCATCTTGAGCGTGACTGAGTGATCGACTTGCAACACGCGTGACAACTGAACGTCTCACTCACACCACGCTCCACTGACAACTCACCGCGCCCGCTGGTATCATCCCAGCTCAACATTACTCAACGACTAGCCTTACTCAACGATCGGAGAATCTTTCAATGTTGGAGAACAAGAAGCTCGCGGTGCTCGGCTGCGGCAAGCTCGGCGAGATCCTCATCAAAGGCTTGCTTGAAGCGGGCGTCATCGACGCCCGCAACGTCCGCGTAACCGCCGGGCATCAACAGCGGCTCGACCAGATGCGCGAGCGTTTCGGCGTCGCGGGTACTCTCTCAAACAAAGTGGCCGCCGCGACCGCCGACTTGATCATCCTTGCCGTCAAACCACAGACGGTCCCGATAGTCGTTGCCGAGATTGGCGACTCGCTGCGGCCGGCTCAGTTGCTCATCTCGGTGGCCGCCTCGGTCAGCACCGCCTTCATCGAAAAGCATCTGGCGGCGCCGGTTCCGGTCATTCGCGCTATGCCAAACACGCCGTGTCTTTTGAATAAAGGCATGACCGGGATCGCTGCGGGCAAGAACGCTTCGGCTGAGCACCTCGCGCTTGCGAAGTTCATCTTCGACTCGGTAGGCCGCTCTCTGGTCGTTGATGAGAAACACATGGACGCGATCACCGGGCTTTCAGCAAGCGGGCCTGCGTTTATCTACATCGTCATCGAATCGCTTGCCGAAGCCGGAGTAAAAGTCGGGTTGCCGCGTGATATCGCCACCGAGCTTGCGGCGCAGACGGTTGTGGGCGCGGGCTCGATGGTGCTCGAAACAGGCGAGCATCCGGCTAAGCTCAAGGACACGGTGACGACTCCAGCAGGCTGCACGATCGACGGCATACTCGAGCTTGAAGAAGGCGGCTTGCGGGTCACTCTGATCAAGGCTGTCGTGAAGGCAACACAACGAGCAAAAGAACTGCTGGAGACTTAGCAAACTACCGAAGATGCCAAGAACAGCATCACTCTCGGAAGTGCTGACAATCCCACCAACGCAGTTGGTGGATTGTTCATACGTGGCCTACGAGCAAGAATGCGGCGGGCGTTTGAATCCCACCAACGCAGTTGGTGGTTCTTTCATACCCAGCCTGACTCTCCATTCGGATTCACTTTCCTGTCCATCGGCGCCAGTCGGATATGAACGATCCACCAACTGCGTTGGTGGGATTCGGGACCGCCGACCAGTGTTCCTGTGTAGGCTGAGTATGAACGCACCACCAACTGCGTTGGTGGGATTTCATCTCAGTATTTGTGTGTCATCGACTTTTTCAGGAGGCAGCGAGAAGGCCGGTCGGAGCTAAATCGTTGCGCGAAGGCACGAAGAATCACGAAGACGACAACAAAAACTTGCCGAGAGGGAATACTTTTGGTCGAGGAATCGAGATGGAAGAAGGCGAACGCTTCTGGAATCGCGAGAATCCGGCAACTCAGCCGCGTTGTCGCATGCGTTGTTGCTTCAGCCTTGTTGCTCTTTCCGTTTGTCTTCACTCCGCGCGCTTTGGGCCAGATTACTGAATCGAAGAATGAGATGGCGGCGGCGAACTATCCAAAACTAGTCGAGGAATACCTGCTGGACTTGCACGCGCGGCATCCTAACCTCGCGGCTGCGAGCGGCATTCACGCGTGGGACGGCCAGCTCGAAGACTTCAGCGCGATTGCTGTCTCAAACGAGATTTCGGCGATCAAGCGTTTCCAGTCGCGGCTCGATAAGGTGCCACCGCTTGAGCTGAGCTTGTCGGATGTGTGCGACTACCAGATTCTCGTTTTGAACATGAAAGCGCGCCTGCTTGAGCTCGAGCAGATCAAGAACTTCGAACGGAACCCGCAAGTTTACAGCGACGTGATCTCGACCGGTTTGCTGCAAATCGCCATCTTCCCTTACACACCGCTGGACTCGCGCATTCGCCACGTCATCGCCAAAGAGAAGCTTGTCCCGCGCTTGCTCGATTCCGCGCGCGAGAACATTCGCAACTCGCCCGCGATCTTTTTGAAGGTAGCGCTGGAAAGCTTCAAGGGCACGCTCAGCTTTATCAAGACCGATCTTCCAAAAGCGTTTGCTTCGGTCAAAGACGAGAAGCTCCAACGTGAGTTCAAGAAATCTACAAAGCTTGCGGCCGAAGCCGTCGCCGGATATATCAAGCACTTGGAACCCATCAAGCCCGATCCTGAGGTCAGCTTTGCGATCGGGAAGCAGAACTATGAAGCCAAACTGAAGTATGACGAAGGGATCGAGATTCCGGTCGAGACGTTGCTAAAGATCGGGTACCGCGAGCTTGCAAGAGCGCAGGATGAGTTTCGCAAGACGGCTGCTCGCATTGACACCGCACGAGATCCGAAAGCTGTGTGGGCAAGCCTGCAAGCCGATCATCCCAAGGCCGGCGCGCTTGTCGAAGAAGCACAGAAGCAGCTCTTAGGGTTGGTTCGTTTTATACAGGAGAAAGGAATCGTCACCCTGCCGAAAGGCGAAGTGCCGCTCGTCGCGCCGACGCCGGATTTCATGCGCTGGTCAACCGCGAGCATGTGGACGCCGGGCCCGTTCGAACACGGCTCATTGCCCGCGCGTTATCTTGTGACCGATGTCGATCCGAAGTGGAGCGACAAGCAGAAGGAAGAATATCTTTCGTCGCTCAACTATCCGCAGCTTTGGAGCACGTCGATTCACGAAGCTTACCCCGGCCACTTCGTGCAAGGCGTCTACTTGAAGCAGGTGGCCTCGCCCGTGCGCAAGTTGTGGGCGTTGGCGCCGGCAAGTTTCGTGGAAGGCTGGGCGCACTACACTGAGCAGATGATGCTGGAAGAAGGCTTCTCAAGCGGCGACCCGAAGATCAAGATGGGCCAACTCGCGGACGCGCTGCTGAGACTGTGCAGGTTTGTTGTGGCAATTCGCTTGCACACCGAAGGGATGACAGTAGAGCAGGGAACTCGCTTCTTTATGGAGAACGCGTATATGGGCGAGACGCCGTCGCGGATCGAAGCCGAGCGCGGGACATTTGATCCCACATATCTCGTCTACGCAGTTGGCAAACTTGCGATCTTGAAGCTGAGGGATGACTACAAGCGGAGCCGCGGAGCTGAGTTCTCGCTTCGAGAGTTTCACGATCGTTTGCTGTCAAACGGCAACGCCCCTATACGATTGCACCGCCAGATGATGATGCCGGGCGACCGGGGAAGGCTGATTGAATAAGCTGGATGCGACCGAGGCAGCAACTTCAAGCGACACTTTTTCGTTCTTTGCGTACTGCGTCGCTCGCCCGCGGAAGCCCTACCTATTGGAAGGGCCGATTCCTTACGGTGCCGCAATCTCATGATGAGATGAAATTGAATTTGAAACCGAGGAGCAGCAGACATGAATCAATCGGTGCTTGCACAAATTGAAGAGACCTTCAACAGACTAAAGGTTTCTGAACAGCTCTCGCTAATTGAACGACTCGTACATCAGGTACGCCAGAACAGCCTGAAACAAACAAACGATCTCGATGCCCAACTTGCTCTCATGGCCGCTGATCCCGAGATCCAAGATGAAATGGAAAGAATCGAACAAGAATTTGCGTACGCAGAGTAAGCTCCCGCGTTAGTTTTTCCGCAGGTCCCCGTCGCGTGAGGCACGCAAGCGGCGAATGTCTTCAGCCATGATCTTTGCCGTAGGTATCTCCGCAACCGCGCGTTTCATCTGCTCGTCGCCTTCAAGCAGTATCTGATAAGCCGTCTCGATCCCAAAGGCCGCAGTGACCAGCTCGTAGCGTATTCCGCGTTTGACGTAGTCCGCTTCCTTGTCGACACGCGACGGATCGATTTTCAGCTGACCGTGAGCTTTGAGAAACGTCTTGAACGCCGCAAGCACCTTCTCATCGACCACATACTCGTTAGCCCCAAGCCGATGGTTGTGATCCGCAGGCCGGTCCATCTTGTAGTCGGTCAGTCCCGGAATCTGGCCGGCGACCATCAAGTGCACAAACGCGAACACCGGATCGCGCCAGAAGTTCTGAAGCTCGATCTCGCGCGGCGTAAACCTCACCTTGACCGCCACGTCGGGCTCGATGCCTCCGCCGCCATAAACCGTTCGGCCCGAGTCTGTCCGCTTCTCGTCGGTTTTGCTGGCAGCTTCCTTGTCGCCGCGTTTCAGGTAGTAGTCGTAGAACGAGCGGCCGCTGTACTCGCGTTGGATCAACCGCCCGCTCGGCGTGTAGTAGTGGCCGGTGGTGAGGATCAACGCCGAGCCATCGCTCAGAGGAAACGGATTCTGAACGAGCCCCTTGCCAAACGTGTTCTCGCCCACGATTCTCGCGCGGTCGTGGTCTTGCAATGCGCCCGCTACGATCTCGGCGGCCGAGGCGCTTCCTCGATCGACCAGAACCACGATCGGGTAGTCGTCGGGCGACGCGTTGTTCGCCGTGTAATCGCGCGACGGGAAGACCGCCGGCCGGCCTCGCATTGAAAGTATTTTCTGGCCGCGATACAGAAAGCCGTTGGTGACCTTTGAAGCTTGATCGACCAGTCCGCCGTGGTTGCCTCGAAGGTCCAACACCAGCGACGTCATCCCCTGCTTGCGCAAGTCCGCGAGCGCCGCGCGCGTCTCGTCGTAGGTTGTGGTGTTGAAGCCCCGCTCCAGATTCACATAGCCGACGCTGTCGCCGAACATGAAGTAGTTCGCGATCGATGGAAGCGGCACGGCGCCGCGCGAAAGCTTCAATTCGAACGAGCTGGCGCCGGGCCGCGCGATCTTTAGATTGACGGAAGTGCCTTCCGGACCCAGGAGCTTGCTGCGAGCCTGAGTGACGGTCCAGCCGTTGGTCGCTTCGCCGTTGATCTCGGCTATGTTGTCGCCGTATCGAAGTCCCGCTCGATACGACGGCGTGCCTTCGGTTGGAGAAAGGATGTAGACCTTGTTGTTGCGTTGCGCGATTGTCGAGCCGATACCGAAGTAGCGGCTGCGCTGATCGTTTTGAAAGTCGTCCCACTGCTTGCGATCGAGATACATCGAGTGAGGGTCGAGCGTCCGAAGCATACCCGAGATCGAAGCGTTGGTGATCTTGTTGTAATCGACCTGGCCCGCGTAGTTGTCTTTTGCGGCCAGTAATGCGCCGGCAAAGTCATCGGCGATTTTTTTGCGGCTCGTGGTTTCGGCTTCGCTCTGACCCGCGGCTCGTTGTCCCGGGTGCGCGCCCGCAAATGTCACAGGAATCACGAGAGCCAATACCAGCAACCAGGTACGATTTCGAAGTTTCATGCTAGACCTTTCCCAGACAAGTTAGCGGGGCCAATTGCGCGCGCGCCGCGCCTCACGACACCTGAAACGCTCGTGTGAATTCTAGCTTAGGGGGAGAGTGAAAACAACTGATACTTCATTTAGGAGGTGTCCTGACGCCAATTCTCAGCGTTGTCTCGGCGTCTCGGCGACTCAGCGGTTAGAGGGTCTCGATGTTAACTAACCGCAGAGCCACGGAGGCGCGGAGGTCCGGAACTCTATGTACTTTTAATGTGCTGGATCAATCGACGACTGACACGCCGCGTTGCGGGGAGAAGGTGGCGATTCGAACGTTGGGGTGCCCGTCAGGTTTTTGCGGTTGAATCCCGAACGGGATGCCGGATTAAAGCCACGGGTGAGTCCGCGAACCCGTGGAGCAACGCGCGAGGAAGGCTTCCTAACCCGCGAAGCGGGTGACGGATGGATGCAAGTACCAACCCCGGAATTGAAGAACGACATCCTCAATGGTAGGCCTTTCTACGAGGTTCTAGTCAATCATTGCCGCCACCCGCTTCGCGGGTTAGTGCTGTTCCTTCGCCTCTCTCCACGGGTTCGCGGACTCACCCGTGGCTTTATGCCGCCACCCTTTCAGGGTTGCCACCGAGGGCGAGCCCAAAATCCTGACGCGCACCCCGTTCGTTGCGCCTCGTTGAAGGGGCTTGGTCCTTCTGATACCTTTGTTGACGAGGACCTCTAATGCATTGGGCTTGTCGCGTAGCAATGGCTCGCATCGCAAACGGTACTCTGAACCTGGCAAACAGGAGAATTATTCGATGGCAAAGGATGTACTCATACTAGGTGGAGCGCGGACGCCGATGGGCGAATACGGCGGCGCGTTGCGTGATCTTTCCGCAATAGAACTTGGAGCGATCGCGGCTCGAGGCGCGCTCGAGCGCTCAGGCGTCTCGCCGGAAGCGATCGATCACACAGTGATTGGCAACGCGTTGCAAACATCAGGCGACGCGATCTACGGCGCACGGCACGTGGCGCTCAAAGCCGGCGTTCCCGTCGACAAGCCAGCGCTTACCGTCAACCGATTGTGCGGCTCAGGCATCCAGTCGATCATCTCGGGAGCTCAGATGATTCAACTCGGCGAAGCCGCGACGGTGCTGGCTGGTGGAATGGAATCGATGAGCCAGGCGCCTCACGTCATTCGCGGCGCGCGATGGGGCTTCAAGCTCGGCGAAGGCAAGCTCGAAGACTCGCTGATGGTCGCTCTGCTTGACACGCACTGCAATCTCTACATGGCTCAGACTGCTGAGAACCTTGTGCGTCAACACGACATCTCGCGTGAGGCCCAGGACGAATACGCGCTTCTGAGCCAGCGTCGAGCCGCAGCCGCCTGGGACGCCGGCCGGTTCGCGGACGAAGTCGTGCCTGTCGAGATCAAGACACGGAAGGGCACAACCCTTTTTGAGCGCGACGATCACATGCGACCGGACACAACGATGGAAGGGCTGGCGAAACTGCGACCTGCTTTTGCCAAGGACGGTTTTGTCACCGCGGGAAACGCTTCGGGCATCGTCGACGGAGCGGCGGCAGTAGTGATCGCCGGCGAAGAAGCAGCGCGTAAGCTCGAGGCGCGACCGCTCGGCCGCATCGTTTCGTGGGGGATCGCCGGCGTGCCTCCTGAGATCATGGGCATCGGTCCGGTTCCGGCTTCGCGAAAGGCGCTTGAAGCTGCGAAGCTGAGCTTGAGCGACATCGATCTCGTTGAAGTCAACGAAGCATTCGCCGGGCAATACCTTGCCGTGGAACGCGAGCTTGGATTGGATCGCGAGCGAACAAACGTGAACGGCGGCGCAATCGCACTCGGCCATCCGCTCGGCGCTTCGGGCACTCGGCTGGTGCTGACTTTGTTGCACGAGCTAAGGCGACGAGGTAAGAAGTACGGACTTGCGACCGCGTGCATAGGCGGCGGACAGGGGATTGCGATGATCGTTGAGGCGGTGTGAAGGAATTAGGATAGAGGATTTAGGATGGAGGATGGAGGATGGAGGATGGAGGATGGGGAATTGAAAATTGCAAATTGAAAATTGAAAATTGCAAGACCGAAGATGACGATCCTATCCTCGATCCTCCAATTTCAGATTTTCAATTTTCAATTTTCAATTTTCAATTTCTTGTTTCCGTCCGAAATCCTCAGTCCGTTTTGTTGAGATGTTTGGAACGAAGAAAAAACTCGTGATGTGTCAGGTCTGCCGAGGCTTGATCGAAGCCTCGGCGAATACTTGCCCGCTTTGTGGACAGAAGTCGGTCCCACCCGCACGCATCTCAGCGGCCGGCCGCACTTCAAGCGGAAACTTCTTTTCGCTGGTCATACTCACCATCAACATCGCGCTGTTTGTGCTGATGTCAATCGTCGAAATCCGCAACGGCGGAGGCGTGGATGCGTTTATGAAGCCGGCGATGCTTGATGACTTCGGCGCGCTGGTTCCGTCGCTTGTTCGCGACGGTCAATGGTGGCGGTTTGTGACGTTCAACTTTTTGCACATCGGGTTGATGCACTTGATGTTCAATAGCTCGGCCCTGTTCCAAATAGGGCCGCAAGTCGAAGAGGCCTACGGCTCGCTGAAGTTTGTGTTTATCTATGTTGGGACTGGAGTGGCGAGCGGGATCGCGTCTTACTTTTTCCTGCCAGTCGGCACGGCAGGAGCGTCCGGTGCGATCTTTGGTTTGATCGGGGTGATGGCGGCGTATGGCTACCGGCTGGGCGGAAGCCTCGGCCGAGCTTTAACGAGGCAGATGTTGATTTGGGCTGGGATTGGACTCGTCTTTGGTTTTTTCATAGGCGCGAACAACGTGGCGCACGTCGGCGGGTTCATCGCGGGCGGCGCTTTAGGTTTCGTGCTCGCGCCTGACGCTCCGACCACCGTTCGGGGAGCGTCGCTTTGGAACGCCGTCGCGATAGCTTGCGTCGGGTTGGTGGCAGTCAGCTTCACGATGGCCGGCCTTAGCTTTGGTTCTCAGCAGGATGTAGCCGTGCAAGCACAGAAGACGAGGCGCGAGTTTGAAACGAAACGCGAGCGCGGGAAAGATGTCATCCTCCTTTCAGAGAGAGTTCACAATGCGGAGGAGTTGGTCTTTAGCGAAGATGATCTGAGTTCCCACCCGAGCCGCGACCCAGTGGAGATTGCGAAAGGTCTTAAGTCGGCCGCGCTCGACATCAAGAATGCGCCGGGGATCGACCAACCCAGCACTCAGATACGAAACCGCCTTGTGGAGCTGATAAACAAACGAGCGGCGGCTTTTGAAACCCCGGTTCGGAAAGGCTCAGCTTCTGTACCTCCCGCGTTTTCAGATCTGGTTTCCTTAAAGGACGCCTTCAAGAGCTACTACGAATGGGAAGACAGCGTTTTGTCCGAGTATGGTCTCCAGCGAGGAAGGAATTGATTCCGATACGAGGCCGAGCCACGTCCGCGACAAACACTGAAGATGACGGAAGAAGCCGGATTTAGAGCGTGCCAGCAGTGCGGAACTCCAACACCCGCCTCGAGCGCTGTCTGCACACACTGCGGCGCGGGCTCACCCGAAGCAACCGCAGCCGAAGCCGCGACCGAATATCGTTTCTTCCGCGCCGTGTTCACTCGTTCGAACCAGTTCACCATGATTCTGGTCGGTATGAATCTTGGTGTGTTTTTGCTGGAGTGGTTAGCAGGGGGAATGGGCGCGATGTCGGCGGATCACGCGGTGCTGATTGCGTTCGGCGCAAAACAGAATGCGTTGATAGCAGAACAACATCAATACTGGCGGCTGATCACCTGCGTGTTCCTGCACATTGGATTCATTCATCTCCTCATGAACAACTATGCGCTCTGGATCGTAGGCCGCGACATCGAACAGATCTATGGGTCAGCGCGATTTCTGATTCTTTATGTGGTGACCGGGGTGATGGCTTCGATCAGCAGTTTCTACTTCAGCCCCAACGCGGTGTCCGCCGGAGCTTCCGGAGCAATCTTCGGATTGTTTGGCGTGATGGCGACATTCGCCTTCAAGTATCGCAAAGAGATTCCGGCCGCGCTCAGTAAAGACATACGTCGGCGACTGCTTCCAATAATCGCAATCAATCTGATGTTCGGTTTTAGCGCGAGAGGCATCGTCGACAACGCCGCGCACGTCGGCGGATTGATTGCCGGCGTCGCGCTGGCGCTGGTTATTCCGTTCAAACATCCTGAGGAACGCGAGACGCCTCTTATCTGGCGCGCGCTGCAGGTGGTTTGCATCGTTGCGGTGATGGCGTCGTTTGTCGCGGTGTTTCGAAGCTACAGCGGCCCTAGGTTGACCTTCTCGAATCTCGCGTCCAGTCCGGGTTCGCGAGTCGTCGACTATTATAATCGAATGACGAGCGCCGACTCTTCACTTCGCACTTCGATGAACACGTTCGCCGCAGTGCTCAACGGCGCCGATGAGCGTCGCGACCTCGAGCCGGCGCGGGGCGTTCTTGAAAAAGGGAACCCTTCGCCAGAGAGCTTGGGGCGCGTTGTCGCGGCAAAGGTCCTTGTTGATAAGGGCATCACTGAAGCCGGACGGGCGCCCGTGATCGATGGGCGCCCCGAACTATTTCGTCAGAGATTGATCGATCTGCTGAACGCGCAGAAGGTCGCGATCGAACGTTATCAAGGGGGTGAAGACCCTAGAAGACAGACCGTGATCGAGGCTCAACGCGTTCAACAAAGCTACGAGCAGTTTCGACGCGAGTTCGACGTGTGGTTGGCCGGTTACCTCGAGGAGAACGGATACGAAATGAAGAAGCGCGAAGCCGACGATTGACGCGCAGGTTGAACAATCCACACTTGAGGGAATAACCTACATTCTCGACTGATCCAGCAGCATCCGAGGGAGGGCAAACAATCAATGACAATCAAAAAAGTAGCGGTGCTCGGGTGCGGGTTGATGGGCTCGGGCATCGCGCAGGTATGCGCTCAGGCGGGGCGCGACGTGACCGTCATCGAGGTGGCCGAAGAGTTTCTGAAGAAGGGTCTGGCGGGCATAGACAAGCAGCTTTCGAGGGCGGTCGAAAAGGGAAAGCTGGCTGCTGAGGATAAAGATCAAACGCTGGCGCGTCTTCACGGATCAACCAGGCTCGAAGACGCGGCGAGCGCGGACATCGTCATTGAAGCCATCATCGAGAACATGGACGAGAAGCATAAGACCTACAGCCGGCTCGATCAGATTTGCAGGCCGGACACGATCTTCGCGTCGAACACTTCGAGCCTTTCGATCACCCAGATGATGACCTCAACAAGCGCCGAGCGGCAGCGGCGTTTCATCGGCATGCACTTCTTCAATCCGGTTCCGGTCATGAAGCTGGTCGAAGTCGTCCGCACCATCCTGACCGACCCCGAAGTGTTCAACACCGCAACCGAGTTCGGCCGGGACATCGGCAAGGTCGCGGTTCAGACCTCGGACCGAACGGGCTTTATTGTGAACCGTTTGCTGGTTCCATACATGCTCGACTCGATACGCGCGCTTGAAGAAGGCGTTGCGTCGATCGTGGACATCGACAATGCGATGAAGCTGGGGTGCGGGCACCCGATGGGCCCGCTCACGCTTGGCGATTTTGTTGGGTTGGACACGACCTACTACATCGCTAACATCATGTTCGACGAGTTCCGCGAGAAGCGATTTGCGCCCCCGCCGCTGTTGAAGCGAATGGTTATGGCCGGGCTTCATGGGCGCAAGAGCGGCCGCGGGTTTTACGACTACAGCGATCCGAATAATCCAAAGCCAATGAACCTGTTGTAGCAGTTCATCAATCTCAGGTGAAAGCGGCGGTACCAGCCTGCATATTGTGCGCGGTGGAGGAGAACGAGATGGACAAAACACCGGATGAAAAGCGACGAGCAACAGTTGGCGAAGCTCTGGCGCGGTTACCATTGGAGACCGGGGAACGCTCGGTCACGGTCTTCGAGCACGGCACATTGTTAGTGAAGCTCTATGCGCCTCGTGATACAGACCCTCAAACTCCACACTCGCGCGATGAGGTCTACATAGTAGCTCACGGAAAGGGAGACTTTGTTCTTCAAGGGCAACGTCAGCACTTTGGCCCGGGCGACTTTCTCTTCGCTGCTGCTGGTGAGGAACACAGGTTCGAGAACTTCACCGATCTTGCCGTGTGGGTGATGTTCTACGGTCCTGAGGGCGGCGAGGCCGCTTAGCAAGGATGCGGCAGACGATCGCTAGTGGAGCGGGAATAAGCTGCGACGCTCGCGGAGCCGGCGCTTCTATGTTTGGCTGGTTGGTGCGCGAAGCTTTGGAGAATTGCCATGACCTTTGCGAAGCGTCTGTACTTGATAGCCGGCATCTATGGTTTGATCGTGCTGGTTCCGCAGTTTTTCTTGGAGACGAGGACCGGCCAGGACTTTCCTCCGGCCATCACTCATCCGGAGTTTTACTACGGGTTCGTAGGCGCGGCTGTCGCGTGGCAACTTATCTACTTGATCATCGCCAAAGACCCGCTTCGTATCGACCGATCATGATCGTGGCGGTCCTGGCGAAGGCGAGCTTCGGACTCGCGGTATTGCTGCTGTACATTCAGCACCGCGTATCTACGTTTCTGATGTGCTTCGCAACGATTGATTTGATTCTCGGCGCGCTTTTTGTTGTCGCTTACGCGAAGACGGCAGACAGATCCAAGTAGCGTTCGTGGTCGAGTCTTCCTCACTCCGCTAGGAGTGATATGTTTATAGAAGAATGCGAACGTCGCTTCTCACTCCGTTAGGAGTGAAATGTCCTTGTTGCGCCCAGCGAGAATCCAACACAGATGATTCTCGACCAAACGCGACATTCAACTCCTAGCGGAGTTGGAGCTTCTGTCGCCCGCGTCCTATACACATACAACTCCTGACGGAGTTGGAAGACCTGCTCCAGCGTTCTATAAACATTCAACTCCTAACGGAGTTGGAGGACCTGTCACCAGCGTTCTAAACACACAGCTCCTGCCTGCTTGGAGTGCCTTCTCCGGCTAACGCGCCTCACCAAGCTTCGCTTTCGTAGTTCTTACCGAGTAGTCCAGCCAACCGCGTTCGTTCGTGTTCTTGCACCGCGACACCAGGATCTCCAGGGCCTTCAAACGGGCTTCCAGAGCCGCTTTGTTGCCAGGCTCGCCCGCAAGGACAACATCGGTCAGCCGTAGCGCTTCAACGGCCTGGCCGGCATTTACACGCTCAATCGCGAGCTTTACCACCGCGTCCGGTCCGCCTGCTAGCTTCACCAGATCGGGATAGATTGAAGAGGCCGGCGACTCGTACATCGTCGCGGGGTTGAGATCGAACCATCCGACGTAGCCTTCGTAGATTCCGCGAATCGACCAGCTAAGCTTGCCGTAGCTCTCGCCGATGTCGAGCGCCGCGGGCAGTTTGATCTCGCGCATCAACGTGTACACGTCTTTGCCGGCGTTCATTCCTTTGACCGTTTCATCGTGTACAAGCAAGATCGCGTCGCGATAGCGCGTCAAACGAGTCGCGATCTCGGCGTTTCCGATGATCGGTCGGCCGTGACTTGGAAGAACGATCGCGGGCTTGAGTCCCATGACGAAATTCAGCGAGCTGACATATTCTAGCGCCCAGCGCGGCTCGGTGCCTCGCAGCGTGTAGATGTTTGGAAACGATTCGTAGTAGTTGTCGCCGGTGAAAGCGACCTTGTACTGTGGCACCCACACAGTCAGATGATCGGGCGTCTCGCCGGGCGTGCGATACACCTCAAACTTGACGCCTCCCAATGTAAACTCGTACTTGTCGTCGAACAGAATGGTCGGCTCGATCTTTGCACCGAAGTTTCCGGCCGCTACGCCGGTCTGGCCCGCTAGATTCCCTCCGAACTGCGCTGCGTTGCGCGAGGCAAAGAACCCGCGCAGCCTCGCCTGATAGTGGGCGAACTCGATGTGATTTCGCTGAGCGATTATTTGCGTCCCTGGCTCCTTCCACAGAGGAATCCCGCCAATGTGATCGCCGTGTGCGTGGGTCAGGATGATGTACTTGATCGGAGCGGAGCTTTCAGCGCGAAGCAGCCTGTGATGCACGCGTGCGTGCGGGGCTATGGAGGTGTCGATAATGACGTTGCCTTCCGGTGTCGTAACCATGAAGGTGTTGCCGAAACCCAGCACCATCTTGATCGCATCGTTGACCTTGATAACTGTGTCGCCGACGCGAGTAAGCGCCGCCGGGTTATCCGGCATTCGCTCCTGTTGAGCTGTTGCAATGTGAACCTGGAGCGAAGTCAGACTGATCGCGAGACACAGCAGAAAGCCTCTCTTTGCGAAGCGCATGTTCGTCCTCCAATCACTTGTGAGTTCAAGGTCGGCGAAATGACGTTCCGCCACGGTGGAATAAGCTCATACGGCCGTCGCTATCCGTGCGAATCCGTTCGATCAGTATCATCCGTGGTCTATGCGGCGCTAGCGAGGGAGGTTCTTCCGAACGAATAGACCACTGATAACACGGATTCGACGGATTTACACGGATTTTGATCGCAAGCGAAATGCCCGGTACAAATCACTAGTCGCGCAGCTCAGCGGCAATCGCCTTCGCTGTTTCGCGCGCAAGCTCGATCTGATCGGGCCGATACGAAATCGCCCCGACTACTGCGTGGCCGCCCCCGTTGTAGCGCTCGCAGATCGAAGCCAGGTTGTGACGCCGCGGCTTGGGGCTCCACGGGTTGAAACCTACCGACACCTTCGAGCGGCTCGGCGAAAGGCTCACGCCGACCGAATACGCGAAGTCAGGGAATAGATAGTACGGTATGAACTTGCTGTAGCCTTCCGCGTCTTCGTTGCTGAGATCGAAATAGATGACGCCGCCTTCGCAGCGCGCGGCGTTGCGAATCAAGTCTATCGTGCGAACGTGACGATCGTACAAAGGCCGAAACTCCTGCTCGATCAACGGGTCTGCAATCAGGTCTTCGAGCGAGCGAGTTTGCATTCCATCGATGATCCTTGCCATTACTTCGGGATTGCGGCTTGCCTCGATGACGAGCATCAGGCGAAGCGCCGGTGCTTTTAGCTCGACCGCTGTGCGTGCGTCCTCATACTGAGCGCCATCGATAATGTCCGCCCAGTGAATCAGGTCGCTCAGACTGGACTCATCGAAGCCGTACTTTTCACGCGCGGTGTCGGCGATGAACTTGGTGCACGATTTGTAGTCGGGGTCGTAGAACTTGCTCGGCCAGGTTCCGGTGCGGAAGTGTTTTTCGTCTGAAGGCGAAAGAAACGCGCTTTGATGATGATCGAACCACCAGGTAAGTTTCGCCGACGGACTGTATTTGAAGTCGACGATTGCATTCTCGTCTCCGTCAAAAAGCTCCTCTTCGATGAATAGCTGGTTTGGCTTGTGCATCAGACCCGCGTAGCTGATCTCAGCCGAGCCGTTGACCTTGTCTCTAAAGAAGCGCGAGAAAACAGCAGCGGAAGCAAAGCCGTCGAAGCAATGATCGTGATGCAATACTCTGAGTTTCATCAGGTGAGAAGAGTCTCCTGTTCTATTAGCGAATGAATCTAACATCCCGAACGAGCAATCGTGAAGCGGATTTGGAGTGCGGGTGCCCGTCAGATTTGCGGAGGCCCACTAGCCCGATTCATCGGACTTCCCCGAATTGCACATAGGCCGGCCCTTCAGGGCTGGTGACTCGCCGCGAGGATCCAAGCCGGCGCGCTCTAGGAGCCTGTCGGATAATCGGTCTTGTTCCGACAGCCTCCTCTCCTTAGCGCGCTTACACGTGAATCCAAACCCGCGTATCGTGGGCCGAAAGGCAGGCTCGTGATAGCATTGTCGTGTTGTGACACAACCAGCGTAACGGGCATTCTACAATGTCATCACAGCTCACACTCAAAGAACTGCTCAAGAGCTACACCACTGAAGGTGTGCTGGGCGAACAGCTTGAAGGCAAGCGCGTGCGTTGCTACGCGTGCGGGCATCGCTGCGTGATACTGCCGGGGCTGGACGGCATCTGCCGCGTCCGTTACAACGAAGCCGGGCGGTTGATGGTGCCGTCCGGTTACGTTGGCGCGATTCAGTGCGACCCGACTGAAAAGAAGCCGTTCTTCCACGCTTATCCGGGATCGCTGGCGCTGACGTTTGGGATGCTTGGTTGCGACTATCATTGCGGTTATTGCCAGAACTGGGTCACGTCTCAAGCGTTGCGCGATCCGAAGGCGATCGCTCCTCCGATCGAGGTCAGCCCGCAGCAGATGGTTGAGATTGCGCGGCGTCATAAGGCGCGGCTCGTGGTGTCCAGCTACAACGAGCCGCTTATCACAAGCGAGTGGGCGGTCGAGATTTTCAAACAAGCGAAGCCCGCCGGCTTTGTGTGCGGCTACGTGTCAAACGGGAACGCGACTCCTGAAGTGCTGGACTACATCAGGCCGTGGGTTGATCTCTACAAGATCGATCTCAAAGGATTCAGCGACAAAGGCTATCGGAAGCTTGGGGGCGTGCTCGACAACGTGCTTGAGACGATCAAGATGGTGTACGAGCGCGGCTTCTGGCTCGAGATAGTTACGCTGCTGGTTCCGGGTTTCAACGACTCGACGGACGAGATCAAGTCGGCTGCTGATTTCATCGCAAGCGTTTCACCCGACATTCCGTGGCACGTGACCGCGTTTCATCAGGACTACAAGATGACCGGCTCGGACAATACTCCGGTGGACGCTTTGATACGGGCGGCTGAGATAGGTAGCGAGGCCGGATTGAATTTCGTTTACGCGGGGAATCTGCCTGGACGCGTCGGGAGGTACGAGAACACGTTCTGTCCGGGTTGTAAGGCGACGCTCGTTGAACGCTACGGGTTTCGGATCTTGAAGAACCGAATCGAACGCGGCGCGTGCCCGGATTGCAGGCGTGAGATTCCCGGCCGATGGAGCGACGCGGCGGCCGAGATCGCGTCGGTTTGATTTCAGTCCGCCGCCTTCAGTTCGGCTCTCCGATTGTAAAACACTTGAACGATCGGCTGATGAGTGAGTTCGGCAAGCGCATCCTCGGCCCGCACCGTTCTGGCGGGGCCACCCTCCTCTGCAATCAAGCGCTCGACAAACTGATCTTGAAGCCGGCGATAGTGATAAACGCTGCCGCCCGAGTTGAACACCGCAAACAAAAGCGGCCCGCGCGTCTTGGTGTACGCGATGCCAACCAGCGTGCTGACGCCGTTATCGATCGAAACGAGCGTGCCGGTCTTGGCTATCACCGCGCCGCGAACGGCCTCACCGCTGAGTCTTGTTCGAAGCGTGCCCGAGTCGACTCCGGCTACAGGCATCACGTCTTCAAGCTTCAGCGAGTGCTGGGCAAGCACCGACGCCAGCGCGCGCAACACCCTCAGCGAAGCCCTCGGGGTGATTCGGTTGAATTCCAGACCAGACGCGCGGCCCACATACAGTTCGCGTTCTGTCAGTGCGAGCTTCCTTGTGAGCAGACCCTGGATGGCTTGGGGTCCGCCGACCGATTCGCCGACGACCTCGGCCACAGCGTTGCTGCTGTGCGCGTTTTGAAAAAGCAGGATGTGCGTCAACTGATCGGAGTAGTGAGAAAGGAGAAGCGTGCCGGATGGCTCCCCAAACACAGTTGGACCGTCGATCTTGATGCCCGCGCGCTGAAAGGCCGCTCGAAGCTTTGAGGCGGAAGTTTCCCTCGACAGGTTTGATCGATACCCGGTCGCGAAGTAGTAGAACGCTCCCGCAACCCGCATTGAGCCGGTCACACGCGACACTCCGAGGCGGGTTAGTTCGTTCGCAACTTCCTGCGCGTCGGCAAGTGCGAACATCGGGTCGGCGCTGCCCTCCACGACAAGATCGCCTTCGAGCTTGCGCGACTCGTAGTCGAGGGTTCCGTCCGCAAAGAGGTTGGTTCGATAGTGATAGTCAGGACCGAGCTTCGAGATGGCGGCGAGCGACGTGGCAAGCTTCATGACCGAAGCCGGATTGAACGCAACATCGGCGTTGTGTTCGGCAAGCGTCTGGCCGCCGTCCGAAGTTTCAATCAGAACACCTTGATCGTTCAGCTCTCCGGCTCGAGAACGAAGCGACTCTTTGTATTCATCAAGAGCCGGCAGAGTCGCTTGTTCCTCGGGCTTTGGGGCTCGCGCATCGTCTGCCTCGGCCGCGGCGCCCGAGTCTTGAATGTTGATAGGAAGAAAGAAGATCAGCAGAAAAAGAAGGAGTGTTCGTTTCACGCGTGGCCCTTGTTCGTGGTTTCCGTCCTGCGGGACTCACGAGTGAGTATACAAAACAACCGCTTGAGAATCCATCAGTTCTTGCGCGCGGTAGTCGTTTGAGCTTTGTGTCTGTAGCTCGACCGTTAGGGAGAGCTCTCCCTGACGGTCGAGCTACAGACACAAATTTCAAAGTGAACCATTACCTTGCGCCCACCTGAACGAGGACGACGGAAAAAAGGGCGGCCTCTACGAAGCCGCCCGTTAGCCCGCTACAGAAAAAAGAATCAGTACTGCGCAAGCGCCAACGCCTTCTGATAGACGTCATCCACCTGCGGCAACACGGCTCGCTCCAGTATCTTTGAGAACGGAACCGGGCAGTCCTTTGAGCCGACTCGTAATACGGGTCCGTCTAGCACGTCAAAGCACTTTTCGGTTATTTGCGAGGCGATCTCTCCTCCGAAGCCGCCGAAAACTTTGTCCTCGTGGACCACCAGCGCCTTCGAAGTCTTGCGAACCGAGTTGACCACGGTGTCGATGTCCAGCGGAACGATCGACCGAAGATCAATCACTTCGGCGTTGATGCCGTGCTCGTCTTTCAGCTGGTTCGCCGCGCGCAAGCACCAGTGCACAGGCGTGCCGTAGGACACGATGGTCATGTCGCTGCCTTCGCGGCGGACTCGCGCCTGCCCGAAGGGAATCTCGTAGTTGTCGCCCGGGCTTGGGGCTTTTGCGAACACCTGGTTGTAAAGATACTTCGGCTCGAGGTAGAACGTGATACCCCGGCTTCGCATCGCGTGGCGAAGCAGCCCAACCGCGTCGTCGGCGAACGCCGGAGTAACGACTCGCAAACCCGGCATCGTTGCGAACACGGCTTCGAGGTTCTGCGAGTGATAAAGCCCGCCCGCGATGTTGCCGCCGGAAGCGAGCCTCGCGACAATGTTGGGCACGAACTGGCCGTTCGAACGATAGTAGTCGTGCGAGGTATCGACCACCTGCTCCATTGCCGGCCACAAGTAGTCCGCAAACTGCGCTGCCTCGATCACGACCCAAATGTCCTCACGAAATCGCGCGAAGCCGTTGGCAGTGCCGACGATGAAATCTTCGGCAATCGGCGCGTTGAACACGCGGCTCGGTCCGAACTCCTGCTGCATTCCCTTTGTGACATTGAAGACGCCGCCCTTTTCCTTTGAGGCTACATCCTGGCCCCAGAGAAACGTGTTGGGGTTGCGGCGAAACTCCGAGATCAGCGTGCCGTTTATGGCCTCGCGCAATGTCAGCGGCGCGCCGGCCTCCGCCGCGATCAGCGCTTCGGGCGCGACCTTCGACTCTTCGGGAAGTACAAACAAAGTAGCCGTGCTCGGATCGGGATCGGGCGAAGCTTCAGCCTTCTCGGCGGCTTCGGCTACGATCGCTTTGTTCTCTTCTTCGATCGCAAGAAGCGTGACTTCTTCAACGTCCTCGACATTGAGAAGGTGAAGCCGCAGCCGCTCATAGCTATCGTAGGTGCGCGAGTCGACCAGCTCTGCCTGGCTTCGGTAGGACTCGTGGCGGTCGGAATTCGAATGCGCGTTTATCCGTTCGCAGAACGCATGAAGCAGAACCGGGCCGTCGCCGGCGTGAATAATGTCGGTCGCTCGGCGCATCGCGGACACCGAGTCAAACGGGTTTGTGCCGTCGCAGTTGATGATCGTCAGATTACGCAAGCCTCGATAGTTCTCCGAGACGATCGGGTTCGCAGTCTGCTCGCTTACCGGCACCGAGATGCCGTAGCCGTTGTTCTGCACGACGAATATCACGGGCAAGCGTTCACGGCTTGCGCCATTCAAGGCTTCGAAGACATAGCCTTCAGAGCAGGACGATTCACCCTGACTGCAAAAAACAATCGAGTCCGCGTCGTAGTACTTCACCGCGCGCCCGAGACCGGCTGCGTGTTGAGCATGATTGCCTGTGCACGACGAGACGTTCCATATCCCTATCGAGATTTTCGCAAAGTGATTGCTCATGTGCCGGCCGCCCGACGCAGTGTCGCCCGCCTTGGACAAACCGTTGAGAATGATCTCGTAAGGGGAGATGCCGCCCACCAGACACGTCAGCATGTCGCGATAGTAAGGGAACAAGTAGTCCTTGTTGGGTCTGAAGGCCAGGCCGAGCGCGACTTGAACTCCGTCGTGGCCGGCGTGCGAGGCGTGGTAGGACCAGCCCTTCGCCTGGCGGAGATAGTTGCGCGCTTTGTCGTCGAGCACGCGGCCCAGGTGAATGAGTCGATACCACTCGAGTTGGTTTTCGATCGGAACCGTACCTGGAGCATCGGCCAGCGGTTTGTACGAAACTGCGGCGATATCATTTGCACTCATGCGTTACCCTCTTGTTCTCTGATGGAGCCAAAAAAACGTTACGAATCCGCCTGCTGAAGGCCACTACCTTTAGATCCTCGTTAACGCAACTTTTCGCACGTAGCGAATGTTAGCCGGAGCGTTGCATTGTCGCGTTTCGAGGCCTGGTAACAACTTCACAACATAGCAAAAAAGAAACGTGAGAACAACCGCGAGGCAGGTGTTGCAACGTGGTCTTCCTTGACATGCGGAAAGTGGGTCTCGTACGATTCGAGTTCATCATAGTGGGGCTGTAGCTCAGTTGGCAGAGCGCGTGGCTCGCATTCACGAGGCCAGGGGTTCGAATCCCCTCAGCTCCACCAAAGATACAAACAGTCAGCGTCCAAGTTGGCCGCTTTCTTTTTTCCAGTATGACAGCGCTAGTGAAAACAGAGGTCAAGTAACTAATGACGGCCGGCCGGACCTGGATGCTAACATTCTACTGGCTCGCTCTCGCAACGGAACAAGAGGGGATCAGGTGAACTGCCGCCAGGGGATTTATTTTAACGGTAGGATGCCAAGGTCTTTGCATATCTTTCTCGCGAGTGCGTCACTGATCTCATTATGACGCGGAACTGCAGACCTCTTGTTCGAAGACGGGTTCTGCCACCAGGAATGACGACCACCTTCCCTGACCAACTCGCAGCCGTGGGAGCGCAGATGCTGGATCAGTTCGCGCCGCTTCATACCGCGATTGGCTCTTCCTCATAGTTTTCCCCCGCCGCGGCTATCGCATCCAGCTTGTTTAGTTCGAGAGCTTCTTGCAAGGTTATCTTGAGGCTCTCTAGCAATTCCTCGCGCGTTGGTTCTTGACAGTTTACTCCGGGGACTTCCTCTATCCAGCCGATCCACCAGTCTCCATCCTGCTTTACAACGGCGGTATATGAATTGTTAACGTCATTGCTCATAGTGAACCTTCTTTCGGTTGCAGGGTCGCTCTTGTTCTCGTCTTCGATCCGTTCTTCTGGGAGAGATTCATGATCCTACTTCGTCATCGCGCCGAAATCCAACGATCGACAGAGTGTACCGCAGGGGACATCGGCCAACGGCTTCAGTTCAGTCTCGCCCGGCGCTGACGGAGTAATGTTATCTGCTCGCGAATGATTTCCGCGTCGGGAGCGTGAGGCGCGAACTCCAAATATCGATCGAGCTCTTCGATGGCGCTTCGTGTCTCGCCGAGTTCCGCAAGCAGAAGGCCTCGATCTCGCAAGTGCCTGGGCGAATTCGGATTCATCAGCAGTATGCGATCAATCAACCGAAGCGCCCGACGTTGGTCAGTCGCTCCATAAATCCCCAGCAGGTTCGAAAGCATTCGCGTCAGTATCTGCTTGTTGCTCACCGCCGCGAGATGTTCGGGCTCCAGTTCAAGCGCGCCTCCGGTGCTTTCCGAAACCAACTCCGAGCACGCCGGTGCCCCAAGGATTCGCCCGTCGTTGAAAGGATCGATGAAGATATCGCCGCTTTCGGCTTGGTGTTTAGCGATGAAGTGCCCGGGCAAGCCTACGCCCTTGATCGGCAGGCCGACTCGGGTTGCGACTTCGATGTAGACGACGGTTAGAGTGATTGGTATGCCGGTTCGGCGGTCGATGACTTCGTTCAAATAGCTGTTGCGCGGATCGTAGTAGCTCGCGCGATTGCCGTGAAAGCCAAGCTCTTCAAACATCGTCGCGTTAACAGCCGCGATGAGGTCCAGCGGCGTGCGAGCGCCGATCGCGCGCCCGGCAGCGCTTTCCCCAAAATGATCGAGCTTCTCGATGTAAGACTCAACATCAAGGCGCGGATATTCTTCGGCCGCGATCAGAAGCGCCGCTTCAGCAAGGTTGATCTGTTCATCGTTGCGAGCCACCATCTCGGCGAATCGCAAGCGCGCATTTTGTGGCGAGGTCTGTGACACGGTTGATCAAGTTCAATAAAAAAGGGCCGATGGTCCGCGCCATCGGCCCTCGACTATTCGCGCAAAGTCGTTCAAGCCTCAGCGTCCGGTGCGTGATCGGACAGGCGCCCCGGCTTTTGCATCAGTCTTGAAGTTCTTCCACAAAAACATGTACGAGTGATCTGCGACCGAGATCATGTACTCCCATCCGTGATTGCCTGGAAACAGGTGAAACTCGTGCGCGATTCCGAGCTTTGTCAGCCGTTCGTCGAACGCCTTGTTGCTCTCCTGGAAGCCGTAGCGGTCCTGTTCGCCGCAATCGAAGTAAACCTTGATACCCGACTTCTTGATCGCGGCCGCGTTTGCGTCGGCGATGAAAACCGGATTGACAGTTTTGAAGTACTCTTCGTCCGGCGGAGTGCCGAAGATGTTGCCGATCAGCTTGAGCATGAACTGCGAGCGGCGATCATCGCCCGTCGGCTTCGGAAGCTCGGCGAAGAGCGCGGCGCTGTGAGTCGTCACGGTCGAGAACATCTCCGGGTGTTTGAACGCCAGCAGCAGCGCGCCCCATCCGCCCATCGAAATCCCCTGAATCGCTCGCGCGTCGCGAGTCCCGATGACGCGATAAGTCTTCTCGACGTAGGGAATCAAGTCTTGAATGATCGCGTCTTCGTAGCGAATGCCGTTTTTCGCATTCAAATAGAAGCTGTTCTCGCCGGCTGGCGCGACGATGATGAACTCACCGATTGCGCCTTGTTCGCGGAGCTTGCTCACCGTCTCGGCGACTTTTCTCTTGTAAAACTCGAGTTCGCTGCCGAACATTCCGTGCAAGAAGTAAAGCACAGGATAGCGCCGGTTCTTGTCGCCCTCGTATGACGGGGGAAACTGAATCGCGAACTTCAGCTCTTTGCCAAGCGCGGCTGATTGCATCGAGGCGTACTCGATATGCAGGTCGGCAGCGGACTTGCCGGCAGGCGTAGCCGATTGCGGCGCCGGCGAGGCTTGTTGCAGCAGCCTTGCCGTTGCGTTCGACACGAAAGCGATGAACAGCGAGAGTACCGCGATGCCGGATTGTTTTAGCAGATCCATCGGTTAACCTCTGAAGCGCGGCCCGTCGCTTGGAAAGTGGTTGATGTTCATGTTGTTCGCCGCGACGTCGGTTAGATCGATGATCGCTGCTGCGTTGATGGCGGCGGCTATGGCGATCGATTCGCTGATCTCCTCTTCGGTTGCGCCGGCTTCGAGCGCCTTCTTGAGATGGCCCTCGATGCAGCCCTGGCACTTAGCGACCAGCGACGCGGCAATCGAGATCAATTCCTGCGTCTTGGTATCCAGGTGTTTCTTCTCGGAGTAGTAGATCTCTCTGTAGAACTCACCGTAGATGCGGCGCATCTTCGGCTCCATCATCGAATAGGACGCCGGTTTGCCCTCTTTTTTGGGCTGAGGGTTGGAATCTGGAACTTCGGGCTCCGCTTCAGCTTGCGGTGCGAGCTTGCTGTCCATAGTTCAACTGTTCTCCTTCAAGTGATTGACGACGAGTACCACGATGGCGGTTATGGTCTCGACTCTTCTAGTACGCAGTTTGGGCACGCGGGGTCTCAAAATTTACCACGCCAGGTTGGAGCGGTCTGCTAAGGACCCAAGTCAAAGTTTCTATCACAGGCTTTTCGCGATGGCAAACAGGGCCAGAAAGCGGTAGCGACGATCTGGGTCGACTTGGGCCGGGAGGAGAAAAATCCGCTTCTTCCGGCGTTCTCACTTGATTGCAAGGAGTTCCGTGGATTTCCTTACGTCCCGCCTCAAACCTTTCCGCAGCCGAAAGTGGAGCACGGACGGCTGGTCCGTGCTCCCGATGTCTTTCGAACTCACGAGAAGGAAAGTTATCCGGGTTTTTGTTTCACCGTGAGCGTTCTTCCCGCTACTGTCACAGTCCCGACCCGGGTAGGCCCAGTATTCTGAGGCACTGAGTATGTGAGTGTGCCATTTCCAACCCCGCTACCTGAAATGATCGTTATCCAAGCGTCGTTACTCGTAGCGGTCCAATCACAATTGGCAGATACACTCACTGCTACGTTTCCGGTTCCGCCGGCCGAAGTAAAGGATTGGAGTTGCGGAGAAATTGAGAACGAGCAGTTACCGCGTTGAGTGACACTATAGGTGTTTCCCGCGACGGCGACTGATCCCTGACGACTGCCAAGCCTGAGGTTTTGTCTGAGCTCGAACTTAACGACTCCGTTTCCGCTTCCTGTCAGTTCGGAGGTAATGAGTATCCAAGCGCTGTTATTCAAAACGGTCCAGTCGCAACCCGAGGGAGCCGTGACATTGATGCCGCCCGACCCGCCGGACCCAGGGAATTCCTGGTTCGTTGGAGAAATTGACATACTGCAAGGTATCTGCACAACGTGATCAAGCGGCACAAGATTAGTATTGCCGCTCTTGTCAGTCATGCTCAATCTAGCTACGAAGGTCCCCTGTGAAGTGTAAGGGTGCATGGCAGTCGAACCAGAGCCCACCTCACCATCCCCGAAGTCCCAGAAGTACGTGATTATCTCGCTGCAAGGAGCCGTAGACGCCGTGGCATCAAACGTGACTGTGTGAGGAAGAGTGCCGCCGGTCTCAGGTGACAAGGTGACATTCTCTTCAATGCTGCAATCTCCCTGCAGAAGAAGGTCTTGCGGCACGGAGTTCTCAATCTGAGCGATGCTCGGTTCTGACAGAGCGCCTTCCTCGACGCTTACTTCGCCTCGCGCAGCGCCAGTACCTATCCTGCCCCCACCCTGGAAAGAAAGCGCCGGCCACTCGTTAAACCCATGAAGCGGAATATGGGTAAAGCCGTCTCCAGTGATGTCCCACATGAGAGGAGGCGGAGTCAGCATACCGTCGCAATTCCAATCGGTCGCGGGCAGCGGCAGTTGTTGGGCACAAGGCGCAAAAAGAGGGCCCCAGAGAGTTCGATGGTTGTCCGGGTCCATTATACCGACAGCTTCGTTAAGGGCGGTCTCATCCAAATCGTTCAGCTTGCGCCTCGAGTAGTCAAACTCGCGCCCCCCATTTGCCTTGAGTAGCCCTATGAACTGGAAGCGATAGTTCATAACGCTCAAATGATTAGGTTTGAGAGCGGGCGCATTCTCATCGCCGCCGTGCCTGAGACCAAGATTGTGCCCAAGCTCATGCATGAAGGTTCCGGCCTGACGAAATACGGTGCCGCCAGCCACCGAGCCAAGCGAAACTATGAAGTCTCCGCCAGGTATTTTCCGAGATAGACCACTACTCGTACCGCCGGTGCCATCCCCCAGTCCGTACCGGTCAGCGAATAGCGCATAGTGGAAGACAGGAGCCCGCCTGGTCGCGTTGAAATGTACCCCTTTGATATTGTCCAGGTCGGTAAAGTTGTAGGACCCGGCCGCAAAAGGAACTATGGAAGGCTGATGCGGTACACTCGCGGCTCGTGAGCGAGCATTCCATCTCGCGTTGTTTACACCGTTCATTATGCTGTTAGGGCCGGCATCGATATGGATGTTTATGCCTGTCGCTCCATCCGGATTCTGTACAGGCGCCTTCTTAAAGGCATCAATCACGAGTTTCAGGGCAGCAGGCTTTGGTTGAAACACTACTCCCGCATTCGGTTGCATCCAATCAGCGTGCACGAACAAGTCTTTGTGAAAAGGACTTGCGCCATAGCCGACAGGTCAATCAAGCCCGCGCCAAAATCGACTCCGCGAGTCTCCCAATGACTGGGCAGGTTGTCTTCGTCGGGATCCAGATAAGAAGCCCGTACAGCGATGTCACCTGCATTCGTAGAGGCAAAAAACGCTACCCTGTTTTCGCCCAGATGCGACGCACGAAGAATGCCATCGATAGTGTCCGAATTCACAGTGGAGATCGCGTCATTAACCACAATATCGGTGATTGTTCGACCGCCAACCACGCTGCCGATTTGCACGACAGGGATCGGGCCAAGCGTCGTATATTCGAGTACCCCGGCTACGAGCTTTATGTCCGTTCGAACGGTCCAAAGACCGTTGGCGGCGGTGAATAAACCGTCGGGGCTGGCCGCGGTTGGAGTAGCCTGGAAACAAGCCGTAAAGCTATCTCCATCCGGCCCCACATTGCCGAGCTCCTGATAAATGACTGTCACACGATTAAAAGACAAAATCGAAGCGGGATCGAATCCGATCGGATTGCCCATCGCATCGCGCCCCAGCTCCACGGTCCTTCCTGTCAACCTGAGGCGCTTGCGGGTCCCCGTTTCGTCGTCAATGCAGGCAAAGACTCCCGGTTGATCCGACCCTCCGATCATTGCTGCCGGGTCGCCAAAGAATACAATAGCCTTGCTGTTATCGCTGATCCCGGGGCCGTCACCAAGCTGAGTGAATTCGGGAGAGGCGGCAATCGTCTGCGGCATCGTCAGATTGAACTGGTACATAGTGATCGGCGAAGTGATTGTGTTTCCGGCTCGCACAATGACCTCGCCATCATCCGCGATCATGGGCTTAAGCGGATGTGGCAGAGCCAACTGATTGAAAAAACCTTGTCGCGTCCCGGTCACAAGCCGTGTCTGGAATGTAACTTTGGCCTGGGCGCTGAACACCGGCAGGCCGTTGTTGTTCATGCTCGGATTTGGCCTTATCGCAGCGAAGTCATTAAAGAAAGTGCTTGATCCCGCTACAACTACCCTTATGTCTTCGGTGTTGCCATCCCAGACTTCCAAGAGTTGCTGGTTCAACCCGACTATCGTTTCCAGCGCAACTATTTGATTATTGTCGGCGATCTGAGAGTTTCCGGCGAAGACATTAACCGTGCCTCCCGGATTAAGCCTCCTGTAAGTCCCCGGCGACTCGCTGGTGAATATGTTATTTCCGCCGGTGTTTCCTACAAACGATACTATTCCCTTTTCGTTGATCGAAGGGGCGGCAAACAAACTTACCAGGTTGTTCTGCCCGGATACGGCTATCACATCCAAATCGTAAAACGAAGTTGCCGCCCCGGCTTGCGCTTGGGTTCTTTGTTCGACAAACGTGATTGACGCGAAGAGCGCCGTTGCCAACACCGCCAGCGTTATGCGTTTCTTGAAATTCATGGCTTCTCCTCTTAATGGGGAAGCATTGCATTCAACTTCAGATTGCAAGATCGACAAAGTATATCCGCAATGCTTCGGGGGTTAGCACGTGGACTCTTCTTAAACATCAAGCCCTGTTACCTGGGACGCTAGGAGTTATCGTTGACGAAAGCGGTAAGTTGAACGAGCGGCGGTTTATCGGTCCTTACCGGTAAGCCGCAGGCACGTTCGAGCAGCATCACGGCCGCCTGAATGTTGCAGCGTAAACGAGGCGCTCTCTCGCGGGGCACTCAAAGTAATACAACGACAACTGCATCAAATCAAATTGTTCTTACAGGCTGTTGATTCCAATTCCTCTCGCAGCACTCCCTGCGGTTTGGTGCGTTGCTGCAAGTCCTACGGGGATTTCCCCTTTGCGGGTGACGAGAGCGCTTCAGTGATCAGCACGACATGCTCTAGATTTATGAGATTGGTGTTGCCTTTGTTATCAGTCATGGTCAAGGTCGCGATGTATTTGCCCGGAGCAGAATAAGTGTGTTTGACCTTAAGGCCCTTTGCCTTGGTGCCATCGCCAAAGTCCCACACCGATTTAATAATCTTGCCGCAGGGAGCCTTAGAGGCCCGCGCATCGAAAGTAACCATCAGAGGAGCCTGCCCGCCGGATTCCGGTGTCAAAGTGACATCCTCCTCAATGCTGCAATCTGATTTCTTGAGGAGGTCGGGCGGAACTGATTCCTCAATTTGCTTTATGGATGGCTCTTGGTTGTCGGTCTCTTTCGAGTTTGTCTGGGCCTTGGGGGACGAGGTTGAAGATTTGTTATCGTTGGCCGACGATTTGTCTTGCTCGGGAGCACTCACGCAAGAAAACAACCCCAAATTCACAGCAAGAATTACTATCATTAGTTTAATCATCAGCGTTTACCATTTCGCTCTGCAATTTCATCTGCGTGCGCTGGTTATTCTAACATACTTCCAGCCTACTGCCGCGGTAAGAGACTCGCCGTACACATGGTCCCTCATCACTGGTGTCGAGTAGCCGCGGTAACAGGCGCGAGCCACAGCGGCTTCAGCGATTCCGCGGCAAAGATCCCGCCTCAGCGACAATGGTTTTCAACCCGACCGTGCCACCCGGCGGCAGTTCTAGTTAGAATAATGGACACGATTGAGAGTAGGATGCGCGCACTCCAGGGTTCCCTCTTCTTGCTTCGACGGGTCGGCGGCGATAACATACAGCTTCAACTTCGAAACTATGTCGCCGAGGACTAAACTACGAATCGCGTTGACCGTAATACTCGGGCTGGTCGCCTTTGGCACCATAGGCTTCAAGCTGATTCTCGGTCTCTCGCTGTTCGAATCTTTCTATTTCACGCTTCAGACAATTACAACCATTGGGTTCGGCGAGCCTGCGGGCATGAACACCACGGCTCGAGTGTTTGCCGTTTTTGTGATATTGACCGGAGTCAGCACGATAGGCTATGCCCTTTCATTTGGCGCTCAGGCGATAGTAGAGTCGGAGCTGATCTCGACCTTCGGGAAGCGAAAAATGTTCAAAGACATAAACAAACTCGCGGACCATTACATCGTATGCGGCGCCGGACGAATAGGCTCAGGAGTGGTCCGCGATATCGAGCGGCGCGGTCATGATCTTGTAGTCATCGAAAGCGACGAGTCCCTCGCCGAACGCATGCTGACGCAAGGGCACCTCGTCTTGATGGGCGATGCCACTAACGACGAAGTGCTCAAGGCCGCGGGCATCGAGCGCGCGAAGGGGCTCGCGGCGGCGGTTTCTTCCGACCCGGACAACCTTTACATCACCTTAACGGCGCGCGATCTAAACAAGAACTTGATGATTGTAGCCCGCGCGAATGAGGAGGGCGCGGTTGAGCGGTTGCGGAAGGCCGGCGCAAACAAGGTTGTGTCTCCTGCCCGCACTGGTTCATCGCGAATGGCGCAGATGTTGCTCAGACCGGCGGTTGCCGACTTCATAGAGCTGGCGACTATGACGGAGCGAATGGAGCTGGAGATCGAACAGATCCAGATTGAAGCCCGCTCGCCATTCATCGGGCGTCCACTAAGAGACACCGGGATTCGGTCGGACCTGGATGTCATAGTCATCGCGATCAAGCGGCACGATGGGGATATGATCTTCAACCCCGCGGCTGACACGATGATTGAGGAGAATGATGCGCTCGTGGTACTCGGCAGCCATCATAGCGTTGACGCCCTCGAGGGGATGGCTAACCCGCACACTCCGAGTACGGTCTCCGGGCACCGCCACTGATCGCTTCTTTAAAGATGGGCGTCAGCATCGTAATCCCGACCTGGAACGGGCTACACCTACTTCAAGAGTTCTTGCCCTCGGTTATTGCCGCCGCTGCTCACTACAGCAAACTCTCAAATGTTCCGACTGAGATATTGATCGTCGACGATGGAAGCGCGGATGAAACAGGCGGCTGGCTGCGTCAGGTGGGATTCCGGGACAACATCGAACGGGGAGATGCGGAGACGGGAGGACCGGGGCTTAGATTAGTGAGGAACGAAAACAATCTGGGCTTCGGCGAAGCTTGCAATCGAGGATTCGAGCTTGCCGCGCATCCGCTGGTGTTCTTGCTCAACAACGATGTTGAGACTGACGTTGATTGCATCGCGCCGCTCGTCGAGAACTTCGAGGATCCTTCTGTTTTCGCCGCGCATTGCCGGGTCTTCGAGTTCGACAGTGGTCGCGAGTGCGGAACGGGCAAGCTTGGTAGCTTTTCAAGAGGATTTATCCGTGTGCATCGCAGCTACGCAGTCCCGGAATCGCGTGAGGAGTCAGGCCCTCCGCTTTACTCGATGTTCGCCGGAGGCGGTTCTGCCATGTTCGATCGGCAGAAGTTTCTCGAGATCGGCGGGTTCGAGACATTGCTCTCGCCCTTTTATTGGGAAGACGTTGAGTTGAGCTACCGAGCCTGGAAGCGCGGATACACGATTCTATACGAACCACGTTCGGTCACTCGGCACCGCATATCATCGACGATCGGCAAGCTCGCTCGCCGCAAGGTTCGCGTGATCGAGCAACGAAATCGCTTGATCTATCATTGGATCCACCTGCGGGACTCTCGGATGCTGGCGTCGCACACCGCGTGGCTGATGTTACTGGCGATAACTGCGCCGCTAAGATTGCAGCCCTGGTTCTTGGCGTCCTGTCTGGCGGCGTTGCGCACGTTCCCGGCGATTTGCAAACGGCGCAGGCACGTCCGGTTGGCGCAAACCCGAACCGATCGAGAGGTCTTCGATATCTTCACGATGCTCGAGTCGGACTCTAGTGTGATCGCATATGACGATCTCGAAGAATTGCAGCAGCGAGCCGAGTGAGTTGTAACAGGGTCATCGAGGGCGCCCCCTCCGTGGCCGTCCCAGATCGCAAGATCAAGATTCTGATGCGGCCACGGAGCGCCGCCTCGCATGAGCGTTAGTCGCACGCACGAGCGGCGACCGTCATCGTCGCGCCCTCATCAAGAACGGTCATCGCGAGATCGAAGGGCTTGATCAAGGGAATGCTCAGATAGAACAGCACACGGCTGAAGCTTGACGATCCAGGACCTCGAAGGCGCGTCTTAAGACTCTGCCTCAGCGCGTGTGAGTTATGAGCCCGTGAAGAGAAAGAACAAAGATACGTCGCAAAGCGTGCCTCCGAAAGCAAGCGATGAAGGGTCCCGGCGCGGAAGTGATACCGATGGCGCGGCGCATCGAGCGCAAACCACGAACCTTTGAACCATCTCGCTTGATAGCTTGTGGCATTTGGCAGTTGAACAAGCAACGTCCCGCCTGGTTTGAGTATCCGTCGTGCTTCGATCAGGTTCGCGCGCGGCTCGTTGGTGTGCTCGAGCGCCGACCAGAGAGTCACCACGTCAAAGGACGAATCAGGAAATGCGGCTTCGATCAGCGTGCCGGTGAAGACGTGATCGCTTCCCAACGCTCGGGCGGCTTGCTGGCCTCCTGCCTTGCCGATCTCGACTCCGAATCGGTTCCACCTGGTTCCATCCAGCGCTCGCAGGAAGAACCCCGAGCCGCAACCGACGTCGAGTATCCTGCCGCCGTCGGGCGCGCACTTGCTAAGGAATCGAGTCTTCTCGGACTGCGAAGACTTGATCCACGACTCAGTGGGCTCGGCGGCGGATGCTCCCCAGTAATCGTCAGGGTAGAATGCCGCAAGCTCGGTCTCGGTCATCTCAGGCAACGTGCGCAACACGCCGCAGCCCCCGCACTCGGCGATCGTGAACACCGCGCCAGAGTTGCCCAGGCGGTCGATTGTTGTGTAGAGTTCGCGCGCTGTCGTCGCGCCGCACACGCCGCAGCCGGTCTTCTTGTCGAGAGGCTTTGGTTTCATCGAGAAGCACGATTCTATCCGGCTACTGTGCTGGCCACAATCGACTGAAGTCACTGGAGGGGTCGATGTCAAAACTCAACTTCGCAAGGGCCGCTGTCGGTCTCGCGTTGATCGTCGTTACAACCGGGGCCGCGCTCGCAAGCCCAAGACAAAAGAAAGCCAGTGAGCCTCGCGCGGTTCGAGAGATTCGGGCCGTGCTTGATCGCCAGACCGAGTGCTGGAACCGGCGCGACCTCAAGGGGTTCATGGAAGGCTACTGGCGGTCGCCCGAGCTGACTTTTTTTTCGGGCGGCACGGAAACTTCGGGTTGGGATAAGACATTCGCGAGATATCGCCAGCGCTATCAGGGCTTGGGAAATGAGATGGGCCGCCTCGACTTTACGAACTTGAAGGTCGAGCTGTTCGGCGATGGAGCGGCATTCGTTCGCGGGCGATACCACTTGAAGATGGCGAGCGGCGATTCGGGTGGTTTGTTCACGCTCACCTTCCGCAAGCTCGCCGGCGGTTGGAAGATCGTTCACGACCACACGTCTTCTTCGTAGTCAAAACTCGAAATCCACCGAGGCGACCGCCTCGGATATCTCGCGGATCTTCTGCACTACCGCCACGTGGGCAGGATGATCGTTGTAAGTCTTGAGCGCTTCGATGCTGTCGTAAGTTCCAACCAACGCCGCATCCCACGACCGCGGCGACCGCAAGACATCTTCGCCAACTTCGTACTTACGGATGACGTCGATCTGTTTCGGCAGAGCGCGAAGCTCTTCAATGATCGCGCGTCGCTGCTCCGCGGTTGCTTCAGGTTTGAATTTTAGAAACACGATGTGTTTGATCATTTGCTGTTCTCCCCGAGAGAAACCGCCGCCAGGGGCAGGCGACAGTGAAAGCTTGTTCCGGAAGCGTCGCTGCGTTCGACCGCGACATCGCCGCCGTGAGCCACCATGATCTTTTGCACCAGCGCCAGCCCGATTCCGTAGCCTCGCGTCTTTGTTGTAAAGAACGGAATGAAGATCCTCGGCAGGTCTTCGCTCGAGATACCGCTGCCGGTGTCCGTCACTCGCACGTGTGCGTAGCGGCGGTCTGCTCCGCGATCCACCCATCCCTCGATGGTTATCACCTTCCGATTGGATTGCGAGTCGATTGCTTCGGCTCCGTTCCGCAACAGGTTGACAAAGACTCGGCCAAGCATACTTTCGTCGCCTGTCAGATCAGCGAATTCGCCTGCGCCCTTCAAAGTTATGCTGCTCCGGTCAAGCTGCGGCTTCACTTCTACTCCCGCGCGCTTGACGATCTCGCGCAGGCTCACCTGCGCGAGGTTCAAATGCTGCGGCCGCGCGAAGTTCAAAAAATCTGTCACCAGCCTGCTCAACAGCCTCACTTCGGTGAGCGTGGCCTCGAGCGTCACCCTACGGTCCTCCGCCGGCGTTGCCGGGTTCGCCTGGGCGTCCAGCAGTTGAACGTACCCGTGAATGGTCGCCAGCGAGTTCTTGAATTCGTGAGCGAGCCCGGCCGCCATCTCGCCGAGGTTCGCGAGAGTCTCCTGTAGCTTCATTCGCTCGCGAAGCTCAACCACTTCCGTTATATCGGTCATCAGGCAAAGCGCGCCTTCGACTTGCTGATCCGCGTCGGTGATCGGCGTGATGCTCAACCCAAGCCGGCGCGGGCCGCTTTCCGACAGGACGATCTCCACTTCTCCTCTTCGAAAAGGCGTTCCGCGCTCGAGGCATTCCGCGATCATCTCGATAACTCGCGGCGAGCCTCGGAAGAACTCGCGGTAGTCCACCGACAGCGTCATGAGCTCACCGGTGTCGATTCGTTTGGCGCCGCTGTCTTGCGCTCTTCCGACGATGCGAGTCGCGTGCGCGTTCACCGCGGTGACGATCCCGCTTGAATCAATGGTCAGCAGCCCGCTTGGAATGTTGGCGATCAGCCGCTCGCTGAGGCGCTCCGAGCGTTCGGCGCGATTTCGCTCGAGGGCGTGAAGCTGTTCGAGTTCTTTCTCTTTGACCTGGAGCCGTTCGACCAACGCCTGAAAGGTTTCAACTACAAACTCGCTCTCGCTCTTTGCTGCCAATGCGCGCACCGGGCTGCCTCGCGCGGCCTCAACCATCCTGCGGTACGGCTTGAGCAGCCATCGCACCATCACGAAGATCAACGCAAGGCCGAGCAACGGCGCAACCAGCAGGTAAAGGACCAGAAACCCAATCGGTGACGACGCCAGCTCGCCGCGCACTTGCAGGTACAAGCCAACGCTCACCCCGATGATCAACAGCAGTCCCAACACGACCACAACCGTCGCAAGGCGTGCTTTGTTTTGGATGCCGCGGTGCTTCATAGGAGTCCGGAAAGTGATTCGTGATTCGTGATTCGTGATTCGTGATTCGTGATGCGTGATGCGTGATGCGTGATTCGTGACACTACGAACGACACGCAAGTGTCACCGATCACGAATCACGAATCACGAATCACGAATCACGGATCACGAATCACGCATCACGAATCACGCATCACGAATCACGAATCACGGATCACGAATCACGGATCACGAATCACGCGTCCCCCCATCAATCGTCGATGAAGATTCTCTTGAACTGCAGAAGCAAATCCGGACGATTCGTCTTAACCTTGCCTTGCATCAAGTCCATCATCGATGGCAGGTAGTCGCCGCGCAACGTGCCGAGAAAGATTTCGTCAGTCGTCTCAAGAAAGCAGTCGGGCTCCGCGACCGCCTTTCCCTGTTTGACCTCGCAGATCTCCGGGCCCACAAGCACTGTCCACTCGCGCCCGCCGATCGAGAAGTGGAAGCTGAGTTGGCGATTCACCCGTCCTTTGCGAAAAAAAGACGGCATGGCTTGAAAGACCGTCGCGGCGTCGGTCAGTGATTTCAGATCCCGCCGATCATAAGCGGACATTGGGACTCCAATCCGGGTGTGAGTCAGTCGGCCGCTTCGCCCTGGTACTCGGGGTCGTCCGCGCTTGCGGGATTGCCGGCCCGGTCGGCAGCCCTCACGTCCAGTGTTGTGTCGGTGACGAATGAGAGTTTGCCGGTCCGGTTGTATTTGTTCGGGACCGCGTAGACCCGAAAGTAAGTGCCGATCAGTTCGAGCGAAACTCGATAGCCCTGGCTGTGCGGGACTGTGATCGTCGTGAAGTCCAACACACCCTTGCCTTGATGCACGGCGCCGTCGATCTGCTCGCGCACCAGACGCGCATACTCCCAGAGCGTCACCGCGGTGTTGTACTCGTTCTGACTCATGCGTTTTCCGCGGCGAATCTGAAGCTGTTTATAACCGTGAAGTCCGAGCGAGCACACAAAGACACCTGCGAGAATGATAAGGATGATGACCACTCGTTACGTCCTCTGGTTGGGCAATTCTTCCTGTTCTTGTTTTTGGTCACGAACGCAAAGGCGCTACGCAGCGTCTTCGAGGAGGGGTTCTCGGCGGGTATGTTATCCACGGTGCCGCGAGAAAGCAACTACAAGATGCGGTAGTGGTTCAGGGTTCAGAGTTCAGGGTTCAGGGTTCAGGGTTCAGGGTTCAGGGTTCAGGGTTTTGGGTTCAGGGTTTTGGGTTCAGGGTTTTGGGTTCAGGGTTTTGGGTTCAGGGTTTTGGGTTCAGGGTTCAGAGTTCAAGCTCCAGCTTGCTTCTCACGCTCATGCACCTCGGAAACAGCAAGGCGAGGCTTGAACCCTGAACCCTGAACGCTGAACCCTGAACCCTGAGCTTACTGAACACTACCGAGGTGTCAGCGCGCGGACGCGATCCATCTTATCAGCCGCTTTCCGCCACAATCCGCCGACGACCTTATCGACCGAGAGCTTGTTCCCACTTACGGCAGCAGTTCTTAAATCCGGATACAACGCAAGCACGTCGCCGAGTAATGGCGAATCGCTTTCGGTAACGGTCCCGTCACTCGACCGGCCGAACTTGAGCGTCCAAATAGTTCGCGCCCAGGTGTAGTCAGTCAACGCGCCGGCCGTCAAAGATAGAACACGCGCTTCGCTCGCGTTGTCTCCCGAGCTGTACTTGGTGATGAACCGCTCGGCTGAACGTCGCAATTCGCCAAGCTGCCGGCCGTACTCGGTGTAGTCCGAGCCCGACTTCAAAATCGACGCCAGCGCGCTGAACTGACTGAGCATGACTTCCGCGTCACGCAAGAACTCTCCGCGAGCCAGCGACTGTTCGACACGAGCTGGGCGCGAGCTGACGGGAGCGCCGAATGAGAGCTGCGCAATCGTGTCCAGCGCGATCGTGGACTCGAGATTCTCCGACCTCAGCCGAATGCTGTATGCAGTCAGGTCCAGCAGTTCACCCGACACTCGGTCGCCGTTCCTTGTCTCGATGAAAACCTTCGAGCCGATGACACGAGGCGTGCCCGTGTTAACTGGCGGGCCCGGCTTCTGTGCGACCGGCTTCTTTTTCGGGGAAGTCTTCTTTTTCTTCTGCGCGCCTGCTGCTGAGAAAAGAGAGAGAACGATAAGAGTCAGGATAATTGGTTTCATATGTCACACTCGGTTGATGATGGTTCAGCCGGCGCCTGTCTTCTAAGCTCGACGGGCGCCCGGCTCGCGGAACGGTTTCTATTACCGCAACGCGACTCCGGTCTGAAGTTCTGCTTCGGCGTAAACCCCTTCCGCGGCCGACTCCGGACGCGGCATGTTCTCGCGCTTACTCGCCAGGGCTTCCTCGGCGGCCTGCTCGACTTCGTTTGCGACTCGCTCTTCCGAACGGCGGAGCACATCGGCGTTTCCCCTGCGAAGATCAGTCGAGCGCTCTGCGGCTGCCCCGGTTTCGAGATCGATACCCTGTTCGATCAAGTAGGTTTCGTAAAGCCCGACTGGGTCCCGCTTGCCCCAGTGCTCGAACAGCGACGCATCGAAAGTAGCACGAGCTTCGCGCTCGTCGTGTGTTGCGTGACCTCCCATTCGAAACGTATCGGCGATCAGCAAGAACGGGCCGCCACCGCTGCGGCAAGAGCCCACGGCCAGTCTCACCGCCGCGTAAGCGTCCAGCACGTTGTTGCCGTCAAACGCGCCGCCTTCGACTCCGTACCCGGCGATCCACGCGGCAAATGATCCGCGGTGATGCTGATCGAGCCGGGTGCCCAGGGCTACTTTGTTGTCCTGAATGATGACGACGAGCGGCAGCCGCTGAACAGCCGCGAAATTCATGCTCTCGTGAAACGGACCGGACTTTGTCGAGCCATCCCCGATCCAGGTCAACGCGACGCGTGGCTCACGCTTGAGCTTGAAGCTCATCGCAACGCCGGTGATGACTGTCATGATGTCCGCGACGTGGCTGATCGGAGCCAGCACTCCGCGCGCAAAGCTGCCAATGTGCAGATCGCGCCCGCGAGTAGGAGAGTCCTCGGTTCCCAAGTACCCTCGAAGCATGTCCGCGACAGGCATTCCCATCTCGTGACAAGCGCCGGCGTTTCGAATCATCGGCGCAACGAAGTCGGTCGAGAAGCCGTCGCTCCAAATCGTCTGATCGAGCGCATGAACAGGACCGATGGTCGTCGCCTCTTCACCGGTGCCAAGCCAGGCTTTTGAGATGACGCCTTGCTTCACCCATCGTTTGAGTGCGACGTCGTGCAGGCGATTGCGCACCAGGCCTTCGTAGATCGCGATCAACTCAGCGGCGCCGAGCGCGCGGATTATCTCGCTGCGTTCCGGTTTGCTATCAATCGTGTTGCGGAATTGGTCGAGGACTTCGGGGTCGGGCTGCCAGTCTATGTACTCGGGGGGATCGAATGCAGGATAGCGAATCATGGAAATTGGTTTCTGGTTTCTGGTTTCTAGTTTCTGGTTTCTAGTTTCTGGTTTCTGGCTTCTAGTGAACTGTACCGGAGATTTCGCTAGCGATGAACTCGGCAAGAAATCCGTGCAAATCCGTCGAATCCGTGTCATCAGTGGTCTATGCGTTCGGAGGAATCAATTTGCTAGTGCCGCATCGACCACGGATGACACTGATCAGACCGATTTGCGCGGATACCTCACTAGCGAAATGTCTGTTACACGCCACTAGTTTCTAGTCTCTGGTTAAAAGTGACCAGGTCCAAAGCTCTTATTGCAAACCAGAAACTAGAAACCAGAAACCACAAACTCCTCTTATTCAACTTCGCCGAGCTGTGCACGCGAATCAGCGAACGCGATCTCGACTTCGTCGCCGATTTCGACTTCGAGCGCAGCGGCGGCGCCCGGTGAGATGCTGATGTCGAGCCCTGTGTTTTGGTGAGGACCATAGTCAACCGCGCGAACGACGACTGACTTTGCATTCTTAGGATTTGTCACGAGCAACTTGCGGTTCGCCCACCAGCGCTTTCCCTCTTCGGGGCTTGTGTGGCCAATCCGATATTCAAATCGCATCGCGCAGTAGAAGCTGTTCGGATTCAAGCTGCGAACGCGTTCGTAGACTGAGTGAGGACCGGTTGGAAGGGCGAGCTTGTCATCGGGCTTGATGCCGCGGTCTTTTGGACCGCCGAAGACTCCTACTTTGCCGCTTGCCGCTGGTAACTGTCCGGCAGGAGAACCGTCGTCGGCCGGAGTCGTCTGCTCGGCGGCGGTCTGCTCCGGAGTTGCCTCGGGCTTCTTTTCCGTTGATGGTGTTGCGGAAGCTTTGGCAGCCGCCGCGTTTGCCTTCGGTTTGTCCGAACCGCTCTTCTTGTCAGCCATCGCTGTTCCCTCGTGTGATCGTCGTTTTCAGACTTCGATTATACACGTTAGCTCTGGCGAGTCATGCTTGCGGCGCAATGCCGAGAGATGATCAAAACGAAGGATCAGCCTCGGTAGCGTGAGGGGTGCGAACTTTGAACCGTTATCGTCTTCGATTTCTAACTCAAGGCTTCACAACCACAACCTTGCCGCCCTTCATCACAAACGAAACACGCTCGAGGACAGTGACGTCGGTAGTCGGGTCGCCGCTTACTGCAACGATGTCAGCAAAGCGTCCCGCCTCGATCGAACCGATCCTGTCCGGCCAACCAAGCAAGTCCGCCGCGTTCGCGGTCGCCGACTGGATCGCTTGCATCGGCGTCAGTCCGAGCTTGACCATCACCGAGAACTCTCGCGCATTCAAGCCGTGCGGGTAGACCGCGGCGTCGGTTCCGAAGGCGACCTTCACGCCTTCTTTGAACGCATGCGCAACGTTGCGCCGCGCGGCCGGCAGGACGACTTTGGCTTTAGCGACCATGAAATCGGGAACGCCGATTCGTTCAGCATTCTCCATGAACCAATCCCCGAGGTAGAGCGTCGGCACCAGGTACGTGCCTTTTTCCTTCATCATCCGAATCGCTTCGTCATCGATGTACGAGCCGTGCTCGATCGAATCGACGCCGGCCATCACGGCTTGCTTGATGCCGGCCGCGCCGTGCGCGTGGGCCGCAACCTTGCGGCCGAGGCGATGAGCTTCGGCGACGACGGCGCGAATCTCTTCATCGCTGAACTGTGTCGCTTCGGGCGAGTCGCCTTTCGACAGCACACCGCCGGTTGCGACTATTTTGATAACAGACGCTCCGTACTTCACTTCCTCGCGGACTTTGTTGATCAGGGCCGGAACGCCATCGGCTATGCCATCGGCCGAAGAGTGGAACTCGGGCGCGAGCAGGTTGTTGTCCGCGTGGCCGCCGGTGACTCCAACAGCCGGTCCCGCGGCGTCGATCCTCGGACCCGGCACATCGCCGTCGTTGATCGCGTCACGCAGCGCGACGTCCGAGTAACCGCCCGCGCCGACGTTTCGCACAGTCGTGAAACCCGCTTCCAGAGTCAACTTCGCGTTCTTCGCTCCGTAGAGCGCTTCGCGGGGAACCGAGATCCCCAGCGCGGCATAGCCGTTGTGGCCAGGCTCGCCGGTCAGATGAGTGTGGCAGTCGATCAACCCCGGCAGGACGGTCGCGTTCGATAGGTCGATGACGCGCGCGCCACGAGCCTTCGCCGTGACGGATACCGCGGGACCGACCTCCTTGATGCGATCGCCTTCGATCAGGATCGCTTGATCGGTGAGCACTCGCCCGGCGCGCACGTCTACAAGCTTGCCAGCCTTGATAAGGATGATTTCTTTTGAAGGTGATTGGGCAAGCGCTGTCAGCGTACACAAAGCGAAAGCGACGAACGATGCGAGTATTCTCTTAGCCATCTTCTTCTCCCTCGAAGGTCTTCTCTGCGGAACCTCTGCGTCTCTGTGTCTCTGCGGTTAGTCAGTGTCGCGTGTGTCTAACGGTCAAGGTCGCGTAGCATCTACTAACCACAGAGACACAGAGACGCAAAGACACACGCAGAGAACTCGGATTTCAACCCTTCACGATTTCACGCGCGCGTTCGAAGACGCGGTCGAGCATCGGCTCGGTCAACCTTCCAGTAAACGTGTTCTGCTGGCTCGGATGAAAGGAGGCGATCAATGTGATGCCGCCGCGCAACGCGGCTTCGGAGCCGTGCGCGAAGTTGGGTTTGCGAACTCGCTTCGAGCCCTCATCAGACGCGAGGCCGATCAACCCAATCGTCGCGTCGAACGCCAGCCGCCCGAGAGCGACGACAACGCGAAGCTCTGTCAACAACTCGGTCTCGCGGATCAGAAACGGCCGGCAGTTCTCGATCTCTTCTCGGAGCGGCTTATTCAACGGAGGCGCGCAGTGAATCACCGCCGTCACATAGCAGTCTCGGAGTTCTAATCCGTCACCGCGATGAACCGATGTTGGTTGATTGGCGAATCCGGCTCGATGCAGAGCCCGGTATAGCCAGTCGCCGCTTCGATCGCCGGTGAAGATTCGCCCGGTGCGATTCCCTCCGTGAGCCGCGGGAGCCAGTCCGACTACGAGCAGTCGCGCGCGCGGATCACCAAAGCTCGGAACCGGCTTACCCCAGTAGTCTTCTGCTGCAAAGCGCCGGACCTTTTCGGCGGCGACTTGTTCGCGCCACTCGACCAGCCGCGGACATCGCGAGCAAGCGATCATCTCGCCGTGCAGTCGCGCTATCGAATCGGATGAGTTGCTAAGCTGATTAGGTTGGGCCATCGGGTCTTGTCGGTAGCTCGACCGTGAGGGAGAGCTCTCCCTCACGGTCGAGCTACTGACACGGCTTCTCACTTCACTTCCAGTCGATATGAATAGCCTCGAAACGCGTTTTGCCAATGTTCTTCATCGAGTGAGTCACTGGCCCGTCTGACCACTGAAAAGCGCCCGGCGCGAACTTCACCGTACGTGGCTTTTGGCCGGGCGATTCGATTTGAATCTCCGCAGCCGACACACACACTCCAAGACCCGATTGATGATGGGTGTGAGTCGGGATCGACTTGCCGGGCTCGATAACTACTCGCTCGACGTGCAGGCGGTCGTTGTCCAGCACAAGCGTGTGGCCGGGAATCTCATGCGCGTGAGCGCCGGCGGCGATGCCGGGCGACTTCAGCACTTCAATCGTGATGTTTCGGAAGACATCCTTCCCGACGTTGGTCACGCGATGAGTGATCGGCGCTTTGGTGAACCGAGAGTCGCCGTCCTTTGCGATCAAGTCGCCGGGTTGCCCGCCCATCACTTCGGCTTTCAGAGTCGCGTCGCCGATCGAGACAAACAAGTAGTCGTTTGAGTGCGTGTGAAACAAGGTCGTGTCCCCGGGCGGGACGACTACGTCAAAGACTCTGACATACTGGTTCTCGAACTTGAGATGATGCCGCGGCTCGTTTGCGACGGGCACGGGAGCTTGCGCGGCAACTGGAAGCAACACGAGCAGCGAAAGAACCGCGGACGCGATGAGCTTCATGGGCTCGTCTCCTTCTGGCGTTGAATTGACCTCGGAAAGCGCTAGAGAATACCATAGCGAGCCCGACGAAAGAACAACACAACACGATGATTTGATGAACCCCTGTACGGGCGTCCCTCCGTGGGCGCCCCTCGTTGCGACGCACTTTGATTACCAACGAGGGGCACCCACGGAGGGACGCCCGTACAGGTCCATCATTTCGAGCGTGACTGAGTACTACCCTCAAGGAGAATGGTTTGCCATTCATCTCAATCGACGAATCGCCATTGAGCCCGGGCGCGCGGCCAGTCGAGATTCACTATCGCGACTACGGAAGCGGGCGGCCGTTGGTGTTCCTGCACGGCGGCTGGGGTTATCAGGTTTATCCGTTCGACTTTCAGATCGAAGCTCTCGCCGATCGGTTTCGCATCATCATTCCTGACCGGACTGGCTACGGCCGGTCTACGCGACTCGAAAGCATGCCCATCGACTTTCATGAGCGGGCCGCCGGTGAAACAATTCGTTTGCTTGAAGCGCTCGGCGTCGAGCGGCCGATCTTGTGGGGACACAGTGACGGCGCGGTGATCGCCGCGATGATGGGGCTTCGATGGCCGGAGCGATTGGCCGGCGTTATCCTCGAAGCGTTTCACTATTACAGGTTCAAGCCCGGCTCGCGCGAGTTCTTCGAGACGATGTCCGGTGACCCGAGCGGCTTGGGCGAGCGCATTTACAGCGTGCTTTCAAGCGAGCATGGAGAAGATTACTGGCAAAGGCTGATTATCAATAACGGCAGCGCCTGGCTGCAGCTTGCAGACGAGAGCATCGATCCGAAGCAGGACATCTATGGCGGCAAGCTGTCGGGGCTTGCGGTGCCAACGCTGTTTATTCACGGAAGCCGCGACCCTCGAACTGAACCGGGCGAACTCGACGCAGTCCGTCGCGAGCTTCCCCGGGCTCAGTTCGCAATCCTCGACGGCGCGGGTCACAGCCCGCACAGCTCAAGCTCGTCCGCACGAGCATGCACGCGCGCCGCCGCGGACTTTCTGGCATCGCTCCCGGAGTGACCCGCTTAAAGCAGCAGCACTTCAGTTGGGACCGACCAGAACTTGCAGGAATAAATTTCGTGGTCTGATTCTGATTGTCTCGTCCTAGTCTTGACATTGGATGCCAGCGAGCGCTCCTGCGCAGCAACCTGCAGCTATTCTGATCCAGTCAGTGAGCCCGCAACCTTCACAATGAAAATCACAACCCGAGGGGCATATGCCGGTACAAGTACAGCTACATTGTGCGTAGGTCGTTCCTGCTGTGTGAGGCGCATAACTACTTAGGAACAGTAGTAAGAATGCAACGCTCAACAACCTCAATAATCTCGGCTTCATTTGACATCTCCTCCTTCCTTGATTATCCAGCTATCTCCATTCTCAAAATCTACTTTAGCTATAGTCACATAGACGTCAGAGCGGCCTGCAAATTCTATCCACCGCTTTTCGGAACTAAGTCCCGGATCAACCCGTCTTAGGTGTACCTCACCCTTTTGATCTCCCGTTGCCACCTTCTCCGAACCAGCGAAATCCTCGCGCTTGACGGTGTAAGATTCTCCGGGCCTTATCGCAACGTTGCTCTGAACCAATCCACGAGTCGTTTGTGACTTGGGACTCCTGATCGCTAGATAAAACCTCACGACTGTCTGGCCGGATGTGTTTAATAACGTGACTTCCGGAACGCTAAAAACAGTGGCGAGGTTGGTCCCTTTTCCGGTCAGCTTTGTAAACAGATGACCGGGAGCCTCTTTAACCCTTGCTTCACCAATTCTAAGAGGACAATCATCGTTTCCGACGACTGTGAGTAACTGGTCCGGTGCTTCATCTATGTGTTTGGTTGTCTCTGTTCTGTCTCTACGCGCCAGTTCTTGCGAGTGCTGGTTGACGGCTCTCGAATTCAAAGCGAATACCGCTACCGAGAGCAAAACTACTGAGAAGCATACAGTTGAAATTGTCTTAAGGCTGACATGCCGCAGTTTGGTCATTGCAGATTCCTCCTTTGATTATCTGGAAAGGACAGGGTGGACGCGGCGAAAATAGCAAGAGTGGCGTAGTGCTGTCAATAACAAATATCGCACCAGCGTCGCAGAATTCTTCGAATTCTGCCTCCATTCCAACCGGCTGGACTGCTTGGTTCGTGTCATCTGCGTTCCTTGGTGACTTAGTGGACAGGTTCTTGTTAGCGGGAGTCTACAAGACCTTCACGATTTCAACCGTCGTGTTGAAGTCCGGAATCCCGCATTCGGGATCGGACACTCCTCGTTGGATCAGCACATTAGCTTCCGGCCAGTGAGCTTGCACATTGCCGGGTGCGATCTCGGCAACGCGAACTCGGGCGCGCATCTCGCCGGTTGAGCTTCGAGCAATCACACGATCACCGTTGGTCACTCCGAGCCGGTCAGCATCGAGCTTGCTGATCAACAAGTCATCACGCGATGCTCCGGTCAGCGGGTCGCGATTCTGGTGAACCATGCTGTTGAACTGCTTTCCGCGCCGAGTCGAGAGTCGCAGCTTGCCGTCATCGGGCGGCTGACTCAACTCGATAACTGAAAACCCCGCGCGGCCGCTGAGAGTTGGAAACTTAGTAACACTCGTGCCATCCCCGGCGCGTTCTTCGCAGAGTCGTTCGCCGCCCCACTGCACTTGATCGCCTGCTTGCTTCAAGTGTTGGATACCTTCGTAAGCTGGCACCGCGCGCGCTATCTCGTCTCGAATCGCCTGCGCGTCGTCGAAGTGGATCAGGTGAGCGATGTCCGGCCGCGCGCGTTCGGCGATGAGCATAGGGATCTCCCACTCGGGTAACGCTTCACCGATTCTGCGGCCTGGTATTTCGGGGCTGAAGAGAATGCGCCGCTCGGTCGAGGTCTCGGTTCCGCCGCCGCGTTGCTCGTAGCGCGTTTGTGCAGGCAACAAGACGACCGTGTCAGCCGGCTCGACCATCATCTGCGGGCTTAACACGATGTCTTGATGTACGCGGAAAGGAATTCGCTCGACTGCTTCGCGGACGTAGTCGGGCTCGGGGAGGGTCTCCAGAAAGTTTCCGCCGGCTTGATAGAAAACGTCGAGCTTGCCTGCGTGCGCGGCGTCGATCATCTCGACGGCGTTCAGTCCTCGCGCATCGGAAACATCGAAGCCCCAGAGTTCGGAGAATCGCCTTGCGCCTTCCGCGTCAACGGCAACGCCGCCGGGAAACTGATTTGGGACGGCGCCGACTTCCGCTCCGCCTTGCACGCCTGAGTGGCCGCGAATCGGCATCAAGCCGCACTTCTCACGGCCGACGAACCCGCGCGTCAAAGCGAGATCAACTATCGCGCGGACGTTCGCGACGCCGTCGCGGTGTTGAGTGATTCCCATCGACCAGACGAACACCGCGGAGCGGGCCTCGCCGATCATTCGTGCGAAGCGGAGCATCTCGTCTCGCGTCGCGCCGGACTCGGCTTCGAGCGGTTCCCACGAATAGGCCGCCAGAGCCACTTTCAAGGCTTCGAAGCCCGAAGTGTGCTCGGCGATGAAGGGCTCGTCGGTCCAGCCTTGCTCGATCAGGTGCTTGATGACTCCGGCGAGGAACGCCTTGTCGCCGCCGGTGTGAACTTGAAAAAACGAATCGGCGATTTTGGTCCCGAACAGCGCGCTCTCGGCCACCGAAGGAATCCAGTAGCGCTCGAGTCCCGGCTCGCGATACGGGTTGATGACCGCGACACGCGTGCCGAGCTTCTTCGCCTGATAGATGTATTTCATAGTGACCGGCTGGTTGTTCGGAGTGTTGCTGCCGAAGAACACGAGCAGGTCCGAGCCGATCCAATCCTTGTATGAGCACGTTGAAGCCGGCACCCCGAGCGATTGCTTGAGCGCGACAGTGGAGGGCGCGTGGCAGACGCGCGACGAGTTGTCGATGTTGTTTGTTCCCAGAAAGCGCGCGGCCTTCTGTGCGACGTAGTACGTTTCGTTGGTCAGACCTCGCGAGGTCAAGTAGAACGCGAGACGATCTGGATTAGTCGTCCGTATGCGGCCGGCAATGGTTTGAATCGCAGTCTCCCACGAAACTCGCTCGAAGCCTTTGTGCTCACGCCGCCGAATCATCGGGTAAGGCAATCGCCCGAGTTCCCGAAGTTCGGCGGCGGTCATTCGGCCGAGCGCCTCCGCATCTTCGAGCCGCTTCACGTCGAGCGCGGGCATTGTGTTCAGTCGCAGGAGGTCGAGCCTGACCATGCATAGATGAATTCCGTCCATCGTGAAGTCGCGGACGCCGGTCGTGCCAAGCGCGCAGCCGTCGCAGACCCCGCGCGTGAGGATCCGCCACGCGAACGGAAGCTCGTCTTTATTGCGCCAGATGGTCTTTGCCATTTCGACGTAGTGGTTTGGCTTGACTTGGCCGATTCCATTCGGCGCAAGCCCCGCCCAACTACTCTTGTCCCATCTCGCCATCCAAGAAGTCCCCTCTCTATCGCAAGCGCCCTTCATATAATCACGACGCCGGTATCAGCGCCAGCCAGTGGTTACGTGGAATCACGGTCGTGTTCAAACGCAGCCGAGTGCCGCACCTTCAAGAATGACATGACAACCCGGTCAGTCAGGTCAGTATGACGGAACACTCGGAAAGCGCTGCTTCAAATCGGCTCCTCAAAGTCATTAGTCAAACGGTTTCGCTGGTGCACTTGCGTGGCATAAGTCCAAATGAGAGGCGAGTGGCACCGTCGTTGCCTTGGACAAGAGGCGAAGCGGATATGCGAACCGCAAGGTTCAATGATCGAGGAGGAACGAGGATGTTGGACGCCGGGCAGAGCGCGGATTTCGGGCAGTACGTGGAAGAACCGTTTCCATCGATTCACGTTTCCTTTGCACGCCCGGAAGGGGAGAGCAAAGGGTTGGGGATGGACGCGCTAACGGTGCTGGCGCTGCTCGCAGTCAACAGCGGACTAATATTGGCAGTAATGAATAGCGGCGCGGCTCGCTTCGAGAGTTTCTCGGGCGCAGCGCAAGCGGTGCTAGCGGTATCGTGGTCGCTCCAGGCAGTCATAACTCTTATGTTCTTCGTCGTAGTCGCGCGGTGGCTGAAGAGCCAGCGCAAGCTCTCGTTACGCTCGGCGGGAGATCGGACCGCTTAACCGCGATTCACTCTCTTCGCATTTGATTGTCTCCTAAGTCATCTCAGGCCCGCCTCTCCCGGCGGGCCATTTTTTTCGTTATTGCCGAAGCGACGAATCCCACCCGCCGTTCCGTATTCCATTTGTCCGCGCGCTCGATTTGCGGGAGAATCAACACTCCATTCATCCCATGATCCTGGTCATAGACAACTACGATTCTTTTACGTACAACCTCGTTCAGTATTTGGGAGAGCTTGGCGAGGAGGTGCAGGTGTTTCGCAACGACGCGATCTCATTAGACCAGATGCGCCGGCTAAAACCGGAGCGTCTGTTGATCTCGCCAGGACCGGGAGTGCCGGACGGCGCAGGCGTAACTCTTGACGCAATTCGGGCCTTCGCGGGGAAGATCCCGATCCTGGGAGTTTGCCTTGGGCACCAGGCAATCGGGCAGGCGTTTGGCGGAAGGGTCGTTCGCGCGCCATCGTTGATGCACGGCAAGACAAGCGAGATATGTCACGATTCAGCGACGATCTTTCAAGGCTTGCCGTATCGGTTCAAGGCGACGCGGTATCACTCGCTGATAGTCGAGAAGGACGGCTTGCCCGAGGTGCTCGAGGTATCGGCGACGACACCGGATGGCGTAATGATGGGACTGCGGCACCGGCGTTTCCCGGTCGAGGGCGTTCAGTTTCATCCCGAGTCGGTGATGACCGAGCATGGGAAGGCTCTGCTTAAGAATTTTTTGAAGCTGTGACGGTGACTGACAACATTATGCGAACGACAGCGAAGCCACGAGGTTTATTGAGTGCGGGCGGCGTGCTTGATCGCATCGTCGAAGCGAAAGCCGCGAGACTTGAAGAGGCAAAGCGAGCAACCCCACTTGAATCCCTGGCTGGCGGCGCGGCGCGGGCTTCCAATTACGTGCGCAGGTCGTTCGCCGAAGCGCTTGCCCGGACGGACCGAATCAACGTCATCGCCGAGATCAAACGCCGCTCGCCGTCAAGGGGAATCATCCGTGAAGACTTTGACCCGGTTCGAATCGCCAAGAGCTACGAGTCCGGCGGCGCGGCAGCGTTGTCCGTGCTCTGCGAAGAAGATTTCTTTGATGGGTCGCTCGATCACCTGAAAGCCGCGCGCGCAGCCGTTGAGCTTCCCGTGCTCCGAAAGGATTTCATTTTCGACGAGTATCAACTGGTGGAGGCGGCAGCGGCTGGTGCGGACGCGGTGCTGCTGATAACAGCGATCCTCGATGACGAGTTGCTTGGAAAGTTGCTGACCGTCTCGCGACAACTGAGGCTGGATGCTCTGGTGGAAGTTCACTCGCGCGATGAGATGGACCGAGCTGTTCGCGCGGGAGCGAAAATCATAGGCGTGAACAACCGCGACCTGACCACGTTCGAAGTTGACCTCAACACCTCGATCGAACTCGCAGCGGCAGCTCCGAGTGAAGTGATCCTGGTCAGCGAAAGCGGAATCTCACGCGGCTCGGATATCCGGCGGTTGAAGGAGGCAGGCTTCGGTGCGTTTCTCATCGGCGAACGCTTCATGCGCGCCGACGAACCTGGCCGGTCACTCCGCGAGTTGATCGCTGAAGCGGGTAAGAATGAATAGAGTGAGGGTGAAAATCTGCGGCATCCGAAGCCTCGAAGAAGCGGAAGCGGCGGTGGACGCGGGCGCTGATGCGTTGGGCTTCAACTTCTGGCCGCGGAGCCCGCGGCACATCAGCCCCGAAGCAGCGGACAAAATCATTGCTGTGCTCCCGCCTTTTGTTGCCAGCGTCGGAGTCTTCGTCAACGAAGCGCGACAGACGATCGAAACTATCGCGTCTGACTTGCGACTGGACGCAGTTCAGCTTCACGGCGACGAGTCACCGGAGTTCTGTGCGAGCATCAAAACGGTCAAGACGATTAAAGCACTTCGGGTGAGCGAAGGGTTCGAAGCGCAATCAGTCAAGAGCTATCGAGTGAGCATGATTTTGCTGGACGCCGGGCTCGCGGGGAGCTACGGCGGAACGGGGACGACTCTCAATTGGAGGACAGCGGCCGAGTGCGCGAAGCTTGCGCCGATCATCCTTGCAGGCGGCCTGACTGCTGAAAACGTGGCCGAAGCGATCACAACGGTTCGCCCTGCCGCGATCGACGTATGCAGCGGTGTGGAAGCAGAACCGGGCCGCAAAGACCTGAACAAGCTTCGGAGCTTCATGCTGGCTGTCGCGGGCGCGAATTCCCACCTGCAACGCAGCAGAATGGAAGCGCTTTGAACCGACGGCGAGATGACGTCAATTTTGGACGCTCCACACTTGGCGACAACCGGCTGCATATGGTACAAGCTGTAAACACGATCAGTGGTATTATCAGCAGGAGCGGGGCATAGCGTCGGACGCGAGTGGGGCTTCTTCTTCATACTCCGCGCAAGCGTCCTTCGTAGTGAGACGCCTCGCATTTATCCAAGGGGTGGTCAGAGACTTCGACCGTAAAACTTCGGCGGGAGGCTGCGCAATGAAACGCATCGTGACTTACGGGTTGACGAGTGGTTTGGTCCTGGTTGGGTTCTGGTTTGCAACCGGCTCGGGCGCTGCGAGCGACAAAGCCGCGATGACCTTCTCGAAGGACGTCGCTCCAATCATTCACAAGAACTGCGCAACTTGCCACCGACCGGGCGAAGTCGCGCCGATGTCGCTCATCAGCTATAAGGACGTTCGTCCCTGGGCGAAGTCGATCCGCGAGAGAGTTGCCCAGCGTCAGATGCCACCGTGGCTGGCCGATCCGCATCACGGCACGTTTTCTAACGACCCCAGTTTGTCTCAGAAGGAAATCGAGACGATCGTCGCCTGGGTGGATGGTGGCGCAGTCGAGGGGAATGCCAAGGACCTTCCGCCTGCGCCGCAGTTCGTCGACGGCTGGAACATCGGCAAACCTGATGTCGTCATCTCGATGCCCGAAGACTTCAACGTGCCCGCCGAAGGTGTGATCCCGTACAAATACTTCGCCGCGCCCACGAACTTCAAAGAAGATCGTTACGTTCAGTTCGCGGAGATTCGGCAAGGCAATCGAACTCTCGTGCATCACGTGATTGTGGATGTCAGATATCCCGGCAACGGTACGCTGCCGGCCGCGGGTGAGTTGAACCCTGAGACGCTGCGCAGTTCGCGGCCGAGTTCCGGCGAAAGACCAGCCGATTCGGACGGCAGACTGGTAGGCTGGGCTCCCGGAGAAGCACCGCTTATTCTCAAGCCGGGCCAGGCCAAACTCATAAAGGCGGGTTCGGTCTTGATATTCCAAGTGCACTACACGCCAAACGGCGAGCCGGGGAAGGATCGCTCGAGCGTTGGCTTGATCTTTTCGAGGGCGCCGGTTGAGAAGCGGGTAATCACCGCGGGCGCCTCGGCGCGCAATCTCGCGATTCCGCCGGGCGATCCCAACTACGAGGCGAAGGCTTCCTTTGAGTTCAAAGAGGACAGCCACATCGACAGCCTTCACCCGCACATGCATTTTCGCGGCAAGGATTTTGATTATCGACTGGTCTATCCGGACGGAATGTCGAAGATCCTGTTGGTCGTGCCTCGATGGGATTTCAACTGGCAGATGACCTACTTTTTCAAAGAGCCGATAGCCGCGCCCAAGGGCAGCCGCCTGGAGTGCGTTGCGCACTACGACAACTCGATCAAAAACAAGTTCAACCCTGATCCTAAGCAGCTTGTTTCGTGGGGGCCGCAAACATGGGACGAGATGATGATCGGGTATCTCGACTATACGATCGACAAGCAGGACCTCCGGAGCAAACTGCCGGAAGCGGCTTCGAAGTAGTCGTCGAGCTCGCAAGTGGTTGGGTTGCGCAGTGGTCGTTCTGCGAAGCGGCGCAAGATCCGAACACCCAACTCTCGGGCTCTGAGAAGGAGGAAATAATGAAGCGATCGGTCGGTGTTCTGTTCTCGATTCTCGCAGTTGTCGCGGCGGCGGCTATCAACCTCACCAGTGCATCTGAAAAGGCGGTTCCAACGTTTGCCAAAGACGTAGCGCCGATCGTCTTCAATAAGTGTGCTACGTGTCACCGTCCTGGTGAGGCCGTCCCGATGTCGCTTACGTCGTATCAGGAAGTGCGGCCGTGGGCAAAAGCGATTCGCGAGCAAGTAGCCGACCGCAGCATGCCTCCGTGGCACGCCGACGGGGCGTCTTCGCTCAAGTTCCGCAACGACCGGCGGCTGTCGCAGGCCGAAATCGACATCGTAGTAGCCTGGGTTGACGGCGGCTCGCCCAAGGGCGACGACGCGGACCTCCCGGCCCTGCCTAAGTTCGCCAAAGGCTGGAGCTGGGGCGAGCCAGACTTGATAATCCCGATGCCGGTCGACTTCGACGTCCCAGCGGAAGGCGAACTGCCGATGCAGAATTTCTACGTGGCAGTCCCGTTTAAAGAAGATCGGTGGGTTGAAGCCGTAGAGTTGCGGCCTGGAAACCCCGCGGTCGTTCATCACTCGATTGCGAACGTCACACGACTACCCGAGGGCAGCAAGATCGTGAACGGCCGGGCGGTCAAGGCGGAGCTGAACACCTCGGACGCAAGCCGCACAGGCGGACTGCGAGAAGGCAACGAGGTCTTTCAGAGTCAGGACTCATTTGCTCGAGCCGGTGCGTTCAAGCTGATCGGTCAGGCGCCGGGCAAAGGATTTGAAAGACACCACGCGGGCACCGCAAAGCGCATCAGCCCCGGAACGTATTTCCAGTTCAATATGCACTATCAGCCGAGCGGCCGCGCTGAGAAGGATCGCTCGATGCTGGGATTGTGGTTTGCGAAAGGGCCAGTGACTCACGAAGTGCTGACGAAGGGCGTGACCGATACTGTGCTGGTCGGCGGCAAGGACATCGGCGAAACGAAGGTGGTCAATGGCCGCGAGGTAAAAACTAGAGGCAAGATCCCGAACATTCCGCCTTATGTGGACAACTGGGAGATTGCAGGCGAGATGACTGTCAAACAGGACATCACGCTGTACGCCTTCGCACCCCACATGCACCTGCGCGGCAAGGACATCAAGTACATCCTGCAATGGCCCGACGGACGCCGTCAGACGCTGCTCTATGTGCCGAAGTTTGACTTCAACTGGCAGCTTCATTATGAGCTTGAACAACCGCTCAAGATTCCGGCCGGCAGCAAGATGATCGCGATTGCGCACTATGACAATTCGCTCAAGAACCGGTACAATCCGGCGCCGCAAAAAGAGGTCTTCTGGAGCGAGCAGAGCTGGGACGAGATGTTTATACCGTGGTTCGAGTACACGGTCGACGGCGCGAACCTGACCAAGATCGCTGCGGGCCAAAACCCCGGCAAGTGACGATGCCATATCGGGCCAGGCTGGCTGCTGGTGTGCCCTAACTTTTGCGTTTCCCGGCTCGCTGGAATTGACGCGAGACGCCAATAGCAATCCGCTCTTCGACCGTGCATCTGGTTTGAAACCCGCTTAAATGGATCTGCGATGATCTGGTCACTCCTGCTTATCTTGCTTCTTTGGCAACAGCCGAGCCGTCCTACCGAGCCGGCTGATCCGATGCCGCCGCCGAACCTGGACTACTTCCTGGGCACGTGGTCTTTCGACTGGAACATGCCCGAAACGCCGCTCGGTCCGGGCGGCAAGATGAAAGGGACTGAAACTTACAAGAAGGTCCTGAGCGGTCAAACCTACGAGAGCGAGATTCAAGGTGAAGGACCGGAAGGACCGTTTCAAGGCCGGGCCGTCACGAGCTACGACGAGAAGGAGAAGCTCGTCTCGCGCTACGAGATCTTTAGCTATGGTCTGTCCGCGTTCAAGAGCGGCCCGATAGGCGGAGACCTCGGCGGCTATTACACGGTCTATTGGGAGAGCGCTCCGATCAGGAAGAACGGTCACACCATAAAGCTCAAAGGAAAGACGCTTATGCTCTCCCCAGCGAACTACCGTCTTCAGGTTGAGATGTCGGTCGATGGCGGCGCGTTCACGAGTCTTGGCAATCCGTGGTTCAGGAAAGTGGATCTCGACCCGAGCCGAAAGTCTTCGACCTCGAAATAACTCCGGGGTGATCTCAATCAATCTGCTGCTACCAATGCGAAGTGCTTTCCAGTTTAGTACCGTGATGGACGATCTGTTGTGTCCGGTTCACGATGGCTCTGAATGTTGTCTAGCATGCGATTCTGCTCCATCAGACGTTTGTCTAAGGCGTCGCGGGTTCTGATCTCTTCCTCAACGACCTTCGCCAAACCCGAAGAAACCGAGTCTTGCAAGCTAGAAACTGAATACTCGATTGTGGCTCCAAGATTGTTCACGGCGTCGCCGAGTGTGCGAAAACCGGCGATCAGCACGTCACGGGTCCTACGGTGTTCCCAGATGTTTGCAAACTGAAAGTTTGTTTGCCCCATTCGAACAATGCGGCGTAAGTCATTGAGGACAGCCGAAGGGTCAGGAAGAGTTCTGATGTTGGCGGGAAAGGCAGGGAAGGTGTGCTTTCTGCCATCGAGCATTCTGTAATACTCGGCAGCATTGCCGGAGAGTTTGTTGACCTTATCATTGAAGGCGGCCAAGTTCTTTGCCGCGTTCTCAACTGCATCCCAGAAAGGACCGAAGGCATTGTCCTGATATTCGGCCTCCGCGTTTCGCAGGAAGGATGCCGCATGTGTTAGATACTTGGGAAGTTCAGTCGCAAGACTTGTAGATAACTCGTACGTCGTTGCTAACCGAGATGTTAAAGAGGCCGCCTCACTCACGACGCGCTGTGCGGCGCTTTGATTTGCATACTCAACACTCTTCCTGGCTTGCTGAGCTTTCTCCCGTTCTAAATCAGCGCTTCTACTATTCTTGATTCCTACTGCGATGACGGCGACAGCAAGACTCGCCACCACAATTCCAAGCAAGGGTGATTGGCTCAATGCTCCAACAACAACGCAAATGACACCCCAAAGAACACACCCCGGCCCACCACCCAAACCTTTCACGCTCTTGTCCTCGGACTTAGTGAGAGGAACTCTTTCGTTATCCGGAATTGGTTGCGGCTTTGTCTCGTTTGGCAGCACGCGGTATCTCGTATTCACGCTCATTTGGTACCTCGCATGATCTCAACTGCTCCAGGCTTTGACCGGCAGGACCAGCCTCCTTAGCATCGACGCCAACAACCCCAATCAGGCTGCTTGCCGACTTATTGCCTGGTCCGCGGCGAATTGACAGTAGAGCTATATCGTTCGGCTGAGATGGGATTGGTGGTGACCACTAGCGGTAACCACCCGCCGAGGCGACGGGCAGATGCTACACTCGATCAATCTGGTGAGCAAGTTGACAATGCGGCCTATCCATCAGAGCCGCGCGTTCCCGTTCTGGCAGGATGTTTTGAGCTTCAACCAAAGTGGTGCGATGTCAATTCTCGCCTTTGAAACATATTGAACGAGCATGGAATGCGACCGGCTACGAAAGACTGGAAGCCCAGCAGACCATCCGGTGCGCGGTTATCCGTCAGCCAGTAACGATCTGCTCTCTCATCATGCGCAAGAAAGCGACAGGATCAAGAATCTTAAGCATTGGATAAACTCGACGGAACGCCTGCGCCTCTTTGGTTTCGGTGCGCATCAAGTCAAGAAGATCATTGTCGCGGCTGACGAGGTATTTTGCTCCGGCAATAATCGCGAGGTTGACGTAGGCTTGGTCCTTCGGGTCTCGCTCAAGTCGGAACTCCTCGGGAACGTTAACAAGGGTAATTGCTTTCGCGCTGATGTCTTGTAGAAAAGCCTCTATCCCTTTGAGCGTGAGCGCAGGCGTAAGCCGGCGGATTCCTGGACGGCTGAGCACGTCGGCTACTTCAGCGAGGACTTGAGCCGAAACAAACAATTCGACCTGACCTCGATCCACGAGTTGCTTGCACGCACCGGCCGCGCCATTCGGATTAAGAACCGCTTGCAGGAAGATGTTGCAGTCAAAGACAACTGCCGGAATGGATGAAGACATTCAAGCCTTCTTGTTTTGCTTTTCGTCCCAGATGGCTTGCCGTTCCTTTTCAACCAGAGCGTCAAGCTCCTCTTCGGTCATGCCGCTTGCGGCAAACTGCTCACGTACCGGGGCGAGGATTTCGTCAAGCGACGGCGCTTCTGCATCGCGTCTGAGTACCTCTCGAACATATTCTTCCAGTGGCAGGCCTCTCGAAGCCGCGCGCTGAGCGATCTTCTGTTCAAGCTCGGTTGGAATGCTGATAGTCGTGCTCATGCCCTTCGTCCTGTCTCGAGCATCTCGCCGCCCTTCTCCGGGCGTTCCTTCCAGACTTCCTCGCGGACTTCTTCGATCAGAACGTCAAGGTCCTCCTCGGTCATCCCGCTTTCCTCGAAGCTCTTTCGAATCGGCGCCAGAATCTCGCTCAACGGCCGCTGCGAAAGAATCTCTGCCTGAATCAAGGTATGTGAACTCATTGAAGCCTCCCGGAAATCCGCAAACGCAATGCTTCCCTAGGCTACTCCTTCCGAGCGAAGTTGGGCAACAATAACCAACACAGGCGCAGGCACTCGTGCGGGCTTGGCGCTTCTTTTCGCTCTCTTGCTCCGTGTGCGAAGCGGCTGAGGACTCTGGCCGACTCACTCCACCGGTTCGACGACTACCGCTGTTCCGTAAGCCAAAACCTCAGTCACTCCGTTCATAATCTCGTTCGCATCGTAGCGCATGCCGATGACCGCGTTTGCGCCGATCTCGCTTGCGTGCTGAACCATGATGTCGAAGGCTTCGGCGCGCGCGACCTCGCAAAGCTTTGTGAAAGCCGTAATGTTGCCGCCGACGATTGTGTGCAGCGTCCCGCCGATCGTTCCAAAGATCGAACGCGAACGCACGGTGATCCCTCGGACCACTCCGAAGGTGCGCACAATACGCCAGCCATCAATGGTGAATGCAGTCGTTACCATGTGATGAGACAGAGTGTAGCGCTGAGCCACCGAGTATGGCGCGGTCGGGTTCAGACTCGCTTTAGCCTGCTCAAGCTCGTCGAGTTTGTCTTTCAATTTTGTCGTCCGCCTTTCATCGTGGTTGGATCGCAGCGGGGAGACGATAGAGGCTTCAAATCCAAACTGCAATCCGAAATCGGTCCAGTTGTACGGTAAACCGAGGATGCGCCTGACAGTAGTGTCGTGCTTCGAATGTCTTCAATGCGTAAACCTCGGCTTCTCAGCGTCTCCGCGGCTAGTTGGCGTCGAAGACCTGTAACCGCAGAGTCGCTGAGACGCTGAGGTTTGCGCAGAGAAGAGGTCAGGACACTGCGAGCGTGTGGCGTGTCTTGGCCTTTCAAAGACAGCGTTGCTACAATCCTCGTTCTCATTAGCTTTTCGAAGGAGCATTGCGTGTCAGACATCAATCGAAGACGCTCGGTCGCGGTCAGCGTCGACGGCGTCAAAGTAGGCGGCAACAACCCCATCGTTGTTCAGTCGATGACCAACACCGACACCGTCGATGTTGAAGGCACGGCGCTGCAGGTTGAGCAACTCGCGCGCGCCGGCTCCGAGCTTGTCCGTGTCACTGTGAACACTCGCAAAGCGGCTGAAGCGGTGCCGCACATAGTCGAGAAGCTTGGCTCGCGCGGCATATCCGTGCCCATCATCGGCGACTTCCACTATAACGGCCACATCCTTCTCAAGGAGTATCCGGAATGTGCGCGCGCGCTCGCGAAGTATCGAATCAACCCGGGCAACGTCGGACCGGGTCAGCATCACGACAAGAACTTTCAGTCGATGATCGAGGTGGCGATCGAGAACCACAAACCGGTTCGGATCGGGGTGAACTGGGGGTCGTTGGATCAGGGCTTATTGACCCGGTTGATGGACGCGAACGCGGCGCGGCCTGACCCGAAAGACGCGCGAGAAGTAATGCGCGAAGCCGTGGTGGTGAGCGCGCTCGAATCAGCGGCGCTAGCCGAACGCGCCGGCCTCGGCCACGATCGCATCATTCTCAGCGCCAAGGTTTCAGAAGTGCAGGACCTGATTGCGATCTACAGCGATCTGGCTGCGCGCTGCGACTACCCGTTGCATCTCGGGTTGACCGAAGCGGGGATGGGGAGCAAAGGGATCGTGGCTTCGACCGCCGCGCTTGCAGTGCTCTTGCAGCAGGGAATAGGCGACACGATTCGCGTTTCGCTTACGCCGAGGCCGGGCGGCGACAGGACCGAGGAAGTCATCGTGGCTCAGCAGATCTTGCAGACTATCGGGCTTCGGAGTTTCATTCCGCTGGTGATCGCCTGCCCCGGCTGCGGACGTACTACCAGCACGTTGTTTCAAGAGATGGCCGAAGACATCCAGAACTACATCCGCGAGCAGATGCCTTCATGGAAAGATAGATATGTAGGCGTAGAAGAAATGAAAGTCGCGGTGATGGGTTGCGTAGTGAACGGACCCGGCGAGTCGAAACACGCGAACATCGGCATTTCTCTTCCGGGAACTGGCGAGGATCCGCGCGCGCCGGTGTACGTTGATGGCGCGAAGTTTGTGACCCTTCAAGGCCCGGCGATAGTGCCGGACTTCATGAAGATACTCGACGAGTATATCGAGTCCCGCTACGCAAGCAGGGAATAGACGAGAGAGCGTTCGGGTCGAGATGGCATTTCGCCAGAACCCCTTCGCTCTCCCGGGCTTGAATGCCCAGTTGCAACTCGCTGTTTCCACCAAATGAGTCAGTTGAACGGGCTGCAATCCGCGCATTCAAGCGTTCGAGTCTAAGTGCATCATCTTCCTTAGGGTTTCTTCTCAGCCGGTTTGGCGTCGTGGTCGTGCGCAGCGAGGTACGGAACCTTCACTTCCGCCGCGCAACTGAACTTGCCACTGCGGACCTCGAGCACGAACGAGTCCGTATCACTCGACGGCCTGAGGTCGAAGGTCAGGTAGGCCACCTCGGAAGCGCCCGCGGATGTCTTAAAGGGAACCGTAATCTCCTTCCCACCGCTACGAAGCAGGAGCCCGAAGTCGTCGTTGGCGCCAAAGCTGATCCCAAGGTCATATGAGCCCTTGGCTACGGCAGTGCCGCCGATCACAATGTCGAACTCGCTATCGAGCTTGCCGATCTTCTTCCAGAGGCCGGCATTCAATCGCTGACGAAGCTGCTCATTCTTCTTGGTGTTCAAGTACACCGGCTCATTCCAGTGAAGCGCCTTGTAGCTGATCGTAAGCTTGCCAGCGCCTTCAACCGTGAGTGTATGCGAGAAGTCCCTTGAGGCGGTGCGCGGGTCGTGCGCCATCGCGATCTGAACAGCGCTCAGAACGATAATCAGGGCCGAAAACAACATTTTCTTCATAGTGGTTCTCCTTAACCAAGTATCTCCAAGTCTTTCAGCTTGCAGCATCACGGTCCATTCGAACCGCGCGGCTTGCGTCGAAGAATGAATCTTGCGAGTTCGAGATTATATCCCGGGGATGAAGGCGTGACAACGCGAAGCGAAGCCGGCCGTGTCTTATTTGTTTGTTGCTTGAAAGAAAACCGCCAAGCCGCCAAGAACGCCAAGTTCATCAACCAAGAACTTGATCAAAACTCTTGGCGTTCTTGGCGCCTCGGCGGTTTGTCCTTTCGTTGCAAAGAGAGATCAACAAGAATTTGGGAGAATACTCGAAGGTCGAGAACCGGCAGCATGGATGCTACGCTCAGCGCAAACCTGGGCGTCCCTGCGGTGGGTCGTTTCTGTTAGCGGCTAGCGACACAAGCCTCGGTCGTCGGTTGAGGCTTCCAGTCTTTGGCGAACGTCAGGAGGTCGCGCTCGATGTCGGCGTTGCTTCGGCGGTTGATCAGCATCCACTTCAACTGGACGAGCAGGTCAGGGATAAGCGCGGGATTCTGAGTCGCGAGGATTAATCTGCCATCGGCCTCGAGCTTAAGGGCCGGAACGTCGATCGTTTCGAAGCGCGATGGGAACTCGCCAATTCGAGCCTCGCGGTCCCAGGGCGGTGATAAGATTTGCACCCGCCAGTACTTCGAGTCTTCGCCGCGCACAATCCCCGAAGCGTGATACACGTCGGTGATCTTGCCCTTCACCCACATGCAGTCGGCGCAGTAGGTGTGTTGAACTATGGTCAGCAGGTAATCCGGTTGTTTTGAATCCATCATTCTTAGTTGCTCTTGTGGGTCGAGACTCGTTGTCGCTAAGGGGCACCGAAATGATATGACGGGTTTATAGGTCAGACTGAAATCCATGTCAACAGTTTGTTCCTCGAGCGCCGGCGATTCAGGGAACGCGGACGCCGAAGTCCATGCGGTTGACGCGAGTTCTCGGCGTAACCTAGTATTCAGTTCGTTGAGGGACTTGCAACGTCACGCTAAGCCGAGCGCCTGGCAATCTCCCTGATAGTTGTGCAGCCGAGAATGAGGACAGACATGTTTGGAAGCCTGGGAATGCCGGAGATTCTGACGATTCTGGTGATAGCTTTGATCGTATTTGGCCCGCGCAAGCTGCCGGAGCTTGGCAAGAGCCTTGGCAAGAGCCTTGCGCAGTTCAGAAGAGCGAGCGAGGACTTCAAGCGCCAGTGGGAGGATGAAGTAGACCTGGACCGCCGGCGAATCGAGTCTCCTCAGCCATCGGTTGTTGAAGAGTCGAGCGCGCCGGCTGCGGTTTCGACTCAGACGGACGAGTTCGAAACTGCCGGGCTTGAAGAGGGCGCGCCGGGTGTCGAAACCAGCGATGCCGAACCGACCGTTCACCGAGACCAAACAATTGCGGCTGAAACGAAGCGAGACTGGATGTGAGGAGCAGAGCGCCATCGATTGCTTGAGCGTTTGATCATCGCGAATCCTCAGATATTAATTGCCAGCCTACCTCCCCGCCTATGACGAGTAATAAGCACACCGATGACGAAGAACCCGACGAACAGGCTGAAGAAGGAACGATGTCGTTCCTCGATCATCTGGATGAACTGCGCAGCCGCCTGGTGCGGATAGCGCTGTTCGTTGGTATCGGCTTTGTGTTGTGCTGGATCTTCTCGGACAAGATCTACAATTTCCTCCAGGTGCCCGTTCTTGCGGCGATGGTAGAAGCCAAGAAGAAGGGTGACATACCCCTCGAGGCGCCGGTTGCGCGACTCTCGGAGTTCATCGGGCAGGAAGTCGCGTTCAGTTTTCCGGCGGAGTTGAGGATCGGCAACGCGCTCATAACGCCGGGCACGACTATCAAGGTGAAGGTCGAGGCGGCGCCCGATGGCCTGCCGAAGCTTTCGACGACGGGCCCGTGGCTACTCAACACCGAGACGGTCGTGGACGAAGGATACGAAATCCCGCGCGAGCTTTATTCGCCCTCACACGTGATGCAGGGTCCGGACGGCAAGCTCGTGGTCGCAACTGTGCAGGGCGCTTTCAATCTCTACATAAAGGTCGCGTTCTACGCGGCTATTTTCTTCACGGTGCCGTTCATCCTTGTTCAAGTGTGGGGGTTTATCGCGCCTGGCCTTTACCCGCACGAGAAGAAGTATGCCTGGCCGACCATCGTTATGGCTTCGTTGTTTTTTCTGGGTGGGTGCGCATTCGCCTACTACATTGCGTTTCCGCGCGCCGCCAACTTTCTGCTTGGCGTAGCGGCAGGGGGCAATCTCAGGCCGTTGGTTACCGCCGACGAGTACTTCGATCTGATCATCATGATAATGCTCGGGTTGGGCATCGTCTTCGAGATCCCCACAGTTACCTTATTCGGTTCGCGGCTCGGTCTGATATCTCCGGTCTTCCTTCTGAAGATGTGGCGCTACGCGTTAATCGCAATCTTTATTCTGGCTGCGCTGCTGTCGCCGACTACCGATATACCGAACCTGCTGGTGTTCGCAGCGCCGATGTTGGTGCTGTACTTCTTGAGCGTGGGCATCGCCTGGGTGTTTCATCGAAGGCGTCAGACCGAGCGCGAGTTTCAAGCTTTGGAACGCAAGAAATGATACGGGCCGGCATTCATGAGTTTGAGTTCAGCATGAGTTGAGTTCAGGGTTCGGAGTTCGGAGTTGAGGGTTCAAACTTCAATTTGCTCTCTCCGCTTTATGAAAGCTAGAAACAAGCTAAACCTTGAACTCCGAACCCTGAAGTCCGAACCCCGAACTCAAAATTGAAAGGCGGGCGTGCTTGACCGGTTCGAAGCGCGCCGCGTAGACTTGACCTTCGGATGCGAGAATCTCTCCCGGGCTTGGCCGCCACTGGCGAGACCACTGTTGCACATCGGAAAAAAGGAGCAAGTAGTTATGAAGCGTTTTGCCACTCACTTCAAGAGAATCGCGAGTGTCATCCTTGCGGTAGTGATGACCGCCGGGATGGTTTCACTCGCCGTAGCTCAAGACAAGCAAAAGGCCAAAGATTCTAACGAGAGGAAGAAGAAGGACGAGCTGAAAAGCGTTTACAAGAGATGGCTCGACGAAGACGTCACTTACATCATCACCGACGAAGAGCGGAAGGCGTTTAAGGCGCTCAAGACCGACGAGGAACGCGACCAGTTTATCGAGCAGTTCTGGCTTCGCCGCGATCCCGACCCTGACACACCGGAAAACGAATACAAAGAGGAATACTACGAACGCATTCAATACGCCAATGAGAAGTTCACTTCGGGCATTCCCGGTTGGCGCACTGATCGCGGCCGCATCTATGTCAAGTTCGGCAAGCCCTCCGAAATCGAGTCTCATCCTTCCGGAGGCCAATACCAGCGGCCGTCTTATGAAGGCGGAGGCAGCACCTCAACCTTTCCGTTCGAGACCTGGTGGTATCGCTACATCGAAGGCGTCGGCTCCGATATCGAGATCGAGTTTGTAGACCCTTCGGGTTCCGGCGAATACCGAATCGCTCAGAGCCCCAACGAAAAGGACGCGTTGCTCTATACACCAAACGGCGGGTTGACGCTTGCCGAGGAACTTGGAATGTCAAGCAAGGTGGATCGCATCACCGGCGGCGGGATTGGTCAATCGAACCGGGGGATGTTCGGCGGGAGAGCGAAGGATCAGCCCTTCGAGAAGCTTGCGCTGCTTGCAGACCTGAACCGCGCGCCGTCCATCAAATTCGGCGACGTGGCAGTCAAAGCCGATCTGCCCGAGATCGCAACCGACGTGCTGCCGTTCAGCGTGCGCACCGACTTCTTTCGCATGAGCAGCGAGTCGGTAGCGACTTCGTTCACGATGCAGTTTGACCACTCGGACCTGTCGTTCAAGAATCAAGGCGGCATCTATTCGGGCACGGTGAATATCTACGCAAGGCTGACGGGTCTGAGCGGGCGGCGCGCGGGTAACTTTGAAGACACCGTTCAGACGGCCCGCTACTCGGAAGACATTCTCAAGGAAGGTCAGGCTCAGCGATCGGTTTATCAGAAGAACATAGCGTTGCCGCCGGGGCGCTACAAGATAGACGTGGTGGCTCGCGACACGGTCAGCGGCAAGAGCGGCATTCTTCACCACTCGTTCGAGGTCCCGCGCTACCAGGACAAGGCGCTGGCGACGAGCACGATCATCCTTGCGGCTTCGATCGAGCCGCTCGACAACCGCACGGTTTCCGCGGGTCAGTTCATCATCGGGCGGTACAAGGTCAAGCCGTACGTCAGCGGCGTCTACAAGCCCGGTCAAAATCTGGCGCTGTTTCTTCAGGTCTATGATGCCGAGATGGATCAATCGACGCTTCAACCCGCTTTGAAGGTGGAGTTCATTGTTTCGAAGGGCGGGCAGGAATTGTTCCATGTAGTTGAAGACGGGAAAACGAAGTTGGGGCTCATCGACATGAAGGGCCAGCAGTTAGTCATAGCGAGAGCGATCCCGCTTCAGGACAAGCTTGCGGAGCCTGGCGACTACACGGTGACAGCAAGGATAACCGACCTCGTCTCGCAGAAAGTTGTCACGCCTGTAGCGAAGTACACGGTCGTTAGCAAATAAGATCTGACCAATTGTGGAACCAGTAGAACGGGGGCCGGCATCGGCCCCCGTTTTGTTGTGTGGCCTTGCGCTGCCTGGCAAAGAGGCTGCGGATAGCTCGGACCGAAGTCCTGAGAGGCTAGCTGAATATTTCCAGACTCAACATCGCTACCTTTATTTTGTTGTTGACATCGTTACAGCTCGGTCGTATCATCGCCGCGTCCTGATTGGCACATTCTTGGGAGCCGGTGGTGATCACCGGCACGATCAAGCAAAGGTAATATCAAGTTCTTTGGTTCCGAAGCGGGCAGGGTTTGGGGATGAACCCTTTCCGGCTGAGGGTTGTAGCTCGGTGCGTAAGCGCCTGAGCGAATTCCATCACCGTGAGAGGTTCATATGCCATCGATCTCCGCTAAGCGGCCCCCAAAATCACAGCGTCTGTTATTTGGTCAGAATGCACGCAAGCTCCGCTTTTCCCGGCGAGTCTGGCGCTTGAGCATTCGCAGAAAGCTTATGTGCTTCGGGCTGATCTCGAGCCTTCTCATTTTGCCGGGGCCGGGGATTGCTGCAAGCGAGGTGCGCGCCCTGGCTTCAACCGCCGTTGATCTAACCACCTCACCGATTCGCTATCTTCAACCGATTCTCAAATCCTTGTTCGGCATCGGAGTGCGGGCCAAGCCTCAACGTGAGACGCTTGCGGACAGAAGAGCGCGAGTCTCGCGAATTCGCGTTTCGCCGCTTAAGCTCGTCGGCTATGTTGGAGACGTCACGATCTTCACCGCTTCACCAACCGACTTTCGCGATCGCACGATTCAGGGCGTGAAGTTCGATTGGGAGTCGTCTGATCCTCAAAAGCTCCAGGTTGACGACGCCGGACGCGCGACGTTTCTACAGCCTGGGCGCGTGTGGATTAACTGCCGGGCAGGAAGCGCTTGGGCGGCAGCACCGGTGCTGATCCGACCGGGTCAACGTCAAAGGCAGAGTGATCTCGAATGGAAGCTGGATCAAGCCGGGCTGGACGGAAGCGGCAACATCACCGGTCAATCCAGCACGCCCCAATCGGGAACGACGGCATCGGCTGAACGCGGGGCGGACGACGCTACGGAGCGTGCGCCGAACACCTCGACCGAGCCAACGATCGAGTCTGCCGCGTCGACTGCTAAGGGATTGCTTGGAAGGTTGATTGATAATCTTGCGCCGACTGCTTACGCGCAGGGCAGCGGTTACTGCGGGAATGACTTTGCCTACGACGAGCTATGGAGCGAGCCTCGTAACTTGATCGGCTCTCCGCGCAATCGAGCAGTTGAAGCGACAGCCTTGGGTGCGGTCCTACCGGAGGGCAGCAACTTCGATCTTGCGATTCCAATCGTGGGCCTGGGTGGAAGAGGTCTGGCCACGACTCTCAGTCTCTATTCAAACACTCGTATATGGTCGCGACACGGCAACGCGGTCACGTTTGACGCAATCGCAAGCTGGCCGAGTCCCGGTTTTTCGCTCGGCTTCGGACGAATCGTTGCGTACAACGTCGGCACGGGCGGCAATCCGACTTGCAAGCTTATGCTGATAGGGGCCGATGGCACGAGGCGCTATCTGGGCGTGGGCTATTACTATCAGTCCTCTATGTATCAGACGGCTGACGGTACTCACATAAGCTTCTTTGGCAACCCAAACACCGGCGGGACGCTGCTGTACAACGACGGCACGAGTGTCTCGATCAGCGCGGTCAACAACCGGCTGTTGCCGACGCAAATCCTCGACTCCAACGGCAACTATGTCCAGATCGCTTATCGAGACGTGTGCGACGCTGGAGGCAATTGCATCTATCCGCCGATGGCTATCGATTTCGTGACCGACACGCTCGGAAGAAAGATTCAGTTCACATACGACTCGAGTGCGCGGCTGACAAAGATCGAGGCGCCTGGTTTTGGCGGAACGGTCCAGAACCCGGTCACACGGACACTGGTGCAATTCGATTATCAAGCCGGGTCGCTCAGCTACAACTTCAGCGGGCTTACGGTTGAAAACTTGCCTGGGGGTTTCGCTCGATTGAAACACGTTTATTTTCCAGCGACGCTTACCGGCTATTTGTTCACCTATTCGGGCTACGGGATGGTGTACAACTTTTCGGCGCGGCGGCAGATGAACATCAACGGGAGCGGTGTGATCAGCGATGGACTAGAAAGCGCAAATGTCACGTTCAACTACCCGACCTCGGGCTCGACACAACTGACCGATGCGCCCGCCTTCACGCAACGAACTGAGACCGCCGTCAGCAGTCCCAGCGCCATATTTACCTACTCGATGACGACCGACGCGGTAGCGCAAACCAAGACACTCATAGTAACGCGGCCGGATTCGTCTCAAGTCTTGCTGACGCGATCGACCAATGTTTCTTCGCTTGCGAATGGACTGCTGACCCAAACTGAGTTCAAGGACAATATCGGCGGGTCGATCGGCAAATCCATCTTGTCGTACGTCAATGATTTGGGCGGGTCGCAGCAGATGCAATCGGTCACGTCGTTTGATGACCTGACTCCGACGCCGAATCAGACCCGCGTCGATTTCGATTACGATCAGTACGGAAACGTGACGAACAGGCGCGAGTATGGATTCCAGGAGAGCGGCGGATGGCGCGTGAGAAGGCGCACGCGATTGGTCTACAAGACAGACTCTGGCTACATCGGGTTCTTTCTGCGAAGCCTAGTGATCGAGGCGAACGTCTACGATGCGCTGTTGAACACCAACGACGCAGACGACGCGATGATAGCGAAGACGACTTACGCCTATGACAACTACGCGGCGATGGGCGGAATGGAGGACTACGGCGGGAGCGCAGATCCCCCGGGTCACCTGATCGGATGGAACGCGAGCGTCACGACGCGGGGCAACGTGACTGGGACGACGGAGTGGACCGACCTGACTGCCGGCACGACAGTTCAACATCTCGCCAAGTACGATATCTTTGGCAACGTAGTGAAGGCGCAAGTGTCGTGCTGTCAGGAGAAAGACCTGACCAACACTGACGCGACCTATTGGTCACAGACGGAGACGGAGACAAGCGGCGATCCTAACGGCGTGCACACAACGACATCGACGGATTACGACTTCAACACGAGCCTGCCAACTCTACAGACCAATCCTGCCGGCCTTGAGTCGACCATCGGATACAATGCGGCGCTGCAAGCATCAAGCGTGACGCTTCCGACGGGCGCGAATGCAAGCGCCGCCTTCAACTATGCGACTCTCTCCTCGACTTCGCAGCGGACGTACGACGATCTTGGGACGCAGAAGACTATAACCTCGACAACGCAATACGACGGATGGGGACGAGTGATCTACACGGTCGCGCCCAACAATGCACAGGTGAACGTGAGCTACGATTCGATGGGAAGGGTCCACAGCCGAACGAATCCGTTTCAAACGGGCGGCTCACCCGGACCCGCAACTACGATTCAGTACGACATCGCGAATCGAGCTGTGACAACGACGCTGCCCGATGGCAACATTGCGCGAGCCGACTACAGTGGCAGCACTGTGACGCTTACCGATCCTGTGAACCGCAAGACCAAACGCGAGAATGATGGGCTCGGGCGATTGATCAAAGTCACCGAGCAGACTTCGACAGGTGCGCTGAGTCAAGAGACATATTACAGCTATTCGCTTCTGGACGGGCTGACGTTGGTGAATCAAGGCAACCAGGCGCGGGGTTACAAGTACGACGCAACGGGAAGGTTGCTGTACGAGAAGATTCCCGAGCAGACGGCGACCATAAACGACGGAACTGGAACGATGTGGACCTCGGCTTATTCCTACACCGAGTATGGTGCGGTGAAGAAGAAGACGAATGCGCGCGGAGTCGAGAGCCACTACGCTTACGATGCGCTGCGCAACGTGACTCAGATTTGGTTCACTGGTGTTGGTGGTGACGATTCGGGCTCGGTGCGCCCGTCGCTGCCTTCGGGAGTCGCGGCGACCGACGATCGAAACTTCGCGTACACGAGTTGGGGAGCGCTTTCGAGTGTGACGATTCCGACCAAGTACACCGAGACCTACGCATTCGACAGCTTCTTTCAAGTGTCCTCGGTGACACGCTGGATACTCGGCCAGACATCCGACACGCGCAAGACCTACACGACGAACTACGAGTACAATCTCGGCAGCCAGTTCTCGAAGATGATCTATCCATCGGGTCAGCAGGTTTCGGTCAATCACGACGACAAGGGGCGGACGCAATCGCTGACCAACGAGCCGGGAGACACGACTGGTTACCTGACTGCGCTTGGATACAACATCGCGGGCCAGGTTACCGGGATGACGTTGGGTAATGGAGTCGTCGAGAGCTACGGATACGACGCGAATCGGCTGCATTTGACGAGTCAGACGGCAACAAAAGGCGCGACCTCGCTGATGAACCTGGCCTATAATTATCAAGCGACGGCCGGGCAGATGGGCACCGGCTCGACTGCCGGTAACGCGGGTCAGTTGATGGGCATATCAGGAACAATCAACAGCACCACCGAGAGCGCGGCTTACACGTACGACTTGCTCGGGCGGCTCGCGACTTCAAATCAAAGCTCGAACGGGTCAAGCGCGCAACGGTTGTTCGAGTACGACCCCTGGGGAAACCGGACGGCGGTCTATGACGGGCTGCCCGGGGGAAAGACGCCCCCGACTCAGATTCAGAGCGTGACTCTTCCAACGACGGTTCAACAGGGAGGCTCGGCTCCGACGAATCGAATCGGGAGCGTGACGAACAACGGCTCGACGGTGAACTACACGTACGACTCAGCGGCCAACGTGACCAACGACGGGCTTCACACGTACACGTACGACGCCGAGAACCGACTGGTTAGCGTAGACAGCGGAGCGACAGCGCAGTACCGTTACGATCATCAGAACCATCGAGTGACGAAGATCATCGGTTCAAGCTGGACGCACTATGTCTGGCAAGGCTCGCAGGTGATCTCCGAGCACGACGCGACGACCGCCTACTCAACGAACCCGACATATCAGGTCGCCTCCGCGCGCCTGGATAATATCTATATAGCCGGGCGAATGTTCCGAAGCCGCCAGAGGACGAGCAGCATAAGCTCGTGGACGACCCGGTACTTCCTGCGCGACTCATTGAGCGTGAGGATGACTTTGGATACAAACGGGACCGTGTTGGGCCGCCAGGCGCACCTCCCGTTTGGAGAAGACTTCGGAGAGACCGGCACTCTGGAGAAGCACCATTTCACAAGCTATGAGCGGGACGGAGAGAGCGCGACTGACTATGCTGTTAACAGGCAGTATGCTCCTGGTCTCGGAAGATTTATGGGAGTTGATCCGATTCCCGGTTCTATTGACGATCCGCAGAACTTGAACCGCTTCGGCTATGGTAACAATGATCCTACGAACAGAGTCGATCCCCTTGGCCTGCGATGGGAATCGGTGTGTACTACGAGGTGGCTGCCAGACTTGATCATCGAGTTCTCGTGCACGTATTCCTGGATCGAGGACCGTGAATACCTTCCGATGACTTTGAATTTGGATGGGATACTTGCATCAATCAACATTGATATCGCAGCCATCATGAAGTGGGCGATGGAGGTTGGCGCCGTTCTGGAAGGTCTCGAGGCGGCAAAAGACGCCCTCAACGACCCAGGACATCCTGAATGTATGGAGATGTTCACCGGCCCCGATCGCACTAACGACCCGATAGCCACGATGGATACCTACTCCAACAATGGCCTGATCAGGGTTAACAGCACGTATCCCGGCCCGTGGGATCCAGCCAAGCGGGCGTATCAACAGATGCCGTTCTTAAATGTAAACAACGGTGCAGTAGCCCAGGTCGGTACGGGATTCTTGCTATCGCCTAGCGGGACAAGACAATCGGCGTACACGATTACAATCAACCCTATCGGGCCATTCATGACCGGGGCGCACATTTCCGGGACGTTGGAAGCCACAGACCTCTCCAACACCCCCGCATTTAGAGATTTGAGTTTAGGACAGATTCGCGGGGCGATGCTGATTCACGAATTTCTTCATGTTTTTGGACTCAGATCTGATGAAAGTGACCCGGCGAGGAGTAACGAAATATCTCAAGAGGTACGTGACAAATGCTTTTGAGCACTCTTGCAGTTGTGATCTCGGCTTGTCTTGTGTTGCCTCAAGCGCCTCGTGCAGCGCCTTCGGCCGATAGCCCTTCTGGTCGAATAAAGGGTACGGCGATGGGCGTCACAGGCGCCGTCATACCCAGAGCAACTGTAGGCTTATACGGGAAGAGCGACAGATGGCAGACAACGACTGATCAAAACGGGAATTATCGGTTTGACGCGCCTCCGGGTATTTACGAGATACGGGCGGAAGCAACCGCCTACTTGCCCTTCCGTCGAGCTCCATTCCGGTTGGAATCAGGACAAGATATTCTCATGAATATCAGCATTATCCCTAGCGGGGCGACAACGCATGTGGTGACTCAACCTCCCAAGATAGGCGAAGAGTCGTTTGCGTTGCCCAGTTCACCTGATCCTTCTCTCATTCTCTTTGTACAGTTTGGCGCCAAACAACAACATAATGACCTCGTTGAATACCGTGGGGTCATGATCAGCTATGATGTGATGACGTTGTATGGCGATAGAGCACGTTTGAATGCGAAGAGTCTCCAACTGGAGGTAGAGGGCAACGTCATTGTAGAGGACGGTTTGAAACGGATTCGCGTGCGAAAAGCCACAGTCGAATTCCGGGGAGGCAAACCGGTAGTATCGCTAACCAGAGGTGCAATCGACGCGGCTAAAGGTGAAGGCTCGATCGAAGGCACTAGTGCTACGTTTGCGTTCAACGTTACTGCGCCCGACTCAGGTAACGTTTCGTTTCACGACAGTAAGTCAGGGATCACCTTTGTCTCGACCAGTATCTATTGGTTCCGTGTTAAAGACGATGCCGGTAATGCCGTAACGTTCAGCGGTGTTGGTCGGATAAACAAGGAAATTCCTGTTGGTTTTACTGTCTCCGTCACCGATGCCGGCTCTCCCTCAAAGGATACCTTCTCGATAGAATTCGATGGATTCGATATGGACTCGTTCAATCGCTCAGGAACGCTCTCAAGTGGCAAGATCGAACTGCATAGGGACTATTGAGTTAGACGGGCCCGACCGCAAATCACGGCCTTCATATCCGACCACGTGGGACAGTCACGGCGTCGACGAGGTCAAGAGTAAGCTTGCAATTGTGAATGAAAGATGAATCTCGTGTTTAAGGTAGATCTGAGCGGTGACCTCAAGGGGCTCGCGGCGCTGATCGGCTTCATTACTGGCTTTGACGGTTTTGAGGATCAGGTTTGGGAACACCTCGGCAAGCAAGTCGAGACGCAGTTCTGTAACACGAAGGCGAACTGAGGCGTCCAAGATCAAGAGAGCGACTTTCGATGATTGCGGTCGACACATTAGGATATTGGATTCTCGCTACAATCCTCTTGGCCATGGCGGCGTTTGTGGGATGGTTAAGCGGTTGGCTGATATCAAAGGTATTCAGGCGTGAGAGGACACCATTGACTGATGGGCTCTGCGGCATTCTAGGTTTCTGTGTCGGCACTTTCGTTTCCTTAATCGGATTCACCTCCTATCGCGCGGATTGGTATGACGGGAAGCTCGTTTCGCGACATGTTGACGGCCTGGCAGACCACTTCTTGTTGATCGCAACCGTATCCTCGATATCAGCGGTGATAATTGTCAAAGTCGGCGCGTACCTTTGGACGCTCCTGCCAGGAAAGCGTTGATGGATCAAAGGAAGCACACCATCATCGCTCTCGGCATCCGCTAACCGGGCGAGAATTGGAGTCAGCTTCTAACCGGCGGGCTTCCGGTCAGATGCAGCTCCCACGATCAAGCCCCGGAAAAACTCCAACCGACCGACGTTTCAGCAAGGCGGCTCGGCTCCAACGAATCGCATTGGAAGCGTGACCAACAACGGCTCGACGGTGAACTACACGTACGACGCTGCGGGGAATGTGACCAACGACGGGCTTCACTCGTACACCTATGATGCCGAGAACAGATTAGTCAGCGTGGACGGCGGAGCTACGGCGCAGTACCGCTACGATCATCAGAACAGACGAGTAACAAAGATCGTCGGTTCAAGCTGGACGCACTACGTCTGGCAAGGCTCGCAGGTGATCGGCGAGCACGACGCGACGACAGCCTACTCAACGAATCCCACATACCAGGTCAAATCGGCGCGCTTGGATTACATTTATGCAGTCGGACGAATGATTCAAAGCCGGCAGAGGACTAGCAGCACAGGTCCATGGACGAGCCTATACTTCCTGAGCGACCGACTGAGCGTGCGGATGACGCTGGACACGAGCGGAAGCGTAGTGGGGCGCCAAGCACACTTGCCGTTCGGAGAGGACTTCGGAGAGAGCGGATCTCAAGAGAAACATCATCTCGTGAGCTATGAGCACGATGGCGAGAGCGGAATTGAGTACGCGATTAACAGAGAATACTCCGCAGGGACCGGGCGATTCCAATCGGCTGATCCATACCGCGCAAGCGGGTATATGGTGGATCCGCAGAGTTGGAATCGGTACAGCTACACTCGCGACAATCCGGTTAATAGGGTAGATCCGCTGGGGCTTGATGACCAAGACCCCGACGATGACGACGGACAATACCACTATGAACCGCCAACTTACTTTGGGTTGGAAATGGGTTTTGGTGATGGATTGAACAATCCGATGGCCAGGGTCGGGCATGACTCGTCAAAGGACCTCGAACCGAACCCCATATCGTTTGATCAATGCCAACGTGCGCTCCAAGAATCACTGTCGACGAGGCTCGGAAAGAATAAAGGAAGTGCTCCCAGCGTGTCGCAGTTTTTTGCGGCAGAGAGCGCGGCCAAAGCTAGCGGAGTCAGCCTAAGCTTGTTACTTAGTACCTGGTTCATTGAGAACAGTTTCCTGACCGATCCGCGCAACAATCCCAAGGGCCCGGCGTACGGCCCGATGCAACTCCTACCGGCAACAGCTCGCCAATACATGCAAGGTTCCGGATACTCCATGGAGGAGATACTCGGTGACACTAGCTCAAGGCGCGTATTTACAGGGAGTGTCGAAGCTAATCTCACCGTTGGAGGACTGTTCCTTGCGGACCTAGTAAGCAAGACCGGGGGAAATCTCGCTATGGCGGGCGCAGCGTACCTAGGACAAAATGCCGTCATAGGCAGGACCCCGGATCAGCTCAAAGGCGCATATAAGGCCAGATACAACGAATACAAAGGCATACTCTCCGATTTTGAATGGTTCGGTTATTGTATGAGGGAAGCTTCGAGACAAATGGGAGGATGATGCGCGACCACCAGCACTCGAAACACCTTTCTAAGAAGCGGGTCCTTCATGTCGCGCTTTGGGCATCCCTTTTGGCAGTTTCCGGTTCTTTTTCGCAAGACAACGTTAAGATACCGAAGGCCAATACCGATCGGCCAACGGACCAGCAGTCGCGAGATGATAGCCCGCAGGACAAAGTCAGCCCAGAATTGGCGGCTCTTCTAGAACGCGAACAGCAAATAGTAAAGCCATTTGCCTGGGGGGCTTTTGGCGGCATCGACGAGAAATATCAGGTTGTCGGCATCGACAAAGATGGCCGGCTCAAGGCGGTTATTCTCGCCAAGGGGGCTAGCGGTTATCAGGTTGTACGATCCGGTCCGCACGCGGAAAGACAGGACGTCTTGATTGACCATAGTGGTTCGCTTCGCTTGGCGGACCTTCAACCAGACGAAGAGTTTCCTTTCAGATCGGACGTTCTGACTCTGGAGGACTGCGAGGTGCACTTTGTTCTTTCCTGGCGGGCACTCAATCGTTCATTTCGGAAGAGATCGTTCTTGACTGGGATAGATGTGAGGATAATCGTCAAAAAAGACTCGAAGATTGTTTCAAACGAACGTGCGGGATTCTCCTTTTTCGGGTTCAGAGAACCGCTTAAGAAAGACATCAACCGCGATGGCAAAATGGATTATGTTTTTGTGGGTCAAGACAATTCTAATAGCATTTGCATTTGGACATTAGAGCCCGACTGTACCGTCAAGCCAATCTTGTTCGAGTTTAAGGAAGAAGGAACGCCGATCCGCGAAAGATGTGTGTCAGGGCGAGAGCTCTTTTTGAAACCGGACAAGCAAAGCGGAAGTGAGGATGTGCACATCAGGTGGTCTGAATCTTATGTCGAGAACGGAAGGCCCTATTGGCGAATAGCCGAAGACGTTTACAAGTGGGATTCGCGAGACGGGGTTTATCGAAAGGCAGGCGTTTCCAGTTGGCTAAAAAGAGCTGACTAGAGGCCGCGTAATAGACGAAAGCAACACGTGCCAACGCTAGCCGCTATATGAGTATACGGACTGGCTCAAGGTCGGGATATTCGGTGTGCCGATTCTAAGCTCGCGGGCAATCAGGGTCGAGGTACTTATTGTTTGATTAACTTTAAAGGCTATCAACTAACCCCAAAGGATCGCGCATTTGAGTGGATAGAGCTTGAGATAGAGTTACCAACGCCAAACCGGATATCGCGGCAATAAGGGCGCTCCGCAATCGTTGAAGAGCGTTCCCCCAGGATCAAATAACACCTCTCGCCACCCAGTGCGATGAACTTCAAGCATGGCCGTCGGCCATCATGTCTTCAGCCTCCATTCTCAACCAAAGCACATAAGCATGAACAGCCTCGAATTCAAGACGCCGAAGCAACCAACCGTGACAGTGTGACAAGCAAGAGTCGTCAAAGATAGATCGGAAAATCTTTTAGTTTCTCACTGCTGTTGTTATCATCTGGCGACGAGCAGAAGTTCGGGATCAAAAGGGAAACAATGAGATTCTCAATAGCTAATCCGTTCACCGAGGACCTTGCGGTAGACCTGGGCACCGTTCACACCTTCATCTACGGGCGCGGACGCGGGATGGTTGTCAATGAGCCTTCACTCGTTGCAAACGACCGCGTCACCGGGGAAGTCATTGCGGTCGGCAACGAAGCTCTGGAAATGCTCGGGCGCTCGCCCGAAGACGTCGAAGTCGTTTACCCGATGCAAGACGGAGTAGTCGCTGACTCCGAGCTAGCGCAGAAGATGCTTCAGAAATTCGTGCGCAAGGCTCGCGGCGGGCGTGCGCGGTTTTCGCGGCGCATCATACACAGCGTGCCGTCGGGGATTAGCTCGGTCGAGCGATTTGCGATTCGCGAAGTGGTTCGCGGGATCGGCGCAAGCCGTGTCTATCTTGTCGAAGAAGGACTGGCGGCGGCGATCGGCGCAAAGCTTCCGGTGGCTGAGATGAAAGCTTCGATGGTGGTCGATGTGGGCGGGGCTACGACGTCGATCGCGGTGGCTGCCAACGCGGGCATCGTCGAGTCCGAGACGCTACGCATCGGCGGGTTGGACATGGACCGCGCGATCACCGAATACATAAAACGCGAGCGCCGCGTGCTGATTGGCGAACGGACGGCCGAGCGCTTGAAGATGGTGCTTGGTTCGGCTACCGACCCGGTCGAAGATCACAAGAGCGTGGTCAAGGGTCAGAACATGAGCGAGGGTGGCCCGGAAGTCATCGAGGTCTCGTCTCACGAGATTCACAACGCGATAGACATCGTTGTTAAGCAGATCGTTGAAGCTGTGCGCGCAGTGCTCGAGAGGCTTCCGCCGGAAGTAGCCGGCGACGTGCACGATCGAGGCATGGTCTTGACCGGCGGGATGGCGTTGCTGGCCGGTCTTGATGAACGCATAGCCGAGGGAACGAAGCTCAAGGTTTCGGTTGCCGAGAGCCCGCGGCAATCAGTAGGACGCGGGCTGATCGCGCTTTATGATCAGCCGCTGTTGCTTCGCCGAGTCGCGCGAAACATCGAGATGGGTTGAGACTATCCGCGAACAACGCGAATCCGCGCGAATTATTGGCCAGTGGGTTTTTCGCTTCGAACACGGCGAGGCCTCGAGTTCGTTTTGGGAAAGCTCACGAAGTTCGCAAGCATTCTATACGCGCCCGGGTTCATTGCGATCAACTGGCTGCGCCAGTTGAAACTTGTAAAAACGTAAGACCCTTCGCCGTAGCGCGCGACCAGCAAGCCGCCCTGACTCGGGCTCTCGCCAGGGTCACTTGATTCAAGGAGCGGCGTGAACTTGCTGGACCATTCGCGCGGAAGATTCACCGCCTGATCACTCACCCAGCCATCGAAATCCTTTCCCGTTATCCTGTTCGGCTTTGACAGTAGCGGGTGATCTTCGTCCAGTATCCTGACCGGCGCGTTCTCAGAAGCGACGCGATCCGCCGACAGCTTGATCGGGTACGGCGCAAATGGAGACCGGCTGGTGATGAGGTTCCAATCGTCGGGCCGCTGATCAAAGACGACAAGGTTCCCACCTTCCTTCACGTATTTCAGCAGGCAGGAGTTCTTCAACATCAAGTCCGGCCTTGTGAGGTAAGCGCAGCTATCAATGACGATCGTGTCGAAGCGAGCAAGATCGCTGCAACCGGCTGCTTTCCCCGATCCGTTGTCGGCTCGCGCCATGTTCTCGACTGCGATCTCGCTCGCTGTAATGCCAAGCTGGTAGAGCGCGTCGGCGAGCCACGCGGTGCCGCCGCTGATGTAGCCGACATTCAAGGCTTCGGCAACCTCGAAGCCGATTAGATGGATGAGGATCTTCGCGAGCCCGAGGGGTTCAGGCGATGCCGGCTTTTCGCGCCGGAACTCGAGCAGCACATCGGGCGCAAGCGGCGGCTTCAGAATCGGCAGCTTTAGATTGAGCTTGATCGCGATCTCTTCGTCTTCACGCGTGAACCGGAGGCGCACAGGTTCGTAGCCGTCGTCCGTTAGCGCGAGCGGCACGACCCAAAGCGCGCCAGCCAGCGGGCCGTGTGTCCGGTTGCGAACGCGAACCGGGACTTCGATCGCGCGGGGCTTCGACCAGTCCGTCAAGATGGCGAACGGAATAGTCGAGATCTCGACCGAGGACGAAACGTCGTATCGCGCCAGCGCCGCGAGAGGAATGCTCACGTCGCGAAGTCCTACGTCTCCGAGAACGCCCAGCCGATGGCCGAACGGCTCGGCCGGCAAAGCGCCCGGAAGCGACGAGCCAATCGGATAGTATTGTTCATCATGAAGGTGGCCGGCGCGTGGCAGCGTTGGCTCGGCGTCTTTGGGTATCTCGTACTCCATGTCACGCGAAGTCGAGGCGTTCTGAGCGACCCAGACTGCGTCTGAACTCTTGTATTCCGGATTGGCAGACACGGTCGACGCGAGCGCCTCGGGCATTCGCATCACGACCGGCAAGGGGCGCGAGCTCCCGTTGCGGAGGACCGCGCGCGCTGCGAGCTTCTGTCCGGGCACTGCTATGCGATCGCTTATCGTGACTTCCAGGCTAAGCCCGAGCAGCATGGCAAGCGCGTGTTCGAGCGAAGCGGTGAATCGAATGACGCGGCCGTATTCCGCGCCGTAGCGCGACTGCAACTGTTCAGCGGAGCCTTCGGCTCGTTTCTCGAGGAGCTTATCGTAAAGCGCGTCAATCAACTCGGAGGGTTTGGTCGTCGCTTCGAGAACCGATAGATCGCCTACGCGCGGCGCTTCTATCGAGCGGCGAAGGTTTTCAGCGAGCGTCAACCCCGCGACCAACGAGCTTCCATCAAGCCTTTCCGAGGGCGCCGCAGCGATCAACTTATAGTGACTCTTCTCGTGGTCTGGCGGCGGAGCATCGAGGCTTCCGGATAATCGGATCGAGGCGTTTCTTCGACGCGCAGCCAAGCCGATCTCGGCGTAGCTTTGTCCGCGAGCGGCGTCCCGCTCGCTCAGGGTTACGGACACGTCGGCTCGTGAATCGCCGGCTCGTTCGAACAGGCGGCGGACGCGCCAGGGCCCGGAACCGGCTTCGGGAGCCCGCTCCGGGTTGGCCGACTCGTCGAAGGCCTCGCGCGTGAGCTGTGCGAGGGCTTGCTGTTGCCCATCGCCGGTGGCCGGGTTGTGATTCGTGATGATCACGTCCGGGCGTAGCGATCGAATCGCGCGTACTAGCTTTCCGAGCGCGTCGTCGTGACCCCAAACGCTCAACGCTTCGTTGGCCGATTTCGAGTAGCCGAAATCTCGCAGGTTGAGAAAAAACAAATCGGCCCCAAGCACGCGCGCCGCTTCAAGAGCCTCGCGAGTGCGAGTGAAGCCAGGCTCAGCGCCGGTGTCGCCGCAAGTCGCGCGGTCGCCAGTTTCGCCTCGAGTCGCAAATAGCAGCACAGTCCGCGCCCCAAGCGCTTTGCGATAATAGGCCAGAGTGCCCTCATCCGCATCGCCTGGGCGGACGCCGATGCTCAGGACGGTGTACGGATTCGTGAGGTCGCGAAGCGACTGGTCGAGCGCGACGCTTCCGCGCTCTTCAGGAGGAAGCGCTAGCGAGGAGCGCTCCGTTTGCGCCGCTAAAGCCGCCGCGGTAACGCGGAAACCTGTTGGGTTCGAGCCGATCAGCAGCGCAAGCGCTGCTAGAACCGAGCACGCTCTCTTGAGATTCATCGTCATTCGATAGTTAAACGCGCGGCAGAGCAGGCGTGGATCATTTTATCATTGTCGGGCGCTATGCTAGCATTCCCGCCAATTGTTTCGGGATAGACGAGGCTCGTCACCCGGGCGAGGTTGCCGATGGTTAGACTATGGCCTTCAAGAAAAAGAAGAAAGCAGGTGAGTCAAAGACCAAGCCGCATGCGATGAGCGTCCGCGACACCAGACTGCTCGTAGCCCTGCTCTGCATCGCGCTATCTGCCATCGCGGTCGTTCCTTTCTTTTTCATGGGAAGCTCGGACCAAGGCGATCTCGGGCTTTCGCTGCGCATGCCGAATACCCACGATATGTTTCTTCACTACGACCAGATGAAGTCGTTCTACAACGGGCTTGCAGCGGGCGAGATCTACCCGCGATGGGAAGAAGACACCAATAGGGGATTTGGCGCTGCGACGACAATCTACTATCCGCCGGCCATCTACTATGTGACTTCTGCGTTTTACTTTGTCACGCGCGATTGGCTGCGCGCGCTGTTGGATGCGCACCTGTTGATGATGATCGCGTCGGCGGCCGCGATGTACCTCTACGCTCGCGAAGCGATGGGCCGGCGGGCGGCCCTGGTCGCGATGGCGGCCTACATATTCCTTCCGTATCACCTTGCCGATCAATATCAGCGCGGCGCGCTCGCCGAGTTGCTCGGATTCATCTGGATGCCGCTGATCCTGCTATTCAGCGAACGGCTGATGAGCCAGGAACAGAAGGACACAAAGCTCAGCGGTAAGCTCGCAGCGGTTGCTTTGCTGGCGTTGAGCTACGGCGGGTTTCTCTGGTCGCATCCGCCGACTGCATATCAGTTCACCCTGGGTTTCGGACTCTATGTGGCGGTCAGAGCGCTGATGACGCGGCGTTGGAAGGGATTGATTTGGATAGGAGGGGGAGTCGTCATTGGGCTTGCGCTGTCGGCTGCGTACATCCTGCCTGCGTTTCTCGAGCAAGACTTGATTCATCGCGAGTACATCGCCGAGACGTGGCCGTATCACAAGACCTACGTCTTCGTTCACGATCTCTACAACGCCGAAGTGCATCGCGGGTTCTTTCATAGCATTGACGCGATGTGGATCTTCGGGACACTGGTGATTGTCGCGTGCGCCTTGCTCATGAAATTCAAGCTGCCGGTTTCGCTACTCGAGCCCGAACTCAGGCTAAGAATGAAATTGTGGATCGTGCTTGGAGTTTTTACGAGCTTCATGATGGTGAAGCTGTCACAGCCGCTGGGCATGCTCATCCCCAAGATCGACATCGGCGTTTTCACCTGGCGAATGTTGTCGATCACTACGCTGGTAACCGCGTTGGTTGCGGGCGCTTGCGCGCAGGCTGCGATCGAGACGGCAGGGAAACGACTGCGCACCGAGCGGGCCGTGTTTGGCTCGCTTGCGCTGGCGGCAGCGGTCGGAGGTTTGCTCTTTAGCGCGACAGCCGTCGCCGGTCCAATGATGTCTGCGCCGGTATTCGTCCCGGTCTCGGAGCACTTGAACTACGCAACGCTTCCGCGGACCGCGCCCGCTGATCCAGAAGAGCTACCCGACGATCTCCCGCCTGTTGAGATTGAGGGAGATCACGGAACGGTCACGGTTGAGCGGTGGGAACCGGAGCATCGAATTATTCACGCCGAGTTGGAAGCGGAAGACCGGCTTCGGGTTCGCACGTTCAACTTCCCGGGTTGGACCGCGATGGTTGACGGTCAGCGGGTGGACATCGCAACGGATGAGGAAATGGGCGACATAGGCATCGATCTGCAACCCGGCAGTCACCGAGTGACGCTGGACTTTCTCGACACACCCGCGAGGCGCGCCGGCAAGATCATCACGATTTCCGCCCTGGGTTTGTTGCTGGTGCTACTGTGTGCGCCGCTTGCGAGCCGGGTGTTTCGGACGGCTAGCTGAGTAACTGGCCCGCGTGTTTTTCCGGCCGAAAGGCGCTCACCCAGAGGGGGCATATGGCCCGGAAATGCGCGCGCGTTTTGCTTGACACTGTGGTAGTGCTGTTCAACAATGCGATGGCTTAGCCATCGCACTCGCGACCGAGGAAAGGATAGAAATGGCGCACGCTTCCGTGGATGTCGGCACATTGGAGGAGTTGAGGGAGTCGGGCCACTACTCTCGGATCGAAAGCCTGCTCTCGGACGACTGGCGTCGAGGGTTGGAGTTCGAGGAATCAACGATACGCAAACGAATGCTCGCGGCGGAGCTTGCAGGGAGGGGCGGCCGGCTGGACGAAATGGAAGAGGCGCTCGCGCCGTACCTCGAGCACATCGATCATGTGCCGTTTGGGCTTTCGGCTCGCGTGGTGCTTACGTGCGCGCTCTACCTCTATCGCCGGAATGAACCGACAGAAGCGCTGCGTCTGGCAGCGATGGCACGGACTGTCGCCACAGTCCGCGACGACGAAGTTATTCTTGGCGAAGCAGTGCAGCTTCAAGGGCAGGCTCACTGGTCGCTCGAGCGATGGAACGAAGCGGCTGCCGCGTTCGAGGAAGCCGTTACGATCTATGCAGGCCAGTCGCGTTCGTACCGGCTGGGGCTGGCGTATCTTTGTCTGGGCGCGGTGTTGAATCGAATGGGCAGAGTCGAGGAGGCCCGCGGCACGCTCGAACGTTGTGTGAAGATACTGCTCAAGAGCCATGATGAGTACAACCTTGCAGTCGCGAGGGTGAACGTGGCTCTGGCGTTGAACGTGATGGGGGAGCACGAAACGGCGCTCAAGTATCTGGAGTTTGCGTATGCGACGTTCGAGCAGATGAATCATGACCTTTATGCTTATCTGACGCTAAACAACATCGCAGCGACACTGGTTTCGCTCAAGGAGTACGAGAGAGCGGACACCTATGTTAGCCGCGCGCTTGCGACGGGAGTGAAAGCGCGAAGCACGCAGATCGCTTCGACGTACGAGATCAAGGCGCGAGTTCACCTTGCGCGGCGCGAATGGGAGCGAGCGGAGAAGGCGCTTGATACGGCGTCCGAGATCGCCGAGCAGGCTAACAGTCAATCGCAGAAGGCCGAGCTGGGCCGAACGCTCGGCAAGCTGTACCTGGCGCAGGACCGCGAAGAAGAAGCGGCGGCGGTACTGTGGAAGGCGCTGGATGTGGCGCAAGATCTGAGGGCCTCGCTGGTCGAGCTCGAGGTGCGAGCGCTGCTGGCGCAGGCAATCTGCGCGACGAATCCTGTCGAAGCCTGCAAGATGATCAGCGAGGTCGAAGCGTCGCTCGGGGCTCGCCCGCTGCCCGAGCTTCGCCGGGAAGCTCATAGCGCGCGCAGACGGATCGACGCGCTGAACCAGGAGCACTACTTCATTCTCTCCGACGCGCAAGTTCCGCTGCTGGCCGACGCGAAGATCTCGCTGCTCAAGTGGCTGTGGGCCCGCGCTCTATACAAAGCGAAAGGCAACTCGCGGGACGCGGCAACGATCCTCGGCGTGACTCCGACATACATTCGCAAGCTTACAAAGGTGATCCCGCGCGACTTGTTGAAACCGGGAAGGAAGAGAACGAAGAAGACGTAGCATAGACTTTAGTCTGTGTCCGCATGCCCTAGCATAGACTTAATAGTCTGTGTGACCTGAGCAGTCTGGTTAGGCTTGCCTACGTCAAGGGTCGGATTTCATTCCATCCTCGCCGCAGCCTTTCATGAGCCGAAGACCACCTCCAATCGCCGGGCTTGAGCACTAATCCAGCTTTTACAGGATTGTTTTCGATGTAAGCGATGATTCGGTAGAACTCGCCCTCGTCGCGTGCCCAATGGTCGAAGGACTCCTGGTGCCAGAAGGTCTGTCCAGTTCGGCCGAGCGCCCGATTCGCTTCAAGAGCTGTGTAACCCTTCAATCGCTTCGTGATGTCTTTTAGTGGCACATAGACTGGCTCAGCCGTGGAACCTTTGGTTGGGGCTTCGGCTGCAAAAGAGCATGGACGTGATTGGCCATCACAACGTAGGCCCATAGCTTGTAAAGTTCACAGTAACGAACCAACAACGCCGCCTCGACGATCCCAGCGATCCTTTCCTCCTTCAACCACAGAGGCCCGCTGTCAGCCTTGTCGAGTATCTGGTCGAGCACGGCAAACTGTCTTTTGCTGTGGCGTGATCGCCGTTGATCAGGATCTTCGCCAACTCTGGCCGCCTCGCGATTAAGCAAAGACCGGGTCGCGGCGAGCCGCTCGCGTGCCGAACGCGGCAGCGACCCGTCCAGTTGCCAGGTTAGGAATATCGCGGCACCTGCTGGTTGCCAGTGCGGCAAGTTTCGCCGGTAGTAGGGTTTAGATTGTGTTTGCAATATACCCTCGTGACTAAGTTGGTACGGGGACGTGATTAGCCTCCGGTCTCCGAGGGGGACACAGACTAAAGTCTATGCTACGGACACAGACTAAAGTCTATGCTACGGACACAGACTAAAGTCTATGCTACGGACACAGACTAAAGAGCCTCTTGCAAAAGTCCGAGAAGCTTGTGATTTTGAGC
>JBBPIE010000020.1:0-122898 GCA_038040485.1 Candidatus Onstottus arcticum
GTTTCATTCTCACATCAGCTCGTATTCGAGCATAGTTGCTCCGTGGCCGCCCCTTGCTGCGTATTCCGGGGCACTTGTGAGTTAGGGGCGCCCACCGATAGACGCCCGTGCAGCTCTCATTCTGCCTTCGATTCGACTTCTGCTGCGAGCTTCTTCGCCTGACCGATCAGCGTTTGCATCCGTTCGTCTGCGTCGCGAGCCTTGTCGAGGTCGCCCATCGTTCCAAGATTTGCCGCCACGTTGTACCCGGCTCCCTTGATCGCAACCTCCGCAAGCTGGCTTCCAACAGCAACATCAGAGATCGCGTTCGGATTGCCGCTGTCGGCGATCTCGCGAAGCAACTCCAGCACTTCAAAGCTTCGCTCGGCGGTTTCCAGCGGAACGCTCACGGCGACCTCGATTGCCGCCTGAATGCTCTCGGCTCGCGCGGCCTTCTGCTCGTCGGTTTCCTTCGGCAACCGGTAAGCCGCCAGCACAGCTTCAAAGCTAGCAGCGTCTTCGGCTATCAACTCGCGCAGCCGGCCGCCCAGTCGCCCAAGCTCATCGCGCAGTTCTGTCATTCGCGGCTCGCGGTCTGCAAACTTCGGTTTGCCGATCGTCAGGTTGCAGACCATTTGGCCAAGCGCCGCCGCCATCATCCCGCTGTGAGCCGCGACGCTTCCGCCGCCGGGCGCTGGGGTGCCCGCCGCGACCAACTCGGCGAACGTTCCCAGACTCTCGTTGCCATCAAGCCGGGTAGCGCTCATCGCTCGCTCTCCTCGATCGCCGCGTTCAATCGCTGCTCGAGGATCTGCTCCTCGCTGAAGCTTTCGAGCTGAAGATAGAAATCCGCGGCCGCGTTCAACGCGCGCTGCGGAACAAGCCCGACGATTTCAGAACCGACAACCGAAACGCCGTATCGTTCGGCCTCGCGTTTTATCATCTCGAAGGCGCGAAACAGCGGCGTGCCTTCGTAGTTCACCATGTTCATCGAGACTTGCACGATGCCTCGATCCTTCAACTCAAACCCGAGCGCCTTCACAAAACGCAACCCGCCGGTTTGATGCCTGACCGCGCGCGCGATCTTGTTGGCGATCTCGATGTCCGAGGTGCCGAGGTTTACGTTGTAGGCAATCAACGGCGGCCGCGCGCCTACAGCGGTAATGCCGGCGGTCGGATGAACCCTCGCCTCGCCGTAGTCCGGACGCCGAGCTTCGTTGATTGCGATTTCGTCGCGTATGCCTTCGAACTGGCCCTTGCGCACCGTCGCGAGGTTTTCACGCTCAGGTCTGGTCGCGGCTTTCTCGTAGAGGTAGACCGGTATGCCGAGCTCGCTCCACATTCGTTCGCCGCAAGTGCGCGCAAGCTGCACGCATTCGTCCATCGTCACGCCCGAGATCGGCACGAACGGTATGACGTCGGTCGCGCCCATCCGAGGGTGCTCACCCGAGTGCTTGTTCAAATCGATCAACTCGGCGGCTTTCTTAGCGGCTGCGATTGCGGCATCGACTACGCGATCGGGTTCAGCTACGAAAGTGACGACCGAGCGGTTGTGATCGGCGTCCGACTCGCTGTCGAGCAGCACGGCTCCGGGAACGGATTTGATGGCAGCGACGATCTGGTCGATGACTTGGGCGCGCCGGCCTTCGCTGAAGTTTGGAATGCACTCGACAATGTTTCGCAAAGCTGAATCCTCGGCGGGAATCCTAACTCATGCATTAGCGAGCATCAACCAACAGGCTGGTTTTCTTTCAGCCGCGAAGTCGCCCGCGCCGACTTAGGGCTTTACCGTGCGCGGGACCAGAGTTTTGAGAAACATCTTGCCGGCCGATGTTGTTGATAGTATATTCACGCCGTCTGTGCTCGTCGCAACCTCGGAAGAAGTGAACAGCCAGATGTCCGTGACCGGTTTCTCAAACCAATCGTCGTGCAGTTCAGTGACCCCTCGACCGCTGGTCGAGCGCCTACTCCAGTGTCCGGGGGTGCTCTGGGTCGATCTGAATTCAAGCTGCTTCTGCGTTCGAGATGGAGGAATTGAATGGTAACTCAACGAAGCCGAACGATTCGGATTCTGGTTCTGCTGTCGCTCCTTATAGGAGCTCTGAACGAACTGTCGCTTCCGGTTCTCTTTGCGAACGCTGCGCCGCCGGCACGCGCGGCGGCGGAATTCGGAAACGATCTCGACAAGCCGGATCTCACACGACCTGATGCGAACGCCTCGCGTGATGCACGACTCGCTGAAACCCACGGCAATCTGCCAATGAGCTTTGAAGCGAACGAGGGCCAGTTCGATTCGCGAGTGAAGTTCGCATCGCGAGGCCGGGGCTACGCATTGTTCCTGACGGCTAATGAAGCAGTGATCGCGTTAAGCAGACCCGCCGGAAACGATTCTTCTTCCGACAATCGAGAGCGGATGAGCCCTTCGTCACTGCAGCCCTTCGACACGCTGCGAGCAATAGTGCGTAGCCAGTCGCCGGGCGAATCCGCCCATCATCTCGAGCCATCGCAGAGCGTGAAGCCGCACAGCGTCTTGCGAATAAAGCTCGTCGGCGGCCGCCGATCGCCGCGCGCTGAACGCATGGAGGAACTGCCCGGCAAGAGCAACTACTTCATCGGCAACGATCCGGAGAAGTGGCGCACGAACATAAGCAACTACGCGAAGGTGCGCTATCGCTCGGTGTATCGAGGGATCGATCTGGTCTACTACGGTGATCAAGGAAGTCTCGAGTACGACTTCAACGTGGCTCCTGGAGCAAATCCTCGCGCGATACGATTGTGCTTCGACGGAGGGGATCGATTGCGGATAGACGAAAACGGTGACCTTGTCTTCAGCACGTCAGTGGGAGAGGTTCGTCAGCGCAAGCCGGTCGTCTACCAGGAAATCAATGGCAGAAGAAGATCAATCGCAGCTCGCTACTCGATGAGCGGCAAGAACGAGGTGTATCGGGAAGCGGCTGGTGATCGATCCGGCCTTGAGCTATTCCACCTACCTGGGTGGAACAGGCGGCGATACCGCTAATGCCGTCGCGGTTGATGCTGCTGGCGCCGCTTACATCACCGGCGGCACTGATTCTCTCAACTTCCCGACCGCGACGCCGATTCAGCCGGCCAGGGCGGGAGCTGCCGACGCGTTTGTGGCCAAGATGAACGCGGCCGGCGACGCACTGTTGTATTCAACTTACCTTGGAGGCACGTCCGAGGACTCTGCGTTCGGTATCGCGCTGGACTCCGCGGGCGGCGCGCATGTAACCGGTCAGACATTGTCGCAGAATTTCCCGGTCAAGGATGCCCTCCAGGGTGCAAACGGCGGCCAGAGGGACGCGTTCGTCGCCAAACTTGAACCGGACGGTTCGAAGCTTACATACTCGACCTATTTGGGGGGCAGCTTGAACGATGTCGGCGGCGCGATCGCCGTAGACGGTTTTGGGGCGGTCGTCACAGGCACCACTAGCTCGCCGAATTTTCCGCTTGCCAATGCTCTGCAAAGTAATTTCTTCAGGCAGACTGCGTTTGTCTCCAGGCTCAATCCGGCCGGGAACGCGTTCGAGTATTCTACTTACCTTTGCGGGACTGGTGTGAGCGCCGGGGCCGGCATAGCGCTCGACGCGGATGGAAATGCTTATGTGACCGGCAGCACCAGGTCGCCCGACTTTCCGACGATAAACGCCTTGCAGCCTTCATTCGGGGGCAAGACTTTGCTCAAAAGCACCGACGGTGGCGCGAGTTGGGCGGCCATCAACAACGGGCTTGCCGGGACCTCATGGGTGCGGTCGTTGGTGATCGATCCTGCAAACCCGAACACGCTTTACGCCGGCACCGAGTTTGACGGTATTTTCAAAACCACCGATGGAGGCGGAAGCTGGCTACCGAGCGGCACGGGCGTGACGAGCCCGCTCGTGGTGACGGATCTCGCCATAGACCCGCTGACGCCCACAACCGTGTACGCCGGAACGGCTCCCACCGGGCCGATGCCTGTAGGCGTTTTTAAGAGCACTGATTCAGGTGCCAGTTGGATCAATGTCTTCGCCACTTTTGCCGAGGCGCTGGTGATCGATCGCGACAACCCGTCGAGGCTTTTTTCAAGTAACTCTATCTTCGGGGTTTTCCCAACCACTGACGCCGGCGCTACATGGGGCGGCAATATTTTTCTGTTTCCCCAGGCTCACGTGCGTTGTCTGGCGATCGATCGAACAACCACGGGTGCGGTTTACGTCGGAACAGACAACAGCGGCATCTTCAAACTTAACGGGAGCTTCGGTTCGATTCCTTCCGGCAACGGAGGTATGCGTTGCATAACAACCGCTCCGAGTTCGCTTGCGACGGTATACGTGGGTACCAGCATTGGAGGCGTATTCAAGAGCACGAATTCCGGCGGCTCCTGGACGCAGGTCAACACCGGCTTGACCGAACTCAGTATCGGGGCGATCGCCGTCGATCCTGTTGATCCGTCGATCGTCTACGCGGGAGCAACCAATAACTGCTTCAAAAGCACCAACGGCGGCGATACCTGGAGTTCGCTCTCAATCGTTCATCGAGTAAACGGGATAAACGAAATCATAGTTGATCCTAGCACTCCTTCCACCGTGTACGTGGCAGGTAGCGCCACTTCGGATGCATTCGTCGCCAAGCTGAACCGTTCCGGCTCCGCATTGCTGTATTCAACCTTTCTTGGCGGTTCCGTGACCGACTCGGGCTCTGCGATTGCGGTTGACTCATTGGGTTCAGCCTGCGTAGTCGGCTCCGCAGCCTCTGACGACATATCGGCAAGTCCCATTCGGCCGTTTGCGGGTGGAACCAACGATGCGCTGATCGCCAGACTCAGTTCGAGCGGGTCGTCGGCGGTTTTCTTCACTTATTTTGGAGGCGCTGGCGGTGACGTAGCCAGAGCAATAGCGGTGGACTCCTCGGGAAACGCATACGTGACAGGCAACACTTCTTCGACGGACTTTCCGTTAACGCCGGACGCGATACCTCTTGGAAGCCCTTGCTCATCGGTGTGCTCGCAAGCTTTCGTGTCCAAGCTCACTCCAACCGGAACGGCCCTGGCTTACTCGACCTTGATCGGAGGTAATGCGGGAGGACTCGGCGGTCTTGGTTTCGGTATCGCCGTTGACTCGGCAGACAATGCATACGTTGCTGGCCAGACCTTCGTCACGGATTTTCCCACTACACCCGGCGCATTTCAGCCTAGTTACGGGGGAGGCTTCGGAGGAGACGGTTTTCTCGCCAAGCTGTCCGCTTCGCCGACCGCGGTGAAGCTCTCATCTTTCGAAGCTACCAGCTACGACGAAGGCGTGCTCCTGAAATGGCAAACCGGGTTCGAAGCCGAGAACCTGGGCTTCAACATCTATCGCGAAGTCGCCGGTAAGCGCTCGTTGGTGAATCCCGAACTAGTTGCGGGCTCGGCTCTAACTGCCGGCGCGAGCACCAAGCTCCAGGCAGGCCAATCTTACGCATGGTGGGACAAAGGAATTGCGGATTGCACCTCGCGATTTGCGGATTGTCGCGCCGAGCATTACTGGCTTGAAGAGATCGATCTGAATGGGACTAGCTCGATGCACGGACCCTTCAGCGTCCGCCGCGTAGGGGGCGAGCCTTCTCGCGAGAGCCGCGCAGATCTCTTGAGTAGCCTTGGGACGGGTGAGCCGAGAGTCTCTCAGATGCCTTTGACGTATCGGCCCGTTCGCGACGTTTCATCGTCGGCGCAGCTAACTACTTTGTCGTTTACCAGCGCGAGTCAAAACGCGCTCGCTCCTGGGCTAAGTCCGGCAGTGAAGATGACCATCAAAGAAGAAGGCTGGTATCGAGTCACCCAGCAGGAGCTTGTCGCGGCAGGGTTTGATTCAAAGACCGATCCTCGTCGTCTGCAGCTCCACCTCGAGGGAACCGAGCAGGCGATTCTCGTCAGGGGTGAACACGATGGCAGCTTAGACCCGGGAGATGCGATCGAGTTCTTCGCGACTGGCCAGGACAGCGCTTTCACCAGCGCGCACGTTTACTGGCTTGTAAGCGGGGACCGCCCGGGCAGGCGAATCAACACCTTGAAGGGCAAGGGTAAGGCCGGCGGCCTCAGAAGCTTCGCTTACACCGTTGAGCGCCAAGACAGGACTATCTATTTTTCGAGTCTCAAGAACGGCGATGCCGAGAACTTCTTCGGCGCCGTACTCGCTTCCCAACCAGTCGATCAGAAAGTCAGCGTCCGCCACCTTGATGTGAAATCCGGCAAACCGGCTGAGCTTGAGATCGCGCTTCAAGGCGTGACTGATCTTCGAGGCGCCGCGCCGGATCATCAAGTAAGTGTTCGGCTCAATAAAACAGAGATAGGCAAACTTGTCTTTGACGGCCAGGCGAACAAGGTTGAGAAGTTCGCTGTTAAGCCTTCGCTGCTGATTGAAGGCGACAACGTGATCAGCCTCGTGTCGGAATTGGGGCCCAGCGATGTGAGCCTCGTCGACTACGTTCGTTTGACTTACGCGCACACCTACACCTGCGATCAAGACTCGCTGCGCATGATTGTTCCCGCGGGCAGCAGCCAGACCATCGCAGGCTTCACAAGCCCATCGATTAGAATTGTCGACATAACCGATCCGGCTTCAGTTGCCGAGTTGACCGGCGCAGTGCAGCGGCAAGGAGAAGGCTACGCGGTGACCGTGAATGTGCAGGGTCAAGAGACGAGGACTCTGCTTGCGCTTACCCAAGACCGAGTGAAGCGGCCTGCCCTGATCAAGCTCGATCAACCTTCCAACTGGAGAAACGCCAGCAACCAGGCGAATCTGTTAATCGTCACTCATCGCTTTTCTTCTCGTCGCTCGAACCTTTGAAGAAGCTGAGGGAGGGGCAGGGCCTGCACGTTGCGCTTGTAGACATCGAAGACATCTTTGACGAGTTCAGCTACGGCGAGAAAACGCCTCAAGCTGTGAAAGACTTCATCTCGTACGCGGCAACCAACTGGAAAGAAAAACCGAGCTTCGTGCTCTTCGCCGGAGACGCCAGTCTGGATCCCAGGAACTATCTTGGCTTCGGCGATAACGACTTAGTCCCGACCAAACTGGTGGACACTTCGCTGATGGAGACTGCCTCCGATGATTGGTTCGCCGACTTCAAGAACGATGGACTGCCGGAGATTTCGATCGGCCGCTTGCCTTTCAGGAGCCCGGATGAAGCCGCGACGATGGTCTCCAAGATCATCTTTTATGAAGGCTCAAGAGCCGCAACAGAAGCCCTGTTAGTAGCAGACCGCAACGACGAGTTCGACTTCGAGACTGCAAGCGCTCAGATTCAGGAGCTAATGCCGTCGGGTCTTAAGGTGAGCCGGCTCAATCGAGCCGGCGCAGACGCCGCGGAAGCGAAGTCGCAACTGATAAAAGCGATAAGCCGAGGTCAGAAGATCGTCAACTACGTCGGGCACGGAAGCTCGAATCAGTGGAACGGTGGCTTGCTGACGAATGACGATGCGAGAAGCTTGACGAACGGCGACCGCCTGCCGCTGTTCGTGATGATGACGTGTCTGAACGGCTACTTCCACGATGCCGCGGCGGACAGTCTCGCGGAGGCGCTCTTGAAGTCGGAGCGCGGCGGAGCAGTAGCGGTGTGGGCGTCCTCCGGCGTGACTTCGCCCAACAGCCAGACAGTGATCGATCGCGAGCTTTACCGTTTGTTGTTCAGCAACAGCCAAAGCCTGACGCTGGGCGAAGCAATGATGCGCGCGAAGGCGGCTGCTTCAGATCCAGACATTCGAAGAACGTGGGTCCTCCTCGGCGACCCGACTATGAGATTGAAGTAGCATAGACTTTAGTCTGTGTGGATTGGTGGTTGTTGGACTGCGGGGCACGCAGACTAGAGAGTTTGTGCTACTTCAGGGCGTCAACTGATAACCTGCCACGGATCGACATAGCATCCGCAGCAAAACGGGCAGCAGCGCGACTGCGTCATCTTGACGAGTGGCAACCCGATTGACGTGGTAGAATCGCAGACGAAAGTGAGGTTAGGTCTATGAGTCAGACACTGGTCGAAACGCCTGCCTCGCCGGAGACTCGAGCTTTTGCGATCGTGCGATTTGCTCCTGCGATTGAACTGACCGATGATCGCTTCTTCGCGCTGTGTCAGCAGAATCGCGACCTCCGGCTTGAGCGCACTGCGCAAGGAGACCTCATAGTCATGCCGCCTACTGGATTCGAAACCGGCAGCCACAATAGCTCGATTACAGGACAACTTTATGCCTGGGCGAAGAAAGACGGGACCGGAGTCGCGTGCGATTCGTCGACTGGATTCACTCTGCCAAACGGCGCCGACCGCTCTCCTGATGCGGCGTGGGTAAAGCGTGAGCGGCTTGCGCAGTTTACCGCGGAACAGAAGCGCAAGTTCCTGCCGCTGTGCCCGGACTTCGTGATTGAACTCCGCTCACCTAGCGACAAGCTCGAAGATGTGCAGTCGAAGATGGAAGAGTACATCGCTAATGGCGCGCTACTCGGCTGGCTGATCGATTCCACAAACAGGTCTGTTCATGAGTATCGTCCAGGTGTGCCGGTCAACGTGTTGTCAGGCGTGCTGGAAGTCTCAGCCGAACCGGAACTGCCAGGCTTCGTGCTGGACTTGCGCGACATTTGGGAATCCAATCTATAGGGATGAAAGCTCACTGCCCCGCAAGCGCCACTTCCAACAAGATCAACTTCTTCACTCCCTTATAAAACGGCTCGATATAGCACCACTCGCCAAGGGAATGATCTCCGCCGCACGGGCCGCAGCCTGTCGACATCGCGGTCAGCCCCGCAAGCAACGCTACGTTCGCGTTGTTTGAAGCAGTCGCGGTCACCGTCACATTCTCAAACCCCATCGCTCGATGCACGGCTTCGGCCATTCGCACCGTGAACGATTCGCGGTTGCCGGGTATCTGCGCCGCCGGGACCTTCTCTTCAACGTCCTCGGTCTTGACCCTCATACCGTAGCGCGCAGCTTCTTCCTGGACGATGGCTGCGATCCTTCGCTCGAAGTCGTCGATCGATTTCTGATCCGTTGAACGGAGATCGACCGTGAACCACGCATCGGCGGCTTTGGCGTTGACGACTTCAGCGCCACCGAGCATCCCGATGTTCAAATGCACAGCCGGGTCTCTTGGAAGCTCGAGCCCGTAGATGCGTTCGATTGCCCGAGCCGCGGGAAGAGTAGCCGAGTAGGGCGGAGCCTTCGAAGTGGTGTGCCCGCCCGCGCCGATGAAGTGATGTTTGTACCAGTTGATCCCGATCCCGCCGTAGGTCAGCCCTTCGTAGCCGCCGTCCAACGCGACGTACTGGCCGATGCGGTCTTTGTTCTCCGCGATGAAATGCTTGGCGCCGCCGAACGACGTTTCTTCTTCAACGGTGAAAACAAAGATCAAGTCGGCTTTGGTTCGAATGCCGGCGTAGTCGAGCGCGCGAATCGACGCGAGAATCGCTTCGACGTTGCGAGTGTCGTCGCCGACGCCGGGCGCAAACAATTTGCCGTCGCGAATCTCGGCTTTGATCTTGAGCCCTTCCTGGAAGACTGTGTCGAGATGCGCGTCAAACACGACGGCCTTGCCCGTGCCGGTTCCCTTTCGGATCGCGATCAGATTGCCCTTTGAATCGTAATAAACCCGGTCGAGTTTGTAAGACTCGAGCAAGCGGCGAACGGCTTCGGCTCGGGCGTGTTCCTTGCCGGAAGGAGCGTTGATCTCGGTCAGAGCGATCCACTCGCGAAGGATCTGTTCGCGAGTAGCTTCGACATGATCGAATGCGCGCTTTAAGTCAGCCCGTTCGATGATCTGCCTGGCTTGACCGTTGAAGTCTTGGGCGCCGGCGCTCGTGGAAAGCAAAGCGGCGCACAAAAGCGCCGCTATAGAGTTAGTCATTCTGCGTCTCCAAACCGTCTGTTTGAATGAGAGGTCAATTCTAGAGGCAGGGTTTGATTGAGCGCAACGCGAGCAAGTGTTTGGATGCGCGTCAAGTTTTGGCGGATACCGGCCTCGTCAGTGTTGGGTCGTCGAGCTTGGACGTCTTACCCTCCGCCAGGAGGGCGATGTTCATAGATCTAAGGCGGAACCACGTTCGCCCTCCGTCAGGAGGGCCATATGCGTCGGTGGAGGCGAGACGCGCTCCAGAAGAACATGGCCCTCCTAGCGGAGGGCGAGCGCGCACGTCACAGGTTCTATAAACATGGCCCTCCTAGACGGAGGGCTTTCTCCAACTGGGTGGCCACGTGAGCTTGCTCGTTGCGAGCTCACGGATTCGCTGGACGGCGCGGGCGTTGCAACACGTCGTCACTAGCGCGAGGCCGGCCCGCCATTCGCCATTCGATTCGCTTGATCGCAAGCGTGGCCGCGTCAGCCGTAGACGGGCTCGATGTGCGCACTACGGGTTCGAGTTCCTTCACTGTTTCGGCGTCTCCGATTCGCCCGAGCACTTCGATGACTCCCTGGCGAATCGCCTTGGTGCTCGAATGAACGTGCGCGTAGAGATCGACCGGGTTTGACTCGAGGAGGTAACCGCGCGCTTGTGGCGCCTGATCGGTGTCAAGCTTGCGAACAATGTAGATAAGGTGTGGGGTAGACCCCATTCGATAAAGCGCCCAGTGCTCGGCGAGCTTCACATCTCCGTCGTTTTCTTTGAGGATGAGCTGTGAGATCTGATCGAGGTATTCCGGCTTGGCCAAGCGCGCCAGACCCTCGACCGCGTGCTGCCTCCGGTCGCCGTCGTAGCTTATCAAGTTCTCGGCGAAGATCTGGTCCGCTCTTTCATCGGCAAGCAGCGATAGCGCCCACAACGCGGCCTCGTCGCGCGGAGGCAGGTACGTGAACCGCCCTTTCACTTTGTCGGTCACCTTCTTGAACGAGCTTTTTTTCTCTGGCCCGAGCCGATAAACCGTCATCAACGGCTCTACTGCAGGACGATACTTCAGCAATCCAGCCGCGACCATTGCCTGGGTACGCACGTTTTGCTCTGAGTCTGCGAAAAACGGAACAAGGTGAGGTCCCGCAGACGGGTCGCCGATCTTGATAAAGGCGCGAAGCACCTCAATCCGGATGTCCTGGTCTGCAGTGAGCGCCTCTGCAAGCTGCGGTATCGCGCCGCCGCCTCGAAGGACGCCGAGTGCTCGAATCGCCGAGATACGCACGTCGCGATCCTTATCGCCGCGAGCCGACTCTCCAAGCGCAGTTATGATCCTGGGATCGACAAGAATGTACGGCTCAATAATCTCGTGGTCGCTGGTGTCGAGCAGCGGATTGAAAAGATTCCAGCCGCTCCGGCGGTTGGTGATGAAGTCAATGTCGTGCTCGGTGTACAGCGCCACTAGCGAGCGCACGGCGACGCGGCGGACTGAGGGTTCAATGTCTTTGATCGAGTCGAGCATCTCAGGCAGCGCTGAGAAGTCTTTGATCAAGCCGAGCGAGTTGACGGCGTCTTCGCGCACGCCGGGGTTGTCATCTTTGGTGGCGGCGGCGGAAAGAGCCTCGACAGCAAGCTGATTGCGAACGCGGCGTTCGCCGAGCTTGCGCGCTGCGTCCCGGCGCGTGTTGACGTTCGGGCTCTTCAAGTATGCGAGCAGCGTCTCGAGTGATTGCGTCTCAGCGGGGACGCTGGCGGCAAGCATCACAAACGCAGCGGCCAGCATCATCAACATCGCGGCAAGCGTCAGCACACGCACGGACGGATTGGTGGTTGAAGGCATAAGGCAAAACTCCTGGGAAGACTCTTTGGCCGGGTACAGGGCCGTTGGGGCTAAACAAGCGGGAACCTGTCGGTGACGAACACATTCTTCTCTCGATCGTCGGTTAAGTCAAGCTACGAGTGGCTTATTAGGCCCACTATGTAGCGGCGGCACTCCGTCGCTGCCGCAAAATGTGGATCGAGGCGGTCGGCGACGCTAGTCAGGAGCCGGCGCTTCGTTTTTGCTGACCCCAGTATTCTTCAAAGCTGCCATTGGCCGGAGAGCACTTTGCTCTGGCCCGGCACGACGACGACCGAGTCCCCAAACGAGTCGCTGAAGCGGCCGACCACCAGACCGTCTTCGCTCATGAGTTCGATCTCGTACTCGGCGATCTCGGCCTCGCGATTGGAGTGGTTGGTGAACTGGCAGAAGATCTGCAGACTGTGGCGCGGCCCAAACTCAAACGCACCGCCGGCGTCCCACTCGCCCGTCCAGACCACCTGGCCATCGTGATCCATCAGAACGAGGTTGTAGGTGGCTATCCTGAGCGCCGCCGGGACGTGTGACGACAACCCCGAGTACGAGTGTCCGCGCTTGATGGAATTCAGCAAAGCGGATACGCGAGACTTGATCGTCCTGGGCGGCTCGGCCTGCTTTGCCATCACGCCCCTTTGACTCTCACCTGCTCGTCGGCGACATTGGGCCGGATTGGCTCCACCGAACCGGCGCCTGCCTTCGAGCCCATGCCAACGTTGCCGTTGACTACCGCGCCTTCCTCGACAAGCAGCACCGGAGTTGTTATGTCGCCGCGCACTCGGGCGGTCTTGTGGATCTCAATGCGAGATTTGGCGCTTAGGTTCCCCTCGATGGTTCCGCTGATGATACAGATACCGACATCGACACGAGCCTCTATGCGGGCTGCCTGCTCGACTATCAGCGTTCCGCTTTCGGAAACCAGGCTGCCCATCACACGCCCTTCCACCCGAAGCCCGCCAGCAAAGACGATGTCGCCCGAGACTTCGACCCCTTTGCCTATTAAGCCCGCGTCACTATCGTTTCCGGCTTCGTCATTTTTGCCGAATTTCATTTGAACCTCCCCATCGTATGGATGGTCGTCCATCCGGTATTCTAGCCTGTTTGCCTGTCAATGTGAGGAAATCGCCAAACGTCTGGGGCGGTCTGCCGACCTCGGAGAAGGAACAATCGGCGTGTTTGGTCTTGATTAGTTGCGGCAGTGACTTATACGCCTGCAAGGTTCGAGCGGTCAAGGTCGAGGCTCGTCAGAGTACATTCGAAGATCATGATTTCGGCGCCCAGTAGCCCCGGCGCGAGCGAATGAACATTCCCTGCCGCGAGACGCTCACGTTAAGTTTGCGCCAGCGGCCGTCGCGCTTGTGGTTGGTCGAATAGTAGGTCAGTGTGTACTGATTGCGAAGCTCGTCGACCAGACCGTTGAACTCAGTCTCCAGCGTGTCGCCTTGCGGCGAATGAACGTAGCGGCCGCCAGTCTGCTCGGCAAACGTTTTCATCTCGCCGCGTCCCCTGCGAAGCGGGAACGCCTCGCTTCCGGTGAGAGCGCTGTCTTCGATCAAGTCCAGCGTGTGTATCGTCACTCCAGCGGACAGGGCCTTCTTGATCACCGAGTCGAAGCTCGCCTTTCGGCTGCTGCTGTCCCATCCGTCCGAGATCATCAGAACCGCGCGGCGCTTTTCGGGTCGCTGCGTCAACGCCTCGATCGCTTCGTCGATGCAATCGTACAGTCGGGTCGAGTCTTCGGCCTTTGCGTCCCATATGTAGTCCGAGATGTCGTGCGAGTCCGAGAATTCCTGAATCAAACGCACCTTGTTGTTGAACCCGTACACGGCCACCTGGTCGTTGTCCCGGATGTGATCGATGAATGACGCAGCGGCAGCCCGCACAAGACTGAACTTGTACCCCATGCTCCCGCTCATATCGATGAGTATTGCCGCCGCGAACGGCGCCTCTTCCGCCGAGAACGAATTCACCGGCTGAGCCGAATCGTTTTCGGTGACTTTGAAATCCTCCTTCTTGAGCCCGCGCGCGTACTGACCTTTCGAATCGGTGACCGTGACGTTGAGGACCACCATGTCCGAGTGCAAACGCAGAGGTTCGTCGTCCTGTTGCTGGTCTGGAGCGCTAGCAGTCTGAGTGGGATTCTCCGACCGGGACTTCTTCTTTTCCTGAGGCGCAGCGGGCGACGAGGAGACGGCCAGCAATGTGGCGAGGGCAATGCAACAGAGCAGCGATTTTGCGTAAGCAACCTGCCCCACGTTTGGTCTGCCGGACGTGGACATCAGTAGGCTTTGCCGTGCGTCCGCTTTATGAAATGAGCCAGACTGATTACTTCGTTGGAGTTGGCGATCACCACCGCGGAGACTTCAAAGCGGGTCTCGGCAGTCATCGTCTTCTTGATGTTGGCGGCGGCTGCCTTCATCTGATCCACGGCTTCCGCCAGCGTCAACGGTTTCGGAGACTTGTCCTCAACTTCATCACCGAGCGTATGGTTGAGCACATGCTTGGCGAGCTTTTCGATAGTGTTCAGCTTCTTGAGTTCTTCGTCCGATAGCTTGCCGCGTTCGTGGTAGCCGCGGGCGACCTCCGACGATAGGTGATTCAACTTGTCGACGTCGTCGAGTATCTTGCGGTGGTCGCTCTCGGCGCGCTCCATCGCCATCCGCGTACGCATTTCCTCAGGAAGCCCGGTCTCTTGCGAGCGGCTCCACCGGTCCTCGGGTGTCCGGCGCTGCGTATCAGGTGAAGGCTGGTTTGGTTTGGGCGTCTGTGCGGCAGCCGGCACAGAACAGAAAAAAAACAAACCTATCACCAGCCAAACAAATCTCGTCGCCATGTTGCTCTCCCAATCTAGCCGGGGACTTGAGGAAAGTTTTAGCACAATAGTCGGATCGCTTCAAACATTGAAACGCCGGAGGGTAGCCCTTGGGGGATCGAAACTGCCGGTGAATCTTGCGAGCTATCCGCGTTGACACATTGCTTGAAAGTTAATAACGTCAGTGCCGGGTCTCATTACTGGAGAGCAAAGATGAAAGTTGGTATCTCGCTTCCGCAACTCGGGCCGCAAGCGTCGCCGGAGAACCTGATTCGCGTGGCGCGGCGAGCCGAAGAGCTTGGTTACGACTCGGCATGGGTGCTCGAGCGAATGCTCTGGCCGGTCAACCCGAAGGAACCTTAAGGCGATGGAGCAGTTGATTGAGATTTCAAAGTGATTCGTGAGGCGTGAGGCGTGATTCGTGTTTCGTGTTTCGAGACACAACGAATGCCGCGCGAATGTCACGCACCACGGTTCACGCATCACGGTTCACGCATCACGCATCACGGGTCCCGAATCACGCATCACGCCTCACGTGCTATGACGCTCGAGATCGACACCAGCACGCAGCAGTTCATCCGCGAGCATCGGGTCGCGAGGCTTGCGACGGCCGATGGTGACAGTCGGCCTTCGGTGATCCCGATTTGCTATGCGTTCGACGGCGAAGCGATCTACTCGCCAATCGACGAGAAACCCAAGAGCGTTGCGCCGCGAAGTCTCAAGCGCGTTCGCAACATCGAAACAAACCCGCAGGTGGCGCTGGTGATTGATGACTACTCGGACGATTGGAATCAGCTTGCTTATGTTTTGATCCACGGCCTTGCTGAGGTGATCTTGGCCGGCGGCGCTGAGCACTCTCTCGTGGTTCAGCTTCTGCGCGAGAAATACCCGCAGTATCGAGAGATGGCAATACATGAACGGCCGATCATCAAGATCACGCCCACGCAAATCAGGCGCTGGGCGATGCGCTGAGAAGAAATTCAGAGGGTAAGTAACCCAGATGAACACAGATAAACACAGATAGCAGTAGCAAGGTCTTCTTGTGTCTATCTCTGATCCGTGTTCATCGGTGTTCATCTGTGGTTTATGTTCATCTGTCGTTTGCTGAGGGCGATGAATGCACGTTGTTACTTCGATATCGTCGATCACGTTTGAAGAGGCGCTCGCCGCGGCGCGCGAAGGCGACATCACGCGCGAGATCGCTTCGACGCTGATTCGCGCTCGCACGGGCGACGAGCTTGATTCGCTCCTTCAGGCTGCCGGCGAGCTGCGTGATCGGCTCAAAGGCCGGCGAGTCACTTACTCTAAGAAGGTCTTCATTCCGCTGACGAATCTCTGCCGCGATTATTGCGGCTACTGCACGTTCCGCAAAAACCCGGGCGACCCGGGCGCTCACACGATGACGCCCGGCGAAGTTCTCGCGGTAGCGGAAGCCGGCCGGCGTCTCGGCTGCAAGGAAGCGCTGTTCAGCCTCGGCGATCGCCCCGAAGCTATCTTCCCAGAGATGCGCGAGACGCTTGCGCGGCTGGGCCATCGAACAACATTGTCTTACCTGGCCGAGATGTGCGAGCGAGTCTTGAATGAAACCGGCTTGCTTCCGCACGCCAATCCGGGGTTGATGGGACGAAGAGATTTGGAAACGCTTCGCCGGTTCAGCCCGAGCATGGGACTGATGCTCGAGAGCACAAGCGAACGATTGACGCTGAAAGGAATGCCACACGACAACGCGCCCGACAAGCCGCCTGCGCTACGCTTGAAGACCATCGAAGAAGCCGGCCGGTTGAAGATTCCGTTCACGACCGGGATTCTGATCGGCATCGGCGAGACCCTGGAGGAGCGAGTCGATTCGCTGTTTGCGATACGCGAGCTTCACAAGCGCCACGACCACATTCAGGAAGTCATCATTCAAAACTTCCGCGCAAAGCCTGAGATTCCAATGCGCGCTCATCCCGAGCCTTCTACAACGGACCACGCGCGAACTATCGCAGTCGCGCGGCTGGTGCTGTGGGACATGAATGTGCAAGTCCCGCCCAACCTGTCGGATGATCGGTACCCGTTCTTGTTGAAAGCCGGGCTGAATGACTGGGGCGGGATTTCGCCGCTGACGCCGGACTTTATCAATCCGGAGAAGCCGTGGCCTCACATAGACCGGCTCGCGGAACGAACTGCCGATGAAGGCTTCGAGTTGACGGAGCGCTTGAGTGTTTATCCGGAGTATGTTCGTCGGGATGGTTTCATCGATGAAGTGCTTAGTGCTCGCGTGCAAACGATGGCCGACACATTGGGACGAGGCGGATATTGAATTACAAGAATCATCGATGAAGATGCCAAACTGCAAAAGCGCGGTTGTTGATGTGGGGAAGCTTCTTGACTACTGTTTGAACCCCGCTCACCCCCGCGGACGCCACAAGGCGCGCGTGTTTGCAATATCGCTCGGATTGACGAACGCCAATGCTGATCTGTTGCGATATGCGCTTCTGAACTCCGCTTGTAGTGACGATGCGATACGCGGCGAGTTGGATGGCTACGGTCAGCGGTACGTGGTAGATTTCACGATGAGTACGGCGGTGGGTCAAGCCGTCATTAGGAGCGCGTGGATGGTTCGTCGCGGAGAGGATTTCCCAAGACTGCTGAGCTGCTATGTGCTTTGAAGTTGCGCGGAGGAGTATGAGCAGAATCAATATTCTGGATGTAGTTGCACTGACCGATGAGCTGCCGGACCGCGGTCTTCACCGTGGACAGGTGGGCACGGTTGTCGAGTCGCTCGCGCCCGATGTCTACGAAGTAGAGTTCAGCGACGACGATGGCAGAGCGTTTGCGACTCTTGCTCTTCCCGCCGATCAACTATTGGTCTTGCACTATCAACCTGTGAAAGTTGCGTAGTCCATCCTATCCCCGGATCCGGACGCCGCGACAATCCCGCCGATTGAAGTGGCTATCCCTGAGACAGATGATCGGTTTGCTGACTGATCTTGGACCAACGAGAAAGTAACCATATGACCTGGCTATACCTGGTCCTAGCAATTCTGCTTGAGGTTTGCGGCACAACTTGCATGAAGCTCTCGCAAGGCTTCACGAAGACGGTTCCCCCTGTACTCCTCTTCGTCTTTTACACTTTGAGCTTCGGAATGCTCACGCTGGCGCTCAAGAAGCTCGACGTGAGCGTAGCTTACGCTGTGTGGTCAGGTATTTGCACCGCTTTGATCGCAACGATCGGTGTGTTGTGGTTCAAAGAGCCGCTGACCGCATTGAAGCTGATCTCGCTCGGGTTGATCATCATCGGAGTAGTTGGTTTGAACCTCAGCGGTGGCACTCATTAGCGCGCGAGATGAAAAAGCAGAAGCTACTAAAGAAGGCTCTAGCCGGGTCGAGTAACATTAAGCCTTATCAGGTTCGCCAGTTCTTAAAGCTGGTCGAGCGTTATGATTTAAAGCTGGAGGCCCGACAATGAAGGACTATCACATCAACATCTTCCACAGCGAGGAAGATAGAGGATACATCGCCGATATCCCTGACCTCGAAGCGTGCTCTGCGTTTGGCAGGTCTGCCGAAGAAGCACTGAGAGAAGTACAGATCGCAAAGGTAACATGGATCGAAGCAGCCCGTGCGGAAGGCAAGTCAATCCCGACTCCGAAATACAGGCCGGCTATCTACCAGGTTGCGTGAGATGACAGAGCTAAGAGAAGAAATCGACCTGGACGCGTTTGCACAAATGGCTGCGGCCATCGTCCGAGTTGGACCGGAGTTTCATCGCCGCGGCTGGGTGCTGGGAACGAGCGGCAACTTGAGCGCGGTTGTCTCGCGCGAGCCGCTCAGGCTTGCCATCACTTCAAGCGGAGTCGATAAAGGCTGCCTCTCGACGGACGATATTCTGTTGATCGATGGAGAAGGCAAAGTGCTTGAAGGAACGGGACGCCCTTCGGCTGAGACTCTCTTGCATCTCGCGGTGGTAAAGCTCCGAGGAGCGGGCTCGGTGTTGCACACGCATTCGGTGTGGAGCAATATTCTCTCCGACGCGTGCTTCGGCGAAGGCGGCGTGAAGATCGAAGGCCACGAGATGTTGAAAGGCTTGCAGGGCGTCGAGACTCACGAGCACAGCGAATGGCTTCCGATCATCGAGAACTCGCAGGATATGACATCACTGGCTTCCACGGTTGAGCAGGTGCTTGCACAACATGCAGGCGCGCACGGGTTCCTGCTCAGACGGCACGGGCTCTACACGTGGGGCCGTGATCTCGCGGAAGCCAAGCGGCACATCGAGATCTTCGAGTTCCTGCTTGAAGTGATGGGACGAATGCGTTTCACGCAACAGCACTAGCAATCGAAGAGACACAAGCGGAGGGATGTATGGCCATCGTAACGATTCCCGGCGAGAACCGGACGATAAAAGATCAGCAGGCAATCACAGATTATCTGGCAACGATCGGCATCGACTACGAGCGATGGGAACCAAAGCAGCAAATCGCCGAGGGCGCGACGGCCGACGAGATATTGCACGCATACGCCGCTGAGGTAGAAACGTTGAAAGCCCGAGGCGGCTACGTGACCGCTGACGTCATCGACGTGCAGTCCGAGACGCCGGGGCTTGAAGCGATGCTCGCGAAGTTCAGCCGCGAGCACTGGCACGACGAAGACGAAGTGCGCTTCATTATCCAGGGCCGCGGGCTCTTTCACATTCATCCGCGAAACGCGCCGGTCGTTGGCATCGAAGTCGAAAGCGGCGACCTGATTCGAGTCCCGCGAGGCACCTGGCACTGGTTCAATCTCTGCGGCGACCGCCGGATCCGCGCGATTCGACTCTTCCAGGATGTGGCGGGCTGGGCGCCGAATTACACCGAGAGCGGAGAGGACGCCGGGTATCAGCCGATGTGCCTGGGAGCTTCGTATGTTCCTGCTCAGCTCTAACGTCGTGACCGAAAAGAAGGGCTCTCTGCCGCCAGGACACCAAGACCCAAAGCACGCCAAGTCAATCACCGGCTTCGTGATCCTTCGAGTCTTCGCGTCTTAGTGGCGAGAGAGATTCTCAGTAGAGCGGGTGTACGCCTGTGATCGCCTCTCCTATCAACCCTCTGATCACCGTCCTCCTTCTGGACATCGAAGGCACGACGACTCCGATCGACTTTGTCTACAAGGTGCTGTTCCCATACGCGCGCGCGCACGCCGCTGAGTGTCTCTCATCGCATCGATCTGAGGTGGCTGATGACATCGAAGGACTCTTGCATGAGAACGCCGAAGACATCGCGCGGGGTCTCGATCCGCCTGCGATCAAGAGCGGCGCGGTTGACGAGCTTGCTTCTTACGTTCACTGGCTGATGGATCAAGACCGCAAGACAACCGCGCTGAAGTCTCTCCAGGGAAAGATTTGGGAAGCGGGCTATCTCGCAGGCGAATTGCACTCGCAGGTCTTTGAGGACGTGCCGCGCGCTTTCAAGCGATGGCAAGAACAGGGCAAGAACATTTGCATTTACTCGTCGGGCAGCGTGCTCGCACAGAAGCTGCTGTTCGCTAACACCGAAGCGGGCGATCTCACCGGGTTCATCAACAGCTACTTCGACACTAACATCGGACCGAAGAAGGTCGCGGAGAGCTACACTCGCATCGGCGCCGCTCTCGCGGTTGAGCCGTCTGCGATTGTCTTTGTTTCAGACGTAACCGCAGAGTTGGAAGCCGGCGCATCGGCGGGACTCGAGACGCTGTTATGCGTGCGACCCGGGAATCATCCTCAGACCGGCGCCTCTGAGTTTAGCGAGATTCACAGCTTCGATGAGATCTTCAAATAGCTGCACGCTTCAAATTGCCTGCAAGGTTGGGCTGGGGTGACCGCGTAGCGGTCTCCTATCGATAGTGCGCGCGATCCCGACGAACGGCCGGGCCGCGTAGCGGCTACCTCCCCCCAACAAGATCGATTCGCCGCGGGATATGAGGTAGCCGCTACGCGGCCCTGGGCCTCCGTCCAACGCGCCCGCTATCGACAGGAGACCGCTACGCGGTCAGCTGGAGAGAGGCCGCGCACTCGCGCGAAGGTTCGCCTCTTTCAGGCTCGAATGGCGATGCCCGTCGGCGGCGTGTTAGATTTCACAAAGCCTCGATTCCTGGAGCTCCGATGAAGAAGCTGCCCTCGACCCTCAAAGAGTTTTGCGAGAAACAAGACCTGCTGCGCCTGGCCTATGTCGAACGTGGAAATCCGCGAGTCGTGCCGGTGTGGTTTGTGGTCATCGGGCGCGAATACTACGCGGGAACTTACGCCAACAGTCCAAAGTGGAAAGCGATCAAGCGAAAGCCGCGCGTCGGGTGGGTTATCGACGGCGGCAAGCAAAACAAATACAAAGGCGTCTCGGTGTTCGGCCGGGCTGAAGAAGTCACCGACCCAGGGCTTCGAGCCAGGATATATCGAACGCTTGGCGAGAAATACTACGGGTCGGCTGATCACCCAAAGCACAAAGAGGTATGGGGTGAGGTCGATGATCCGTCGTCGGTGTACATGCGGCTAAAGGCAGAAGATGGTTTCTGGTGGGAGTACTGAAAATGCTGAACCGCCAAGACGCCAAGATCGCCAAGGCTAGAGAACCGAGCGAGGAGACTGATCGGCTTGCGAATGCCGTTATCGGAGCGGCAATCGAAGTTCACCGAGTCCTCGGTCCGGGTTACCTGGAGTCCATATATGAAGAGGCGATGTGTGTGGAACTTCGTGCTCGCGGAATCGCATTCGTGCGTCAACCTTCTTTCGCCGTGGCTTATAAAGACAACCCGATTGGTAAGAGCACGTTGGATCTACTAGTGGGAGGTCTCTTAGTCGTTGAGCTGAAGGCGGCTGAGAGACTCGCGCCAATTCACTCAGCGCAAGTTATCTCCTATCTAAGAGCGACAGGGCATCATCTCGGTCTTTTGATCAACTTTAATGTGCGTCTTCTCAAGGATGGGCTCAAACGTATTATTCTCTCTTGATTCTTCCGGGGTATACTTCTCCTTTTCTGCTTGGCGAACTTGGCGTCTTGGCGGTTGACTTGATTGGATGATGTTTGGATGATGACGCTGAACGAAATTCAATGGGACGAGCCCGGCAGGCTGGAGCTTCTGATGCCGAAGCTTGATCCGCTTGTCGCGCGCGTTCTAGATAGGGCGTTGGAAGCAGAAGAGCTGGACTTCGACGACGGGCTGCTGTTGGCCCGGACTCGCGGTCACGAGCTGGAAGCGCTGATTCTTGCCGCCGATCAGATCCGCAGGCGGCGCGTCGGCGACATCATCACCTACGTAGTCAATCGCAACATCAACTTCACAAACATCTGTTTTGTCGGCTGCCGCTTCTGCGCGTTCAGCCGCGCGCCTCGCGAGAAAGACGCTTACTTCCATTCATTCGAAGAGATTCAACGCCGCGCCTCCGAAGCGTGGGAACTCGGCGCGCGCGAAGTCTGTGTTCAAGGCGGGCTGCCGCGCGACCTTGAGCCGTTCTACTATCGCGACCTGCTGCGAGCCATCAAGCAAGCAACTCCCGAGATGCACATACACGCGTTCTCGCCGATGGAAGTCGTCTACGGAGTCGAGCTGACACGGATGCCGCTCGCGGATTATCTTGCGATGCTCAAGGACTCGGGGCTCGGGACCTTGCCGGGCACCGCGGCTGAGATCCTGGATGACGCCGTGCGCCACCAGATCGAACGCATCAAGCTGAAAGTGTCCGAGTGGCTCGATGTGATAAAGACGGCTCACCGGCTGGGCATTCGAACTACCTCGACGATGATGTACGGCCACCTCGAAAATGAAGGGCACTGGGTGCGTCACTTGATGCTGCTGCGCGATGTTCAGAAAGAGACCGGCGGCTTCACCGAGTTTGTGCCGCTTGGTTTCGTTCACGAGTTCACGCAGTTATTTCGCTCCGGCGACGCGAGGCCGGGACCTTCGGTTGAAGAGCATTTGAAGGTTCACGCGCTGTCGCGGCTGATGCTGCAAGGCTGGATCGACAACATACAAGTCTCGTGGGTGAAGATGTCGCGCGAAGTGACGCAGGCCTGCTTGCGCGCGGGAGCTAACGACTACGGCGGGACGTTGATGAATGAGAACATCTCGCGGCTTGCGGGAGCTACGTCGGGTGAGTACATCGCACCTGAAGAGTTTCACTCGCGCATCCGCGAGCTTGAGAGGATTCCGGCGGAGCGAAACACGCTTTACAAGATTGTAGAGACGTACGGTTAGAACGCTCGACCCGATTCTGCAATCTGCATAGCTCGCTCACAGGAAAGAAAAAAGAAGGACCCCTCGCTCGACATCTCTGATGAAAAAGGAATCAAAATGAAAACCGGCAGAAATAGTCCCTGCACATGTGGCAGCGGAATGAAGTACAAGGAATGTTGCGGACCAAAGGAAGGTAAGGGGTCGCGGATGTTGGCCATTGTGGGTCTGGTGATTGTTGGTGCGGTGATCTTAGCGTGGGCGATATTTGTCTCCAAAGACAGCAACCAACAGCCAGCCACTGCGGGTGCTCCGGCCGATCCATCTGCTGCCGGTTCTGCTCAGCCGGCGGCCGTTCCGGGTTCGCCTCAGCCGCCAGGCCCTGCTCCCGCAGGGAAGGTGTGGAATGCCGAGCATGGGCATTGGCATGACGCCCCCGGTGCTCCGGCGGCCGGGGGAGCCACGATCCAGCCAGGTGCAGCTCAACCGGGTGCTGCACAGCCGGGTTCGCTTCCGCCGGGATCGCCTCAGCCGCCCGGCCCGGCCCCCGCAGGCAAAGTCTGGTCCGCCGAGCACGGGCACTGGCACGACGCTCCGGCGAAGTGACGCACCGAACGAACCGGCGGCGCCAATCTACTTTACGGGAACGCCAGATTGATGAGCGCGCTTCAGGATTGCGCAAATCGGGGGCTGCCGCGTAGCGGCTTCCTCTCGATAGTGCGGCGCGGCTGCCGCAGGCCGGGCCGCATAGCGGCTACCTCTCGATAGTGCCCGATGGGTACCGCAGGCCGGGCCGCATAGCGGCTACCTTCGTACGCCCCAACGCCGCAGCTCGCTTGCAACAACATTCCAGGACGCCGCTACGCGGCCAAAGCTTAGCCTTCATTGCGCGTTTCTTATCGACCGGAGGCCGCTTTGCGGCCTGCCTAAGCTCCCGCGCCTTGCCCCCAAAAACTTGGACGCGCACTTCAGATTAACCAAACATTTGTAGCAGTCAGCGGCTTATGCTACGGTTGCAGCCGTTGGCGGATTCCTCATCCGCGCAGAGCTGAGGAAAGCCTCGAACTGCGAAAGACTCGATGAAAGATTTCTTCATCAGCTACAACAAAGCGGATCGCACGTGGGCCGAGTGGATCGCGTGGCAGTTAGAGGAAGAAGGCTACACGGTAGTCGTGCAAGCATGGGATTTCCGGCCGGGAGGAAACTTCGTGCTCGACATGAATCGCGCCGCCGGCGAAGCCGAGCGCACGATAGCCGTGCTCTCGCCGGACTTTCTCACATCGGAGTTTGCGCAGTCGGAATGGGCTGCCAGGTTCGCCAAAGACCCAACGGGCAAGGATCGTCTACTTATTCCTGTGCGCGTTCGCGAGTGCGATGTAGAAGGCATGCTGGGTCAGATCGTCTACATTGATCTCCTCAAGCTTGATAAGGCAGCGGCAAAGCGCGAGTTGCTCGAGGGCGTAAAGCTAGGTCGCAGAAAGCCTGACGCAGAGCCGGGCTTTCCAGGTTCGCCGTCGGGCGCGATTGCGAACGAGCCGCGCTTTCCCGGCGCGATGCCCGCTATCTGGAACATCCCGCATCTCCGCAATCCGAACTTCACCGGACGCGAAGAAGAACTCTCGGAACTGCGCGCTTCCTTGGTAGCGGGCGAGACGGCGGCACTCGTGTCGGCGCAGGCGATTCACGGATTGGGTGGTGTGGGTAAGACGCAACTCGCGGTCGAGTACGCTTATCGCAATGGCGCAGACTACGACGTGGTGTGGTGGGTCCGCTCGGAAGACCCTTCTACTCTTGCGAGCGATTACGCGGGGCTGGCTGCGGAAGTCGGTTTGCCAGAGAGCCAGGCTACAGAACAGCCCGTTATCGTCGAAGCCGTGAAGAGATGGCTGCGCGGGAATGGCAACTGGCTGATGATCTTCGACAACGCTGAAGACGTGAAGTCGGTGCGCGATTTCATTCCACCGGGCCACGCGGGTCACATCATCATCACTTCGCGAAACCCAAACTGGAGGAACGTTGCCAAACCGCTTCACGTCGAAGAGTTGCCGCTCGACAAGGCGATCGAGTTCCTCGTCAAGCGCACCGGCGATCAAGACAAAGAAAGCACAAAGACTCTGGCTGAAGCGTTGGGATGCCTGCCATTAGCGCTGGAGCAGGCGGGCGCTTACATAGATGCGAGCGGCGGCGCGATGAGGCATTATCTCGATCTGTTCGAGACCCGACAGGGTGAGTTGTTCGAACACGCGGAAGCGTCCACCGATTATCCTCATACCGTGGCTACAACGTGGAGCATTTCGTTCGGAAAGGTCGAAGAGAAGGATGCGGCAGCGGCGGACTTGTTGAGGCTCCTGGCGTTCTTTGCGCCCGATGACATTCCGATCTGGGTGCTAAGAGACGGCGCGGAGCAGATGCCTGGAGCACTTGCCGCAATCGCAGCCGACGGCGTGCGGCTCGACAAAGCAGTGATGGCATTGCGCAAGTATTCGCTGATCGAAGTAGAAAACGACGCCATCTCGATTCACCGCCTGGTCCAGGCCGTCATCCGCCTCGCCATGGACGACGAAGCTCTTCGTCAATGGACTCAAGTAGCCGTGGAGGTCGTGAATGCCGCATTCCCACTTGGGAGTCAAGATGTACGAACGTGGCCGGTTTGCTCGGCTTTGCAGCCGCACGCATCGGTCATACTGTCTTACGCCGAAGAAGTGCAGCTTTCCTCAAGAGAGACTTCACGATTGCTCAACCAGGTCGGGGTCTTCCTGAACGGCCGCGCGGAATACGCACAAGCCAAGAGTATGATTGAACGCTCCCTCGCGATTGATGAAGCAGCGCTCGGCCCCGCGAATCCTGAGATAGCGATTCGGCTCAGCAATCTCGGCCTTGTGCTGCAATTGCAAGGCGATATTGAAGGAGCGAAGGCGCTTTTCGAGCGAGCCCTGACCATCGGTGAAGCAACGTTCGGTTCAAAGCATCCCCACGTTGCGACCCTGGCTAACAATCTGGGAAATGTACTGCGGCTCCAAGGCGATCTTGCCGGAGCGAAGGCGCTATACGAGCGCGCCCTTGCCATCGGCGAGGCGACGCTCGGCCCGAATCATCCAAGCGTGGCAATTCGACTGAGCAATCTGGGCGGTGTGCTGAAATCGCAAGGCGATCTTGACGGAGCGAAGGAGCTTTATGAGCGAGCGCTCGCCATTGATGAAGCGACGCTCGGCCCGAATCATCCAGAGTTTGCGACCGACCTCAACAATCTCGCTCTCGTGCTTGAATCGCAAGGCGACATTGCCGGAGCGAAGGCGCTTTACGAGCGCTCGTTGCGAACCCTTCGATATTCCCTGGGTGAAGATCATCCAAACACAAGAACGATTCAAGCCAATCTGACGCTCCTCGAAGAGGCGATCAAGAATGCGAACTAGAGTTTACAACTCCGCAGGAGTGTCATGTCATAGATACCGTGCGAGTGGGCGGCTCGCCGTGATAAGGGATTCCGTCCTTGATCGTCCATTCGACTCCGCCGGTGCGAACCGTTTTGCCGTCGCGGCCCCTTCAGGGTCGACATATCGCTCGGCCACTTAGACATTGCACCCTACCGAAGGCCGCGCAGCCTCCCCTTCCCACCAGCCTTCTTCACCAGCCTTCCGGATAACGTAACGCGCGGAGTAACCATCGTCGTCGCTTGCCAGTCTGACTGACTTTGCTTTGCCGGCTGCTCGTTACATGAGTAAGAATCTCCTTTCAGATCATGCGCAGACTCGGTCTATATCTCGGACGGTTGCCCGGTTTCGACAAGGCTCATTTCGACAGGAAAGAACTGATCGAATGCGTGCGGGCGGCGGATGACTGCGGGTACGACTCGTTCTGGCTGCCTGAAGCGTGGGAGCGCGATGCGTTCACCACGCTAACCGAGTTGGCGGTTCACACCAAACGAATTCATCTCGGCACTGGAATCATCAACGTCTTCTCTCGAAGCCCCCCGCTTATTGCGATGAGCGCGGCGGCGCTTGATGAAATTTCGGGCGGGCGGTTTCGGTTGGGACTCGGTACAAGCGGCGCGCGCGTCGTCGAAGACTTTCACGGGGTCAACTTCGACAAACCGCTCACGCGGCTCAAGGAAACGATTCAGATCATTCGACTGTTGCTTGCCGGCGAGCGAGTGGACTTCGACGGCGAGTGCTTCAAGCTCGCGCGATTCAAGCTCGGATTCAAACCTGTTCGCAGCGACATTCCCATTTACATTGCGGCGCTTACGCCGAAGAGCTTGCGACAGTTGGGAGAGCTGGCAGACGGCTGGCTTCCGACTCACTGGCCCGGCCACAGGCTTCACGAAGGCATCGCCCACGTTCGAGCCGGCGCCGAGAGCGGCGGTCGCGATCCCCATCGAATTGAAATTGCACCGTTCGTGAACGTCGTGGTGTCGGACGACGAGGCGAAAGCTCGCGAGCGGGCGCGGCTGCCGCTTGCTTATTACATCGGAGGAATGGGCGACTACTATCACGCTTCGTTGAGCCGGCTTGGTTTCGCCAGCGAAACGGATCGCGTGCGCGAACTCTGGCAAGCGGGCCGCCGCAAAGATGCGATCAAGGCAGTCACCGACGAAATGGTCGAGGCCATAGCGATCTTTGGGTCGATCGAGAATTGCCGTGCTCGACTCGATGAAATGTACGCGAACGGCGCGACGCTGCCGATAGTCTCGATCCCCGGCGAAGGCACGACTGCCGAGAAGTGCCGCATGATCGAGGCGCTTATCGGTTAGAGCCTCTCGGATACTCGGTCTTCTCTGTGTAAACCTCTGCGTCTCTGTGTCTCTGTGGTTAGAGACTTACCGCGGGTTCGTCTAACCAGGAGCACTCTCTAACCACAGAGACACAGAGACGCAGAGGTTTGCACAGAGAAGACCTTATTCCGACAGCCTCCTGAAGCGCGCTATCGAAGGTGGACGAGGCGCGCAACCAGTCAACCTCGCGCTACGTCGCTCCGCAAAACCTCTTAACTATTGGCACTCGCGGGAATAAACTAACCATACGGGAATAAACTGTCCTCAGCAGTACCGCGACGTGGTGTTGCTGGCAGACGTCGAAGAGTTCTCATACAAAGAGGTGGCGGAGACTTTGAAGATACCGGTGGGCACGGTCATGTCGAGGCTGAGCCGGGGACGAAAGCTGCTGAGATCGGAGCTTGCCGGAGTTGCCGAAGGCTACGGTCTGACAGGGATGGAAGCGAACGGAGGGGGAAGATGAGCGTCCTGGAATTCGGGCAGGGGTACTGCAAGCGAATAAGAGTCTATCTGGATTCTTACGTGAACAATGAGTTGATGGTGGAGACGACTCACGAGGTGCTGAGGCATCTCGACAACTGCAAAGACTGCGCCGCCGAGCTTGAAGCGAAGACGCGGATAAAGAGTGTGCTGCAAAAGGCGGTGCAGCGCGACGGCGCCCCTTCAGCTCTGCAGGGGAGGATTCAGCGTGAGATAAGAAAAGCGGGCGACCCGTGGTGGTCTCCGCGCACTCACGTAACGCAATGGGCGCTGGCTGCCGCGTCGGCGCTGGTGCTGTTTGTTGGAGGTTGGAGCGTGCTGCACTCTTCCAGCTCGAAGCGGCCACAGCCTCGCGCGGCTGAGTCGGCGCTTCTGCGGCCCGAGATCCCCAACGCCGGGCTTCTCAACATTGGACTGGCCGATCATATCAAATGCGCAGTCGTGCACGGGGAGCAAGACAGGCGGCTTACTCCGGAGCAGATGAGCGAGCGCATCGGTGCCGACTATGCGCAGCTTGTGGAGATAGTGAAGGAGAAGGCCGCGGGCTTCGAGATAGTGGTGGCCCATCGATGTCACCTTGAGACGCGTGAGTTCGTGCACTTGATCTTGAGGAATCAAGAGCGAGTTTGTTCGCTTGTAATCACGAAAAAGAACGGCGACTCGTTCCCGGCTGACGATGCCGCGGCAATCGAGCAAGCTGCGACCGCGGAAGCTGCGAGCGTTGCGACGTACAGGGCTCGCACGCGCGACTATGAAGTAACCGGGTTTGAGACTCGCGATTTCCTGGGCTTCGTCGTGTCGAATCTTTCAGCGAGCGAGAACCGGATGCTTGCTTCAAGTCTCGCGCCGGCGGTGCGCGATTTTCTGGTGAAGCTGGAAGCATAGAACGATGTCCGCCGGCAGTGAGCGGTTTGTGCAAGAGCGTTGAGTTCAGGCTTTAGCCTGATCGTTCTGTTCGCTCCAAGTAAAGCCAGGCTAAAAGGCTGAACTCCATGCCTTAGACTGGCCGCGCCTCCACTGCTAATCGCAGAACAAACGTTACGGCTTTAATCTGGCTGGCGTGCGGCTGCGGGCGCCGTCGTTTGATCGGCCGGCTGATGCAAGCCCTTCACGAGTGCCCGCGGTTCTTGTCAGTCGCGAGCCCACACTGTAATCTCTCGCCTATGCCGGTTTGTCCACGTTGCAAGAAGCGGACGGCGAAGCGCTCGTGCCCCGCGCTCCGAACAGCGATATGCCCGGTGTGTTGTGCTCGGGAGCGGGCGATTGAATTGGCCTGCCCCGAATCCTGTTCATACCTTCGAGACGCCGTGCTGCGCGCGAGTGAGCGCGACGGACAGTTGCGTTCCAGAGATGCAGCGCTGGATCGAGCGATCATGAATGTTACAGAACGATCCTTCCCTCTCGTTTTTGTGGTCCAGGGCGCGATTGTTGGTGCCTATCGCGGCATCAAGGGAGAGCCGTTGCGCGGCCTCAAGGATGCCGAGATCCTCGAAGCGGTCGCCAATGCAACAAAGAACCTCGAGACACAGGACAGCGGGCTGATCTATGAGCACCAGGCTCCGCCACGTGTCGAGGCGCTAAGCCGCGCAATCCGGGACGCGCTCGACGACATTGACGAGCGAACGCCCCCTGAATCCCGCTTTCGAAAAGCCGAGGTGCTCAAGCTGCTCGAGCTAATGCACGCGTGGGTAACCGCGCACATGCACAACGGCGAATACGACGACAGCTATCTTCGGCACATCTCGCTATTCGTCCTCTGGCCTTCAGAGCTGACCAAGCCTCTCATAATCTGATTGTCATCCGGCTCGCACATCGGCGCGAGCTGCGGACGCGCGTCACGTGTTCGCGAAGTTAATCAGCGCGGGTGCGCGTCAGGATTTTGGTCTTCAATCCCGGAGGGATGTCGGAACAAAGCCACGGGTGAGTCCGCGAACCCGTGGACACAGGCGGATTCGCAGTACTAACCCGCGAAGCGGGTGGCGGCCTTATTTTGCGAACCCTGGTAGGGAATGGTCAGAAAAATGTGTCGGCAATTTGAGTACTCTGTGTAGTTTCTTCGGAACCAGCCGCCACCCTCTTCGAGGGTTCGCGCCTTCTTTCCGTACCTCCACGGGTTCGCGGACTCACCCGTGGCTTTATTCCGGGATCCCTTCCGGGATTCGGCCGCAACAGACTGACGCGCACTCGCGAGCTGCCTGCCAGTTGAAATCCTCTTCGCACCCGTACTATATTCCTAGCAGCGTTGCAACGATTGGTAAGCCACCAGGAATTACCTGGACTAAATCAGAAAGAGAGGAACAAAAATGGCTATTAGATTAGGAGACACCGCACCGGACTTTTCAGCCGAAACAACCGAAGGAAACATAAACTTCCACGAATGGATAGGCGACAATTGGGCGGTTCTGTTTTCTCATCCGAAGGACTTCACGCCCGTCTGCACCACCGAGTTGGGCGAGGCCGCTCGGCTTAAACCCGAGTTCGAGAAACGAAACGTCAAGATAATCGGGCTGAGCGTCGATCCGGCTGACTCTCATAAGAAGTGGGCAAACGATATCGAGGAGACTCAGGGCCAGAAGCTGAACTTCCCCGTCATCGCCGATGGCGATCGGAAAGTCTCCGGCCTCTACGACATGATCCACCCAAACGCCAGCGAGACTTTCACAGTGCGTTCCGTCTACGTTATAGGCCCGGACAAAAAAGTAAAGCTCATGATCACTTATCCTGCGAGCACCGGGCGGAACTTCGATGAGGTTCTTCGAGTGATCGACTCACTGCAGCTCACCGCGAATTATAGCGTGGCCACGCCCGTCAACTGGAAGGATGGCGACGACGTCATCATCGTGCCATCCGTAAGCGACGAGGACGCCAAGACGAAGTTTCCAGGCGGGTGGAAGACCTTGAAGCCTTACCTGCGAATCGTGCCGCAGCCGAACAAAGAAAAAGCGGCAAAGAGTAGTTAGCGCGGATTCACCGCGGTACATCTACGGTGATTGAAGAGGCCGGGACCGCTGATCCCAAACGAGAAGAAGCCCGAAGCATTGAGCGAGAGAGCTTGAATGCTTCGGGCTTTGACTTGTTTATGACAGCGTTCGCAGGATGTCGGCTCCTGCGAGCAACTCAAATCAGTCGCTGCCGCTTTCGGCAACTTGCTTAAGCTTTCGTTTCGCAAGTTGCTGGCGCACGCCTTGTGTGTAGAGCTTGACGAACTCGAGAATCGACAGCGTCTGCGGCGCGCCTTCGTAGTAAAACGTGCACGCATTCCCTACCTCTCGCTGAAGCAGTTTCAAATCCATCGGGTCCAGCGGAAACTTCAAACAGGCTTGCGGAGCATGAGGAGTCGTATAGATCGCGCAGTGCGTGTTATACGGGCCTTCGTCTACGAAGAAAGGACACTGGAACTGAATCTTGCAGCAAAGCCCGCAACGATTGCACTCGCCGCGCTGATACGCCTTATAGCGATAGACGAGATTGTCGGGCAGCAGATTCGACAGCACCGTTCGGCGCAGCGCCCCCCAGGTATGAATCGAGAACGGCGCGCGCACGACTTTCTTCGAAACCGCGCGGGTCATCTGCCAGTACATCCAGCGGCGTGATGGAACTTCCGGCGGCAGCTCGGGGCGCTCTGGTTGCGAGAGGACGTTGTTGAAGACGTGAAGGACCCGCCCACCCGTCTTACTATCCTGGGGCATTATGTGGTCCTTTCAATCAACCGCGTTAATGGGAGGGAGCAAGCGTGCGAGGAAAGATGAGTCATAAGGGAGTGTTGCGTCCTTCGACAGAAGCTATGAACATTCCGCAATCAAGCAAGGGTATACTAGCACCATCGCGCGCGGCCCGGCAAAGGCTCGTCCGCAACAAAACCGATGTCTCCAGGCATTCGAGATCATCGCGTCAGCTCGTGAAACACCGATCACTTGTCACTCTTCCAGTGTGCTAACTATACTTTCGCCGGTCGACAGTTAGCAGCATCCCGGAGAAGAGTCGATGCCTCGAACGCGGTTCTGCTCGGCTTGCGGCGAGCCAATAAGAAAACAACGCGCAGCGTTCCCGGTGTTTGGGCTACTGTGCGCTCGCTGCTCGCCGCGCTTCAGACGCGAGCGAGCGCTGGTCATCGCCGCATTCTGCCTGTGTTTGGCGGCAGGGTTTGCCATCGCCAGATACACCGCTCCACGCGAACCTTTCTACTTCATTGGAACACCGGTCGAGTTGAACGCGAATAAGGTGGCGCCTCCTACCGGAGGTTTACCTCGGACTGAAGCCAACGGGCCGGTGTTTCGCGCAGAGCAAGAGAAGACATCGGCCGATTCGCCTCGACCTGAATCAATCTGCGGAGCACCGACAAAATCAGGAAGGCCCTGCCAGCGCAAAGTGAAAGACGGGGGTTACTGCTGGCAACACCGGGACAAGTTTGGCGGGATCAAACGCGCGCCAGACCAACGATGAAGCTTCAGATGAAGAGACGGACTCGGCAGAACTCAGCCGGGACGTATCGCTGCTTCCCTAAACAAAGGATTCGTGCGGGCGGCGAGGTCGGCTTTCTCGGGGGCCTTCAAAGAGATGACACTTTTTCCTCCAGCGTCCGAGTGATTGTCTCTGGATCATCGCTGTCGTCAAAACTCAAAGGCTCGCCGAACGTTACTTTCACCTCGCCCGGACGAGCGAAGTACCTTCGCTGCTTCTTCAACTCATACAATCCGTCGATCCTCACCGGGACAACTTTCACCCCGAGCTGCCTGGCCAGCAAGCCGATGCCTTCCATGAAACGTTGCATCCGTTCGTCGCGGGCTCGCCGCCCCTCCGGGAACACAAGCACGCTGTAGCCTCGATCCATCAACTCTCCCGCAAAGGCAAAGCTCTTCCGAAATCCGCTCTTCTGTGGAAGCGGGAACACGTTGAACAACGCAACAACCAGAACGTACTCGATCAAACCGGCGAGCCGCGCGATCAGCCCGGAGTCTTTCCGCGGATGACGCCAGCCCCAGAGCTTTTCGCCTTCCATCGCAATCGCGAGCTTTCTGTGGAATCGCCCAGGAAGCGCCGCAAGAATCAACGACTGATCGACCATCGCGACGTGGTTCGATACGAACAACAGAGGGCCGCGCTCGCCGCGGATTCGCTCGCGCCCCGCCACTCGCACGCGGCTCATCAACCGAGTAAGGGGAAGAAGTAGCAGATAGGCCGCCAAGGTTCGAATCCAGGTCACCGGCCAGCGCCCGGACCATCGAGGATAGGCGCGCTCGTTTGATTCGGTTCCGCCTTCGCGAACGAGCTTCTCCACTTCAGCAAGCGTCGTCGCTTCGCTGAACGCGGCTTCGTCGATGTCGATCTGATAGTGGTCCTCAAGCGCGCTCAGTAGCTCGACTCGACCCATTGAGTCCAGCTTCAAGTCCGTAGCGAGATTCGCGGACGGATCCGCGTGCGCAGCAGATTCGCCGCTGACGCGCGCAATTTGTTCCAGGATGAAAGACGACGCAGCCTGTGTCGATTTGATCTCCGCGTTTCCTGCCGGCTGGTCAGCAGTAACTGCGGGCCGCTCCTTCATCCATTCGACAAGCTCGCGCTTTCGCACTTTGCGCGTCGGGGTCCGAGGGAAGTCCGCCTCGGGCCAAACCTCCCAACGACGAATCTGCTGATACTGGTTCAGGCCCTTGTTTGCTCGCTTCACCGCTATGGTTGCATCCGCATCGGCACGGGACATTATCAGGACCGCGATCGGCTCTGGCCCGTGATGACTTTCAACTCCGATCACGGCGCTTTCGCGAACTTCAGGCTGTGAGTTCAACGCGGCTTCGAGGTCCTCGGGATAGATGTTCATTCCCGCAGCCGTGACGATTACGTCCTTCGAGCGGCTCTTGAAGTACAGGTTGCCCTGCGCGTCTCGTTCACCGACATCCCCGGTCTTGAGCCAGCCTTCTTCGTTGGTCAGCGGCACCAGGCCGCCGCGCCAATAGCCGGGAGACACGTTTGTGCCTCGCACGAGAATCTCGCCGCTCTCGCTGAGCCTCACCTCCTGCCCGGGCAATGTCTTTCCTATTGAGCCGCGACCGACCTTGAACGGGTGGTTAAGACTCACCAGCGCGGCAGTCTCGGTCATTCCATAGCCTTGAACGACGACGAACCCGAGCCTTCGCCAGAACACTTCGGTGTCCGCGGAGAGCGCAGCTCCGCCCGAAACAAACGCCCAGAACTTCCAACCGAACTTGCGATGGATCCTCCGAAATACCCACCAGCGTCTTAGGAAATGCTGACCGTCGGCCGCAGCAAGCCTCGCATTGAAGCTCTCCGTCTGGCCCGACGCTTCATAGTCAATCTCGATCTTGTGACGAATCGAGTCCAGCACTCGGGGCACGGCGGCTATGACCGACGCCCTATGCTTACGCGCGGCCTGGATGATCTCAGACGGGTTCATCGAGTCTTGAAACAAAGCCTCGCCGCCGAGCAGCTGCGGAACGAACATGCCCATGAACTGGCCGAAGACATGGCTGAGTGGGAGCAAGTTCAGAAATCGCAGAGGGTGAAACGGCCGCTCCCATTTCAGATACTTGTGAATCTCGCGTTCAAGCGGCTCCAGATTCGCCAGAACGTTTGCGTGTGTGATGCACACGCCCTTTGGCTCGGCCGTTGTGCCCGAGGTGAAGATGATCTCAGCGATGTCGGTTGGGGATGCGCGATCGGGCGAATAGTGCGAGGCGGAGTGGCTGCCGGCGATTTGCGCGAGGTTCTCAAGCGTGACAACCGGTAGGTTTGGCGCGAGGCTGCGTTGCTCGCGTCCTGCGAGCAACAGTTTCGCTCCGACCTGTTCCTGAACGCGAGCCACAAACCCTGGCGTGCTCTCAAGGTCAAGCGGCACGACGATCGCGCCGCGCAGCAAACAGGCGAAGAAAGCCGCTACCCACTCCGCGCTGTTGCCGCCGCAAAACAGCACGCGATCCCCTTTATCCACTCGGCGCGCTTCAAGCTCGCGTGAGAACTGAAAAGCCAAACGGCTAAGCCCCGCGTACGACCACTGCACAACTCGAACGCCTGCCCGTTGAGCTATTGCGGGCTCATCGCTCCTTCGCTCCCAATCATCCAGAAAACTCGCAAGGCTCTCACGCATATCGGGTCCAACGAAGTTGTTACTCGTGTGAGTTAATCAAACCGAGAATGCCTGAATATGATAGACGCACTGCGAACCTCGGCAAAGCGACTCTACAATCGACCGGTCCCAGAATAATCCACCGACCCATTCAAGCGTTGACTACTGTGTCGCCGCATTGGTAGCCTGTCAATTAACTCTGTCACTCAGAAACGCCGCCGAGCGGCAGGTCTCGCCCATTTACGCGGCGCAGTTCACGAGGAGGATTGCTAAAATGAGGCGCGTCATAGTATCAGCAGCTATCCTTGCGCTGACGCTTGCGGCTGTTGCCGCCGGCAAGGGCACACAGACTGCAAAGCCATTTACCATCGATGACCTACTGAGAGTCCGGCGTGTGTCCGATCCGCAAGTCTCACCCGACGGCCGTTGGATCGCTTACACGATAGCCGACACGGACAAAGCCGCAAACAAGCGGACCACCCAAATCTATCTGGTCTCCATCGAAGGCGGTGAGCCGCGCCAGATCACAAGCGAGAAGCAGTCGTCCAGCGCGCCGCGTTGGTCACCCGACGGAAAGCGGCTCGCGTTCGTTTCGGCTCGCGATGGCGAGTCGCAGGTTTGGACCATCCAAGTAACCGAAGGTGGAGCGGGAGACCTCAAAAAAGTCACCAGCGTTTCGACGGGAGCCGACGGCCCGATCTGGTCGCCCGATGGAAAGTGGATCGCTTTCACATCCGAAGTCTATCCCGACTGCCCCAGCGACGAGTGCAACAAGAAGCGGGCAGAGGAAGCGGCCGCGAACAAAGTAAAAGCAAGAATCGAAGAGCGGTTGCTTTATAGGCATTGGACTTCATGGAAGGACGGCAAACGCTCGCACGTGTTTGTGTCGCCCGCAGATGGAGGCGAGGCTCGCGATCTTACGCCGGGCGATAGTGATGCGCCGCCGTTCAGCCTCGGAGGGCCAACCGACTACGCTTTCTCGCCCGACTCGAAGGAACTGGCCTTCGTTCGCAACACCGACAAGGTCGAAGCGATTTCGACCAACGCCGATATCTTTATCGTGGCGGTTGCCGGGGGCGAAGGTCGGCGCATAACCGGAGAGAACCCGGCCGCCGACGTCTCGCCGCAATACTCGCCGGATGGGCGCTACATCGGCTACCGCGCGCAATCAAAGCCAGGCTTTGAGAGCGATCGCTGGCGGCTAGCGCTTTACGACCGCAAGACCGGCCAGAGCCATTCAATAACCGAGCAACTCGATTCGTCGGTTGAGAGCTTCACGTTCTCACCCGATAGCGAGAAAGTCTGTTTAACGGCGGGGGAGCGGGGCCGCCAGCCAATCTACGAACTGGCGCTCAGCGGTGGTACAGCCAGAAAGATCATCGCCGACGGATTCAATGACGATGTGCAGGTCACAAAGGACGGCAAGACGCTCATCTTCAGCCGGCAGAGCATCGCGCGGCCCGTTGAGATTTGCCGGGCCGGCATAAATGGCGCCGGAGTCACGGTACTAACAAAGACAAACGACGCGTTTCTAGCAGACTTCGCAATGAAGGCCGCCGAAGACGTCACCTGGGAAGGAGCGGGGGGCGCGAAGATTCATGGCTTCATCACCAAACCGGCGAGCTTTGCGGCAACAAAGAAGTATCCGCTTCTGGTCTTGATCCACGGCGGGCCGCAAGGCGCGTGGAACGATGCTTGGAGCTACCGATGGAATCCGCAGGTATTCGCGGCGGCCGGCTACGTGGTGTTCACTCCCAACCCGCGTGGCTCGACCGGGTACGGCCAGAAACTCGTTGACGAGATCTCAGGCGATTGGGCCGGCAAGGTGTACACGGACATCATGAACGGGGTGGCTTACGTCGCCTCGATGCCATACGTCGATCGCGATCGGATCGGCGCGGCGGGCGGAAGCTACGGCGGATACATGGTCAACTGGATCGAGGGTCACAACAACGATTCGCGAGCGAAGTTCAAGACGCTGGTTTCACATGCGGGCGTTTACAACCTGACCAGCATGTACGGCGTCACCGAAGAGTTGTGGTTCCCCGAGTGGGAGTTCAAAGGCACGCCGTGGACCAACCCCGATATGTATGCGCGCTGGTCGCCTCACATGTTCGCGAAGGAGTTCAAGACTCCGGCATTGGTGATTCACGGCGAGCTGGATTATCGAGTGCCGGTCGGGGAAGGGCTTCAGTTGTTCACTGCTCTTCAACGCCAGGGGGTCGAGTCAAAACTGCTGGTGTATCCCGATGAAGGCCACTGGGTATTGAAACCGCAGAACTCGGAACTCTGGTACAACACTGTGCTTGAATGGTTTGATCGATACCTCAAGCCAAAGTCTCAGCCGTGAAGCGCTCAACGGATCGTTGTGCCGCTCAGGCGCTCTCATTACTCGTCTGCTTCAGCTCGAACAACAAATTCGGCGAAAATGAACTCTCCGTTGGTCGGTGAACAAAGATGCCGCGATCGTTGACGGAGATCAGCGTCGCTTTGATTTGACCCTCGATCTGATTGATGAAGGCACGACGACACCTTCGATTTGCTCTATCGCCATCCCGTCTGTGGTCGTAGACGGCGATGCAGGCTTTCGAAGGCCCCGGGCAGCTTTGCACCAGGCACGAGACAAGCAATCAAAGATCCCCGAAGTATCGTTGACAGCATCGCACATTGGAGAAAAAAATTGGAGGTCGCCACCGTGCCCGGGTAACGACCTCACCTCAAGTTCAGAACAGAATGGTAGAGATTCTAAGGATGTGCGACATTAACCTTAGCAATCTCGGTACCGCGATCTAGCCTGCAGGCAAATTATAGTTGTGCAAGCCATTAGCCAGAAATGTATCACCTGTCTGGGTCTGCCCTTTCCATGAATCTGGAAGTATCTACGAAAAACTGGAAATGGTCTTAAACCGCCAAACTACTGGTTTCACTCTATCCAACATTCCAGTCTTCTCAAGAAGCTGAAACCCGGCTCCTGATCGTCGTGTTCCCAGCGGATGGTCGCTCGAAGTACGGATAGGCCAGATCTCCAGGGAGAAGGGTCGTTTTGGGTGACCCCTTGCTGCCTGGACGCGGCGAGGCCTTCGCTAGCACGGTTCTGCCTGGGATAGTCAGGGACGTAGCCGCCGTGGTGAAAGGGCGGGCTACATTGAGGAAGCGTCGAATCTCCGCTTAGTTCGTTCGGGTTGACGCCTGGCTGCGCAGATCTTTTATCACGGCGCGCACGCGCTCGGCGTCTTTGGCCTTGGGCGCCAGCTTCAGGTATAACTCCAGCTCATCAGCCGCAGCTACAGAGTTCTGTCTTTCGATATAGACCGCGGCGAGATAGCGGTGAGCCTCGATCGCGTCTTCGCCGCCGATGCTGATGGCTTGCTTCAATGCCTTCTCTGCACCGTTGTAGTCGCTCAAATTGACGAGCGCGCGACCCAATTGAAAATGGGCCAGCGCGGATGAGCTGTCTTTCTGAACCGCAATCTGAAGCTCAGCGGCCGCCACCTTGTACTCCTTTAACTGAAGCAGCACGATGCCGTAATTGAGACGCGGATGAAAAGCTTCAGGCCCGATCTTGATCGCCGCGCGCAAAGCCTCGGCAGCATCCTTATACTGTTTGAGAGCTATGTATTGAACACCGAGTTCGTTGAGCGCAGTCATAAAGTTCGGGTAGATTGCCAGGGCTTGTTTCAACTGATCGATAGCTTTCTTTCTATCGCCGGATTGGGCAGACTCGACAGCGTTTTTGTAAAGCTCGCGGGCAGCTTCAGGGGCTCCCCCTGCAGAGGCGTCCACGGTGCCGATTGCTCCCCGAGACCCGGTTGGTTTCGGCTCGATGTAAATGGTCACCGAGACCATGATACCTGGAGCGTTCCTCCTTTGCATCGGTTCAATTATGTCGACCGTTTCGGTCGCGTTTTCGAACTCTTCTCCCGCATCCACGATGACTGTATAACTGCCTCCGCGCAGTCTTCTGAATGTGAAAGCGCCGGAGTCGTCCGCTATAAGATACTGATCACCGCTATTCAAGCTCCGTAACTTCACCTTCGCGCGAAGTTCCAAACGCCCGCCTCCGCGGACGAATATTCGACCCTGAATGCTGTTCTTGCCACCGGTTCCAGGATCAGAGGGGTCGGAGTCAATCCCGCCTACCTGCGCGCGGACTGGCGCGGCGGACGAAGCAATCAACACCACCAGGCAGGCCACCATATACATGTTTGCGGGAGTTAACCGCCTGAGGTTCGCAGACCCGTGTGATGTCGAGAACATCGTGCACCTCCTTGTCAACTTGGTTGTTCCGAGAACCGATTGTGGGGATCGGGTCGAATGATATCACAGTCGTATCAGGTCAAGAAGCGGGAACCCCTCCGCCGACGCTCAACTAGCGGGACGCTCTACGCTGATACCAGACGATGTGATCACCGTGGTCCGGCCGTTCCGAATAGACCACCGTCTCGTAGCCTACCGAGCGCATTTCAGAGTTCGGCAGCTCGAGCAGCGCATTGTTTGAAAGCAAGAGGCCGCCCGGCCTTAGCATTCGCTCAACGTTAGCAAGGGCGAGGCTCTGCTCAAACACGTCGTAATAGACCAGGATGTTCGTTGCTATTATCAAGTCGAAGCCTTCTGCCACATTCAAGCGCTGAACGACGATGTTCGCGTCTTCGGGAGTGACTGATGAGACGATGGATGGGCGAACTCGCACTGCACGTATCTTCAGGTCGCCTATGCCCGGTGGCAGCGCAACGGGAGCGACGGGCTTTCCTATGTGCTCACCAAATCGCAGCCAGTAGTCTATCGCATCCGGATACCATGGCCGCAGCGCATCACGCGGAAGTTGAATAGTGTAAGCTTCGCCGCGACCGGCTCGCTGGCGGGCGCCTCGGAGATGATCATTTACACGCGGGCTCAGGTCTAAGGTCGTCACTTTCAAATCACTGGCCCTTGATAGCATCGTCCGCAAAAGCGTATCAATGATCGCAAACGGTTGGATAGTTTGCTGAGGGTAGAAATCATATCCATCTTCTTTGTCAGTGAAGTCCAGCCCCGGGCCGACGATGGCAACGCGGCGGACGGTGCCCGGAGCAAGAAGCCCCCGAGCCTTGATTGATATGAGTGCTTTCTCCAGCGCGTAGTTAGGAAGCAACGATGTGTCGGAAGAGAGTCCGCGGCCGCTATATAGCTTGGACCTCTCCGCGAACTCCGCCGAAGGGTCTCCAAGCAGTCTCGCCGACTGAAGAAGCCTGGCATAGCCCGCCTGCTCGTTCAGCATACGGGACAAGTTCGCTAACAAGTAGGTTCTTATCCTGTCTCGACCGGCTGCAGTTCTAAGATCGTAACCCTTCTTCTCGATCATACGCCGAGCAAATATGACCCGCTCGTTAGAGCCCGGACCGGTCATCGCTCGCACCAGGTCGTCTACGCGCGAGTCGACCGCTTTGAAGAATACCTCGGCGGTAGATAAAGAGCCGGAGGGTTCCTTTGATTGTTTTCCCGCCATCTGGGCCAAGACATTCAATGTGATTCGGGGATTGCGAGTAAAGGAGGTGCCAAACAGTACAAAGTTTATCAGCGAATCCTCGTCTCCCTGTGCAAGGCGTCCGCGGATTTCGGAATCCCGATGAGCCACCCAGCTCGCCCAGATCGTCGGCATAGACTCGGGCTTTGCGCTGCGCAACTCGGCCGGTAGCACATCGTTCACCGCCTCGAGAATCGGTTTGGCTTCTGCGTACGGGATGTAACTAACCTGTCCAGTCTGCTGAGCGGCCTGGGAACCCACAAGCGAAGTCACGAGCACGGAGGCAATGATCAGCGCCATGACTGCTGATGAGAGGATTGATCTACGCATTGGAACCAGACTTGGCTATTGAAACATCTTGGGATCGATTGCGACGTTGTGCCGGTACTCGTTGATTGTTGCTACTATTGTGCCGACGCTCTTCTGCTTGAGGATCGGCGCCGTCGCAACGATCTCGAATCTGAACGGCAGCTTCACTCCGTCCACTTCTTTGAAGTCCGAGGTCTCGACGTAGAAATCGAATATGGTTTCCTGATCCTTATTCCCGGTGATTGGGCCCATTTCTCTGGTTATCTGCACAGTGCCGTAGTCGGTGCGCAGCCACATGAAATCCTCCGCGTCAAAATAGAGACGCAGGGTCTGTCCCTTGCTGGGTTTCATGTCTACAGCGTAAGCCTGCCTGCTCTTAACCTTCTTAAAGCCCTTCGCCTCGAATTTGAACTGATCGGGTTCCACCTGGTTGAGCACGTTATACAACGATATGTCGTTAAACAGGGTCCCCGTTGACAGCATCTCCTCATACTTATGCATTATGGGAGCAGCGGCTCTTGTCAATACTGGACGGACACTTGGTTTGCTACCGTCATATAGCAAGTACCAGTTGAAGCCTTCGAACTGATAAATCGCAGACAAACGATTGGGCTCCGACATGATTGCCACGGGTATTGCGTTATCATTGTCCTTCCTCGCCGTGCCGATCGCCACGCGCGATTGGAATTTCGAGAGTGCCTTTTTGCCGCCCACGGCTGCAATATGCTTGTTGATGATCTCGGCGCCGCTAAGCTTATCTTTATCGTCGGACGCAAGTGCGCCAGCCGAAACCGCGAGTATTGCAAGCAAAACAGGAAATGCCACTACTTTCTTCACAATGTATCCTTTGCAGATTCAGTTAAGAATGATTTGAGAAAAAATAGCTTAGCAAAGGTTCTCCTCTTGAACCAATGTCCACGAGGTGCTCGACATCGGAAGCACAAAGGTAAAAGAGCTGTCGGAGAATATTGTTAACAAAGAGCAGAAAAAGGGGGAGCCTCACCGGCTCCCCCAGGCTTACTTCGGAAGTCCGGAAGTTAGAAGATAAACTTCGCAGCGAGTTGGATGTTTCGGCGTCCGTCGAAGAATGCCGGAACGAATCCTGTGTTCACCTCAGCTTCACCACCCGAGACAAACAGGTTCGCGTGGTTGAACGTGTTGTAGGTTTCAAAACGCAACTGGATTCTCTTCTGCTCCGTTATGTGGAAGTTTTTGTACAGAGCAGCGTCCATATTCCAGACTCCGGGAGCGCGGAATAGGTTGCGCCTTGACATGTTTGACGGGAACGGTCCAAACTCAGCCTGTCCAGTGACATCGATAAACTCACCGGGAGTCAGTCTGCCGAGGTCAATGAAGTTGTAGCGGTTCGGAGTGTCTGCAACCCCTACCGCGTCATGATTGACACTGCCGGTGAGATTGACCGCATCGCTCAGGATCGCGCGGCTGCAAACGTTGACGGCCCGCGTGCAATCGAAGACACTAAATGGCGCCCCGGTCCTCGCGGTGAATATGCCGTTGATCTCCCATCCGCCGACTACCTGTTTCATCCATCCGTTCGCCGACTTCGGCGACGGGATTTCCCAGGTGAAGTTGGTTACGAACCTGTGGCGTACGTCGTTATTCGAATAACCATAGTCCAGGTCCGGGTTAAACGGATCGAGGTAGCCAAGGTTGAAGTTGCCGTTTTGATCTTCGCTGAACGTCGTGCTGAGGTTGTCCTTGCTGACCGCGTAGGTATAACGCACTCCAGCACGAACACCAAACCTTCGCAGCTTGCTCGTGTCGAGGGCGAAGATCAACGCGTTGTAGTTCGACCGGCCGTCGCTGCCTCGGAAATTGATGGCGGCCGCGCCATTGAGGTTGAGTCGGCCGACTCCCACAGGAGGCCCTGGCAGGCCGAAGAAGTCTTCCGAAGCAATCGTAGGCCCTTTGCCAAAGAATACATTCTCCGAGCCAGAGCGATTGATGTTGGCAATCGAGTAGAGGCTTCGTCCAGCCGATCCCGAATACTCAACAGAAACAACCGTGCCCGAACCGAGCTGGCGCTCAAAAGCTCCACTCCAGAAGTGTGCGTAAGCGTTGTGAATGTCAGGATCAACGGCGCGCAAGCTCACCCTGGCGAACGCCTTGGTTGCGCCACTGCCGGCCAGCGGTCCGAGGTTGTCAAGCGTGATCGGAATGCTCGGAACGTCCGTACCGGCATTGAACTGAACAGTCGAGTTATTCGGCGGATTCTGGATCACGTTGAATGTGACGTTTCCAAAATTCCGCTCGTAAGCCATTCCGTAGCCGCCACGGAGAGCCGTCTTGCCGTCGCCGAACACATCCCAGGCAATTCCGAGACGCGGAGCGAAGTTGTTCTTGTCCACCGCCCAGAGCTTGCCAATCGGGCTGTCCTGTGCAAGCTGAATCTGACCGTTAGCGATCTGCTCTTGCCGGGTGCTGCCCGATCCAAAGTAGAAGTTGGAGTCGAGGCTCTGGTCGGCATTGTGCTGAGTCCCGTAGTACTCGTAACGCACACCGAGGTTAAGCGTCAGCCTTGGCTTAATCTTCCACGAATCGTTGAAGTATGTCGCCCACTCGTGGTAGCGGTTGCTGCGGCTAAAGTTTGGTGAAGTCAACGGAGTGGTCAGCGTGCAGGCGGGCGTGAGAAGTGTCGCGCCGGTATTCACGTCATTGTGACAGGGGAATTTCCCCTGCGGGAATGCTGCCACCGAGAACCTTCGCAAGTTCCCTGCCACCAGGTTGTTAAGGGCCGACGTTGCGTTTAGCCCGAGCACTGCCGATGCATACGCATACGCGCCGAACGTACGGTTGTCGCGGATGTGGACGTACACGCCTCCAAACCGGAGTTGATGGGAGCCACGCGTCCAGTTCATATCCTCATAAGCCTGAATGAAGTTCTGCGGGCCACCGAACGGAATGCCGTTGCCCGGGCTGGTCGGCAGGTAGCCAGGGAATCTGAAAGGCTTGCCGAACGCCGAAAGCAGCCCCTGGTCCGTAAAATACAACGTCGGTACGAGAGGTTGTTGACCGAGCGGCTGGTCACCATTTCTCAGACGATTGAAGACCACCTTGGTCTGGGAAACAAGGTTTGACGAGAAGGAATGGGTCACGTTGCCCAGGTAGTTCTGGTCTGAAGTGGTGTTCCCGGTGTTGAACCCTTGGTATGGGCTGAAGCTGACTGTGCCATCCGGGTTCGCCCCTTGCTCGTAAACGCCCCGAATGTATATTTGAGTCTTGTCGCTCCAGTTGAAATCGAGACGATTGACGGTTTGCCAGTCATTCACCGGCGTGCCTGCGCCAAAGTCCGCCGCCCGCGTTGCTCGAACCTCGCCAAATGCCGGAAGGTTCCCGGGAAGACCCGTGAACGCACCCGTCCCCGCAGAAATGCCGAAGTTCGCCAGGGTCTCGGCCACGGTGTGTACCGCGCCGTTTATCGGCGCCACGAGCGTGAACGCGTTGAAGTAATTCTTTGTGTTTGCATTCGAAGCCGCGAGCAACTGTGGCGTCGGAACGAGGCTGATTACCTCTCCTGAGCTCCGAATGCGAGTCCACTCGGTGCTGCTGAAGAAGAAGAGCTTGTCCTTGATGACTCGGCCACCGACCGAGTAACCAAACTGATTGCGCGTAAAGACGCTTTTTTCTAGCCCTTGGGCGTTTCTATCGAAGCCGGTAGACGCCAACGCCGAGACACGGTTGAACTCGTACAGCGAACCATGTAACGAGTTTGACCCGGCTTTCGTTGCAACGTTGACGATGCCGCCGGAAGCGCGCCCGTACTCAGCCGAGAAGTTGCTTGTAATGACGCGGAACTCTTGAACCGCGTCGAGCGGCACGCTTTGCCCAACGGCTGCCGTAAACAAGTCTACGTTCTCGCCACCATCCAGCAGAATGTTTGTACTTGCCGCGCGCTGACCATTGATGGCAAAGCCGTTAGCTCCGCGACCCGATCCTGATTGTTCCTCGGTGACATTGCCCGATATTCCCACCAGGTCGTACGGATTGCGGGTTAGTGTCGGCAATTCGGTGATCTGCTTCCCTGAGATGACGTCGGAAAGCTCTTGCGTTTGCGTGTTGATCTCCACGCCACCTTCACCCGCCACCACCGTAATGGACTCGGTTGTACCAGTAGGTGAGAGAGATGCTTCGACCGTGACCCTCCCGCCGACTGTAATCTGTGCCTGCTGCCTAAATGGCGCGAAGCCACTTCCCCCGGTGACCGTTACATCGTACACGCCGGGTTGCAGGTTGGTGATAGTTGCGGCGCCTTCCTCATTAGTCGTAGCGGTGCGCTCAGAGGCGTTCGCAGTTGATTTGACTGTGACCGTCGCGCCGGGAACCACAGCTCCCTGAGGATCGACCGCTTTTACAGTGATCTGGCCGGTCTCGGTCTGTGCAAACCCCGCGACCGGAGCAAATGACAAGAGTAGAAAGACTGCTAGAAGACTTGCTGTTGCCTCCCGCAGCGTTTTTCGTTTGAGATTCATTAAGTTTCCTCCTGGGTGTTATGGGTAGATCTGAAACCAAGCTCTCTCGCGTGAGCATTCTTCAGCTACCGACATTTTGTCTATCTTCCCGTGGATGGAACGACGCTTTATTCCAAGGATCGAAACAAAGCACGCCGATTACGAACTCGCTCTTTCGTTCCATTGCTCATTAGCTTTTACTGGTTGGTGTTCTCGCCTCTTCAGTGAGACGCTTGTTCTGCAATTCCTGGCTATCGCTCGGCACCCGCTACACAAAGATTCAAAGATGAGAGCACGATGCAGTCCCATCTTGTAAGATTCCTTGTTGCTGAGAAGAATACGGCCATGCCGAACCCTCCTTTAAGGCAAGTTAGGGGCCTAAACGGGTATCCTCCGTAGTCCGGGGCAACCCCCACAATGGCAAAACTTACCGAGACTCTATGAAGCTATGAGACGGGCAATCTCGATCCAGGCTTTCAAATTTTTGGAAAATCTCCGAAAGAATGGAGATTTGCTCCCATCACTGCTTGTCGACGGCCCGACGCAGCCTCTCAATGGCTTCCTTCACTTGAGCGGCATTGGGAGCGCTGGGGAGGTCGCGCAGGTAGGCCTTGAAGGCCTCGATTGCTTTCGGATACTCCTTCCTCTGAAAATAGAGGTCGCCCAACAGGAGTTGCGCCCCGGGCATCTCGGACTGCTTCAACGCATATGCGCGGCTCAGCGCGGTTTCAGCCTTATCCAGACTTCCAGACTGAAACAAGGCAGTCCCGAGGTTAAAATGAGCGAGAGCGTTATCGGGCTCTGCCTCGCTCGCCTCATTTAGAATTGCGACTGCGGCGGCGGACTTGCCTTGTCTGATCATCACCATTCCGAGTTTGATCTTCAAATCTACAGCGTCCGCCGACTGAAGCATCAGGCCCTTCTTTATTTCCTCTTCTGCTAGCGCCCATTGCTTCGCCCCGATCAGGGCCTCGACAAGCGGAGCATTTACCCTCCGAGCCAGATCGGCGGCATTGTTGCTTTGAAGCCTTGTTAGAACTTCCGCCGACTCCCTGTACTTACCCTGCTGATTGAGCACCTTGCCAAGATTGAGTCGAGGAAGATACATCCTGTCGTTGATCTTTATTGCGTGCCGCAACGCGTCTGCCGCCAAATCCAGTCTGTTCAGCTTCATGTAAACGACGCCGAGGTCGTTGTACGCACGAAAGTAATTCGGTTCGAGCGCAAGAGCGCGCTTGAGGGGCTCTACGGCTTGTTCATACTGTTGAGCTTGAATCAGACCGAGCGCGGAGTCGTAGGCTTCCTTGGCCCGCGGGGAGATACTCTGATCCGTCGCATTGGCACTCACAAGACCGGGCGGGTTGCCGCTCTTGGCAGCCAGCGGCTTTAGGTGGATAAGAACATATTTCCCGGCATACGCAGGATCGAATGAGGCCGTAGTAGTGTCGTAGGTTTCGTCATCGCTCGGAATCGTAATTGTAAAGGGAACGTTGACCGCTTGTACTACCTCGATCCGGCCGTTTGAGTCGGTAAACAGAATCTCCTGCCGGTTGCCATCATCAGTAGAGAAAGTAAAACGAATGATCCGATGCAACGGCGCGCCGTTTGGTAAATATAGCTGCCCTCTGAGACCTAGCTGGGCGCGCGCATCAATCGAGACAAGGAGCAGAATGCTTATGACCGCCAGGTTCTTCAATCGCATGGCCTCCCCCCAACAAAAAATGGGAGTGGACACGTGGCCCACTCCCAAAATCTAACTTGGACGCTTCTGAACTTACAACTAGAAGTTGAAGCGCGCCACTAGCTGGATCAGACGGCCACCCGGATCACTCGTTGTCGAGAGATCCCGGTAGGCGAAGCTGGTTCTTCCAAACACCGCGTTGTTGGCAGCTGTAGTTACCACCGCGGCATTTGGGTCGCCAACGAAGAAGTTAATGTTGTTGAAAGCATCCAGGAACTCCATTCTTAGTTCCAGATTCATGCTTTCTCTGATGTGAAACTTCTTCACTGCCGACAGATCGGCTCTAAAGAAGCTCGGCGACCGGAAGAATATCCGACCACCAAGCTCGCCGGGTCGGGTTGGCGGACCAATATACCGCCCCGTGGGTCCGCAGTCCGTCTTGCCTGCCGGCACGATGCAGTTTATTGCAAACGCCTTCAGGGTGTTCTCGATGATGTCCTGCGGCAAGAAGGCTACAGTACCCTTGGTGGAATCCAGAGGATCTTTCCGGATCTTGATCGCCTTTTGCAACTCACTTGCATCCATTCCGACAAGGACCACGCCTGATTCAAACTGGTTGAACGTGGCGCGGCCGCTGGTCAGCAAGACCGCTCGACCGCTGTTCCACCGGACGATTCCGTGTGACGCCCAGCCACCGATGAGCAAGTCGACCACTTTGGCGCCAGCACCGTTATAGGCAAAACGGTGACCGGAGCCGAATGGCAGCTCATAGATGTAGTTGAACTTGAGCGCGTGACGGGTATCGTACGGCGAGATGCCCTTGTCCTGCGACGGATCACGCAGTGTGCGAGGCTGATCCCCGCCGTTCTGGCTATTCAGCGCAAAGTAGTCGTTAGTCATTGCCTTGGCGAATGAGTAACTGCCCTGAATCAAAAGACCGCCTGCCATTCGACGGCGCAGCTCGAGCTGAAGCCCCTGGTACGTGCTGCTGCCACCATTGCCAACTGCTATCGTGTTGCCAACGTTAGTACCATTGATCGCTTGCGGATACACGACGAACAGATTGGAAGGCAGCCCCGCGGTGTTTCTGTTTGCCTGGAAGGCCGTGTTTCGAGCAAGCACATTGGCAATGTTACCAGCCTGCCCCTGTGCGATCAGGTTGGCATTGGTTGCACTGGTGAACTGGGTCGACGTGTTGGAGCCAAAGGAAGCGAGGAAAATCGGTAGATTAACCTGCCCCGCCAGTCCTCGATTGTTGAAATCGTTGCTGGTTGGGGTGATCCCTCTCGCTATGGCAAGGTTGTTTTGTGCATTCTTGAACTCATTGAGAAAACCATTCTCAAAGATGTTCACTTCATTGGGAGTGAACCGTCTCCAGATTCCGATGGCATGGTTGCCAACGTAGCGAGCTTCGACAACTGTGTTCTTATCAAGCTCGCGCTGGATACCAAAGCTCCACGACTGTGTGTAGGGAATCTTGATGTTCGGATCGAAAGCCGCCATCTGGCTGACGGGGTTGAACGCAAGCGGGTAAACCGGGGAAGCCGGAACCGTCACCGCCGGGAGACCGTCACGGAACAGCAAACTGCCGGCATTCGCGGTTCCACCCAGATTGAACCCAAGCGAAGTAGTTGCACCAGGATTGCCACCGGGCAACGCGGTCAAGAACGATAGGCTCTCGCGGTTGTAGGAAATGGAGTAACCACCGCGAAGAACGGTCTTGTCCTCTCCCAGGAACTTGCCGAGCAGCCCGCCTTTTGCTTGCGGCGTCCACGCGACGCCAAGGCTCGGAGCAAAGTTGTTCGTGTCCGTATTGTAGGGCTTGAGGCTCGGCGGGAACGGTTGAAACGGCGTCGGGGGTGGAGCGCTCACTGACACGCCCGGCTTGAAGAGATTGCCCTCTCCGCTTCCCCCAAACAACGCTGAGAAATCGGCGAACGAATAAACGTTGTTCAGATGCTCGAACGGAAGCGCATACTCATAGCGCAGACCATAGTTGATAGAGAGGTTCGGCCGGAACTTGTAGGTGTCCTGTACGAACACACCCCATTCACGGGCGCGATTGCGAGTCGTCAAGGTCCCACCAAGTCTGTACTTTTTCGTTGCCTCCTCGAGTGGCGCAACCTGTGTTACCGACGTGATTCTTCCAGCGAGGAACCCGTAGATTCCCGCGGCCGCCGTCAGAGTGGCGGCAGAAGCGCCGGGGAAATTCGTAGTGTTAAACAGCGAATTCGCAGGATCTTGACCATCCGTACCGAATACCACCGTCGGCAAGTTCTGAGGATTATTGCTCCACGGTGTGATATGCGTGTAGCTGCCTCCGAAGGTAAAGCTATGCTTGTCCTTGGACCAGTTTACCGTGTCGCTAAACTGCTTAACCGGGGTGTTGCGCCACGAGCCGGAGCGCGTGAAACCGTTGAAGAAATTGCTGTAAGCTCCCGGCAACTGGATGGCGACATTTCCAAATGGAGCGAAGTCCTCTGGAGAACAACCGGAGCTGCAAAAGGTAACTGTTCCTCCATTGAACCCGAATCTTGCCTCATTCACAACTGCAGCCGACATCTGTGAGCGCAGCGCCGTCACGAATGAAAATCGATTCGACTGCTGACCACCCTTGATTTGAGGGAAAGGCTCTGGAAAAACAGGATCTACGTTGTTGAGGAAGTCCATCACATTTCGAAAAGCATTGTAGTTCCAAACGCCTTCCAGGTGATGCTTGCTGCTCAGATTGAAGTCGAGCCGCGCCACAGTGTAGTACCGGTCCTGGCCACCCTGGTTGATAAACGAGAGCTGGCCGGCGTTCAGATCCACGGGATCGGGCTTAAAAGACCCTTTCGCAAAAGACGCGACCATGTCGTTAAGCCTGGCTCCGATGATCGGATCCCGAGTTGAAGTGAATCCCTTGCTCCCGGCAAGCGACAACAGATTCACGCTTTGAATAGAGCCATCTGTCTTCTTGTATCTGAAAATCCCATTCGCCGCATCGGGAGTCAGAACGATAGGCGATCGCAATGTCGACTCGGGTAGCCTGTACCTCTCATAGTTGACAAAGAAGAACGCGCGATCCTTCAGCCAATGAGTCATCGGGCCACCAACAGAGAACCCGTACTGATCCAACCGCGTAGGCGTGCGCGGAAGGCCGTTCAGATTGTTGAAGTAGTAATTCGCATTGAGGTTGGGCTGGCGATTCTGCCAGAACACATTTCCGTGATACTGATTCGTGCCGCCCTTGGTGACGAACTTGATCTGTACGGCGCCTTCGCCCGCGCTTTCAGCGCCGGGGGTGGCCGTCGAAACCGTCACTTCCGCAACAGCATCAGTGCTGGGGCGAATGTAAGTGAAGAAACCGTCACCGGATCTGATGAGGTTATCCTGCATGTTCAGGCCATCGATCGTGATGTTGAGCGAGCCCTGCGGAAGTCCGTTTACCGAGGACGTACGCGGGCGGCCAGGCGTTGTCGTGCCCGGAAGGTTCATCACCAGGTCGAGAGCGTTACGCGACGTGAACGGAAGCTCAGAGATTTGACGGCCGGTGATCGTCGAGCCGATAGTGGTGGTCTCTTTTTGCAAGACCTCCGCGCCGCCCGTGACTGTCACTGACTCGCTGGCCGCGCCAGCCTCCAGCCTCACTTCCACGTTGACGGTTTCACCGATGATACTCTTTACATCTGACACAATAGTCTGCTTGAAGCCTGCAAAGCTGGCTGTCACCGTGTAGATTGAGACCGGGATTCCGGGCAAGGTAAAGCTTCCGTCCTCGCCGCTTTTGAGTTTGTAGTCAGTGCCTGTCGCTTTGTCCTTGACGACCACATCCGCGCCGGGCACAACCGCACCCTGCGAGTCCATGACCGTGCCACGTATGCGCGATGACGAGGCCGTCTGCGCAAACGCGGCGCTGCTAAACGAGCCCAGGAGCAACAGGGCAGAAAGCGCCGTTACGAATACCTTCTTTAGCGTCATTCCTTCCTCCATTCTTCCTCACCTTGTAGTAAGTGACCTGTTCCGGCCAATCACCCGCGGCAAGCTATGCCTGAGTTAGTGGATTGGCGTCCCGTCTTCCTGGTTGCTGACGATCCAAGTGAGATGGCCAGGAAAATCGGGCCGCCTAGTGATAACAACAAAAGCTCTGTCTTGAAATTGCGCCTGATGAAACTGGAGATGAAGCTCCATCTTTTGCAACGAATGTGCCAGCTTGGTTGCTGGATTTAAGGCACCTATTTGCGCTAATTAAGTCCCTAACAGACCCCGCTGCATAGAGCTTCCGTTCAAAGATTTGGTTGCATCTACGAAAAAATGGATTATCTTGCACAAACTAGCCCGCCATCCTCAACGGAAAACCCGCGTTCCTGAGGACAAATCCGGAGGTCAGCTTACCCTTTTAGAGACGGATGCGTTCGCCTAAGCGAGGGGTGGAAACTGATGGCGGGTCTCGATGAGTCTACCGCCGAATGGGGGCTTCCAACTCTATCGCGCGCTCGATCATGGTCAGAAGCGAGGGTCCACCATGAGAGACAGGAATCTCAAGCTCTCGTTCGAGGTCCTTCAGCGTAAGGTCATCGAGAAAAATGTGCGCGGACTTAAGGCAAGCCTGCTCCGGCACAATCAAAAAATCGCCTTCCAACGAGCCACGCGACGCAAGCAAATCGCCTCCCGCCATCAATCCGGCGACCGTGATCTCTTCACCGAAGAATCGATTGCGCACAGCGATAACCCTGAGCCTCGTTCCCCATCGCTTGTTGATCTCGTCGACGTAGCGAGCGAGTATCGGGTGGAACAGCTCGCCGGTTGCGATCGTGCCGTGCAAAGAGCCAGGCTGTATCGAAGAATTCTCCGCAGTGTGATTGTTCGCAGCGGCTGGCAAGATCAAGGAATCACCGCTGAGTATCTTCCCGGCGTCTGTGGCGAAGCGGCGAACCATGCCGACTCCGTCCTCGATCTGAGGATAGTCGCCGTAGTGCGCGCGCCCGGGCAGCGCGACCCCGGCGCGAAGGTAGAACTCGTCGCCTAGAAACACGAAAGTGCTTCCAAGCCGCCGGCGGAACTCACGTTGCCACGGGCGCACTTGTTTTATGAGCGCACGGCAAAACTCATCGGTGACCGCCGTCATCCGGTCGTGATAGTTGTGGAGCTTTGTGAACACAACCGGAACAACGGCTACCGAAGTCAGGCTCGGGTGAAGCGCGGCCAGATCATCGATCGTGCGCTTCAGCACGCCGCCGTCGTTGATAGTCGGACACAAGACAATCTGCGCGTGGAGCTCGATGCCTTGGGACGCGAGGTATCTCATCTTGCCAAGCACATCATCGGTTCGCTTGCGCCCAAGCAAGTACTTCCGCACTTCCGGATCAGTTGCGTGAACAGAGACGTACTGAGGCGACAGCCGCTGCTCGACTATGCGATCAAGCTCGAGCTTCGAGATCGAAGACATGGTCGTGTAGTTGCCGTGAAGAAACGAAAGCCGCGTGTCTTCGTCTTTGAAGAAGAGCGACTCACGCGAACCCACCGGGTTCTGGTTGCAGAAACAAAAAATGCAATCGTTGGCGCACTGGCGCGGGGCGAAGTACTCGAAGTCCAACCCCCAGATTTCGCCTTCGCCGACTTCGACCGCGAGCCTGACCTGCTCGCCCGATTTCTTGATGATGTCGAGTTGAACGCTGTCTTCCGATCCGGTGTGGAACTGAAAATCCAAAAAGTCGTTGAGGACCCTGCCGTTGGCTTTAGTGATTCGATCGCCGGATTGAAGCCCGATCTGATCGCCGAGCGCGAACGGATCAACGCCGGTCACGACGACGCCCTTGTCCTTCTTGGGAGTGTTGATGGGGTAGATAGTCTCGAACAGCTCGGTGTACATAAGCGGAGGAGTATAGCAGACGACGGTTCAGGCTTGCGTCGTGAGACGCATCAGCCGCCGTTGCCATTTTGGTTTGCTGGCTTGTCGGGTGAGTCTTCAGTCATCACGAGAGCAAATTGTCGATCGGCGTATACTCGAGCCCCTGGTTTTTCGCCACCGCCTCGTAGACCACTTTTCCTTTGTAGGTGTTCGCCCCATTCTTCAAATGTGGGTCTCGCTTAAAGGCTTCTTCCACGCCGTACTTCGCGAGCTTCAAGGCGAGCGGTAATGTTGCGTTCGTCAGAGCAAACGTCGAAGTGCGCGGCACCGCGCCAGGCATATTGGTGACCCCATAATGCAACACGTTCTCGACATAATAAGTCGGCTCGCTGTGCGTGGTGGGTTTCGTAGTCTCGATGCAGCCGCCCTGGTCAACCGCCACGTCAACGATCACGGCGCCGCGAGGCATGTCTTTGAGCATATCGCGCGTGACGAGCTTTGGCGCGGCCGCGCCGGGAACCAGCACCGCCCCCACGAGAAGATCCGATTGCGACGCTGATTCGTGAATCGTGTACGGGTTCGAAGCGAGCGTTCTTATGCTCGACCCGAAGATGTCGTCGAGATAGCGCAGCCGATCGAGGTCGCGATCGATGATCGTCACCGCCGCGCCGAAACCAACAGCGATCTTCGCCGCGTTAGTTCCGACTACGCCGCCGCCAATGATAGTCACGCGTCCCGGAGCAACACCCGGCACTCCGCCCAACAGGACGCCGCGTCCGCCGTTGATCTTCTCGAGATAAGTCGCGCCGACCTGAATCGACATGCGCCCTGCTACTTCGCTCATCGGGGTAAGCAGCGGGAGGTGGCCGTGCTCGTCAGTGATCGTCTCATAAGCTACACCGATCACGCCGCTATCGAGCATCGCCCTGGTAAGCTCGCGCGCCGGAGCAAGATGAAGGTACGTGTACAGGATCAGATTCTCGCGCAGCAAGCCGTACTCGGAAGCGATCGGTTCTTTCACCTTCACGACCATGTCGGCGAGCGACCAGGCTTCCTCGGCCGAGTCAACGAGCTGTGCGCCGGCCCTGACGTATTCTTGGTCGGTGATGCCCGAGCCGTCGCCCGCGTTCTTCTGAACGAGCACTGTGTGTCCCGCCAGTGTGAGCGCCTTGACTCCGGCAGGAACGAGCCCCACTCGATACTCGTTGTCCTTAACTTCCTTCGGCAAACCGACGATCATGTCTTTCCTCTTGGGCAGGCAGTCCGTGGTCCGTAGTCCGTAGTCCGTAGTCCGTAGTCCGTAGTTTGAAGCCAAGAGCTCAAGCAAACTTGCCTACCACTGACTACTGACTTCCTACGTGTCAATCTGCGCGCGCTGGAGCTTGCCTGAATAGTCGACGTACACGGCCTTCCACTCCGAGAAGACGTCCAGCACCTGTGTCCCGCCTTCGCGATGGCCGTTCCCCGTAGCCTTAGTCCCGCCGAACGGAAGGTGTACCTCCGCCCCGATCGTCGAAGCGTTCACGTAAAAGATGCCGGTCTGCACATCTTCGATCGCTCGGAAGGCGCGATTCGTATCCGCCGTGTAGATCGAAGCCGACAAGCCATACCTCACCCCGTTTACGATTTCGATCGCGTGGTCCAGGTCGCGGCACTCGATCACCGAGACCACCGGTCCAAAGATCTCTTCCTGGGCAATGCGCATCCGCGCTTCGACTCCAGTGAACACCGTCGGCTCGATGAAGTGACCGTGCCTCAAGTCACCTTTCTCGACTCGATGGCCGCCGCAAGCAAGAGTCGCCTTGTCCTCGCGCTGGCCGATCTCGATGTAGCCGAGAATCTTTGAGACCGCGTCTTCATTGATCACCGGCCCAACATCAGTCCTGTCGCTCAACCCGTTTCCGAGCCGCAAGCCTTGCGCTCCGGCGACGAGCATGGCTCCGAACTTCTTCGCGACCTTCTTGTGCACCACGACTCGCGAAGCCGCCGTGCATCGCTGCCCGCTGGTCCCAAACGCGCCCCACAGCACTCCCTCAACCGCCAGATCGAGGTCGGCGTCTTCCATCACAATTACACAGTTCTTGCCGCCCATCTCGAGCGAGCAGATCTTGTCGTTGGCCGCAGCCGCCTGGCCGACGATTCGCCCGACCTCGGTCGAGCCGGTGAACGAAATCAATCGCACAAGCCGGTGCGAGGTCAGCTCCGAGCCGGCCTCTTCACCGTAGCCCGACACGATATTCAACACACCCGGAGGCACGCCCGCTTCAATGCATGCCTCGACAAAATTGTAAGTCGAGAGCGGCGTGTCTTCGGCGGGTTTGATTACCACCGAGTTGCCGCAGACCAGCGCGGGCATGATCTTCCACGAAGGAATCGCCATCGGAAAATTCCACGGTGTGATCAAAGCCGACACGCCGATCGGTTCGCGCGAGCACATCGCGTACTTGTTTGGAAGCTCGGCCTTAGTCGTGAAGCCGTGAAGGCGACGACCCTCACCCGCGATGAAGTAGGTCATGTCGATGGCTTCCTGCACGTCGCCTCGCGCTTCTTTTAGGACCTTGCCCATCTCGCGAGTCATCGCGCGCGCAAACTCCTCCTTGCGGCGTATCAGAATCTCGCCCGCCTTGAAGAGAATCTCGGCGCGTCGTGGAGCGGGAACCTTACGCCATTTCTTGAAGGCTTCGGCGGCCGCATTGACTGCTGCTCCAACGTCCTTAACCGAAGACGCCGGGAACATACCGACCAGATCACGGCGGTCTGCCGGATTGCGGTTTTCGATATAAGCGCCCGTAGACGGCGCCACCCATTCTCCATTTATGAAATTGCGATACTCAGCCGATCTTACTGTCGCTGCTGGCTTTGCCATGTGAATCTTACCTCTCCGCTCTTAGCTGGATAATTGCCTGTCAGATGAAAGATGAAAGCCGCCGCCGCGGGCCCGGGCAATGTGTGGCAGGCGATGCATGGCGTCGTCTTGTCGGGCGGCTTGCCCTTCTTGGGATGACGCGCGGGCATCGGCGCGATCTGCGAGTCGGGCGCGTGGCAGGCAAGACAGTCCTCGCGCGCGGTGTCGCGGCTCATGCCTGCGTGTTCCGGTCTCACGCTCATCGGCTTCGGCTTCCGCCCGATGACTGATAGAACTATGAACAAAGCAACTACCGACACCGCTATGCCGAGAAAGATCAGGTCTTTTCTGTTCATATGAGCAAGCGAGTGTGGCCGTTGTGCCGAGTCGACTCTTGAATGCGGAATCTAACAAAGCGAATATGGAGTGTCAAGAAAGAGACCCTTCAAATGTCCCCAAATCACGCCCCTAATTGCATTCCGAAACGTCATCTTGTATATCCTTCAAATCACACCTGGAAGGAGATCACATCGAATGAAGAGAGCACGATTGTTGAGCCTCACGCTCGCCGCACTTATCGCGTTCCTCGCCAGTGCGCCGGCTTCCGCCCAGATGAAGCGACCCGCCCCGAAACCGGCTCCGGGCGGCACCAGCGAGTTCAAGAAGATGATCGAGGACTACTACACGGCGTGGAGCACGCTTAACCCGGACAACGCAGCCAAGTATTACGCCAAGGACGCCGACATTGTCTTCTACGACGTCGCCCCCTTGAAGTACAACTCCTGGAGCGAGTACCGGGCGGGCGTCATCAAAGCTTTCACCGAACCGATGTTAAGCGGAAAGCTGACGCCAAACGACGACCTCAAAGCAACCCGGCGCGGTAACATCGTCTGGACGACTGTCACATTTCATCTTTCAGCAAAGCCCAAGGCGGGTGAAGCATTGGAGGTGGACTGCCGGCACACCGCGATCTGGGAGAAGCGCGGCAGCAAATGGCTCATCGTTCACGAGCACGTATCGGCTCCGCTTCCAGGCCAGTAGATCTGAGAACCCCTCTTCGCACGCTTTATTCAATCGGGCGAGTGGGCTACTCTTGAAGGCAACCGATGAGCCTTCAAGTTAAGCAAAGAGCCTCGACGACGAAACGAATCAAGAGACTTGTCGCGGCGCCTTTTGTCCTTCTTGCAGCCGTCATCATCCTGCTTGAAGATTGGTTGTGGGACGATCTGGCGCGGCTTGCCGCAGTCATCGGCCGATTGCCGATATTCCGCCAGACCGAAGCCTTCATCGTCGCGCTTCCGCCATACTGGGCGCTTGCGTTTTTCGCCGTCCCGTCAGCACTGCTGATACCAGTAAAGGTAATCGCCATTTATTTCGTCGCTCACGGACATGCCCTGGCTGGCTTGCTGACTGTTGTGGCCGCGAAAGTCGCTGGCACAGCTCTGGTCGCGCGATTGTTCACATTGACCCGTCCGAACCTCTTGCGGATCTCTTGGTTCGCCTGGCTGTATGAAAGGTTCATCGCGTTCAAGGCTCGACTGTATGACGCCATCAAAGCAACGCGCGCGTATCGCGTCGCGCATCAGATGAAGCTCCGAGTGCGCCATTCGTTGAAGGTGTGGATGCAAAAGCGGAAGGGCTTCTTGCGAAGGCGGTGGAACGCCGCGCTCAGATTGTCGCGCAATCAAGGGCAGAATAAGTGACGCAAACTCTCCGCAGCTCGGGGTTGATCATCTACGCACAGCACGGGAGGCCCGAGACATCTGAAAAAGAGGGCGCGGCTGTTTTCGCAGCCGCGCCCTTTCTAAGCTGGAGAGGTGAGCCCCGCGGCTCCGTGCAGTGATGAAGACTCGTTGGGAGCGGCCTCAGCCGAAAGATACTCGACCAGTTGTTCGTTGCTGTGCCTTAGACAAAACTCCTGAAAGGTTTCCGTCCCGCGCTTCTCTGTTTTGTAGCGGGCGAACAGACGCGTCAGGGAATCCGCCAGTTGATCCGACGGGATGCGAGCGCCAACCCGGCGCCCGAACGTTTCGTGCTCGCCCACACCTCCTCCGAGAAAAACCTGGAAGGTTTCGCGCTTTACCCCGTCGATCGTCGTTAGCGAACCTTCAAGCCCAACGTCACAAATATGATGTTGCCCGCATGCGTTAGGACATCCGGTCACGCTGATCCGAACCGAATCGTCCATATCGAGCGCGCCCTCGAGGTGCTCGTTCAACTCCACCGCTCGATTCTTGGTCTCGGCAAGCGCGAGCTTGCAGAACTGAATTCCAGTGCAGGCGATGATCGCTTTGCGCGACCAACTCGGTTCGTAGTCTAAGCCGCTCAGATCCAGTTCGCGCGCGAGCGATTCAAGGTTCCATTCCGGAATGTCGAGCAGGATGATGTTCTGCGTGTTAGTCGTTCTGATGCGCCCGCTGCCGTAAGCTTCCGCAAGCGACGCTAGCCGCTCCAACTGCGACGCGGAAGTTCGTCCACCCAGTATCGAGACTCCGATATAGTACAGCCCGTTTACGCGCTGGCCGTTGATGCCGAGATGTGAACGATCGCGTTCGCTGATCGCCGCCGCTTCAGCCTGAGCCGCGCGACGAAGCTTCCATCCGAGCCGCGCTTCTACTTCTTCTCTAAACCGAGGGATCTCCCATTGCTCGATCAGAAACTTCAAACGCGCGCGCTTGCGGTTCTCGCGATTGCCCTCGTCGCGAAACACCGAAGCCACCGCCGCGCACAGCTCGACTGCTTCATCCGGCCCGACCAGCACGCCCATGTCTTTCGAGAATCGCGGCGTTGTCGATAAGCCTCCGCCGATTCGCGCTCTAAAAGCCACGCGGCCTTCCTCGCGCACGGCGAACAATCCTATGTCGTTGATCTCCGGGTAGACGCAGCGCACCGCGCAGCCGGTAATCGCGATCTTGAACTTGCGCGGCAGATTCGAGAAGTCGCGATTCCCTACGAAATAGTCGTTCACCTGTTGGACTAACGCGGTCGTGTCGTAAAGCTCGCGCTCGTCAACGCCCGAGACCGGACAGTTGAGAATGTTACGCACGCAGTCGCCGCAAGCCTCTGTAGTCGAAAGCCCGACCTCCCTCAAGCCGTCAAGTATCGCCGGGAGGCTTTCGATTCTCACCCAGTGAAGCTGGATGTTCTGTCTGACGGTAACGTCCGCAAGCCCCCGGCCATACAGACTTGAAAGCTCGGCGATCTTGCGCAACTGAACAGGCTTCAGGTCGCCGCCCGGGATGCGCATCCGAACCATGAAGAACCCATCCTCGATCGGCCGCTGGCTGTAGATCCCGTACCAGCGAAACAGCGGCTCGTCATCCGGTGAAATCGAGTGATTGCCCGTACTCGCGTAGCGGTAGATGTCCGCCAGCACATCGAGCCCGTCTTTACGTAGCTTTAGTTCTTCAATCTTGATCATTGCTGTACCTCACATCTGAACGCACTCGGCCATCTCGGGTCTCGAGTGTTCGCCAATCCGATGCTCGGTCTCGACAATCAGCGAAAGAATCTTCGCCGCGCTTTCCTCGATGGATTCAACCGAGCTGTCCACCACGACGTCAGGAAAGAGCGGCGCTTCGTAGGGGTCGCTTATCCCGGTGAAGTTCGCGATCTCGCCGGCGAGCGCTTTGACATAAAGCCCCTTCACGTCTCGTTCGACCAGTTTGTCGATCGGGCAGCGAACAAACGCTTCGACGAACCGGATGCCGTCATCCTCAATACCACGGCGAACATCGTCGCGCGACTGCCGGTACGGTGATATGGCAGCCACCAGGACTACAACCGCGTTGCGAGCCAGCAGTCGCGCGACGAAACCTATGCGACGCACGTTTGTGTCGCGATCTTCTTTCGAGAACCCGAGCCCGCGGCTGAGGTTCTCGCGCACCTCATCGCCGTCGAGCGTTTCAACTCGATGGCCGGCACTCGAAAGCTGCTCTGAAAGCGAGCGTGCAAGCGTCGATTTGCCCGCTCCTGAAAGCCCAGTCAGCCAGATAACGAGTCCCGTCTGTTGTTTTCTTGTGATCAAGGCATCTCTCCTATCAGCTCATGACGCTCTCAGTTGTAGAAGCGGTGATGGACCTGTACGGGCGTCCCTCTGTGGGCGCCCCTTGGTCGTGATATTTTCGCCTGCGCGATGAGGGGCGCCCACGGAGGGACGCCCGTACAGGTCCATCACCGCCCCTGGAAGATTCGGTTCAATCACCCGCGGCCGGCGCGGCTTCAAGCACGACCAGGCTTCGAGCCGCCGCGTGCAAGCCGCACTCTGTCTTCTGCCGGCCGGCCCACCTTCCGGCGCGTTCGTCTTCGCCTGCTCCAACCGCGACCGTGCAGTGAGTGCAGCCGATGCTCGGGTAGCCCCGATCGTGAAGCGCGTTGTAAGGCACGCCGTTTCGCTTGATGTAGTCCCACACATCGCCCTTGCTCCACCGCACGAGCGGGTTGATCTTGACGAGCCGCCACTGGTAGTCCCACTCGACAACCTCTGCGTTGGATCGGTCCATCGTCTGATCTCGACGAATGGCAGTGACCCAAGCCGTGCGACCGCGCAGCGCTTCCTTTAACGGTTCGATCTTCCTCAATCGGCAGCAGAGATCGGGGTTGGTTGACCAGAGCTTCGGGCCAAACTCGGTTTCTTGCCGTTCAGGCGTTAGCTCAGATTGATACGACTTGATGTCGATCCTGTAGCGGTCCTCGATGCGCCGCCGCAGCTCGTAGGTTTCGGGAAACAGAAACGCGGTGTCGAGAAAAAAGACGTTGGGGTTCGGGGTGATCTTCACGGCCATGTCGATAAGCGCGATGCCTTCCGCGCCAAAGCCCGTCGCGATCGTCAGGTCATCGCCGAATTCTTCGAACGCCCATCGAAGCGTCTCTTCCGGCGTCGCGCGATCGAGTCGCGCGGCTGCTTGCCGGATACGGCCCGCCTCCGGCGCTGTCGATCTCGCTTTCACAATCTCAGTCATTAGTTGCGTCATAAGCTTCTCCGCTCCTCGACTTGGGAGTGTGGGCGTCTCGCCCGCAAACGCAATCAAAACAAAACGCTGCGGGGTGCGGGCGAGACGCTCGCGCTCCCAGGCAGCTCGCTAAGCGAATGCCTGAGCGAGTCATCGCCAAACCAATGCAGCTTTGCTTGAAGCGACACCACGTCTCCGACTATCGCGATTGCTGGCGGTTTGATCTTCAACTCGACTGGCGAATCCGCGTTGCAAGCGATGTCTTCGAGCGCGCCCGTGTAAACTTCCTGATGTTGATAAGTGCCCCAACGGATGATTGCGATCGGTGTGGAAGGCGAACGGCCGATCGTTATCAACTCACTCGCGATCCTGGCGATGGTGCTACCGCACATGAAAATCACCAGTGTGTCCGCGTGAGCGGCTGCGCGCAGATCGACTCCGATGGAGAACTTGTCATCCGCTTCGTGCCCGGTGATGAATGCGACGCTAGATGCGTAGCCGCGATGGGTGAGTGGAATGCCCGCGTAAGCCGCCGCCGCAACACCCGAAGAGATGCCCGGGATCACTTCCCATTGGATTCCGGCTTCGACGAGCGCTTCGGCTTCTTCGCCGCCTCTGCCGAAGACGAACGGGTCTCCGCCTTTGAGCCGCGCGACAACGCTGCCTCGGCTCGCGTGGCCGATCAAAAGTTGATTGATCGCCGCTTGTGAGAGCGATTGTTCTCCGGCGCGTTTGCCTGCGTAGATCAGCTCGGCGCTCCGCCGGGTATGAGCGAGCACTTCGGGATTGACCAGATAGTCGTAGACAACCACGTCGCTCGCGGCGAGTGCTTCGGCGGCCTTGAGCGTGAGCAGCTTCGGATCTCCCGGCCCTGCTCCGATCAGATAGACTCGCCCAGTTTCGGTTCTTAACGCGGTCATCGGCTCGGCCTCTTCACCACAAAAAGCAAAAAACCCGCCACCGGCACAGTGCCGATAGCGGGTTATCCAATGCTCCTGAGTATGAGTGCGTCAGCTAGGTTTCAAGACAATGGATTCCCTCTAAAGGCTCTGCGCCGCGCGCCTCTGGCGCGCAACGACATGTGCAACAATAGAAGGTCACCATTGAACTCATAAAAACCTTGCGACAAGCTACCTATACTACGGCGTGGCTGCGCGAGTCAAACAAAAACTTTTCACAACCAGAATTTCGGAAGGCTCGCTATGCCCGGGGCGGCCGGCTCCTCATCCTAAGAACCTTCGCGGAAGACCCAGCCATTGCCCCAGGTTCGGAGGGCGGCGCCGAGTCGCCGTGCGATTGCGCTTTGGCCCTGCGAGATCCACTCGGCCGCGGTACTTCATAGAGACGAAGCGGCTTCAGGCTCAGCCTTTGATTCGACCGCTAAAAGCTTGCGGCAATGCCGAGGTTGCCCGCAACACTGATGCTCGGAGCCTCGACTGCCGGGGCCGGCGAAGCTTCGGCATGCGGCGCAACCCGCAACGTGAGGGTTCGGGAAGACTGCCAGCTTCTGAGCAAATCGAAGGCGCGAGGGCTCCCGGTCGCCTCGCAGTGGCGCTCTATCAGAGAGCGCGCTTCTTGTGCCTCGTGGTCGCCGACTGATACCACACGCACAAGCTCCTCGTTGCAGCGATTCCTAAAGCTCCCCAGTTCATCGAAGACGTAGGCGACGCCGCCCGTCATGCCCGCCGCGAAGTTGCGCCCGACCTCGCCAAGCACGACAACAACTCCGCCAGTCATATATTCGCAGCCGTGGTCTCCGACGCCTTCGACGACAGCTGTCGCTCCGCTGTTTCGAACGCAGAATCGTTCGCCCGCGCGGCCTGCCGCGAATAACACACCGCCAGTCGCGCCGTACATCACCGTGTTGCCCGCGATGACGTTTTGCGACCATGTAAAGCGCGCCCCGGCCGGCGGCCTGATGATTATCTCGCCGCCCGACATGCCCTTGCCAACGTAGTCGTTTGCTTCACCGATCAGACGCAGCCTGACGCCTGCGATATTGAAAGCCCCAAAGCTCTGCCCTGCCGAGCCGGTAAAGGTCAGGTCGATCGTTCCTGTTGCGAGCCCTGCGTTGCCATGACGACGCGCTATTGTCCCGGCCAGTCGGGCCCCCACGGCTCGATCGGTGTTCCTGATTTCGTATTCGGCGGAGAACAGCCTTCCGCGTTCGACGGCTTCAGCAGAATCGCGCGCGACCCTTTCTCCGAGCGAGTCTGCCGTTTTAAGTTGGTAGCTCGAATCAAATCGCATGGGCTGCTCGTCGCCGTGGCTTGCGCGATTAAGTATCGGACTCAGGTCCAGGCGCGCTTTCCTCGGCAACTTGACGTAGCGCACGCTGCCAGCTTGTGATGCTCCCGCGTCATCCTTCTTGACGTAGCGCACGCTGCCAGCTTGTGATGCTCCCGCGTCATCCTTCTGCGACAGTAGATCGCTACGGCCGATGATCTCATCCATCGTTCTAACGCCGAGAGTCGCAAGCAACTCCCTGATCTCCTGCGCCAGCGACGTGAAAAAACTGACCACGTTCTCGGGACTACCTTTGAACTTTCTTCGCAGGCCATTGTCTTGAGTCGCAACTCCGACAGGGCAAGTGTTCAGGTGGCACTGCCTCGCCATCACACAGCCCATCGCGACTACCGCAGCAGTCGCGAACCCGAACTCTTCGGCGCCCAGCATCGCCGCGATCACGACGTCGCGGCCGGTCTTGAGCCCGCCATCGACTCTCAATCGGACGCGGCTACGAAGATCGTTCAGCACCAGAGCCTGTTGCGTTTCGGCCAGTCCGAGCTCCCAGGGCGTACCCGCGTTCTTTATCGAGCCGAGCGGCGACGCGCCAGTGCCGCCGTCGTGTCCTGAGATGTGAATGACGTCGGCGTGTGCTTTCGCGACTCCCGCGGCAATGGTTCCGATCCCCGCTTCCGACACGAGCTTCACCGCGATGCGAGCCTCGGGATTGATCTGTTTCAGGTCATAGATCAACTGTGCGAGGTCTTCGATGGAATAGATGTCGTGGTGCGGCGGTGGAGAAATCAGCGTCACACCGCGGACCGAGTGACGAAGCCCGGCGATTTCCGCGGTGACCTTATGTCCGGGGAGTTGACCGCCTTCACCGGGCTTCGAGCCCTGGGCCATTTTTATCTCCAGCTCATCGGCTGAAACCAGATACTCGGGAGTCACGCCGAATCGCCCTGAAGCGACCTGCTTGATCCGGCTGTTTGCGAGGTCGCCGTCCGGCCGTCGTTTGAATCTCCGGTGGTCTTCACCTCCTTCGCCGCTGTTGCTCCTGGCGCCGAGGCGGTTCATCGCGATGGCAAGCGTCTCGTGCGCTTCCTTCGACAACGCACCGAGCGACATTCCAGAAGTCGAAAAGCGCTCGAGTATCCGTTCTGTTGCTTCGACATCATTGAGGTCGATGGGATTGCCGCCGCGGAACTCGAACAGATCGCGTAGCGACGCTGGCGCGCGTCCCACCACTGCCTCGGTGTACTTGTTGAACTCGGTTCCTCCGCCGCTACGCGCTGCTCTATGAAGCGCGCGGAACACAATCGGGTTGTAGCTGTGATATTCGCCGCCGTTGCGATAGCGAAAATAGCCGGCGTCTTCGAGCGACGCGTCCGTCTGCGCGCTTGCAGACTCGCAAAAACGCAAGACGTCAACGGAGATCTCCGCCAGGCCGATGCCGCCCAGCCGCGACGCGGCTCCCGTGAAGTATGTTTCGACCAGTTGAGCATCAAGACCGACCGCCTCAAAGGTTCCCGACCCGCAATAGCTAGCGACAGTTGCGATGCCCATCTTTGCCATGATCTTAAGCAGCCCGTTCTCCAGCGCCGTTCTGTAGTTCTTTAATGCGACGGGGCGGCTCAGTCCCCGGTTCTCGGCTTCGCGCGCGATCACTTCGAACGCGAGGGCGGGGTTTACGGCGTTGGCGCCAAAGCTGATCAAACACGCGATCTGGTGGTCGTCTCTCGCCTCGGCGGTCTGTGCGATCAAGCTCGCGCTGAGTCTTCGGCCCTCGCGGATCAGGTAATTGTGAACCGCGCCGACCGCCAACAGCATGGGCACGGGTGCTCGAAAGTCGGCGGCGGCGAGGTCGCTGATGATCAGAATCGCGACGCCCGCTTCGATTGCCGAACGCGCGCGCTCACACAGTTCATCAAGCGCGCGCTTCAAGCCCTCGGCGCCTTCTGCCAATTCGAAGACGGCATTCAGCGTGGTCGAGGACATATCCCTGCCCGCCTTGCGCTTCAGCCAGTCCAGAGTTGCATCGGAAAGAACGGGGCTCGCCAGCCTGATCAAACTGGCGCGAGGAGTCTCGTCGGTGATTCTAGCGCGCTTGCCAAGCAAGGTATCGAGCGACATCACTTGCTGCTCGCGAATCGAATCGATCGGTGGGTTGGTCACCTGCGCGAATCGTTGTTTGAAGTATGAATACAACAATCGCGGTTTTTGAGAGAGTACCGCGAGCGGCGTATCGTCGCCCATCGAACCGGCCGGTTCCTTACCTTCGAGAAGCATCGGCTCCAGTATTCGCTGAACGTCTTCGGCTGTGTAGCCGAAGGTCTTCATCCGCCTGAGCAACACAGGGCGATGGTGGGACTCCCCTTCATAAGAGCGTGCGTCGCCGCCGAGCGCTGTCTCGATTGCCTTCTGCGCTTGATCGTCAAGACGCTGTGGGCAAACTACGATCGAACGACGCACCCAGCTTGCGTACGGCTTGCGGGCAGCCACCTCCTTCTTGATTGCGTCGTTTCTCAACAACAGGCCTCGCTCGGTATCGACGGCGATCATTTCCCCGGGACCCAGGCGGCCTTTCTCAGTCACCGTCTCAATGTCATGAGCTACAGCTCCCGCTTCGGACGTCACGATGACACAGCCGTCGCTTGTCAGAACATAGCGAGCGGGTCGAAGCCCGTTCCGGTCAAGCGCGGCGCCTACGAGTTTGCCGTCGGTGAACGCGACCGCCGCCGGGCCGTCCCACGGTTCCATCACACACGACGAGTATTCGTAAAACGCGCGCAGCCTGCTGTCCATCTCAACCGAGTTCTCGTAAGCTTCGGGGATCAGAGTCATCATCGCCTGGGAGACGTCGAGTCCGTTTGTCACAAGCATGTCGAGAGCTTTGTCCAGGCTGGAGGAATCCGAACCTTCGTTCCATCTTGATCGAGGATAGGGCTGGTGAGGTTCTCGCCTGATGATCTCGTTCTCGCGGGCGCGCATCCAATTGCGATTTCCGGCAACCGTGTTGATTTCGCCGTTGTGTGCCAGCAATCGAAAAGGTTGAGCGAGTTGCCAGTTTGGAAAGGTGTTTGTCGAGTACCGCTGGTGCAGCACGGCAAGCCCAGTCTCGAACAGCGGATCGCCGAGGTCTCGGTAGAAGGCTTCAAGCTTGCTGGCCACGAGCATGCCTTTGTAGACGATTGTGCGGCTTGAAAGCGACGCAATGTAGAAGCCTTCAAACCTTGACGTCTCGGCTTCGATCTCGCTGCGGACGAGACGCAGCCTGGCTTCGAGTTCGCCTTCCGCAACAGGACCACGGCCGATGAGGAGTTGTTCGATGACCGGCGCCGAAGCGAGCGCCTTCGGTCCAAGTGCGTTCTCATCGACGGGCACGGGTCTCCAGCGAATCGCGATGAGTCCTTGCCGCGAGATCGTCTGCTCGGTTATCGCGCGGCACGATGCCGCTGCGCTGCTATCGCGAGGAAGAAAAAACATCCCGACCGCCAGGTCAGCCGCGGCCGGCGGCGCGCAGCCGCGTCGCTCGACCTCTCGCGAGAAGAACCGCGCAGGCAACTGAGTCAGCAAACCTGCGCCGTCGCCTGTCCGCCCATCGGCCCCGACTCCTCCGCGGTGTTCAAGATTCTCAAGCGCCTCGAGCGCGGTTTCCAGAACGCCGCGGCTCTGCTTGCCTGACATATCCGCAACGAAGCCGACACCGCAAGCGTCGCGCTCGTCTCGCGCGTCGTACAGCAATTCATAAGCTTCGTTGTTCTGCATTCGCTTGTCTCTTTGGGCTCGAGTCGACAGGTGGCGGGCGTCGCGGCGCGCAGCAGCTAGATCGCGGCGCGGCGACGAAAACAAAGCAGTGGCTTATACATGATCATAAGCATGCCTCGGCTAAACCGGTGAAGATTTGAAACTGTGCGGTGAGGCTATGAGCAAAGTCAGGACCAGAAACCTGGAGTTCGCCTCTCCGCGGCGCTTATTTGTAACTCGAAATCAAGAAACTTCTCCGCGCAAGCCACTGGAACAGGTCTTGCCCTGTGTAAGCACTTGCGTGAACCCCCGGAAGCGCGCACTTCTCAGATGCAACCGCCAATACTTGGATAAGGGACCGCTTGACGGTTCGTTGAAGCCTACAATAATGTTTCGGCTCCTTGAATTGATGACACAATTGTAGGATCAGTGAGCTTGACGAGCTGGAAAAGAACTCGATGTCTTCAACGTCCGACCAAACTGGTGAAATAAGAAAGCTCACGACGCTGCTGGAGATCAGCCAGGCGTTGTCAGGAACCCTCGACCTGAAAGCCGGCCTCCATCGCGTTCTCGACGTGCTGGAGAAGCATCACGCTCTGGTCAGTAGCGCGGTGATGCTTCTGCGCGAAGACTCGAAGGAAATCTCGATAGAAGCGGCGTGCGGGCTGACCGCTGATGGCCAGCGCGCTCGGTATCGGCTGGGCGAGGGTATCACGGGCCGGGTTGTCGAAAGCGGCAAGTCGGTCGTCGTCCCGCAAGCCAGCCACGAGCCGCTGTTCCTCGGACGAGCAACGCCGACTCGAGCGATCAACAAACACGAAATCACTTTTATTTGCGTTCCGATAACCGTGAACCGCAAGACGCTCGGCGCGCTCGCCGCGGTTCTGCGTTACAAGAAAGACCGGGATTACGATCGCGAAGTGAAGTTCTTGCGCGTGGCCAGTTCGATGATTGCTCAGGCGCTCAAGATCCATCACATGGTCGAGATGGACAAGCAAAAGCTGCTGGACGAGAACATCCATCTCCGACAGGAGCTAAAGCAACGCTACGATTTCTCCAACCTCATCGGCAACAGCGGACCGATGCGGCAGGTCTACGAACAGATTGCCCAGGTAGCTCCGACAAATACAACGGTGTTGATTCGCGGCGAGTCGGGAACTGGCAAGGAAATGATCGCGCACGCAATTCACTACAGCTCGCCACGAGCCAAGAAGCCGTTTATCAAGGTGAGTTGCGCGGCGCTTCCGGAGAGCCTGATCGAATCGGAGCTGTTCGGCTACGAGAAGGGAGCGTTCACCGGCGCGGCGGCGCGTAAGAAAGGCCGCTTCGAGATGGCAGAAGGCGGGACTCTGTTTCTTGACGAGATAGGCGAGCTTAGCCAGGCCACCCAGATCAAGTTGCTGCGAGTGCTTCAAGAGCGCGAATACGAACGGCTCGGCGGAACCGAAACCATCAAATCGAACGTCCGGCCAATCGCCGCCACAAACAAAGATCTCGAGTTGGCGATGCGCGAAGGGACTTTCCGAGAGGACTTGTACTATCGGCTCAACGTGTTTGCGATCTACCTGCCTCCGCTTCGCGAACGGCGGCCCGACATCCTGGAGCTGGCCGAGCACTTCGTCGACAAGTACTCGCGCGAGCATCACAAGCGAATCAAGCGCATCTCGACTCCCGCAATCGACATGCTCTCGTCGTATCACTGGCCGGGCAACGTTCGAGAACTCGAGAACTGCATCGAGCGCACTTTGCTCGTCTGCGAAGGCAATGTGATTCACGGGCACCACCTGCCTCCTACGTTGCAGACTGCCTCCGCAAGCGACACGGTCACGCGGTTGTCGCTCAGCACGGCTGTCGAGGCTTACGAGAAGGACCTGATTCAAGACGCGCTCAAAACTGCCCGGGGCAATCGCGTACGCGCCGCCAAGCTTCTCGACACGACCGAGCGCATACTCGGCTACAAAGTTAAGAAGTACGACATCGACAACCACCGCTTTCGCTAGACAGCCGTCTTCCTACAATTCTGTCGGCCACCTGCCCTGAGCCGACAATCTTGTATGCCCGACCGATTATCCCGGCTTCCTCGCCACTTCTGAAGCGCTGCAAAACCCCGCCAAACGAGCCCTATCGCTTCCTGCGGCCCACTGGAACGGCGGTTGCCCTGAAGTAACCGTCTTTCTCTATTCACCGCCCCGGGAGGATTGATGAAGGTCAGAAAGAGAACGTGGCTTTTAGCCGGCTTGTTGGTGGCTGCCGTGTTTCCGCTCGGGGCTTACGCGCAGGAGACCGCAGTTGACGACCGGCTGAAAAGGCTCGAGGACGCGGCAACGGCGGCGCAGTCCGCGGCGGACAACGGCTGGATGCTGGTCTGCTGCGCGCTGGTCTTGTTGATGACCGGACCTGGGCTCGCGCTGTTCTACGGCGGACTGGTGAATCGGAAGAACGTGCTGGCGACGATGATGCAGAGCTTTGTGCTGATGGCAGTCGTCACGGTGCTCTGGTTCACCTTCGGCTACAGCATCTCGTTTGGCAGCGGCGACGCGGTTGTAGGCGGGCTCGGTCATGTGTTCTTGCGAGGCGTCGGGATCGAGCCGAACGCCGACTATGCGCCGACCATACCGCACCAGACCTTCATGATGTTTCAGTTGATGTTTGCAATCATCACGCCCGCGCTAATCACAGGAGCCTTCGCGGAGCGAATCAGGTTCAAAGCCATGTTGGCGTTTACGATTCTGTGGACGATCGTTGTTTACAATCCGCTGGCCCACATGGTTTGGGGAAAAGGTGGCTTGTTCAACGCGGCGCTCGGCGGCCGGTTTCCGGCGTTGGACTTCGCAGGCGGAACCGTCGTCCATATCAGTTCCGGCGTGTCAGCGCTGGTGTGCGCGATCTACATTGGCAAGCGCGCCGGTTACCCGTCGATTCAATCGCCGCCGCACAACCTTGTCCTCAGTTTGATCGGTGCGTGTTTGTTATGGGTCGGCTGGTTTGGTTTCAACGCGGGCAGCGCGGTGTCGGCCGGCGGGCTCGCTACGAGCGCGTTCGTAGCGACTCACTTCGCGGCGGCAAGCGGAGTGCTCGGTTGGATGGCCGCGGAGTGGGTGCGAACCAAAAGACCATCAGTGCTTGGAGCAATATCCGGCGCTGTTGCGGGTTTGGTCGCAGTCACTCCTGCGTCGGGCTTCGTGACTCCGGCCTCGGCTCTGGTGATTGGCTTGATAGGAGGCGCCGTTTGCCACGTGATGACGACCGCGGTCAAGCAACGATTCGGATACGACGATTCGCTCGACGTATTCGGAGTGCACGGTGTGGCCGGCACGCTCGGAGCGCTGCTGACCGGCGTGTTCGCGACGCTGACGGTCAACCCGATATTCAAAGACCCGAACGGCCTGCCGCTGCCAGTGGGCGCAATCGACGGGAACACGCATCAGATAATCAACCAGATGATAGCGATTGGCGCGTCGTGGGTGATTGCCGCAGCCGGCACGCTGGCCGTGTTGAAGCTGGTCGACGTCACGATCGGCCTCAGAGTCAGTGAAAAGGAAGAATCGATCGGTTTGGACCTCACCCAGCACGGCGAGGAGGCTTATGCGTTCGGCGCCGCGCCCGAGTTTGCGTTTATGAATGAGTTGGCCCCCGATCTTCCCGCGCCAACTCAAAACGGGTTGGGCTCGATGCCAACGCTTAGCGAAGCCGGCGATTGACTGCTATGCGCTTGCGATTTGACACACACATGCGAAAGGAGAACTGATTGATATGGAAAACAAACGTGGAGAATTGATGTCGATACTACTTCACCAGAGGGAGCGATGCGAATCTGACGCAGAGTTTCGGACCTACCTGCTGGAATCCGCCCGGACGCTGGCTCATGATCTCGCGACTTTTGGAGTTGAGGTTTCAGTGAGACCGGTTTCGGTGAGGGCGGCAAGAAACGCCGGGGACTGGAATCCCCTCAAGATCGGTTGCGAGTAGCCAATGGAGGCAATAATACGCAAGCAGCGGACTCTTCCGGGAAGATCTCAGAAGGGCTGGATCACTTCTTTTTCAGCGCCGCCATCCAGTTGGACACCACGGTAATAGGCCGCGCGCTCTCCTTGTCGACAAAGCTGCAAACGAGAAACTTCTGGCCATTGTCGGCAACAACGTAATCATTTCTATCGCCCGTGCTTGACTTTGCGGGGACGAAGAGTTCAAACAGTTCAACCGGGATGCCGGCCTCGAAAGCGGCTCCGGATGTTAGCGACACTGACATCAGTTTCTTGGCTGATGACAGATAGAAAAGCTCCTTACCGTCGCGCCGCCATTTAGGCTGATCGCCGCCACCTGTTGAAATCGGCCACTTGCCGCCCGAGCCGGCAAAGCTCTGCACGTATACTTCGGGGCGCCCGGACTCATCTGAGACATAGGCGACCCACCGCCCGTCAGGAGAAAACTGCGAGTGCGTGTCGTTGAACTCTGTTTGAAGAAACGGGAACGGTTTGCGGTCGCCAGTCATCGGCAACACCCAGAGATCGAACTTTGTCTTCGGGTCGTTAGACTCATAAAGAATGTATCGCCCATCAAGTGACCAGTCATCAGCATACAAGTCAACACCCGTATGCAGCAGAGGCTCTTCATTGCCCGTCCCCGCCGAATTCTTTTGATAGAGATCTTGTTGACCGTTGCGATTTGAAGAGAATACGATGCGCGTTCCATCCGACGACCAAAGGGGGCAGACTTCCTGCGAAGGATTGAATGTGAATCTCGTAGTTGTGCCGCGCAACCGGTCAAGCAACCATATATCTCCTGACTTTGGCTGCGATTCTGCTTTGCCAAATACGACTCGTTTCTCGTCCGGTGAGAGACAAGGCTCGGTATAAGTCCCTGGCTCGCCCATAGGAGTAAGTTGCTTACTGGCCCGGTCGACCCAGTTAAATTGAACGATCGGACTGACGCCAGCTCGGTAAGCCAATACTCCATTATCCGAAACCGAAAAAGCTCCGTAACCCGTCGGGCCGGATTCGCCATACAATTCTATATCTTCTGCCACCGGGTAAGCGTCCCCCGAAAGTTTGAGATTGCGTTCATCAAACGATTGGGCCATCAACGTTTTGTCGCGAATGAAAAGCACGTGTCGCCGGTCATTGGCGTTTGCGCTGCCGGCGGAAGCGAGAATCGCGCGTGATTCGCAGTCGAACAGAAGTCTTCTCTCGCTCGAATCAAGCGACCCAACAAAGATCGCCTTACCCTCTTCTCCGGCGGCTCGGGCGAAATACAGAAAGTGGCGGCCATCGGAAAGAAAGTAAGGCCATCGATGAGAATTTTCTTTGCGTGAAGGATCAAATTCGGTGAGCGGCGATGGTGTCCCGCCGGCCGAAGAAACCTTGTAGAGCGGTGTTGTGAAATCAGGCGTAAAGATTATTGTGCCCTCTCTGTTCCACGCTCCGCCTCGAGGACTGCCTGTTACATCGCAGAGGGTTTGAGGACGACTGCCGGAAATATCAATCTTCTTGAGTTTGTTCTCGGCGAAAAAACCTATGAACCGGCTGTCCGGAGACCAGAAGGGGAACTCAGCGCCCTCTGTTCCGCCGAGCGCTTTTGGCGTGACGCTGTCGAGTGATCGAATCCATAGGCTGACTTTTCCATCCGCGTCCTTCGCAGTGAAGGCAAGCAATCGCCCATCCGGCGAAATGGCCGATGAATCACCAAAGGTACCTTTCTCAGGAGGCGGAATATTGAAGCGCATGCCGCCAGTCTCTACCGGCGCGCGGTGAAACACATACGGTATCGCCAGAATCACTGCCGCGGCGAGAAGCACAGCCGCGACGATCCACGCAGTGCGCTCGCGGCTTTGCGAACGAGTCGAGGGAGAAACTTGTAAGCCCGCTTGCGAGCCACCTTCGGCAATCCACTTGAGCTCCTGAGTGAGGTCGTGAGCGGACTGCCATCGGTCATCCGGGTCTTTCGCCAGGCAAGTCTTCACCACGCGATCGAGAGCGGGAGGCGTCATCCGCTGACTCGTCGAAATCGTAGGCGACTCGTCGCGAAGTATGGCTCCAATCAAACTCGCCTGGCTCTTACCTGTGAAAGCCTTCTTTGCAGTCGCCATCTCGTAGACGACCGCTCCAAACGCAAAGATGTCCGTGCGCGCATCTGCGTCTTGCCCCTCTAACTGCTCCGGGGCCATATACTGGAACGTGCCGAGGATGGCGCCCTCTCCTGTAAGACTCACGCGCTCGGTTAGCACATTGGATAAACCGGAGAACACAGAGCCTGAGTTATTGTCTTGAAACTTGGCTAGTCCGAAATCGAGCAGTTTCGCTCCCGATTTGGTGAGCATGATGTTGCCGGGTTTTAGATCACGATGAACTATTCCCTGGCGGTGGGCCTTGTCCAAAGCGTCAGCCATCTGGATTGCGTATCGCAGGACCTGATCTATAGGCAGCGGGCCTCTGGCAAGGCGGTCTGCGAGGGATTCGCCCTCGATGTACTCCATCACGAGATAGTCAATGCCGTCTTCGCGCCCAACATCGTACAGGGTGCAAATATTTGAATGAGAAAGGCTCGACACGGCGCGAGCTTCTCGCTCGAATCGCTGCCGCAGTTCAGAGTTGTCCGCAAGATGAGAAGGCAAGACTTTGATCGCGACTACTCGATCCAGTCTGGTGTCTTTGGCGCGGTATACCTCACCCATCCCGCCGGCGCCGAGTGGAGCAACTATTTCGTAAGGGCCTAATCGTCTGCCTGCGGATAGTGTCATCTGTCGCAGCTAGCTTATACCGGGTGCCCTGTTTGTCAATCCGTGCAAAGCGATGGCGGGCGGTGCCTTATTTCGACGTTTTCTCTGCGTAACCTTCGTGTCTCCGCGTCTCCACGGCAAACCAAAACCGAATACTACTCACCCAGAGTCGCTGAGCACGCAGAGGTGACGCAGAGAATTGAAGTCAGGACACTACCAAACTACTAACTGGCCTGTTCACCACTCCTCTTTTTCAAACCGCATCCCCGTTTGACCTGCGGTCCACTCGATGTCCGCCATGCCGGCAGGGTTGCCGCAGGTGAGGACTACAGTAAAAGACGGGTCGATCCTCTTCTGCAGCATCGCGAGCGGCCGCTCGCGTGGAAGTTCGGGAACAACCGCGTTCGGCTCAAGCGGCGGGAAGCCAAAAATATGGCGGAGCAGATTGTTTGCCCGGCCAATGCCCAGTCGCACGTCCTCGCGGTCGCGCGCGGTAGGACGACTCACCGAGGGAACGTAAACGAAGTCGAGCGCGTTCGCCGCCTCGATATCCAGTAGCTCCTGGTGATAGGCGAGTTCCTCATAGGTCCGGTTTGCGGTTAGCAGCGTGTAGCGTGTTTGCGTTCCGCCGTCGCGGCGTGCTTCGAAGTGAAGATGCTTCACCATCGACACAAATGGCGCGAGTCCGGTTCCGGTCGCCACCATCAGCACGTGCTCGAAGCCTGCCGCGCGTTTGGCCAGCGTGAAATCGCCCACAATCCGTTCCATATAGCTGAGCCGGTCGCTGGCATCGTCCTCAATGCGGAAGAGCGACCCGGTAAATCGCCCCGGCCCGCCTTCAAGCGTTCGTTCGACCACGATATAGAACTCGAGGTAGTTGCCTTGCTCGGTCTCGAAGGGAGCCGACGAGATCGAATACGAGTGCGTGACCGAACCGCGCTTCTGCTTCCCGTCCGAATCGAGGTCCGGGATGTACCGCACTTCAGTCCCTTCTTTCACCTTCTTCGTGAGCAGGCAATCGTCACGGCGGAGAGCAATGCTCTGGCCCGCTTCGAAACGAGGAAACGTGGTTCCATCAAGCGGTACCAGGCGGAAGACAGCCAGGCTCTCTGAGAGCTTGTGCCAATCGACGATGCGTCCCGGCCTCCATTCAGGCATCTGCTTGATTCCTTCCCTTTGGCTTTGTCCAACCGTGCGATCACCTCGCCGGCCTTCATTGAGAGTATCCAAGAGCATGAAACAATCAGCAATGAAGGTTTGCTTGGAAAGAGTAGGCGGTGAGTGTAGACTAAGCCCCCAGCGCGGAATGCTCTAACAGTATCCGGTGAAGCCTAAACAACACTCTTACTCTGACAAACAGCTCGATACGCTCGAGCGCCTCACGTTTGATTACTTCCTGAAGGAAACGAATCCGGAGAACGGTCTCGTCCCGGACAGCACGCGTCAGGGATCGCCCTGCAGTATCGGTCCAACCGGGTTCGCGCTAGCCGCTTATCCCATCGGCGTCGAGCGTGGATTCATAACGCGCGCCGGCGCGATAAAGCGCACGCTCACGACACTGCGGTTTTTCTGGAACAGCTCGCAGGGTCCTGAGCCTGACGCCACCGGCTACAAGGGTTTCTACTACCACTTCCTCGACATGAAGACCGGCCGCCGCACGTGGAACTGCGAACTGTCGACGATCGATTCGACCTTCTTGATCGCCGGAGCGCTGACCGCCGCGCAGTATTTCGATCGCGACACCAAAGCTGAGCGCGAGATTCGGACGCTAGGCGACGCGATCTATCGGCGCGCCGACTGGCAATGGGCACAGAACGGCGGAGCGACTGTCACGCACGGCTGGACCCCCGAGCGCGGCTTCATCAAGTATCGTTGGCAAGGCTACAGCGAAGCCTTGATTCTTTACGTGCTGGGCCTCGCCTCGCCAACTCATCCGTTGCCCGCCGAGAGCTACCAGGCATGGACCGGGACCTATGAGTGGAGGAGTCTTTACGGTCATGAGTTTCTGTACGCGGGTCCGCTCTTCATCCATCAGCTTTCGCACATGTGGATCGACTTTCGCGGCATTCAGGACGAGTACATGCGCGACAAAGCGATCGACTATTTCGAGAACAGCCGCCGCGCTACTTACATCCAGCAGCAGTACGCGATCCGCAACCCGAGAGGCTTCGCCGGTTATGGTGAATATCTTTGGGGAATCACAGCGAGTGATGGTCCCGGACCATCGCGCAAGAAGATCGGTGGCAAGGTGGTGAGGTTCTATGACTACGAAGCGCGAGGCATACCCGACGGTCCGGATGACGGCACGTTGGCTCCGTGGGCGGTGATCGCGTCGCTTCCATTCGCACCCGAGATCGTGTTGCCGTCGATCAGCTATTTCGACGATGCCTATCCAGAGATGACCAGCAAGTACGGCTTCAAGTGCAGTTTCAACCCGACGTTTTCGACGGCGTCAGGCAAGGAGAAGGGTTCGGACAAGGAAATAGGTACGGGCAAGGAATGGATCTCAAAGGGCTACTACGGTCTTGATCAAGGCCCGATAGTATTGATGATAGAGAACTATCGCTCAGGATTTCTTTGGCGGCTGATTCGCGACTGCCCGTACATAGTCCAAGGGCTTAGTCGTGCAGGTTTTTCCGGCGGCTGGCTGAGCGATATTGAGCCTCAAGCGTTACGTTCTTGACGGATGAACTCATCTCCTTCTCGTGCGGTCGCAAAGCGGCCGCGCCCTGAACCGAACAAACGAAAGGTAGTCGGTGCTTCATAATCCTGGCCGCGCATCGTCCGGCATGGGCTGAGAACCAACTTCGTTACGCGACCTTCGACCGAGGCCGCACGACGAGCGACACCCAGACGCCAGTCCGGCCCAGCATGTTGACAAGTGTATCAATGCTGAAGAGATCGATCTTGCCGCGAAGCAAATCGCTTACTCGTGGCTGCGAAACCCCAAAGAGTTCAGCCGCTCCAGCCTGAGTGAGTCCGCGAGCCTCGATGAGCTTTTTTAGTCGAACCATGAGGTCCGCTCGAATGCGCAGATTAGCGGCTTCTTCCGCTGAGAACCCGAGGTCACCAAAGACATTGTCCGATGAATGTTGCGCCTTCTTTTTCATGTATCCTCCTACTTCTGAAGCCGGAGCCGCGTTACCTCGCTCAAGTGTTTCTTCGCAAGCTCGATGTCGGCTTGTTGCCGCGTCCTTCGCGTCCGCTTTTCAAACGCGTGCAGAATATAAATCGCTTCGGCAAACTTAGCGACATAGAAGACCCGATACTCACCATCGATATGGACGCGAATCTCACGCACGCCGGGACCGACCGAGGGCAGTGGCTTCCAGTCGTTTGGATCAAGTCCTTGTTGCACGAGGTAGAGTTGATACCCAGCCCGTTGGCGAGCGCCCGCCGGGAAGGCTCGAACTGTCCCAATCGTTGAGCCCATCCAGATCATTCACCGGACGAGTATACAAAATATTGTATAGCGTCGGCAAGCGATGCTCAGGGTCACTCGGGCTCAGCCTCGACGGTTTTGCTGGTGCTGGGCGACAGCAGTGTCGCTATCAGTCAATTGATGTCCCACCCAATCACATGCCTCATCTTCCAACAATGCGTTATATGATTGGGTCGTGGCCTCATTGAATACTTTCGGGAGCGGACATATGCGACAGAGGTCTATTCAAGCCGCCGGCATCCTTCTAACCTTCTCTTACGCCGCTTTCATAATTTGGATCTACGCGACGGAACCGCGAACTTTTAAGGAAGTCGCAACCAGCGCGGAAATCGCGGCCGGGACGTACCAGATCGACCAGGAGAAGTTCAACAGTGCTCTCGCGCTTTTCCGGCGCGAGCAGTTTCGAGCCGCGCGTGACGAATGGCTGCGAGCCGATCCCGCTCAAGGCGACGCGCGAACACAGTTCTATGTCTCGTACGCCTTTTACCGCGAAGGCTGGGGCCGTGTTTACTACGACCAGGATTTGATCAAGCAAGGTCTGGAAGCCGTCAACCGCGCGATCGGTCTCACGGCCAACGGTTCGTTCACCGTCGATGATCCGAACTTGCAGATGCACACTGCCGCCGAACTCAAAGCCGAACTGGAACAGGCTACGGAGCGAAGCTGGTCCGATGTCAATCCGTTCAAAGTAATGCGGACTCGGAAGTAAAGCTCAAGATTGACTTGTACGGGCGTCCCTCCGTGGGCGCCCCTCCTCACCCAAGGAATTGCGCCGCGACCAAGGGGCGCCCACGGAGTGACGCCCGTACAGGGCTTCATTGGAATCATCGTGACTGAGTATGTAGTGAACGCTGACGCTAAGATGATGGAAATCAATCGCTCAAGAAATCGCGCGCTGGTGAGTTTCATTGTGCTGCCGATGTTGTTTTTGACGGTGGCGCTGCTGGGAGGTCTGCGCGTGAGCGCGGAGAGCTACGCGTTTATCTTCATCCCGCCGCCGCTTGTCACGCTTGTGCTCGCGGTGCTGTTGTCGCTGCTCTTCGTGCGTGGCCATCTTATCGAACTGCCCCGATGGGTGGCGAGCACGAATGCTCCACTGACGAACTTCTCGCACATCTGGATGCTCTTCACGCTCTTTTTCGCATCAGCGCAAGCGTTCAACTCGGTGCTGCCAGAACGCGGACTGCTCCACTGGCTGTTCTCTTTCTTTTTTCTGTGGACGCTCTGGAACAATCTGTTCTCGTGGTTTGATGCGAGCAGATTAGTGCGCAGCCTCGCGGTTCTCTTCGGAACAGCGTTCGTCCTCAAACATCTATTGCTGGCGGGTCTCTATGGTCAAGAACGGGGCTGGTTGCAGCGAGTGGCGGGGGCGCTCTTGCAAGGAGTCTCGCTGGGCACGCTTGACACACCGGTGTTCGCACCGGCCTCGGGGTACATTTCTTTCTTCACGCTTGCGCTCTTCGTCGCCGGATTGCTTTTGATCCCATTCGCGCAACAAAGAGAGGCCGTCGACCTCGCGCATCCAGTGATAGTCGAGAACCATTTGAAGCTACCGCCCTCCGATCGAGTCATCCAGTGATAGTCGAGAACCACTTGAAGCTACCGCCCTCCGATCGAGTCATCGCGCACGAAGCAATCTTTGAGGATTCCACTGCACCAGTTAGAGAATCAGATGGGATAGTCGAAGAAGGCCGCGAATAACTCATCGGGTGCTCGAAGATCACCTCATGTCGATTCATTCTTCTTCCGCAATGCCCTTCTCAGCAAAGAATTCGCAGAAGAACTCTGCCGCCGGTTTGCCGGCGTTACTCTTATGCTTTGGAGCCCGCGCCTGATTCCTTCGATGGCTTCCATTCTGTCGTTCGCATCCAACAATTGCTGGCATCTCTCTGTGTTAGTTTTGTTCATGAGGACTTAGTTGGTTGCTCTCTACCATATTGTAGAAACCAAACCAGAGGACGCGATGCTCGCGTCGCAAGTAACAAGGGAAACCTGGTGGCCCAGATTCTGCTCGTACAGTGTGGTGGCGACGATCAAGCGGTCATGCATTTCGGAAATCTGTATGGGCAAGCTTTCCTTCAGGATTTCCTTCGTTAGAGGAGCTATTTCGAATCGGGGATCGAGTTCTATCCGGTCGAGGAATTCTTTGGCTGTTGTGATTTTCGTTCTGCCCTTGCCGATGACGTGGACGGCTTCACAAAGCGCGATAATCGGAAGAATCATTTCACTTACCACTGTCATCCAAGAGCGCTTTGGCGTTGGGTCCGAGACGCGCATTCGCTTCGAGATACCAAATCACGGTGTGAGCGTCGAGCACGTACTTACTCGCCATTCAACCATTCCTCGGTTGGATGCCATTCAGCAAGTTTGAAATCTTCTTCGGTGGATTCGTGGCCAGCCGCGTTGCGGTATTCACCGTAGAGCAGATATCGGCGCTCGCCGGAGTTCTTGCCTTCGGCCAAACTCTCCGCGACGCGCTTGATCAGTTGCAACTGCTCTTTCGCGGAGAGTTGCTGAACTTGATTCAAGATGATCTCTAACTGTTCGGATGCCATCGCTTCAACCCCTTCGGTCGAGGCGATTATACTTCAATCCGAAGTTTTCGACAGCTTCGAACGAGCAAAGGATTCCGGCAACGCATGGATATCAAAGGGATACAATCGCTCTGGATAAGGGTCGGATCATTGATGATTGAGAACTATCGCTCAGGATTTCTTTGGCGCCTGATGCGCGACTGCCCGTACATAGTCGAAGGGCTCAGACGTGCAGGTTTTTCCGGCGGCTGGCTGGGGAACTCTGAGTAGGTCACTTCAGGTCTTGGCAGATCGGTAGCATCTGTAACATGAAGTTCGCGTCCCCCAAAGAACGGTAACTTGCCCAGAATACAGCGCTTGTCTAAGCGCTCAAGTCAATGTAATTAGTCAAGCATAAACCGAGTTTCGTGAACAATTACGACTTTTAGGTTGCCCATCACAATGACGTGTGACAGCTATCATGGACACAAGTAAGAAAAAATACCAGTATGCCCCTACACCGGCGCCCGAATCACTCGAAATGTCGAGCCTGGCGCAAGTGGTCAAATCAACTAACAGGAGGAATGCAATCATGATTATGAACGTTCTAGGGGACATCGTCCCCAGCAACATCGAACCCATTGACCCCGGCTGTAGCTGCGGCTGCCAGTGCACAACGAGAAGTGGCAGCAGCAGTGGAGCCACTTCAGCCTTCGATACTGGGAAGGCCGCATAGGAGCAATAATGATTAAAGGAATGCTTGGCGATCTCCTCCCAGCTTTGGGAGAAATAGAACCGGTGGAGCCGGGCTGCGGTTGCTACTGCCAGACCGGCAGAGAAGCGCGCATCAACACCGGAGCATCCGCAGCCGTTGCTGGTGGTTAGTCTGTTTGCCGCGGCCACAAAGCGGCATAAGCGCGAAGGCCGCGTCAAACTTTGACAGGACAGCGATGGCCTCATGTCAGATGACCATCGCGCATTGTCCTGGTTGGGTAGGAGGAGAGCCTGGTAAAGACCAGGCTTTCCTCCGAGCCCGGCGCAGGGGCAGGTTTCGTACCGCCGTAGTCCTGTTAGCCGAGGACCAGAAAGTGAGAGGTGGCAAATGGGAAAGCCGTTCACTCTGAGATACACACATAACGATAAGCGTTACATCTACGATGTCAACACGAACTGCATTCTTGAGGTCGACGACGCACTATTCACGTTGATCGACCATGTGGAGATGACGCCGGATTCCCCCGCGCCAGTTGCAGGCGAAAAACTGCGGCAAGTTGCCCGCGATGCGTCGCTCACCGAAGAGACGGTGAACAAGACGCTCGAGACCATCAAAGACGCGTACCTGAGACAGGGTCTGTTCTCCGATATGCACCCCAAAATAATGCAGTTTCCCTTCACTAAAGAGGACCTTCAGGTCATTCTTTCATCTGTCATGTGTCGCCTGATTCTCGGAATCACCGAGAACTGCAATCTGCGCTGCGCCTACTGCAAGTTTTCCGGCACGTATCAATACAGCCGCACCCACTCCAACAAGCAAATGACGGAGGCAACCGCTCTGAAGGCCGTTCGTTTTATGATGGACCGGTGCTCTTACGTAATCAACGAGACCAACGAGCCGGTCAGCATAACTTTCTACGGCGGCGAGCCGTTCCTCAACTTCCCCGTCATCCGGAGTTGCGTCTCCTTCGTCAATGAGCACTACCCCGAGCGGCGTAGCCGTGTCTTGTTCGCTTTGACCAGCAATTTGACTACACGCAGGGAGGAGATCCTGGAGTACCTTGTGACGAATCAAATCGATCTCACAGTGAGTCTGGACGGGCCGCAAATGATTCACGACCGCTATCGCGTTTCAGCGAACGGCGCGGGAAGCTTCTCGCAGGTGAAGAAGAATCTTGAGACGCTAAGAAGGCTCGATGAAAAGTATTATAACGAGAAGGTCAACTTTTCCATCGTAGTCACTCCTCCATATGAATTGGAGGCAATCGTCGACTATCTTGAACACGACGATCTCATCCGCGACCATACGAAGTTCGTGTCGTATGCTGACACGAGCTATACGACATTCTACGACCGCTTCGATATGGGTGCGGAGCGTAAAGCTTTAGGCGAGCAGTTGGACTGCTTGCGCGACCGGTTCAATCATGGGATCAAGAGCGGGTCGGAGATGCCGGCAAGCGTGTTGGGTTCCTTCGCCAGCGGGTCTCTCAGATATGTGGTCCAGCGCACGGTTGGACGCATGTCGTCCACCTTGTATCCAAACGGAGCCTGCGTGCCGGGTGCTCACAGGACGTTTGTCACTCCTGACGGCAAGCTATATTTGTGCGAGCGAGTCGGTGAGGAGCTGTCTATAGGCGACCTGGACAATGGATTTGATTTTGAGGCAATAGACCAGGCGTTGCAGCGTTATATCGCTATCTCGAAGCCTTGCCTGGATTGTTGGGCAGTTCGATTCTGTGGCGCGTGTTTTCTGGCAGCGGTGAAGGGACCGGAACTCTGCAAATCCGCCAAGAACAGCTACTGTGAACCGCAGCGGAGAGCAATCCTGCTGGCGCTGAAACAATACAGCGAGGTGATGGAGTCCAATCCAGAAACGGTCAAGAGAGTGTTCTCGCAGCCAGATACAATCTCCACAGTAGCCCTGGCGAGGGGTAGTTTGGAGCATCACCAACGGCTCGCGACCGCTCGCAATGTCACGACAGCATACGGAGCGGCCTGATGAACATTCCTGAAAAGAAGGAAAGCATGCAAGCGGAGACTGGGGATCCGGCCAAGCTCAGTAAATGGGCGCGGTACGCACGGGTCGTCCTTCCGCCGCTGAAACAGGAAAAGAAGAAACTGATGCTGGCGGCGGCCCTGATGGTGGTGAGCGTCGCCTTGCAAGTTCCTTTAGCACTGGTGACTCGCCATATCATAGATGTCTTGCTGCCGGGGAAGAACATATCGGGCCTGAACCTGGTGATTCTCGCCCTCCTGGGCGTGATGATTCTAAAGGGGCTGGTGGATGTATGGCATAACTACGTCATATCGCTCACCAGAGAGAGAGTCGTCATGAACGTCCAGATGCGACTGCTCGATCACGTGCAAAGCCTGAGCCTGTCGTTCTTTTGGAAATCCAAAACCGCGTACCTGTCGGCACGGATCGCCGCCGATTCGACCAGCGTCGGCAACGCCGTAACCAACAGCATTCTGCCTAGCATTCGCGAAGTAGTAACACTGATTTTCGCCACGGTCATGGTCTTGATGTTCCAATGGAAGCTGGGGCTCGCTTCGCTCGCTATTCTGCCGCTGTTTGTCGCGTCACTACGGGTACTGTCGAAAAAGCGACGGCGATGCGCCGAGCAATATCAGGAGTCGTATGCGGTGGCCTGCGAGGCGCTTACCGAATCACTGTCGGCGATGGAGATCGTGAAGGCGTTTGTGGCTGAGGGATACGAATCGGCGAAGGTCTGGCGCGCCGTGATCGACAGGACAAAAGCGTTCGTTCAGATGGGACTCGTCTCGTCCGTGTCGACCTTCGCAGCATGGTTCATCGCAGGGTTAGGGCCGCTGATCGTTCTGTGGTTCGGCGGCAGGATGATTATGAATGGAGAGCTGACGCTGGGAACGTTGATGGCATTCAACATATTCGTTGGCTATCTGTTCTCGCCCGCTCAACGGCTCATGAACCTGGGCGCCGAAACGCAATCGTCGTTCGCCGCGCTGGATCGTGTTTGTGAGCTTTTCGACACTCAGCGGGAGGTTGACGATCCGGTCGAGCCGTTGCCACTTGGTGAAGTCTCGGGCCAGATTAGCTTCCAGGACATCTCGTTTTCCTACATCCCCGGCCAACCCGTTCTGCGGCACATCAACCTGGATGTGCCGGCGGGTGATGTCGTCGCTTTTGTCGGAAGAAATGGCGCGGGCAAGTCGACTCTGGTCAATCTCATCCCTCGGTTCTTCGATCCGGATTGGGGGAGGGTGTGCCTGGACGGGGTTGACCTCCGCTCGGTGCGACAGAAGGATCTCCGCCGAGTGATCGCGATGGTGCCGCAAGAGACAGTGTTGTTCTCGGGCACGATACGCGATAACATCCGCTATGGATGTCCTGAAGCAAGTGAAGCGGATATAGAGAGAGCGGCGGCGGCGGCCAACGTTGCGGAGTTCATCCACGACTTCCCCGACGGATTCGATACGGAAGTCGGGGAGAGAGGCGTGAGGCTTTCGGGAGGCCAACGGCAGCGTATCGCGATCGCGCGAGCGATGCTCCGCAATCCTAAGATCTTGGTTCTCGACGAGGCGACTTCGGAGGTGGACGTCGAGTCCGAACTCTTTATACGAGCGGCGCTCGGGCGGCTCTTCCGCGAGCGCACTACCTTCGTCATTGCTCACCGCCTCGCCACCGTCGTGAATGCCGATAGAATCGTGGTCCTTGATAAAGGAGAGATAGTGGATCAGGGCACGCATTACGATCTGTTGGACCGCTGCCTCCTTTACCGCGATTTGTGCGAGAAGCAGATGCTCAAGGATGTCGAGTTTGCAGGCTTGATTAGCGTCCGGTGATCAAGTCTATGTGGGTAATAAGACCAATCGGATGGTCTTTCCAGTGCGTATGATTACCTATCCAGAAAATCGCAGTCTACTCGGAGTCTGGAACTAACACCTCTCTGGCGGCGGCATCCCTACAACACCGGCAAGCTCACTATACGCGCTCGAGTGGCCGGTGAATTGCCGTGACCTTAATCGCGCTGAAAGTCCGCAGCAGTAGCAAGCGTGTCGCGGGAGGCTACGATGAGTTTTCGGGACAATTCGACAATATTGCTCCTCTGGGAAGATCTTCGCTTTGGATTCCGTATTCTACGAAAGTCGCGCGGGTTTACTGCGGCAGCGGTGGCCACGCTCGCCCTGAGCATAGGGGTAACAAGTGCCGTGTTCAGCATCATCAACGCCGTGATGCTGCGGCCGTTGCCCTATCCCGAGTCCAGGCAATTGATGGTGATGTGGGGCACCGACCGGCGACCTCTCTCTCCAGATCGGGCATCGGTTTCCGACAGCGCCCGGAACAAGACGATGGTGAGGAGCGATGTTCCTGAGCGGTGGCGTGGGTTGAGCCAGTCTTTCGATTCCATCGCTGTCTATCGGGGCTGGAGTTTCAACGTTACTGTGGGCAACGAGCCCGCACGCGTTCGATCAGGGTTGGTGTCGGCGGATTTCTTCACGTGCCTGCAGGTGGCCCCGGCTCTGGGCCGGACATTCGCGGCTTCCGAGATGGAGCTCGGCAACGACCAGGTGGTGGTGCTGGGACACTCATTCTGGCGGCGTTATTTCGGTTCTGATTCGAACGTGATCGGACAGACCGTCCAACTCGACGGCGTGTCACATACTGTTATCGGAGTGATGCCCGAAAGCTTCCGAACTATCCTTCCTTTTATCCATCCCGACGTTGACCTTTGGGCGCCCATTAGCCGCGAGTATCGCGACAAACGGCGCTGGTCCGTCGTGACGGCCATCGGGCGTTTGAAACCGGCCATCACGCAACAGCAAGCCCAGTCGGAGATGGAGGCTATTTCGAAACAGTTGGAGCCGGAGGGGCGGAAATTTCAGGATCACGGGGTGAACCTGGTACGGCTGGATCGAGAGGTGGTCTCCGACTCTCGACAGGGATTACTGATTGCGTTCGGTGCGGTCGGTTGCGTGCTGCTGATTGCGTGTGCCAATCTTGCCGGTCTTCTTTTGTCGCACACGCTGGAGCGCGAGAAGGAAATAGGAATCCGCATGGCGCTTGGCGCTACTCGAGGGCGCATATTGCGCCAGTTGCTTACAGAGTGCCTGTTGCTTTCCGTGATCGGAGGCGTGGCAGGGTTGGTGTTATCAACATGGCTCGCTCGCGCAATCGTATCTATGCAGCCGGCAGATATTCCGCAGCTCGATCAGGTGAGTGTCGATACGAGCGTATTGCTGTTTGGGTTCGGGCTGTCTGCGTTAACGGGCATCTTGTTCGGCCTCCTGCCGGCGCTGCAATTCTCGCGAGCGAGCGTTGTCGGCACGTTGAAGAAAAGCTCTCGGCAGTCGAGGCGCCGCAGACTCCCCCTGACGCCGCAGAATCTGCTGCTCGTTGTTGAGGTTGCGCTGACCGTGATGCTGCTCATCGGAACCGGCCTGCTGCTTCGCAGCTTCGCATTATTGAAATCCGTGGATCCCGGGTTCGAGGCCGAAGGACTGCTCGCGATGATTGTCCCGTTGTCTGAGACTTCTTACAGCAGCCCAAAACAGCAGGCAGAATTCGCACGCGAATTGCTGGAGCGAGCGCAGGCAATCCCTTCGGTAGAATCGGCTGCGGTAAGCAATTCGCTCCCCATGCAGAACATGTACATGTTTGCGATGCATCTTCAGATCGAAGGAAGGCAGTTGCCGGACGACACAGATGTCGTTGTTCGCGCCATCAGCGGCGATTATTTCAGGACCATGCGAATCCCAGTGCTGAGAGGCCGTGATCTTTCGCTCGCCGATGAGGGCAAGGAGGATATCGCGATAGTTAACCGGGAAACGGCTGAACGCTTTTGGCCCGGCTCAGACCCGATCGGGATGCGCATGGTGTTGGAAAAAGGAAAGCCGCGGACAATCATCGGCGTAGTGGGGAATGTCAAGAGTAGCAGCCTGGACGCCGTCCCCGAGACTGAAGTGTATCTTCCCTTCGCTGAAGAGCCCGCCCGCTACGTTGGGCTTGTGTTGCGCAGCTCGGGTGATCTAAAACTGCTGCCGGCGACCGTGAGGGGGGTGGTGAGTGGGATTGATCCCAATCAGCCCGTCACCGAGGTCGCCACCCTGCGGGAGATGATCGAAGAGTTTCTTGACCGCCCGCGTTTCAACTTTACGCTCTTTGGCTCCTTTGCAGCGCTGGCCCTCACGTTGTCGATTGTCGGCATTTACGCGGTGGTTTCCCATTCGGTAACGGGCCGAACGCACGAGATCGGCATCCGAATGGCTCTTGGCGCCCAGCGCCGGAATGTGCTCCTCCTATTCATGGCAGACGGCGCATTCGTGGCTGTGGCCGGAATTGCGTTGGGTCTGATGGGAGCGTCCGCAACCGCCCGCCTGCTGGCGAGCATGCTTTTCGGCATTCCACCAGAAGACGGCGCGACCTTCGCCGCGGTTTCTCTGATATTCCTGGTAGTCTGCCTGGCTGCGAGCTACTTTCCGGCGCGCCGCGCGATGAAAGTCGATCCGATCGTTGCGCTGCGACACGAGTGAGGAAGATAAACCGTTGCAGGATTTGCTGACTTGGGTTTCAACTATTACTGGATATTGACCTGATCAAAGCCGAGAATCCTGCAGAGGCCGCGAACATAAAATCGCGAATGATGCCACTGAATTAATTGGCGACACTCCTCTTGTCCGCATCCGCAATCTAACCAAAGGTGCAGTCGGATACGTCGTCGCCAAGCTGGAATTCTTCAATCCGGCGCACAGCGTTAAAGTCGCATCGGGCTTTCGATGATTGACGCGGCCGAGCAAGCCGGCCAGATCAAGGCGGACACGATCATCTTGGAACCCACCAGCGGCAACACCGGCATTGCTCACGGCCTGTGGCGTGGTGAAGACTCTTCGATTTAACGGCGATTTAATTCATGATTCTCTCTCGCCGATCTCCTTACACTCCGCTTGTCGATGGTTGCTCCGGGTGGCCTTGAGTGGGATGTGATGGCCAGGTGCTTGCCGCTACCGCAGATCAGTAGTAACTTGGATCGACAGAAGTCCGCTACGCCGCTCTGACGACGGACCGGCGGCTCACAACTAACGTCAGGAGAGGAAACCTATGGCTGCGGAAGAGTTTCGGAAAATGGTTCTCAGTCTACCGGAAACTGCGGAAGCCGCGCATATGGGCCACCCGGACTTCCGCGTGGGCGGGAAGATCTTCGCTACACTCAGCCCTACGGGACAAGGATGGGCGATGGTCAAGCTGACGCCTGAGCAACAGCAGTCCTTCGTTCAAGCCGAACCCGAAGTCTTCATACCTTTCAATGACGCTTAGGGACGGGGCCACGAAGGCGCAGCCTCAAGAAGAGCACTCTGCGCACCCTTCAGCAGGGGCTTAGCGAACCATCATCGAGTACCCGAGAGTAGGCCAAAGTGTTTCTGCTGAGAATTAATCAAGGGGATTATCGCTTAATGAGATTAGAGGGTCATGCTGTGACAAACTTTCTGTAGTGCTCGAACCGCTTGAGAATCAAATTCACATAAGTCACCGGCTCGATGCCGCGGCAGAAGCCATACTTTACTACCGCGTCCTCTGAATACTGCACCTTTGATTTCTGCAACAGCCAATACGCGACATCGTCCCAGGCTTTAGGGTTGCTTCCGTATTTTTCTGCCAGCCGCTGCGCGTCTTCTACGTGGCCTGCGCCGGCGTTGTATGAGGCAAGGATGAACTTGAGGCGCTCATCTTTATCGTCGATTCTCTTACTCCAATAATCGGTCAACCAGATAAGAAACCTGACCGCGCCGCGCACGTTGTCCTCGGGGTCTCGCGGATTCTGGACGCCGAACTCTTGCCCAGTCGCCGGCATGAGCTGCAACAAGCCAGTAGCCCCCGCCCATGACTTCGCATTGGGCTTGAAGCGAGATTCCTGAAACGTCTGCGATGCCAGTAGCCGCCAGTCCCAGCTTAGCTCCGCCGAGTATTGTCTGAGCAGCGGATCATACTGGCTTAGCTTCCCTGTCTCATGCATGAGGTACTCGCTAGCAGCGCGCTCCTTGTAGCCCTTCCGGTCGATGAAGTACTTCTTGTACATCTTATCGAATAGTGAGCCGTTCTTTTTGTGTTCTATCCATCGGTTCAACTCTGTTAGCAGTTCGGATGAGTTTTTCCTAATCACCCACGCGATCCTGTTTGAGGCTCCAACAAGCGGACGAATCCTGATGTTAGTGAAATAGGCTTCCTTCAACTGAGCCAAATTGTTCTGCACAACGGTGTACTCGAGATCTCCTTTTGCCACTTTATTGATCAGGGATTCATCATCGATCTTGCCTCCGACCTCGACAACGTTTATATCGCCTGAGATTTCATCAGACAATTCTATTAGTCTCCTGTGGTAGGCAGATTTCTTTGGTAGAGTGACCGTTTCCCCGGCTAACTGGGACGGCTTTGTTATGAGACGGGCGTCTATTTCTATCTCGTCGGATTTTGTATCGGCGGGCTCAGACTTTATCTCGGTCTTGACCGCCTCAGGCAGGTTCGTTTGATCCGGCGGCGCTTTTTGCTGCACCAGCGCCGGCTCAGTTCGATACAACGTATGTGTGAACGAAACCTTTGCTTCATCCTCCTGCTTGGGGATGATCCGAGCAGCCACAATGTCGCCGTCGCCGCGATTAAGCCTTTGATAAAGAGTCTTCTGGTTCTTGACGACCTCCATCACTAACGTGAGGCCGTGCTCGCGGGAAAAGGCCCTGAGCAACTCGTACTCATAGCCCATCGGCTCGCCGCGAAGAAGAAAGTACGTGGTTGAGTTGTAAGGCGCCAGAATCGTGAGCGTGCCACGCCGTTTAATGGCTTCAAGGTCGCGGTCGATGGGAGGGTCTAATCGAACATCGCCCGCCTCGTCTACGGGGCCCTCTCCCGCCAGACTGTGACGCTTCAGATACCATAGGCCCGAAACCATGCCAAGAGAGAGTAAAAGAACCAGTGCCGTTATTGGGATACTTCGAATCTTCACTCTGTCCCTCAATGTGTGGACGCATTCAATTCGAACAAAGGCCGGCGAATGGGCGACCGCGCCGCGCTGATCTTTACCGCGACAATCTGAATGAGTTGTTATTAAGCCTGGCGGTGAGACAATTCAACCCGCGTCGGCAAAGTTGATCCGTGTCCGCGCCGGAGGGATGCGATTCAACTACTTTACGCCCGCGCGAGTTGCCGATGAGGTGGATCAATGACGCAGGCCGGAACCGGCCGTCAACGGAAACGGAGTAGGAATCCGAAGAGTTGTTAGCCGGGGAGGGTGATGACTCACCACATCATCCACCCCCGCCCGGACGCCCGCCAAGTCCCCAGAACCTTGTTTTTCAAGGGCGGACTCTAACCTCGATTGTCACTTTACCGGCGCTTTAGCAATGCAAGCCTTCTCAGATTCTCTCGCCTGCGATTTGCTCTCCATTCTCGCCTTGATGGCCGCCGCTAGCGCCTCCTTACGTTCTTTACCCTTCTTGGTGTTTGCGTCTTTCACAGCGGCCTTGTAGCTGTCGTTGGCAGTCATTATCGATTGCAGGTACAAGTCGTGGCAGACCTTCACCGCCGCTTTGTGCGTCTCAGGTCTGGCTATCGCTGCTGGTACTACTGCACTGAGAGCGAGCGCCAAAGATAATGCTGTCGTTGCTAGTAATCGCTTCATTGTTGTCCTTCCGAGGGTTTAAGTACTGACCGTTCTGACAAGCGTCCAAAAATCTTCTGAACGCAAAATGAACCAAAAAACCAGGTGGTCAATTGGAGCAGAAATCTGCGGGTAACCCGATCATTTGCGCAAGGTGTCGCCCAGGTCCTTCACTGCATCGCCGACCTTGCGTCTCGCTTTGCCTAGAGTCTCCTGGACATTCCCTTTTCGGCGGTCGGCGGCGCCGGCTTTCTCCATACTCCGATCGCCCACCGCGTGCCCAATGTTCTCTTTTGCTGTGCCTGTTGCCTTATTGAACTTGCCTTTGATCTCAGCTTTGTTTGGTAGTCCCATGGATCACCGTTCCTTTCCTTACTTTCAACTCGTCGGTCTCGTCTAGAGGCCGTCTGATGGACAGCAACCAGCCCGCCATCTTTGCGCGGGTCCTCGATTCATCCCGGTGCTCGTTTCTCCACTGGCCTCAAGCGGACTGGCTGTCTCAGCGAACTGTTCAGCTCCTCCAACGACGGTAGCCATAGCCCCCGCCACCAAAGAGCAGAATCAGCAATACGATAACAATCAGTAATGTCATAGTACTCATACTCACTCCTTTCAGCCTGGGTGTCACACCGCCCGGCCTGATCTAAGCTTGCTTCACTGTCCGAATGCTGCCGTCGAGCTTGCTTAGCGTAGTACCAGCACGACGCCTGGCTTATTGATGTTGATGTCAACTTCGTGCTTTGCAGGAGCACGCCGGAAGACGCCTGCGAAATAAAGCACGGCCAACACCACGATCAAACTCAACACAACGGCCAGGACGGTCAGCGCAGCGCCGCCGCCCCCCCCGCCATCGGAATGAACTTCTACGATTCTATCTGTCATCGTACTAGCCTCCGTTCGTGGTCAGTACGTACAATACTCCCCTCTCGAATCCAGCACCGTTCAATACAGAACAATCGTGAAAATAGAGTTTCGATCGACTGGAGGGTGACGCTTGCCGCTAACGCGCATGAGTAGTAGCTTGCATCAAGGGAAGTCGGCGACCAGGTGTCTGACGACGTTCCGGCGGATCACTAACAACATCCGAGAGGAAAACTATGACCGCGGAAGAGTTTCGAAAAACTGCTCTCAGCCTGCCGGAAGCATTGGAGGCTGCGCATATGGGGCACCCTGACTTCCGAGTGGGCGGGAAGATATTCGCTACACTCAGCCCACCGGGAGAAGGATGGGCGATGGTCAAACTCACGCCTGAACAACAGGAGTCTTTCGTTCAAGCCGAACCCAAAGTCTTCGCCGCTTTCAATGGCGCCTGGGGACGCGACGGGGCCACGAAGGTGCATCTTCGCGCGGCGAAGAGGGGCTCGCTGCGGACGGCGCTTGTGTTCGCGTGGCGAAACAGAGCGCCCAAACGTCTAGTGGAACAGTTCGAGGTTGAGTAGCTGAACCCCATTGCAGCTGCCGCGAGAAACCCAAATGATAGTCATGAAATTCGGCGGGACATCGCTTCAAGACTCGGCCGCCATAAACCAGGCAGCAGGAATCGTAGAGGCAAAGCTAGATCGCGCGCCGGCTGTCGTGGTGTCGGCGATGGCTGGAGTGACGGACGCTCTGCTTCGAGTTAGCCGCTTGGCGCGCGAGCAGCGATTCGAAGACGCCGCGGCGATCATCGACGAGCTTCGCCAACGTCACCTGGCAACTGCGCGCGAGTTGCTCAGTAAGACCGCCGAGCACTCCGTCTATCAGGTTGCACAAGGCATTCAGGAAAATCTCAAGGAACTCGAAAGCCTGGCCCGATCGGTCGCAACTTTAGGCGAGCTGACGCCTCGAACCCAGGACGCAATCGTCTCCTTCGGTGAGCGGCTTTCGTCTCCGCTCGTAGCGGCGGCGCTCAACGCGCACGGAGTCGCGGCGGAGCTTGTAGACTCGCGAGCCTTCATCATCACCGACGACCGTTTCACCAACGCCGCGCCGAACTTTGCTGAGACCGAGGCCCGCACTCGCGATTCGGTTCTACCCATCATCAACGCCGGCGTTGTGCCCGTCACCCAGGGCTATATCGGTTCGACGAAAGAAGGGGTCACGACGACGATCGGGCGAGGCGGGTCCGATTATTCGGCGGCGCTCATCGGCGCGGCGCTTGGCGCTGAAGCGATCGAGATATGGACTGATGTCGATGGCTTGATGACCGCCGATCCTCGCATAGTTCCAAACGCGCTGCGCATCCGCGTGATCTCGTTCGCCGAAGCGTCTGAGCTCTCCTACTTCGGCGCGAAGGTGCTTCATCCAAGCACCGTGCTGCCGGCCATTGAACGGGGCATCCCCGTTAGCATCTTCAATACGCGCAACCCGGCTTGCGAGGGCACGCTGATCGTCGCTTCGCCGAAGCCGTCCGACAACGTCATAAAATCGATCGCCTTCAAGCGCGGCGTCACAATCGTCAACGTCGCCTCGACGCGGATGCTGATGGCACACGGGTTTCTCCGAACGATCTTCGAAGTCTTTGACCGTCATCAGACTTCGGTCGACGTGGTCACCACATCCGAAGTATCGGTGTCCATGACGCTGGACAACGCGGACCGGCTTGAAGCGATCGCGCGCGACCTCGGCGGCATCGGGGACGTTTCGGTCGAGCGCGATAAAGCCATCGTCTGCGTCGTGGGCGACAACCTGAAATTCACACCCGGGGTCGCGAGCCGCCTCTTCCGCGCGATTGAAGATACCAACGTCAACATGATCAGCCAGGGAGCTTCGGAGATAAACCTGACCTTCGTGATCGATGAGAGCGAGTGCGAGCGAGTCGTGCGCGCGCTTCACGAGGAGTTCTTCTCCGAAGCCGGCGCCGATACTTTCGCGTAACACCTACTCGCGGTCCGGCGATTCCGGATGCGACGGGGAAGCGTAGTTCAACTCGCCGGCCTCGATCGCGACTTTCAAGCGGTTCTGTCTCGGCGGCAGCGGGCAAGTCGCGAACTGTGTGAAGGCGCACGGCGGGTTTTCCGCGCGGTTGAAATCGAGCGTGACCTTGCCGTCTTGCGGCAACGCAGTGTAGAGAAATCGCCCTGCGCCATAGGTTGTCTTGTTGTTAGTCCGATCGGCGAAGATAAAGAAGAGCTTGTCCTTGCCTTCGAGAATCGGTTCCAGACGATACTCTTTTCCCCCGAAGGTGAACACGGCATAACCAGGACTCGGCATCTTGCTCACGTCGCCGAGCACGTTGGCTATATGAATGTCCTTGGGCTTATCGTAAGCCACGAAACGAGCTGTGATTCGATACGCTTCTTTCACCGGAAACCACCGCATGCCTTTGAACTCACGGCGTCGTTTGCTGTTCAGATCCTTCACTCTGATGCCGTAGCGTTCGCCTCGTTTGATGACGATCATCGAGAGCGAGCCGAGACGCACCACGTCAGGCAATAGCTTCTCATCCGTTTTCATCTCGAGCGTCGTGGCCGGCTTGCCGTTGAACGTAACAGGTGCGCCGCCTTCTACTCGAAGAGTCGTCTTGCCTTCGTGGAACTCGAACACGCCGGCTTGCGGCGGCGCCGATCCTTCGGGAAGCACTATTTCGTTTGAAGGATCAGCGCCGAACCGATTCTCACCTTCCTTGAGCCAGAACAATCCGGCTACCGACAACCATCCGTTTTCGGCTTTAAGCTCGGCTTCGCGCTCCGCTCTGAACTTCGCGACTTCATCGCGATATGAATCTTTGCCGGACGCGCCGGTGTTCGCCGTCATCGCCGAGATCAGCGCGAGCGCGAGCGCCGCGCCGGTTACTTCAGCCGCCAACTTCATTGGTTGTCCTTTCTAATGCCCCAGGCGAGCTTCATCAAGTCTTCGCAGCCGCGGCCTTTCCAACCTCGGTTGCTTCCGGGTCTTCGAGAAGACGTCCGCTTCGCACGTCATAAACAAAACCGTAGATCGGAATCTCGGGCGACACAAGCGGATGGTTGCGAATGCGCCGCACGTCTTCAACAACGCTGGAGGTCTCATCTTTGAACGCCAGCCAGTCGATGAACTGGCCTTCGGTTGAGCCTGGTCCTTCACCCGAATCGTGCCACCCGGTCTCGTCGATCGAGGCCGTCTTCAGGCTGCTCTCCAGCAGGCCGCGAATGGTCTCGTCGGTAAACAGCGCCATCCCGCAATCGGTGTGATGAATGACGAACCACTCGCGGGTCCCGAGCAGCTTGTAAGAGATCACCAGCGACCGGATCGCGTCGTCGCTTGCGCGGCCGCCGGCGTTTCGGATCACGTGCGCATCTCCTTCCGCCAGCCCCGCGTATTTGGCTGGGTCGAGCCGCGCGTCCATGCAAGTCAGAATCGCGAATCGCCGCGCGGGCGGCAGCGCGAGGTTCTTCTTCTCACCAAAACTCACAGCATAGGCTTTATTGGCCGACAGTACTTCTTCAAGAATGTTGCTCATGATGTGTTCCTTTCATTCTCTGCCGACAAGTCCGGCAGATGTTGGATTCCGGCTGAGCATCGACAGCTCGGACGATTGTTGACTTGGGTGATTACTTATTTGATGGCCAACCGGAGGGGGTTGGCCTAGTTACAGATGCAGGATAACAGAGCGCACGATGCGTTTGCGTAAGCTGTTGGTGAATGAGCTGGAAATCTAGTCGATCGCGTCATGCTTAAACCTGCCTGATAGAGTTTCTACAGGAGAGGTCGGGAACTCGTCAAACGCAGGCCGACGGCGGTGTTTCCAATTTGTGAGTCATTTCGTCGTTCTCTGTTTGATCCAGTATTCACGGAAGGCTCTCAGTCGAGGCAGGGATTCGCGGTCGCGTGCTCTGTTTGCAGCGGCTTTGCTGGCGATGATGTCGTCGGGATGACACACTGGAAAGCCTTCAACATCGACATGGCGTTTCCAGGCGTCGTCGAACCGCTCGATTCCGTCCGGAGCGAAGATAAGATCGAGATCGAAGGGCCCGTTCTTCAACTGAACGAAATCCTTTCCCCGCCCGATCTCGGCCGTTTGTTCCTGAGTCAGAGTGAATCCCAGGTCTCGTAGCGCTGCTACGATCGCAAGTCCGTTTCCCGGTGAGCGGTCTACAAACACATCCGCGTCCTGTGTTGTGTCGGGGAAGCCAAGCAGTATGGCGCCGGATTTTCCAATGAACAAATATCGGACGCCGGTTCGCTTGAACGCATCGCGGATTTCCTGAGCCTGCCGGTAGTCAAACACGCCCATAGCCTAACCATGAAGGGAGGTTATCTTCACACCAGCGCCGGTAGTCTTCCATCGTGTCGAAAGAGCGATAGGTGGCATCGTCCATAACAGGTTTGTAGGTTTTGATGAACGCATAGCGCATTCGCAGCTCGAGAGGGCGGCGCGCCGCTGCTTCAAATTCTTCGAGCCATTCCTGCGGTATGGACGAATCCTTTTCACCAGCCTGTGTCTCGATCGTGTCAGCCTCGTTGATCATTATCTTCTTGCTCCCACCTTCCGACTAGCGCGAATCTAACATGGCACTCCCCGCGCTACAACATTCGACAGGTTCTCAAACGGCTTACCGAGGATCTTGCTCGGCCAGCCTCGTCACCAGGAGTCGAGCTAATTGACCCCGATTGACCGAAGGTGTATCCTTAGCCTCGTTGACAATTCGTCGTGGCGATTTAAGGTAAATTGCTCCACGTAAAAAACTGCTAAACGGCCCGGATTCAGCCCTGCGCAAGTTTAGCGCGGGGCTTTTGATTTTTGGAGGACGTGCGCAACTTGATATGAGAGACTTTCGCAACGCAGTAACCGATGATCGAGTTTACGTCTTCGACGGCGCGATGGGCACCGAGCTCTACTCGCGCGGCGTGTACATCAACCGCTGCTACGACGAGCTGAACGTGTTGAGTCCCGATCTCGTGCTCTCCGTCCAACGCGACTACGTCAAGGCCGGCGCCGACATCATCGAAACCAACACCTACGGCGCGAACCGCATCAAGCTCGGCGGATACGGCCTCGAAGACAAGACCTTCGAGATAAACCACGCGGGCGCGCGGATAGCTCGTGAAGCCGCCGGCGAGCGCGCCTTCGTCGCCGGCGCGATCGGGCCGCTCGGCATTCGAATCGAGCCCTACGGCGCAACTTCAGTCGAAGAAGCAAGAGCAATCTTTCGCGCGCAAGCGGAAGGACTCGTCGAGGGCGGGGTCGATCTCATCGTGCTCGAAACCTTCTCGGACCTTGCGGAGATACAACAAGCCGTGCTCGCTGTTCGCTCGTTGTGCGACCTCCCGATCGTCGCACAGATGACGATTCAAACCGATGGCAGCACCAGCTACGGAACCTCGCCTGAACTTCTTGCCCAGCAACTCGACGAGTGGGGCGCGGACGTGATCGGGCTCAACTGCTCGGTCGGTCCGGCGACCATGCTTGAAGGCATAGAGAAGATGCGCCAGGTAACAAGGCGCAAGCTTGCTGCTCAACCAAACGGCGGGATGCCGCGGCAGGTTGACGGCCGAATGTTTTACATGGCTTCGCCGGAGTACATGGCCAAGTACGCGAAGCGGCTGATTCAAGCGGGCGCGAAGTTCGTCGGCGGCTGCTGCGGCACCACGCCAAAGCACATAAAGGAAATCGCGAACGCGGCGGCGGCGCTTTCGCCTGGCCGCTCGGTCGTGCGCGTCTTTGTTCCCGAAGAGAAGCCGCTCGACGTCGAGGTAGTTCCGCGCGCCGAACGGTCCCGGCTTGCGGCAAAGATCTGCGCAGGCGAGTTTGTCACATCGGTCGAGATCGTTCCGCCAAAAGGCTGCGACCCGTCGAAGATGCTCGCGAGCACGAAGCTTTTGAAAGACGCGGGCGTCGACGCCGTTAATGTGCCCGACGGGCCGCGCGCGCAATCGCGAATGGGCGTGCTTGCAGTCTCGACCTTGATCGAGCAACGGGTCGGCATCGAAACCGTTGTGCACTACTGCTGCCGCGATCGGAATCTTCTTGGGATGACAAGCGACTTGCTCGGAGCCGGCGGACTCGGGCTGAGGAATCTGCTGATCATCACCGGTGATCCGCCGAAGATGGGACCTTACCCTGAAGCGACCGCGGTCTTTGACATCGACTCGATCGGGTTGGTGAATCTTGTGAATCGGTTGAACCACGGGCTGGACATTGGCGGCAATCCGATCGGCAAGCCCACATCGTTTTACATCGGCGTGGGAGTCAACCCGTGCGCGGTCGATATGGATTACGAGCTGCGGCGCTTCGAATGGAAGGTGGAAGCGGGCGCCGAGTACGCGATCACGCAGCCGACGTTTGACGTCAAGCAGCTTCGCGATTTTCTGAAGCGCATAGAGCATTGCCGCATACCGGTCATCGCGGGAATCTGGCCGCTTGTGAGCTATCGCAACGCCGAGTTTCTGGCCAACGAAGTTCCGGGAGTAGTCGTGCCGCCGGAAGTGCTTCGTAGAATGGAACGAATCACGGACAAGGACGCGGCTCGCGAAGAGGGACTTGCGATAGCGCGCGAGACACTGCTTGAAGTGAAAGATCTTGTGCAAGGCGTCCAGGTGTCGGCGCCGTTCGGGAGGGTGCAGTACGCGCTTGATGTCTTCAGCGTGTTGTGATTGGTTTGTAGTTCAGAGAGTGTTACCGCTTGTGGGAGGATCGAATGCCAAGTACTGCTAACCACAGAGACACAGAGACACAGAGGGGGCGCAGAGAAGCTCTGTGCCGGCTCTGTGTCTCTGCGTCTCTGTGGTTAATCAGTCTCGCGGTTATGAGCGTGTTGCTTTCACAGCCGTCGCACGCGCAACAACGCATAACGACTCCCACGTTGCGCGGCTATCTCGACAAGATGGGCTTGCAGTACGTGGCTCATCCTAAGACCGCCGACACGCTTGTCGTGCCTCGCACCAAGAACGAACATGCCGAAAGGCTCGACCTGTACGTCGAGATTCGAAAGGACCAATCCCTGGTGCTTTCGGCCTACGCTAAGAACAAGGGCCGGTACTTCAATCTTGCGCGGGTGAACGAGCGCGAGAAGCTGTTCCAGAAACTGCTCGAAGCAAACCATCGCTCGTTCTCGACGTTTTTCGTAGACGATCAGGGAGACATCGGAGTGCGATTCACTTTCACGACCGAGAACGGCGTGGGCTTCGAGTCGTTCAAGGTGGCGGTGACTGAGGTGCTGAGAATCGCTGACCAATACACTCCGATTCTTGACGGGTTCATGCGTAAGGATTGAAGGCTGGGAGCGCAGGCGTCTCGCCCGCATTCTCGAATTGTCAACGTCGGCGGGCGAGACGCCCGCGCTCCCAGAGGTGAACCATATGAAAAAGAGTTTGATCGCAGCGATACCGATCGCGCTTGTCGTCCTCGGAAGCCAGGTGCTGGCTCAAGACCCGGCGACACCCGGTCAGGAGCCAAAAGTGCCGCGCCCAGTCGTCAGGCTTTCGTTCACCGAGCGGATGAAGCAATACCTTCAACGCACCGGCGCGACCATCGACGAGGCGAAGAGTTCGTCCGAGATGGTCGTGACAAATTACCCCGATCCCAAGGGCGGCAAGATCACAGTGGTAATCGTCAACGACCGGCGCAAGAACCTGCTCGGCTTTTACATATACAACTTCGGCAACGTGAAGAATGTGACCAACAAGGAAGAAATCTACAAATATCTTCTCTCGACAAACGACGCGATAACGATCGGGAGCTTCTTTGTGGATGGCGAAGAAGACATCGGCTACAAGTACATGGTTTCGAGCGCACAGGCGATGACGCACCAGACGTTCGAGACTCTGTATACGACGATGGCGGCGGTGGCTCGCGAACGCAAGCCTGAGATACGCCAGTTGCTAGCGGGCAACAAGGACGAGAAGGGCCCGGAAGTGAAGAAGGCAGCGGAGGAAAAGCCGCCTGAGAAAGACTAGCGAGACGTTTATGAATCCAGCAAGAATAGTGATGGCCTATTTGGCGGCGCCGTTGATAACGACTTCACTATTCATGCTATGGGATGCTCTGGGCGGCTCTTTTCACCTTCACAACTTTCCATCTCTGTTGCTTATATTCTGCATTCCACATTTATTGGCAACGTTGTTGTGGATGCCGTTCCTTCTCTCGCGTGAGTCCAGACGTTTTGGCAGGCTGTTCTATCTCGGAGCCGGCGCGGTTAGCGGATTCCTGACTGCGGCGTTAGCGTCGGTGTTGTTCGGAAGTTCCTTTCAGATCTACATGGGATTCGCGATTTGCGGCGCTTTGTCGGCCTCGATCTTTCGAGAAATCGCGGTAACCGGAGAAGAAACGATTTAGCTCGAGTTGCTTAATGGAAGACCGAGACCAACGCAAACAACTAATCGAAGCCCTGCTGGCCGAGCGCATACTCGTGCTCGACGGAGCGACCGGCACCGCGCTTCAAGCTTGCGACCTCACCGCTGAAGACTTCGGCGGCGTGCAACTCGAAGGCTGCAACGAGAACCTCGTGCTCACCCGACCCGATGTGATCCTCGACGTGCATCGCGGCTATCTCGAAGCCGGCGCCGACATCGTCGAGACAAACACCTTCGGCGGCACCGCAATAGTCCTCGCCGAGTATGCGCTCCAAGACAAAGTTCACATCATCAATGAAACCGCCGCGCGTTTGGCTCGCCAGGCCGCAGCCGAGTTCTCGACTTCCAGCAAGCCTCGCTTCGTAGCCGGCTCGATGGGACCGACAACTAAAGCCATCTCGGTCACCGGCGGCGTGACCTTTGATCAGATTATTGAGAACTTTCACGATCAAGCGGCTGGGCTTGTCGCCGGTGGCGCCGACATCCTGATAGTCGAAACGCAACAAGACACTCGCAACGTGAAAGCCGCGTTGATCGGCATCTGGCGATTATTTGAAGAACTGGGCTTCAAAGTGCCGGTTATGGTCTCAGGCACAATCGAAGCGATGGGCACGATGCTCGCCGGCCAGACCGTTGAAGCGTTTGCGACTTCGATGATGCACGCCGAGTTGTTGTCTCTCGGGTTGAATTGCGCGACCGGACCCGAGTTCATGACCGATCACGTGCGTTCTCTTGCGGGTCTGACCGAGAACCGCGTCTCGTGCATTCCAAACGCCGGCTTGCCGAACGAAGACGGGGTCTATCTCGAAACGCCCGAGACTTTCAGCGCGACGATCGAACGCTTTGTCGATCACGGCTGGATCAATCTTGTAGGCGGCTGTTGCGGGACTACAGCGGCTCACATCCGCGCGCTTGCGCAGATGGTCGAAGGCAAACGCCCGCGAGTTCCCGCCCACCATCATCGCACGCTCTTCTCCGGAATTGACTTTGTCGAAGCCTCGGACGACCAGCGCCCGTTGATCGTCGGAGAGCGCACCAACGAAGTCGGCTCGCGCAAGTTCAAACGCCTGATCACAGATGAGAAATACGAAGAGGCGGCCGAGATCGCTCGGCAACAGGTCAAAAGCGGCGCGCAGATCTGCGACGTCAACCTGCAAAACGCCGACCGCGAAGAGTTGTACGACGTCGATCGCTTCTACGAAAAAATGATCCGGGTGGTCAAGGCTCCGATCATGGTCGACACCACCGACCCTGTAGCGATGGAGCGCGCGCTGACCTACTGCCAGGGCAAGTCGATCATCAACTCGATCAACCTGGAAGACGGGCTCGACAAGTTCGAGCGCGTCACCCCGCTCGCTCGCAAGTACGGCGCGGCGCTGATCGTCGGCTGCATCGACGAGGACAAAGATCAAGCCCAGGCAATCACGCGCGAGCGGAAGCTCGAAGTTGCGCGGCGCTCCGTCAAGCTGCTGACCGAAGACTTTGGCATTCGCGCCGAAGACATCATCATCGACCCGCTTGTCTTTCCCTGCGCGACCGGCGACGCGAACTACACCGGCAGCGCGGTCGAGACAATCGAAGGCGTGCGCTTGATCAAGCAGGAGATTCCGCACGTCAAAACCTTGCTCGGGATCAGCAACGTCTCGTTCGGCTTGCCCGACGCGGGTCGCGAAGTCTTGAACTCGGTCTTTCTCTATCACTGCACAAAAGCCGGGCTTGATCTCGCGATCGTCAATTCGGAGAAGCTCGAACGCTACGCTTCCATCCCGGAAGAAGAGCGTCATCTCTCCGAAGACCTGTTGTGGAACCGCGGAGACGATCCGATCGCCGCATTCGCCGCGCACTTCCGCAGTGCGACTTCGCGAAACAAGAAAATAGCGTCCGACCTGCCGCTGGATGAACGGATCGGCAACTACATCATCGAAGGTACAAAGGAAGGCTTGATCGCCGACCTCGAAGTAAAGCTCAAAGAGGCCGCGCCGCTCGACATCATCAACGGTCCGCTGATGGCGGGAATGTCGGAAGTCGGCCGGCTCTTCAACAACAACGAACTGATCGTCGCCGAAGTGCTTCAGTCAGCCGAAGCCATGAAAGCCGCGGTCTCTTATCTCGAACAGTTCATGGAGAAGAAGGCGGATAGCACGCGCGGGCGGATCATTCTGGCTACTGTGAAGGGGGACGTTCACGATATCGGCAAGAACCTTGTAGACATTATCATGTCCAACAACGGCTATGAGGTCGTGAACCTCGGCATCAAAGTCCCGCCCGAGGTTTTGATTCAAGCCGTGCGACAACACAAACCCGACGCGATCGGACTCTCGGGCCTGTTGGTGAAGTCGGCCCAGCAGATGGTGCTCACCGCCGAAGACTTGAAGGACTCGGGGATCAACCTGCCTTTGCTGGTCGGAGGCGCGGCGCTGTCGGACCGCTTCACACGCGGGAAGATCGCCCCGGCTTATGGCAACACGGTTGTGTACGCTAACGACGCGATGAACGGGTTGGACATCTTGAACAAGCTGATGAACCCGAGTTCGCGCGCGAAGCTCGAAAGCGATTTGCTCGAACGAGACCTCGGCGTTGTCCCTCGTGTGTCGGAACCATTACTTGCTGAAACCGAACACCGCAGCTCCAGGATCTCGCTCGACGTTCCGATTCCGCCGGCGCCCGATCTCGACCGTCACGTCTTAGAAGTGCGCGACCTTGACGCGGTTTGGAGCTACATCAACCCGCAGATGCTGTACGGGCGGCATCTGGGCTTGCGCGGCAAGTTCACCGAGCTGCTTGCGTCAGGCGATCGGCTCGCTCAGGAACTTGAACACACAATCGATCGCGTGAAAGGGGAATGCCGCGCCGGCGCGATGCGCGTTCGAGTCGTGTGGCAGTTCTTTGAAGCCGAACCGGAAGGCAACGCGATCCACTTGTTCGCCAGTGATCCGCGTGACTCCGCGTCATCCGCGGCCGAACGGGAAGGCAGCGCGATCCACCGTTTCGCCGGTCATCCGCGTGACTCGGCGTCATCCGCGGCTGAGTTCCCTGTTGCGACATTTCGCTTTCCGCGGCAACGCAAAGAAGACGGGCTTGCGCTGAGCGATCTCGTCCTGCCCACAAGCATCAGCGGCGCGAGTCGTCCGCGAGACCACATCGCCTTGTTCGTGACCACTGCGGGTGAAGGCATCCGCGAGATCGCAGAACAAGCAAAACAAGCGGGCGAGTACTTGCGCTCGTACGCGCTTCAAGCGCTGGCGCTCGAAACCGCTGAAGCAGCAGCCGAGTGGTTGCACGCACGTCTGCGCGCCGAGTGGGGCTTCCCTGACTCACCCGATCTGTCTCGTCAAGCGTTGTTTCAATCTCGCTATCGAGGCAAGCGATATTCGTTTGGTTACCCGGCGTGTCCCGACCTGGAACTACAGACTGACTTGTTCCGATTGTTGCACCCCGAAGAGATCGGCGTTCAGTTGACGGAAGGCTTCATGATGGAACCCGAAGCGAGCGTGTCTGCGCTGGTGTTTCATCACCCCGACGCGACTTACTTTTCAGTAGGCGCTCAAGAGCTCGCGGAAGCTACGGCGGACTAGCACGCGCGCAGATCGCGGACTCTCATTCACTCCATTCTGCCCTATGGTGAAGACGCTTTTCCTAAGCTGCGTCTCCCTGGATGATGTATAATCCGCCCGCTGGAGAGTTGATCATGTCTCTGCCAAAGCCACACGTCAGAATGACAGTCGCCGAGTACCTTGAGTCGGAGAAGGACGGAACGGTAAGACACGAGTACCTGGATGGCGAAGTCTACGCCATGTCCGGCGCAAGCAAGCGACACAATCGCATCGCTAACAACCTCAATATACATCTCGACACGCGTCTGCGCGGCGGTCCTTGCCAGGTTTTCATCGTCGACGTCAAAGTCTTCATAGAAGCGTTGAACTTCTTCTACTATCCCGACATTGTGGTTGCCTGTGATCCGGCGGACGACGACGACTACATCGTCAAACGGCCTGTGTTGGTCGTAGAAGTCGAGTCCCCGAGCACTGTGGCAATCGACCGGCGCGAAAAACTAATGGCGTATCGGAAGGTTGAGAGCCTTCGCGAATACCTGCGGTTGTCTCAGGACTCGATCAGCGCTGAGATCCATCGCCGCGATGACAATGGCGACTGGTGGTCTGAGCAAGTCGCAGCCGATCAGGAATTGCGGCTCGAGTCGGTAGGCTTAAGGGTGGCGTTGTCGGCTCTCTACGAAGGCGTGGAACTACCCCGCGACTGACTGCCACATACCCCGTCTCAATTCGACTCGTCCGTTCTTACCATTGCGTCATGGCCGTGGCACGCCGAGGTCATCGCATATCTTGTACGCCAGGAACTTCTTGATGACCCGGTGTCGCGGGACGGCTGAAAACAAACTGTTTGCGGGATTCTTGTAGATCGTGTGCTTACGGCCTTCGCGCACAAAGACGCAGCCTTGAGACTCAAGATGTCGAATCAGATCAGCGCGATTCATTTCAAGCTGCGTGGAGGGTTAATGGTTCACGTGTAACTTTCGCGTTGTTGGACAGGCGTCGTTCAGCCTCTTCGCGATTGGCCTCGAGAATCATCTGCATGGCTTCGAGGAGGTTTTCGCGCACTTCGTCCATCGTCTCGCCTTGAGTGTTAGCGCCGGGCAGTTCAGCGATGTAGCCGATGTACCCGCCCTCCTCAGCCTCTTCGTAGATCGCCGTCAAAGTTATCTCGGTCATTGGCAAGATTCTCCTATTTGGCTTCAGCCTACACTGGCTCCCCGCAGCGCCGCAATCTCCCTTATGTCATCGACCGGGTGCATAGCGGCGAATCCGCGGTTCCTCTGCTACAATAAATCCAACGCAAGACCACACTCCTTGCTTTAGACTACGCCTCCTGTCGTGAATCGGGTGGCACAGCAGAAAGGAAACCTTCATGAAGACCAATGTTACCTACCAACCAAAGCAATTTAACCTGAGCGGCTTGAGCGGCATTTCGGATAAGACGCTCGAGATGCACTTCAAACTCTACGAGGGCTACGTCGAACAAACCAACTTGCTAAACGAGAAGATCGCCGAGTTCCTGAAGGACGGAAAGGTCGATCAGGACGAGACCCCGGCTTACTCCGAGATCACCAGGCGTCTGGGCTTCGAATACAACGGCATGGTTCTGCACGAATACTACTTCGGAAACCTGAAGCAAGCCGGCGGCGGCGAGCCGGAGCGCGCCTCGTCGTTTTTCAAAGCAGCCGAAGCCAGCTTTGGCAGCTACGAGATCTGGAAGACGGACTTCGTAGGCATAGGCAAGATGCGAGGAGTCGGCTGGGCGATGTGCGATCAGGACCCTGTTAACGGACGGCTGTCCAATCACTGGATCAGTTTGCACGAGATCGGCAGCGTTGCGGGATTTACTCCGATACTGGTGATGGACGTCTGGGAGCACGCCTTCCTTCTCGACTTCAAACCGTCTGAGCGTGGCAAGTACATCGAGGCATTCTTCACGAACATCGATTGGAGCGCGGCCGAAGGCCGTTTGCAACAGACCAAAGGCGAACCGGCCAACGCTTCGCGTCGATAACGCGGCCGACTTCGTTCAGACAGGTTCTGATCGTCTAGTGACAACAATGCTGCGAAGCCCGCGCAGCGGGCGACAGCTACTCCGCACCGAACGAGAACGTCTGTCGCCCGCTGCGCGGGCTCGCGGGTCTTACACTTAGCTTACCCAGGGCTGCGAGGACTTGCCCTGGGCTACACGCTATCACCCGCTACGCGGGTTACCGCACGTCACCCGGGACTGTCGCCTCACACCGGGACTGGACTACCTGCAACCCCTCAAACTATCATTGCCCACTCTATCCGTGAGTCGAACGAGAGAATCTGCGAGTCCAACGAGAGACCTCTTATGAAAAGACGCTTGAAGATCACGCTAGCCGTGCTGCTCCTGTGTTGCTCCATTGGTTTGCAATCGCTTGAAGCTCAAAAGAAGACTCCGCGTTCGGGAGCCAAAGCCATCGACGACACAGCGCTTCGCAACGCCGACTCGCGCAACGGCGATTGGATCACTCACGGACGCACATACTCCGAAGCGCGCTTCAGTCCGCTCACTCAAATCAACGCGGCCAACGTTAAGAGCCTCGGGCTGGCGTGGGCTTTCGACACTGACACGACCCGAGGGCTCGAAGCCACTCCCATCGTCTTGGACGGCAAGCTCTTCACCACCGGAAGCTGGAGCATCGTCTTTGCCATCGACGCGCGCACAGGCAAGCAACTTTGGAAGTGGGACCCAAAAGTGCCGGGCTCGTTCGGACAGCGCGCCTGCTGCGACGTCGTGAATCGCGGAGTCGCGGTCTACAAGGGCAAGGTCTACGTTGGAACGATCGATGGACGCCTGGCCGCGCTTGACGCGGAAACCGGCAAGCTTCTTTGGCAGGTTGTGACCGTCGATCAGAAGCAACCTTATACGATCACCGGCGCGCCGCGAGTCGTAAAAGGCAAAGTGATAATCGGCAACGGCGGCGCGGAGTTCGGAGTGCGCGGGTACGTGTCGGCTTACGATGCGGAGTCGGGCAAGCTCGCCTGGCGCTTCTACACTGTGCCGGGTGATCCTTCCAAACCGTTCGAATCGCCGGCGCTCGAGCGCGCAGCGAAGACGTGGACCGGTGAGTGGTGGAAGATGGGCGGCGGCGGAACGGTCTGGGACTCGCTTGCTTACGATCCCGATCTGGATTTGTTGTACATCGGGACCGGCAACGGCTCGCCGTGGAACCGCGAGGTTCGAAGCCCCGGCGGCGGCGACAATCTTTATCTCTCCTCGATTCTCGCGCTGCGGCCCGACACCGGCGAGTTGATGTGGCACTACCAAACCACGCCGGGCGATTCGTGGGACTACACCGCGACTCAGCACATCATTCTTGGTGATCTTCAGATCGGAGGCCGGCCGCGCAAGGTGCTGATGCAAGCACCGAAGAATGGGTTCTTCTATGTGCTCGATCGGCAAACCGGCGAGCTCCTGTCGGCTGAGGCTTACACGAAGATCAGTTGGGCGAAGGGAGTGGACAAGACGACCGGCCGTCCGATCGAAGACCCGGCGGCTAGGTACAAGACGGCGGTGAACTTCATGCAGCCCGGTCCATTCGGCGGGCACAACTGGCAGCCGATGTCGTTCAACCCGCAAACCGGGCTCGTCTACATTCCCGCTCAGGAGCCGTTCTTTGCTTACGCACAAGACAAGAAGTTTGTGTACAAGCCGGGGGCCTGGAACACCGGCATCGATATGACAGTCCTAAAAGACCCGCCTCCTCTGATTCCGCGCGGGCACTTGCTGGCGTGGGATCCAGTCGCGCAGAAAGAGCGATGGCGAGTTCAATACAGCTTGATGTGGAACGGCGGCACGCTGACGACCGGAGGCAATCTGGTGTTCCAGGGAACGTCCGACGGCAGGTTCGTCGCTTACAGTGCTGACAAAGGAGAGAAGCTTTGGGAGGTTGGCCTTGGCACGGGCGTGATAGCGGCCCCGGTCACATACGAACTGGACGGCGTGCAGTACGTTGCGGTGATGGCAGGCTGGGGAGGAACGTTCCCACTCACCGGAGGAAACGTGATCGGCGGAGGGGCGCTGCCCGGAAGGCTTCTTGTCTTTCAGTTGAATGGCAAGCAGATGTTACCCGAAGTTCTCGCTCAGAAACCCAAAGACGTGACGGCTATCATCTTCGACGCCGCGCCTGAACGAATCGATCAAGGGGCTGGGCTTTTTGCGCAGTGGTGCGCGATGTGTCACGGCATCGGCGCGCTCGGGGGAGGCGGGGTCGTTCCGGATCTAAGGCAGTCTCAACCCGCGACCTTCGGGCGATATGAGCAGATCGTGCTGGGCGGCGCGTATCAGAGTCAGGGCATGCCGTCGTTCAAGCAATGGCTTACAGTGGATGATGTCAAAGCGATTCAAGCTTACATTCTAAAGCGCCGCACTGATCTCGCTACTAAGAGGTGACGAAGCTGACTTCGCATGAGACGAAGAAGGCCGGCACTCTTTCGAGGCCGGCCTCTTTCATTTCCGCCGCAGATGGCGCGCCAGTAATGCCTTCAAAACGCCCAGCGCCTAGAAGGCCACGAACGGCTCGGTCAGTACCCGCTTGACCTTCACACCGTTAATCGTTTTCGGCAGCTTCGTCTTGGCACTAGACGTCGCATCGACATAAACGACTATTGAAGCCTCGTCAACGCTGTCGGAAGCGCCGATGCCAATTCCGATGACGCCGGGGCGCATCATCAAGTCGATCTCGCGGGTTCTCATAGCAGTCTCGGCTTTCCGGACCGCCTTACGGACCGGCGCAGAAAACTGCGGGTCATCTGATTCCAACCGGCTCGGCGCCGCAGCCGTACACGTGCCGCCGACAAAGCTGACAGTCTGGCCCAGCGACGAACTGAGCCGGGTGAGCACCAGCCCGATCGGGTTGCCGATTGTTGTGGTGCTGCTGCCGGCGAACAACAACGCGACAGGCTGATGGCATGAAGGGCTGTTGTTGGAAACGATCAGCGAGCCCGAGTCGCCTCCAGCACTGAATGTGCTGCTGTTGATCACGACCTGATTGGTGAACGTAAAGGTCGGCCCTTGATGGCCCCCACACTCGGTCGGGTATTTGATACTTACCGTCGTTGAGATCGACGAGATCGCGCCGGTTGTGAAGCCGGTGGTTCGTCCGCTCTTTGCGACAGCAAGGTTGATGGCCGGAGTCTTCACCACGCCCGAGATCGTGCCGATGTCTTCGATCGAGCCAGTGCCGTCCATTAGACCAGGCCGAAGTTGAGCGATAGCGCAGTCAACTCCCGAGCTTAGCGCCGGAGCTACAGTAAAGTCGGCGACGACCGTGGCAACTGCGCAATTGTTATCAATGAGCCCAGGCTGCGATATGTCATCGCCAACAGTAGCCTGACTTGCGAGTCCAAGCACATGGTTGTTGCTGAGAATGTACTGGACTCCGTTTGCCTGGACTAAGGACCCAAGCGTTCCGCTGCAACAAAAGCGCCGAGAGATGTCGTTGACGTTGCCGCCCGACACCCCGAAATGAAGGTTGCGCACTCGATGGTTTGCGCCGCCGTCAGCAAACAGCGATGGACCCGCTGGAAAACTCAGGAGACCTGCGCCCAGCGCAAGCACGCAACAGTAGAAAAAGAACCGTTTCATACTCAATCCTCCTCATTGGTTTGGGACAGCAACGAGCATCCGAGAACCTCTCAGACGCGCTTCGGTATCAAGCGTCTATCGAACACGTTTACGCAGGCAGCCAATCTATAACGATCGCGACTTAGAGTCAACCCTACAATCGCCGCCGGAACTAGATCCTGGTGTCACCGCGATTCGGTTCTTACTGGCAACTCATCTTTGCTAGACTCATTATCACAAGCCTAAAACCAGGAGGAGTCGTGAGACGCTTAGTTGCAATGCTGACCCTGATTCTATTGACCCTTGCCCCGGTTCTTGCGCAAGTGCTGTCGTCGTCCACCGATAGCTCGAAAAAACTTCACGCGCTGTTCGATGAAGACTGGCTGTGGAACCTCGAACAGTTCCCGGAAGGCGCGACGTTGTATGGCGACAACAGGTTCAACGATCGTTTGACCGACTACTCGCCGGAAGCCATCGAGCGGCGCAAGGCCCACGAACGCGCGATGCTCGACCGCATACAAAAGATCGACAGGTCGCTCCTCGGCGAGCAGGACGCGATCTCTTACGATCTGTTTCTGCTGGATAAGAAGCTCAACGTCGAGGGACAACGCTTCCCGTCCGAGTTGATGCCGATCGATCAGATGAACGGCGTGCAGTTGAGCTTCGGGCAACTCGCCACCAACACGCCGTTCCGCAACGCTAAGGACTACGAAAACTATCTTGCGCGGCTGGCGGCGTTCCCGAAACAGATCGATCAGTTGATCGCGCTGATGAAGCGCGGGATCGAAACGAAGTGGGTGCAGCCGGCTGTGCCGCTTCGGTCGCTTGTCGGGCAGATCGAAGGTCAGATTGCTGATGACGCTTCGCGAAGCCCGCTCTTTCAACCTTTCAACAACTTTCCCCAGTCCGTTTCTCAAGCCGACCACGGCCGCCTCGCAACGGCTGGCAAGAAAGCAATCGCCGAATCGTTCACTCCTGCGATGAAGAAGCTCGGCGCGTTTTTCAAGGAGACTTACTTGCCGGCTGCCCGGCAAGACATCGGCGCTTCATCGCTCCCCGATGGCGAAGCGTTCTATCAATATTCGATTCGCCGTCAAACGACCACTGACCTGACCGCGAAGCAGATTCATGAGATCGGGTTGAAAGAAGTCGCTCGCATTCGGCGTGAGATGGAAGACGTCATCAAGAAGGCGGGCTTCAACGGCTCGTTCGCCGAGTTCCTGACTTTTCTTCGCACCGACCCTCGGTTCTATTACACGAAAGCTGACGAACTGGTCGCCGGCTACTCTTACATCGCCAAGGTCGCGGACGGCGAGTTGCCCAAGCTGTTCGCCGAGTTGCCGCGAACTCCCTACGGAGTGCGGGTGATCCCCGACTACGAAGGACCCGCGCAGACGACGGCTTACTATCAGCCGAGCGCGGCTGACGGCTCGCGCGCTGGTTATTACATGATCAACACTTACAAGCTCGAGACGCGGCCGAAGTACGAGATGGAAGCGCTGACGCTGCACGAATCGGTGCCGGGTCATCACTTGCAGATCGCTCGAGCGCAGGAACTTAAAGGCTTGCCTGATTTCAGGCGCAACGCCGGCTACACGGCTTACGTCGAAGGCTGGGGGCTGTACGCCGAGAGCCTGGGAACCGAGATGGGTTTCTACAAGGATCCATATTCGAAGTTTGGCCAGTTGACTTATGAGATGTGGCGCGCGTGCCGGCTCGTAGTCGACACCGGGATGCACGCGCTGGGATGGAGCAGGCAACGGGCGATCGACTTCATGAAGGACAACACCGCGAAGACCGAAAACGACATCGTCGTCGAGATCGACCGGTACATCGTGTGGCCTGCGCAAGCGCTGGCTTACAAGCTCGGCGAGTTGAAAATCAAAGAGCTGCGCGCGAGAGCTTCAAGGGAACTGGGCGCGCGCTTCGACGTTAGAAAGTTTCACAACGCAGTGCTGGACGACGGCCCGTTGCCGCTCGATCTGCTGGAAAAGCGAATCAACAAGTGGACTGCGGAACAAAAGAGGAAGGAATAACAATGAACACGCGTAGCTTGCGAAGCATCCCAACCCGCCGGGCGGTCTGCATCCTGGCCCTGCTCTGTCTGATAGGCTGCTCGACTGTGAGCGAGTCGAACGTCGCCTCGAGCAACGGGCAACCAACTGAGGCCGCTGAGACAAATAAGAATGCTTCAAGCGATAACGGTCCGACTATGAAAGATTCAAACAACCCCGCCGGCAGCGCGACCGATCCCCGCCTCGTCGCAGCAAACACGACCTTCGGCTTCAAGCTCTATAACGAAGCAGCGAAAGCTGGCGCGGGCAAGAACATTTTTATCTCGCCCGCAAGCGTTGCGCTGTGCCTGGCGATGACCTACAACGGCGCGGTCGGCAAGACAAAGGAAGCGATGGAGCGCGCGCTCGAGATTCAAGGCCTCACTCACGCTGAACTAAATCGTGCTTATTCCGCGCTGAGGAGCGAGCTCGAGAACCCCGACCCCAAGGTCCAGCTTCAGATAGCCAACTCGCTATGGGCTCGAAAAGGCGTCAGCTTCAACCCGGCGTTTATCGCGCGCAACAAGGAGTTCTATGCGGCTGAAGTGACCGCGCTCGACTTTGCGGATCCGGGCGCGCCCGCAACCATAAATGAGTGGGTCAAGAACAAAACCAGGAACAAGATCGAGAAGATCGTTGACAGCATCGACGCACAAAGCGTGTTGTTCCTGATCAACGCGATCTACTTCAAAGGCGCCTGGTCCTCCGAGTTCGACAAGGCAAAGACCAAAGACGACAAGTTCACTACCGGCTCGGGCTCGCAAAAGCGTCTGCCGATGATGACTCAGTCGGGCAAGTACAACTATTTCGAAACCGAGAAGTTTCAGGCGGTGAGTCTTCCATACGGCGGCGGCCGCGTGAGCATGTACGTCTTCCTTCCGGCGGCTGGAACTGCCATCGATCAGTTCATTGCTTCGTTAAGCGCTACGAACTGGGATTCGTGGATGAAGCAGTTCAGCAAGACCCAGGGCGAGATATTCCTGCCGCGCTTCAAGGTCGAGTACGAGATCACGTTGAACGACGCATTGAAAGCTCTCGGGATGGGAGTCGCGTTCGACCCCGACCGCGCGGACTTCACTGGGATGTTTCAAGGCGCGCAGAACGCATTCATAAGCAAGGTCAAGCACAAGACTTTCGCGGAAGTAAACGAAGAGGGAACGGAAGCGGCGGCGGTGACTTCAACGGAGATGGTCGCGACGTCGATACAAATCCCGCGCAAGACTTTCAGAATGGTGGTTGATCATCCATTCTTTTTTGCGATTCGGGACAACAGGACTGGTAGCGTGTTGTTTCTGGGTTCGATCACCGATCCAATGTGATCCGGGAGCGCCGCCCTGGGAGCGCGGGCGTCTCGCCCGCCTTGGTGTATTCGGGTCATGAAAGAAATCGCGATACCGGCGCCCACGCGTGGTCGTTTTGGGTTTGTGAGCGTACGGACAGGAAGTGCCCACCTACTTCATTGAGGATTAGAAGATTGCGGCCGGGACGGCCGCACTCCTGGAAAGAGAAGCTCAAATGAAACGCGGCAACATCCTGGCATTCCTGCGGACAGCGGGCTTATTGCTCGCATTCTCCTTCGCTCACTCACAGTCCGCGCAAGCCGAAGAATTCCCGGCGGGCAAGATCATCGAGAAAGTCGTATGTAGCGCCGACGCCAGCTTTTCCTATTCGCTGTATCTTCCTTCGAGCTACGACGCGAAGAAGAAATGGCCGGTGTTGTTTGCGATGGATCCCGCGGCGCGCGGGCTGGTGCCGGTCGAACATTTCAAAGACGCCGCCGAGACTTATGGCTACATACTTGCCGGATCAAACGAGTCGAGGAATGGACCATGGGCGCCTTCGGCGAAAGCAATCCTCGCTATGTTGAACGACGTGGTTGGGAGATTCGCGACCGATCAGCAGCGAGTGTATACGGCGGGTTTATCGGGCGGCGCGCGAGTCGCGTGCCGTCTAGGCTCCCTGCTGAAGGGACAGATTGCGGGCGTGATCGCGTGTGGCGCAGGCTTCCCGGCTGAGATGGCTCCGTCAGAGGCGCCGCCGTTCGTGTTATTCGGTACTGCGGGAGTCGAGGATTTCAACTACGTAGAGATGAAGCAGCTCGACCGCGCGCTCGACTTGCTTGGCGCGCCGCATCGGGTTGAGTTCTTTGACGGCGGTCACGGTTGGGCGGCTCCCGAACTTTGCACCCGAGCGATCGAGTGGATGGAGCTGCAGGCGATGAAGTCGGGGCTTCGCCAGCGGAGCGAGCCGCTGATCGACTCGCTCTTTAAGAAGGACGTAGAGCGCGCACGGGCACTGGAAGCCGCCGGGTCAATCTACCAGGCGTACCTCGGCTATTCGGCAATCGCACGCGAATTCAAGGGCTTGAGGGACGTCGCCGAGTATGAGCGGAAATCAGCTTCGCTCAAGGACTCGAAAGAAGTCAGGCAGGCTCTCAAGCAAGCGAAGGATCAGGAAGCGGAGGAGCGCCGGCTGGCGACGGAGTTGTACAGGTCGAGGGCAAAGCTAGCCGGCGCTGCATTATCGAGCGAGAACTCTGATGCCGCTCAGATCGATTCGTCCTACGCTCCTCCCTCGGATGGAGTCAGCCGGTCGCTAATCGTCGGCGACTTGAGGCGTACACTTGCCGACCTGAAGAAGCGATCCGAGGCCGCCGAGAGCACTCCCGATCGGGCACTCGCCCGCCGCCTGCTGAATCAATACATGGCTTCCGCGTACGAGAGTTCGGTGTCGCTGCTTGATCGAAAGCTCTACACCCGGGCGGTTGCCGTCCTCGAGTTGGACGCGGAGGCGATGCCCGACAACACGCGAGTGCTTTTCCGGCTCGCGTGCGCGTACTCGCTGAAGGGCGATAAGAAGAAGGCGATTGAGGCTTTGAGGAAGTCGGTGCAGAAGGGTTTTTCGAACACCGCCGAACTCGAAAGCAACAAGTCACTCGATGCCATCCGAGAGGAAGCGGCTTATAAGAAGATAGTCGAGGAGCTGAAGGCGAAGAAGTGAAGTGCTGGTCCCGACGCAAGCTAGCACTCAGTCACGGATGATTTGATGAACACCTGTACGGGCGTCCCTCCGCGGGCGCCCCTTCGTCGCGGCCTCTGTTGCTGCGTGAGGAGGGGCGCCCGCGGAGGGACGCCCGTACAGGCTCATGATCTTGGATCGGCCTCACCCCGCTTCACCAGCAATCCATCGAGTACAAATCCTCGTAGCTCTGTGCTCGGCGGATGATCTGGACTTCGCCAGCCTCTCGCACCATCACCGCAGCCGGAATCGGACGGCCGTTGTACTGCGTAGCCTGATCCAGCGCGTAGGCCCCAGTGTTCAACAACGCCAGCACATCTCCCACGCCAGTCGCAGCCGGCAGCAAGCGATAATTCGGAAGCCGCGTGCCTTTTTCGATGTCGAAGTACACGTCTCCTGAATCGCACAGCGGACCGGCCACTTTGAAGGGCTCGTCGTGAGCCTCCTCCGCGCGCGAAGCTGAGACCAGGTGGTAGTACCACTTGTACATCGCCATCGAAAGCGCCAGCGAGTAGCCGGCGTCGGTCAGCAGCCATGTGTCGCCGGTTTCCGGTCTGGCTTTGATGTTACACACTCGCGTTAAAAGCAAACCTGTGTCGCCGACGATTCGCCTTCCCGGCTCGAGCACGATCGTCAGCGCTTCAAGCAGACCCGACTCGTCCTTCACCTCCGCAAGCGCTTCCTTCAACACGCGGGCCGGATCGAGCTTTGCCGACAACATCTGTCGCTCGCTCTCAGCTATGTAATCCGCCATCGGTGTGTCGGGCAAGTAGTCGACCGGTAATCCTCCGCCGACGTTTATGTGAGTCAGCCGATGGCCGGTGCGTTTGTAGAGATCGACGAGTCGAACCCACATCTCCTCGAATGCGCGCGCGAACGGCTGCGAGTCAGGCGTTTGCGAACCAACGTGAATGTGAGCGCCCGTGAGATTTATGGCGTCGCTCGCTTCAAGCGCTCGGGCGAACGCTTCGTCGATTTGAGAAGGCGAGAGTCCGAACTTCGATGACAGCAGCCCGGTCTGAAGCCCTATGTGAGAGCGAGTTACGATCTCGGGCACGATCCGTATCGCTACGTTTGCTCGTTTGCCGGTTGAGCGAGCGACTCGCGCGACCTGATCCAACTCCCAAAGCGAGTCGATGTTGATAGCGAGTATGCCGTACTCGATTGCGTCGCGTATCTCTTGATCAGTCTTCGACACGCCGTTGAAGACTATCTGGTCCGGGCGAAAACCGATTCGCCTGGCCTTGTGAAGCTCGCCGCCGGAGTTCACTTCGACATCGGCGCCTGCGCGGCGCACCGCGTTGAGCACCGCCATGTTCGAGTTCGCTTTTGAGGCGTAGCAGAGTTTGATTCGAGGATGGATTGCTTCAAGCGCGCGCCGCAGGTCGCAGACATTTGAAGCTATTCGCTTTTCGGAAAAGACGTAGAGCGGCGTGCCGTGCGCTTCGCCAAGTAGATGAGCGTCAACGCCATCAACCGTAAGCCGGCCCGAGCTTGTCTCGAGAAAGCCCGGCACTCTCCAGCCTCTCTTTTGCTTCTGGTCCATATGGAACGCTGATTGTAGGCGAGCGATGTGAGAGTGGCAACGCGCGTTTGACCGCAGCGATGCCGGCCGGCAATCGAAGACCGTCCGATTGCGAACTCACGGACGGAGACCGGCCCGGCATTGGTGCGCTTCATCTTTTCGCGCATACCCACCTCGTGAGAGGTGGGTCGGTAATGCTCCAGCCTACAAAAGAGCACTTCTGCCTACGCTGTTTGCATACCCACCCTCGTGAGAGGTGGGTCGGTGATGCGGCAGCCTACGATGACGTTTGCCGATCAAAGAGCGTTCGCTCGAAGGCTACAGCATCAGGAACCCACCTCTCACGAGGTGGGTATGACGCGGCACGGCGGTGCTCGTAGGCTACAGCATCAGGAACCCACCTCTCACGAGGTGGGTATGAAGTCCTTCAGAGGCGCTGCCTGCGAAAATCTGACGCGCACCGCCGGACACTTTCAGCTTGACATCTGCTGAGGCCGGAGATTATATGGCTGACATCGCCGATTACTAATTCATCCAAGAAGCACTAATGATTTTCTGCCAGCGTGCCTCACGAAGTGGACGTGATTAAGAGCCGAGGCCGGCCGCGAGCCTCGGGTGGGCCTATCAGACCAATAGCACGGTTCGGCTCCTCTGGGCCGGGGACCATTTCTCGGTCTAAGAGAGGCAAGAGGAGACTTCACCAGAACGCTGGCAGTAGGTCACAGCCGCGCGATGTCGACGCCAATTCTCACAACAAAGTTCTCGATTCCTCCCAGACGGCAGGACTGGGTGTTGCGCGCCCGACTGATCAACCGGCTCGACGAGGGTTTGCGGCGCAAGCTGATTCTCGTCTCCGCTCCCGCGGGTTTCGGCAAGACAACACTGATCGCGTCATGGCTGCACGGCCTGGGTGATCGAAATCAGAACCCGCCTCGCGCTGCGTGGCTGTCGCTGGAGGAGGAGGACAATGACCCGATCAGCTTCCTCGCTCACCTGATCGGCGCGTTGCAAACGATTGATCCGGCGGCCGGACAGACGATTCGACCGTTCCTGGAGACGCCTAAAGTCCCAAAGCTGAATCCCCTGATGACAGTGATCATCAACGATCTCGCCACTCTTCCGAGAGAAAGCGTGCTTGTGCTGGACGACTATCACGTCATCAACCACCCTGCATTGCAAACCGCGGTCGCTTTTCTCCTGGATCATCTTCCGCCGCGCTCTCACCTCGTTATCACGACTCGTGAAGAGCCGTCGTTGCCTTTGCCGCGGTTGCGAGCTCGATGGGAGATCATGGAGATTCGCCTGCAAGACTTGCGCTTTACCGGAGACGAGACGGCGGCATTTCTCAACCGCACGATGGGGCTTGCGTTGACAGCGGAAGCGACGCAGACGCTCGAGGACCGCACCGAAGGCTGGATCGCCGGTTTGCAAATGGCGGCTCTATCGCTGCGCGGCCGCAAGCGAATACCAGGCTGCGATCAAGCTGCCCTGGACATTGACGCTTTGAGCGGCGGGCAACGCGACATCATGGACTACCTGGCCGCCGAAGTGCTGCGCCAGCAGCCGCATGAGGTTCGAACTTTCTTGCGGCAGACCGCGATCCTCGACCGCTTTAATGCTTCACTTTGCGATGCAGTGACCGGACGCAGCGACAGTCGGGGGATGCTTGCGCAACTGGAAAAAGCCAATCTGTTTCTCATCCCGCTGGACGATCAGCGTAGATGGTACCGCTATCATCATCTATTCGCGGATTTCCTCCGCACCGAATTAGCCGAGCCGGAACAAGGCGCGTTGCACCGCAAGGCCAGCCAGTGGCACGAGGAACACAGCCTGACCACAGAAGCGATCAAGCACGCGCTGGCGGCTAGCGATCCGATGGCAGTCGTTCGGCTGATCCGCAGCAGCGCCGAGGAGACGCTTCGCGATGGGGGATTTACTACCATCCTCGGGTGGGTCAACGCGCTTCCGGACGAGGTCGTGCGCGCTCACGGTGATTTGTCGGTGCACAAGGGATGGCTGCTCTACTTGCGAGGTGAAATCGCAGCGGCCGAAACCTACGCCACGCAGGCCGCGGAGAACCAGAGTCCGGCTGACCCGCCGGTCCAACGCGGCATGCTGCTGTCCTTCCGAGCCTATCTCGCCATAAGCCGAGGGGAACCGGCAGAGGCGGTAAGACTAGCGGAAGAGGCGCTGACGCTTTTGAGCGACACCGAGTCCTTCTACCGTACGACTGCGCTAAGCCATCTTGGCCAGGCTCAGCGTCTTGTGGGCGATCGGCAAACCGCGATCGAAACGCTGCGCCAGGCCATCGCTTTGGGGCAACGACTTGGCAATCATCTGATCACTCTGGAGGCGCTCGGCTATCTGACTCAACTCCTGTACCAGCAAGGTCAACTCCGCGAAGCGATCGTTTCTTGCGAGCAAGCCGCCCGACAATACCAGGACGCGGCCGGGCAACCGCTCCCGATGGCCGGTCTGATCTACGTACCATTGGGCATGCTTTATTACGAGAGCAACGATCTGGCGCAAGCTGATCACTATGTGACCACTGGCATTGCGCTCTGCCAGCGGATGGGGACGGTTTACCCGACTTTGCTCGGGCAACGCACGCTAGCCCGGCTGCATTTTACACGCGGGGAAACCGAGGCCGCGTGGCAAACGCTTGCTGCCGCTCGGTGCCTTGCTGCGAAATCTGAAAACCAGCGGCGTATTCGCCTGATCATCGCGATGACGGCTGAGATTCAGTTGCGGCAAGGACTCACCGAGGCCGCCGCGCTGACGCTTCAGGGTCTTCCCCGCGCGACGCGAGACCGCTCGGAGCAGGAAAACGTGACCGTTGCCCGGTTGTTACTCGCGCAGGGAAAAGCGGAGGCAGCCCACAGCTTGCTTCGGCAACTCGAACAAATGGCCGAGAGGCAAGGTCGCCTCGGTAGCCTCATCACTATTCACCTCCTGCAAGCGCTCGCCGAGCAGGCCCTCGACCATTCATCGGCCGCGCTCGAGTCACTTGGACACGCGCTCTGTTTTGCCGCGCCCGAAGGATACCGTAGCGTATTCCTCGACGAAGGCCCGGCAGTTGAGGCGCTGCTGTCGCAATTGCCACAGCGTGCGTCGTGCTTTGTTGGCGAACTTCTGGAAGCTTTTGCCAAGCGGCGCGCGGGTGATCGGCCAGCGGAGGGCGCGCTCTCATCGAGTCCGGCGCGGGCATTGATCGAGCGGCTGAGCGAGACTCAACTGACGGTCCTGCGGCTGGTCTCCGATGGACTGTCCAATCGCGACATCGCCGCCCGGCTCTCGATCACCGAGGGCACGACCAAATGGCATCTGAACCAGATCTACGGCAAGCTCAACGTCGGGAGCCGAACTCAGGCGCTCGCGCAGGCGAGGCAGCTCAACCTGCTCTGAGCAGCTCATACTTCCTCGGCATTGTACGCTTTTGGACCTTCGAGCCCTAATGCTTACAATTGCGTTGGTTTTTTCCGGCAAGCCCTAACTTTTGTTAGGTGACGGCTTGAGTCATTCCTGCTACGCTCACGCCGCGCAACAAAGTAGCCGTTGTGAAGCTCTGTTCAATAAGCACAAGACACCGTAACCAAAGAGTGGCCTCGCGGGCCGAGTTCGAAACCGCCGGCGATTGCACTGAGCTTTGCAGCTACAACGCTCATTCCGCTTTTCGGGAGGAAAATTAGAAATGAGGAAAAGGATCTTTTCGACACTGCTCACTTCAATGCTTGCTTTGGCGGGAGCCATCCCTGCGTTTTCTCAAGTGGATGTCTCATCCGCGACGATCAAGGGTATCGTGACCGACCAAACCAAGGCGGTGGTCGTGGGTGCCATCGTAACCGCGAAGAGCACCGAACGAGGAAACACCCGGACAGACAAGACCGGGTCCGACGGTAGCTACGCGCTCCCGGCCTTGCAGCCTGGAATCTATGAGGTTCGCATTGAAGCCCAGGGCTTTGAGGCGGCCGTCATTCCGAAGGTTGAAGTGACCGTCGGGTCGACGGCTGTTTACGACGTCGAGCTGCAGCCTGCCGGCGTGAAGGCTCAAGTCGAAATCACCACCGAAGCACCGGTGATTGAGCCGGAGCGGACCCAACAGTCGAACACGATCAACAAGCTCCAGATTGAAAACCTCCCCAATAGCGGCCGCGACTTTACGTCTTATGTTTACACGGTGCCCGGCGTTGGGAACTCAGAAGCACCGCGCGCTCAGGGAGGAGGGCGATTTACCTTCGCCACTTCCGGCTTCTCGATTGGTGGCAGCAACGGGCGGAACAACCTCGTTACGGTTGATGGCGGCGAGAATGAATATGGATCAGGTGGGCTCCGATTCGCGATCAGCGTCGATTCCATCCAGGAGTTTCAAGTCAACCGCAACTCGTTCTCGGCGGAGTTCGGCTTTACGGCCGGCACTGCCATCAACGTCATCACCAAGAGCGGCACTAACGCTTTCCATGGCAGCGGCTACTTTTACTACCGCTCGCAAACGACTTCGGCGCGGGCGCCTTTCGACTTCAACCGCGAGAAACCGCTCGACCGGCAATACTTTCCGGGGTTTACTCTTGGCGGTCCGATCGCAAAGAACAAGCTGTTCTTCTTTACCAACTACGAACGGAACGTCATAGACACAGCGCGGTTCCGCACCTACAGCGGAAGCTCGCTGTTGCAGCCAGGCGCCCTCCAACTGGGCCTGCTCGCAACGCTCGATGCTTCAGCCAACGCCGACGTGCGGCGGATTTCGGCGGATCTGCGTAACTCGCTGACCACGACTGCTGGTACATATCCAAACACGGGAAAGCTGCTACAGGATAACGAAGGCACGTTCAATGGTCTGGCGCGCCTCAACACCTGGAACACGCGGATTGACTATCAGCCCAGCAACCAGGACCAAATCAGCGGCCGGTTCACGCTGTCCCGCAATTTCACCGATGACCCAGGCACCAACAACGCCGCTGCCCCGTCCATTCGTACAAGCCTGACCTACCGCGACTACTCAACGGTCGTAAGCTGGATACACAACTTTGGAAACAACCTGATCAATCAGGTGCGGGGACAGTTCTCGCCGGGCAACTCAGCAGTGACTGCGCCGCCCGAGCCCGCCCAGACGGGTGCCATCATCAGCGGGCTGGGGAGCTTCGGCCGCTTCTTTGGCGCTCCCTACATCGTCAGCCAGAATCGCTACCAACTCGAGGACAGTCTGACCTGGCTTAAGGGCAACCACACCTTGAAGTTTGGCGCGTCGTACCGTCCCGTAGAATATATTTTCCGAAACGATCTCTGGTTCGCCGGCGAATACCAGTTCCTCCCGGGCGTCTTCTCTGTCACAAATGCTGTGCCGGCGGGGCCCGATCGAGTCACTTTTTGCGCCGCGATTGGCATCGCGAACGCTGCCACGTGCCTGGCGGCGGGAACGGCCGGGACGGCTTTGAACGGCCTGCAGAGCTTCAATCGCAATCTGCCCACCCTCTACCGCCAGGGATTCCACAATCCGGAATGGCAAGGGACCGGACGGTACTTCGGAAGTTTTGCTCAGGACTCGTGGAAAGCTCATCCACGACTGACGCTCGACATTGGCGGCAGGGTTGATTACGACGGCGAGCCCAATCCGGTACCGGGTAACACTTACTTCTCTCCGCGTTTCGGGTTTGCCTGGCAAGTGACCGGAGACAACAAGACAGTGCTGCGGGGCGGCAGTGGGATTTTCTACTCGCCGATCTACCTGCAGATTCCGGCTTACACAAGCGTGCTCAACGGCAGCGGGACCTACATCAACCAGATCGCCAGGAACTTCGCAACCGGCGCTCCGGCCATCTATCAAGCCGGCGTCGCACAGGGCAAGTATCCATTCGGCGTGCTGAGCGAGGCCGACATCAACGCGCTTGGGATCTCAACCGCAGTCGGAGCGCCGGGCCGCGTGCTGTTCGACCTGGATCGGGACTACAAGAACAACTACTCGATTCAGGCCAATCTCGGCATTCAGCGACAACTCAGCAGCAATCTCAGCATCGAGCTCGCCTATCAGATGTATCACGGGCTCCACATCCAGCAGCCGGTGCCGCTCAACTATTGCGAAGCCGGCACGCCAGGCTGTCCAGCAACCGTGGCGCAGGCGACACAACTGCTCACACGCGACGCGCGCCTCGGCCCGTTGTATCGAGTCTGCAGCACCGGCAATCCCGCGCTCCCGGACACGACTTGCGGGAAGGTGAACGATTCGGGCATCACTCAATTCACCGACTACAAGTCGCGGGGCAGTTCGATCTATCACGGGCTCACCGCTTCGTTGACGCGGCGCTTTAGCAACCACATGTCATTCCAGGGAAGCTACACCTTCAGCAAGGCGATTGACGATCAGACCGATTTCAACTCGGCCTTTGCGCCGCCGTTCCCGACACGGCTCGACACGGAGCGGTCGCTATCGAGCTTCGATATCCGGCACAACTTCGTTTTCAGCGGCGTGATCCTTAGCCCGTTCAAAGGCGGCGACGGGCACAACTTCGCCTCGCGCGCGTTTGCGGACATCACGTTGAGTCCGATCCTCTACATTCGCAGCGGCATTCCGTTCACGCTGCTAACCGGCACCGACATCAACGGCGACACTCGAAGCGCCAACGACCGGCTGTTCTCGATCGGCCGAAACACCGGGATCGGGCCGAACTACCGAAGTGTCAACATGCGGCTCAGCAAGGCGATCCGCTTCAAGAGCGACAGTGCGATGCGGTTGGAGCTGAGCGTTGACGGCTCGAATCTTCTCAACCGCACCAACTACGCTTCTGTGCGCGACATTCTCCCGGTCACTTTTAGCGGCGTCACCGGGCAGATTACTTCGCTATCGCCGGATTACGGCCCGGCCCTCGCGGACACAAACCGGCTCACCGGACGCAAAGATCGTGACTTCAGAAGCGGTCAACCGCTCAGTTTCACCTCGGCGTTCAACGCTCGCCAGATTCTGTGGGGCGTGAAGTTCGCTTTCTGATTGCCCACTTCTAGCCGCGACTTTGGTCGCGCGGTAACCTAAAACAAGGCCATCACGGCAGCGAGCTTAGCTGCGTGATGGCCTTCTGTTATTAAGTTCAAAGGCTAGGTATTCTGAAGCGTTTTATGCGTCAGGGGATAGATAACCTAGCGCGGTTAAAGCACTGCGGTTTCTTCCAATTGTTTTCCTTCTGCAAATCTCTCAAGCCGCAAAGGCGTTGCATCGATTGTTAGCGCCCGTCCGTGAAGCACCTGCTCCGATACAATCCTTCCGGTCGCCGGCGAGTGCATCACGCCGTGCCCGCTAAACCCGTTCGCCAGAAACAATCCCTCGACTCCCGGCGCCGGACCGATGATCGCGTGATGGTCGGGCGTGACTTCGTACAAGCCCGCCCAGCACCTCCGCGGATTCACTTCGGCTTCGGCAAAGCAAGGCACGCGACTCACCGCGCGCATCAGAATCTTCTCGATGAACTCAGAGTCGAACTGAGTGTTGAATCCGGTAGTCTCGTGCTCGTCGGGCCAGGCCAGTAAGAACCCCGGGCCTTCGGGACGAAAGTGAAAACCGTTCGACATATCGATAACCATCGGCAAGCGCGGCGGCAACTGATCAAACGGCTGAGTGTGAACCAACTGTCTGCGAAGCGGGGTGACCGGAATCTCGATACCCGCAAGCCGCGCGACAACACCCGCCCACGGCCCCCCGGCGTTGACAACGACCCGAGTCGCCACGGAGCCTCGCGAAGTCACAACCCCGGAAACTCGGCCGCCCTCAACATCGATCCCAGTGACTTCAGTGCCCAGCCACAGCTTTACTCCGCGCTCGCGCGCTTGTGACGAGAAAGCGGTCATCATGCTGTAAGGGTCGACAAACCCATCCGTCTGGCAGAAGCTCCCGCCGACTACGTCATCCGCGCGCATCTGCGGAAGTATCGCGACTATGTCTTCGCGCGAGAGCAACTCGACGTTGGTCAGCCCGCACGCTTGTTGTTTTTCGCGGTTGGCCTTCAAGTAATCGAGGTGGCGCGGTTCGGTCGCAACGAACAGGTAGCCGTGCGGCCGATAGCCCACGTCTTGTCTCGTCTCTTCCTGAAATCGCTTGAAGAATTCGATTGAGTAAAGAGACATCCGAATGTTGATCTCGGTCGCGAACTGCGCGCGGACTCCGCCTGCGCTCTTCCCGGTCGAGCCGAGTCCTTGATGAGCTTCGCGCTCGACGATCAGGACGTCGGTGCATCCGGCTTCCGCGAGGTGGCAAGCAATGCTCGACCCGACGATCCCGCCTCCGATTATCACGACGTCAGCAGTAGTCATTAGTCCGTAGTCCGTAGTCCGTAGTCCGTAGTCCGTAGTCCGTAGTCCGTAGTCC
>JBBPIE010000021.1:0-120267 GCA_038040485.1 Candidatus Onstottus arcticum
CGCCATCCCCTGAGTTCTATCTCTTCGCGCGTCTCGCGCCACTCAGGATACGCAGTGGCAAACGGCGACGCAAGCACAATCCGAGAGACATTCTTTGCCTCTTCGAGTCTACCAACTTCACACAGTTCAACCGCAAGGCTGTTCATATAGTCGAAGTAGACGTGAGGCTGCACGCAGCGCATCGCGTGCGCAACGGGATAGAGGTTCTCCAACACCCTGACGGCATCGCGGTGATTCCCTTCAAGACCCTGGATCGCCCCGACCATCCTTTGTGCAGTCAGCGTGGCGTAGGGATCATAGACACCGTCACGTAAAGCGAGGCGACTAGCCTCGTAATAGAGCGACAAGGCAGATCGATTGTCGCATTGACGGTAAGAGTTTGCTCCTAAGGAGATGATCGCTCGAACTCGATACCTGGTTGGCGCACTCTCCGCTACACGTTCAAGCAGCGTCGACGAGTGCTGAACATCGCCTCGTCCGAATCTTTGAGTGCAGACCGCCTGATAGTAACGCCCCACTGCTTCAAATTGTTGGCGTAACGGCAAACTGACTAGAATCTGGCTCACCCGCTCAAGTGCATCCATCTGGCGGAACGCGTGAGCATTCTCGGCGAGAAACACGAGCCTGTCGCCTAGCGCGAGCAGGACTTGTTTTGTGTGAACGCTTCTAATTCGATCTGACGCAATTAGTTGATAGAATCCGCCGTGGCTGATTGCTCTTTGCGAATCAGCGAACCGTGTGAAGGAGGAAAGATCTGTGAGGACAAGACTGTTACTTGCGGCTGTCTGCATGCTCACTCTCCCGCTTTGGTTTTCAGCTTCTCCGAGGGACAAAGTGACGAACTCGGCTCCGTTTGTCTCTGTCGCATATGCCGGCCATACGATCGGCGGCGAATGGTGTCCGTATGGCGCTCTAGGCTGCATTCCTGATCCCGGCGAAGGTCCCGGCGGCAACAGTGTTCATCGGCTACGCGACGAGAAGAAAGCTCCCTCGGATCAAACTGCTCCGGTCAGCGCCGGTTCTGCCCCTGACTTCGGAGCTGGAGCGCTGATGCTGGCGCTTGCGTTATTAGTGTGGACCCGGCTGCGTGCGTAAGCTCTCAGGCGCCGCTTAGCCCACATTCAAGAGTTTCTGGTTCCGCCCACCTCGAGGTCCGGCGGGATAGGTAATGTGTACTTCCAGGACGGCGGCATTCTACTACACGTCCGTTTCGATTGCACTCAAAAACTGAACTATTGAGTACAACTCCATGTCGAGCCGCGGCGAAATATAACTCAGGGGAGATTGGTGTCGACTCGACAGTATGTAGTTCCGAAACACATTGCGTTTGATCCATGCGGGACTGTGAGAGAAAGACGAACTGCTCCGGTGGCTGGAGAAGGCTTATGAAGATCGGGATATAGGTCTGACTCTTATCAGAGTAGAGCCTAGATGAGACGCGTACCGCGCGAATCCCCGTTTTGGTGATCTGCTTCGCCGCGTAGGCTTACCCCAATGACAGTCGGCTTGGCGAGGAGAAGCGCTCGGACGAGGGTGAACATTCCGAAACTGAGACTTCGCTTCGGCGTGTCTTGTTCTATGATCCGTGGCAAATCGCTTTCAATTCTCGTCCCGGTTTTCATATTCCTTGCTCATTCCGCCGCGTTTCCTCACGAACTCGCGGCTCCGCTTTCTAACGAATCGCTTGTTGACGTGCGTGTCGTCACCGATGAAGCCGATGCCGCGCTCCTCGCTAAGAAGAAGGCGGGCCAACCGATCACCGAAGCCGACTGGCAACGCCTCTTTTCAAGCGAAGGCTATGTCCGGCTCAAGAAGCGCGAGGCTGCGATGCAACGAGCGTTTGAAGAGTCGGAATTCAAATCCTTCATCCTTTCCGACAAGCTGGCTGATCGGGCGCCCGCTCTGCAAGAGACTCTCGACAAGTGGAAGCTGGCCGACACGACCGAAGCCGGGCGGCGCGCACTCGCTTACTTGCCGGCGGGCGCTCGCATAAGAGCCAATATCTATCCGATGATCAAGCCTCGCGAGAACAGCTTCGTCTTCGAAGTAAGCACCGACCCGGCGATCTTTCTCTATCTCGACCCCGAAGTAACGAAGGAACAATTCGAGAACACGCTCGCGCATGAACTGCATCACATCGGCTACGGCGGAACGTGCCCTCTGAAGCAAACAGAGAAGGAAATATCGAAGCTGCCGGACCAGACTCAGCGGGTGCTCCACTGGATCGGCGCATTCGGCGAAGGCTTTGCGATGCTGGCCGCGGCCGGCGCGCCTGACGTTCACCCGCACGCGGCAAGCAAGCCCGAAGACCGCGCCCGCTGGGACCGCGATGTCGCAAACTTCAATGCGGATCTGAAAATGGTCGAGCGCTTCTTCTCTGATGTGCTCGCCGGCAGGCTGAGCAAAGAGGAACAAGAGAAAGCTGGCTTCTCATTCTTCGGTGTTCAAGGCCCCTGGTACACCGTCGGTTGGAAGAGGGCGGTCACGGTAGAGCAAACCTACGGGCGCGACAGGTTGATCGACTGCATGTGCGATCAGCGAAAGCTTCTTCCAACCTTCAACCGGGCGGTTTCAAAACAACCCGGTGCGCTTTCCGTCTGGCAACCGGCAATTATCCGAGCCGTCACCGCAAAACCAAAGACAAAACGACCTTGATCACAACGCAACCCTCGTTCAAGATTGATCCAGTGAAGCACTCCGTGGATTCGAACTGATCGAGGAGGATGTATGAAGACGACTAGACTCTTGGCGGCGTGTTTGTTGATCTGCCTTTCGGCCGGTTCAGCTTTTTCCGGATCAAGAAGGAATTCGCCGAATGCGCGCATTGAACGATTCTCCGCGACGCTTTCCATTGTAAGCGGGCCCGGAGCAGGCACTGTCCGCCCGATAACGATCTACATCAGCGACTACTCGACGGAAGCCGAAGCGAAAATGCTGGCCGGCGCGTTTGCTGACGGTGGATCCAAGATGTTGTTCAAAGTTCTCACCAAGATGAAGTCCAAAGGCCGCATCGCGCCGACCGGCAGCGTCGGCTACCAGATAAGATTCATTCGATCGACCGATACCCCGAACGGACGCAAGGTTGTGATGCTCACCGACCGCCCGATTGGTTTCCTCGAAGCCTACTACGGCACTCGTTCCAAGGACTACCAGTACGGTTTGGTCGAGTTGAATCTCAATGACAATGGCAAGGGCGAAGGCTCGTTGATCTATGCCGCAAAGGTCAAGGCAATACGGGGCGACACGATCGAGGTCGAGAACTTCGGAATCGAGCCCGCTCGCGTGCTCAACATTCGCAAGCTATAAGTGAACACCTGTAGGGGAGTCCCTCCGTGGGACCTCCTCCCCACCCAGGAACCAAGTCGCGACGGAGGGACGCCCGTACAACTCCGTCCTTTTGAGCGTGACTGAATTCTAGTTTGCGGCGAGGCTCTTTCGAACGCGGTCTCGATACTCGACGGCCTTAGCTCGGACCGAGCGCTCATCAACAGTCAAAACGCGGCGATTAAGCATCACCAGACGGCCGTTGATAATCACCGTATCAACATCCGAAGCTTTCGTTGCATAGGCAAGCTGCGAGTACACATTGTAGAGCGGCGACTGATGAGAAGAGGTCATGTCAACGATGATCAAGTCCGCGCGCTTTCCGGGTTCGAGCGAGCCTATTTCATTGTCGAGGTGAATCGCTCGCGCGCCGCGAATCGTCGCCATCTCGAGCGCCTCGCGAGCATTGATGACCGTCGGGTCCTTTGAGACCAGCTTGTGAAGCTTCGCCGCAGTGTCAATCTCTTCCCACAGGTTCAGATCATTGTTCGAAGCTGCGCCGTCAGTCCCGAGCCCCACAGCGACCCCGGCACGGAGCATCTGCGGTACGGGAGCGGCTCCGGCAGCCAGTTTCATGTTGGACTGCGGGCAATGCGCTACTCCGACCTTTCGGCTCGCCAGCGTCTTGATGTCCTCTTCAGTCGGCCAAACCATGTGCGCGGCAATCACTCGCTGATCGAGCAGACCTATCCGGTCGAGGTAGGCGACCGAGCTTGCGTTGTATCGTTCCCGAATCGTCTTCACCTCGGCCTGGTCTTCGGCGATGTGAATGACCAGCGGCAACCCCGTCCGCTCGGAAAATGCGTGAGCCTGCTTCAAGTGCTCGGTCGAGACCGTGTAAGGCGCGTGAGGCGCGATGGCAGGAGTGATAAGCGGATTGCCTTTCCACTTCTGAGCAAACTTCTCGACGTAAGCCATTCCGGCGTCCCATGTCTTATTGTCAGGAGCGGGAAAATCGAGCAACGTCTCGCCAAGCACCGCTCGCATTCCGGCTCGCGCTGTCTCGTCGGCCACGGCGTCTTCGAAGTAGTACATATCGACGTATGTCGTTGTGCCGCCCTGAATCATCTCGAGACAACCGAGCTTTGTTCCCCAGCGAACGAACTGCTCGTCGACGTTCTTGGCCTCGGCCGGAAAGATGTACTTCTGCAGCCACTCCATCAACACGAGGTCGTCCGCGATTCCTCGAAACAGAACCATCGGTATGTGAGTGTGAGTGTTGATGAGGCCGGGCATCACGATCTTGCCGGCTGCATGGATGGTGCGAGAGGCAATGTACGTGCGCGAAATGTCGGCAGATTTGCCCACAGCGATGATGCGCTCGCCCTTGATCGCCACGGCGCCGTTATCGATCACTTGGGATGAGCCATCCATAGTGACAACGGTACCGCCGCGAATGATCAGGTCCACTCGCTCGGCTGCACTTGTGCTGAAAGGAAGGATGGCGGCTAGTAAGGAAAGGATTAAGGATGAGTGAATCAGGATTCTTCTCAAGCGGTCTCCTCTGCTTCAACGGTTAAGAAAAGGAGGCTTACCGGACGCCTTCGAGAAACCGCGCGCCAAATGCTTCGGGCAGCAACTCCTTGATCTCGAACTTGCGCACATCGCCGTCGAGGTTTGCGATGATCACTTCGGTTTCATCCGAAGCAAACTCCCAGATCATCTGGCGGCAGCAACCGCAAGGCGGAGTTATGGTCTCGTGATCCGTGACCACCGCGACCTTCGCTATTTCGTGAGAGCCCTCGCTCACCGCTTTGAAAATCGCGACTCGCTCGGCGCACATGCTCAACCCGTAAGTCGAGTTCTCGACATTGCACCCGGTGAACACCCGGCCGTCAACTGTCAGCAACGCAGCACCGACTTCGAAATGCGAATACGGCGCGTGCGCCGCTTCGCGAGCCTCCCTTGCAAGCGCGATCAACTCGTCATCGTTGACCGTTATAGTGCGACTTCTCTTCGCCATCTTAGCCTCTAGCCTGCGATGCATCTCTTCCGTTGCTGCCATCTGAATGAATAGGCGCCCCGTTGGCGTCAGTCGCGCTCTCGAGGATCGATTTGATCTTGCACGTTATCAAGTCCATCCCAACGTCGTTGTAGCCGCCCTCAGGGATGATGATGTCGGCGTATCGCTTGGACGGCTCGACAAACTGAAGGTGCATCGGCCGCACCGTGGTCGTGTACTGCGAGATTATGGACTCGACCGATCGGCCTCGTTCGTGCACATCGCGGTCCAACCGCCTGATAAAGCGAATGTCCGGGTCGGTGTCCACAAAGATCTTCATGTCCATCAACGCGCGCATCTGCGGATTGACGAAGACAAGTATGCCTTCGACGATGATGATCGGCCTCGTCTCGATGTGAATCGTCTCAGCCTTCCGTGAATGAGTCGCATAGTCGTAAATCGGCCGCTGAATGCTCTCGCCCGCGCGCAGCGATTCGATGTGATTCATCAGCAGTTCAGTGTCGAAAGCGTCGGGATGATCGAAGTTCACCTTGTGCCGCAGATCAAGCGGCATGTCCCCGAGGTTTCGGTAGTAGGCGTCTTGCTGGAGGTAGATGACACTGTCGGCGCCCACCGACGCGATGATCTTCTGCGCGACGGTCGTCTTGCCACAGCCCGTGCCTCCGCTGATTCCGATAATCATAGGTGGGTTATTGTACCATTGGAGGACCGCGTGGCGGCAGGCTTTCGTGCCAAGAATCTGTACGGGTGGCTCTGCGCGGGCTCAGTTCAAGCTTGGTTGTCGCTGCCGCAAAGAGGGCCGGCCACGGAGGGCCAGCCATACCAGCGAGTTAGATCAGACGCGGAATGAGCTTCACAATCAACTCGGAAAGCTGACGCCCCGCGCGAGCGCCGACCTCCATCACTTCTGCGTGGTTGATTTCGGTGGGCGCCAGCCCCGCTGCGACGTTTGTTATGCACGAGATTGCAAGGACCTTCATTCCGCTGTGCCGCGCGACGATGACTTCAGGCACCGTGGACATTCCCACCGCATCGGCGCCAAGCTTGCGCATCATACGAATCTCGGCTGGCGTTTCGTAAGTCGGGCCCCGCAACGCCATGTATACGCCTTCCTCAAGCACGACTCCCATCTCGCGCGCGACGTCGTGGGCGGCTTCGATGAACGCGGGCTCATAGGGCGCAGTCATATCAGGAAACCGCGGGCCGAAACGATCGTCGTTCGGACCCCGCAATGGGTTCTCGCCCATCATGTTGACGTGATCGGTGATAACCATCAGCGAGCCCGGTAAGAGATGAGAGGCAACGCCTCCGGATGCGTTCGTCAGAACCAGCGACCGAATCCCCATAGCCGCAAACACGCGAACGGGCAGCGTCACCTCTTCCATCGAGTAGCCCTCGTAGTAGTGAAACCGCCCCCTCATCAAAGCTACATCAACGCCGCTGCAGGCGCCGACGATCATCGTGCCCGCGTGGCCTTCGACCGTCGATTTGACGAAGTAAGGTATTTCTTCGTATGGGATTTCGACGCTGTCTTTCACACAGGCGGCGACGCCTCCGAGTCCTGAGCCGAGGACAACCGCAACCCGAGGCGAGAACCGCCCGGACTTCGCGGCGATAAACCTCGCCGCTTCGTTTGCTCTTTCGTATAGTGGAATCGACATGATGATTAAACGACCGAGCGCAGCAATCAATCCGGCTACCGGTTCTCCTTAACGTAAGCTATGCCGATCGCGCGAGGCGGCGTCGCCCTTCCAATGAAGCCAGCAAGCACCACCATCGTCAACACGTAAGGAATGATCTGAATGAACTGCACCGGGATCGGCACGACGCCTTGCATCTGATCTGAGATCGCTTCGGCCATCCCGAACAACAAGCACGCGAGGAACGCGCCCACCGGATGCCACTTGCCGAAGATCAACGCCGCCAGCGCGATGAATCCACGACCTCCAGTCATGTTCCGCGTGAACAGCGAGTTCTGCGCGATAGAGAGATACGCCCCGGCGATCCCAGCTAGCAACCCGCTCAACAAGACTCCGGCATAGCGCATCCTGTATACGCTCACTCCCGCGGTGTCAGCGGCTTCGGGGTTCTCGCCTACCGCGCGCAGTCGCAAGCCGAATCGCGTGCGGAACAAGACGTAATAGCTTATCGGCACCATCGCAAACGCAAGGTACGAAATCGGCGTGTGCCCAGAAAGCAATTGGCCAAGAACCGGCACATGATCGATCAACGGAACGTGCCATTCCGGCAACGTCTGATCGCGCGGAAGCTGAGGAGTCGAACCCGTCGATTCGAAAAGCGCGCCCGACACAAGCGGCGGCACGCCAAGGAACAAAATGTTGATAGCCATGCCGACCACGACTTGATTCGCCTTGAACTGGATCGACGCAATCGCGTGGATCAGCGCGACCAGCAGGCCGGCCGCCGCCGCCGAAAGAAGCCCAACCCACGGGTTCCCTGACTTGACGGTAACCGCCGACGCCGTGAATGCACCCGCGAGCATTATGCCTTCGAGGGCTATGTTTATAACCCCGCCGCGCTCAGAGAACATCCCGCCAAGCGCCGCCAAAGTCAGCGGCGTCGCGTACCTGATCATCGACGCCAGCAAGGACAATGTGATGATGTTTCGAAGCATAGCAACAGTCGTCAATGGCCAGTGCCCAGTTGTAGCGGCACTGCGGCCGATCGTCCGGCCAGCAGCCCTAAGCTTTCTTCCAGCGGCGCCGGAACACGGCTTCACAAGCAACAAATAAGATGATGATCGCCTGCAGAATCACCACCCAATCTTTTGAAACGTGGTCGGTGAAGATGTCGATGAAAAGACCCGACCTTATCAACGCCCCAAACAGAATCGCCGCAAGCAGCACTCCAGCGGGATGATTTCTCCCAAGCAACGCGACGGCGATTCCGGTGAACCCATAGCTGGCCGAAAAGTCATGATAGTAACGATACCGATACCCAAGCACATCGTTGATTCCTACCATCCCCGCCAGCATTCCCGAGATGAACATCGCCATCACGACGTTGCGCGAGATCGAGATGCCTCCATACTCGGCCGCTGAAGGATTCTCACCAACCGCGCGCAGCTCATATCCCCACTTCGTCTTCCACAGAAACACGTAGACGACCACACAGGCAATCAACGCGAAGATGAACGCGAGGTTCAGCGGCAAGCGGTCCGGAAAGCTTATTCCAACCCAGCCAAGCAGCACGCTCATTCGCGGGATGTGCGGACCCACCAGCACGCCGTCGATTCTCTCGGCGATCGGGAACGTCTCGAGTATCGGATCGCCCACCTTGCGATAGTGATACTGAGTCAGGTAGCTGACCAGGCCTACCGCGATGAAGTTCATCATGATCGTGGTGATGACTTCGTGCGCGCCGAACTTTGCCTTGAGCACGCCCGGGATGCCTGCCCAAACACCGCCCATCAAAACCGCCGCGAGCATTGCCAGCACCAACACAATCATCGTCGGCCAGGTCGGCAGCACAAGCCCCACCCAAGCCGTTGCAAATGCCGCAACGATGAGCTGACCTTCAGCCCCGATGTTGAGCAAGCCGCACTTGAACGCAACCGCTACGGCAAGCCCGGTGAAGATCAGCGGCGTCGCATAGAACAGGGTGTAGCCGATGCCATCCAGCGTTCCAAACGCACTGGTGAAGAACAGCTCGTAGACCAGCAGCGGGCTGTCGCCGACAATCCACACTATGATCCCGCCAACCAGGAACGCCGCCACGACAGCGATCAGCGGAAACATGAGTTCTTTGAGTACACTCTTCATGGTTGTCGGACGGGGTGAGGGGGATAGGAAGACCTCGGCCTTGGGACGATGTCGCCCTTTCTCCGCGTCGCCCGATCTCCGCATCACCCCGTCTCCGCTTCGCCGCCTCCCGGCCGCACGCCCGTCATCATACATCCGATCTCTTCTTCGCTTACCGACTTCGGATCGACTTCGCCGACGACGTGACCTTCGTACAGCACGATCACTCGATCGCTCAAGCTCAGCACTTCATCCAGCTCGGCCGAAACGAGCAGCACCGCCGCGCCCGCATCTCGAAGCTCGATCAGTTTGCTGTGAATGAACTCCGTAGCCCCGATATCAACGCCGCGAGTCGGCTGCGCCACAAGCACAAGCTTCGGCTTTATGTCGAACTCGCGCGCGACGATCAGCTTCTGCTGATTGCCTCCTGAGAGCGCTCGAGCTGGAAGAGCGATGTTGGGCGGTCTCACATCGTACTGCTTCACAAGCTGCTCAGCCCGTTTGACGATCACCTCGTTGTTCAGCAGCAGACGTCCTGAAATCGGAGGTTCGCGATGAACGCCCAAGATCGAGTTCCCTGCCAGGTCAAAGCTCATCAACAACCCTCGGTGCTGGCGGTCTTCCGGTATGTGCGCGATCCCACGGCGCTTGCGGTCGCGTGGATTCAAGTTGTTGATCGAAGCCCCTTCCAAAAGCACTTCTCCAGAAGTCGCATCGCGCAACCCGGCAAGTATCTCAATCAACTCGGTCTGGCCGTTGCCTTCGACTCCGGCGATTCCAAGCGTCTCACCGCCGCGCACTTCAAACGACACGTCGCTGAGCACAGTGTTGCCTTCCAAACCTCTAAGCGTCAGTCCGCGCACGTCAAGCACAGCCTCGCCTGGACTGGCCTCGTCTTTCTTCACTCGCAGCAACACCTCACGGCCAACCATCAATTTCGCGAGCCCCTCAGCCGTAGCGTCCTTAGTCGGCAGATTCCCAACGACTTTGCCGTCCCGCATGACCGTGATGTTGTCCGACAGCGCAAGCACTTCGGCGAGCTTATGAGTGATGATGATGATCGTCTTGCCTTGCTCACGCAGTCCGCGCAGGATCGCAAACATCTCGCCGACTTCCTGGGGCGTAAGCACGGCGGTCGGCTCGTCGAGAATCAGGATGCGCGCGCCTCGATAAAGCGTCTTTAGTATCTCGACGCGCTGTTGCTGTCCCACCGAAAGGCTCCCGACCACAGCATCGGGATCGATCCTCAAGCCATACTGCTGGGAAAGCTCTCGCACTCGCGACCGCGCTTGCGCGTAGTCGATCGAAAGACCCGATGTCGGCTCGCCTCCCAGGATGATGTTCTCGGTGACTGTGAGCGGCTCGACCAACATGAAGTGTTGATGCACCATTCCGAGACCGAGCCTGATTGCGTCGCCCGGCGAAGCTATCTTGCGAGGCCGGCTGTCGATCAGAATGTCGCCCTCGTCCGCGGTGTAGAAGCCGTAGAGGATGTTCATGCAGGTCGATTTGCCTGCGCCGTTTTCGCCTATGATCGCGTGGATCGATTGATCGGGGATTGCGAGGCTGATGTTATCGTTGGCGAGCACTTCGCCAAAGCGTTTGCTGACGCCGCGCATTTCGACTGCGTATTTCGGGTCGCTCATATCGTTGATAGATGCGCTCTCGGCCTCGAGCTACGCTGCCTGAGAGTTCAAGCTTATGAAGGCGGCGTTATGATAGTTGATTGGCGGCGGGATGGAAAGCGGCCGTACGAACTGATGGTGTGGTCATAGCGTGTTGAGGAGGATCTCGCCACAAAGCCTCGAAGACACGAAGGTCCACAAAGTTTTTCTTTTATGCAGCTTGGTGGCTTAGTGTCTTTGCGGCAACCCGAGCTCGACCACGCATCAACACACTGGGACCCCACTACCTACGAACCTAATAGGCACTATTCGGGATCGTGATCGATGTGAAATTCAACCGCGAAGACAACGAGACGCGGAAGTGGCGCTGAGATGAGCTCCGCGCTGCTTCCGCGTCTCTGTGATGAAGCTGCTTCCTGCGCTACTTCGCGACTTTTGTGGAAACCACGACAACCAGGCCTTTGTCACCCATGGTCGTGCTTCCTACCACAACTCGTTCTCCCTGTCGCAAACTGACCGGTGATCGGAAACCGATGTTCTGGTACTGAACAGACGTTCCGAGATTGAGCGGAACTCGCATGTTGAAGCGGAAGTCTGTTTGGACAACCGGAGAACCTGAGCCCGTTTCTATGGAGATACCGCCTAGCTGGTAGTCGTAGAAGATCGGACTCGGCGCCGTCGGCACAGCGGCAAACAACTTGGATTCCGCGACGCCACTGTTTTCCACTCCGGCCCCCTCCTTGGTGCGGTGAATGGCCGAGGTCATCATCGTGTAAGACTTGTACTTGAGCGCAGCCTTTAACTGCTTAACCACATCACCCAACTCGGCTGGGTAGTCTTCCGCCTCGCCTGGTGAGCTGGTTGCAATAAGCACGTGCACGCTGAACTCGATGGCCGGCCGCGGCCCTTCTGCAATGTCGAGGCGTTTGAGCGCTTCTTCGATCGCGGCAATGTTCTCCGGAAAATCGCGAACTGTCAGCGTCTTGAACTCCCGGTCCACGGAGAAGTTCGCGCCTTTGAAACCGCTGCCTAGTGGACGTATCACCCCAAGCAATCCGATCGGATCGCGGTACTTGATCTCAAAGACTCGTCCTTTGAACCCCTTCTCTTCAACGTACTCGGGGCTTTTTGCCGCCGGCTGAGAAGGCGCTGCGGCCGGGGTCTGCCCTTCCTTGCCAAAACTCACCGGCGCCAGGGTTAAAGTTGTCACAAGCGATAAGCCGATCAATCCGGCTGTAGCCATTCTGTTTCTGAGAGACATGAGACCTCCTGTTCTTTTCATCATGGGTTTGTTTGCTGGCTGTCGATTTGCCTGGGTGCGAACCAGATGATTCGAATGTTCGGATCACTGGTTTGAATATCGATGCGAAGCACCCCGGCGGATTCGAAGGCAACGGCAGATGGCGGTTGAGGCTCGGGCATCGCATTGGCGACCTGAGTCGAGACTTGCCCGCCGCCGGCGCCGTTTCGTTTTTCTCGGTGAGACTTCGCGAGAGCGGGCCTGCGGCGATGGCGATCGCCCGTAGAACTACGAGGTGGCTCGATAGCCCTCGGCGACTCGTTTCCGCTCGGCGCGCGCGGAGCTTGCTCAGGGGCGCCTTCAGTCAACCGAATTGGTAACGGCGACCCGGGCTTCGCGAGATAAAACCAAAATGTCAGTGCCCCGAAGACAACTAACAACAGCGCAGCCGCAACGGCAGGCCGCACCGCCGTTCGCGCAAAAGCTTCCTTCATCTGTTCGAACAAACCGGGACGCGAACTCGCCGTTTGAAGCTCTCGCATTACTCCTCGCTTCAAATCAAAGAGCAATGCTTCGTCAAGATCGGGCGTCGCTCCGCTCAACCAGTTGCGGCTCGCTTCGTACTCAGCAGCCAGCGCCGCGCATTGGCCGCACGTGTTCACATGCGTTCGCACTTCGCCGATCGTTTGCCCGTCGATGTCGCCGCCTGCGTAGAGCGGCATCAACGCTTCAACGCGTTTGCAATTCATCTTGCTACCCTCGCCGTTTCATCACGCGGTCTCGATACTGCTTTATCTTTGTTCGAGCCGAGCTGATCTGAGATCGCACTGTCGTCTGGGTTGAGCCGAGAGTCCGGGCGACTTCTTCAGTCGATAGTCCCTCGAGGTCCCGCAGCACAAGCGCCATCCGCTCTTTGGTAGACAAGGTACCGAGCGCTTCGGCTATCAAGGCTCGCTGCTGCGACCTGATCGCGTTTGCCTCGACGTCTTCGCTGCTGGCCAGCGACTCAAATGTGCCGGCCTCGCGCTCACCTTCAAAAGAAGCGAACTGTTCACGGCTGCCTCGCTTCCGCGCGTGATCGCGGCAGACGTTGACGATGATTCGATATAACCAGCCGCCAAAGTCCTGCTCAAGCTTGAAGCCGGCGAGGTATCGATAAGCTCGCAAAAAGACTTCTTGCGACGCATCTCGCGCGTCTTCCTGGTTGCCGAGCAGCCGCCACGCAGTAGTCATCACCTTCCTCTGATAGCAGTCGATAATCTCCTCGAACGCGGCGGTGTCGCCCTGCTTCGCGCGCTGGACGATCGCCGCAAGAGTCGAGTCCGCTGCGTGCCCTGTGGGTTCGCTTAGCCTGAGGCCTTCAGTCATCAAAGCTATTTCAGCAACCTCACCCGGCATTCAGTTTTCGTCCTCGCTCCTATTGATTACTACTCGGATGGTGACAAAAGCGTTGAGAGGGAGTTTGAGTAAGCATGTCCAAGATTCGATTCTCTGCGTTTGTCTCTGCGTCTCGGCGACTCTGCGGTTGGCAGGACTTCAACACCAACTAACCGCCGAGACACGGAGTCACAGAGGTTTCGCAGAGAAGACATTCCGAACCACAACAAGCTGCTTAGCTGTTCTTTGAGCTTTTGTGGCAATGGAGTTGCCACCAGTCGTCTAACGCTGCATTTGGTGGGCGGTTCTGTTATGTAACAGCGGGCGAGACGCCCGCGCTCCCAGGTGTTCGAGTCACTTCAAATATTCGCGCTCGATTGCGTCGATCTTGGCGACGCGGCGCTTGTGACGGTCTTCGGTCAACTCGCTCGCGAGCCATGCGGCAACGATCTTTCGCATAAGCTCCGGCGCAATCTTCCCGCCGAGCGTCAGCACATTTGCGCCGTTGTGCTCCCGGCTGTTGCGAGCCGAGGCTTCGTCGTAGCACATAGCCGCTCGCACACCGGGCACTTTATTCGCGACCATACACGAGCCGATGCCCGCGCCATCGACAATTATCCCTACGTCGCAACTCCCCCGCGCAACGGCTCGCGCTACAAGATGCGCGTAGTCCGGATAATCAACCGCATCCGTCGAGTGAGTGCCGAAGTCTTGATGTTCATGACCAAGCTCCGAAAGCACGTGCTTGATCTGTTCCTTCATCTCGAAGCCGCCGTGATCAGCGCCCAGCGCTATCTTGCGCCGCCGAGCCGCGGTCCTACGCGTTGCCCGCTCGAGTTTGATCCCGCGCTCGTGCAAGATGTCTTCGGCGAGCGGGGTAAGAAGCGCCTGCTCATCGATGCGGATAGTGTCACCGGCGACGGCGTCCCGGAGCTCGCGCTCGGTGATGACTTGTTTGCCTCTTTCGTCGAATAGCTTCATTTGATTTTGGATTTTAGATTTTGGATTTTGGATTGTCTAACCGTTTTGTCGATTGCGGATTGCGGATTGTGGATTGCGGATTCCGGAAACACGGGCGGGACGCAAGTCGAGCTCTGCAACTCGCAATCACCAATCCGCAATCCGCAATCCCAAATCCGCAATCCCCAATCCGCAATCCGCAATTCCTTTGACACCGCCTGCTGGCTCTCGTATATTCCACGCTCACCCGCAAATCCATCAGCAGGAGAAGCCGATGAGCGCCCAGGAACAAGCCTCCTTCATGAACGATCCGAACCTCAAGGTCTTGATTGACGAAGTCCGTCTTCAAGCTCGCGTGCGCGAGATCGGCCAGCAAATCACTCGGGACTACGCGGGCAAGAACCTTCATCTGGTCGGCGTGTTAAAGGGCGCGTGCGTGTTTTTGTCCGACTTGATGAGGTCGATCGACCTGCCGCTCTCTTTGGACTTCATTGGAATATCGAGCTACGGCGCTTCGACCAAGTCGTCGGGCGAGGTTCGGATAACCAAGGACCTGGATGTGAGCCTGGCCGGCCGCGACGTCCTGGTAGTCGAAGACATCATCGATACCGGTCTGACGTTGAACTACATGGCAAACATCTTCCGATCGCGCGAAGTGAACTCGCTTGCGATCGCGGCGCTTTTGGACAAGCCCGACCGCCACGAGATCGACGTCGAAGCAAGGTACATCGGCTTCACGATCCCGAACCATTTTGTTGTTGGGTACGGCTTAGACGTAGCCGAAATGTACCGCAACCTCCCGTTTATCGCCGTGCCTGAGAACCCCGAGAACCTTCTGATCAAGAAGTAGCAGCGTGGTGGTAGAACCCTGTCTCGCGACCGCGAGACGCACCGTTGAGTCAACCTGCGTTCCATTGGCTGGCCTTCCGAAGCTCGTTCTACCCCGCAATCATAGCGGTCGCGTGGGTTGGCGATGGGATTCCGGCTTTGCTTCGGGGTTCCAACTCCTGATCTAGGTCAGGCGCTTAAGACTGGCACTCCTGCAGGATCGCGCGGGAGTATTCGAGGCGTGCCGAGCCGAGCCGACTGTCGATCTCCACCGCGCGCCGGGCGTAGGGCAATGCCTCGGACGCTCTCCCCTGCCGCGCCAGAGCCTTTGCGAGTCTGCTACAGTCAGCTGCAATCATTTCTAAGCGTCCGACCTTTTCGGACAAGAGTAATGCTTTGCGGGCGAGGGTCTCGGCCTCCAGCCAGTCTTCTCGGAGCAATGCCAACCCGGCCAGATTACCTGTGGTGTAAGCCACTCCCTCGGCGTAACCGACCGTGCGAGCCACGCGCAGTGCCTCGCGACAATCACTCTCCGCTGCTACAAGATCACCTGACCTTTGTTCTGCATCAGCAAGCGCGTTTAGGTCGATGGCCACGTCCACACTTTCGGCGGATACACTGCGGTCCATAGCGAGCTGTTCGCGGTAAGCTGCAATCGCGCCGGGGTAGTCGCCCTTCAACTGATGACCGATGCCGCGCAGGTGGATAGCTGCAGCGCGTTCGTGCACGCTCGCTCTCGCGATTGGCCAGTGTGCCGTCGCCCGCTCGGCACAGTCCAGCACCTCGTTCGCCTGCCTGCGCAGGTAGTAAATGCAGCCCGCATGATAGGCTCGCCAGCCAGCGCTGGCGTGATCGACTGCCGCCAGCGCCGACGCTTCGGCCTGCTGGTTGAGCGAGAGCCATTCATCCCAGCGGCCCGTGAAGTTGAAGAAATCATCCAGCGCTATGCACACGGTCTGTAGCCGCGAATTCCGCCCGGCAACGAGGAGCGGCAAGGCCGGAGCCACCGTGGGCCAGGCAGCATCGAGCACCGGGAAGCGATCGTGCTCATGGTAGCCGTTCTCCACGATCAGCGCATAGGCGCGCTGCTCCAGCAGGTTGCCGGTTTCCGCGACGACTTCCGGGCGCGAGCGGCGCAGGAACTCGGCTACCATTGGCACGAGGGCGAAAGCGCGCTCTTCTTGGTCAGGTACGACTAGAGAGCGGTTGGCGAGCGTGCGCAAGGCCGTCTCTGCCGTCTCGGCGTCGAGACCCGCCACCGTTGCGATGTGCTCAACTTTCGCCGGCAGAGTAAAGTACGTGAGCGCCACGAGGACGCGCGTCTCGTCATCAGTGAACTCCTTCGCTAGATCGCCGAAGATGAATTCCAGCGGGTTGTTGTCCGGCGGGCAACTCCGCAGGAAGTGCAGTGCGTCGGTGAACGTGCGGCAGCTTCCGCTACCGAGTTGTCCGGCTACCCAACGCAGGAGCAGCGGCTTGCCGCCAGTCTGCTTGTAGAGAGTCAGTCGCTCAGCCTCGCTAGTCTTCGCGAGCAACGGATTGTGCCGGGCGAGGTCAGCGAGAGTTTCAAGCGCTGCGTCTTCATCGAGTTCCTCCAGGATGAGGAGTTCCGACCCGGACCCGATGCGACGGCGACTGGTGAGGATGGCCTTGCAGCCCTGAGGCAGGCGCTTGACGAAGGTTAAGAGAGTGCCGCGGTCGCCTTTTGTGAGCGACTCAAGGTTGTCGAGAATGAGCAGCGCCTGCATGGGCCTGAGCGCGTCGAGCAGGAGCCGGATGCGCTGGTCTTCCGGGGACTTCGCGATGTCCGGCTGCCCCAACTCGCGGGCTAGTTCATTGAGCATCTCGAGCAGCCCCGGCAGAATAAAGCTGCCGAGTTCGCGCAAGCCGTCATCGTCCAGCTCGCGTTGCTTCACCGAGACGAAAATGATGCGCTGGAACTGACCGGGTAGACAGTCGTAGGCCGCTCGAACCGCGAGCGAGGTCTTGCCCATTCCGCCAGGGCCATCGATCAAGGCGCCCCAAGTGCGAGACTCCGGATCAAGGGCTTCGGCGATTTGTTTCAACTCTTCCATGCGCCCGAAGAAAGGCTGAAGCCGCGGGAGGTTGTTAGGCGTCGAGCTGCGTGCGTGTCCGTTGCCGTCCTTGGACGCGCTCTTGTAGTAGTCCATCGGAAGATCTTCGTTCACGGCCAAGCGTTCAAGAATGAGATCGGCGGCTTGCGCAGGCGTGAGGTCATCAAGATCGGTATAACCAGCCAAGCCGCGAAGACCCTCGCCTTCAACACGCTCGAAGCGGGTGAGCATCACTTCATCAACCTTACGCGCTTTGAGAAGCCCGTAGATCGCGTTCCATTCCAAACCGCACCATTCCTTGTTCTCGTAGTCGCGGCAAAAGACTGCGACCACAAGGTCGGCCTCTTTTTCGTAGAGGTCCGGCAAATAAAATGCGAGGTCGCTCCGTGAGAACTCAGGTTGGTGATACTTATCGTAAAGGATCGAGTCCTTGCCGAAGCGCTTTGCGAGAATGGCCGCGACTTGCGCGACAAAGTCGCGCTTTTCCCCGGCGAAAGAAAACGCAATGCGAAACCGTTTGGCAGTCATATCCTTAGTCATTCATTGTGCGTCCGAAACAGAATCGCTTCGACAGGGGCGTCAAGCCCAGTCTTGCGCGTCTACCATCCAAAAAGCGTTACTGAAGTAGCAGTACCTAGAACGGGGCGAATGTTACCGTTGTTAATAGACCTAATCAAGCTCGCGCGAGGTATTGGTTAACGCCGAATGCTCAACAGGCTAGACTTGAATGGAGAAGTGGCGGCTCGAGACCTCGTAGCTCTTCAGTTGAAAGAGTGACCACTTGGGTGAAGGGCGAAGGAAAAGTGGTGCCCCCGGCGCGATTCCAACGCGCGACCTTCCGCTTAGGAGGCGGACGCTCTATGCAGCTGAGCTACGGGAGCACATTTGACCCTAACCCTAACAGATGAACTTTTTGAGTGTCCAGCTGAGCCAAGAAAACGGGTGCGCGTCAGATTCTCGCGGTCAGGCCTCTGAACGACTTCATACCCACCTCGTGAGAGGTGGGTTCCTGATGCTGTAGCCTACGAGCACCGCCGTGCCGCGTCATACCCACCTCGTGAGAGGTGGGTTCCTGATGCTGTAGCCTACGAGCGAACCGTCTTTGATCGGTAGCGTCTCATCGTAGGCTGGAGCATCACCGACCCACCTCTCACGAGGTGGGTATGAAATAGCGTAGTCAGAAGTGCTCTTCTGTAGGCTGGAGCATCACCGACCCACCTCTCACGAGGTGGGTATCCGCGAAAGATGACGCGCACTCCAAGAAAACGGCCTGCACGAACTCCAACGCGCTACTCGTCATACTGCAAAAGCGAAACTACCTTGTAGCCGTCGAACCGAGCGCGGCCCTTCAAAAAAGTAAGCTCGACCAGGAACGCGAGCCCCGCGACCTCTCCGCCCAATCGCTCGACCAACTCAATCACCGCCTTCGCCGTGCCGCCAGTAGCCAGCAAATCGTCCGCGATGATCACGCGATTGCCCTTGCCTATCGCGTCCTTGTGAATCTCGAGCGTGTCGGTTCCATACTCGAGAGAATAAGACACCGACTCGGTCTCTGACGGCAGCTTCCGCGGTTTGCGCACAGGGACGAACCCGGCTTTCAGTCGATAAGCGAGAGCGGGTGCGTAGATGAATCCGCGGGCTTCGATGCCGATCACAGTGTCGATTCTCGGTTCGTTGATCAACTCGACCAGACGGTCAATGCTGGTTCGCAAGCCATACGCATCTTTCAGCAGTGTGGTGATGTCGTAGAACTGGATTCCCGGCTTTGGAAAGTCGGGAACGGTTCGGATCAGTTTCTTAAGGTTATCCATGGTTAGTCAGTAGTCAGTAGTCAGTAGTCAGTAGTTCGTACTTCGTAGCCTCGCACTGACCACGTGCTACTGACTACGGACCACGGACTACGGACTCCTCAAGCAACTTCAAATCCCTTATATCGGCCGGTTGGTTGCATTTCCCACTCATCCACGTTCGTCACGTGCGAGTATGACGGGCCTTGTTCCATCTCGAGCCGAAACGCGCCAATCGCCTCAGTCGAACCTTCCGCGATCGCTTCAACTGAGCCGTCGCCCAGGTTTCGAACTGTTCCGACGACGCCGCACTCGCGGGCGGCCCGAATCGCAAAGTAGCGAAAGCCCACTCCCTGAACTCTGCCTCGCACGATAAAACGACGGGCGATGATCATACGCAACAAGACCCAAGACTCTAAAAGTGAACCGTGATGAGTGATGCGTGACGGTTTCCCGGATTTTCACGAATCACGCGTCACGTTTCCATCTTTGAGTCTTGGGTCTGAGAAAAGTGGTCGGGGCGATTGGATTTGAACCAACGACCTCTCGGTCCCGAACCGAGCGCTCTACCAGGCTGAGCCACGCCCCGTATTGACGAAGGCTTATGATACAGGCCGTTCCACGCGGTGTCAAAGCGCGCACGTCGATGGGCTGCTTCTGAAACAAGGACTCGAAGGACATCAGGGACACCAAGGACACAGCGGTGGTGGTTCGCGGAGCCTTAGCTGCAAGGGCCGATTCCATTTCGGCGCGTTAACCGGCCCGACGATTGAAAGCTCCAGCACGCATGTCTACAATGACCAAATGACCGAGGGGGGAACGAGCAAGCCGGTAGGTTACGTCGAGCTTCTCAGCCGCAATCGCAACTTTCGGCGCTTGTTCATCGGCCAACTCATCTCGCAGACCGGGGACTGGTTCAACAGCGTCGCGCTGTTCACCCTGCTCTTGCACCTAACCGGATCGAGCGAAGCAGTCGGCTTGGTATTGATCATCAAGCTGATGCCGACCTTTTTGGCGAGTCCGTTGGCGGGCGTCGCCGCTGACCGCTTCAACCGCAAGACGATAATGATCGTGTCCGACGTGATCTGCGGTTGCGTAGTGCTCGGGTTCCTGTTCATCGACCGTCCCGATCAAGTCTGGCTTGCGTACCTGCTGGCGGCGGTCGAGATTCTTAGCGCAAGCTTTCTTGAGCCCGCGAAGTCAGCGGCGATACCGAGTCTCGTCTCGCAAGACGAATTGATCTCCGCAAACGCGCTCTCGTCTGCATCGTGGTCCGTCACGTTAGCGATGGGCGCCGCGCTTGGCGGGTTGGTCACCGCAAGCTTCGGGCGCAACACCGCGTTCATCATTGACTCGTCGTCCTTCTTCATCTCTGCCGCGTTCATCTCGACCGTGCGTATCCGCAGGCGTTCTCGCGAAACCGATCGGACGAAGAGAACTCTCTATGAGCTGCTGGGGCTCGCCGACATTGTAGAGGGCGCACGCTATCTGAGAGGGAACCCGCAAGTCGCTGCGTTACTCCTCGTGAAATCGGGTTGGGGCCTCGGCGGAGGCGTGTTGTTGTTGTTGACAGTCTTTGGCAAGAAGATCTTTCCGATAGGCCAGGATGGCAGCGCTTCGATCGGCTTGCTGTTCGCGGCGCGCGGCGTGGGCGCGCTGATCGGGCCCATCATCGCCAGCAGAATAGCGGCGGGCTCTGCGTCCAGGATGCGCCGCGCGATAGCAGTCGCGTTCGTTGTCTCATCGGTGTTTTACTTGCTGTTTGCGCAAGCGCCCGTCTTCGCAGTCGCGCTTGTGTGCGTTGTGGGCGCGCACTCGGGCGGAAGCATTCAATGGGTGTACTCGACGACGTTGCTTCAGATGTCGGTCGAAGACAAGTTTCTCGGCCGGGTGTTCGCGCTTGATATGGCGCTTGTGACGCTAGCGATGTCGGTCTCGACTTATGGGACAGGCTGGGGATTGGATCACTTGGGGCTCGGCGCGAGAACTATGGCGATGCTGCTCGGTCTCGCTTTCCTGATACCCGGCGGGGTGTGGTTCTTCTTGCAGCGTTGGCTGGACGAGTCCGACGCAGGCAGAAAGAAGCCGGAGCGTTCTCTCATCGAAGGCGAGCCGGCCACCGAGACCTCCCTGCCCCCGGCCTGACTTGTTGGAATCGGCAATGGTACTATTCCCAGGCGATTTCGAGAGCCAACCAAAAAGAGAGCCAATCCAAATGAGATCCTCTACAAGATCCCGTGTTTGCGCTGCGACGATTCTGTTGTGCTTTTCATTTTCAGCCGCAACCGCGGGCGTTCCGCGAGGGCAGGTGGATCCAGCAACCGTTTCAAAGCTTGCCCAGTTGTTGGACAAGTCCGGCCACGCCTACACAAAAGCGGCTGACAACGTCTGGACTATCAAGTTCAAGGGTAAGTCGCTTTCCGAGTTTCAACTCTTCGTCACGTCCGGCGGCGGGCTCATTGTTATCGGCACGGTTGTGGCCGAAAAAGGTCGGTTCAAGGCGACACCAGAGATGGCGCTCAAGCTACTGCGGCTGACCAACGATCTCGACCGAGTCAAGATCGGACTGGATAAGGACGGCGACCTCTTTGTCCGTATCGAAGCGAGCGCCAGGGTATTTGACGGCGTAGAGCTGAAAGCAGCGGTTGAACAGGTCGCCGCCGCCGCCGATGAAGTACACGCGGCAATCAAGCCCTTCCTCATCCTGTCAAAGTAAGCTTCGCACCGGCGCTCAGATACTCCCCTAGCATTACAAGCTGTACGGGCGTCCCTCCGTGGGCGCCCCTCCTTACTTAACAGGAGCGCTTCACAAGCGAGGGGCGCCCGCGGAGTGACGCCCGTACGAGACTTCCTTTCCGACAATGCCGTTGACTCGCGGGAGGCGTTCAACCATTTCGCAAGAACAACAGCCTCTCGCATTCAAAGAGTGGACGAGAACAAAAACAATGTCGAAGCGCTGACTGCTATCAGCCCAACTGAGTTCAGAACGAGGTGCCCTATGAAACTAAGAATGCTTGGTCTATTTGCGCTACTGGTTTTCGCCGGCAGCGCCGCTTACGGACAAGGCGTGATTCTGCCGCAGGAGTGCCGCAGGTGCCCGCCCATTCCAAGACCCCTGCCACACCCGATGCCCCGCGTGCTCAACATCAAGTCGGTGAAGATCACCACGCGAATTGACTCGCAGGTTGCGACTACAAAAGTCGAGCAAGTCTTTGAGAACGACTCTCCGTACCGCCTCGAAGGCTCGTACTTCTTCCCTATCCCTGAGAGCGCCTCGATCTCGGACTTCGCCATTTACGACGGCGAAAAACGTATGGCTGCCGAGATCGTCGAGAAAGACAAAGCGCGGCGTATCTATAACGAAATCGTGAGGCGTCAGATCGATCCGGGTTTGCTCGAGTACGTCGGAAAGGATTTGTTTCAAGCGAGCGTGTTTCCCATCGAACCGCGCAGCACAAAGAAAATCGAACTGACTTATTCGCAAGTGCTCAAGAACGAAGGCGGGACTGTCAGCTATCGTTATGAGCTTGGCTCGGGCCGCCGGATTCAGACTCAGCCGATCAGGGAGATCGCGGCGAGCGTCGAGATCGTTTCACCCATCGATCTGAAAAACGTCTTCTCACCATCGCACAAACTCTCAGTCACCAAAGACGGCGAGCGCCGCGTCCGGTTGAGCTTCGAAGGCAAGGGCGAAGCCTCGCAGAAAGACTTTCTGCTCTACTATTCGCTCTCCGAAAAAGACTTCGGGGTATCGCTGCTCACCCACCGCGAGCCTGGCAAGGACGGCTATTTCCTGATGCTAATCTCGCCAAAGTCCAACATCGGCGACGAAGAGCGGGTCTCCAAAGACATCGTCTTCGTTCTCGACACTTCAGGCTCGATGAGCGGCGAGAAGATCGACAAAGCAAAGGCCGCGCTCAAGTTTGGCGTCGAGTCGCTGTCGCCGCGCGACCGCTTCAACATCATCTCGTTTTCAGGCGAAGATCATCTGATGAAGGCCAGTCTCGTCGAAGCCGGAGCGGCAGGCAAGCAGGCCGGGCTCAAGTTCATCGAGAATCTGCGCGCCGAAGGTGGAACGAACATCAACGACGCGCTTGTTACCGCGTTCAAGCAATTCCAATCCGGCGATCGCCCCGCGATGATAGTCTTCCTAACCGACGGCTTGCCGACCGTAGGCCCGACCGACGTCAGCCAAATCGTGAGAAACGCCGGCGAAGCGAACCGCGCGAAGGTAAGACTCTTCTCGTTTGGCGTTGGCTATGACGTCAACACAAGCCTGCTCGACAAACTCGCGGCGGAAAATCGCGGCACGAGCGATTACATCGAGCCGCAGGAAGACCTCGAAGTCAAAGTCTCGAACTTCTTCGCGCGTGTGAACTATCCCGTGCTTTCTGATTTGAAGTTGGACTTCGGCGGAGTCGAGACGGACCTGATGTACCCGCGCACGCTCGGCGACTTGTTCAAGAACTCGCAGCTCGTCATCGTCGGTCGCTACAAGAACAATGTGAACGCGGCGACCGTTCGACTGACCGGCAAGATCGGTTCGCGGGAGGCGGTGTTCTCGTTTGCAAAGCAGAGCTTTCCTGAAGAACGAAGCGACAATCCGTTCCTGGGCCGGCTGTGGGCTACGCGCAGAGTTGGATACCTGCTCGAACAGGTTCGCTTGAACGGCGAGAACCGGGAATTGAAAGACGAGATCATTCAGCTTGGCACTCGCTACGGCATCGTGACGCCTTACACATCCTTCCTGGTAACCGAAGATATGAAGGACATCGGGATGCGACGCGACATGCCTCCCGCTGACCGTCGCCGTCTGAACGAGATGGCCAAAGTCGCACCGCTGGCCGGCAGCGTTCACGGCAGAGCGACGATTCCGAGCGGCGAATCAGCAGTCGTTTACGCCCAGGCGGAACGCGAGATGAAGGAGTCTGCGACTATCGGAAGCCCCGAATCCTATTTCACCAGCGTTCGCACCGTCGCCGATAAGACTTTCCAGTTGAAGAGCGAAGAGTGGATCGACACTGAGTTCAAAGACTCGCTGATGCCGAAAGTCGAGGTCCAATTCGGCAGCGACGAGTTCTTCAATCTGATCGCGAAGGAGCCGAAGCTCGCGGAGTTCTTCTCGCTCGGAAAGAAGGTCACCGTCGTTTTCAAAGGCAAGGTCTATCGCGTAACGAGCTGACGACAGTTTGGCGAGTGTGGCTGACCACCAATAGCGCGAGTGCTGCGAATCCTATGAGAATGATTCGCGGCATTCGCGCTATTCGCGTGATTCGCGGATGGGATACAATCGCTCCGCTATGAAGATCCTCGTTATCGGCTCGGGCGGCCGCGAGCATGCCGTCTGCTGGAAGCTCAAACAGTCACCACATACAACGAAGCTTTACTGCGCGCCGGGTAACGCCGGCATCGCCCAGGTCGCTACCTGCATGCAAGCTGACGTGAACGACGCCTCCGGCATCGCTGAACTGGCTGAATCAATCGGCGCCGAGCTGACCTTGATAGGACCCGAAGCGCCGCTCGTAGCCGGAGTGGCCGAGGCCTTTCAAGCGCGCGGCTTGAGGATGGTTGGGCCGTCAGCGAAAGCCGCACTGCTCGAAGGCAGCAAGATCTTCGCAAAGCAGTTCATGGCGCGGCATTCCATTCCGACTGCGCGGTTTGTTGCTTGCGATTCGCCCGAGTTAGCGCATGCAGCTCTCAAGTCAGAGTTCGAGTTTCCTGTCGTGGTCAAAGCCGACGGTCTCGCCGCAGGCAAGGGCGTTCGCATAGCTCAGGGCCAAGGCGAGTTTGACGAGGCGATCAACTCGATGATGCTCGACAAAGTGTTTGGCAGCGCGGGCGCGCGCATCGTCCTCGAAGAGTGTCTCACCGGTCGCGAGGCGTCGTTGATGGTCTTCACCGACGGCCGCGACTACAAGGCCATCGTTCCGGCGCAGGACTACAAGCGAGTAAACGACGGCGACGCCGGACTCAATACAGGAGGGATGGGCTCGTTTTCGACACCGAGCTTGATTGACGATGCGGCGCTGGCTCGAATCGCGCGCGAGATCGTCGAGCCGACGCTCGCAGGAATGTTTTCAGAAGGGAGGCCATTCAGCGGCGTTCTTTACACGGGTCTGATGTTCACCGACGACGGACCGAAGGTGATCGAGTACAACGCGCGGCTTGGCGACCCCGAGACTCAAGCCGTGATGATGAGACTCGAGGGCGACCTCGTTGAGATCCTGGATGCGATCGTTGACTCACAGATCGGTTCAACCTCGATCAACTGGAGCGGCGATTCATCAGTCTGCGTGGTAGCGGCGTCGGGTGGCTATCCCGGCGAGTTTGAAAAAGGGAAAGTCGTCAGCGGGCTCGACGAAGCAACCTCCACTGACGGAGTAGCCGTATTTCACGCCGGTACCAAGCTTGTCGAGGGCGGCCGCCTGGTGACTTCAGGCGGCCGCGTGCTTGGCGTGACTGCTCGAGCCGCGACGCTCCAAAAGGCGCGCGACCAGGCATATGAAGCAATGAGCAAGATCAGCTTCGACGGCCTGCACTACCGGACCGACATCGCGCAACGCCGCGCGGATGATCTCTAGCCTCTCAACGCTCTCGAACCATCGTCACTTTTTCCTGGCCCGCTTCATCGCAGACATCCGCTGCGCATGTCCGGCCCGGTTTTGCCTTAAGAACTGGCGGAGCTTGTTGATCGGGTCCGTGGTCTTCAAAGACTTGAGCGCCGCGGCCGCTGAAGAGCTTGGCGGATACGCGTCTTCCTGAAGTATGAAGCTGAAGTCAGTTTGCGCCGCCATGTAGTGGCACTGCATGCAGCTTGTGTACTCTTGAAGGTACGTCTCCATCGTCAGGTTCGAGACAGGATCGTTGGTGCTCGTAGTCGGGCTTGCCGGAAAAGGACAGTCGCAGTTGTACGGATAGTTGGCGCCAACCTGGAACTGGTTTTGAGAAGCCGGCCACTGTGTAGCTACAAGCTGATAGTACTGCCACACGGTGTTTGCTCCGAGCTGTTGAACGAGAAACTGCTGAAACATATTGTTGATGCACTTCGTGCAGCCGGTTATGTCCTGCACACGGTTCACCTCAACCGCAGGGGTCGAAGCTGGATTCGGAATCGGCGGAGTAATCGGGTCTGGCTGGTAGTCGTAGCCGTCGGGGTTCGTAGCGCTACCGTTGTTGAACGAGTAGGCGCCTGACGGCTTTGTTTGGGCGCAGCTCGGCGGGTCCGGATTCACTTGCGGCACATTGTCGACCTGCTCGAACGTGGACCAGACCCATTCGCGGAACGGGCTCAACTTGTTGGCGATGTGCAAACCTACAAGCGCCATCTTCGCACACCGGCATGACGTGCCCGGGTTGTCGACGAGTATCGCGTTGACCCAGTAGTAGCGGCTATCGTCTTCACCGGGCTTCAACTCACGCCAAGCGGCTTTGACCTCCATCGCGCCGTACGAACCTCCGTTTGCCGGAGTAGTGGATGAGAAGTCGATCGGGGTGTTCGCGTTGGTTGGCAGGTTCGCCCGGATGTACATCGGCAGGTTGAACGGATTCGGGGTCGGCGCGTTGGCTACGTACTCATACTCGGACTGATTCGTCCGAATCTCATATCGAACATAAGTGTTGTTCTGCGCAATGAGCGGACCAGTAAACGCCTGGTTTACTCCGTTCAACACCGAGTCCATCTTGGACTGCATAACCAGCAGCTTGGCGCCCTTAGGCCCGCACGGACTCGCCGGGCAGGTCGGGTTCGCGCTGGAGCTGAGCGCGTATGACGGCCACGGGCTCGGAACGCCCGGCTGCTTGGTCGACGGATCGATTGGGCGGAACAACTCGTAGTCGGCCTTCCAGGTTTCCCAGACGCGTGTCCCGGGACTTCCCATATTCACGCCGGAACTCGTGTTCGGAACGCCTCGAACGGGCAGTCCAGTTCCCGACTCGATCGCGGCCGGCCAGTTCAAAGCGATAAACTCCTGCCACGAGTAATAGTCGAAGAAGGGCCTTGCCTGTTCGGGCGTCGGAGTGTCATGAGGCGGAAGAGCAAAAGGTATGCTGGCGCTCATCACTGGCGGCGGCATCGTTGGCAACGGCGGGCACGTCACCAATCCGGTAGGCGCGCAGGTTGGAGCTGCCGCTTTCATCCGGCGCTGCTTGCCCTTGACTGCCTGTTCGGCGGCGATCTGAGAAACCGCAAAGACAATCGAAAGAACTACGACTACTAGCTGCTTGACTTGCTTCTTCATAATCGTCCGTGCTCCTTTCGCGAAGGAAATTTCAGTACATGATTGTTCGCTTATGAACGATGGCGGCTCACAAGCAAGGGTGTGTAATCAACTCACTCGACTGGTCTGCGAACGCAAGACAACGGCTTACTGCGCAAGCCGCGCGTTCGCTGCAACTGCCTGGAAGCGGCAGACCAGCGTTCCGTTGGTTTCGTAGTCGAGCCGGAATTCGATCAGCTCTTCCGGGTCGAGCGCGGCAGCCGTCGCGGCGACAGAGCGCCCGAATTCAGCCAGTGGCTTCCAAACTACTCCTGCAGTTAGCGGCTTCGAGACGGTGCCCCGGTCCACGAAGTCGACGACCCGCTCGAGCACGAGACAGAAGTCCTCTAGCGGATCAGCCGATTCGAAACGGATGATCAAGTCACCGCCTTCGGTTCGGGTCTCGGTTACGACGTGGCGCCTGAGATTGCCGAGCTTTTGATTGACGGGTCTCAACGCTCGCATCTCGTCGCAGTAGTCCATGTCGGATTTCGTGACGACCTCAGCGCATATCCGAGGGGCTACTACGGCTGAAACCCGTCATCCATCCACTGCTGATAAGTGTTGAGCTGGTCCTGATTCCAGTAAGGCCCGCCCATGGGCATCTGCGGCTGACAGTCGCCCGTTAGTGAAGCGTACACGGCGCGGGCGTGCGAGTGGTCGGGGAACGGGCCGCAGTTCATTACCTTGCCGCCGGCCGCGGCCGACATGTAGGGGTAGTCGCTGAGCTTCACCCCCATCCCCCTCATGTGTTGAATGTCGGTCGGCGTGAACAGTGGCAGGATGTCTGTTTTGAAAGAGACTGGCATTCTGTTTCCTCCGTGTCTTGAAATGCGCTGCTGAAACGCCGCGCGGTTGGCCGCGGAGAGTGGAGAACTCGATCCGCGTGGACATTGGATTACTGCGCGTAGCACCGGCGGTGCTTGCCGGAGTTTCTACACACCTGATAAGCAACACTCTCTGATCAACGCGTTAAGGAGTTTCTGGGCTCTCGGATTATGACGGGCGGCACTATATCGCCGTAGCTCCTGCCTGTCAAGAACCTGGTGATAAAATGTACACACAGGGATGGCAACGATCTCAGAGAGGCGGCCGCGAGACTACAGCCAACGAAGCAACGGTCGGGTGGTTGGCAGAAGCAACGAGTAATGCGCGATCCGTGATGCGCGATCCGTGATGCGTGATCCGTGATGCGTGACCGGAACGAGTCGCCGGCTGTTAATCATCTCAGGGGCTTGAGCCTGTCTCACTTCACGGATCACGCTTCACGGATCACGCTTCACGGATCACGCTTCACGGATCACTCTTCACGGATCACGCGTCACGAATCCCGGCTGATAGAGTCAAGGCAGGCCGATCCGTTCAACCAAGCGCGCAAATCGCGGATCGCTGTGAAGCCAGTCGAACCGTGGGTCGACTTTGAGGAAAACCAGATAGTCCGCGCGCTCGTTCAGCGCGCGTTCGAGCGCGTTGAACGTCTCTTCCTTGTCCCTGAGACCCGAATGGATGAGCGCGATGCTGTAGGATGAAACGTAGCGTTCCGAGGACTGGCGTTGAAGATCCGTAAGTATTTTTTGAGCTTCGTCCTTTTTGCCCGCCAGCCCATACGTGTTCGCAAGCTCGGCCCGCAACATAAGCGAGCCGCTCGAAGCAGCGCTTTGAAATTTTTCGATGGCCTGTTCGTACTTCCCCTTCTGCGCGTAAGCCTGGCCAAGGTATCGCTGGGCAACAAAGAAACTTGGTTCCAGCTCCAACACCTTTTGGCACGCCGCGATCGAATCGTCGAACCGATGTGCGAAGAAGTACACGAGCCCGAAGTTTGAACGGATGACAAGCGAAGTCGAATCCAACTCTTGCGCGCGGTTGGTCTCGGTGATCGCCTTATCCTGGCGCCCAAGCGCCGCAAGCATGACCGAGTACCATTGATGCGCTTGAGCCGACTTCGGGTTTAGCGACTGGGCGGTTTTAAACTCCCTCTCCGCCGCCGTCCACTGCCAATCTCCTCTAAACAACGCAAACGCAAGCGAGGTGTGGGCTTCCGCCATGTTGTCGTCGATGTCCAGAGCCTTGCGCGCTTCGGCCTTGGCCATTGCGAACGCCTCGGCGGGAGGTCGCTGGCCGTAGCTTGCAAGCATATTGTAGCAATCTGCCAGGCCTGCGTGCGCCAGCGCGTAATTCGGCTTCAGCGCCACAGCTTTGTCCAAGTACTCAATTGCCTTGTTAAACCCTTCGGTCGAGCGTTGACTTAAGTAGTTGCGGCCCTTCGCGTACATATCCTCGGCATCCAGCTCCTTGCGCCGCTCATCACTGATCTTTACCCCGAGCTTGTCCAGGACGCTCCGAGCGAGGCGGTGGTGCGCCATCATCAGGTCTGAAAACCTCAGCGTCTCCTGCTGGCTCCAGATGCGAGTCTGGTCTCGAGCATCCGTGAGCTCCGCGTTTACCGAGATGCTCCCGTCGCGGTTGTTGATTCGCCCGGTCAGAAGTGCGCTGACTCCAAGGTCTTTAGCGATGGTATTGAAATCCTCCCGGTCCCGGTATTGCTGGACCGCGCCATAAGAGATCACCCTCAGATTGGGAAGATCATAGAGCTGATTGATAATCCCTTCAGTTATTTCGGCGGTGACGGCGTCCATCTTCGAATCACCGGTCTTATTTGAGAAGGGTAGGATCGCGACTGAATCGATGGGGCGTCTCGTGCTGACGAACGTGATCGCAACGGCTGCGATGACTGCGGCGCCCAACACAAAAAACGTGGTCTTCTTATGCCGTTTGATTTCGCTGACCAGGTATTCGGCGCTGGAGGTGGTGCGAACCGGCTGGTTAGATGCGCCCAGCTCGATGGTGTCGCTGGAACCTGATCGCGCTTCGCCGCTCGAGCTGCGGCGGCCCATGACTGCATCGCGAGCCCACTCGGGCGGCGCCGAATGCTCGATCTCCGCTTCAACCTCGAGTCGCTGCTTGAGTTTCTTTAGATCAATCAACAGCTCCTTGATCGATTGATAACGTTCTTCGCGGTTCTTGGCCAGTGCCTTGCCGACGATTCGCTCGAGCTCGGCCGGCACATCGGGCGAGTAGCGCGCGAGCGGAACCTGCTTCTTGGCGAGAATGCTGGAGATCACGTCGCCAAAGCTCGATCCTTCAAACGGCACTCGCCCGGCGGTCATCTCGTAGAGCACAACTCCAAAGCTGAAGATGTCGGTCCTTGCATCGACCGTCGCGCCTCGCGCTTGCTCGGGTGACATATAGCTGACGGTGCCCATCACCACACCGGGGTTTGTCTCAACGACTCTCTGGGTAATCGCAGTCGGATCGATGGCGGTAGCGCCGCTTGCAGGCTCCGTGAGCTTTGCCAGCCCGAAGTCCAAAACCTTAACCACACCGTCGGGCCGCACCATTATGTTTTCCGGTTTGATGTCGCGATGGGTTATCCCAGCGGCGTGCGCCGTCGCAAGAGCGTTTCCGACTTGTATTGCGATTTCGAAGATCTCCGTGTTCGATAGCCGCCGGGTCGTCACCAGCTTCCGAAGCGTATCTCCTTCGATAAACTCGGTCGAGATAAAGTGAACCGAGTCAACCTCGCCGATATCAAAAATCGTGATCAGGTTCGGGTGGTTGAGCGCGGATGCGGCGCGGGCTTCCTGTTGAAAGCGGCGAACGCGGTCTTCGTCCTTCGTGTATTCGGCGGACAAAAACTTGAGGGCGATCTTACGGCCGAGCCTTGTATCGCGCGCAAGGTAGACTTCGCCCATTCCGCCCGCACCAAGCGAATCGAGAACCTTGTAAGGACCGATGTTGGTTCCAGGATCTATGGGCAAGACGCGAGGGCCCTCCACGAGTTTCGATGAACAGACAATTAGAAGCCAGTCTGTCGAGCGCGCCTCAACAGATACGACGCGGGCACAGCTTATCATCCGCTAATGTCGTTTTTCAAACTTACTGGCTTCGCGGGCCCGCGCGAAGTTGCAGAATCGCCGAACGTTGACACCGCGCGGGGGCATCAACTATCATCCAGTCTACGTTTTAGGGTCGCATTGTCATCGTTACCTGCTGACCTATGTTCACCGAGAATCTCGGGAGAGCGGATGCGCACAACTCAAATTACGGACAGAGTTCAGGAGGCCGAGCGCGAGTGGGAAGAGCGCACGCTCAACCCAACTCTAAAGCGAATCCCCGAGAGCAAGACTGAGTTCACAACCGTTTCGCTGGCACCAGTCGAACGGCTCTACACGCCGAACAGCATTCCAGATTTCGACTACGAAGCTGAGCTCGGGTTCCCGGGCGACCCGCCATACACACGCGGCATCCACGCAACCGGGTATCGCGGACGGCTTTGGACGATGCGCCAATTCGCAGGCTTCGGTTCTGCGTTCGACACAAATCAGCGCTTCAAGTATCTCCTCGAACACGGGCAGACCGGGTTGTCCGTCGCGTTCGATCTTCCGACATTGATGGGCTACGACTCGGATCATCCGGTCAGCGAAGGCGAGGTGGGAAAGTGCGGCGTCGCGATCTCGTCGCTCGCGGATATGGAAGTGCTGTTCGATGGAATACCAATCGAACAAGTCACGACTTCGATGACGATCAACGCCCCTGCCTCGATGATCTTCGCGATGTTTCTTGCCGCTGCCGAGAAGCAAGGCGCGGACTTGAAGAAGGTCGGCGGCACACTTCAGAACGACATTCTGAAAGAGTACATAGCTCAAAAGGAATGGATTTATCCGCCGCGGCCGTCGATGCGGCTGATCACCGACACAATCGAGTTCTGCATGAAAGAAGTGCCGCGGTTCAACCCGGTATCGGTCTCCGGCTATCACATTCGCGAGGCTGGCTCGACCGCGCTTCAAGAACTGGCGTTCACGCTGCGCGACGGCATCGAGTACGTGCAATATGCTGTCGATGCGGGAATGGACGTCGACGACTTCGTCCCGCGGTTGAGTTTCTTCTTCAATGCGCACAACGACTTTTTTGAAGAGATAGCCAAGTACCGCGCGGCACGAAGAATCTGGCACCGCCTGATGGTGGAACGCTTCGGCGCAAAGAATCCGCGTTCGTGGATGCTGCGGTTCCACACTCAAACCGCCGGCGTGTCGCTGACTGCTCAGCAGCCGTTGAACAACATCGTGCGCGTAGCGATCCAGGCGCTTGCAGGCGTGTTGGGCGGCACTCAATCGCTGCACACCGACGCATATGACGAAGCGCTCGCCCTGCCTTCAGACGAAGCGGCGCTGATCGCGCTTCGAACTCAACAGATCATCGCTCACGAGTCCGGCGTCGTTAACACGGTAGACCCGCTGGGCGGTTCATACTTTCTCGAGAAGCTTACGCGCGATATGGAAGAGGGCGCGTTTGAATACTTCCGAAAGATCGACGGGTTGGGCGGAATGGTTGAGGCCATAGACGCGGGCTATCCACAACGTGAGATTCAAGACTCGTCGTATGAGTATCAGAAAGCAGTCGAGTGCGGCGACAAGATCATCGTGGGCGTAAACGACTACGTGATGAGCGACGAGGCCTCGGCGACCAACCTGCTTCAGATCAATGAATCGGTGGCCGAACTTCAAGCCGAGCGCTTGAAAAAGCTGCGGGATGAACGCGACAACGACAGAGTCGAGCAAACCCTTGGCGCGCTGGCCGCCGGCGCGCGCGGGCGCGAGAACACGATGCCGTTGTTGTTGGACTGTGTGCGGGCTTATGCGACGCTCGGAGAGATGTGCGACGCGCTCAAGCCGGTATTCGGGATTTATCAAGAGCCGGCGTTTTGAGCCAGAATGGGAAAGAACAAGGACAATCGGAGGCGACTTGCCAGTTACCTCGCACGCGTCAAAGAGCACGAGCAAAAGATTGAGCTAGAGAAGGGCCGCGCCAACCCTGACAACAAGCTGATCGAGTACTGGAAGAAAGAGATCAAAGCTCATGAAGTTCGAATCGAGCGTTTGAGGCGCCGCCTGCCACAGTATTGGAGTGAGTCATGTCTGCTATCGAAACCAAGAAGCCCATACCGATTAACCCATCATCGGATGTTCTCGATATGCACCTGATTGAGTTAGGTGAGGAATGCGCTCGGTTCGTCGCCCTGCTACAAGCCTTGCGCTCGATGGCGGCAATTCCTGACTGGCTAAGCGAAGACGAACGCAGCCGAACTGATGCCGACCTATATGCCTCGCTATCTCACCTAAGTCATCACGTGCAACCTGCTCTTGACGAGTGGGATGGGCTAATTGATGAGATGCCTGAAGACGACGAAGGCGACTCGACCGAATGATCATCTATGCCTGAAGAACGAATTAGAGTGCTGCTCGCGAAACCTGGCCTCGACGGGCACGACCGCGGCGTCAAAGTCATCGCGCGCGCGCTTCGAGACGCCGGGATGGAAGTCATCTACACCGGGCTCCGTCAGACTCCCGAGATGGTAGTGAGTGCCGCCGTTCAGGAAGACGTCGACGCGATCGGTTTGTCGATCTTGTCCGGCGCGCATATGACACTCTTCCCTCGGGTCGTTGACCTGGCACGGGAAGCAGGGCTGACTGACGTAATCGTCTTCGGCGGCGGTATCATCCCCGATGAAGACGTGCCGCGCTTGAAAGAACTCGGGGTGAGCGCGGTCTTCACCCCGGGCACCAGAATGGACGAGATCATCGAATTCATCCGCAAGAACTCGCGCAGCGCCGCGCAACCAGCGTAGGCAACTCCTTACTACAACGAACAGTTTCCTTTGCCAACAATTCCATTCTCTAACTTGTCGCCCTGGCTGATACCTCCCGGACGCTTGTGTTTCACTGAATACCAATCCGTCTCCCGCTGTCATATATTTCATCTGGCTGGCCGACTAATACCTGGACAAAGAAAGTGAAGGGCCGCTAGCGAGTGGACGGGGCTGAACTTCGAAGCGAACTGGAGAAGCACCACCGTGAAAGCTACGGCTGGGCGCTTTCCTGTTGTCATCGGAACCCGGCGGAAGCGGAGAACATCTTGCAGACGGCCTATCTCAAAGTGCTGGATGGCAAAGCGCGATTCCAGGGTAAGTCTTCATTCAAGACCTGGCTCTTTTCGGTAATTCGCTTGACGGCGATCGACCATCGCCGGCGCGAGTTGCTAGGAAGGCTTCGACTGGTCAGGCACGAAGAGACCCAGGTCCGCGTTGGAAGCAGCTTCGAGGACGCGGTATACAGGTCGGAGCTTCAGACCATGTTTCAGCAAGCAATTGGCGCACTGCCGCGCAGGCAGCAAGAGGTTCTCCAACTGGTCTTCTATCATGATCTGAGCCTCGCGGAGGCCGCAGAAATCATGGGAGTCGGACTGGGTTCCGCGCGAACGCATTACGACCGTGGAAAGAAACAGCTTCGTCAATCGATGGCTGGATCGGGCATCGGCAATGAATCAGAAATCGGAAGAAGAGACCATCAAGCGCTTGTTCCGTGAGACACGGCAGGCGGATAGCACCTTCGCGCCGGACTTCGCGGCGACAATTGAAGCGGCGCGTTCGCGAAGACGAGAAGTTCGCCCTCGCCGCATGGCCTTGCGCCCGGCGGTCGTCACGATCTCGCTTGTGCTGCTCGCAGCGTTCGCGGTTGTGGTGCTCATTCGTTCGGCTACAGGTCCCTCGGCGCCGGTCGCGAGTGAGCCGTCCTCGTCAGTTGTCAAACCCTCGGCGGTTCTTGCCGGTGTAAAACCGCCAACGGTAAACACGCCGGTAAGGCCTGCTTCGCCGATTCGCCCACGACGGACCTTGCCCGGACGCGCGACGACGCTGATCTCACAATGGAGGTCGCCGACCGATTTCCTGCTGAACACGCCGGGGAATGAGTTGCTCAAAACCCTTCCCAGAATCGGCGATTCATCGATCGACATAAGAATGAATATCGTGGATAGGAAGAATTAGACTGGAGGAATCATGAAACTCAAGGCTCTAGGCATTTTCGGCTTGCTGCTGTTGGCAGTTGTTCTCGGTGCGGCGCAGCAACCAGCGGGGCAGCAACCAAACGATCCGATCGGAGACAACTTCTTTCCGCCCGAACTTGTGATGCAGCATCAACAGGCAATTGGGCTGACCGAAGAGCAAAAAGAGTTCTTCAAATCCGAGTTCAGAAAAGCGCAAACCCGGTTCACTGAAATGCAGTGGCAACTGCAGGACGAAGCAGAAAAGATGGCCGGTCTGGTCAAACAGGAACCGACAAACGAGCAACTCGTCCTGTCTCAACTCGACAAGGTGCTTGCAGCAGAGCGTGAGATCAAGCGGCTTCAGCTAACGCTTGTTATCCAAATCAAAAACAAGCTGACAACCGAGCAGCGAGCGCGGCTAATGGAAATCCGAAGCAAGACCCGCGAGAAGTGATGTCGCTTCAAGCAAGACGTGCGCGGCCTTGAGGAGTGTCGATAATCCCACCAACTTTAAGGGGATGGTCACTCCGTAGGAGTGAAATGTTTATAGAAGACGTCGTGTCTGGAGTGCTCACTCCGTAGGAGTGAAATGTCATCAATTGCGACAGGAGACTTCACCACATCAGGCGCCAATCCGACATACAACTCCTGACGGAGTTGGATTGTTGTTAGAGGAGTCAGTAGTGGGCGGCGTCGCTGTCTATAAACATTCCACTCCTACGGAGTGGCCCGTCACCTCCGGGGTTGGGATTGTACCTGAATACCGCTTTGTCATCGACTTCCTGGGAAATTTCCAACGCCCTTCGCAGATGAGTGAACTCGTGCGTGCTCACCTGGTTCGCGGCGCAAGCACGTAAGCCGACACGGGACTTTCGTGACCTTCGCGGTCTACCGCTTTAACCCCGAATACAAGCTGATCGATCGAAGTGTTCTTTAGTGTGAACTCCTGCACGTTGCCGGCCCAGATTTCACGTTCCCAATCCGGCGCCGTCGTCGATCGCATCACGATGACAAAGCCCGCGAGATCGGGCTCGGGGTTGGGTTGCTCCCATCGCAGTACCGCGTCGTAGCCGTCTCCTCGGCTCAACCCGGGGCCGGTCGGCCGACGGCGCTGGGCTGGAACTTCGTCCTCGCCCGGTGTTGAAAGTGCAGCCGGAACGGCCGGCTGCGTGCCCGCAGCCCCGCTGCTAGCCGGTGGCGCGGGGCGGGAAACGATCGGAGAACGCGGCGCAAGCGCCATCGCCGCTGCGGCCGCTATGTTGACCCGCGTCACCTTTGCTGTGTAGGCAGGCGAGGTGTTGGCAAAAGTATCAGTCGTCGTGTGCTGATTGGCGAAGTTCTCATTCGGCGTTGTCACGCGCACCGCAGCGTAGCCCTCCTGGTTGAAAGATGTGTGATCGCCGCCGCGGCCGAAGCGGTCGTAGCGAAAGATCATGTCAACCGTCATCTCAGGGAAGTAACGCTCGCCGATCTTCTTCACAAAGCGCGCGATTTGTCTCGACGACGAATCGTTTGGTTCTTCCGAATAGACGAGCACGCGGCGATTGTCGATTACACCGTTGCCGCTGACCTCGCTGCCGATGATGTCATTGTTTAAGACCGCCTGAATGGTTTGAGACTTTTCCTTGAGCAGTTTTGCCATCGCTCGTGACCCGACCAGACCGTGCTCTTCGCCGGCGAAGGCTACGAAGACCAGAGTCGCGTCGAACTGGTACTGGCTGAGCACTCGCGCGCATTCCATCGCGCAAGCCGTCCCGCTTCCATCGTCGGTCACTCCCGGCGCGCTGAGTTCGGCTGCCTTCGCCGGATCGTTCCGAAGCTCAGCCGGCACTCGCAAGTTCAACGAGTCATAGTGGCCGGTGATCATAATCCAGCGGTCGGCGGCTTGCGGCATTTTGCCCGGCAACACAGCGACGACGTTTCGCAACTCGACGTCTTTGTAGACACGCCGGTCTTTCGGAATCATGTGTGTATCGAAGCTGACTTGCAGACGCGGGCTGTAGCTCTTGAATTGATCGAAGATCCATTGCCGCGCGACGCCGATCCCGCGATTCGGCTGCGCAGGATCGGAGAGCGTGTTGCGCGTCTCGAAGCTCTCGAGTTTCTTCAATATCTCGATGATTCGATCAACCGAGACTTCTGAGACGATCTTTTGAATCTTCGGGTCGAGGCGCTGAGAAGGCATCGGCTGCGCTCCGTCTTGCCCGACAACGCCCCCCGCCATTAGAAGAACCAACGAGATCATTGTCGCGCCCAAGAATAACCGCTTCAGTATCATTGACCCTCCTGTTTTATCTGCGCAAACCTCTGCGTATCTGTGTCTCTGTGGTTAGATAGCATTGAAACCTGCTAACCACAGAGACACAGAGACGCAGAGGCGGACGCAGAGAAGACTAGAATCCTAAGAACCTTTACGAATCGCCGCTCCAGGCAAGCGGCCGCTTGTTTTGCCGTTCGCCCACACTACCTCGCCGTTTACGAACACGCGAGAGACGCCTTCGGAAATCAGTTCGGGCTCTTTGAACGTTGACCGATCAATGATGCGTTGTGGATCAAATATCACCAGATCGGCTTTCATCCCTTCACGAATCATCCCGCGATCCTTGAGCCCCAACCTCGCCGCGGGCATCGAAGTCATCTTGCGCACCGCTTCTTCGAGCGAAAACCAGTGCTGCTCTCTCGCGAACCTTCCTAACACTTTTGTGAAAGAGCCCGCGCCGCGAGGGTGACGCGAGCCGACTCCACCATCGCTCGCGACCATGACCCACGGCTGTTGATAGAAGGTTTTGATGTCGGCTTCGGTCATCGAGCGGCAGACGATGCTCGCGCCCTTGTCCCTCACGATAAGCATATAAGCCTCGACCGGTGTGATCCCTTTCTCTCTTGCCACCTCTTCAAGCGTCTTGCCTTCGAAGTCGCGGTGTGCGGCGCAACTGGCGATCAAAATATTCGCTGCGCCGCCAACGTCGTCCAACCCTTGCTTGACCGCTACCGGATCGTCGTGACGCCGGCTTGGAATCAGAACCGTGATCGTCGAATGCCACGCGTCGTAAGGGTAGCAGTCGGCCGTCACGTCTATGCCGGCGTGTCGAGCTTCGTCGATCATCGCCACAGCTTTTCCGGCCTGGCCCCACACGCTGACCGTCCCAACTTTGATATGCGAGATCTGAACGGGAATGCGCGCCTCGCGACCGATACGAATAGCCTCCTCGAAAGCTTTCATCACCTCGTCAGCTTCGTCGCGAACGTGACTCATGTAGATGCCGCCGTGTCTGGCAGCTACTTTCGCCAACTCGATCACTTCTTCGGTCGTGCTCTTCAAGCCGACGTCGTACTCCAATCCAGTTGAAAGCCCGGCCGCGCCTTCGTTCATTCCCTGCTCGACGAGCTTTGCCATCTCGGCGATCTCTTTCTGAGTAGCCGCGCGATTCCAGTCATTGCCCATCACACGCTCGCGCACGGTCGCGTGTCCAACGAACGCGAGCACGTTCACGGCAACTCGTTGCTGCGTGAGCTTGGTGAAATAACCAGCGAGCGGCCACGGCGACTGTCCATCGGCGCCTACTGCAAGCGTGGTGATGCCTTGCGAGACCTGAGTCGCGGCCGTTGGTTCGCGGAACAACCCTTCAGTCGAGTGATTGTGAATATCGATAAACCCTGGAGCGAGGACCATCCCGGAAGCGTCGATCACTTCCTCACCGCGTTTCGGCTTGAAGCGGCCGATCCTGGCGATTCGATCGCCTTCAATTCGCACGCTTGCTCGAAATCCCGGCCGCCCGGTTCCGTCTATGATCGTGGCGCCGACGATTACAACTGATTTCGATTGAGCGCCGGCAGCTTGGCGACAATCGGCCGGATACAACAACGCGCACAGGAATGCGGCAATGACCGACAATGTTTTTGCGAGACAAACGGCGGTTGGGTTCACGCGATGGCTCATTTCTTCAAGAACCGTTCCACGCCGCGCTTGCAGTCTTCGGTCATCCGCGTGATCGCATTCAACTGAACGCCTGCTTCCAGCGCGGCTTCAAAGCTCATCGCGTCCATGTGGTAAAGCAGATTCTTGGCCAGGCTCACAGCAGAAGCAGACTTGGCCGCAAATTCGTTCACATAAGCCGCGACCTGGGCGTCGAAATCGTCGTCGGTGAACACTCGATTAACCAGTCCGATCTCGAGGGCAGCGCGAGCGCCGATCACTTCGCCGCGCGTGATCAGCTCGAAGGCGCGTTTCTCGGAGAGGTTGCGCCTTAAGATGACCATCACCATAGCCGGGATAAAACCGATGTTCACTTCCGGGTAGCCGAACTGCGCCGACTCGGAAGCGAGCACGATGTCGCAGGCGGTCGCGACTCCGCATCCGCCCGCAAGCGCACGCCCGCGAACCGCCGCGATGATTGGCCGCGGATGTCGCCGCATCGCTATGAACATCTCCGCGAAGTTGCGCGCGTCGGCGACGTTCTCAGTCACCGAGGCTTCGCTGATCTTGCGAAGCGCCGCTAGGTCCGCACCGGAGGAGAAGTCCTTCCCCGCGCCGCTCACCACGACGACTCGCACACTTGCGTCGCGCGCGGCTTGATCAAGCGCGTCCTTCATCTCGTTTATGATTTCGCCATCGAGGGCGTTCCGCTTGTCCGGGCGGTTGAGCGTTATCCGCGCGACCGCCTGTTCAACTGAATAGAGTATCTTTTGATAATCAGGCATGACCGCGGGCAGCTTAACAAACGCTTGCTTTGGCTTTCAAGACGGAGGTCGCGAATGATTCTGTTCAAGTCGCTTGCACGCATCACATCGCGTTCGATACAGTCGGGGCGATCGAGCAAACCATGAACGCGCATCCTAAATCTATCAACACCCTTCTCTTCGATTGGGACGGAACGCTGTTCGACTCGGCAGCCACTGGGCTCGCCGCATTTCAGCGGACGTTCGACGACCTTGGCGTGTCATTCACTCACGACTTCTACAGCGAGAACTATTCACCTAATTGGTACTTGATGTACGAAGCACTGAAGCTGCCACGCGAAGAATGGAACCGCGCCGACGAGCTGTGGATCGAGCATTACGGCGAGCAACCCGCGCGAATGGTCGAAGGCGCTTATGAGACGATCATCGAGCTCGATCGCCGAGGCTATCGGCTCGGCGTCGTTACCAGCGGCACGCAAAGGCGAGTGACTCGGGAGATCAACGAACTGGGGCTTGCTACTATTTTCCAGGCGGTGATCTGCAACGAAAACATCGTGAACAAGAAACCGCATCCTGAAGGCTTGGAGAAAGCGATGTTCGGTTTGAAGGCCTCGCCAGAGGCGTGCGGCTACGTGGGCGACGCGCCTGAAGACATTCAGATGGGCAAGAACGCGGGAGTACTGACGGTCGCGGTTCCGAGCGCCTATCCGACAAGGAAGCACCTGCGTGCCGCCGAACCCGATCTTCACATCGAATCAATCACCGAGCTGCTGTTGCACTTCTGAGCCCAGCTGCCGGCGATGAATCGGCCCCAGTATGTTCGTGAAAAATCGATAGCACGCAAGGTTTCGGGTGCAATCCCACCAACGCAGTTGGTGGATCATTCATACTCAGCCTACACGGATGACGGGACGGGGTCCCCGAATCCCACCAACGCAGTTGGTGGATCGTTCATATCCGACTGGCATTCATCGCACGGAAAGTGAATTCGAGCCGAGGGTTAGGCTGAGTATGAAGGAACCACCAACTGCGTTGGTGGGATTCAAAGAGCGCGCTGCGTCCTTCTTTGTAGGCCGAGTATCAACGATCCACCAACTGCGTTGGTGGGATTTTTCTCCATTCGCCTGCGAATACATTCATGGCTTTCTAGGCAGCCCCGCTAAACGCTTCACCCGAAGGCATAAAGAACACTAAGCGACAATGCCGGTTCTTCGTGGCCTTCGTGTCTTTGTGTTTAGTTACAGAACATTGTCGGGCACTTCGATCTCCATCCTCAGGAGAGCTGTACTGTAGGTCTTGCCTTGCGCATCCGTCTTGAGCGAAATGGTTCCGCCGCCGTCCAGACTCTCGTGCAGCAGGAAGTTCAGGGCTCCGAGATTCGGCAACTCGAAGCGTTCGACCTTACCGTTGCAGATTCCCCGGAAGTGTTCCTTGACGCGCGCAGCCGTCACTTGCTCGACCAGGATCGGATAGTACTCTGGCTTGAGCGCTATCAGCCCAACGTTAGCCATGTCGCCCTTGTCACCCGAGCGCGCGTGCGCAAGCTTCAATAGTTTCACCTTTGCCATCTTCTAAGCCTCGACCGCCGAAATCACCGGCGTCACTTCGCTCTTGGGCATCAACGCCGGCCAATACGCGATTATCTCTTCGACCTTCGGACGCCCGCCGCCAAATCCGGTTACCGTTGGCGGGCCGTTCAACACCAGCGGAGCGATCTCGCGAGTGAATCGCTCAACTGCATTCTTGTCGTCGGCGCGCACGCCGATTCGCCACTGAACTTCGGCGATGTCAGGTGACGGATCGCCCGAGAGCGGTCCGTGACATGAGTTCGCGCCCACGAACTCCGTCACGATGTGATCGAACTTCAAACCGAGCCGATCGAGTCGCTCTCGAGTGATTCGATCAGCCGCCTGTGCTTTCTTCATCGCGTCAGGCCACCCGTAGACCAGCGAGCCTGCGGCTTTCCAGCCGGCTGAGTAACTGACCGAAACTTTGTACAGGTCAGTCGCGGGCCTACCCTTGATTCCAGAAAACCTCACGCGGTCAGCCCCCACCTGCTCGAGCTGAATAGTCGTGAAGTCGGCGACGCAATCCGGAGTGATGTACTCGCGCGGGTCGCCCATTTCATAGAGCAGTTGTTCCTTGACCGAGGCGACGTTGATCCGGCCGCCCGTGCCCTCGTGTTTGGTTATCACGAAAGTCCCGTCCGGTTGAGCTTCAATGATCGGATAACCGATGTCGGCCGCGTTCGGGATCGTCTCCCAGTCAACCAGACAGTTGCCGCCGGTGCACTGGGCGCCGCACTCAACCGTGTGACCCGCGATTGTGCCCGCCGCAAGCTTGTCCCAATCGTCGGCGGCCCAACCGAACTCGTAAATCGCAGGCCCAAGTGCGAGCCCTGTATCGGTGACTCGGCCGGCGATAACAATCTGCGCTCCTGCAGCCAGACAATCGGCCACTGCTCGGCCGCCAAAATAGACATTCGCGCTCTGGACTCGCGACCGAACAGCAGCGAGCGACTCGCCGGTTTCCATGTTGTTCAGCTCAACACCGCGGCTGAGGTAGTCGTCGAGCCTATCCATTATGTCGTCGCCGGCAACGATGCCGATCTTTATCTTGCCTGCGAGCCCCGCGCGCCTTGCCACGTCGATGACGCCGTCACGGCAGGCTTCGGGGTTTACGCCTCCGGCGTTTGCTACGACTTTGATGTTTTGCTCGACCAGGTCCGGCAGCACTTCTTCAATCATCGAAACGAAGTCGCGCGCATAGCCCGACCGCGGGTCTCGCGCGCGTTGCTTCTGCATGATCGACATCGTTATCTCGGCCAGGTAGTCGAGGGTTAAGTAGTCGATCGGCCCGCGCCGGACCTGTTCGATCGGCGCCTGGAGCGAATCACCCCAGAAGCCCTGCCCGTTTGCGATTCGGATTCTTTCCATGTTCATTCCGAATAGAACACTGATGACGCGGATTAGACGGATTGGCACGGATCAGATCCGCGGAAACCTGTCGAATCCGTGTCATCCGTGGTCCATTCCTAAGGTTTTGGCGCCGGCGGCGGAAGATCTCGCGCTTGAACTTCAGATTGAAACCCGATGCGCCCGTGCGTACCGTCACAGAACGGTTTGTTCTCCGAATGCCCGCACCGGCACAGCGAGATCACGGTTCGCCCCGCAAGCCCGAAGCTGTTTCCGGCAGCGTCTTGGATGGAAATGTTCTCCCCGATCACACGATAAGGGCCGTTGTTGATAACTACTATTTTCTGATCGTTCTCGTCGCTCATCTATCTTCTCCTGTTGGCAAGTTTCATTGAACCTCGATCGCCGATTGTAGCTCACCCGCTTGTTTAAGAGAAGCTCAGCGCCGGACGGATAGTGTCTCGATTCGAATATTTTCTCTGCGCAATCTCTGCGCCTCCGCGTCTCTGTGGTTAGATGACGTTGAAACACGGCTAACCGCAGAGGCGCAGACGTTGAAACCAACGCAGAGAATTCGAAATCAAGTCATCACCTCAACACCGCCCAAGTTGAATAACGCGAGCACGGCGATTAGTATGTGCGCGCCCTAGCAGGAACGCGCCGAGAACTCGACCCTGGATCGCTGAATGGACGAAAAGACATCCGAAGGACTGGTAAGAGGAATCCGCCGATGGGACCTGGCGGCGATGGCGATCAACGGCATCATCGGCGCCGGCATTTTCGGCTTGCCGTCCGAAGTGTTCAGCCGCATTGGGGTCTACTCGCTGTTTGCTTTCGCCGCGTGCGCGGTTGTGGTCATCGTGATTATTCTGTGTTTTGCCGAAGTGGGCAGCCGCTTCAGCGAAACCGGCGGGCCTTACCTTTACGCGCGCGAGGCGTTCGGCTCAGTCGTCGGGTTCGAAGTCGGATGGCTGATCTGGGTGGCACGGGTGACCGCATTCGCGGCGAACTGCAACCTGCTGGTCAGCTACGCGAGCTTCTTCTGGCCGGCGGCGAGCGCGAACCCGTGGCGGCCGATTATCATCACGCTGGTCGTCGTCACGATTTCGCTAGTGAACATACTGGGCGTTCGCGATGCGGCCATCGTCGGAGACTTCTTCACCGTCGGCAAGCTGATTCCTCTGGTGCTCTTTATAGCCGTCGGCCTTTTTTTCCTTCAGCCTGAGCGCTACACGCTCGGGCCGGCGCCCGGCTACGAAGCGTTCTCGTCATCGTGTCTGCTGCTGATCTACGCGTTCAGCGGATTCGAGATGGCGATCATCCCGGCCGGCGAGGCTCGCGACCCGCGGCGCAACCTCCCATTCGCGCTGCTCACCGCGGTGGGAGTCGTTGCGGTTCTTTACATGCTGATCCAGGTAGTGTGCATCGGCACGCTTGCAGACGTGGCTGCGTCGAAGCGCCCTCTCGCCGACGCGGCGACTGGGTTCCTCGGCCCGGCGGGCGGCGCAATTATTTCGGCGGGCGCGCTTGTTTCGATTCTTGGCAACTTGAACGTGATCCTGCTTGCGGGATCGCGGTTGCCGTTTGCGATGGCCGAACGAACCGAGCTTCCGAAGTTCATCGGCTCGGTGCACCGGCGGTTTCGAACGCCTCACGTTTCGATTGTGATCACGGGCGCCGTGGTGCTCGCGCTTACGCTGTCGGGCTCATTCGTGTACGCCGCGACCATAAGCGCAATTGCAAGGCTGCTGACTTACGCCGCAACCTGCGCGGCGTTACCAGTGCTGCGGCGAAGAGAGCGCGAACTGCCCGCGTTGTTCCACGCGCCCGCTGGAGTCGTGCTTGCGATAGTTGCGCTGATCTTGTGCGCGTGGCTTCTTTCTAACAGCACAGCCGGCCAGCTCCGCGACTCGGCGATAGCCGGAGCGATCGGGTTGCTGGTGTACTTGCTCTACAGGTTTCTTGGGAAGTCGAACTCTCCCGCGTAGGTTGCAAACTCTTTCACCAGAGCTAGAAAGTGGTTGCAGGAAGAAGCTGCGGTACAAACCAACTAAAAGCTTGAATGCTCGGGCCGTTCCGTAAGAGACGACCCACTAGGCGCCGACGAATCGCGATGCATAGACTGGGAATCCGGCGGGCTCAACCCCCCTCGATTTAGTCTTTTCACACCGCGCGTTCTTCAACGGTTGCCGAGATCAAACGCCGTCACTCATACGAATCGTTCGTGATCGAAGCCTTCGCAGGCGATTGGTTCAGGGTTGCATATCCTACTTTTTTTCTTGACAACGGAAACTGATTAATATAAGTTTGCACCGCATCGAATGTCCTTCAGTTTGGTTGGTGAGTTCGTTTCGTTCTTTCCTTCTATTAAGTGCTTCTTACGCGGCAGGCCAAAGCCATGAAACGATTTCCTTTCCGGGTGCGAGGCTACAAGTTGGTGTTCTCCTTCGCTGCTGTTTCTCTCCTGTTTACGTGCCGGGTCATCAAAGCATTTTGGTTGGTGTCGTTGAACCAAAGGGAGGCTCAATAATGGATTCCACAAGACGCCTGGCTACCAAGCAACGATTGTTTGTTGTATGCAGTTCTGTTTTGGGCGCTATTCTTTTGAGCAGCGCCGTAATCTCTTCAACCGCGAGCCGGGGTCAGCGAGAGGTCCGCTTGCCGCTCGTGAAAGACACCACCGGATCTTTGAGCCTTATCAGTCAGGAGAGGCTTGACGGGCGGTTTGTGACGCGGATGCAAAACACCTCCAATAAGGCGATAACTGCTTACGGAACCGCGGTCTGTGACGCCCCGGAGTCGTCGACAGACTACTCCATTGGTGACGATTTGATTGAGCCGGGGGAGGTCGTTGACATAGACACGTCCATTCGGGCTGTGTCGCACATGTGCGGCTCCAAAATAACGCGGCCAACCTTAACGATTCTGGCTGTTGTTTTTGATGACCGAACCTATGCAGGTGAGTTTCAATGGGCTAAGGGTATTTTGGACGATAGGCGAGGGCAGAAGATACAACTAAAACGGATCAATCGCTTATTAGCGAACGCGTCGAAGTGGCCGGATGCGAGTCAGTCTGCCGCGCTTGAGATACTCAAGGGAGAAATCCGTGCGCTGCCCATTGATGAAGCGGAAACTCCAGCCGTCCGAGGTGGTCTTTCCAGCGCAAAACAGAGGGCATTGTATCTGCTTGATGAGCTTAAGCTGTGGCATCAGGGCAGCCTGACTGCTCAATCGCGTCGCAACATCCCTATTCAAGGGGAGTTGGCTGGAATTGACAGTCTTCCAGAAGGTATAGAAAAGCTCATAACACTCAATAAGAAGTGGATTTCCAGATATTAATCGCATGAGTTCCTTCCTAAGGAGATTGACGGATGAAAACTATGGTCGCCTCCGCAATATTTCTGATTGTTGGCATCTCAAGCGTCCTCGCCTGCACGGCAGCCTATTGGCCTGCCGGACCTGACTACATTGCGCCTTTCACCTGCCCGAATGACTTTTCTCTTTATAAAGAGTCGTTCTGGTCGGTAAAGTACCCTGAGCAGGTGGGCTTTACAGACGTCACTTCTTCAGGAGGCGGCGGATGCTCTCCTTCTCTCCAGTGCTGGCCTAACTTTTACCCGCCTGAGGCTCTAGACAACCTCTGGAGGCAAAAGGTTGACTCGCGAACCGTATGCCACTTTCCTGACCGTTGTTGCTTCTGGTTTGCAAGAACATACCCTATGCAAATGGTTTAGCTCCTGGGCCCGGAGACTGTCCCGGAGGGGGCGATGAGGCATGTCTCTTCTATTGGCAAGGCGAGGGTTATTGTGGAGTGGCGGCAAACTTCACAAGCAACCCCTCAACTGGATGCGGATCGCTTTATTACTATGATAATGGGGGTTGTTGCTGCGGCAACGGTGGTTCTCCGATCCTCATAGATCTCAGGGGCAATGGTTTTGATCTTACTGATCTGGCCTCGGGTGTGAGCTTCGATCTGAATCACGATGGCATCCGGGATCACCTTTCGTGGACTGCTCCAGGCTCAGACGATGCCTGGCTTGCACTGGACCGTAACGGCAACGGACGAATAGACGACGGTGGCGAGCTATTCGGCAACTTCACTGCGCAGCCAGCTTCCACTTATCCGAATGGCTTTCTCGCGCTCGCTGAGTTTGATAAGCCGGAGAACGGCGGTAACGGCGATCGGGTGATTGATGAAAGAGACTCGATCTTCGCTTCACTCCGACTGTGGCGGGACGCAAACCACAATGGCGTGTCTGAACCAAACGAGTTGCACAGACTACGAGCGCTTGGCGTTACTGCGCTTGATTTGGACTATCGATTCACCAAACGCATCGACCAATACGGGAATGGATTCCGGTATCGCGCGAAGGTGTACGACGAACGGGGAGCCCACGTGGGTCAGTGGGCGTGGGATGTCTTCCTAGTAGTTCGGTAGGTGTGTCGGGTTCGGCGCGCAGCGCCATCAGCCTATGAAGCCTTGCGACAGCCAGCGATCCATGGACGACGACCCTCGCGATCTGATTCTCACACCGCGATTTCTTCAACTGTAGCCGGCACCAACCGTCCGTCTCTCATATGAACCGTCCGGTGCGCGAGCCTCGCGTTCTCAGGATTGTGCGTGACCATGAAGATCGTCTGGCCGCTTGCGTTCAAACTCAGAAACACTTCCATAATCTCCCGGCCGGTTTGCGTGTCGAGCGTCCCCGTAGGCTCGTCCGCAAGAATCAACGGCGCCTGGTTCACGATAGCTCGCGCGATCGCCAGCCTTCCCTGCTCCCCTCCCGAAAGCTGATTCGGAAGCCGCAAAGCCTTGTCTGCAAGCCCCACGCTTTCCAAAGACTTCATCGCGCGCTCTCGCTTTTGCTTCGCGCTCCCGGGCGCTGCGGCGAACGGCAACATCACGTTCTCAACCGTGTTCAGATAAGGCATCAGGTGGTGCTGTTGAAAAACAAAACCCAGATACTCGCGGCGAAAGTCCGCGCGGCGCTCTTCTGAAAGCCCGTATACGTCTATGCCGTCGATCAACACGCGGCCTTCCGACGGATGATTCATCGCGCCAACGATCGTTAGCAGCGTGCTCTTGCCCGAGCCCGACGGCCCCATCAAGCAGACAAACTCGCCTTCGTTGATTTCCAGGCTGACGCCCGAAACGACTCGCACTTCCGAGCCCGCGCCATCGGGTTGATAGACTTTGTTTACTTCGTTGACTTCAACAAAAGCCATCCGCCTCATCCTTCAGTGTTCGGAGACAACTCGCAATTCGAAGTCTTCTCTGCGTAACCTCTGCGTCTCGGCGACTCTGCGGTTAGAGGGTTTCGATGCTTTGCAGCCGTCAAATTACCCAGGCCTTCTAACCGCAGAGTCGCCGAGACGCAGAGACTGCCGCAGAGAAGAACAAAGCTTCACTCACACATATCGTACCGCTTCCGAAGGATCGAGCCGCGCGGCCCGAACCGCCGGATAAAAGCTGCTGACCGCGCCGATCCCAAGCGCCGCAACAACCGACGCAAGCGCCAGCAGCGGACTGATCTCGAGCCCCGCGCCCTCCGCAAAGTAAGGCAGCACCGCCCAGCTAGCCAGCATCCCCGCGAGCCATCCGATCACTCCCCCGGCCACGCTGATGACCGCGACCTCGATCATCAATCCTTTGACTATGTGCTCGCGCCGGAACCCGATCGCGCGCATCACGCCGATCTCTTTTGTTCGCTCGACGACTGAACCCATCATCGTGGTGAAGATCATCAGCGCGCCGATCGCCAGCACGACCACAGACACCGCGGCCGAAAACCGCGTCAGTCGCTCGACCGTTTCGGCGCGCGCGCGAACCGACTGCTGCACGGCCGAGACCTTCGCGTACGGAAGCTTCTCGCTGATCTGCGCGACTATGTCTTCAATGGGGCAGTTCTGGCACAACGCGCTTACTTCGATCAGGCTCAACTGGCCGGGCTTGCCCAACAGCGACTGCACATGACCCAGCGAACCAAAGATCATCCCGTCTTCGCGGCCGCCGGTTGGAACCAAAACACTAGCCACTCGGTGCTCGCGCCCAGCGATCTGCAAGCGATCGCGCGTGATCGAGAATGATTGAACCGGCTTGTTGTGATTCATCCCGGGCATGTCCGGCATTGCGGGCATGTTGGAAGCACCACCTTCGTCCGCGCTTAGTTCGATCAAACCAAGCGCTCGAGCCGCGTCGTAGCCCACAAGCAAGTCGTCGGCGGCAGCCGGCACTCGACCTACGATTTGCCACCAGCGCTTCATGTTCAGCTCGCTTTCGAAATCGACACCCGCAAGCAGAACGTCGCGGCCGTCGACTTGAATAGCGCCCAGGAGCTTCGGCGCAATTATGCTCAGCCGATTGCCGTACTCGATGTCGAGTATGGTGGTCGCGTCCTCGCCTTTTAGCTGATGAACATCGAACGAAACGCCCGACACGGTTACGCCGCCGTAGTCGAGCGACAGACTGTTCGACTGTGGCACCACGACTATGTTCGCCCCGAACTGATCGAGCTGAGCGCCTATTTCGTTCTTGATCGTCAAGCTCAAGCTCAAGAGCGCCACTGCCGTTCCAATGCCGATGGCCATTCCGGCGACCAGGAACGCGGCTTTGGCTTTTCGACGTCTCAAGTTCGCAAAAGCAATTGTGCTTATTCGCATGGCCACCCCATTCAGAAATACTTTTTGCCGGCTTCAATCTCGGATTTCTTTATCACAAGGTTGTCGCCGTCCGTGGCCGCGGTCAACGCGACGGGATGGCAACCACCCGAGATCTTGCCGATCAACGCTGTTGCGAACTTCTTACCGCAGTTGTTGCACACCATGTCATCGCCGTCCTGCCGGTAGCCCTGCTTGGCGTGCGCGCAGACCTCGCACGCGTCCAGCGCCGCGCGATAATCACCCGCGGAAGACTTGACCACGAAGAAGCGCACCTGCTGATTGTTCGCCAGCTTATAGTCGAAGAACTTTGCCCGGCCTCCAGCGACATCCGCGATCGGCACTCTTAGTTCGCTGACCGGCCCGCTCGGACTGTCTGGCTCCGCCTGCTTGTTAGGCTGCTGCGGAGCGGCGATGACCGTGGGCTTGTCTGAAGACTCGCTCATCACGACGTACGCAACCGCCGCAATCGCGGCGACAAGCACCGCGACCAGGATCAGCGTCGTTTTGTTCTTTGCCTTCACAGGTTCCGCGAACTGCGCCCGCTTGGTCTCGCGAGCATCGTTTGACTCTGGTTCTTGTTTGCTCATAAGCCCCCCAAGGAATTGCGGATTTCGGATTGCGGATTTCGGATTGGCGATCTTGTCCGTGACTCTCGAACCCGAAATCCGAAATCCGCAATCCGCAATTCCCCTTAATTATCTCACAACGATTTTGCCTCGCAGCATCTTCATACCGCATGAGAACTCGCTCACGCCACGCCTGGTTGGTGTGAACTCGACGACGACCGGCTCGTCAAATGGAAGGTCGCGCTTCACCTGGTAGTCCGGTATCAGCAACTCGGTGCCACAGGTAGCTTCGACCTTGCGCACAAAAGTCACTCGCGCCGGCACTCCCAACCGAAGCCGAACGCTTCCCGGCTGATAGCCCTTGTCGGTAAGAACCACTGTCGCCAACTGAATACTCGGCTCCGATTCGTGCGCCTGAGTTTCCGCAGCCGGCTTCGCGGCCGAGGATGAACCGGTCATCGCCGCTTGCGATGGATTGAGCTTCAAGCTTTCGGCTCTCAGCAAGAAGCTTCCCTCGCTTACAACCGACTCACCGGCGCTCAACCCGCCATAGACCGGTACGCGCCCGTTCGACTCAGCCCCGGCGTTCACCTCGCGCTGGATGAACATACCCGGCCGGTCTCCGGCCACGAAGACTACGCGCCTGCCGCCAATTTCCTGAACGGCGGCGCTGGGAACCATTACGCCTGTCTCGCTGCTGGCACGCGCAGCAGAAGCGCCGCCGAAGCTCACGTCAACAAACATCCCGAGCTTCAACATCTCGCCGGGGTTGGCCAGCTCTACTCTCACTTGAGCGGTCCGTGTTTGCGGCTCGACTCGCGGGTCGAGGTACGCAACGCGCCCGTTGAAGCTTCGGCCCGGATACGCCTGCGTCGTAATGACCGCCGGAGTGCCGACGCGCACCGCCGCGAAGTCTTTCTCGTAAATCTGTCCCATCACCCACACCGAAGAGAGATCGGCCACTCGAAACAACTCCTTGCCGGTCATCACTACTTCGCCAGGGTTGACCGAGCGAGTGAGTATCAAACCCGACGCGGGCGACTCAACTTCGATCAGCGGCTTCGCTTGCGGCTGAGTACCCATCGCTTCGATCTGTTTTTCGCTGACACCTAGCAGGATCAAATGTTGTTTCATCGCGGACAGGTTCGCCTGCTCCACCTTTAGCTCAGCCGTCGCCGTTTCCAGTTCCTCGCGGCTTGCGGCGCCCAGCTCGACCAACTCGACGGTTCGGCGATAGTGTTGATGATGGCGCTCGATCTCGGCTTGCATTTTCAGATAAGCGGCCTGGGCGTCGGCAAGCTCCGAACTGAAGATGGTCGCCAGCTTCTGCCCTCGCTTCACTCGATCGCCAAGCTCGGCGCTCACTTCTCTGACGATGCCGCCGGCTATCGGCAAGACCGGCACTTCTTTATAGGCGTTAGTCTGAACTGTTCCAGTCGTGCGAATGCCCGCAGCCATAACCGCGCTTGTGTCAATCGCCGTCACCAGTTCGGTTCTGATCCGGGCGTTCGAGAGCCGTTCCGCCTCGAGCGAAATCACCAGGTCGCCCGGTCGCGGCGCTGTCCCGGGAGCGCCGGCTGCCGAAGCGCTGCCTGATGAAGACACCGCGCCGGACGGCTCGGGCACGGGCTGGCCCGCCATCGTGCTCTGCTTTGCGCCGCGCGTCAGCAAGAGCGTTGCTATGATCGCAATGACTGCAACGCCTAGTACAATTGCCAGCCACCGGCTTCGCAATGAAACGCCGGCGAATGGGCGATCGCCCGCGGTAGGCGCTTCGGCCTTGCTTGGGATATTCTCTTCGTCGTTCATAACTTCTCTCTCTTCTTGAAGCCCTGTACGGGCAGGCCTTCGTGCCCGCCCCTCCGACCTTTGTAACTTCCACCCAAGGGCGCTTATTCAGCTTCACCGAGGGGCGCCCACGGAGGGACGCCCTTACATGGCACTCGAGTCAGATCGAACCGCCGAGCCTGCCGCGCGTTCGATCTCGATCAGCGACTCGAAAAGTTCCTTGAGTACTTCGGTGTAGCCGGTCTCGACCTCAATAAAACGCCGCTGCTCACCCAGATAGTCCAGCACCGATTTCTGGCCGAGCACATAAGTTTGATGAATCACTTCCAGGTTGCGAAACGCCTGCTCCCGCACATTGTCGCGATACACCGCAAGCGCCGCTCGCGCGTAGCCGAATCGCGCGTACGCGGAGGTGACTTCGTTGCGCACAACCGTCTCGGCAAACTCGCGGCGCGTTCGCGCCGCTTCCGCGCCAGCCATCGCGGCTTCGATCAAACCTTCGTTCTTGTTTCGCACCGGCAGCGTCAGCCGAATGCCGAAGGTCGCGTAGTGAAAGACACCTTGCACCGGAGCGAGCGCGCCCGCCCGGTTGAACCCCTGCACATCGAAGCCCATGCTCTGCCGCATGTAGTTCGCAAAGATGCTCGCGTCCAGCCGTCCTTCGCGTCTAGCCTGTTCGATCTGCGCAACGGCCAGCGCTTCAGCCGCGCGGGCAACCCGAAGATCAGCTCGATTCGCCAGCGCCTGGTGAATCGCCTCACCGATCGCACCCGGCCGTTGATCGACACCAAATTCGCCGCGCAATCGAAGCGGCTCGTTTGCCGGCATCCCGATGCTCTTTTTGATCTCGAGCACCGCGATCTCGGTGCGGCTCTCGAAACCAATTCGCACCGAATCGACCCGGCTCAACTCGACTCGCAGCAGATTCTGTTCAAGCGGCGCGGTCTTTCCGTGCTCGACCTTCGCCTGGACGATGCGATGCGAATCTCGGGTGAGCATCAAAAGCTCTTCGATGAACTTCAGGTTTCGAGCCGCGGCAATTGCGGCGGCGTATTTCGATCTCACCTCCGCTGCCAGCCTTCGCTCGAAGTCGGCCACTTCAGCTTGCCGCAACTGAATCTCGCGCTCGGCCACTGACAGTCGCGCGACGCGACGCCCGCCAAGCTCCAGCGGTAGTTCCAATCCGAACGTTTGGCTATTGTCCGGCACGTTAACAGCCTGTGAGCCGCTCGCTTCAATCATAGGATTCGGCCGCAGTCCCGCTTGCCTCAATTGCCCGCGCGCCTGAGCGATCATTTGGCGCGCGGCTGCAAGCTCACCGTTGTGCGCAAGCGCGTAGCGAACCAGATCGTCCGGCGACTGACCGTCAATCGGATCGATGTATTGCATGTAAACCGATCGAGGCTCACTGGGCTCCACCGGCGCGGGAGGCTTAGCAAGAAGAACGAGTCCAACCGCTTGCCGCTCGCTCGGCGACTGCGCAATCGCAAGCGTGTTCGGAGACACGAGCAAGATCGCAACGGCAATTGCTCTGACTAAAAAAGTGTGTTTCATAATCCACTCTCCGTATTCGCCACCAAGGCACCAAGACTCAAAGGCTCACAAAGAGCTTGGTGAATCTTCCTGTCTTTGTGTCTTCGTGGTTAATCTCCGCTCCTGAAGCCAGAAGAAAATCACCGGCGTCACGATCAGCACGTGAAGAAGCGACGACACCATTCCTCCAAGCACCGGGGTCGCAAGCGGTTTCATCACTTCGGCGCCGGCGCTCGCGCTCCACATAATTGGCAGTAACCCCGCCACCACGGTACTAACCGTCATCACCTTCGGGCGAAGCCTCAACAGCGCGCCCTCCATCACCGCTTGTTTGAGCTGCTCGCGAGTCAGCCGCTCACCCACTTCAGCCTTCTTGCGCTCGACAGCTTCGTTCAGATAGATCACCATCACCATCCCGGTTTGCACCGCGGTTCCGAACAACGCGATAAACCCGACCCACACTGCAACCGAGAAGTTGTAGCCGAGCGCATAAAGCAGATACACACCCCCGGTCAGCGCAAAGGGCACCGCCAGCAGGACGTGCGCAGCTTCGATAAGCGAGTGATAGGTCAGATACAGCAGCACAAAGATGACGACCAGAACGATCGGCATGACGAGAAGCAGTCGGGCTCGCGCGCGCTGCTGGTTCTCATACTCGCCGCTCCACTCCATGTAGTAGCCGGGCGGAAGCTGCACACGGTCGTTCAAAACCTTCTTGGCTTCCTCCACAAAGCTGCCAACGTCACGACCTCTAACGTTTAGCAGGACAATTGCTCGCAGCAGTCCGTTCTCGCTCGAGATCATTGAAGCTCCGTCGACCGTGCGAATGCTCGCCAGTTGCGACAATGGTATCTGTGCGCCATTTGGCGCCGGCACGGCCAACTGCCCGAGAGCGTCCTTGCTACCACGAAACTCAGGCGCGTAACGCACGCGAGCCGGGAATCGCTTGCGTCCCTCGATTGTGACAGTCAGGTTAGTCTCGCCGATGCCGCTGTCGATTACATTCTGAATCGCGCTGACGTCTATGCCATAGCGGGCGGCGGCCTGCCGGTCGATCGTGATATCTATGTAAGGCTGGCCGGTCAGCGGTTCAGGCGAGACATTCGCCGCCCCGGGAACAGTGTGCAGCACGGACGCTACTTCTCGTGATCTGTGCTCAAGCTCGTTTAGATCGCTGCCGTAGATCTTCACTCCGATCTGCGTGCGCACACCGGTTGTGAGCATCTCGATGCGGTTGATGATCGGCTGCGTCCAGATATTGGTCACTCCCGGCATCGACAGCTTGTCATTCATTTCTTCGACCAACTTGTCGCGCGTCATCCCGGATCTCCACTGGTCGCGCGGCTTGAGGTGAATGATCGTCTCATTCATGTTCACGGGGGCAGGGTCGGTGGAAGTCTCTGCGCGGCCGGCCTTGCCTACAACCCACTCTACTTCCGGAAACGACTTCAACGTAGCGTCCTGCATCTGCATCACGCGGAGCGCCTCGTCGATAGAGATTGCCGGATCCGTTATCGGCATATACATTACGTCGCCTTCGTCGAGCGGAGGCATGAATTCATTGCCGATTCGTGAGGCAAGAAAAAGCGCGCCGCCAAAAAGCCCCGCGGCGGTCAGGACCGTTATCATTCGGTGGGCAAGCGCAAAGCTCAACGCGGGCCGGTAGATTCGCTGCAGCGCGCGCATCACCAGGTTCTCCTCTTCGGAGTGGAACTTCCCGCCCAGCAACAGCGTGCACAGCACCGGAACAAGCGTCACTGCGATGATCGTTGCACCTGCCATCGCAAATGTCTTGGTGAACGCCAGCGGATGAAACAGTTTCCCTTCCCGCCCGGTCAGCGCAAACACCGGGATGAACGCAAGGATAATGATCGTCATCGAGAAGAAGATGGGACGGCCGACCAGCTTTGTCGACTCCAGCACGCCTTGCCAGACTCGCCGGCGGTCGCGCGGGTCCACAGCGTTCTTCTCCATGTAGCGAAAGGCATTCTCGGTGACCACAATGCCCGCGTCGACCAGCACACCGATCGCGATTGCGATGCCTGACAGCGACATCAGGTTCGAGCTGATCCCCATGTAGTGCATAAACAGAAACGACAGAAGCACCGCCAGCGGAAGTGGGATCGTGACGATCAAGATCGAACGGAAGTGAAACAGAAAAATGATATGAGCAAGCGTCACGAGCAGCAGCTCTTCTATCAACGCGCGCTTCAGCGTGCTGGTCGCGCGAAGGATCAACTCAGTCCGATCGTAAAATGGAACGATCTTGACGCCGGGCGGTAACCCGGCCTCTAGCGTCTTCAACTTCTCCTTCACCGCGCCTATGACCTCTAGCGTATTCACGCCGTAGCGCGCGATTACCACACCGCCAACCGCCTCCTTCCCGTCTCGGTCCAGCACGCCGACCCGAAACGCGTTGCCCAGCTTTACCGTTGCAAGGTTGCGGACATAGATCGGCGTGCCGCTTGACGCGCTTATCACAACGTTCTCAATGTCGCTCACTGAGCTGATCAGACCAATCCCCCGCACAATTGACCACTGACCGTTCTGCTCCACGACGTTACCGCCGACGTTTGAGTTGCTGCGCTGGACGGCTTCGACCACAGCCGAAAGGGGAATCGAGTAAGCTCGCAATCGGTTCGGATCTATGTCGATCTGGTACTGCTGAACGTGACCTCCGACCGAAGCGACCTCGGCCACGCCGGGGACGGAGTTGAGCTGGTAGCGGATGAACCAGTCTTGAAGCGTGCGCAAATCGCGCAGGCTATGACCCTCGCCCTCAACCGTGTACCAGAAGATCTGCCCGACGCCGCTCGCATCCGGGCCGAGTGTGGGCACTACGCCTTCTGGAAGTTGCTTGGTTACCAGATTCAGCCGCTCGAGCACACGCGTGCGCGCCCAGTAGAGATCAACCGAGTCTTCGAAGATGAGGTTGATCATCGAGAACCCGAACGCGGACTGGCCGCGCACTGCGCGCACGCCGGGCAAGCCTTGAAGTGTGGTGGTGAGCGGATAAGTCACCTGGTCTTCGACTTCTTGCGGGCTGCGGCCAGTCCAGTCCGTGAAGATGATGACTTGGTTGTCCGACAGGTCGGGTATCGCGTCGATAGGTGTTCGGGTGAGCGCCCAGTAGCCCCAACCCGCAAGCAGCACGTATGCGGCGACGATGATGAAACGGTTCTTGATCGAGAATTCGATGATGCGATTGATCATGATGATTCGTGATGCGTGATTCGTGATTCGTGATGCGCGAGGCGTGACGAAGAAACATCGTTCACGAATCACGCATCACTCTCACTTCACATTAACCGTCATTCTCATTTGTCCGCTGCCGCGCGGGCCTTCGTACACGACGACCGCTTCCCAGGTTGAGACCATTCCGATTTCGACTCTCGCATGGTACTTGCCGGGCGTGTCTGTGGTTGTGAGCGTGGCTCTATCGTTCATCTCGGCCATCGTTCCCATTGCCGCCATGTGAAAGGTGAGCGATGCGGCTCCGACATCAACTGGGTTGCCCGAACCGTCGGTGAATGAAACGATCAACTCGTTTTCCCCATTCTTGACCTCGCCGGTAGAGCTTGCGAGCGTGACAGTCAGATCGCCCGACTTCGTTGATTTGATCACCCTCTCAGCGCCCGGAGCGCCACCCTTCGTACACGCCCCGGCCATTAGTGCCGATGCCAGAAGCAATGAAATTGCCGGGAATCTCTTCGCGGTCATGTTGAGTTCTCCTGATAGTTACTTCTGCCGCGGCTGATTCAGAAGCCGAGCAGGATAGAGACCGATGCGTGCGCACGACAAGCCATCGCCGCGCCGAAAGCACGCGTGTCGTCGGACACTGGGCACACTGCGGCCCTTAGATTAGGAGAGTGCCGGTTTCGAGATAGCGGCTAGAACAACCGGTTATCGAGCGAGTAGGTGAGTTCGGAAATCTGATGTGCCGAATGTATGAGACCGTTTCAGATGAGCTGCTGAAACAGCCGCTCGTTGCGGTCTTCTTTTGCGAAGCCGATAAGAGCGCCGTTGTGGGTGACGGGATTGTACTCGCCGGCTGATTGCAATCGACCATGCAGCGAAGCCGCGCGGGTGCTACGTCGCGGCTCGGGTCGTGCGCCGCCTTGCAGCAGCTCATGGAGCAGGTCCCGCCGTTCATTTGCGACGCAACGGCGGCGGCGGAGTTCGCCACTACCGCGACGATGAACGTCAGAATGAACAATCGCTTTATCATCGGCCTTGTGTTGTTTATAGGTTCCCGGCCGCCGCCGTGTCAATCATAAGGCGACGTTCGAGCTGCGAGCACGAGTACGCAAATGTCGGTAGTGTCCTAAAGTTGTGTTGCTCGTTTGTCGGCGAATCGACCAACCGCCAAGACGCCAAGAGCGCCAAGATTCTCAACGGATTCTTGGTCTGACCTTGGCGTTCTTGGCGTCTTGGCGGTTTTCCAATCGAGCAACACGCAAATAGGACAGTACCCAAATGTGGCTTCGTTGACGGAAGCCGTCGCAGTCCTGTTTAATCACTCGCCAATGAAGCTGCGACTCTACACCGCGGATTGGGTGCTTCCCGTCACGTCGCCGCCGATTCACGGCGGCGCAGTTGCGATCGACACTCGCCGGATTGTCTTCGTCGGATCTCAAGCAGAAGCAGCGAGTCGTGTTGATCTGGCTGAAGCCGAGAACGTCAGCCTTGGGCGCGCGGCGATCTTGCCCGGCTTCGTGAACGTTCACAGCCATCTTGAGTTAACAGTGATGCGCGGCTTTCTCGAAGACCTTCAATTTCGAGAGTGGATACAGAAGCTGACCCGCGTCAAGTACGAGCAGTTAACCGCGGATGAGCTGGTCGCCTCGGCTCTCCTCGGGACCGCGGAGGCAACTCGAGCCGGAATCACGACGCTCGCAGATACGGGCGACACAGATTCTGCGTTCAAAGCTTTGCTCGAAAGCGGACTGCGTGGAATCGCTTATAGAGAAGTCTTCGGACCGGACCCGGCTGATGCGACGAAGAGCCTTGAAGGCCTGAAGAGCAAAGTCGCAGCGATGCGCGAGCGGGCTACCGAGAAGGTCCGAGTGGGTGTCTCGCCGCACGCGCCGTATACCGCGTCGGGCGATCTCTTTCGCCGCGCGACTGAATATGCGCGGCAAGAATCGCTTGATGTGTGCATCCACACCGCCGAGTCCGAATCCGAGCAGCGGATGATGGTCTCGGGTGACGGCGAGTTTGTCGAAGCGCTGCAAGCGCGCGGCATACCGTGGCAAACGCCCGGGGTCTCGACAATCCAGTACCTCGATTCGATTGGCGTGCTCGAAGCGTCACCGCTGCTTGTTCATTGCGTAAAGGCCGATGCGGCGGACATCGAGTTGATCGCCCGCAGCGGCTCGCGAGTCGCTCACTGCCCTAAGTCAAATGCCAAACTCGGTCACGGCATTGCGAAGCTTCGACAGATGCTGGATGCCGGCGTGACGGTCGGTCTGGGCACCGACAGTGTAGCTTCAAACAACCGATGCGACCTGATTGACGAGATGCGATTCTGCGGGTTGATTCACCGAGCGGAATCCCAGGACTTCAGATGGCCGAGTCCCGATCGACTGCTCAAGCTTGCCACGCTTGACGGAGCGCGCGCGCTGGGACTGGAAAGCGAGATCGGCTCACTCGAACCGGGTAAGCAAGCCGATCTGATCGCCATCGATCTGGCTCGAACTCACAACACGCCGGTTCACGACCCCACGGCAGCGATACTGTTCAGCGCGGACACGAGCGACGTTCGCTTGACCATAGTTGGCGGCGAGGTGCTATTCGACGGCGGCGAAGTCAAATCCATCGATGAAGCCGGGCTTCGAGAAACCGTGACTCGTGCGCTGACTCGCATGTCATGATCGCCTCTCATCTCGCTCTCACGTCCAGTCGGAAACATCTCAGAACCTTCTCAGTCGCTGCTCACTCTTCTTGCACACTCGCCGGTTAGACTCCAACCAGCATGTTGATCAAACCTCTAGGGGCGTCCCTCCCTGGGCGCCCCTCGTTGGTAGCCGAAGTGGGCTTGCCCACGGAGGGACGCCCCTACAGGATCGATGAGCAGATGAAGCAATCCGAGCATCCAGGAGCGCAGGCGTCGCATCAGAGCTGGCTGTAACAGCGGCCCACGTTCGGGGCAAGTCAAGAGCAATCGTGGAGGCATTCGATGGTCAAGAACATTGCTGCGATAGGAATCGTCTACGTGATTGCGGCCGTCGGTTGGATGGTGCTCGGAAGCACAATCGACCTTCGGACGAGCAGTCAGGATGGAAGGTTGAAAGAATCAGTGGGTGAGCTTTGGGGCACGCCACTGGAGCAGCGCGCGCCGAAGGCGTCTCTCGAGGTCGAACGTGCGCTCTTTCAGACGCCCGGCTCAGCCATGCCGGCCAAGCCATCGGATCCGGAGTCGATCAACGTGCCGCTCGTCCGCAGCAAGATCGAAGTCGGGTTGGATCTCGAGCAGCGACAGAAAGGGTTACTGTGGTACTCGATGTTCAAGGCTCGCGTTGCGGGCAGATACGTCTTCGAGAACATCGAAAACAAAAGGGGAACGCTTGCGGTGAGTTTCGCATTTCCTTCGGCGGACGGAATCTACGACGACTTCAAGTTTCAAATCGACGGAAAACAAGTTCCGTTCACGCGAGTAGGCAAAGATCTAGTTGTGGGGAGAGTCGACTGCGGCGGGAACTCGAGGCATCAACTGGACGTGAACTACTCCTCGCAAGGCCTCGACCGATTCTTGTATCGCCTGGGCGACGGGATAAACGAGGTAAAAGACTTCTCTTTGTCGGTCGCTACAGACTTCGGCGGCTACGACTACCCCGCTAATACGCTTGCGCCGAGTCGAAAGGAAGAAACCGGAAACGGGTGGGAGCTCGAGTGGAAATACTCCGATCTGATATCGGGGAGCGGGATCGGCGTCGAGATGCCGCAGAAGCTCAACCCGGGCCCAATAGCAGCGCGCATCTCTTACTTCGCCCCGGTATCGCTCGGGTTCTTTTTCTTCCTGATCTTTATCATATCGATGGTGCGTGGGATTCGGATTCATCCGATGAACTACTTCTTCCTCGCGGCGTCGTTCTTTGCGTTTCATCTGCTGCTTGCCTATCTGGTCGATCACATCTCGATTCACACGGCGTTTTTTATTTGCTCAGTCGTGTCGATGGCGCTGGTGCTTTCATACATGCGCATCGTCGTTGGCGCGCGCTTCGCGTTTGTCGAAACCGCTATTGCCCAGTTCATTTACCTGATCGGGTTTTCTTATGCGTTTTTCTTTGAAGGTGTCACCGGGCTTGCGGTGACAATCGGCGCGATCATCACGCTGTTCGTAGTTATGCAAACGACCGCGAGGATCAACTGGTCACAACGGTTTCAGATTGGAAGGGCGGCAACAAATGAATTGACGATATCATCGCCGTCGATGAAGCATCCCGCGTAGGATCCTATCGGAGTAGGCAGTCTTCTCTGCGCAGACCTCAGCGTCTCTGTGTCTTTGCGGTTAGAGGGTGTCGCGAGTCTGTGACTAGGCGACGGCGGCGACACCCTCTAACCGTAGAGACGCTAAGACGCTGAGGTTTGCGCAGAGAAGACCGCCATCTTGCTGAGGTCAGGCCGCACGGATACAATGCACCCGTGAAATCCATAACTGTCGGGATCAGCGGCGCGAGCGGTGCCATCTACGCGCAGCGGCTTTTGATGCAGCTTGAAGACAGCGTCGAAGTCGGCCAGATCAACCTGGTCATCAGCGGACCGGGCCGCCGCGTTATCAGCGACGAACTAGACATCAATCCGACCGCCGACTCCGAAAACATAGTCGCCGCGTTGATCGGCCGCCCGTCGACCAAGACCGTAGTGTTTCACCCGGGCGACATCGGCGCGGCCATCGCTTCGGGATCTTATCCGGTCGATGCGATGGCTATCATTCCCTGCTCGTCGTCAACGCTAGGAGTTCTCGCGTCGGGCTCTTCACGGAATCTTCTTCATCGAGCCGCCGACGTTTGCTTGAAGGAAGGCCGCAAGCTGGTTATCGTCCCGCGCGAAACTCCTCTGTCGACTATTCACATCGAGAACATGCTCAAGCTTCGGCAGGCTGGCGCGATGATCGTTCCAGCGATGCCGGCGTTTTATCACCGGCCGGCGGACATCGTATCGATGGTGGATCATTTTATCTATCGAGTGATGGATCATCTCGGAGTCGCGCATTCGCAGGAGACGGTTTGGCAAGGTGATCTGAGTCAACCGGTGTAGGATTCCTAGATGCAGAGTCTGTCGAGAGAAATCGCCAAGCACATCGCCCTCGTCACCTTTGCTGCGCTCGTCTTCGTATGCTCTGCGCCTGCTCAAGATATGGCCAGGGTTAGAGGCGTGCTCGCCGATCAACAGGGTGCGCGGGTTAATGGTGCATCCGTCAGCCTTGAGAACGAAACATTCAAGAGAACGATTCAGTCTGATCAGGGGGGCAGGTTTGAGTTCGATGTACCGCCGGGCAAATACAAGCTCAGTGTCCCCAGTCATGGGTTCGACGAATTCGCGAAAGACGTCGTGCTGAATTCGGGGGCTAACGAAGAACTCGCGATCACCTTGTTCCCCACGCCGATGCGTGGGTCGCACGCTATCCTCGCTGAACCGGAAGATGCCAGGGTCAGAGGTGAGATCGCTACTCAATCAGGTGCGCTGATTCCTGGTGCGGCCGTCAGGTTTGAGAGCCAGGCGTTCAATGTAACAATTCAGTCTGATCAGGCGGGCAGGTTTGAGTTGGATGTACCTGTGGGCAAATACAAGCTCAGTGTCGCTTGTCTTGGTTTCAAATACTTTGCTCAGGATGTTGTGCTGAATTCAGGATCTAACGCCGAAATCGTGATTGAGCTTGAGTTCGCTCCAGGCCTCCCGCGTATGCCTCATCCTGCCATTGCCGAACCGGAAGTGACGATAGAGGCTATTCACGCCCCGGTGTTTCAGAAAATGGCTCCAATGAAGTTGAGATGATCCTGCGCATTTATCGCGTGACACCTTGAGTGAACAAAAAACAATAGCCGGACGGCTGCGGATCACGCTCGAGATGATCAAGATCGAGCATACGCTGTTCGCTCTGCCGTTTGCCTTTCTGGGAGCCGCGCTCGCCGCGCGCGACGTGCCTTCTCAACCTGCACGATTCTGGGTCTCGAAGCTCCTCTGGATCACGCTTGCGATGATCGGCGCAAGATCGGCCGCGATGACTTTCAACCGAATCGCCGACGCAAAGATCGATGCTGCTAACCCGCGCACCGCAACTCGAGCCTTGCCTGCGGGGCTGCTCGATATGCGATTCGCGTGGGTGTTCACCATCGTCGCATCTCTGCTGTTTTTGCTTGCAGCCTCGCAGCTCAATCGTCTCACGCTGATTCTTTCGCCGGTCGCGCTTGGCTCGGTGTTTCTTTACTCATACACAAAGCGATTCACCGCGCTCTCGCATCTCGTTCTCGGCTGGTGTCTCGCAATAGCTCCATCGGGCGCGTGGATCGCCATCCAGGGCAAGCTCACCCTGTTGCCTGTTCTTTTGTCGCTTGCGGTGATGCTGTGGACCGCCGGGTTCGACGTTCTGTATGCGTGTCAGGATTACGAGTTCGACCGGCGCGCGGGGCTTCACTCGATCCCGCAGCGTCTGGGCATCAGCAAAGCTCTCTGGGTCGCGCGAGGCATTCACTCGTTGATGTTCGCGGTGCTCGTCGTGTTCTTCTGGATGGCGAATCTCAGTTGGCTTGGCTTGCTCGGCGTTGTCGCAACCGGGCTCCTGCTGATTTATCAACACAGCATTGTGAGAGCCGACGACCTTTCACGGCTCGATGCGGCGTTCTTCACCACGAACGCCTTCGTGAGCATAATCCTGTTTGTCACGATGGCCGGCGATGCATTGATGCTGAGATGATGCCGGCCAGATGACGCCCTTTCAGCAAACCCCGGAGAATACCCTCGAGTTGATCGACGCGGCTTCCACCTTCAACCAAGATTCGATGGCAGACGAGTCCGAACAGTCGAAAGAGTCGCGGTTTCGCGGCGTGTTCTCTCGATTCAGAGTCTGGATTGCCGAGCGGCTCGCGCCCCACAATGAAGTGAGCAAACGCGCTACGCGTGGCGCTCTTCGCTCAACCCTGATTGTCGCAGGCATCTTTGTGCTGGCGCTCGGAGTCAGGCTCTTGCAATGCGAGGATGTCTATCCCGAGGCGATTCGGAACGACAGCATGCTTCAGCGCTTGCGTCACTTCTACACCGACGAAGCGTCACGCATCCGCAATCAAGGCAGCCTTCTATTTGCAACTGAGGCGGCCGATCCGAGCGACGCCGGCAGGATCGCGCACCCGCCCGGCTATTCGATATTGATGGCGGCGACCGGCCTGGGTCTCGGCGACTCGGGCGCAGGTCTGCGCTACCTGCAGATTGTCTGCGCGTCGGCCTCGTGTGGGTTGATTTTCTTCATAGCAGTTGAGTTGCTGCCCATCGGCGTAGCCGCGATAGCCGGTTTGCTTTCCGCGCTCTCGCCTCACCTGGCTTACTATTCCCTTGTCCTGTCGCCCGAGACTTTTGCGACATTCCCGATCCTGATTGGGGTGTATTGTCTCATCAAGGCTTACAAGCGCCCGCGTTTCTGGCTCCTTGCTGCGGCCGGCGCATCGATCGGTCTATCGTGCTGGCTTCGAGCGAATGGTTTGCTGCTCGCGCCGTTTCTCGCGGTCACGATTCCGATCTTCTTTGAACGCGGGAAGCGGCTCCGCTACAGCGCGATTCTCGTGGGCACGGCGCTTGTTGTCATCGCTCCGATTACGATTCGAAACTGGGTTGCTTACCATCATTTCATTCCGCTTTCCCTCGGCGCCGGAATCACACTGATTGAAGGGATCGCCGACTACGACGTACAGGGAAGATTCGGCTTGCCGGTCTTCGACGACTACGCGCTAAAGAAAGACGTTGAGTGGCATGGCCGGGAAGACTATGCGCGCAATCTGTGGAAGCCGGACGGCGTCGAGCGCGATCGGTTCCGCTTTGATCGCGGCGTTTCGGTCATCCGTGCAAACCCCGTCTGGTTTGCGGGAGTGATGTGCCGGCGCGCGACGTACATGCTTCGATACAACGATTTCCTACGGCAGCAAAGTGCGGCCAATACTACGCTTGTGCCGGCGGTCCTGGCCGAGCCGCCCTACGGGCATTCGCCGGACACAACGGGCGCGGTGGTGTGGTCGCAGTCGCCAGAAGATATGCTTCGAAACGGAAGCCGCCGATCGGAGACGGCTGAAGTCTCGATAATCGACGACGGCTCAATACTTCAAGTCGCGAGTGACGGTGTTGAATATCGCGAGCAGTTCGCCTCGGCTGCAATTCTCCTCGATCCGAACACGGACTATCTGCTGACCGTTCCGGTCAGGTCTGTGACAGGGTACACCGCAATAAGAGTAGCGACGGCCGACCCGCGCATTGTTGTCGCGCAAGCCGAGATGCGTGACCCGCCTCGAAAGGGGAAGAAGAGCAAAGAGCCAAGCGAGGCTTCAGCGCCGGGCTTTCCGGATGAACGGCCGCTTACCAATCTGGAAATTCGATTTGCGACCGGCCATCTCACTCAAGTCTGGATCGTGGTGACCAACCACAAGCCCAGCCCCGAGCGGCCCGTAGCGCAGATCGGCGGGATGGAACTTGTTAAGCTTGGACCGACTGCGAACCAGTGGACGCGAATGCCGCGCGCCGTGATTCGCGGCGTTCAGAAGAACGTCTTCAAGACGGAGCGCTTGCTGCCGCTCAACCTGATCGGCATAGCGTTGTTGGCGCTGGCCGGCAGGTTCCGCGCGCTTGCGATCCTCCTCGCGGTGCCGGCTTACTTTCTGATCTTTCAGTCGGCGTTTCACACCGAGTATCGCTACATAGTTGGAATTCATTACTTTCTGTTCGTGATGGGCGCCATAGCGCTCTATCTGATCGGCGCGGCGCTCAGCCAGGCGTTGCGCGGGAAGTTCAAAGCCACCGGCGCGCCGTCCCAATGATCGCGTCGCGATAGGTCTCCACGATGGGCGGTTGGCGAGGGTTCCCGAGTTCCGTGTAGCAACTTGTTTTGCACCGATCCGCTTCGTGTAGAATAGCGCGCATGGTTGAGAGCGCTCAGAAGGATTTCACGAAGCGAGTGAAATCCATCGCGCTATCGCCAGTCTCCGGCGTGGCTCTCTTTGTTTTGATTAGCTGTCTCGCGCTCAACACAAAGTTCGACTTTGTCGATGACGCATACTACATCGTACTCGCGAAGAGCCTGGCGGGGGGCTTCGGGTTTTCAGATATTCATCTGCCCGAACCTCACTTTCACCGCCACTTTCCCCCGGGCCTGCCGTTGATCCTTAGCCTCCCGATGCTGCTCGGATTGGACCCTTCGACGAGCGTCGTGATCTACAAACTCGTGCTGATTGCGTGCGGAGCGGTGGGGCTCTATTGCTTCGCGCACTTCGCTCTCGCGGAAGGCTACTCGAGACAACTCGTTTCTTCCGCGATGCTGCTCGCCTCGGTGTCGATTATCTTCGTCGGATTTACGACGCGCGTTGGTTCTGAAATGCTATACGTGCTTTTTTCAGCGCTAGCGCTGCTAGCTCTAAACAAGTATGAACAATCCTCGCTCAAGTCTCGCTGGCTCGCGCTGTCAGCGCTGTTCCTGGTCGCGTCAGTACTCACTCGGTCGATCGGCCTGGTTATGCTTGGCGCGGCAGTGTTGTCCTGGATCCTGAAACGGGACTTCAGGCGCGCAGCGCTGCTGGTTATTGCAAGTGTTGTGCTGTGGTCGCCTTGGTTCATGCTGAGTAAGACCGGCGGGTCCGGAGTTGGATCGTACTATCACGAATTCCTTACATCTTTCCATCCCGGCGCATTCTTCGAGTTGGGCAAGCGAGCGGTTGAAGATGGATGGCTGCTCTTGAATCGCGATATCCCGCGAGCGATTCTCTCAATCGGCTCCAGCGAGTTCGTCGAGTCGAGGCCGTGGCTCGATGCTCTCGTCCTACCTCTGAGGCTGGGGATTTCGACGATAGTCATCTTGTCGATCCTGCGCGGCATCCGGCAAACTCCGCGCATAGCATCTCTTTACGTAGCGGGTTCCTTGTTCTTGGTCATGATTTGGCCTTGGGACCCGAGCCGGTATATAGTGCCTCTGATCCCGCTTCTTTGCCTGTCGTTTGTTGCGGGCCTTCAGACGGTCTTTGAACGGTTGCCGGCGAAGCATCCAAAATCACTGAGTTTTCAACCCAAACTAATAGCCGGAGTAGTCGCGACTTGCATCGCGTCTCAATTAATCAGCGACGCGCGCTTTGTTTTGACCATCCGTCGAACCGGCCACTACAACGCTGCGGCTGCCTCAATCTGGAATGAGATAACGGCCGCCTATGAGTGGATCAATCAGAACACAGCTCAATCAAGCATAGTCGGATGCGAACCCGCGATAGACCCAAGCGTCTATCTTTTCACGGGAAGGAAGTCATTGGCACTGCCCTCCCGGCCCGAAGCGTACAAACGGCTCGGAGTCACTCACATCCTCCACGTTACAAGTCCAACCATGTACAAGGGCGATGAGGTAAAACGCAGACCGGACTTGCAGGAGTTTCTCGATCGCACAGGCGGCAAGGTTCCGCTTACGCTTGTGTATCGGAGCGCTAATGTTTCTGTTTTCCAAGTCAACTAGGATCGCGGTCCAACAAGAGCGAACAGGCCGGCTGGCTGCGAAGTATTGAGCCCAAGACTATGTGCGGCATCTGCGGAGTCGTCGGCCAGGCCGATGAACAACTCATCAAGTCAATGCTGGCGCGGATCGCGCATCGCGGTCCCGACGACGAAGGTATCTACATCGCCGAGATGTCCACCGGCGACCGCGCCGGCCTCGGACATCGGCGTCTTTCGATCATCGACCTTTCGCCGGCCGGCCACGAACCGATGCCTGACGCCAGCGGAAAAATCTGGCTGACCTACAACGGCGAGATTTACAACTTCAAAGCGCTGCGTCGCGAGCTCGAAGCGCGCGGCCATCGCTTCAAGTCCGAAACCGACGCCGAAGTCATCATCTACGCTTATCTCGAATGGGGCCGCGACTGTCTCGCTCGTTTCAACGGAATGTTCGCGTTCGCGATCTGGGACGCTCGCGACGAGAGTCTGTTCATCGCGCGCGACCGGCTCGGCATCAAGCCTCTCTACTACGCGGATACACCCGCCGGCTTCGCGTTTGCCTCCGAGATAAAGGCGCTGCTTTCAATACCCGGAATCGAACGGGCGCCTGATCTCGCCGCGCTCGATCAGTTCATGACTTTTCTGTGGACGCCTGATCCCAAAACGGCGTTTCGCGGAATCTCCAAGCTCCCACCGGCGCATTACCTGGTCCACCGGAACGCCCGGACCGAAGTTCACGAGTACTGGGACCTGACATTCGACGAAGACGAGTCTCTTTCTGAAGCGGATTGGAGCGAAGCTCTCCGCGAACAGATAACTCGAAGCGTTCGAGCGCAGATGATCTCCGACGTGCCACTGGGAGCCTTTCTGTCCGGCGGACTCGATTCGTCCGCCATCGTCAAGCTGATGACCGATGTCGCGACTCAAAAGGTCACCACATACACATTCGGCTTCAAGCAGGAGGACCTGCGCTACGACATAATCGAAGACGATGTGAAGTACGCGCGCATCGCCGGCAGCCAGTTCAAGACCGACTATCAGGAACATTACCTAGAGCCGCGCGTGATGGAGCTTCTGCCCAAGCTTGTCTATCACCTGGACGAGCCCGTTGCCGATCCCGCAATCATCACCAGCTATCTGATTTGCCGCGCGGCCCGCGAGCGGCTCACCGTGCTGCTTTCGGGGATGGGCGGCGACGAAGTCTTCGCCGGCTATCCTCGGCACGCCGCGGTCAAGATCGCCGAGGCGTACAACATGATTCCGTCGTTTCTCTCGCGGCCTGTGGTGGACGCCCTTCCGGGCGCGAGACCGGGAAGATTCACTGCGCTGTTTCGCAACACGAAGAAGCTTGCGCGCTCGGCAGCGCTTCCGGAACGCGAGCGCTACCTGGGCTTTGGCACATACTTCACCAAAGCCGAGAAGCTGGAGCTATACTCGGGCGCAATGCGCGAGGCGGCAGGTGGCTTCGATCCTTACAGCGAGCATCAGAAGTATTTCGATCGGGTTGCCGGTCAGGATTTTGTCAATCAGATGCTGTACGTCGATCTGAAGACTTTTCTGCCGTGTTTGAACCTGACTTACACCGACAAGACAAGCATGGCCTCATCAATGGAAGTGAGAGTGCCGCTGCTGGATCACGAGCTGGTTGAGATGGCGGCCAGAATTCCAGCACGTCTGAAGCTGAAAGGACTGACTGGCAAACACATCCTGAAGCGCGCAGCCGAAGCGTGGCTGCCATCCGAAATCATCAACCGCAAGAAAGCGGGTTTTAGCGCGCCGGTTCGCGCATGGCTGGTGCGCGACTTGCGCGAGATGGTAGAAGACTTGTTGTCGGAATCGAACATCAACCGGCGAGGCTATTTTGAGTATTCCTTCGTGCGACGCTTGATCGATGACAATCTGTCGGGCCGCGAAGACAACAGCTTGAAGGTGTTCCAACTGCTGACGCTCGAGCTGTGGCACCGCACATTCATCGATGAATCACAGTAGAGGGGCTTGCCTCATCGATGACTCTGCTCTGCGCGTGCTCGGCGTCTCTGCGACTCTGCGGTTGAAGAACTGCCGAGTCGAGGTACATTCTTGAACCTCATGCAAAACTTCCTCGTCACCGGCGGAGCAGGCTTTATAGGCAGTCATCTCGTTAATAGCTTGATGTCCGCCCAAAACAACCACGTCACCGTCGTAGACAACTTCAACGACTTCTACGATCCCGCCATCAAGCGAGCGAACATCGCGGCTCACCACGCCGGCGATCGCTTCGAGCTCATTGAAGGCGACATAACGGACGCAGCAGCAATAGACGCGCTATTCGCGCGCTCGAAGTTCGATGTCGTCGTACACCTTGCGGCGCGCGCCGGAGTCCGGCCTTCGCTTGAGGATCCGCTCGCTTACGAAGAGTCAAACGTGCGCGGCACATACTCGCTGCTCGAAGCGGCGCGCCGTCACGGCGTAAGACGGTTTGTGTTCGGCTCATCCAGTTCAGTGTACGGTGTGAACGCCAAAGTCCCGTTCTCGGAAGACGACCCGATAGCTCAACCGATCTCGCCGTACTCCGCCACAAAGATCGCGGGCGAAGCCGCGTGTCACGCTTACAGCCATCTTTACGGGATCCGCATCGTCTGTTTGCGATTCTTCACCGTATACGGCCCTCGGCAACGGCCCGATCTGGCGATTCACAAGTTCGCGCGGCTGATCTCGGCAGGCAAGCCGATACCGATTTTTGGCGACGGCACGACGCGGCGCGACTACACTTACATCGACGACATCATCGCAGGAGTCGAAGCAGCAATCAGCTACGACAAGACTCAGTTTGAGGTCATCAATCTTGGCGAGTCCGAGACCATCGAGCTCCGGAGGCTTGTCGGGCTTATCGAGCAAGCGATAGGCAAGCGCGCGATTCTCGATACACAGCCGGAACAACCGGGGGATGTGCCGATCACCTACGCGGACATCGACAAGGCGCGGCGGCTGCTCGGCTACAACCCACAAACCAAGATCGAGGCGGGGATAGAGAAGTTCATCGAGTGGTTCAGGCGCCTGTAGGGCGAGCGCTCCACGAACCGCGGAGCGGCGGCAGATTGTCGCCCCAGGGCGGCTTTGTCTCAAAAAGCGCTTTTCATCCTGACTTATGAGACAGGTGCATTTTCTCTCTCAAAAAGCCCGTTTCAATATTCTCAAAGTTGGATATTACAACTAAGTCAGAAAAACCGATCGAACAGTGCGGAGGAAACTCCGAATGAAGCCGGAAGCGTCGGAGTGGCTTTAATTAGCGCTGATACCAGCGTTGGGAAGGAAGCGCCAACCCAAACCGCCTTAAAACGAGTGTCAGCTTCCCAAGCAATTGTAAACAGACCAGCCGACAATACAAACCCCAACGAGATGATTAGATAGGGCCACGAAAAACGAGGCGGGGACTCTTCGTGAGTCACAATATTGTAGAGACGAAGAATCTCTGGAAGGAAAGATCCAAAACACCCCCACATAAAGCGTTCTCGATGGCTCATTGTGGAAGAAGGGCTTTCACGTACTCTAAGATATTATTTACTACATGCTTTGGCACAATGCCGAATACTCCTGCAAGCAACAGGAGTGAAAAGAGAACTAAGTTGATAAGGGGCATAGCCCATATTCGTTTCGCTAAGAACGGTAGAGCCCCCTTACCCTTAACTCTCTGATCCTCAGCTTTCTTAACCTTGATACCTCCAACTACAGTGCCCATAGTGGTTGCTCCCTTTCGTCAGCTTTGATTGTTATTATCCTGGACTGGGAATGTCAAGCGTTATTCTTTCAGGCGACAAGCGGAGAGTTTTCAGTTCGGTGGTCTTTCCTATGGTTTGCATTATACTCCCGTTATGGACGGAGAATTAGCGAGAAAGATTCTTGCCCTCTTCAAGGAAATGTGGCCGCCGAAAGGCAAAGACCTGCCAAGCTCAGAGATATATCGCCGGTTGATTGAATCGGGCGAGCAAATACCTTACTTCGCGATGTATGAAGTCTTCTGCTACATGAAAGAACATAATGTTATTGACGGGTATCAGACTATGAACAAAGAAGCATACGAAATGCATGGTAATTTCTTCATAACTTGGATAAATCCTGACTTTCTCTAGGGAGGGGTATGAGACAACGCCGCCCCGGGCGTAAGCCCGGGGGAGAAGCGGTCCAACAGGGTTCAAGCCCCGGCAGGGAAGACGGGAGTTGACATCTGTCGCCCCTGCCGGGGCTTTCATTTTACGACGCATACCCCCTGGGCTTGCGTTCGGGGCTACAATCTGCCGCCGCTCCCCGGCTCGACTAATGATGGGTTAGGAAATCATTCTGATGTTGGGTCTCGGCACTGAGCGTATTTGGTAAGTGCCGCGAGAATCAGGTTCACGGAAGGCACACCAACTTGCCGATATTCACCCGCGAGTCTACTATTCTCTCTCACCGAGCCCATCCCGACTATGCAAGAATACCGCTTGAAAACCGTAGGGGAACTCGAAGGCGAGCGCGCTGCGCCCGAGGTCTCCGTCTTCCTTCCAGTCTTCAATGAAGAGGCGAACATCGAGCCGCTCAACGCCAGGCTCACCGATGCGCTTCGGGAGCTCGGGCGCACTTACGAAATCGTCTACGTCGATGACGGTTCGACCGATCACAGCCTCGACAAACTTCGGGCCGCCGCTGCGCGAGACCCGCGAGTTCGCGTCATTGCGCTGCGCCGCAACTACGGCCAGACCGCCGCTATGAGCGCCGGCATCGATCACTCGCGAGGGCAAATACTGATCCCGATGGACGCCGACCTGCAGAACGATCCGTCCGACATCGCACGACTGATCGAAAAACTGGATGAAGGTTACGACGTGGTTTCCGGCTGGCGGAAAGACCGCAAGGACAAATGGCTTACGCGGCGTCTTCCGTCAGCGCTGGCGAATCGATTGATCTCCAGACTCAGCGGCGTCAAGCTCCACGACTATGGCTGCAGCCTTAAAGCTTATCGGCGGCACGTGCTCGCCGATGTGAAACTCTACGGCGAGATGCACCGCTTCATTCCGATCTACGCGGGCTGGGCGGGCGCGCGAGTCACCGAGATTCCGGTGACCCACCACCGCCGCAACGCCGGCGAGTCCAAGTATGGATTGTCTCGAACGATCAAAGTCATGTTTGACCTGATCACGATCAAGTTCATGTCCAGCTATCTGACAAAGCCGCTCTACCTGTTTGGAAGCGCTGGGCTGTTCTGCCTTGTAGCCTCTTTCCTGTCGGCGGCGCTCGCGCTTTATTATCGCTTCGTCAAGGACATTCACCTGAACCGGATGCCGCTGGCGACGCTTGCGATGATCATGTTCGCAATGGGTATTCAGTTCATCTTCATGGGGCTGCTAGCTGAGATGATTGTGCGCACTTATCACGAGTCACAAGACAAGCCTACCTACCTGATCCGCGAACGAATCAACATCGAAGAGGACGGCGCACGGACGCCCGAGCTATGAGGCAGCGCGGTGACGCTGAGATGACGGACGTACGCGGGCAACTACGCGAAGACTCGGCTGCGCCCGGCTCGGAATCATCCTCCTCGCTCAGGGGAATCGCAACTTCCGACATCGCCGGCATCCCCGTTTACAACTTAAGCGAAGAGCAAGCGATCGCCGCCATCGAGAGGCTGGTGGACACGGGCGGATCGCACTACGGGGCAGTAGTGAACGCCGCCAAAATCGTCGCGGCAACCTCTGACGAACGATTGAAGCGCGCGTTGTTGGAAGCCGATCTCGTCACGGCCGACGGCATGTCGGTCGTGTGGGCTTCGCGGATGCTCGGCCAGCCGCTTAGACAGCGAGTAACCGGCATCGACTTGTTCGAGCGCCTGGCCGGGCGGGCCGCCGAGCGAGGATGGGCCGTTTATTTTCTGGGCGCGCGCGACGAGTCGGTCCGAGGGACGGTCGAGCGTTTAACCAGCGCTCATCCGGGTCTGCGCGTAGCCGGCTATCGCAACGGCTACTTCGAAGCTTCCGAATCGGCAGCCATCGCCGAGGCCATCCGGCGCAGCTCCGCCGATCTGTTGTTCGTCGCCTTGGGCTCCCCAGCGCAGGAGTACTGGATCGCAACGAACGTCGGGCTTACCGGCGTTCGGTTCGCGCTCGGAGTTGGAGGGAGTTTCGATCACGTGAGCGGACTTGCTCGCCGGGCTCCGCAATGGATGCGGCGAAGCGGGCTCGAATGGCTTTATCGGTTGATACGCGAACCGCGCCGGCTGTGGCGGCGTTACTTGATCGGCAATTCTGTCTTTCTCTGGCTTATCATTCGGCAGCGGATTTCTGGGGCGTGACCTTTAGCGCGCCGTTCCAGGCTTGGGCTTCCGAGTTCGCGTCGCTTGATCATTCGTTCGGAGATTAACACGGATTCGAAACACTGGGAGAGCAACGACATGAGACTTAGACAATTCCGCTTTCAGCCAACGTTGTTAGCCGTATTCATGCTGTTCTTGGGCGAGAGCGCGCGCTTCAATGCATCGGTTCATCAGGGAAAGCAACCGCAACCCAGGTGTCCGGTCCTTAAGCTGACTTGCCCCGACACGGTTAACGTGGGCGCCTCGCTGGTGTTTGCGCTTCAGGTGAGTGGCGGCGATCCGAACGTGACACCGACATTCAACTGGTCGGTGTCAAATGGCTCTCTCTCGTCGGGCCAGGGTACGGCGACGGTCGAGTTAGATACAACTGGTTTGTCAGATGGGGATACAGTGACCGCGACGGTTGAGGCCGGCGGATTCGATCGTGAGTGTCGTACGTATGCATCGTGCACGTCTTCCTTAGTGAAAAAGCCCGAGGCTCGCAAGTTCGACGAGTACAGCGCGCTCACTCTTAAGGACGAGGAAGCCCGGCTCGACACCTTCGCAATCGAACTCCAGAACGACCCACCTGCTCAAGGCTACATCATTGGCTACATTGGGGCTACGAGCAGACCCCAGCAGAAGGCAGAAGCCAGGGCGAAAGGCTACCTTGTCAACAAGAGGGGTATTGATGCCTCGCGATTGGTGACGGTAGCAGGCGGCTCTCGTGAACAGGCAACGGTTGAGCTCTGGATAGTGCCCTCTAGCGCCGAACCGCCAAAAGCCACGCCGTCCGCTGATCCATCTAAACCGAAACCCGCGAGCCCGGCGAAGCCCAAGAAACCGTGATCTGCTGAGGCTCGCTAGTTGAAACAACATGTTGTACTACTCGTCGGCGACACGCGTCTCTGTTCCAAGGGCACTCTCACGTCGGACTCTTCTTTCAAAAAGGTCGACGGGCGATGCTTAATCACTTTCCCGGTCAGGAGTGGAAGGATCGGGCTGTGTGTTTTTCTTTGATCTCGACTTGTGGTATACAGAACGCCCAACGCGCTGGATACCTTTCGATTGCAGCAGCAGAGTCATGCCGAATTCGCCAATTAGAAAACGCTGGGCGTTCATCACACCGCTGACAATCAAAGTCCTTGCCGCCGTCATTATCCTTTCTCTTTTCGCGCTCGCGGCCTGCTCCCGCGGCCACCGTGTGTCGGATGTGGACCGAGGCACTGCCTTGTTGCTCGAAGCCTTCGAAAAGCAGCGATTGATCGAGCCTCGTCTCTCGGGAGGCTTCAAGTGTGGTGAGTTCAGACCTGCACCGGATGACGCTTCAGACATCGACACGGCAAGGCTCGCCAAAGCGCGCGGTCTGATCCTGGACGCCGTTGACAACAACGACCCTTCGTCCCAACTAGCATATGCGCGATTGTTGTTGAGCGAAGGGGAGAAACTTCCCGATGCTCTCAAGTACCTGCGGCAAGTACTCGAGGCTTCGCCCGATAACGCACAGGCTCACAACGACCTCGGAGTTTGCCTGATTCAACAGGACAAGGTCGAGAACGCCATAGAGGAGTTTGAAACCGCTATCAAGCTCAGCCCCGATCTTACGGAGGCGGTCTTCAATCGTGCGCTCTGCTATGGGCGACTCCTCCTGACCGATGCGGCGACGGCAGAGTATGGCCGGTTGCTCGAGATCGAGCACGACAAAGACTGGATCGCGGAGATCAACCAGCGCCGGCAAGAGCTTTCCAAGCAGCTCCCAGCCGAGAAGAGTGACATGGAGATCATTGCTCCTGTCGATGCCGCGATTGAACGGCGGGATCTCGATGAAGCGCGAAGAATTGCAGGCGAACAACCCGAAGCGATGATCGGGCCCGGAACGTTCGAGCTACCAGTCAGATATCTAACCGAGGCCGGAGCCGGAAAGCCGGAGCAAGCCGGGCGCACCCTGTCTGAAATCGAGCTCATCGGCGAACAGGTTGAGAGTTCAATGGGCGACTCATCGGTGATCGACCTGGCGAGCTACCTGAGGAACTTGTCCGGGACCGAGAAAGAGGTCGAGCTCGCGCTCCTCAATGACTATCTGGATGCGACAAAGGCGTTTTTTACCAGAGAGTACGAGGATGGGCAATCGAAGTTTGCGAGACTGGCTGGCCTGTTCAAGGAGCGTGGCAACACCGTTTTTGAATCGCTGTCGATCAACGATCTCGCAAGCTGTCTCTCCTCATCGGGGGCTCACGCAGCGAGTCTCGAGACGTTGCGAGGGTCGATCGCGCGTTTTGAACAACGCCGCTGGCCGTTTCGCCAGGGCATGCTGCTTACGACGCTCGCGCTCACGCACTCTCAACTTGGCGAGGACTCGAATGCGATAAACGATTGCAAAAGCGCGTTGGAGCGTTATCCCAACGCGCCTCGTCAGCGGGCTAAGGTTCGACAGCTCATGGGCATCGCTTACCGGCACCTTGGAGATCTGGAGACCGGGCTCGCCTCCTTAAAAGAATCAACCCAACTGTTTTTGACGGATCGGATGGATTCAGCCGAGTTGGCTTATAACTACCTGAGTGGCTCTGATTTCCAGCGCCTTCGTGGCAATCACTCGCTTGCGTTGTTGTACGCGCAAGAGGCGATCAGGTTTTCCAAGCTGTCGAAGAGTCCAAGCCGCACGGCCCAGGCGCTGTCTTCCGCGGCAGTCGAGCACGCGCGCCTCGGTCAGTTCGAGGAAGGGCGGGCTCAACTCACCTCCGCGTTTGACTCTGTGAAGCAGACGGGAAAAAGTCAGCGGAACTTTACCGAACAACTGGTGCTGACACGCGCCGCCGAGTTCGCCGCGAGGCGGGGTGACATCGCTGGTTCGGTTGACTCTTACTCACAAGCTGAAAAGATTCTCAAGAAAGGGGAGAGGCTGGAGCTCTCGCTGATCGCTGTACTTCGCGGGCGCGCCGAGGCCTACCTCGCCGCAAGAAAGTTCAGCAAAGCGCGCATCGACCTCGATCGAGCCATCGCGCTGATCGAGAAGTATCGGTCGCACATCATCGACGCTAAGGACCGCAGCGCTTATTTGGACGCCAGCCACAGCGTGTTTGACCAAATGATACTGCTAAACGTTCGCGGCTTTGGCAGATGGCCCGAAGCGTTCGCCTTCTCCGAGCAATCCCGCGCTCGCACGCTCCTCGATGCGTTGTCCCTCCATCGTCCTGTCACGCGAGTGAGACTAGAAGACGTACGTCGCGTGTTACCCGCGGATCTGACGCTGTTGACTTACTCGGTCACCGATCACGGTACTTTTGTTTTCATCATCACGCCTTCCGGCCTTCAGGTAGTTGAATTAACGGCGACCGCTGAAGTCCTTGACCGCATGGTGAACGACTATGTCTCAGGCTTGAAGAGCAAGGCCCCACTTGAAGAAGTCTCGGAGAAGGCGCGCGAACTACATCGCTATCTGATCGAACCGTTAAGACCGAAGCTAGGCAACGCCAAACGTTTGTGTATTGTTCCGGACAAAGCGCTCCACTTTCTGCCGTTCGCGGCGCTGATAGACGAAACAGGGCGGTACCTCGTCGAATCATATTCGCTTAGTTCCGCGCCCTCGGCTTCTGCGCTTGTTCAGTGCATCGAGGGGCGCCGCGAGAAGGGTACGACGGCTGATGAGAAGATCCTCGCCGTTGGAAATCCGGCTTTCGATCGCGAGGCGTTCCCTTTGCTTCCGGACCTTCCTGACGCAGAGCGAGAAGCGAGCGAATCAGCTTCCTTCTACGGAAGCAACAAAGTTGTCTTGATCGGAGCGAGTGCTGATAAGCGGCGGCTACGCGCGGAGCTTGAAGACTGCAACGTCGCTCATCTTGCCGTGCATTGTCTTGTCGAAGCAAACTCGCCATCGCTCGCGGCGCTGGTGCTCGCGTCCGATCGTAGTACAGTTCCGAACTCCCAAGCCTCGCCAGGGGATGGGTTACTATCGCTTAACGAAATCTACGGAATGAGCTTGCCAAAAACCAATCTGGTGGTATTATCCGCCTGTCAAAGCGGGCTTGGGCGCTACTATCGAGGTGAAGGAATTGTAAGCCTGGTCAGGCCCTTTTTGGCATTGCGGGTGCCGACAGTTGTTGCAAGCTTGTGGTCGGTCGATTCGCAATCCACCGCCTCTTTGATGGTTGAGTTTCACAGGCTGATGCGTACAGCGAACGCAGGGCCCGGTGAGGCGTTGAGAATCTCGCAGATCAGAATGGCTGGCACCGAGGAGCACAAACATCCCTACTACTGGGCTCCCTTTGCAGTCATCGGCGACGCCTATTGAGGACCCTGCCCCAAAGCTTCTTGTCACATAGAAGCTACTTTTCACATAGAAGAGAGGAAGCAACACAATTTTCTCACTTCACGCGGGATGGCCGCGAGAGGAGAATGAGAAGCAATGGCAAATGCTTCCTCCTTTAAGAAGGAGGGTTTATGAGTGTGATCGCAACAGTGACTTTGGATAGCGGGTGTTTCTTGACGCGCAAGAAAGACGCGGTGGAACCCTATTCCGCCGAAGTCGGATACTTTGAATCTGAGAAAGGAACTTCGGACATCAAAGTCCAGATTGATGGCCAACAAGTAACATCGCCCGAGCTGGAAAACCTCGGCAAGAAGTGCGTGATCGAAGTGCGCCGCAAGGATAACGGAGACATTCACCGAAAAGATGGCGCGAGATCCTCACCAACTTTTCACGACAGGCTTCTACACATGACAGACCTTTACAACGACCCACAAATGGATTCAGCCGAAGACAACTTTGATTGTATCCTCCGGTTCGAATCTGGTTACTTCTACGCCGCGAAAGTTAAGGATCGCACTTTCAAGGAGCATAAGAAACAAGCGGACAGCTCCCTGACCTACTCGGACGGCAACGGCAAGCAGGTTGTACAGTCAATCGCGCACGATGTTGCGATTTATTTCAGGCTCGAGGACGGCGAAGCGCTTGAGCTGGTGAGAAACAACGAGAAACCATTCTGGTCAAGTAAGGACAGCGGCGCGAAGACGAGCATAGATATTACGTTCGTCGCCGATAAGTCAACGGTTGAGAAGTTTTACTGCCACGCGCTAAAGGATGCCCGAAGTAGCTACTGGCTTCCAAACCAGCCAGAAGATCCGCCGCCTACGTGTTCGAAGCCTCCGTGCAACGGCGACCCAGGCAACCCATAGCGGCGGCTTGCGGGCAATTGAATCGTAACCGAAGTTCTAACCGACCGGGCCCAGTTCTCTAAGCCTCTTGCGGACGAGACGCGTAGCGCGGTTGATCAGAATGCTTCGACTATGGCTGGCGTGATGTCGGTGAGCGATCGCACGCGCGTAGCGATCTGCTCGCTCGCGAGACCGAAAGCCAGCGTCGCGACTGGATTCATCGTGTGGCCGCGTGTGCTCGCATCTTCTATGTTGCCGTGATCGCTAGTGATGACGACGGTCTGGCGCTCGAGGTCCGCCGCTTCAAGGACCGCCCGAATGAATCGTGTTAGACTTGGGATGTGTTCTCGAATAAGCTTCCACGAAAGCTCCCGATCGCGATGATGTCCTATCCGATCGGTTATGAAGTGTTCGTACAGCGTGAAGTGGTGGCCGGCTGCAAGCCGCGCCAGGTTTCTGCCCGCTTGTTCGGGTTCGCATTCCTTGACCTCAAACCCTCTTTCGATCAAGAACCGATTCGTGAAGTCGTGGCTGACTGCGCGGCCTTCTGCCAGGTCTTCCAACAACCTGAACGACAAGCCCGCAGTCTCGGCGGCTACAGTAGTGCACGAAACGAAACGCGGGCGCGACTCGAGATAGTTCCTGGTGTACGCGTTTGCAAACGTAACCGATCGTCCAAGCGCAATCAGCTTCTTGTATATGGAGTGCTCCGCAAGCGCCTGCTTCAATCTCGGCGAAGGATAGCCGTGAAGATGCCGGCCAATTAGCTTAGCAGCATTCACGCCAGTGAGCATCGCGGTTTGACCCGTGGCACTCTGGGGCAAGCCCTCAACACCGAGCCTCGCATCGGTCACCGCCACTCGTCCGTTGAATGGCAGCTTCGGAGGCTCGCCTTGAAAGATTGAGAAGAAATCCGAATCGAGGCCATCGAGCGGATTGTGTTCGCCTCGCGTGCCGATGCCTACACCATCTATGAAGATCAGAAGAACACGAGAGGGGGCGAGGGGGCGACTAGGCGAGGGGGCGAGGCGATCTAACATCATCTTCTTGGAATCACCCATTGATCCGGCTCGGATATCATCCGCACAAGTTGACCGAGAATCTTGTCATACTCATCGTCCAACTCGCGTGCCACGTCGGCAGTTATATAGCTGCATCGACAGGCGAACTCAATCCAGACGCGGGTTTCCTCTGCCTCACCTTCCGAATCACTCAGCTTGCTTATGAAATGCGCCTCGTAGCGGCGTTTTCGCCACGCTTCGCCGATATTCGTACACACAGAACGCGAGCAGCGTCGCATCTGGTCAACCATCGAGTACTTCTCTTCGGCGGGGAACTTCTTGGTCAGCTCGAAGATCCGCATCGCTGCATCCATTGCAGCTTGATAGACGCGAAACTCCCTATAGCTCTTGATCGCCGGCATAATCAAATCTCGAAGAGGCTACACCAATTGCCGCCCTCTCCGCGTCGCTCAATCGCCCGCTCGCCCTCTCTCCCCATCGCCCGCTCGCCCCTTCGCCCAATCACTCCTCTTCCGTAACGCGAACGCGTCCTTCCTCGACCGCCTTATGAACAATCTTCTGCGCGATCAAAGCGGGCACCTCGGCGTAGTGGTCAAGCTCCATCGTGTATGACCCGCGCGCGCCGGTGATGGAGTTGAGCGTCGATTGATAAGACAGCATCTCCGATAAGGGAACCTGCGCCTTCACGACGGCCTGGTTGCCTTTGGTGTCCATCCCCTGCACACGGCCTCGCCTCGAGTTGACGTCGCCGAGTATGTCACCTGAAGTTTCCTGGGGGGTGGTGATCTCGACGTTCATCACGGGCTCGAGCAGCACCGGCTTAACCTGCTCAATCGCCGTGCGAAACGCCTTTCGCCCCGCCATCTGAAACGACAGATCGTCAGAGTCTACCGCGTGAAACTTGCCGTCGATCAGCTCAACTTTGAAATCAACCATTGGATAACCGGCGATGGCCCCGCGGGCGGCCGCATCCTTGATCCCTTTCTCTACTGCCGGTCTCCAATTCTGAGGGATCGATCCCCCGAAGATCTTGTCGACAAACTCGAATCCTCCGCCGCGCGGTAGCCCTTCAAAGACGCAGGTAGCCTCGGCGAACTGGCCGCGGCCTCCTGTTTGTTTCTTGTGACGTCCGACAATTTCGGCGCGGCCCCTGAAGGTTTCGAGGTAAGCGACCTTGGGAGGATGAAGCTCGACTTCAACACCGTATCGGCGTTTCAACTTGTTCACGGCGACTTCGACGTGAGTTTGTCCCGAGCCGGAAAGCAGGAACTCATTTGTTTGGGGTTCGCGATCAAACCTCAGCGCCAGATCCTCCTCGAGCATCTTATGAAGGGCTTGCGAGAGTTTGTCTTCGTCGCTGCGCGTCTTTGCGGTTATGGCAAAGGCGACTGCCGGCCTTGGAAAGTGAACTGTCTCATAGGCGATTGGCGCAGTCTTATCGCAAAACGTATCCCCGGTGTGAGTTTCTCTCAGCTTGGTCACAGCGATGATGTCACCGGTGTGAGCTTCCGCGACCTTCTCGAGCGCCTTGCCTTGCATCACGTGCAGCGGGCCGAGTCGTTCGTTAGTACTCTTGGTTATGTTGTAAACAGTCGCGTCGGACTTAACGTGCCCGGAGTAAATCTTGAATACATTGATGCGGCCGGCGAACGGATCCGCCACCGTCTTGAACACCAAGGCCGAGAACGGAGCGATGTCTTTCTCCTCGCGCTCAATCTCCTCATCGCTTTCAGGACTGGGATGGCCCTTCACCGGCCCGAGTTCATCGGGGGCCGGAGCCAGTTCGACTAAGGAAGTCAGCAGCGGTTGTATGCCGATGTTCGGGATCCCTGAGGCGACCAGAATCGGAAACAACCTGCGCTCGGTGACCGCAGCCTTGATGCCCGGGATCAAGTCTTCGTCGCTCAGGGTTCCGTCGTTGAAATACTTTTCCATCAACGCCTCGGAGCTTTCCGCGACCACGTCTATTATTTTCTCGCGCGCCGCTTCCGCCGCGACTTTCATTTCAGCGGGCACCTCGCCCTGGGTGGCCTTACCGCTGCCATCGGGTTCGTAGCTATAAGAGCGCATATGAATGAGGTCGATGACGCCTTTGAAGCCGTGCTCTCGTCCTATCGGCATTTGAATAGGCACTGCCGAGCGGCCGAACGCTTCGGTTATGCCGGCCACGGCTTGCTCAAAGTCGGCTCGCTCACGGTCCATCTTTGAGACGACGATCAAGCGAGGAATGCTAAACTCATCAGCGTAGCTCCATGCTTTTTCCGTCTGGACTTCGACGCCGCTGACCGCGTCGACGACAACGAGCGCGGAGTCGCAAGCGCGCAAAGCTGCCTTCGCGTCAAGTATGAATGCGGCAAATCCCGGAGTGTCGAGTATGTTGATCTTTGTTCCGTTCCACTCGCAGTAGGCGAGGGAGCTGATGATGGTCAGCTTTCGCGCAATCTCATCTTCATCATAGTCTGTAGTGGTGGTGCCTTCGTCTACGCGGCCTAATCGGTTAGTGGCCCCCGAGTCAAACAACATCGCCGAAACCAGCGAAGTCTTGCCCGCGTGGCCATGACCTACAATGCCAACGTTTCTGATCTCCTTGGTGCCATAGACCTTCATAGAATTATTCTCCTTTTCAATGCGCGATGGAATTTGAATGAGCTTATAGCCGGGCTGGCTCATGTGCAAGCGAGCCGCGAGTCGCCTTCTTCAACAGACATCAGTAATGAACGGTGTTTTGACACCTGAGCGCAATGCGCGTCGAGCGAGATGGTAGCGCGCACTCCGGACGGCTTGCTGGCGCTTTGATTACGTTGTATAGTCGCGCCCGGTCCAGTGAAGGCCTTATGAGGCAAATTGCGGACCGGTTTGCCTGGTAAGCTTCACCGTGCTGTTAACGAGAATCCTTGAAAGCGATTGTAATGCCTCAAAAACAACACGAAGCAAGTCAGGTTCTGGTATCAAGGTGAAGACCGCGCCTAACACGTCGTTGTCCTGGCGGCAGAAGCGAATCTCTTATGGTTACGTTCAGTACTGCTGGGTCAACTCGGATTGGACGCCCTCACGGTACCCAAACTTTCGCGCAAATAGCGTGGGCAGCCGAACTAGAGAACAGCACCCTCTTGGTCGGATTCTAACTTAGGTGCTAAAAGAGGAGATACAGTATGAACATCTATGTGATAGGCGGAACTGATGCTGGCGGCTGGTACATTGGGTCGGATGGGAAAATCCATAAGATTCCGGGGTGGAATCCAGAAGCCATGGTTGAGCTCGGCCACGCATTGAACATTCTCCGTGAAGCGGGTCAACTCAAAACGCCTCGCTTAGCAGAGGCCGCTATCAAGAGCGTGAACGCGTTCGTACAAAAAGAACTCAGCACGCAACTCAAAGAGGGAGGCGTTGTGTTAGTCCGATGACTACAAACACAACTCATGGAGGGGTCAAAAACCCCTCCATAGAAAATCATGACGAACAGCGTCACGTTGCCTGGTTTCACGAGCTTGATGCGTGGACAGAGTATTGGGATATTTATCACCCTGAAACTCACGGTCGCTTTTACTTCGGGGATGGTAGCACTGAGACAGGATTGCTCACCCTGTTTCTACCACGTGAGTCCCGCCCGCCTGCCTTCACCGCGTGGACGCGCATGGCACTCTTATCTGGTACTCGCGCAAGTTTTACGAAAGAGGTGCGAAAGACTGAAGTTGCTTCAGCGGTGATGGAAGTAGATTCACTGATGTCCCGCTTATTTGCCAAACACTTTGGCGATGCTGCTGACCCCCTGGTCCAGGCAGACTATCTCGAAGCTGTCTTTCGCTTTGCTATCGACTCACTGCCACCGGCAGCCGAACGTGACGCTCGCGTAGGCGCCGATGATCCGCGTAAGCCGACAGCGGGTCGCCACACCCTTGAAGGTGACATCATGTGGTTTGCTTGGGCACTCCACACAGAGGCGGCAAACGCAATTGTTGGGAAAAACGAGGGGCATGCCCGGCGCACCTTACTTCTTGCTGGTGTGGCAATGGGATGTTCCGCTAATTTTGCTTGGCGTGGTCATCGTCGCACGCGTGAAGAATACCGCCCAGATATGACAACCGCTGGACTGCTCCATGATCGAGGTATGAAGTGGGCTTCCGATTTCAAAACAGCCTCTGAGGAAGTCCACGCGCTTTATCGTATTCGCGAATGGGGGACTGCGGACTGAGCTTACCCAGAGTTATCAGTGTTAATATCGAAAAGCTTCGTCTAGAACCTTACGAGGGCACACGCCGCCTAACACACGCTCCTACCGCGCGGGCAGCGTAGTTCGTCTAAACACTTTGATTGCCACTCGCGCACCGACTGAACGTGAGCGTTAAGCGGCCACAGGTGAGGAGTCACGATGACGGTATCCGCCTTTATCGGCACAAGCGTGGACGGCTTCATTGCGCGACCGAACGGCGATCTGGACTTTCTCCCTGAGGGCGGCGGCGAACCTCACGGCTACGACGAGTTCATGGCAAGCGTCGATGCTCTTGTGATAGGCCGCAAGACCTTCGAGACGGTCCTTGCCTTTGAGTCCTGGCCGTACGGTGACAAGCGCGTAGTGGTCCTAAGTAGTCGCCCCCTCGACTTGTCCTCGGCCAAGGCTGGCGGAGGCGTAGTAGAACAGATGGCCGGGACTCCCACTGAGATCGTTTCGAAACTCGCTGCCAGCGGAGCCCACCACCTCTACGTAGACGGTGGGATCACGATCCAACGGTTCCTGCGTGCGGGCCTCATTCAACGACTGATCATCACTCGCGTGCCGGTTCTTATTGGAGAAGGAGTTCCTCTCTTTGGCGCCCTACCGCACGATGTGCGGCTCCGTCACGTGGCGACTCGGCACTATTCGAGCGGCCTGGTTCAGAGCGAGTACCATGTTGCCGGCTAACGATCGCCTGGAGCTATTGCACCGTACGATCGGCCAGGTATCATTGGCTCGCGCGCCTCGACATTCAAGAGCAGCCGTTCGACTTCATCATCGGAGCTGAAATTTCAGAAAGAATAGAAGACACGATATGCCGAATATCACACGCCGCGAATTCGCCAGTCAGATGGGAAGCTCGCTCGTCACCTTCTTGCTCGTTCGAACGCTTTGCCGCGACGATGTAATTGCCGGCCCGGCAAGTGGCGCTGCCAATCGATCGCTTATCGAGATGGAACGGCTCAGCAATGCTCTCGCATCGGGAAAGCTAGAGCCCTTGGAATGGCAACGGGGCATCGAGAGCAGTCTCGCGCACATTGAGCTCCGCGACCTGCTTGCCTCGATCGACTACGATAGACTCGCCAGGAATGTCGTGCTCTCCGGTGATTACGAATGGGTCGAGCAGATCGCGCTGTCGAGGAAGCAAGGGCTCCCAGGAAGTTTGAGTTTTTCACCGCACTTCTATGCTCTGCAGAAGGGACAGGCAATCGTTCCGCATGGGCATCACAACATGGCGACGATGCACATGGTCTTGCGTGGGCAGGCCCGCGTGCGTCAGTTCGAGCGCGTCGCCGACGACCCGCAGTACATGACGATTCGCCCGACAAAGGACAAGGTCAGCAGGCCGGGCGAGCTGTCGACGATCTCCGATCAGAGCGAAAACATTCACTGGTTCGTGGCATTGACGGAACCGGTCTATCTGTTCAACATCGGCGTCTATGACATCCAACCGGGCATAGGGTATAGCGGGAGGGACTACGTTGACGCAACAGGCGGAGAGCGGTTGACTGGCGGAGCGATCCGAGCGAAAAAGCTGAATCAACACGACGCCTATCGGCTATATGGGAAGTCCGGAGCGTGATGCCAACAAACGAACAGATCAAAGCGATTGAAAGCTTCGAGCGATCTGGTCAGTCAGGTTGCGAATCGTGTCCAGCGAGCCTCGCTTGCCGGTGAACCTCAACACCCAGACCGCGTTCTTGTCCTGCAGGTAGTAGTAGGTGTTTGCCGCTCGGCGGCCGCTGTCCACCGTGTAAAAAGATAACCGTATCCCACTGAGCGGGCCGCCGCCAAAGGGCTCGCGACTGGCGCCCTCGAAGCCGGAACGGTAGATCTTCAAGTTCTCTTCTTCCTGACGAATAAGGTCGGCGAGCGAGCCCGCCAGAGTCTCTTTCGATATCTTCAGCAACCCTTCGCTGCGGTCGCGGTAAACAAACTCGGTCTTCTGCCGGCCTACCGCGTCGCTGTAGGTGACTGGCTTCCATTCCCCGGACAGGGTGAGCTTGAACTTCCCTTCCTTGTCGGCGAATTCCTGACTTGATTGTGCGGTTGCCAACGATCCGAAAGTAAGAACGCCAACTGCCAGGAGCAACAAGCCTCTGTACTTCATACTGCCTCCTACAACGCGTGTTCGGCGATCGCCCAACAAACTGGAAGGCTTAATGATCGCCAAGATCACTGATGCCGCGGCCGCTTCGAGAGTTGTACAAGCATCAGCCTTCAATGCAAGTCGCCAAGCACAGCACGCTGATGTTGGACCAGTTGCTCGATGCCCAGGCTTGCAAGCACGGTCATCTCATCCATCTGGGTCTGAGTGAACGGCTTGGTCTCGGCGGTGCCCTGGATTTCGATATACTGGCCGCCGCCTGTGCGCACGACGTTCATGTCGACTTCGGCGCGCGAGTCTTCGACGTAGTCCAAATCGAGGAGCGCTTCTCCGCCGATCATGCCTACCGAGATCGCCGCAACGTAGTCGGTCACCGGGAGCGGAGCGGCTAGTTTGCCTTCGTTGTAGAGCTTGCGGAGCGCGATCACCAGCGCCACGAACGAGCCGGTTATGGAAGCCGTGCGAGTGCCGCCGTCGGCTTGAATAACGTCGCAATCCAGATAGATGGTTCGTTCACCCAATCGATTCGGCTGGACGACCGCTCTAAGCGAGCGCCCGATCAATCGCTGTATTTCCTGTGTGCGCCCTGAGAGCCCGCCGCGTCCTGCTTCGCGCTGAGTGCGGCTCTCCGTAGCGCGCGGCAACATAGAGTACTCAGCCGTAACCCAACCTTCACCCCGCCCTCGCTTAAACAGAGGGACCCGGTCGTCAATGGAAGCGGTGCAGATGACTCGCGTCTCTCCCATCTCGATCAACACCGAGCCTTCCGCGTAGCGCGTGAAACCCGGTGTGATCTTTACCGATCGAAGTTGATCGCTCGCCCGGCCAGGCCGCCTGTACCCCATTCGTTATCTCCGTTCCGCGCGGTGGCTTCGAAGGCAGCTAATCGCTGCCCACGACTAATGGCCTCGTCGGATTCGCGTCTTGCCGTCGATTAGAATCGACGAGAGCTGCTCAATCTCTTGCTCAGTTTCGTCAATCGTTTCCGTTAAGCTGTCGGCTTCGAAGGACTGCCCGATCGACACCTTCCCAAGATCATCGACTCCGGGCCCCAGCTCCCGAATCTCATCTTCGATCAAGAGAATCTCATCGATCGAAACGACGGCGTCCGCCACGTGCTCGCACATCAAGTCAACCGTGGCACGCACCGCCGCCGCGCGATCTCCCGCCGACAACAGCGCGGCTCGTGTGTTCTCCACGCGCTTGAGCAAGGCAACGCGCCCCTTTTCAAGCTCGTCGATTTCGCGCGAGATCTCAGCCAGCCTCATCGCGGCCGTTTCCGCAGGGTGTCTGTCAGTCATTGCTCAGTCTCGCGGTTGGAACCACAAGGGGCGGACGTTTGCCGCAGTTGTTCTGGCCAACGTCCGCCCCAGCGGGTATCGCAATCTTTCCCTTCACGACGTTCAAAGTGGAGGTGGAGAGAATCGAACTCTCGTCCGGCAGCCATCAGCGAAAGACTCTACATACATAGTTGCTTCCTTTTGATTCGCCCGCCGCGACAGTGGAAGCAACTAAGCATCGCGCCGGGCTAACTCAGATTGGTCTTTCCCTCCGGTCCCCTGAGTACGGGACCTTTGGGGCAGCCTGCTAAAGTTACATTTCACATCCGAAACACAGGCGATTTCGGAGGAAACGTGACTGCGATTAAGCAGCCAAAGCTAGATCGCTATTCGCGATTGTTTTTTCCAAGCTTGATAACGCGGAGCGTGGGCCGCGGTATGCATCCGTCGCCTCAGAGTCCCCCGTCGAAACCAGGCACCCCCAAAGCACAATCGAGCTTAGCACCCGCTTTCTGACAGAGTCAAGGAATCGCCCATTCGAACTATCGACGAGAGCGTGCTGTTCGAACTGGCTTCCCTTCCGCGGAGCGCGAGACCTAGGCGGACTGGGCCAAAACGCGCGCTTGACCGATAGCCTCCTCGTAGCGCGCGAAGCAGGCCGCAAACTCTTCTTCGCTCGAAGGGAACTTGCCGTACCAGAAATAATCGAAGCGGTCGGTGAGGTAGCGCATCGGAGCCGCGACAGAAACCATGTTCGAGACTTTCGCGAGGTACTCGTGATTGGTGGCGCTCTCGTCCAGCTCGATCAAGCCTCGTTCGTTGAGCTCGTACAAAAGCGAAATATACAAACTCCGGATGCCGGCACGAAAGTCACCTCCTCGCGCGCTCGCCAGCGCGGCATCCGCGAGATCGCGCGAAGTCGTTCCCTCAGCTATCTCCTCTCCCAGCACTCGGCGCTTCCTGGCGCGGCGTTTTCCCGGACGGATCGCCCTCGCCATTCGCACCAGGCCGTACACCGCAGCCATCAGCAGAACCACGATCAGCACCGTCGAGACCCATCCGCTCCTGGCGCTAGCGCCGAACAATCGCTCGATGAGCCTGCCAAAGGCCGAGTAAATCTCACCCAGGAACGCCGTGATCTTCTGCCGAATCTCCTTGACGACCTTGCCTATCCGAGTCTCCTGCTCCTGCTGAAACTCGGGCTGCGCGAGGATGCCGCGTAGTTTTTCGCGAGCCTCGCTCGACCGGACCTCGCTTGCCGGAGGCGACTGAGAGCGGCGCAAGTGTTCATCGAGTTCGCGAAGCCACGCCTCCGTCTCGTCCAGCTTTGCCTGCCGTTGCGAAGCGTCTGTCTCCTTCTCGTATCCATCAAGCGCCTGGTGAAGCCAGGTGTTATCGACCGTGACCACACCGTCTTCCACTCCTATCTCCTCCGACTTGGGTAGAAGCTTCTTGATGTAGCTCACGCCTTCTTCACCGTACTCGGGGTCGGCTTTCATGCGCGCGACTTGTTCCGCAGCACGAACAACTCGGTTCTCATAGTTGAGCAAGCGCGACGCGGCCGTCGCGACAGCAGTCAGCGCAAAAGCGACAAAGAGTATTGCGAAACCTCTTTTCACCCTGCTGGCTCCTCGCTAGTCATAGCCGAAGCTTCGATCGTGTTTCCGCACACCATGCAAAAGCCCGCTCCGGCGTCAAGCTCGGCGCCGCACTTAGCACACGATTGAACCGCTTCAACCGAAGTTCCCGGAAGCTCCCCAGGGTTCTGGGCGGTCGCACCAACTGGCTCGCTTGGAGCCGGTCTGATCTCGCGCCCAAACCCCGCAAGCCCGAGCGGGCCGGTCTGCACATAAGCCCTGCCCTGCGTAAACGAAGCCGGCGTCGTGTAGCCAAGCGGCGTCTGCACGGTCGGCTGCCAATAGAAACCGGGCGCCACCTCGCGCGCCAGCAATTCCAGGTCGTAGGCTTCCTTGCGGACCCGGCTGTCAAAATACAACAAGGTGAATGACACGATCCAGATCGGCAACGACAACAGACTCGCGATGTCGCGGAAAGACGAATAGACGATGGTCCATCCCGGACTCATAAAGAACTCGGTCGTCGAAAACCCGGCCAGGTACAACCCCGCCAATAGCGGTAGCATCAGCGCCGATAGCAAGGAAAGCGAAACGAAATAGGTGAACAGAAGGATCGCTCCAACGCGATACCAGTTTCCCTTTCCCAGTCTAAAGGCTCGCCCGATCGCGGTACCCGCCGACTCGCCCTCAATCATCACGATCTGAGGTAGGAAGACAACGCGCGCCGCGATCTGGCAAGCGAGAAAAATCAACGCCGCAAGAACCGCGAGCGCCAAAATCACGAACAGCGTGATCGTCGCCCACTGCGGGAGCTGCATTGCTGTCATCACTCCTGCGATAACGCTTGCTACCAAAGCGAGCCCGACGACCACTATCGAAAAAACAACGTACAGTCCGATAAGAAGCGCCACCAACAGCAGTGCGAGAAGCAGTATGTGACCGCCTCGCTTCCATGCCGCCGACACGCTCTTGCGCAGTGTTATCGGCTCGCCCATCATCAAGTGATCGCCGACCGCGCGCGACAATCCCGCTACAGTCGCCAACAGAAGAAACATATGGACGGGATAGCCCAGACCTCCCAGTGCGAGCATTACGATGGACTCGGCGCCAACCGACGACGCGTTCGTAGCTGCCGTGAGCAGGCTCGTGTAACCAAACCAGAACATCATTGATGACAGGTAGCCAAACAGCGTGGGGATCGCGACGATTGCAACAAGTGGAGCAAAGTTCCGTCGATAGAGCCGGACCGCGCGATCGATCACGTCGCCCGTGGACATCGGCTCGAGGATGGTGAACGTAGCCATCAGAAGGTCTTCGTTCTAGTCGGTTCAATCGGTTGGTTCAGGAACACCCACTCCACTATTCAACCTCTTCCAAAGACAACCTTCGTCTCTCAAGTCGCTTCAGTGCTTTCTTGCGAGCCGCAGTGTGAGAGATGCCTCGCCCGTTTTCTATCTGGCTCTCCGCGGTGTGAAGGTCCTGCATGAGTTCAAGCTTCGCCAGGAGTTTTTCGTATTCGGAGACGTCAAGCAAGACTGCCGCGCCTCTTCCTTGCTGAGTGATGACGAGTGGCCGTTTTGTGCGCCGTACTTGCTGAACGAGCTGAGCAACATTGGCGCGAAACTCTGAAATCGGTTTCACATCCTGGTCTAAGATGGCCCTTTGCATAGCGAACCTTCCAGATCATTGTATGAATTAGTCCCACGCACCGGGTCTAGTTGGGTTTCCCCGCTGTTTCAAATTGGTTTATTCGCTACGGACAGGAAGTCTTTTTCGTATTTTGACCATTCCACGAATACACCATTCCTCATATCGTCTCTTAGGTTGAACCTCTCAGCCATTCCCTTGTCAATGGAATAGAGAAGTCCACGAAACGGCGCTTCCAGTTCCACAGCCTCCTTGAGCAAGCCGCTCAAGAACTCTTCGATCCTTGCTAGAGCCTCAAATGATGGCCGGTTCGAAAAAGATGGGTCCATAAGGGCCTTTAGCCAAAAGTCGTGCACAAACCGGTTTCTCTTCTCTACAAATTCAGCAAGGCGCTCCTCAAAGCCACGGTTGAATAAGCTGGCTTTCTCAAGCGCCCCTTTCAGTGTGCCTAACATTTCATTTTTGTGGTTTGGGTCGGACGACAAGAAATCCGAGAGATCCAAGGTTTTGCCGTTCTTGGTCTTCAAACCTAACGCCGAGCAACAGCAGTGGACGAAGTATTCTAGGATTTGTAACTGAATCAGCGAAGCTCCTGTGAGCATTTGCAAGTAGTCTCTGTACGCGTTTCGTTTTACTTCCTCTCTCACCCAGTGCATCCCTACATCTCTTCCGAACCATTCGTCCGCTTGATGGATCCAGTCTCCAAGGGCAATGTGATAATCGTCGTCATTCGTTCTGTTCTTGAGAGAAATCAGAATTCCAGCCACCGCCCGCATATCTGATTCTCGAAGCTTGCGTTTGAAGCTGACGCTACTCGCGTGAATCTCAACATCGAGCTTCCTAAGAGTATCTTCCTCATCAGAACCTAATAGTTCCCTGTAGTCTGCCATTGTCTTTGCCTCTGTATCATTCGCTTTCTTAGCGGTTTCGAGTTCCTCTTCGAGTCGCGATGGGCTCAAGATTAGCAACTAGCAGGAGTTCTCGATTGATATGCTTCATTGACCTATTGCGGGCTTACTACTCAACCTCAATCCGATAGCTCACCATCCAAAGCTCAAGCTGGTCGAGGCGCTTCTTCCATCGAACTTTGAACCTCTTCATCCATTGGCGATTCTTAGCCGAATCTGGTGCGTCAACTACGATTCTCACGAGATCATCTCGGTAGAGAATACTCCCGTGCCGCCAGTGACCCTCGACCTTTTGGGTCTCATAGCTCGCTGCGCCGAAGTGATCTACGACTTCCAACACCGCTTCAGCCAACCATTCAGAGGGTACTTCTCGACCGTCGTTGAACTGGAGTGGAAGCAACACCTCGAATCGCCGCCATCTGCTGCTCATAGGTGGTTTTGCCTTTTACCGCAAAAGGGATGTTTTGGTCGGCAAGAGCCTCTAGCGCTGCCTCGGGAACCAGGTGTTCACCCGAACGAAGCACGCGGCCGGAAAAGCGCCCAAGCAGAAAAGCTAACGCTCGTTTCTCAGTCTCGCGGTCCGGGAATTCAATGGTTACCATCTTCTCTTAACCTCATATGAAGTTTGTAGCACTCTCTGAATCTTGAGTAAAGCACACCATCTTCGCAACTAAATCCCTACCGTCCTGCTTGAGCCGCTGATGCTCGCTTCAAGACCTTTTTCGCGGTCACGTGCTTCATCAATCCGGCTTTGTCCAAAAAGTAAGTCGAAGCGGCTTTGCTCTTGCTGAACAGCTTCTCGGCCTGATCGTCCCAATGCCCGCTCTCCTTATGATCGCTCTCGCCAAGCGGGATGATCGCATAGGACTTTGGCGGATTGGTCAGCACAACTATCTGTGTCGAAGTCTGCCCGCCTTGCCCGACCATCTCCTTGCCCGCGGGTGCGAAGCTGATCGCGCGAGGCGTAGCCATCCCGACGTTGTTCGCTCCGCCGTTCAGAGAGCCCCCGCCTACCGGCCACGTCTTGCTGCCGCCCTTGCGTCCCACGCGGAAATACGTGCCGTAAGGAACAGCTACGGACCCGAAGTTTGATCTCAGCCACTCGCTCGCTTTCTGAATCGCCGCGGTGATCTGCTCGTCGCTTATGTTCGCGGGAACGTCGACCGCGCGAGCGAGCTCCGGTGCGAGTGATTTCTTGAACGCATAGAAAGCGAGAGCGCCCGCTGAACCGGCGTCGCTTCGCCGATCCCACTTCTGGATTAGATCGTAGACGCTCGCCGCGTCAGGCGAGATCATCGAGCCCGGATTGCCGCCCTCCGACGCCGAAGACGCCGTTGCGACCGCGGTCATCTTCGTCCACGCATCCTTCAGTCGAGCTTGCCACTGCTCGGCGTGGTAGACCCGCGGGCTGAACGCGATGTCGATCGCCTGTTCAATCGTCACTTTGTTCGCCGCTTCCAGAAGCTCGGTCATCATCTCGGCTCGCTGATGCCGAGGCGCCGTTCGCGTCGCATTGTAGACGTAGGGTGACGCCGCGTAGGTCTCAGGCGTGAGCGGACTGTCCTTCATCATTCCAAAAGGCGAAACGTTGCAGTTGTGCATATACCCGCTCGGCGGATTCGTGATCTGAACGAGGTCGCTCAGTTGATGAACGCCCTGCCACTCAGTCGTCGAAGAATTTCCGGGAATCGGCTTGTTCGGATCGACTCCTCTGGCGCGGACCGGAACTCGCCCGTTCCGAACGTAGTAGATGTCGCCCTGGACTGTTCCAACCATGATGTTCTGCGACATCAATTGAAGTTGACCAAGGGCCTTCTTCATCTGGTCGAGGTTCCGCGCCATCATCATCTCGTAGATTTGATCGGTGAGTCCCACTTCGTTCGCGTACGGAATCGCCATCGAATAAGCCTTGGCGGCTTTGTGCGCGACTATGGGCCCGTGATGCGAGTACTCGATCTCGACTTCGCGCCAATCCACGGCGTCACCCTTCTTCACGCCGATCCTTGCCTTGCGCGTTTCGATGTCGCGCCACTTCCCATCGTAGCTGTACTGGCGCGGGTTCGCGGGATTCAACGTCTCTTCGTAGATGTCCGAAGTGTCCGGCCCGCCCGTTGTCATCGCAACCGAGCAGTAGCGGCTGTGCGCGAGGCTCGGCAGCGGAACGCCCAGGATGCACACGCCCGACACATTGTAGTCGCCCGCGTAGATGCGCACCTGGTAGAAGCGAAACTCGTCGTACCAGCTCAAGTGCGGATCGATAACTGCGATCGGAGCTTTCATCGCCGTTCGCGACGGCGCAATCAGCATCTCGTTCGAGCCGCGGTAAGCTGCCGGGTCGGGTTGAATGCCGCCGCGCTGCAAGTCGCCTCCCGCTTCACCAAGCGGCCATCCCCAGATGATATAGCGGCCAAGCGCGATCACGTCCCACGGATGAATCTCCTGCGCCCACTTCGGTACCTGTTCCGGATGATCTTTCATGAACAGCTTGATGCCGTCCTGGTAGGCCTCGATGCAAGCGCGCATTTTCGGGCTGACTTCGTTGTATTTCTCGCGGCTGATCTCGGCGTGCCGCCACATTCTCTGAATAACGTCCGAGCGATAGAAGTCCTGCCCGAAGACTTCGGCCATCGTGCCGTTGGCTCGGCGGTAGTTTTTGAGGAGTTCTTCCAACCGGTCCTCGGCTTGCGCGTAGCCGATCCCAAACGACGCGGTTTCCAACGTCTGAGCAAAGACGTGCGGGATGCCGTACTCGTCTCGATAGATCGTAGCTTCGTCGTTGGCTCGCGCCGCTGACGAAGTTCGCGCCGCGAACGGCACTACAAGTGATAAAGCGATGATCGCTAAAAGAACCCTCTTCATGATCTGATCCTCCGGAGTGGTGTGGCGCGGGCTTGAGCCTGCGAGTCTTCAACCGGTGCGATATTAGGTCAGCGCGAACACGATTGTCCATGCCCAACGGTTCATTGCAAATCAAGGGACTTTGTTAGAGAATAACGCCGCCTCGAAGCTCGCGCCTGAAAATCAGAGATCGCGAGCAGACCGTCCCTCATCACAAGAATATTGAGGATGCTTGATCGTCCCTTGAGCCGAGTATTCCAATGATCAGCAAAGCGAGCGGCGCATCCATCGGTAATGAGATTCTCGCCGCCCTGCCAAGTCATGAATACAATCGAATTGCCCCTAACCTGGAATCCGTGCGCTTGACCTATGGGAAGGTGGTTTATCATTTCGGCGATCATATCGGTCACGTTTACTTTCCCCAAAGCGGAATGGGTTCTTTGCTTTCCGTTACGTTAAGCGGCCAGAGCATCGAGATAGGCATGGCAGGCAGAGAAGGTGTACTGGGCATTCCAGTGATTTTAGGAAGAAGTAGAACACCGTATCAGGTTCGGGTCGAGGTTCAAGGAACCGCCCTGAGAATCAAGGCGAATCTACTAAGGGAAGAGTTTAGCCGGCGCGGTTCGCTGCATGACCTGTTGCTTTCCTACACCTACGTGCTGCTTGCTCAACTTTCACAATCCGCGGTCTGCAACCGTTTCCACACGGTTGACCAGCGGCTATGCCGCTGGCTGCTGATTGCCAGTGACCGTGTAGATTCGAACAAGCTCAAGTTCACTCAGGATTCACTCGCCCAAATGCTGGGTTCACGCCGGCAGGGAGTGGCTGAAGCTGCGAACAAGCTTCAGAAAGCAAAGCTAATTCACTATGCTCGGGGCCGCATTACTATCCTTGACCGGCGGGGATTGGAGTCGGCCTGCTGCGAGTGCTATGAAATCGAGCATGCTTTGCACGATGCAGCAGTTGAAGGGGACCGGTTCCGGTCGATCCGCATAAGTCCGTAACCGGACAGATATTCGAATCCATCCTATGTCATAGTGCCTGCGCGTCCCGAATGTGTCGGAGTTCCAAGCGGGTAGTACCTTCACCAAGCGCTCTCTGTTATCCGTCCCGGTGGTAAGTCAGTTTGTGGGCCGAAAGTAGTATCCCAAGGAACTCGCCACTCAATCGTAAATAGAGGTAGAGGTATGCGCCAAAACGTGTGCCCCTCTACTCTCCGCCGCGCCCTCGAGCGGCGGGAAGGATCAACAACTAATGGCACTACATCAAGACGAATCTGGCGTAATCAAGCTTAACGACCGCGCGACGAAGGCAGAGGAAGTGTCTCGGAGGAAGTTTATTCACAGCGCGGCGATGGGCGCCGCGGCCATCGGAGCCACGATCGCGCTCAAGGGCAGCGGCGTCCTGGCACAGACCGGCGAGTCCGGGCAGGTCGAGGTTGATGCGATCATGCTCAGCTACGTTGCATCGCCCTTAGGATCTATCGCGAGCACCACAAACACCTATCAGAAGAGTCACGCAACAACCATCAAGCTCACGGCGACGCAAAACACAGCCTTGACGCTCTCGGCGAGCGTGAGCACTTTCGGCAATTTCAGCATAGGGGGCTCGAACACATACCGGCAGACAAACAGCACTTCAGCCACCAATGCAATTACCCTGCGCCGTAGCGTAGTCGAGAGCTTCACCACTCCTGCGCCCGGAGCAATTGGCAATACGGTTTTCGTGGGTTTGCTGAAACCGGAAATGCAAATGGATGGTTTCTCCGGCGGCTTCTCATTTCGATTCCTGAAGGCGGTCGACAAATTTGGCGTTAAACATAGCGACCTTCAAGCAAATGGCGCGGGTGGTCAGTTCAAGCCGGCCACTGTTACCTCGTTCCTTAGCAAGTACGTTACCGACCCGGCCCTGTTGGTCGGGCCGCGATTCAAGCTCAAGTCGAGCATCCTGCTCTCCGCGGGCGTCGTCAACACCTTCTCACTAACAAAGGCGACAGGCAGCGGGTTCTCGACGTCTAAGAGCGCCACCACAAGCGTAGAAATAACCAGGAAGGTGACTGTCGGAGTACCGATGGTGTTTTCCGCGACCTTCGAGGTCGGTTTTCGCATAGAAGTCCAGCAGACGGCGCTCCAGGAGTTCACCACCGACAAGATTCTCACCTGTGCAACCACCCTCAATCGCTCCTCGCTTGGCGTGAACAAGATTTACTGGGACCGGGTGTTCAAGACTTTTGTCGTCATCGACTTGGGACCACCCGCTGCGCAGACAAAGGTTCAGGGTGTGGTCCGTGACACCTTCGGAAGCCCAATCGCCAACGGTGTCGTGAGTCTACAAGCCGGTACCGTCGAATACATGGCGGTAACTGACTCGAACGGCAACTACTCTATTAAGACCGCGGCTGCCGACACAATTCCCTCTGGGACTTACCCGCTGGTGGTTGGCAATGACAGCACCAACATCGCAACTGGAAGCGGCAGCGCGTTCTGGGATTTCTGGGATATTGATCCCTGGGCCGCGCAGAACCACGAAATAAACGGAGAGGCCATCAACCTCAACTGAGTTTCGGAAGCCGGCAGCGGCGGCATCGTTGATAGTTGCTTCCGCTGCCGGAACCTGGAGGGCGATAATATGTTGAAATCGCGAAAACCACGATGTCGGATTTGTCGATTGCCAGACAGGCTCAGCTTCTTTCTAACGGTGATTACAATGATTACACTGATCGCGGCCGGCGCAACATCAGATCCCAAACCTGCCGGGCCTGCGCCCTTCCCCACTTTGCGAGCGGAGCACGATATCGCGCCAAGCGGGCTTCGTGTAATAGCGATGGAATTGGAAGCGGCCCCGGCCGAGATAGGCGGATCGTATGCAGAAATAATCTCGAGCGCGGTCGTCGATTCGGGTGAGGTAGCATTCAGCGCCAGGCTATCCGGTTCGTTCGTAAGCAATGCGATCTTTCTCGATTCGAATGGCGTCACGAGTGCGATTCTCCGCGCGAATGACGACGCCCCTGGCGGCGGAAAGTACACTACATTCGGAGATCTTGACATAACAACCGTCCATCCCGGCGGCGGCAACATGAACCTCGTGATGTTCCGCGCTGAGATCGACGGTGGTCCGGCGCCAGAAGGGATTTTCCTGTGGAGCAGCGAAGGCGTGGAGACTGTTGCGCTTGCGGGGCAGAAGTCGTTGCGAGGCAATACGTACAAATCATTCTCCTCACTCACTATCGAATCAGTCTCTCCCACTGAGAACCAGTACAAACGGGTGTTCGTAGCGACGATGGAAGACGGCAAGAAATCGGTGATATTCAAGGCATCCTACGACGATGTTTTTGAAGCCCTGACAACCGGTGACGTGATTGGTCCGGAGGCCAATGAAGTAGTGGACGACTTCACCGTTTCGCGACTCGGCTATTCCGCAGCCTGCGTGGTCAGTGTGCACCGAAAGAAGAAAAAGAAAGACCGCTACAACAAGGTGATCACACTCGATGCGTTTCTGGCTGTCGGGGATGCTCTAAAAGAGGGCGTGCGGTTTCCCGAGCTCGGAAAGGTGAAGCATGTCTTTGGTCCTCCTGCCATGAATTTTCAGCAAGGCTACGCATCGATAGAGTTCAAGAGCGGCGTGAGCGCGCTTGCGACCAGAGACATCGACGGCGCTTCCGAGATCATCGCGAAATCCGGCGACGTCGTGTCTGATCCCTCCGGGGAGGTAATTCATAGCTTTGGACCTCCGATATCGAACAACCTGCATCTGGTCTCGATGGACCAGTTCGGCGAGGTTACAGGCCCGTTTGGCATAGTCTCGCCCGTGCGGTTGAGCGGCGGCCGGGCCGCGTTGTGGCTGGGTGTCTTTACTAGCAAAGTCCCAAGTCTGGAGGGTGCGAAGCGTTTGTTGCTTATCGGCGGTAGCGCGATCCTTGACGGACAAGAGGTTACTTTGAGCGCCTTCTCTGCCGTGAAACTCAGGAACAATGGTACTCTATTGGTGCGCGGTACAATCGAAGACGGAAACCACGAGCGCGTCGCATTGTTCGTGTACGAGGGATTGTTCGGCGATCAATGGCGTTAACCGAAATTCGCTCAGCCTGAGCAAGGAAGAATCATATGGTTCATTCGAAGTCGCTTGTTGGCGCATTGCTTGTTGTCATGGCCGCGTCTATCGCGCTTGCCGGCCAAGAGCCTTTTCAAACACGGAAGGCGGACCTAAGCAAACACTCGTTCGCAGTCGCCGAACTCAAGCTTACCATCGCAAAGTTTCGTGGCGGCGGCGCCATCGTTTGGCCGTTTCACTCAATTCAGATCAAGGTCGAGAATCGGTCCGCCACCGCCCAGAGTTTTGACCCGAACAAGCTCTCTTTGGTTAGCAAGGACGGCAAGCAAGTCAGTGTTCGGTTTCGAATACAGGGTTGGTTCTCGAGTCCCGATGTTCCTCCCGAAACTCCTCAAGCACGAAGCATTGCTCCCGGCGCGTTCATCCAGGAGATCTATCACCTCAACGGCAAAGTGGGCTTCCCGGCCCGCCTCTTCTACGATGGCAAGGAATTAGCCGTTATCACCGATTGAGAACGGGATAGCTTTCCAAGTTCGGAGTGGTTACGCGCTAACCCCTTTGTTCCCCAAGCTCGCTGTTTGCCTTTCAGGCAGACATCCGATCTGGTCGCCGCGGCAGGCAAATTACCCCGATGCTTTCAGATAAACTTCGCCTGGTTCCAGTCTTGGCAATCGACCGCCGAAGACAATTGCGTTCCGTTGCGCTTCCGCCTCTCGATTGCAAATCCACGGACTTTATTAGAGAATAACGCCGCCTCGAAGCTCGCACTTCAAACAAACAAGGGGATCAGCAATGGCAGCATGGAGTGACAAGCTATTAGTCTCGCTCGAAGACGGCATCAAGCGAATCACCTTCAATCGACCCGACCGCCGCAACTCGGTGGACACCGACACGGTCGAGCTGCTTCACGAAGAAATCGACCGGTCGAACCGAGATGAAACGAAGGTCATCATCCTGACCGGCGCCGGCGACGCGTTTTGCGCGGGTGCGGATCTTCAAGCTACCAACGAACACGACATTCGAAAACTCGACGTGACCGCGTCGCTTCGCACGCACACCAATCCAACGATACTTGCGATGCGCAATCTGCCGAAGCCCATCATCGCGCGAGTTCACGGTCCCGCGGTCGGTGTAGGTTGCAACTACGCGCTGGCCTCGGACGTCATCGTTGCGACCGAGCAGGCCCGGTTCGGTCAGGTCTTCGTCAAGATCGGCTTGATGCCTGACGGCGGCTCAACTTACTTTTTGCCGCGAATAGTCGGCTACGCGAAAGCCTTCGAGTTGATGACGACAGGCGACATCATCAGCGCGCCCGAAGCGCTGGCCCTCGGACTGGTTAATCGCGTAGTTCCGTTTGAGGAGCTGGACACGACAGTCAACGCGATTGCCGCTAGGCTTGCAGCCGCGCCTTCGATTGCAATCGCCAGGATCAAGCAGGGGCTCAATCACGCGGAGACTTCGGACCTGGCGAGTGCGCTCGAATTCGAAGCGGTGAATCAAGGCGACTGTTTTCGTTCGGCGGACTTCGTGGAAGGCGTCAAGGCGTTTATCGAGAAACGGCATCCTAGTTTTCAGGGGAAGTGAGCGAAGGCGGCGCCCGCGGGGTCATGAGCCTTACCGCTGCCACGAATCGCATTCAGCAACGTTTGCTTCAATTCTCCCGGCGCAGTTCTGTGTCTGTAGCCTCCAGGCAGGCCACAGCCGGCAGAAGTCAGTGGACTCCTACTCTACCCCGACTCGTTTCGCAAAAGGTGAGTGAATGACAAGCAAGACCAAAGCAGGCTACGCGCTGTGGGTTCTGTTCGGTATCAACATGATGAACTTCTTCGATCGGCAGATTCTGGCAGCGGTCACCGAGCCGATTCGCATGGAGTGGCACCTGAATGACACTGCGCTGGGCTGGCTCAACACGGCATTCGTGCTGCTGTATGCGGCGGTGGGTGTGCCCCTGGGCCGGCTTTCTGATCGGTGGTTGCGCACGCGAATCCTCGCCATTGGCGTGTCGGTATGGAGTTTGTTCACGGCAGCTTCCGGACTCGCATGGAACTACTGGTCGCTGTTCGCCGTGAGGCTCGGAGTCGGTGTCGGGGAGGCGAGCTGCGCGCCGGCCGCCAATTCGCTGATCGGAGATCTCTTTCCTCCGCAAAGGCGGGCGCGCGCGATCTCGATCTTCATGCTAGGTCTGCCGATCGGGATATTTCTCAGCAATCTGTCGAGCGGGATCATTGCCAAGACCTATGGCTGGCGCATCACTTTTTTCATAGCCTGCATCCCGGGTTTGATTCTGGGGGCGTTGGCGCTCAGGATTCGCGAGCCACACCGCGGCGGCGCCGAGGAACACGATGTCGTGGGGCGGCAACAGGAAGGCTCGCCCTACTGGCGCGTGCTGAGAATACCGACGATATGGTGGATCATCCTGTCAGGCGCACTTCACAACTTCAACGCATACGCGGTGAACGCCTTCTTGCCGGCATTCCTTGGCCGCTATCACGGCATGGATTTGAGGCAAGCCAACACGATCGCGGCTATCGTGCTGGGCGCGGTTGGAGTCGTCGGCTTACTGGGCGGTGGCTGGGCCGCGGACAAATTGCGAAGGACTCGCGCTAACGGGCGGATGCTGCTCGCGACGGCGTCGTTGCTCGTTTCGACTCCGCTGGTCTACCTCGCGCTGGACAGGCCCAAGGGCGATCTCGTTGGATTCATGCTGCTGATGGGCTTCGGATGGATGTTGATCTACGTCTACTATGCAACCGTCTACGCGGCGATTCAGGACGTGGTTGAACCGAGTTTGCGCGCGACTGCGATGGCGTTGTACTTCTTCGCGATGTATGTGCTGGGCGGAAGCTTCGGTACTTCGATCCTGGGAATGCTGAGCGATCATTACGCAAGGCAGGCAATGGCCGCGGCTGGGGAAAGCGTGATGTCGGAAGCATTCAGAGCCGAGGGGCTGCACAGCGCATTTTACGTGGTCCCGCTGGTTTCTCTGATCCTGGCCGCCGTACTTTACGCCGGTTCCCGAACAGTTGCGAAGGACATGGAGCGCTTGCAGCGTTGGATGCGCGAATCGACGGCTCAAGGCCCCGCAAGTGAGCCCGCTATCGAATCCGCGAACTAGGGCCCCGAAGCGGGTCCGGTCTTGTGGCCCAGCTTGCCACCACGGCTGCTGGGGATTGCGCGCTACGTACTCGACGAGTCGCCCCGGTCCTTTTGAGCTGAAAAACACAACCGGGTTTGCGTGCAGAAACCGGTTTGCTTCACTGATGAGTCTCACCGCCTCTCCCGGCGCGCCAAAACAGTCACGCTCAACCGGGTGCGGGTCAGGATTTTGCGCCCGAATCCCCGGAGGGGATGCTGGAGTGTAGCCACGGGTGAGTCCGCGAACCCGTGGGCAAGGCCAGCTCGAATCACGTGAACCCACGAAGTGGGTGACGGCAAACGGCGAGTGACGACTTGGAGCCGACTTCTCGAGGCAAATTCGTTTCGCGTTGATCTCTCGTGCGCACTCCCTGCCGTCACCCGCTTCGCGGGTTTGTGCACCCTTTACTGCCATCCCACGGGTTCGCGGACTCACGCGTGGCTAAACTCCAGCATCCCCTCCGGGGATTCGGGCGCGACAATCTGACGCGCACGCCGCTCAACCAGTGAGCTTGACAACCTCGGCGAAGGAATATAAGTTCCCATACAGGAGCGGAAGCGATCCCTCATTCGCATAAACCCATTGCCGTACAGGAGTTCTCCGCTTGGTAGGTGTCTGCTCGAACGAGCGCGCGGTGGGCGCCGGGCGATTCTCCGGCGGAGCGAGTGTAAAGAGTTGCGTCCTTAGTTCTCTCGGTACCGCTTGTGTGAAGCGATACAGTGCTCCGGCCCATGTCCTTGAGGCCAGGCGCGAAGTCAGAGCAACACCGCCCGGCATCTTACAACATTGGCGTCATCCACTAGTGCAGCGGACGAACAAGGCGAAGACGGGAGAGTCCCGCGTTCACCTGGAACTGCCGGCTGAGGTGGAAGGAGTCAAGGCGTATATGAAGCCAGCCGCTAAGATCCTTGTTGTGGACGACGAGAGCACCATCACCGATGCTCTCAAGATGGTGCTGGCCACGCGCGGGTACCACGCCGAAACCGCGAACTCAGGCGCGGAAGCCGGCGAGATGATCCGAACCAGCGCCTTTGATCTCGTCCTGGCCGACTTCAGACTTCCGGATTGCACGGGCATTGACGTGCTCGATCGGATAAAAGCAGAGCGCCCTGAAATTGAAGTCATCTTGATGACCGGTCACGGATCGCTGGAAGTTATCATCGAGGCAATCAAGAAGGGCGCCTATTACTACCTCCCGAAACCGTTTACGCCGGATGAAGTTCTTATCCTTGCCGGTCGCGCGCTCGAGTTTGCGGCAATTCGGCGCGAAAACCACAACCTCAAGCGCACACTCACCGGAGAAATTGAAGGCTTTGGAATGGTCGGACGCACGCAGGGTATGCGCGAGATTTACGAAACGATACGCGCAACGGCCCCGAGCGATGCGTCGGTGCTGATCGAAGGGGAAAGCGGCACCGGAAAAGAATTGATCGCTACGGCGTTCCACTTTCATAGCAATAGGGCGGAAAAGCAGTTTGTGCGAATCAACTGCGCCGCGATTCCGCGTGACCTGATCGAATCGGAATTGTTTGGATATAAGCGAGGTGCGTTTACCGGCGCCGACCGCGACAAACGCGGCCTGATCGAGGCCGCGGCCGGCGGGACGCTGCTGCTGGATGAGATATCTGAAATGCCGGCACATCTTCAGTCCAAACTGCTGCGCGTGCTTCAAGATCGAAAGGTGCGCCGCCTTGGAGACGAGCAGGAGATTCCTGTTGACTTCCGATTAGTGGCGGCCACAAATCGCGACGCGACTCGCGCAATGAAAGAAGGGCTATTGCGCGAGGACCTCTACTTTCGTATCAGCACGATAAGGATCAAAGTTCCACCGCTTCGCGAACGCGCGGATGATCTTGTGTTGTTGGCAGAACTGTTCCTTCGACGCTACACCGCCAAGTACAACAACGCAGCCACGAGCATCTCACAATCAGCCTTCGCGCTTTTGTCACGGTATGACTGGCCCGGGAATGTGCGAGAGCTTGAAAGCGCAATCGAACGCGCTGTGCTGTTTTGCCACGGCAAGCAAATCGGACCGGAACACCTGCCGGAGCACCTCCGAAATGCCCGAGCAAACGGCTTCAGATGCGAGATTCCCCCGTACCTGACTCTGGCGGAGGTAGAGCGCGAAGCCATTCAGCAGACCCTCGATCGAACCGGAGGCAACGTAAGAAAAACCGCTCAAATACTCAGCCTCCACCGTCCGACGCTCTACCGAAAGCTCAAGAAATTCGGTATTAAGGGAAACGGTTCTGAAGTACAAGAGCGATCTCTCACTGCTGCCGGAAAGAAGTAACTGCGCACTCATCCTTAGGTTCTCCATTAGCAAACTAAGCGTCACATCGGAGGCTTCCGACGAGGCGCTGCGGCGTACTGGCCAAGGCGTACGTCCCTTCGGATATACTCGCGTTGCTTCGTAGCGCTGCGAGCAAAACAGTCCAGCTCTCGATGAACTCAGGCTGGCGGAGCCGGCAAACAGCTCCACATATCTCTTCCGGCGCGCTGGCCGTTCCGGGTTGAAGAATCGATCAAAACGGCGAGTCACGTTTTGAATCACACGATGCTCCGGCTGAATCGCTGTAGAACACCTGACCCATCACAAAAAAGCTTGGAGGCGATCAAGCCTTACCCGTGTATGGTGACGTTTACACTTTGAACTCAGCAAGATCTGACCCGGGCACGCATGTTGCTCTCTGATTGGCGACCTACTTCGCTCATGGCCCTGAGCGGATGAATCAACTTTTTGCACTCGAGACGCGAGCAGCGGATCGGCGTAGTTGTAACGCGCAGAGATCCGGTTCGAGAACCGAGTACGGGTCGCAAGGGATATCGAGCGAGCAGCGTTGCGAAACGCCAGCTCTCGCTTCCCAAGAGTCTGCTGGTTCCCGTGAAACGGCGGGCAGGTTGTTTTGTGCGTAGCCGAACGGGTCTGGTTGATATTAGAGGAACTGTCCGTTTAATGAGGAGGAGTAAGCAATGAGCGATAATAAGTTTGGCAAGACCCTCCGCGTCTGGCTCCCCAAACTGCTGGGTGGGGGCCTTTCGCTGGTCGGTTTGTTCTCGCTCTGCGCGATAAGCGCACGAGCCCAGGATGATGCGGTACCGCCAACCACGCCGACATGCGGCAAAACCGTGACGGCGAACGTGGTCGCCTTCGATCAGATAATTTTCTACAACCGGTTCGGAAGCTTCGATCCGGGCGGCATGATGTTCGCGCTCAAGCGCGATGTTGTTTCAATAGTGCCAGAAACGCGGCTCACGGCCGGCAACGTACAACTAAGGGGGGACAAGCGTCCGCGCCCTATCGTTCTGCGCGTGAACGAAGGCGACTGTCTTGCGGTAACCTTCACCAACTGGCTAACCCCCAACCGAGCGGATGTTGAAGGCCTGAAATTCATCAACGCGCCGGATAAGCTTCCATATTTTGGCCCACCCGTGGCGATTCCGCCGGACGAGGACGACCCGAATGGTCCGACAAGCTTTGACGGAAAAGTTAAGCTATCGAAGGGTGACACGCCCGCGACGCGAACCGCTTCAGTGCACGTCAACGGCCTGGACCTTGTGGGGAGCATTGCATCAGACGGTTCCAACGTCGGCATGAATGCTTCGTCGCTTGTGGAAACCAATCTGTCCAAAACCTACACGTGGTACGCAGCGAAACAGGGTCAGTACCTTCTGTTCTCTACAGCGGCAACCTCGGGAGGCGAAGGCGATGGCGGCCAGATAGATCACGGGCTGTTCGGCACGGTAAACGTCGAGCCCAAGAACGCCAAATGGTACCGTTCGCAAGTGACTCCGGAGGTTCTGGCTGTGGCCACTATCACCGGACTGAGTACAATTGGCACGCCTAGAATTGACTACGAGGCGGTGTTTCCGGGCACAACCACCAAAGCCCTCAATATGCTCAGCACGACCAACGAGATCATCTACACCGATCTCAACGCCGTGATCACAGGTTTCACGGAAGACTGCACCAAGGCGCCGCCGTCAGGCACTTGCGGCCAGCAGTTCCGCGAGTTCACCGTGATCTTTCATGACGAACTGGAAACCGGCGCTCCCGCCTTCCCCGAGATGCTCACCGACAGGAGCGTCTTCGCGTCAATCAAGGACGGATTCGGCATCAACTACGGGGCATCCAGCGTCGGCACCGAGGTGTTAGCCAACAGGAAGAAAGTTGGTCCTTCGGCGAACTGCCCCGAGTGCAACTATGAAGAGTTCTTCCTCGAGTCGTGGAGCAACGGCGACCCGGCCGTACTCGTGAAGTATGGTCCTATCAACCCACTCACGGGTTTTGCGAAAGCAATCGCAGGCCTGTTCCCGGACGATCCGGGGAACGTCCATCACTCCTACATGAACGATCCGGTTCGTTTTCGCAACGTACACGCCGGACCAAAGGAAACTCACATCTTTCATCTTCACGCCCACCAGTGGCTGCAGAGCCCGCGTGACGAGAACTCGCTCTATCTTGACTCGCAGACGATCTCGCCCGGAGCGTCGTTCACCTACGAAATCAATTATGGGGGCGGCGGAAATCGCAATTTGGGATCTCCGGGTGACTCGATATTCCATTGCCATCTGTACCCGCACTTCGCACAGGGCATGTGGGAGTTGTGGCGCAACCACGACGTTTTTGAGAACGGCAAGGTTGGGCTGAACGCCGCTGTAGGGGGAAACGTGGCCGGCGGCCGCAACCTTCCCGACGGCGAGATAGCCGCAGGCATTCCGCAAATGGCCTTGATTCCAATCCCCGGCAAAGGGCTTCCGCCGATGCCGACGACCAACTTCCAGGGCTTTCCGTTTTATATGGCGGGCGTGGCCGGCCACCGTCCTTCGCAAGCTCCTCTCGGGCGAGAAGTCGGATTGGATGGAGGTCTGCCCCGGCACATAATCGTGGGAGGCACGGCCATAGTAGGGCCGCCGGCTATCCCTCAGGAGTATATGGATGACCCGATCAATATCCGAGTACGCAACGCCAACTCGGATCCCTTCCTTCTCGGGTTCGCTAAGAAGCTCGTGACTGCCAACCTCCTGCTGGTTCCCGAAGACGGTACGCTTCCGGAGAAGGAGGCGATCAAGTTTCATCAGGGTCTTCTGATCCCCGGCGGCGCTCCAGTCACGACAATCTACAATTGGAAAGGATGGGCATACCCTTCGGTTAACTCGGCTGGGGTGTCAGCTCCGTTCTTCGTTAACGGTCGCCCGCCCATTGCCGGCGCTCCGTACGCCGATCCCTGCCCCACCACCTTTGTTGACGGCAACGGGGCCACAAGAGCCGTCCCTCTCCGCAAGTATCGCGCGGCGTGGGTTCAGTTCGACATGACTGTCAACACATCAAACTGGCACGACCGCCAGGCACGAATAGCGGTCCTCGAGCGCGATGTGAAAGCAACGCTTGATTACTCGCGTCCGGCTGAGCCGCTCTTCTTCAGAGCGAACTCAGGCGATTGCATCGACTATCGGGTGACGAACCTGATACCGGCAAATCTCAACCTTGATGACTTCCAAGTGTTTCAGGCGACTGACATCATCGGTCAGCACATTCACCTTGTGAAGTTTGACGTCACTGCTTCAGACGGCGCCGGGAATGGCTGGAACTACGAGAGCGGCGCGTTTTCACCGGAGGCGGTCCGCGAACGGATTGATGCCAATAATCTGTTCCAGAACCAGATCGGCGGCACGCAGATATTGACCGCCAAAACCCATCCATTCTTCTTGGAAGGCCCCAAGGGCGCCTGGATCGGAGCGCAGACGCACATTGAGCGGTGGTGGGCTGATCCTCTGATCAACACGCTAGGCAAGGATCGCACTCTTCGCACGGTGTTCACTCACGACCATTTTGGTCCAAGCGGCCACCAGCATCACGGGTTGTATGCAGGGCTGGTCATCGAGCCGACCGACTCGGTATGGAAGTCGATCGACAACGCGACCACCTTTGGTTCGCGCGTAGTAGACGGCGGCCCGACTTCCTTCCAGGCCAACATCATCGCGGGTTCGAGCGGCTCGCAAAGCTACCGTGAATACATGATGGAGATAGCCGACTTCGCGATCGTGTACACAAAGGACGATATTCCGGTCAATCCTCCGAATCGCATAGAGCACGATCTTCCCGAAGCTATCGGATCTCCAGTAATCGATGATCCTTCACAAAAGCCCACGCCTGAAGGAATATCTGCCGGCGATCCCGGAACGATGCTTATGAACTACCGCAACGAGCCAATACCTCTCCGTGTAGGCTCGTTTGACACGACCCAGGGACACTTCGTCCAGAACTTCGGGAAGGAAGGCATGCTCGCCTACGCTCTCAACTCGAGCGTTCATGGCGATCCGTTCACGCCAATCCTGAAAGCGTATCCCGGCGATAGCATTCAGTTCAGGCTGTTGCAGGGGGCGCAGGAAGAGCAACACGTCGTAAACATTCACGGGCACAGGTGGTTGTTTGAGCCAACTGCCCCGAACTCCGGCTTCACCAACGCTCAGTCAATAGGGATCTCCGAGCACTTCGAGTTCCTGATGTCGGACAAGGTGATGCCGGTATTCAACAGCAGCGGCATCGCGGACTTCCTGTACCAGTCCGCGTCAACGGACAATCTATGGGACGGGATGTGGGGTTTGATGAGGACCTATAGGGACCTTCAACCGGGTCTTGGCACGCTGCCGAATAACCCCAGTTTTCAAACAGCATCGGTGCACCCGCTCAAGCGTCCCGGAGCCGTGTCGCCAGCTCCTGACGAGATATTGGCAAAGCCAACCGGCGGTGGTTTCGCGCCGCCTCCTCCTCAGGGCATAAACACTTGTCCCACTAGTCCTGGCTCGCCGCCTATCAAGAACTTCACCGTCCAGGCGTGGATGGCGAAGGACCTTGTCGGACCGGATGGCATCGTCTACAACAAGAACTTCAGCTTTCACGACCCTGCGGGAATCGTCTACATAGACAAGAATGACCACGCCGCAATCGTTGCGGGCGTGAAGCCACTCGAGCCAATCGTGATACGTGTCAATGCGGGTGACTGCATGCAAGTTGTGCTTGATAACAAGCTGCCCGAGGTGGTGCCCGAGTACGATAGCTGGAACTTGATGCCCGCGATCGTTCCCCACTTCAACTTCAATCAGGTGACGACTTCAAACCGCGTGAGCCTGCATCCGCAGTTGCTGTTCCACGACGTGACCGGCTCGGATGGAGCGGCTATTGGGTTGAATCCTGATACAACCGTTGGACCTGGCCAGAGCATACAGTACGCATGGTATGCGGGCAGCGTGACCATTAGCGGGTCTACCTTCACCTTCATGCCGATCGAATACGGCACCACGCACTTGCGAGACTATGGCGACGTAATCAAGCACAGCTCGCACGGCCTGATTGGAACGCTGATCGTAGAGCCGAGATTCTCTACACAGACGCTCGTAACCCAAAGCAACGCCACGGCGGATGTTAGAAGTGCAACCAACGCTTTGTTGTTCCGCGAGTTTGTCATCAATTATCAGGATGACATCACGATGCAGAACAAAGAGGGAAAGCCGATGGAGGCCACACCCGCCGGCGACGACCCGGAAGACAGCGGGATGAAGGCGTTCAACTACAAGACCGAGCCTCTGTGGGCCCGCCTAGGCTTCCCACCGGAGACTGACCAGCGGACGATGGGCGATCAGATCTACACGAACACGCTCAGTTCTCTGTTCCCGAACGCAGGGTGTGGCGCACCGCCTTGTGATCCTGCAACACCGATCTTCACTGCGAAGATCGGGACCCCGGTTCGGTTCCGTGTCCTCGAGACCGCCGGCCATGGGCGCCAGCATGGGTTTACGATCTTCGGTCATCACTGGAACTTCGAGCCGTGGACTCTGAATTCGACGGTGCTGGGAGCCAATCCTTTCACCTTCGAGATCGGTTCGCAAAGCGGCATCGGCCCAACCCGGCATCTCAACTTGCTGATGCAGGCTGGTGGGTTGATGAACATCAAGGGTGACTATCTCTACAGAACGCAGGACAGCTTCAATTTCAGCAGCGGACTGTGGGGTATCTTCCGAGTAACTCAATAACTGACGGCTGTTCAATTCCCCGGGCTGGAGGCTCAATGCCTCCGGCAGGGTTTATCGGCGCGGGTGCTGGGTATCACTTTGAACCAGCTCCGCGCCGACTTGTTTCATTGTAAGACACCCTCCTGAAACGACGACCTCCATACTCGAAGCAATCAAGGCTATTCTGAGCACCTCGCCGCCGGTATGCCGGTTGCAGACTTCCAGGTTGGCCGTTGCGGCGTGATAATCCTAACGGCAACCGGGATACACTGCGACGAGAGACGGATCCTGATCATCGGAAGGGTCGATGTCCAAGTTTCCGCCGGCTGATGGCTTGGACGGACTAGCTGCTCCATCGGAGTTGAATCTTTGCCTGAGCTGCCTGGATGGCGCCGTTGAACAAGAGGTATTCAAGTCTAGAATTCGCATAGACTATGCTTTCGGTCATTAGCTGGCCGCGAGCATGTTGCGGGGGGCTTACCGGGGCCACGGGAAGGTCCCCCGCAAGATTGAGGATTGAAAATGCTGACAAAGAAGATCGCCCGTTCAAAAGTCCTCGCAGTATCGCAGTTGTTGGTTTTGACTTTACTCGGTGTCGCACCGGCGAACGCGCAAACCCAGGCGGGGAAGGATCAACCGGTTTTCAAAGCGCCCCCCGCATCGACGAGCGGCAATGCCCCGGCTTCATCCATCTCGCAGCGGTACGAGAAGGAAGGCATCCTGATCGAGTTTTCGATCAACTCGATAAAAAAAGATTCAGGCAAGGACGCCGGCCTCGTTGCTGGTGCTGATGCCAACGTAGCATTCCGGGTAACCGACAAGAGTACCGGCCAGCCAATCAGGGGCTTGCGTCCGAGCGCCTGGCTCAGCGGACGCGCCGCCGACCACGCACCCAATGAGGCTGAGTGCAAAGACTCAATCCGGGCCTTCATGGCCGGGAGGCTCAGCGCCCGCGCTGACATAGACCTGAACAGCTACTCGATGCTCACCCTCAATCACGACAACACAATTACCTTCATCAATCCGCAAATATCATTCAACGTCACGAAGCTTGAAAGCATCATCCCGCTGCCGGGCCCGGGTCTTGATTGGGTACTTTCAAAGAACGGAGACTTCCTCTATGTAACAATGCCTTCGCTGTCGTCGGTCGCGGTCATCAACACGATAACGCGCGAGCTCACCGGAACAATATTGACCGGCGACAAGACCAGGCCGGCGCGCGTGGCGATCTCACCCGACGGCCGTCACGTGTGGGTCGGGTTGGACGATTCGCCTTCGGTCGCCGTGATTGACACAGCGACTAATAAGCTAGCCGGCTTCGCCCCCGCGGGCGCGGGATTGCACAACATCGCTTTCACGCCCGACAGCCGGTTTGCCTACGTCACCAACAGCGCAGCAGACACAGTGTCAGCGATTGACGCAAAAACCTTTTTGAAGATAAGCGACATCGCGGTAGGTAAGACACCGGTCCCCATCGCATTCAGCAGCGCGGGCAACGCTGTCTACGTCGCATCGATCAACGGCGGAGCGATCGAAGTAATCAGCCCCGAAAAGCAACAGGTCGTAAAGAGAATTCCGCTCAAGCGAGGTATCGTTGCGCTCAGGTTCGACCGCTCGGGACGGTACGGTTTCGCAATCAATCAAATCGAGGGCGCAGCTTCCGTTATTGACGCCGCGACCAACGGGGTTATCGCTGAAGGCGAAGTGGTAAAAGGCGCAGATCAAGTGACCTTCACAAACTCCTATGCTTATGTTCGAGGCACTGAAACGGAGAAGTTCTCATTGATTGAGCTGAATGAGGTCAAAAAGGGAAAGTTCGCGCCCGTCAATATCCAGGCCGGCAGCCTTCCCCCGAACGCGTCGCCTCAGGACATTGGCGTCGCCGATATGATCCAGCCGACGCCCGACGGTAGCTCCGTGATTATCGCGAACGCCCCTGACCAGATGTCCTACTACTATGTCGAAGGGATGATGGTTCCGATGGGGACGTTTCAAAACTACAAACGCAAGCCGCGCGGTTTGATGCTCATAGATCGCAGCCTGAGGGAAACCGCCCCGGGAGTCTACTCGTCCACGGTGAAGCTCAAGAACGCCGGTCTTTTCGACGTTCCGGTGATCTTTGACCAGCCGCGAATTACCAATTGCTTCGAGGCTACAGTTGGCGACTCGCCGTTCGCTGAGAAGATCAAGGCGCACGCCTCTACGCTCATCGAGCCGCTGTTCAAAGGCACTCGGTACGATCCAGCCGCGGCGGTGACCCTCAAGTTCAAGGTCAGCGATTCCATCACCAAGCAACCGATATCCGGGCTCAGGGATGTTCAGATACTCATCTTCGAGCCGCCCGGCATCTGGCAAAAGCGAGTCTGGGCAAAAGAAGTCGGCTCGGGGATTTATCAAGTAACAGAATTGCTCCCTCACGAAGGCTACTACAGAGTGATGACCCAGATAGAGTCTCGCGGGATACGTTACGCGAGCTTGCCTTTCACCAATCTGGAGGTGTTAAATGACGCGAAAGGCGAGCAGGAGGGAGCTACGAAGAAAGTGGAGATCAAGAAGTGAATAGTCCATCAGGCGTGCGCGTCGCTTCAACCTCGCAAATTGTGGATGATCGTCAGATCGAGAAGAGCCCTAAACCCCGATTGATGTGTTTCAGTTCCCTTCTCCTGATGCTTGCCATTGCTCTGTCATCTGTTGTTCTTGATGCACCGGTTGTCGCGCAAGCTGAAACCAAGACGGTGTTCTACGTCTGCGTGATGGACAGGGATGTGAAAGCTACAAAACCCGGCAAGTGCCCAAAGTGCGGAATGGCTTTGAGACGCGCGATCAGTGAACCAACTATAGCCGCGGCCGAGACGGCGAAGCCCGAAGCGACTGCGATCGCCGACGGCGCGTCCCTAAACCTTGCCCGTATTCCGGACACAACCGTCTACGACCAGCACGGCCGGAAACTTCAGTTCTACAACGATCTGGTCAAGGGAAAGACAGTAGCGATCAACTTCCTCTTCACAACCTGCACGACGATCTGCCCACCGCTTGCCGCGACGTTTCGCAAGGTCCAACAAGAGCTAGGCGACCGGGTTGGACGAGACGTGTCTTTGATTTCGATCACCGTTGACCCTTCCACTGACGTGCCTGAGCGGTTGAACACCTTTGCCTCAAAGTTCAACGCCGGACCCGGTTGGTCGTTTATTACCGGCACACCGTCTGAGATAGACCGGCTGCTGAAAGCTCTCGGCGCGGGGGTTTCCGATAAGACTGACCATACGCCAATGGTCCTGGTGGGAAACGACGCCGCCGGCTACTGGACACGCACTTATGGGCTCGCCCCTCCGCGTGCGCTTGTCAAAGTGATCACGGACGTGATGGCTAAAACCGGGCGAGAGGACTCGAGCGTGCAGGTCCCCTTGCCGGCCGGTTCATCAATCGCAGCGCAAACTGAGAGACAGGTGGAGAGGAAACTTGACGCCGGTGTCGCTATTAACCCTGCGGCCGGTACTTCATCGCCTCGCACCCAACAAAGTGCGGCAAAGACCCCGGCGGAAAAGGCCGCAGCCTATTTCCCGAACACCGTTTTGTACACGCAGGACAACAAGCCTGTTCATTTCTTTGACGACTTGCTCAAGGGTAAGACGGTCTTGATCAACTTCATGTTCACGACCTGCACGGGCATCTGTCCGCCGATGACTGCGAATCTCCTCAAGGTCCAGGCCTATCTGGGTGAACGCGTCGGCAACGACATCAATATGATCTCGATAAGCGTTGATCCTCTTGTGGACACGCCAGCCGCGCTCAAGAAGTACGCAACGAATTACAAGGTGAAGGATGGCTGGTTCTTTCTGACTGGCAGCAAAGCCGATGTCGATCTCGTCCTAAGCAAAGTAGGTGGGTTCGTTAAGGACAAGAACGAGCACAGCGGCCTGGTGATGGTCGGGAACCTCGCGACGGGCGAATGGCTGAAGGTATTCGCGATGGCGAAGCCCTCGGAGATCGCGGACTCGGTATTGAAAGTCGCCGGACCAAAGCAGGATTGAGAAATCAGCGGTCAGTGGTCAGTGCTCTTTGGTCAGTGGTCGGTGGTCAGTAGTCAGTGGTGAGCTTGCGATCTTCTTGACACGTTCTCGCGGAGGATCCCAATTCGAATGTCTTCTCTTCGTCATCTTTGTGTCCCTTATGTCCTTCGGGTCCTTTGCGTCCTTTGTTTCTCAGCAGTAACGATTACGTGGTTGATGACGTCCAGCAATGTCGCGGCGCAGGCCGCGAAAGAGCTCACACCCCAAGAGAGCCGCGGCAAGCAGATTTACCTGAAAGGTGAGAGCGATGGCGGCGAGATCATAGCCATCCTGGGCAACGGCGAGTTAGAGCTGCCGGCCGGCTCCTTCCCCTGCTCGAACTGCCACGGGTTGAGGGGCGAAGGATCGAAAGAGGGAGGCATTCAGCCCACTCCCCTCGATTGGCGTACGCTGTCTTCTTCGCATCAATCACCGCTCACCCGCAATGATCGCGGTCCTTACTCAGACATCACGCTGGCTCGGTCGATCAACCGGGGCCTTGATTCGAGTGGAGGCCGGCTTCACCCGGGGATGCCGCGTTATAAGATGGCCGCGGGTCAGATGAGTGACCTGATCGCCTATCTCAAGAAGATCGGCTCGGACGCGGACGCTGATCCCGGGTTGACCGATGACGCGATCAAGATGGGAGCCGCGCTGCCGATGAGCGGACCGCTTGCCCGAGTGGGCGAAGACATAAGAGCGGCTCTGGCAGCCTGTTTTGCGGACGTCAACTCAAAGGGCGGAATCTACGGCCGGCGCCTCGAGTTGCTGGTCGAGGACTCGAAGGGCGATGCCGCGGGCACCGCCGAGGCGACGCGGAAGCTGGTCGAGCAAGGCAAGGTCTTTGCTCTGCTGGGGAGCTTCGAGCCTCAGGGCAGCGATGAGACCAACAAGTTTCTGAGCCGAAGCGAGGTGGCGCTGATAGGCCCGGTCACGCTGTCGCCCCGCCTGCCGGTCGTACCCAACCGTTATGTGTTCTACCTGCTGCCAAGTTTTGGCGACCAGGCACGTTCGCTTGTGGACTTCGTCGGTTCGGAAGCGACGCGGCCGAAAGGGCGGGCGGCCGCCCGGCTCGCGGTCGTTTACTCGGACGGAGACTTTGACCAGGATGCGCTGGCCGGTTTGCGGTCTCAGGCGAAGCTGTACTCGATGCAGTTAGTCTCTGAGCAAAGCTACAAAGGCGGCACGCTCTCGGCAGCCGCGGCCGTCGCAGCGTTAGCCCCAAAGAAACCTGACTACGTTTTCTTCTTCGGCGGCGCCGAGGATATTACGTCCTTTGCGGCCGAGATGGACCGGGCGAAGCTTGAAGCCGGAGTCCTAAGCTCAGCGGTGATGGTTGGACGAAGCGCGTTCAGCCTGCCGCCCGCGGTCGCACTCCGCACCTATCTTGCATATCCGGTTTCGCTGCCCTCTGAAGCGGAATTCGGCGACTTCCTCGCGGTGATGACGAAAGCGGGAGTCAATGTGCGAAGCGCGGCATTTCAGGCAGTGGCTTACGCGGCGGCAAAGATTTTTATCGAAGCCGCCAAAAACGCAGACAGACAACTGAGCCGCGACGCGCTGCTGAATTCACTCGAGCGGCTTCAGGGCTTTGAGACGGGCGTGATTGGGCCCGTCACCTTTGGGCCTAATCGGCGAGTTGGAGCGACGGGTTCTTACATCGTCGGAATTGACTCGATCAACAAGCAATACGTGACTGCCAGTGACCGCATCGTGCCAAGAAGCGCCGTGCAATAAGTGCTCGCCCGACAAGTCAGCCGGGCTCCTGGACCCGACGGTCGCCAATCCCCAAAACTCGACTCATCTGAAGACAGTCCAAGGCGCGAGGCATTGTCGAGAGACGCTAACGGGCCTATACTCGGTCCAAAAGAAACTGGGCGTGCTTCAAGATAACGCGGTGATGTGTGAGGGATTGGTGAAGTGCAAATTGAAACCATCGTTTGCCCTGAACGGATTGAAGCCAAACTCGAATCCAAGCATCATGTCACCTTTAGCGAGGCGAGGCAGATTCTATTTAGCGAGCCGCGCATTCGTTTCGCGGAAAAGGGACACACGGCTGGCGAGAATGTTTACGCCGCCTTCGGACAAACGCTTGGCGGCAGATATCTTTCAGTCTTTTTCATCTACAAGCCGAGACTCAAGACGGCGGTCATCATCAGCGCTCGCGACATGAGCGACAAGGAGCGCAAAACCTATGGCAGAAAATAAACTCAGCAGCATTTCCAAGGCCGATTCAGACGAAAAGATCGGAGAGTTTTGGGACAGTCACGACTTTACGGAGTTCGATACGGATGCGGCAGACGCCGAATTCGAAGTGACTTGCACGGTTCCTGTCAGCATTGAATTGCTGAGCGAGATTGAAAAGCAGGCTGCAAAACGAGGAGTAAAGGTAGACGAGTTGGTTAATCTTTGGCTGCAGCAAAAACTTGACGAAGAAGCTGCTTAAAGCAATTGCCTCTCGTGGACGTACCTCCTTGATGAAGTCTTTCAAAAGAGTACGCTCAGTGAAGTCGTCTATAGTTGTGGCACAGTATCCGGTGCGGGGCCAAAAGGGCTAGGGGCTCTCGGGACGGAGATCACCTGTGCAGGCCATTTTTTAACCCACCGCGATAAGGCTTCCCGAAGTGCGGAAGTAGATCACTCCCTGCGATATCGCCGGCGTTGCCAGACAAGGCTCGCCCAACTCATTCTTCGACAGCACGTCCATCTTAGGCCCCGCCTTGATGACGTGCACGACGCCCTGCTCGGTCGGGCAATACACTTTGCCGTCCGCCGCGACTAGTGATGATGAGCAGGAAGCGTCAGCGCCAAGCCGCTCTTCATACATCTTGCCGCCCGTCTTGAAATCGAAGCACCGCAACACGCCGTTGTGATTCGCGAGATAAATGTAGCCGCCGTATACGACCGGCGTGGAAATGTAAGAGCCTCCATTCGGAACGCTCCAGACAATCGAATCGTTGCTGGTGCTGCCTTCCGCCAACGAGAGGTCGCCCTGCGCCGAAGGGCGAATCGCAAACAGTGGAGCTTTCCCTCCGTGCGCGTTGGAAACCACAATCAATCCGTCCGCGACAAACGGAGTCGGAATCGGAATGTCTCCGCCCCCGCGCAAGCGCCACAGCTCCTTACCTGTTTCCAGATCATAAGAAACGATGAACGGCCATCCGTTGGTGACGACCTGCGTTCTCGCGCCATCCGAGTGGATCAACGGCGTACCCCAGCTTCCTTCACAAGTTCCCTTGCGCGACGCTCGCCACAACTCCTTGCCATCCGAGAGTTGGAAAGCCGCGACGAACGGGGCCTTCGGATCATCGCAAAGCACCACGATCCGATCGCGATACAACGCCGGGGAGCTGCTATAACCCCACCCGATGCCGCGCCAACTGTTGTTGATGACTCCAAGGTCTTTGGTCCACAAAAGCTTGCCATTGAGATCAAAGCAGTACAGCCCTTCTGAGCCAAAGAAGCCTACCAGCCGCCGGCCATCGGTGATGAGAGTTGTATTCGCGTGAGTTGATTTCTCGTGTCTTTCCGTCGCGGGCTTGCTCGTGCGAACGACTCGCTCCCAAACCCGTTTCCCCGATTTCTTATCGAAGCACAGGACCATCCACTTCTGTTCATCATTGTCCTGCGCCGGTTTCACATCGCCGTAGTAGCCGATGCGCAGAGGCGCTTTGCCTGACAGCCGAACCACCGTGCCGACATAAATCCGGTCGCCCCAGACGATAGGACTTGAGTGGGCGAGACCTGGAATCTCGGCGCGCCACATCACGCCTGAGACCTTTCCCGCCGAGGCATCCGCGTTCCATGCGGCCCGCGTCGCATAGCCGTCCGCGACGCCTTGAGCGCCGGTGCCGCGAAACCCCGGCCAGTTTTGTTCCGGCTTCGAAGCCAGTGCGACGGCGGGCACAGCCATTAGAGAACTCGCCAGAAATGAACGCCGTGATACTCCGCTTAAGGTTCTTCCCTGCTTCTTATTCATCACTCATTCCTTTCACATTAACTCAGCTCTCAACACGCATATCCGAATTACGGATGCGGTCTTCCAATCAAGTTGGCTTGCATGCCGCCGCCATAGTCCGGGCGAATAAAGAAGTCCCCGTAACATAGTTTCCTGAGAATGGACGCTGGGCGAAGATGCCAGCTCGCCCAGGTCAGCGGAGAATCTCCGTTCATATCTTTCACGTCTATGACTGCCCCGGCGTCCAGAAGGAGCTGGATAGTTTCTTCAGTCCCAAAGGCGGCGGCTCGATGCAATGGCGTTTCACCTTTGGTTCTGCAGTCTCGCATGAACGCACCCGTTTCGACCGACAACCTGGTCACGCAATTTGGATTGGCGCCGCCGGTTAGCAGGACTTTGACGACTACGTCGTGCGCAGCGCGGTTGCTTGTGCATAAAGCCGAGTGCAACGGTGTTTCTCCAGTGTCCGGCAGAGGACGATTCACGTCGGCGCCCTTTTCGATCAGGAACTGGCACAGCCGCCAGTGCCCATGAAAAGCAGCTCCGTTGAGTCCGAGGTTATCTCCCAACGACTCTAGCGACTCGCCGCTGGCGAGAAGGAATCTTATGGCGCTTACGTCTCCATAGTAGGCGCACCACTCGATCAACGAGACTCCGTTGTTGTCCTTCGAGTTGGCGGGCTTGCCTTGCGATAGATAATCGAACACCAGGTCGGTCCGTCCGTCTGAGATTCGATCAAGCATAACTCTCCTTTGTCCAAACGCGCGATGAATGCCCGAGCCTCGTTATCGCAGTCCTTGATTATTCAAAGCTTGCCTCATAGCGTCAACATCAACCCTAGAAGTACAGCGCTGGCCAGCGGCTGGAAGCCGCTTCGATCGTCTCCGCGCAACCTCCGCGTCTCAGCGGCTCCGCCTTTAAGCCAGGTAGAAAACTCCTAACACAGCGGGCCACGCAGAGATCGCCCGGTCGCCACACGAGGCGGCGACTGCTGTGGAGAGGCTTACTTCTCGCTCCATTCGCGCGATGTGAGCAGGTGGAGTATCGACCAGTCTTTAGAGTGCGTCGAATTCGTCGGCACTGAGTCCAGCTTGACGCAGGATGCGGATGGTGCCGGCAGCGACTTCTTGATGCTTTGGTACAGTAGCGGTGCGCGTATCCGCGGCAGTGGTTTTCGCGAACTTCACGTGGCTGCCCGTTTGTCCGGCTTCCTTAAAGCTCGCCGCTTCCAGTTTGCGTTTTACTTCCCGGAACGGCAGCGGCTTCATGCCGCTTTGATGTCTATTTCGATATTGCGCACGTGCGGTACGACTGTGGCGACTGGCGGCGTGAAGTGCAGTTCAAGGGCGTCACGCAGATTATCGAGAGCCTCATCCTCCGTCGCTCCTTGGCTGGCAACATCGACCTGCATGCACTGCGCGATGTACCATTCGCCTTCTTGCCAGACGCTAGCTGTGAATGATTGTTTCATAACTTGTAGGCTTCTCGCGGAACGATAATCATTTCGCCGAGGTTCATCGTGAGGATGCAATCTTGGTCGACCGCTTCGCGATCCGGTTGATCGTTTCACTTAGCTTGATGATGCCTTCCAGATCACGACTGGCCTTCACTCGAAGCTCAGCGTCGTTGGCCGAACTAAGGCGAAAAACAGAGCTGCCCAGAAAGCTGTTAATCAAGCGGCTCAGTTCGGGCAGCATCGACGCGAGATCAGCATTCTCATCGTATCGAATCTTCTCGCCCTTATCGACAACCCGAAGAAGCGCAACATTGTACTTGATTCGAGTTGCGCGAGTCTTCAGATCGGCTGTCACGTCGGCGAGAGTCTTATAGTCTAACGAAGGCGCTGATGACTGGGTGGCGATCTTCTCGACGTTGATCGAGTGTAGCTTGTCGAAGTCTTCGCTCAACTGAGCGTTCTGTCTCCTGCGGACGAACTCAGCCTGGTCCTCGTCCTCAGAAACCGATATGAGCCCCAATTCGCGAGATCGCTGGTTAATCGACTCAACCAGCGCTCGGAACTTTGGCCTCGTCGCCGGGTCGGCAGGCGGTTTGGGCTGCTGTTGGGCAAGAAGTGATTGTGCCAGGACAAGAGCTACGAGAACTGTAGCAGCGCACGCTTTTCTGGGCTCCTTCATTGTGGCAGCCTCCCGAACTAAAGGTGTGCAGCGAGTATAAACCGTGTTCTATAACTTCTCAATAACATTCATAGCATTTCTTTGGCGGCAGATTCTCGCATTCAAGTCCCGGGCGGGACCCCGGAGTAAGCCACGGGTGAGCCAGCGAACCCGTGGGCCGAAACGAAAGGGCCGCTCAGCCCGCGAAGCGGGTGGTGGCATAGAGCCACGGGTGAGTCCGCGAACCCGTGGGCCAAAGCGTCCAGCGATCGAATCCGCGCAGCGGATGGCGGACAAGGGTTGCGACAACCCGCTGCAGACCAATGCTCGGGAGGTCAGATCCGCAATGTTGCACTGCTGCATGCCGTCACCCTTCCAGGGTTCGCGTCCGACAGATAGACCTTCTTGCCTCGGCCGTCCGTCAGCCCGCTCGCTCCCGCGCGGTCCCACGGGTTCGCGGGACTCACCCGTGGCTTTATTCCGGCATCCCTTCGGGATTCACTTCACGTTTCGTCATCCTTTAACTGGCAACATCGACCTCGATGCATTGAGCGATGTATTCTAGAAAAGATCTGCACCGAAAAGAGAGGGGTTCTATCATGCGATTCGCGAAGATCATTCTAGGCATCCTCAGCACTTTCGGCTTCTGCGCCCTGGCACAACCAATCTCTTCACAGACGCCTGCCCAGACCAAACGCATCGTAATTGCAGCGAGCGCCGTGCTCGATGGCCGAGGCCGCGTCCTGCGCAACACTCGTATCGTGATTGAGGGCTCAAAGATCGTCGCACTCTACTCAAGAGATGCCACGAAGGCCGGCCCTATAGACTACGACCTGCGTGGCCTGACCGTGCTGCCGGGCTGGATTGACGCGCACGTTCACATTACCTGGAGCTTCGACAAGGATGGGAAAAATGCGAACGAGGGAGCAGCAACACCGGAGGCTGCGTATCAAGCGGCTTCGAATGCATGGGTGACGCTGATGGCGGGCTTCACGACGGTGCAAAACGTGGGCT
>JBBPIE010000022.1:0-16653 GCA_038040485.1 Candidatus Onstottus arcticum
GCCGCGACGTTGAGTTGCGACACAAACGGAGACGGGATAGCGGAGACGACGGTGGCGCTGGTGAATGTAACGCCAGTGAGCTGCAACCTGATAAGGGCGACGATACCGGTATCGGCGTCGTTTGGGACGACCTCGACGAGCGGGTTCCCGGCGGCGTGCTGCGGAGGAGCGGGCACGATAACGGTGACGACGACGTTCACGTCAGGAGACAACAACGCGTTTGGGCCGTTCACAAGGACGTTCACGTGCGCGTTGGCGTTAGGGACGAGAGCGCCGGTAGTGTTATCGGTAACGCCGTCGAGCGGAAGCTGTTCGGTACTGCAAGACCTGTTGATATCGGGAGCGTGTTTCATAATCAACGGAGTGCCGAGCGTGACGTCGGTGTTTGCGATAGATCGTGCAGACCCGGCGAGGCGGATCGACGCGGCGCCCTTCACGGTACTGAGTCCGTTCCTGATAGATGCGTTCTTCAACTTCACGAGTGCGAATGCAGGGAGGACGTTCTTGATCTTCGTGCAAGGGCCTGGTGGAATCAGTCGGAACCTGTTGGCATTGCCGGCAGGGTCACCGACGCCGTGCACCACAGGCAACGAGCAAGGGATACAGGTAACGTTCACGTGCAGCACGTCAACGGGAGGTGGGTGCCCGTCCGACGTGGCGGCGCCGGGTTGTCCGTGTCCGGTAGGCGTTGCGCCCGGCACTAACGGTTGCACGCCCCTCGATATCGCGGTGGTGAATGGCTGCGATCTCAAGCGCGACTCGACGACTGGCGCGTTTAGTCTCGACGTGGTTGGGAGAAACATAAAGCGCGGTGCCATCGTGACAATAGGGAGTGTCACGCCGAAGAAGATCAAGTTCAGGGAGGCGGACTCGGGTTTCCCCGGCGCGTTTATTCGGATAACTCTGAAGAAGGGAATATGCGGCGCTTTGCCTGGCAACATAGTGGTGACGAACCCGTCGCCGGGGCCGGGAGTGCCGGCGGTACCGTCGCAGGCATTCCGCTGCAACGACTTCTGCCCGACTAACTAAAGGTACGTATCGCAGTCGGACCCGATTCGCTACAGAGAAAAGAGAGCCGTTCCGCGGCTCTCTTTTCTCGTTTGACAAGTATCAGAGTCGCGTCGCGCAGAGCGGTCGCGATCAGATAATCGACCACCTACCTGTCACCGCAGCGCCTTCTCATCCTGGAAAACTTGAAAAGTTGTCAAAGATGTTGCAGACATGCAAATCGTTTCGATCTTGCGGTGAATCCCGTTCCGCGCAGGCGTAACATCTGGAACGACAACTGAGCCAGGCGCCGAAGCAAGAAGAGCGGGGGCCGATGCCGGTTGAGGAGTAAGTGGCAGGTTTTCACAACAGGAGAGAGTTGAATGAAATTGATAGTTGGTTGCTATCGCAGGCAGTGGGCCCTGCTACTGAGCGGGTTGGCGCTGGCCGTCACCGGGCTAGCTCAATCCAACGACAAGCCGGAGTTGATTGAGCGCGAGAAGGAGATAGAGATGGCTCTCAGCGCCGCGCCCGCGCATTTGAGAAACACCGCGGCTGTGTACGTTCTTAAGCGCGGCGGTTATGTAAAGGCGCGTGAAGGCTCGAACGGGTTCACTTGCCTGGTCGAACGCGAGGGTGTGAAAGACACGGCGCCCATCTGTTTCGACCGCGAAGGTTCGGAAACGACGCTTCTGATGGTGCTCAGAAAAATGCAATTGATCGAGCAAGGCAAAGAAAACAAAGAGGTCGAACGGCTCATTGAAGAAGCCTATCGCGACGGCAAGTTATTGGCGCCGCGCAAACAGGGCGTGGCTTATATGCTCTCGACGGAGTTCAAAACGCACGACCACAAAAGCGGCAAGATGGTGACGGTGTTTCCGCCGCACGTGATGTTCTATGCGCCCTACATGAAGAGTTCGGACATCGGCGGCCGGCCCGAGCATCGAGGCAGCGAGTCGCAGCCGTGGATTCTCAACGAGGGCAAGCCCTGGGCTTACATTATCGTCGTGCCGAAAGAGAAATAGTCACCTCGGGGATGGTTGGGGGATAGGTGGAGCTAAAGGGGATCGAACCCTTGACCTCATGACTGCCAGTCATGCGCTCTCCCAGCTGAGCTATAGCCCCGTCTCAAAACAGCGTCAGAATACTAGCAAGGCCGCTCTCGCCACGTCAAACAATGAAGCGTTCCGGCTGGCCGACCGCGGTCATATCATTGCGAAAAGCTGTGCGCCGCCGATCAGTTGCTCGGTTGGGTCGAACGTTCCTTCTTGTAAGGCTGCCCGAGGTACTTTTCTACCGCTTGCTGAGCGCCGTTGTAAGTGTTTCCAGTTTCTTTGGCCTTGTTGTATTCGGCAACTGCTCGATCGCGATTGTCTTCCGCGTCCCAGGCGTTGCCCTTGCGGAGGTAGGACCAGACTTCGAGCCACGAAGGTTCAAGATCGTTGTTGAGCGCTTCGGTGAACGCGTCTCTCGCCTTCTGCCAGTTGCGTTGTTCCATGTAAAGCTGAGCGAGGTTGTACCAGGCCCAGGACGAGCGCGAGTTTACCTTTAACGCTGCGCGGAATTGCTCTTCCGCCTCGGCATATTCTTCGCGCTGAAAATGCTGGATGCCGCGGCGCACGATCACCGAAGTGCGAATCGCGTCGCTGATGCGTAAATAGCGATTCTCAGGATCAACGACGACGTCGAGCGGTTTGCCTTCCGACGAGATCTCGAAATCCGCCGAAGTGCCTCGCAAGTCGACCGTAGTTTTCGCCTCGCGTCCGCCCTCTGCTTCAAGCGCCAGCCCGACCGGCCCGCGGAACGAATCCATGTTCTGTCGCACTGTTCCGCGAACCTTGAACTTACCCTCCTTGGTCCGGATGATCGAGTACTCGACCTTAAACTCCGGGACGCCCGTTGAGTCGATCCACAAGCCGTAGAAGCCTCTGAGTTTCGCCCCCGATACTTTATCGGTCAGTGTTTCGAAATCATCAATGCCGGCGTTCTGACCTTTGTAGGTCGAATAGTATGTCTTGATGAGGTTGAAGAACTTCTCCTCGCCGATAGTGGTTCGGAGCATGTGATAGACATACGCCCCCTTATAGAACACGACCGAGCGATAGGCCGGCGACTGATCGTTCAGTTGAGCTGGCGCGCGGGCGATTGGCGCCTCCTGTTCAAAGGCGAGCGCAAGCTCGATTATCTCCGAGAGCGTCTCGTGAAACTCCGACGCGCTTTGTTGGGATTCGCGATAGAGAACGGAGGAATACTCGGCGAGCCCTTGAGAGAGCCACGCGTCGTCGAAGCTCTTTAGCCCGACTCCCTGGCCCCACCATTGATAGGCGACCTCGCGTGCGAGCGCTTCAACCGGCACAGCTTTGTCTGAGATCAGCGTCCTGTGCGCGAGGAACGCTATGCCTGCGCCGGTGTAAGACTCGAGCGTATCGTCGTCAACTTCGGCAAGGACGAATCGCGAGCCGAGGGGGTATTGCCCGAAACGGTTGTTGTAGAATTGAAGTATCTGCGCGATCTCTTGCCCGAATTCCTGAAGGCGCACTTCGCTGCCCGGCAGTACGTAGAGATCGATTTGCATTCCGCCCGAGTTGATCGTTCGAGTTATGAACTGGCCGGCGGCGAATGACCCGGTCAACACCGGCTGGGTCTCAACGAATGTAAAAGTCTTGCGGCCGTCCTTGTTTGTGACAGGCGTGACCGGATTGACGCTGTGCCCGGCGACCGTCCAGGCGGCAGGCACGGTCAGGCTGATCTCGGAAGTCGCGCGGTCGGCTGCGTACCCGTGGAACGGAAACCATCGCGCCGCATAAAACAGATAACAGCCTTCGGGTCCGACGTAGGCCATTCGAGTGTCGGCTATGGGTCCGCCTTCGGAGGTTGCAAGCGGACCCGCGTATTCAAACGTCAGCGTAATATCCGAACCGGCGGGGTACAGCTGACCGAGATTGACCCTCACGTTCAACTCGTTGACCTTGTCTTGAATAAACTGAAGCGCGGTCTTGCCGTCGGCGGCTTTGACGCTCGAGATCGCGAGCGAACCGTTCATTTCAAGCACGGCAGACTGAGTGGGTTTCAGCGCTTTGAGCGTTACGGTCGCCTGCGCCTTGAGCGTGTGCGCGTCAGGCAACAGTTCAGCGTTGATCTTGTAGTTCGTGATATCGATCGGCGAGGCCTGTTCGGTTTGGGCTGTTGCGGCGGGAACCACGGCGAGAGGCAACGCGATAATCAAGCCTGACAGCGTGGTTCTCAGAATTCTTATTAATCCCATTCTATCCAGTGTTCCTTTGCTTCTTTATGTTGCTCGGCTGAGCGGATTATATCATCGAGGCTGTTCGAGCGGCCAGTTCGCTCACTATCCGCGACACATCAGACGAATGCTGAGTTCCTTTCTTCTTGCGGGCAATCAGCCGATTAATCATACTAATCGTCCCATCGATCAAGCGCCGAAACCAAGAGACGGACATGGCAAAATCAAAGAGCACGCGTCAAGTCTTCGTCTGCCAGCAGTGCGGCTCGCAACAGCCCAAGTGGATTGGTAAGTGTCCGGACTGCGGCGCGTGGAATTCGTTTGCGGAGGAAAAGAGTTCAAGCTCCGTGGGCGAGTCGTCGCCGCGCGGCGGCATGTTCCGAATGCGCGAGGCGACGCCGCTCGCTTACAACGAGATCGAAAGCCAGGAGGACTCTCGCCAAAGCTCGGGAATCAGCGAGTTCGACCGTGTGCTTGGCGGAGGGATCGTGCCGGGCTCGCTGGTGCTGATCGGAGGCGACCCGGGAATCGGCAAGAGCACGCTTCTGCTTGAAGTGGCGGACAAGCTTGCTACCAACTACGGCGAAGTTCTTTACGTGTCGGGGGAGGAGAGCGAGCGGCAGATCAAGCTTCGAGGCGAACGGCTGGGCATCAAACCGGCTGGGTTGTATATTCTCGCCGAAACCTGTCTGGAGCGAATCTTTCAAGAGATCGACCGGCTCAACCCTCAAGCAGTGGTCGTCGATTCGGTGCAGACGGTTTTTTCGATGAAGCTTGAATCCGCGCCTGGCTCGGTTTCCCAGGTCCGGGAAGTGGCCGGGCAGTTTTTGATGCTGGCGAAGAATCGCAGCTTGCCGGTGTTTCTAATCGGGCACGTGACCAAGGACGGGTCGATCGCCGGGCCGAAGACGCTCGAGCACATCGTAGACACGGTTTTGTACTTCGAGGGCGAACGCCATCACAACCATCGGATCATTCGCGCGGTGAAGAATCGCTTCGGCGCGGCGAACGAAATCGGCGTGTTCGAAATGACCGGGGCGGGGCTTGTGCCTGTGATGAACGCTTCTGGCCTGTTTTTGAACGAACGCCCCACCGGAGTCTCCGGTTCGGTAGTGATGGCTTGCATCGAAGGGACGAGGCCGATGCTTGTCGAGCTGCAAGCCCTGGTTACTTCAAACAAGTACGGCACCAGTCGCAGAATGACTCAGGGAGTCGACTCGAATCGAGTGGCGTTGTTGATGGCGATGCTCGAGAAACGAGTCGGGATGAATGTCCTCGCGGATGATGTGTTCGTGAACGTCGCCGGAGGGATGACGATAGAAGAGCCGGCGGCGGACCTGGGCATCGTAGCTGCGATAGCTTCAAGCTTTCGGAACGTGCCGGTTGATGCACGCGCGGCGGTATTTGGAGAAGTAGGGCTTGCGGGTGAAGTGCGCGCTACAAGCCAGGCCAGCGTTCGAGTGCGGGAAGCTTATGCGATGGGCTTTACCCGTTGCGTAGTCCCGAGCGGGAATCTTGCGGGGCTCGACTACGACGATGGGATCGAGGTTGTGGGTGTGCGGAACGTCGCCGACGCGCTCGAGGCGCTGTTTTAGACTAAACGTTGCCTGGCTCCTCTGAGAAAGCCAAAGGACCAGAACGACATCGCCAGGAGATAGAGAGGCCAGATCAGAAGAAACAGCAGGAACATCTTGAAGTCGTACTTCGCCAGCCATTCCGCGGCCCTCATTGTTCTGACGAAGGGCATCAACGCGATCAGCGCCCGATGGTGAAGCAGAACAGTTCCGGGCAAGCCGCCAAGCTTCCGCGCCATCGCCGAAGTCCTACCGAGCGTGATTTGATAAGAGAGGACCACGCGCCAGCCCGTGCGATTTAGATGGGTTACCTTAATCGCCGGATCAAAGAGAATGCGCTCTCCCGCGCAGTGCATTTTCCAGTGGAGCAATATGTCTTCGGCAGGCCACAGATTCTCATGGAACTCCCCAAATCGCTCAAACGTCTCTCGTTGATAAGCGACACAGGCGGTCGGCACATTTGTGGAAAGGCGAAGCGGCGCGGTCGGCATGAACTCCTTGAACTCGGCGAGGTAGCCTATGAGTCCGCTCAAGCTTTTGGGCGTGCCGTTTTCAAGCGAGCCTCCTACTGCCGCGTAGCTTCCCTCGCGGTATCGTGCTACAGCCAGTTCGATCACGTCGGGTCGCGCTTCGCAGTCGGAGTCGATCATCAAACAGTAGGGCGCGCGAGTCGACCGCACGCCCAGGTTTCGTGCGGCTCCCGCAAGGGCCCTGGTCTCCAGATGAATGAGCCGCACGGAAGAGAACTCACGTTGGACGATCCCCGGAGTCTGGTCGGACGAGCTATCGACGACCGTGATGTCGAAACTGAAAGAGGTTTGCTGGTTGATGATGGAGGTGAGGCAACGCCTTATCGTGCGCTCGGAGTTGTAGCACGGCACGATCACGGAAACGAAGGGAGCTGCAGTGTTGTCGATTGACTGGATCGATGACATTGGCGTTGACCGCTAATCCCCGGCTCGCGCGTTTGGTGCTTCGGATGCGATTGAGCCGCCCGCCGTTAATGCTTCAATAACCCCGACAGCCGTGGTTCCGGCTGGAGCTGACCCGCGCAGCTTCTCGCTGAAAATTGGACCGAGCTCCCGAGAGAAGTACTGAACGAGTCGATCGGCGAGAGCCTCCGAGTCGCCCGAAGGAAATATCAAACCGTTCACATTGTCGAGGACCGCCTCCGAGAGCCCGCCCGCGTCCGATGCGATGATCGGCAATCCGTTCGAAAGAGCAATCTGAGCCACGGCGCTCTGGCTTGCGGTTACGTATGGCAAGACCAGCACGTCAGCTTGCGCGAAGATGCCCGGCACCTCTTCGTTTTCCACGTAACGATTGTCGATAGAGACGCGATTCTCCAGCTTGAGCTTGCGAATGATATCGCGGTACTTGTCGACCGGATCATAGAACTCGCCGACGATCACGAGCCGGCAATCAAGCTGAGCCACAACCCTGGGCATCGCTGCGAGAAGAACCGTGAGCCCCTTGTACTTGCGCACCTTTCCGAAAAAGAGAATCGTGCGTCCCGCGCGAGTGCCGGCCATCTCGCCGGCGAATTCGTCGAGCCTCGGCAAGGAGCAGACGGTGATTGGCTTGGAACGCGCAAGCGCGGATAAGTCGTCTCGGTCTCGCTTCGAGTGGGTGATGAAATGGTCGGCGGATGAGAACGCGAACTTCAGAAGCGAGCGGTCGAGAGGATTGCTCTCGTGCGGATAGATGTTGTGACACTCGATGACTTGCTTGATGCCGGATTGCCGCAGCGCTCGGCCCAGCGTGCCCACGAGCAGTCCGAAGAACGGCTGCCACCACTGGAAGACGACCACGTCAGGAGCGAAGGCCTTGATCGCTCGCAGCGCTCTCAGCCATGCGATCGGGTTGAGCGAAGCAAGCAACGGCAGCGCACCCGGATCGAGCTTCAGGTGGCTGGTGTCGATCTCGGTTGTGCCGGGAAAAAGCAGACGTGGATAGAGCTTTCGGAATGAAACGACTTGAACGGAATGCCCGCGCGCTGCAAGCTCACGCCGCAACCAGTAAGTATGATGTGCTATGCCGCCGCGAAGAGGATAGGCTGGACCAACTATCGTGATCCTCATCAGACAGGGTCCCTGCGGCCGACCGGAACTGGAAGTTTCATTTCGTCCGTCACTGCTTCTGTGCGGTCTTCGCTGGTTTCGATGATCGAGTAGTCACTCTCGCGGCGGTACGAGAACGCGACCATTTCGGCAAGCAGTCCAAACAAAACGAACTGAACTCCAACGATGATCAGGAGCGTTCCGATAATCAGCAGCGGACGATTGCTGAGCCACTGACGAAAGAAGAGTCTCAGAGTGACCAGGTAGAGATCGATCGCCGTGCCGAGCCCTCCCAAGAGGACGCCCATCAGGCCAAAAAAGTGAAGAGGCCGGTTGGTGTATCGAGTCATCAAAATGACACTAAGCAAGCTGAACACGCCTCCGAATACCTTTCCAATCCCGTAGTGCGACTTCCCATGCCTGCGGGGAGCGTGCTCGATTTTGACTTCGCCGAGCCGGAAGCCCCGATAGCTGGCGAGGACTGGAATGTAGCGATGCCGCTCGCCGTATATCATTACTTCGTCGAGCACTTCTCTTCGGTAACACTTGAATCCGCAGTTGATGTCGTGCAGTTTGACGCCGGTCAGTATCGACGTTGTCCAGTTGTAGAGCTTCGATCCGATTCGAGTTGTCAGCGGATCGCTGCGGTGGTGCCGCCAGCCCGAAACCAGATCGTATCCCTCGTGGAGCTTATCGATCAGAAGCGGCAACTGCTCGGGCAAGTCTTGCAGATCGCCGTCCATTGTTACTACAAGCGGGTATCGCGCGGAACGAAACCCGGCGGCGAGCGCAGCCGACTTGCCGAAGTTTCGCCGGAATTTGATGTAGCGCACAGAGGAGTTGCTTCGTTGGATTTCTTTGAGCGCTTCAAGGGAGCCGTCGGTGCTCCCGTCATCAACAAAGATGATTTCGTAACGAATTGCAAGTACCGAAAGCACAGCCACCAGGCGCGAATAAAGATCATCGAGCGAGGGCCGCTCGTTCAACACGGGTATGACAAGCGAGATTGAGAGGGATCCGCGGCTCAAGGTTCTTGCGCCCTTCGTTAGAACAACTACCGGACCTGAGGCTGTTGCCCGTTCTACTGGACTCGGATAAGATATAGCGCCGCGAGGCTGAAATACAAATGGAATCTTTGGTTGCGTCCCATCAATAGCCCCGGACGCGTGTCGGCAACTGCTCCACGCCTATGAAATCCCAGACTGCTCGTCCCAAGCCTGCGCGAAAGAAACCCGGCAAGGAGCGCTCGGGCTTGCGAAAGCAAGCGACCGGTCATCTGGCGGAACAGCGCAATCTCCAGATCGCCGTCCTGGCGCTGGTCGGGCTCGTTTTGATTTGTTATGCGAACAGTCTGGGAAATGCGTTTGTCTTCGACGATCTCCAAGTGGTGCTAATCGATGGCAGGCCCACAAGCTTTGCGCACCTTCTGCAAATGCTCACCTCTTCTTATCGGCCGATCAGAAACCTGTCCTATGCGTTGGACTTTGGGGTCTGGGGAGCAAGTCCTTTCGGGGTTCATTTGACCAACATCATCATCCACGCTGGAAACACGCTCCTGGTTTTCTGGCTTGTTCGCCGGATTTCGGGCAACCGGCTGCTTGTGTCATTTCTGGCGGCGGCGATATTTGCAGTCCATCCAATCCAAACCGATGCCGTCACGTATATCTCCGGAAGGCGCGACGTCCTTTTTAGTTTGTTTTATATCGCTTCGCTTCACGCTTATCTCAGTTTTAGGAAGAGCCGGTCGCTGAAGCACGCTGGCTTGTTCGTTGGCCTGTGGGTTCTGAGCCTGATGACAAAGGAGATGGCGGTGAGTTTGCCGGCCGTTATTTTTGTGTGGAACTTCTGTGAGGCGTGGGGCGAGCAGACCGGCTCGAAACTGAGGCGCAGCATCGAAGCAGCGCGAAAGGCATTCGCTGCCGACAAGTGGTTGTACATTGCGCTGATTGCCGCGGCGGCCGCTTACGCCTGGTATCAGACCTATATGGTGGGCGCGAGTCTTCGCTCGGGCTATGCCGGTCTCCGCTATTGGGGCGGGGGGTTCTTCGAGACGGTCCTCATGATGTTGCGCGTGCATGCGTGGTATCTGAAACAGTTGGTTTTTCCGACTCCAATCGCGCAATACTACGGAGCATTCGACTTCTCAACTTCGTTGCTCGACTGGCGGGTCTTGGCGTCATTGGCGCTGATCGGCTCAATTTTGGCTGCGGCTTTCGCGCTGGTTGGGAAGAACAAGGCGATGGCCTTCGCGATCTTCTCCTATTTCGCAATGCTGCTTCCGGTGAGCCAGATCATCCCTCACCACGAGTTGCTAGCCGATCATTACTTGTACCTTCCTATGATGGCCTTCGGCTTGTTGGTTGCGCTTACGGCGGAGAGGTTTTCCGGAAGCAAAACAAACCGCCAATTTGTCTATGTCGCTTCCGGCGCTTTGATCTTATCCTTCTCCGTCATGACGGTGCTACGGAATAGCGATTGGAAGGACGAGTTCACCGTCTCGCAAGCGAATTATGAAGCGGTGCCGAACTCGCCGCGAGCCGCGTACAATCTCGCCAACCAGTATCTCGAGCGGGACGCGAAGAAGGCGGAGGCGCTATTGAGGGAAGCGCTGGCCAACGACCCAGGGTATCTCCTCACGTACGTGACGCTCGGGCAAATCCTGGTCAGCCAGAACAGGACTCGCGAAGCCGAGGACCTGATCCAACAAGGTTTTGTGTGGGCGGACAATCAAGGTGGGTATTCTTTTGTACAGCAGCCGCTTTGGTTTCGGTCGAAACTGTCGATGCTTCTGGGCGGAGCGAAGTGGCAGCAAGGCGATCGCGCACGGGGAGAACAACTCTTGAGGGAAGCGATAGCCCTCTACGCCTCGAACCTGGAAGCATATGACGTGCTCGCGAATTGCTATGCAAGCGTGGACCGATCAAAGGAAGAGGGTGTATTGAAGGAAGGTGTTTCGGTCGCGCCGGCCGCGTATGATATGCAAGCGCGATTGGTGTCGCTGCTGATAGAAGACAAGAAGTTCGCGGAGGCTTTACCATACCTGGCGCAGATGAGTCAGTTGAAGCCCTCCGCTGGCGATTGCAAGAAGGTGCAAAGGTACATTTCCGCCGCAAAAAGCGCGACTTCCGAGGCTCGCGAGTACACGGAGGCATTGCGCGCAGCATTGCGGCCGTGCGAACAGTAGGATTTTGCGAATGGTCTCAGTCAGGTCAAGCCACAGATCAGAGGAGTTACCGGACAAACCCGTCGTGGTCATCGAGCGGGCCAAGTTCTGGGTCGGTTTGAATCTGCGCGAGCTCTGGTCGTATCGCGAGCTACTCTATTTCCTCATTTGGCGCGACGTAAAGGTGCGCTACAAGCAAACGTTGCTTGGCGCGAGCTGGGCAGTCATTCAGCCGTTGGTCACGATGATCGTCTTCACTTACTTTTTCGGCAAGCTCGCTCGGGTGCCCACCGATGGCGTGCCTTATCCGGTATTTTTTTACACAGGGTTACTGGTGTGGACGTACTTTTCAAACGCGCTGATAAACGGGGCGAACAGCCTGGTGGGCAATGCAAATCTGATTACGAAAGTTTACTTTCCGCGGCTGATCATTCCGAGCGCTGCGGTGCTTTCGGGTCTGCTTGATTTCGCAATTGCATCACTGTTGCTGGCGGGATTGCTGATCTACTATGGCTTTCCAGTAACGGTTCAATACTTGATGTTCCTGCCGCTGGTTGCGCTCGCGACGGCTCTCGCGCTTGGCTTCGGGATCTGGCTCTCCGCGTTGAATGTTCGCTACCGGGATGTGCGCTATGCACTGTCCTTTCTTGTTCAGATATGGATGTTTGTTTCGCCGATCATCTATCCGTCGAGCGTCGTGCCCGAAGAATGGCGCTGGTTGATGGTGTTGAACCCGATGACCGGAATAGTCGAAGGCTTTCGCGCCTCGCTGTTCAGCAAGCCCATCCAATGGCCTGCGCTGGGCTATTCGGCCATGTTTACCGTCGTCCTTCTTCTCTATTCGGCTTACGCATTCCGGCGAATGGAGAAGCACTTTGCCGAGCTGATCTAGAGCGTCGATGAGACCGATAATCAAAGTCGAGAACCTGAGCAAGCAGTTTCGAATCCAGCCGGCCAATCGGCCCGCTGTTCGATACGACACGCTGCGCGAATCGCTTGTCGAGGCTGTCAGGTCGCCGCTCAGGCGCGCACGAACCAAGGGCAAGCCGGGCGATGACCGGATTTGGGCGCTGAAGGACGTAAGCTTCGAGGTGATGCCAGGTGAAGTGATGGGAGTCATCGGCGCTAACGGGGCGGGCAAATCGACGCTGCTGAGTGTGCTGTCGCGAATCATCGAACCGACCGCCGGGCGGGCCGAGCTTTTCGGGCGAGTCGCATGCTTGCTCGAGGTGGGCACTGGCTTTCACCCGGACTTGAGCGGCCGGGAGAACATCTATTTAAACGGCGCCGTTCTCGGAATGAAACGCCGCGAGATCGAAGAGCACTTCGACGAGATAGTGGCCTTCGCCGAGGTTGAGAAGTTCATTGACACCGCAGTGAAGCGGTACTCGAGCGGAATGTATGTGAGGCTCGCTTTCGCAGTCGCCGCTCACCTGAATCCCGAAATCCTTCTCGTCGACGAAGTGCTTGCCGTTGGCGATGCGAGTTTTCAGCGGAAGTGCCTCGGCAAGATGGACGAGGTCACCCAAAACGGCCGAACAATCTTGCTGGTCACCCACAACCTCAGCGTTATCCCGAAGCTTTGCGAGCGAGCGATCTTTCTGAGGCAAGGTCAAGTGGGATTTTGCGGACCGGCGCAAGAAGCGCTCGACTGTTACATAACAGCGGGCGACGGGTCGCCGGCTGACGGGTGATTCAGGCACCAGCACTCGCGCCGAACGCAATTCGCAACGAACCAGCGCGCGAGGTCGGCCGTTAAGAATTTAAGTTGACCCGAGACAACGAGCCTAATCCAGGATGTGAAAAAACGGATGACTCGCCACAGAATCGTCACGGTCGTTGGGACGCGGCCCGAAGTCATCAAAATGGCGCCGGTGATTCGAGAGATCGAAAGCCGCCGCGAGTTGTTCAAGCACACGCTGGTAGCGACGGCCCAGCATCGCGAGATGCTCGACCAGGCGCTCGAGACGTTTGCACTCAAGCCGGACATCGATCTTGGATTGATGCAACACGATCAGGGGCTGGCCGAGTTCGCTTCGAGTTCTCTGACTGCGGTGTCAAAGATACTCCGCGAGCTCGAGCCCGATGTCCTGTTGATTCAAGGCGACACGACAACGGTAATGACCGCGGCTCTCGCGGCCTTCTATCTCGGTGTTCGAGTCGGTCACGTCGAGGCGGGCCTGAGGTCATTTGACCGCCGCAATCCGTTTCCGGAAGAGATCAACCGCCGCGTCGCGAGCTGTCTGGCTGATATTCACTTTGCGCCTACCGAGCGCGCTCGTCTCAACTTGATCCGCGAGGGGGCGCCGCAGGAACGCATTTTTGTCACCGGCAACACGATCGTCGATGCTCTCAAGTCGATTTCAATCGGGGATAGCTTCGATGACGCCAGCCTTGCCCGCCTATTTTCAAAGCCTAGCCGTGTTCTGCTGGTGACCGCGCATCGCCGTGAGAACCACGGTCAGCCTCTGCGTTCGATTTGCCAGGCTCTCAAGACGCTGGTCCGTGCGTTTGAAGATCTGGAGATTGTCTATCCGGTTCACCTCAATCCCACCGTCGGTGCGATCGTGCAGGAAGAGCTTGGAAAAACGGAGAGGGTTCATCTCACAAACCCGCTCTCGTACGCGGATACGTTGCGCGTGATGAAGCGCTGTTTTTTGGTGATGACTGATTCGGGAGGCATTCAGGAGGAGGCGCCATCCTTTCACAAGCCGGTGCTGGTGCTTCGAGAGGCGACCGAACGTCCCGAGCTGATCGAGGCGAATGCGGGAAGGCTGGTTGGAACCGATCTTCGCCGGATAACTGAAACGGCAACGCGGCTGCTGACCGACCGCAGTGAGTACGACCGTATGTGCGAAGCGGAGAATCCGTTCGGCGACGGGCACGCGGCCGAGAGGATAGTCGGGTTGCTCGCGGAGCAGCTTGGTGCAAATCACCAGAGCGAGCTGTAATGGTCTGTCTGGGGAACATCAACAATTGCTGTGGTGTTATCTGACTGTCAGCAAGGGATTTCGAGGCGTTCTCTAACGGCTAACACTCGAACAATTGCATTGACATAGAAATGCCCTTATGTTTGAATTCGAGCGTCAGAAGCTCTGAGCCCTCAAGAAAACATCTCAAGCGTTAGCCAAGGCAGCGCCGATTAAGCTTAACCCTCAGGCGGTTTCGGGAGTGAGTCAGGCCCCCGATGCTGTTCTGGCAAGTCCCTTCGCTAGTCTTGAGATCAAAGAGATGACTGTCTGTGACTAGAGGCGATGCTGGCCCGTTGGCTTCTTTCATAAATATCAATCATTGAGCCACGCCTGGCAGGCGGGAACGCGTCGAGTCCTGCAGCAGTTTCCAAGCTTTCGAGTTTTGCCTAAGCAGGCGCTCGTGAGCCAGCTTGTGGAGGCAACTATGGAGCGCGTTCTGTATCGAGTGTCGATCAAGTCCATTATCGTTCTAATATGTTTGCTATGCGTGTCGCAGTCCGCACTGGCGACCACAGTAGTTCGACCGCCCGACGACGATATGCTCATTGGAGCACGGGCTATTGTCAGAGGTAAAGTTCTGTCGGTGGGAAGCGCCTTCGACGAACACCATAACATTTACACCTACATAACCATCAAGGTTAGGGAGGTCCTCAAAGGACAGATCTCCGAGCGGCGCATTGTGATCAAAGAGGCGGGCGGGCAGGTTGGAGAACAGGGCTCCATCGTCTTTGGGACTCCCCGATTCACGCGCGGCGAAAAGGTGTTGTTGTATCTCGACACCTGGAAAGACGGCAGCCTCAGAGTCCACCAGATGTTTCTCGGTAAGTTCTCCATAGTCCAGGACGAGCGTACAGGCGAGGAAGTTGCGGTGCGCGGTGAGCCCGATGATCGAGTAGATGTTTTGCATACCACCTCAAGCGGTCCCATCACAGATCGCATGGAGCTTTCAGCGTATCTAGACATGGTGCACAACGGGCTGGCCGCAAACTCGGAACGGTCACGCCAGTTTGAAGAAACCTACTACGGGGATGCTCCGCTTCTCGCGCAGCCGCCTGAGTACAGGGGGCTCAGCGACAGAGGCGGCATACAGCCCAACTTCATAACGATAAACTCTCAGAACCCGCGCTGGTTTGAACCCGACACAGGCCAGCCGGTGATGTTCAAGGTTAACCCCGACGGCGGGCCCGGTTCGAACATTGTGGGCGATGTGACCGCGGCTATGAACGCCTGGTCAAGCGTGCCGGGATGCCCGTTGCGCGTTGTAATCGAAGAGACTGGAGGATTTTGTGCGCCGACGTTTGGGTTGAATACGATCATTTTTAACGCGTGCGATGGCCGGTGGGCGCCTGCTCCGGGCTGCGCGGGAATATTGGCTCTGGGCGGGTTGGGCTGGACTGGTACAACAAAGGTCATAAACGGCACGACGTTTCATCAGGCTACCGCGGGATTCGTCAGCGTCAATCCAAACGCCCTGTGCAATTTTGGCGACCCGTGCAACGTGAGAGAAATGCTCACCCACGAGCTGGGCCACGCGATGGGTCTCGGCCATTCGCAGGACGCATCGGCAACGATGTTTGGCATTGCTCATTTTGATGGCCGTTGCGCTTCGCTCAGGCCCGACGATGTCAATGGCATCAACTTTCTTTATCCGACCGTCGGCGGCGGACCTGGTCCATTGACGGTAGCCACGACATCGCTGCCAAACGGCACGCCAAGCACGCCGTACAATCAGCCGCTTATCGCGTCGGGAGGCACGCAGCCCTACAGTTGGAGCCTTGTTCAAGGTCAGGGAACATTGCCGCCCGGATTGACCTTGAGCGCAATCGGTTTCATCACGGGTACTCCCACGACAAACGGAAGCTTCAGCTTCACAGTGCGAGTGACCGATAACGTCGGGGCCACCGCGCAAAAAGCATTGGGGATCACGGTCGCGGCCGGAGTCGTTCCGCTTAATGCCCAGTTTGTGGGGCAAACAGTTCCGACGGTTGTTCAGCCGCAACAGGTAATCAATGTGAACATGAAATTCCTCAACACGGGGAGTCAAACGTGGAGCGGCGGCTCGTTTTTCTTTGCTTCCCAGAACCCGCCGTTGAACGCAAACTGGGGCGGTAACGGTGTATCTCTTGGCGCGTTTGTGACGGCTCCGGGCCAGACTCTTGACGTGAATTTCACGGCCTCAGCGCCGGCAGTTCCGGGTACGTACAACTTCCAATGGCAGATGTACGAAAACGGAGGCATCGGGTTCTTTGGGGAGATGTCTGCAAACGTTTCCGTTCAGGTGGGCGGCAGTCCAATTACGATTACAACAGGATCGCCCCTGCCCGGTGGAATGGTGGGCACATCGTATTCGCAGTCGCTGGCGGCATCTGGTGGGACAGCGCCGTACACGTGGAGCGTAGTCGGCGGATCGTTGCCCGCTGGAGTCACGTTGAGTTCGGGAGGATTGCTAAGCGGCAACCCGCAGACTGCGGGGACATTCAATTTCACCGTGCAAGCGAGTGACTCGGCTTCGGGTTCTGCTCAGAAGGCGCTAGCGGTAACAATCGCGCCGGCGCCGATACCGGTGACGATCACGACCGGGTCGCCGCTGCCCGGTGCAATGGTGGGCACATCGTATTCGCAGTCGCTGGCGGCATCTGGTGGGACAGCGCCG
>JBBPIE010000022.1:16753-115273 GCA_038040485.1 Candidatus Onstottus arcticum
ACATCGTATTCGCAGTCGCTGACGGCATCTGGTGGGACAGCGCCGTACACGTGGAGCGTAGTCGGCGGATCGTTGCCCGCTGGAGTCACGTTGAGTTCGGGAGGATTGCTAAGCGGCAACCCGCAGACTGCGGGGACATTCAATTTTACTGTGCAAGCTAACGATTCCGCTTCGGGGTCGGGACAAAAGGCGTTTTCGATAACGATCGCGCCCGCGCCGACCTCAGTGACGATCACGACCGGGTCAGCGCTTCCTGGTGGAACAGTGGGGACATCGTATTCGCAGTCGCTGACGGCATCTGGTGGGACAGCGCCGTACACGTGGAGCGTAGTCGGCGGATCGTTGCCCGCTGGAGTCACGTTGAGTTCGGGAGGATTGCTAAGCGGCAACCCGCAGGCTGCAGGAACATTCAATTTCACAGTGAAGGCGAATGACTCGGCGGCCGGATCGGCTCAGAAGGCGTTCTCGATAACGATCGCGCCCGCGCCGACCTCAGTGACGATCACGACCGGGTCAGCGCTTCCTGGTGGAACAGTGGGGACATCGTATTCGCAGTCGCTGACGGCATCTGGTGGGACAGCGCCGTACACGTGGAGCGTAGTCGGCGGATCGTTGCCCGCTGGAGTCACGTTGAGTTCGGGAGGATTGCTAAGCGGCAACCCGCAGGCTGCAGGAACATTCAATTTCACAGTGAAGGCGAATGACTCGGCGGCCGGATCGGCTCAGAAGGCGTTCTCGATAACGATCGCGCCCGCGCCGGCCTCTGTGACGATCACGACGGGATCGTCGCTGCCTGGCGCGTTGGCGGGCGCGGCGTACTTCCAGGGACTAACAGCTTCTGGCGGCACACCGCCATACGCTTGGAGCCTGGTAGTCGGCCTCGGGTCCTTGCCCACCGGACTCTCGCTTAGTGCTGGAGGAGTGATAAGCGGCAATCCACAGGCGGCAGGAACTTTCAACTTTACGGTGAGAGCAAGTGACTCCGCGTCGGGTTCCGCACAGAAAGCCTTCTCTATCACCGTGGTTGGACTTAAGAGACGTCCGTCGATTCAGAGCCTGTCCTCCCTTGCTGCAATTCGCAGTTCGTCGTTCGACTATCAGTTCGGATTGTCAGGGGGAACGCCGGCATTTTCCTGGGCAATCGTTTCTGGAAGTCTGCCGCCCGGAATGACAATGAATTCCACCAGCGGCATGGTCTCCGGAGTTCCCTCAGCAAGCGGATCGTGGAGCATTATCGTCAGGGTAACCGACGCCGACGGGGACTGGGATCAAGCGACCTTTGGGATAGACGTCGTGACATCAACCGTCATCATCGGAAATACGAAGACACCGGAATCCGAAGTTGGCTTGCCGTTCAACTTCCAGTTCGCTGCCAGCGGCGGAGCAGCGCCGTATGGTTGGGTCGTGTTGGCGGGGTCCTTGCCGCCCGGTTTGGTCCTCAACGCAGACACGGGACTGATCTCGGGCAAACCGGCCGAGTCGGGCAACTTCACGTTCACCGTTCGCTCGACTGATGCGCACGGGATCGCAGGAAACAAGTCACTATCAATCACAATAATGGCCACTCCCCTCCGCCTTGTGAGTGATTTGCTAGAATCAGCTGCGCGGCAGTCGTTCTATGTGGGAGAGCTCACGGCGGCCGGCGGCGCCGGGCCGTACATATGGTCACTCATTGGCGGAGCGCTACCGCCTGGGCTCGTACTCGACTCCCAAACCGGAGTGATTTCGGGCACGCCGACACAGAATGGCTGGTTCCCGTTCGCGCTGAGCGTGACTGACCAATCCGAGAGCGTCAGTAGAGACCTGGACATCACCGTTGCCGATCTTGATGACATGCCGCACATAGAAAGCGCGGAGTACAAGAAAGGCTCCAGGAAACTCGAAATGGCCGGGGTCAGGTTCGACAAGAAAGGACTCATGTTGATCGACGATCTGGCCGCTTCAGGCAAGGTCAAAATCAAACCGAAAAAGGTTGTCGTGAAGTCACTGGACCTTGCGCCGGGTACCCATGAGATTCGCATCGTAACTTCGGGCAAGTTGGTCTCAAACAAAATAACCATAACCGTCGACTGACCGAAGATCATCGGTGTTCAGGGTTGGCCATCCCCAACCCTGAACGCCTCACCGTAAGATGTCACCGCACAGGCATCTGCTCGTCGCGGATTATCTCGAGCGATACTTAAGCTTGGTCAAGCTAGCACGCAGCGGCTGTGCGCGTGGCTACGGATTCGCTATGGGAAAACCTGCCATTCAAATATAGAATTAGCGCCTACGTTTCTATGGTCTCTCGCTCGAATATTGAAGGGCATGAGGATTTCAAATGAGCACTCTCAGTTCCCTCCTTTGCCGGTTGCCGTTATATGAAGAGACTATCGCCACTTCCTTTCGCTTGAGCATTCTGGTGCCGGTCTACAATGAGCGTCACGTTGTTGAGGCAAGCCTGCGAAGAGTGCTGGCGCTCAGGCATGATTACATAAGTAGCCTTGAAATTATTGTTGTAGACGATTGTAGCACGGACGGAACGCTCGCAATACTGCAACGACTAGCTGATGAAGACTCGCGCATTACATTACTAGTTCATGATAGCAATCAAGGTAAGGGAGCCGCGATTCGCACGGCGACTTCACTCGCGACCGGAGACGTCATAGTCATTCACGACGCAGACCTTGAATATGACCCTGCTGATATACCGGGACTGCTAGTTCCGTTCGCTAAAGAAGGCGCGGATGCCGTATTCGGATCACGCTACCTGTCGGCCCCATATCGTCGAGCGCTTATGTTTCGGCACACGATGATCAACAAGCTCGTGACTGTACTTGCAAACTGGTTCACTGATCTAACGCTAACCGACTTGGAAACCTGCTATAAGGCCGTGAACGCTACACTGTTTAAGTCTATTCCTTTGCGCAGCAATGACTTTCGTTTTGAAGTAGAAATAACGTTCAAGCTAGCAAAGCGCCGGGCGCGCATTTTCGAGACGCCTATTCGCTATCTTCCGCGGACAAATCAGGAAGGGAAAAAAATCCGGGCTTATGATGGCGTGCTCGCTCTGTTTGCGATGCTACATTTTTGGCTCATCGATGATTTATATAAGGAGGATGAATACGGCTCGCACATCCTTGCAGAGCTGGAGCGAGCGCGGCGACTTAGTTTATGGATGGGGGATGTATTGCGAGAGTATGTTGGAGACCGTGTCTTGGAAATCGGCGCCGGCATCGGGAATATGACTAACCAGTTTATTCCACGCGAATTGTATCTTGCCTCTGACATAAATCCTACATATCTGCACTACCTTCGGTCATATTCTTTCGGTAAACCATATCTACGTGTCAAGGAGATTGACGCAGCCAACGCCGAACATTTTCGAGGCCTGGAGGGCGAATTCGATACCGTGATCATGCTCAACGTGCTTGAACATGTGGAATCAGAGGAGCAGACCCTTCGCAATCTGTTAAGCGCGCTTAAACCCGGCGGTCGCGCAATCGTGTTAGTGCCGCAGCACCCTGGACTGTACGGCAGTTTAGACGCCGCACTTGAGCATCGCCAGCGGTATACCGCGGCGAGCCTTGAGCAATCGCTAAAGCACGTCGGCTTTTACATCGAGAAGATCTTAGATTTCAACCGCTGTTCTGTTCCGGGCTGGTGGTTCAACGGCAGGGTTCTTCGCCGCAAGAAGTTCTCTCGTGTCCAACTTAAGATACTAGATACGGTCATCCCTGTTCTTAGAAGAATTGACCGCTTCTGGCCCTGGAGCGGCTTAAGCGTCATCGGGATCGGAGTTAAACGGTAAGCGATTCAAGCAAAGTAGGTTTGAGTTTGTCGAGCTTCACTCAAGAGTTCTAGCGCGTATAGCTCGGCCTCGATCTGGGTGCGGGCGTTCACGTCGGGCGCGCCTGCCCTCGCTGTCGATACAACGCCGGTCGACAAGAAATTCCCGAGTTAGTAGAATGAGCGTTCGCATTGCCACGGAACAATGGTTGCGGAAGCGCGCAGGTCAGGTGCGAACGCTACCCTTCGTTGCCCGGAGTGGCCGAGCATAACTACTCGTTTGAACGTTTATGCGAAGAGTTATGGCCAGGGCTTGGATTGATCTCTTAACGAGATGGAAGCGGTCGCCGTCTGATGGCGGATGCCGCTAGCCTTCTCTCGCTTTCGGATTTCGGCGGAATACGGCAAGCCGTAAAAGACCAAGCCTGATTCATCCCACACTTTCTTCTGATGTCGCGAGGCTCTCCGCTATGATTTGCACGCTCGCGGCCCATGAATTGTCGCGCCCAGGATCGAGTGGGCTTCCTGCAGATGAAAAAGGCGCGTGATCTTCGCCGTTTGGAACGTAGAGGGCGTCTGGCCGCAAGCCAGCTATTTGATCGATCAATTTCCGCGCGGTACATAGCACCAAGTCTGCAGTTTCGAGCATTCTGTCGTGACTCATTCGAAGACTCTTCTGGTTGTAGGCAAACGCAGATAGATCATCAACGAAGTCGTAAATGATCCTGGCTTCCGTCCATCTATCCGCAAGCGATGCATTGTAAGGGAGAGCCCAGAGCACCGCCTGATCGAGCGTTTCCAAGACCCCTCTAGGCCCGTTATACAACCACAGTCTCTTCTCGACTCGCTGAAAGTCCACAAAGTGGTCGTTGATACTGCCTGAGCAATCAAAGAAGACAAGGAAGCCCTGCCGGGCAAGCTCCCTAGCAAGATGATGAGGACGTTGGGCCAGCGGAGTTTTCCAACCGATCGAAGGTAGAAAGACGATGGTGCGGTGACGTTCGACTCCGGATTGCGCCATGATTGCGTGCAGTTGTTGGATGAGACCAGGTATCCGCTTTCTGGCAGCCTCGTCCATATGCGGCTCCCAAATGCCCCATTTTTCTTCGTAGATCTTGCGGTTTCTTTGGAAGAGTTCGACATACTGATCTTCGTCGAGCAGCTTGAACGACGCGCGTCCAGCGTGATGTACAAACGAGTCCAAGACACAAGTTGTCTTATGCCCTTTCTCCTGCACGCGGCGAGCGTAGTCGTCATCTTCGAACATGCCGACTTCGAAGCTCTCGTCGAGCAGTCCCACCCGCTCGAAGTCTGTTCTTCTCATGGCTACACAGAACATCGCAAGCACAGGTATCGAAAACGCGCGGCCATCGTTCTCGCGGACGAACCGAGCCGCCCATTTTGGCAGATCCTCCAGCTTCTCGTACCCGACCTTAACCTTCGCCTCGTTCCCGATTTCGTTTGTGACCGGGCCTATTAGGCCGACTTCAGGATCAGCGCATAGATGTCGAATCAGTGCGGATAGCCATCCACGCGTCAGCACGGTGTCGTTGTTCAAGAGAACCAGATAGTCACCCGAGGCTTGCTTGAGTCCGATGTTATTGGCCCGAGCGAAGCCCAGGTTCTTGTCGTTCAATACCACGCGAAGATTCGGGAATGTGCTTTCTGCTTGATTGAGGTATTCCGGAGTGCCATCAGATGAAGCGTTGTCTACAACTATGACCTCAAAGTTGGGCCATTCAGTCCGCGCATACAGGCTCTCGAGACAAAGGCGATTCAACGCAAGATTATTGAAGGTCACAATCACGATTGAGGCCTTTGAAAATGCATCGCGCACTATGGGCGTCAGTGCCTCGTACCGCTTTTCCCAAGTGTGCTCCCTGGCGTACTCCCGCCGTCTTTCTTCAAACTCGCTGGCGCGCGTGTTGAGCGCGGCAATCACTTCGGTTTCAAACTCATCCACGTTTGAGGCCTGTCGCACCAGCGGTCCAAGAACTGAAACCTCAGGGATCGGCACGGAAACCAGCGGTTTGCCGGCGGCGAGGATCTCGTACGCCTTCACAGGATTAGTCGCTTCGGTGAGCGCGGTTCGCCTGAAAGGAATAATCGCGACATCAAACCTTCCGAGCCAATCAGGGATCTCTGAATAGTGCTTTTCGCCCGGCAAGGAAACGTTCGACAGTTTCGACAACCGGCTTATGTCTGTGCCGAAGGTCGAACCAACCAGCACAAAATCCCAGTCAGGCCGTCTCTCGGCAAGGTCCGCGACCAAATCAGAATCGAACCATTCAGCGATTGCACCATAGTAGCCAATTAGAGGCCGCTCGTTCTTCGTCTTGCCGGCTTTCGCGAAGTGCTCATAGTCGCATGCGTTTCGCACAAGAAAAACATTTGAGTTATGTCGCTGGGCTCGCGTCTTCAAGAATTCAGACGAGGCCACCACCAGATCAGCAGACTCCAGCAGGCTGCTTTCCTGATCGAGCATCTCGGCGCGATTTGTCGAAAAGCCTGCGTGATAGTCCATGCAGTCGTAGACAATGGGCCACGCAAACTCGGCTCGCGCCTTATCGATCAGCGGCCACCAAAACGGCAACTCCGCAAACGCAACCGTGGCCCCCAGAGACAGATCCCGACGCAGCGCATCCAGGGAGGCAAATAGAACGTCGCGCGCCTCGTCGTCTAGGAAGTCTGCGTAAACTGTCCGCTCATGCCCTCGAAGCGCAATCTCATAGATGTTTCGCCGCTTCTCCTGAATGGTGTAGGCCGGACCGTGCGAATGAAAACTCTGTGCTATGTAAAAGACTCGATGACCCGCGGCGGCAAACTGCGCCATCAACTGCTGCGGGCGCTGAAAGCGAAAATCCCAATCGATGATGGGGAAGCAAACAACATCGCAGGCATTCGACTCGTACGACAGGTACGAATCCAATTCCGCCGCGACAGGTGCTGTCGACGTTCGCAGGCCGACATCGCTGTCGGTCAGATGTGCAGCCTGTCCAGGATAGGAAGGTGTTTCCAGCAGGTTTGCTGGCGCCGGCCCGACTTGTGTTTTGCTATACGGCGGCAAACCAAGCGCCCTATAAACCGGGAGTAGATATCGATACTTAATTCGCCCGTACCAGCTCAATAATCGCCAACCAAGAGTGTTGGTTATTCTCCTTAATTCATAGTCCTTGGCCGACAGGCGTTCAGACAAAATGCTGACCTTTCTCTCCTTTTCTGCTAACTGGGATGACAGACTGCTGACGTGCTGGTCTATTTCCCCTATGAGTGATGCAAACGGTTCTATGGCCTCTTCCTTCCGTCCGAGCTCGGCTAACGGGGTTTCTGCCGGTCGCTCTTCTTCAAGTATTCGGGCAGCCTTTTTGGTGTAGGCCTGGTCTTTGGGTGCCCCCTCGGGCGACAAAGTCGCGAGTGCCCGGCCCTTCGCGGCAAGGTCCGCCAGCAGCAGATGCAGAGATTTGTCTCTTTCCGCTAACTCGGAAGAGACTCGATCGCGCTCGGTGCGGCACTTGCTCAAATAAGACGGCGAGCCATACACGACAAGCAGTTGCTTTCGATTCCAAAAGGAAGAGTTTGCTTCAATTGTCTTGGCGCAAAGCCGCACTCGATCACCGATTCGCGCGGGGAACGAATCTTCATTGAATCGGAATCGGTGAGATTCAGAAGGAGGAAACTCAAAAGATGGGACCAGCGCGATGTAGAGCTCTCTGCACGAGCGCAGATGTGCCGTAACGATTTCGAGCGGGTGCTCGAAGTGCCCCAGACAAATAGAAGCAATGATGACATCGAACTCGGCAGGAATCGCACCATTCTCGGCAAGAATGAATTCCCGCTTTGGATGACGGCTGCGCGCCTGCTCAATTGCCGTCGGGGTAAACCCCAGTCCTGTTATCTGAAATTGTGGAAAAGCCTGGGCCAGCAATTCAACGCCTTCGCCAAGAGCACAGCCCCAGTCGAGTATGCTCAACGTCATGGAGTGCATGAATGCCGCTTCAGGAAGTGGAAGCTCAGCGAGCAACTGTTGCATAGAATAATAGGCATGAGCGGCGACGCCCTGCGAATCCCAATTCGCCACAGAAGACTCTTCCCTCGATAGCCGAGAGTTGATCGAGTTAGGTTTCTCTTGCATGTCTGTCTTTGGGAGCCGTGATTGGAGCGGCCCGAACCCTGGCCGCATTAATATAGTCAATCCGCTAGATCGAATCCACCTGACTTGGCAGGGACCAGTTGTCCGGCCGTAAGACATCTATGAACGAACAAGAGCACACAGAACCATCGGCAGTCACGAAAGAGGAATAGTCACCTCCTTAGCGTGGTCCATTCAGATTCCCTTTTGCAAAAAGAAAATCGTCAAACCACACCACACCATCTTCGTGGACGCTGGCGTACACCTGAGCGAACACGGCGCCGTTCGGGGCGGTTACCGCAAGACTGCTCCACATCCAGTCCTCGCCAACTGGAACGACCTTTATGTGCTAACGTCCCCCGGCTGAAGGTCCTTTGTTAGCCAGTTGATCTGGAGACGCGCAAACTGATCCGGTCGATCCGCACGCGTCCAGTGTGCAAGGGTGTATACCTGCCCTGGTTCAATCGGGACCTTGGCGTACACACCAGCGCTTTTGGTCGCCAACACCGAAATCTTCCCGGAATGCGATTTTGTACCGCCCGTGTCGACCGCAGGTGAGCCATAAGCAAGCCAACCTGCAGGACTACCTTTCACCGTAAGCCTTTCGAATCCCGAGTTATCCAGGAGGTTTGGCACCTCCTCCAGGCCGTTCGGTGGCTCGTGAGAAGCGAACTGGTAGATCTCAAACCCGTTCCTGGCAAACTCCAGCCGGGCATACCTGGAAAGGAAATAAGCGCTAAGCAAGGGGATCGATTTTAGAATCGGTTTTTGGTTGACGTCGGTCCGATTGACCAGGAGGTGAGTATACCTTGGGCTCCCAACGCCTCGGCCAAGGTCCAGATATCAGCCGTTCGGATCAAGGCTGAGGCATGTTGGGATCCATTCATACTTTCAATTTGCGCCCGGGTGTAAAGCCGGAATTCGTTCCCGACCGAAAGTACTTTGGGCGGATTCCCCTCAAGACGGTCCAGAAACACCAACGCGTCGTAGGCGCTGACGGTTCGCGACAGGAACTCTTGCCCGCTCTCAAGTCCCAGCGCGACGCGATAGGGATATCTCTCGGCAGCGTTCCACCGATTCGCGACGATGCTGGCCATTCCAACCGCCGCTAAATACATCAGGCCCAAGGCGGCTGCCGCGACGGCGACCGTCCTCCTGGATGCTCCGAGCGTCGTCATTCGCTGATACACGGTCTCTAAGTTTAGTGCCGCGAGACATGCCGCAAGGGGCACCAGCGGCAAAAGGTATCGCGCCTCCTGCGCCAGCTTGAACCAGATCAGCGTTCCTCCAACCGCCACGAAGATAACTGGTACCGCCCTTCGCAGTCCTTTTTTCCCGGCGAGCAGCAAGAACAATGGAGCCGCCAGGATGGTCGTGACGCCAAGCACACCGTCAGGACCCTCGATAAAGCGGCTTGTGTTGACCGCGAGATCCCAGGGGAGCATAACCAGCGCGTACAATCCCGATCCTCTACCGTATTGGTGAAAATTGAAGGACTCGTTGACGCTCGGCCAGTCGGGGCTTCGAAAAATCGCATTGAGAAACGGGAAGACCGGATTGCCGGTCCACACATATCGAATCACAAACCACGGCGCTGATACCGCAACAGCGGGTGCAGCGAAGCTTATGAACAAGGCGCGAGCACGTTGACCCCACGAAAGGGATCGCCTCAGGAGCGCATTGACCAGCAGGGCGCACGATGGAATCAATGCTATGACAGCGATGAACTTCGATGTTATCGCGAAACCCGACATGAGACCGGCGATAAACAAGCCATCCGTTTCTTCCCCCGCGAACCCACACAACGACGGCGTAAACCGCTCTAAGAGAGTAAAGGCAGGCGAACAGGGTCTGCTTGGCCTTGCCTTTCATCCGAAGTTCAAAACCAATGGCCGCTTTTTCGTCGACTACACCCGTCACTCTGACGGCGCGACGGTGATCGCTGAGTACCACGTCTCTCTAACCAACCCGAATATCGCAGACACCACGGAAGCCGTGATTCTCACGATCGCACAGCCGTTCGCTAATCATCAGGGCGGGATGATCGAGTTCGGAGAAGATGGCTTCCTGTACATTGCAATGGGAGATGGAGGCTCCGGCAATGATCCCGGCAATCGTGCGCAGAACATCGACGAGCTTCTCGGCAAGATACTTCGAATAGACATCGACCATCCCAACGGTTCGGTGCCCTATTCATCGCCGTCAGACAACCCGTTCTTCGGATCTACCGCTGGCCGCGATGAAATCTACGCCTTGGGACTTAGGAATCCGTGGCGCTTTTCGTTCGACAGAAGTACGGGGCAACTCTACTGTGGCGACGTAGGGCAGGGGGCATGGGAAGAGGTCGATCTTATCACGCGTGGCGGTAATTTTGGCTGGCGTGTATTTGAGGGCAACCACTGCACAAACCTAGACCCCCCTTTGTGCGGCGCTGGTGGATACGTTTTCCCAATTGCGGAGTACGCTCACACGGCAGATCGCTGTTCGATAACCGGCGGATATGCCTACCGTGGGCCCATCGGAACGCTCCCCGCAGGGGCCTATGTCTATGGCAACTTTTGTACAGGAGAAATCTTTCTGTTTGAGAGCGGGTCGCAAAGCCTGTTGCTCGACACGAGCCTCAACATCTCGTCTTTTGGTGAGGATGAAGCGGGAGAGATTTATGTCGTTGGGCTTGGAGGAACGGTTCATCGGATCGTCAATCCAAACTCACCTTGCTCGTTCTTTGTTTCACCGGCCAATCAATTCATCCGCTCCAGCGGAGGTGCGCACAACGTCGTCGTTACCGCTCCCCCAGGTTGCAATTGGACTGCTGTCAGCAACGACGGTTTTATCACTATCAACGCTGGAGATAGCGGGACAGGCACCGGAGCAGTCAACTACTCGGTGGCGGCTAATCCGGCAGCGGCTCGCACGGGCACTATGATCGTTGCGGGTCAGACTCTCACTGTAACGCAGGCAGCGAAAGGAAACCAATTTGACTTTGACGACGATGCGAAGACGGACGTATCAATCTGGCGGCCTTCCAATGGTTTATGGTACGTCATCGACAGTCTTAGCGGTTTAGTCACCGTTCGCCAGTGGGGCCAAAGCGGCGATGTGCCTGTTGCTGGCGACTACGACTCTGACGGTAAGACCGACATCGCGATATTTCGTCCTTCGAATGGGGTCTGGCTTTTCATCCTCAGCTCGACCGGAAACAGCACAGGACTTCAGTGGGGCATTCCAGGCGATATGCCTGTGCCGGCAGATTATGATGGCGATGGCAAAACTGATGTTGCGATATGGCGGCCATCGAATGGCCTCTGGTACATCATCAACAGCTCGACTGGCACAGTGAGAGTAGTAGCCTGGGGTGAAGGCAATGATAGACCTGTTCCTGGAGACTACGACGCAGATGGAAAGATAGATATAGCCGTGTGGCGCCCTTCAAATGGAACCTGGTACATCATTTTATCTACAACGAACACAAGCACGGTTCTTGAGTGGGGTATAACCGGCGATGTACCTGTGCAACGAGACTATGATGGAGACGGAAAACCTGATGTTGCTATATGGCGTCCATCTAATGCCCTCTGGTACATCATCAACAGTTTTTCTGGTTCAGTCACGGTTCGCGAATTGGGCATCAATGGTGATAAGCCTGTCGCCGGAGATTACGATGAGGATGGCAGGGGGGACATAGCAGTATTTCGGCCCTCGACTGGGGTCTGGTACATCATTCTGAGTCTCGACTGCCACAAGCACAGGACTTCAGTGGGGCATCCCCGGTGATGTGCCCGTGCCAGGGTTCTGACGGGCCTAGAGACCGACAAAGCTGGTCAGTTTTCTTCGAGCTGTTGTTGCCGTGTTGGTTGGCTACGAAGGTACGCTGGCCAGTTTCGTCAGCAAGACATCAATAGAGAATCTGTTTGTTGTTACAGATGCCTTTCAAGAAATAGAGGCACAAGCTATTCTGGTTGCTTCCTGACGGCCGTCGTGTGTATTCTCCGAAACTAACCTTAGCAGAAGAATACAAGCAAACCGCTCGATCACCGACTGTAGCTATGGTGGATTTCGAAAGCTATTCCAGAGATGCAGTGCACTTTTTCAGCCTGAACGTTCCACCGCTGCTAGCATCGGCAGTGGAGGCTCAGCCGGCCGGTTTTACGATATTGGATCTGGGCTGTGGTGACGGCAACATCATTCATGCCCTACAGCACGGTGGCTTCTTGAATCGAGCCGGCCAGGTGATTGGCGTAGATCTGTCGCCGCAACGCATCGCAGGCTGCCTGGCCGATATGCACTTTGCGCCGACTGAGCGCGCGCGTCTAAACCTGATTCGCGAGGCGGTGCCTCGAGAACACATCTTTGTCACAGGCAACACGATAGTTGATGCTCTCAAGTCGATTTCCCTCGCGGATGGTTTCGATGACGACCTCGTCGGTCGCATGAACCTGAGCGGCTGCCGCTTGCTGCTCGTCACCGCTCATCGTCGCGAGACTCATGGTCAGCCCTTACGTTCGATTTGCCGGGCTCTAAGGACGCTCGCGGACACATTCGAGGACGTCGGGATAGTGTGAACGAACTAAGAAGACTCGGTTAGCGACATATCTTTCAGATTGCCCACGCACACAAAAGGGGTTGACAATTCATACTGCTAGGCATTAAGCAAATAGACTCAGGACCGGCGAGATCGAATAAACGTCAGTTCATATTCTTTGCCTTAAGGAGACTTTATGAAGATGCGATTTGCCAGGATAGGACTCGTCATTGTTTTGTCGGTGACGAGCATAGTTTCAGCCTGTAAGTCATCTGAGAAAGAAACTGAAAAACTGCCGGGCCAAACTCAACCTTCGCAGCCGACACCAACAAGCGAGAAGGCCTCGACGATTGGAGTTTACAAGTCTAGCGATCCGACGTTTCTTCTGCATTACAGTAATACAACCGGTTTTGCAGAGTCGGTTGTGGCATTCGGGATAATTGGCGATATCCCAATCGTTGGAGATTGGGATGGTAATGGCACTGCCACGATTGGTGTCTACAGGCCGCAGAATTCTACTTTTTATCTACGTAATAGCAACAAACCTGGTGACGCAGACATCACCGTGACCTTCGGAATGACGGGAGACATTCCTATCGTTGGCGACTGGGACGGAAATGGCTCTGCGACGATTGGCGTCTACAGGCCGGAGAATTCTACTTTCTATTTGCGAAACGCCAACGCACCCGGCGGAGCGGACATTACAGTAGGCTTCGGAGCGAAGGGAAATATTCCCCTTGCTGGCGACTGGGATGGAAACGGCACAACCACTGTAGGAACGTACAGACCAGAGAACTCTACTTTCTATCTACGAAATAGCAACACTCCGGGCGAGGCCGACAACACAATAGCTTTCGGAACAAAGGGAGATATTCCCATTGTCGGCGACTGGGATGGGAATGGCACCGTCACGATTGGGGTATTCGGCCCGAACTCTGCCTTATTCGCTCTTCGAAACAGCAATACCTCCGGTGTGGCGGAGGTTGCTGCGACGTTTGGTGTTCCCGGAGATAAACCGATTGCTGGCAGATGGGGTAGAGCCTGATTGACAACATACCCCTGAACGCACGTGGGGTATGGATGTAGAATCGACTATCCAGCAAAGCACTGCACCTAGAACAAGAAGGGAACCAACCAAATGAAAGCGCGACCAACGTCGTGCTGTAGAGCGACATTGGCATAGGTTACTCAACTTATTACAGAGTATTCTCCGGATTCGTGCAGTGGTTAAGGTGGTCGCAGTGGATACGGGAACTTCGGTGGAGGATCAGCGGACAGAAGTTTTGACCCTAATTGGATTCTTGAGTTATTTCGCGCCAACGCGTGATGGGTTCTTGGAGAAGATTAATCCAGCGCGGATTAACCTTGCCCGAGCCAAGACCTGATGACGCGGGAGATAGTTCCCTATTCCGTTACGAGGGTTTTCGCTTAAGGTAAAAGTTGTATAGCGGCTGTAGCCCGATTCGCGCATAGAAGATCACCAAGAGCAGCAACGTCACTCCTGAAACAGCAAGCCCAACTAAAAGAACAGGCGGCCGATACAAAAAGACAACTCGATGCTGTCCTTCCTGTAGAATAACACCGCGAAAAGTATAGTTGGCTCGTAAGACAGGCTGTTGTATCCCGTCCACATAAGCTTTCCATCCCGGAGCCCACGAGTCGTTGAAAACCAGCATAGCAGGACACGACGTTGCTGCTTCGATCTCAACCGCGTTCAACCGGTCGCTGACTATGGTCGCGTTTGCCTCTGGGGCGCCTAGAGAGTTGTTTGTGCTCAACCCAGTCTGTGCGGCCGTTTGCTCTCCGATCACAATAGCCGCTTCGCGCGCATCAAACGTCTGGTCTGCTAGCATTCTCAGCGCTGTAGGCGGATCGGGCGCAGCCACAACTCGCGGTACCAGGAATACTCTTGGCAACGCGCGAGTGACCCTGTAAATCCATGCGTCGCTTCCTTGATAGGCTAACTTCAGCTTTCCGTCGACTGTTGGATCACGACCGCTAATATCGAGGGGCCTCACATTTGGGGGCACAACGAGAAGTCCCACCGAAAGCTTTTCAAGCAGATCAATGGGAAGCTGATCGCGAAAAAAAGTGGGTCGAAAGGCCGGCGGAACATCCGTGGCAAGCTGGCCACCTTGCTCCACTGTTCGCCAAATGCCCGCGACATAGACCGGCAGCAAGGATTCATATCCTGAGCCTGAGCGCAAACCAAAATCCGCAGCGACCTTACCTATCATGACGGGAGGCGTCCATTGGCCGGACGGCAGCCGGTTGCTGACAGGCAATATGTGATACTCCCCTTGTAAGCTTTGGAGGGCCTTGATTGCAGGCGTCTCCGGGAAAAGCCATTCCGCGCGTCTAGGCTGGGCCGGAGTTATTGTCCACGCGAACCCGATCAATTGCCACGCCTCGAATGCGATCAATAGAAATCCCAATACTAGCGGCAGGTGCTTCAGTAACTTGAGTCGGGCAAGATAGCGGCTTACTTCAGTAACGCCAAACGCCGCCATCACTGCGATGGCAAAACAATAAAGATAGAATCCGGCAGCCGGGTGCATCGTTCCAACGAACGGGATCGTCAAGCGAAAGACTGCAATCAATAGGCCGAATCCTAGTGCGAACCCAAGCGACAGCGCGCACACGATGACACATAATATGACAGGCCCTGCACGTCGCCGCAGCGCGAGCAGAGACGGTAACGCGAGGCCAACTGCCAGGATTCCCGTAAATGCAAAACTGGGAAAATCTGCAGGTTTTCCGACGACGCCGGATGCGCTTCGTGGTCTTATCAGCGCGCCGACTAATTCGCCAAAGCCAACCCCGCCCATGATCTGCGACTGTAGCGACAACGTCTCGCGATGTGTGCGCTGGAGCCACTCAGACAGCGGCAGCCAATACGCTGCGCTGAATGCCAGCGCAATAGCCGCGCTGCATAGAGGCAGGGACAAACAGATCAGCGCGGACCGCCGGTCTCCTTCGCGATACAGCTTCAAGGCCGCGGCCGCTGCTAACACCCCATACCATACTCCCAAAACCAACCCGCTGAGATATGCATAGTGCAAGCCTCCGCTCAGAATTGCCATTCCAACGGCTGTTCCTGCCGCTAATGACCACCGAAATGATCGCCTGCGCACTGCAAGGGTGCCACTAAGGAGCATCAGGGGGAACCACCCGGCCACTATTGGAATGTGCTCAAACATAAGCCAAAACAAATTGTGACCATTCATCTGCCAGACGACACCCCCGAACACTGCCCCGATCGCACTTGCTCCCCAGCAGCGCAGCAATGCATACATCCCTAGTCCAGCCATGAGCACGTGCGCAATTAGCAGAAGATCATGTTGATCGATTGGGCTAGCTACGAGCATCAACAGCAATCTGGGAGGGTAGAGCAGGCCTGTCATGCCGAGTTCCATAATAGGTATTCCGCCGAAGCTATAGGGCAGCCACATCGGGAACTGTCCGCTTCGCAGAGCATTGGTCCCAAATACAGATAACGGATAGAAGGTCTCTGCGTGATCTGACTGTGGGTAGCCACGTCCTTCGACGGATGGATCATTGCGGATGATCGCGGCCCACGGATATTGGCTATACATATGCGCGCCGACCATGCTGAACGTTCGCCCCTGAAATACCGGCGCAAATAGTATTACCGTTACTGCAGCAATGACTGCCGTCGCTCCAGCATGCTCTCGCCTAACCTGTTTACTTCTGTCTGCAAGCGATAACTGATCAGCCGGTTCGGTTGCTGTCGAGATGTGTTCTGATGTCACAATGGGCTTCACTTTATTGAATCTCACCTTGTTGAATATTCCCTGGCCTACCGCGAACGCGAATCAGAAAGAGGATCTATGGCGCGAGCGACGCAATCTATCACATACTCCTGCTCCGCATCTGACATCTGCGGGTACAGCGGCAAAATGATCACCGACTCCAACGCTCTCTCCGTACCCGGCAACCGCAGGCGGGGATAAAGCCGCCGGAAGACATCCTGCAGGTGACACGCCATGTACGCCGGGCGGCAGGCGATGCCTGCATCGAGTAGCCGTTGTGCTACGTCATTACGAGACACCCGGGCATCATCGGCTAATCGAATGGCATACGACTGCCAGCCAGGCGTAGCATAGTCCGGCACGGCGGGCGGAATTATGCCGGGTATTTCTGCAAACGCCGCCGAATAACGCTCGGCGCGTTTTTGACGCAAGGCCAGAATTCCATCGAGGCGCGACATCTGCACGACTCCGAGCGCGCCTTGCAAGTTAGTCATGCGGTAGTTGTAACCCACCTCGTGAAATTCCTCGGCTAGTAGCGCCTCGACCGTGCCGGCTTTGTGCTTGACCAGATCCGAAACCGAAGCGCCGTGATTGATTAACACTCGCGCCCGTGCGGCTAGCACATCATCATCGGTAACGAGCATGCCCCCCTCGCCGGTCGTCACCGCCTTGCGCGGGTGAAAACTGAAGCAGGTGATGTTACCCCGGCTACCGACGGGCCGCCCGCGGTAACGGCTGCCCATCGCACAGGCCGCGTCTTCAATCACAACCAACCCGTGACTGCGCGCCACGTTTGTCACGCCATCCACGTCAGCCGGCAACCCGAATTGATGTACCGGCATGATCGCTTTGGTTCGGGGTGTCACGACTGCTTCGATTGTCTCGGGCGTGACGTTGAATGTCCCCGGATCAATGTCCGCAAATACCGGGACTGCGCCGACCATCCGCACTACGTTCGCCGTCGCGATCCACGTATAGGAAGGAACGATTACCTCGTCATCCGGCCCGATGCCACAGAGTAACAAAGCGAGGTGCAAAGCCGTCGTGCAATTGCTGCTTGCGACGGCGTGCTTGACTCCAAGGTAATCGGCTACCGCCCGCTCGAAGTCGGCTACTAGCGGGCCCTGGGTCAACCATCCCGACTCGATGACATCGACAACGGCTTTTATTTCCTCTTCACCCATCAGGGGACGGGTCAAAGGTACCTTCATTATTGCTCTCCTATGGCTTCTTGGCGCGGACGCTGATGCCGCTCTCGATCACGTTGAAATGGACTATTTCCAATCCCGCTTCCGCGCACCAGCCCTGCACCTCTTTCGGTGTGTGGCGGTGCGCGTTTTGTGGATGATACCAATCGAAGTTTGTCATTACGTTGGTCTCAAAATCGAGATTGTCGTTCCAGTAGCATTTGAAGACGTGCCAATAAATGAATCTCTGAATGTCGTGCTTCCCCGCTTTGATGTCCAGCATAGGAATGTCTTCGGGTACCTCGACCTCTACCTTCAGATCAAAGAGCGCTTTGCCTAGCGAGGTCATCGCCCGTGAGAAGGCATAACACTCCTCTTCCGATGCTTGCGTGAAATGCTCACGCAGGAAATCATCGCAGAACTCGCGGATCGGGCCTTTCTTTTTGTAAACGTAAAAAGCGATCTGCCCGCTTGGCGCCAGGTGCTGGACCAGATGATCGAATGACGTCTTTGTGTCTGGTGTGTGATGCATCACCTGGTCGCAGGCCAGATAATCGAAGCTCGCTTCGCGGCACGGCAGCATCGTCAAATCGGCCTGCACCAGATGCACGTTGGGCAGATGGCCCGCATGCTGATAAGCGAAGTCGATGCTCTGGCTGATGTCCAGCGCGATGACCTGCGCGCGGCTGTTTTCGCCGTAAAGGATTGCATCGCGCCCAAGACCCGTGCCCGCATCGAGTATCGTCTCTTTATCAGCCAGAAAATCGCGCAGATTGTCGAGAGTGCCGAAGCCATAACGGTCCAGATACCAGTCTACGTAAATCTGGCGGCTCGCGTCTTCGTGGCCGAAGTTCGGGATGCGCTTCCACTTAGCGCTGAAGCTTTGTTGCGTCTGCCGCACGGCATTCTCAGATGCATTGGAAAAAGATTCGGATGAGATGAATCGCGGCACGCCATCCGTGATCAGGTAGCTGTGCCCTGCGGCGCAACTCAAGGCGCCAGTCATGATCTCTTGATCATTGACGTTCGTCGCCTGCAGCCTGAGCGGTTTCTTGTCTGCCGGACAAACAATGTGATCCAGGAGGTGATGCTTCACTTTTGGTCTCCGTTTGCCTGTTCTTCTGGAAGCCTATCTCGTCCATCACGATGTAGAGCGGCCGCGCGCGCACCTGCTCCGACGTGCGCCAAATGTATTCGCCGAGTATGCCGAGCATAATCAATTGCATGCCGCCCAGAAAAAGTATCGCAACCATCACCGAAGGCCATCCCGATCCGCCCATCCCTAGAAAGACGCGCCGCACGATAAGGAACGCGGCGTAAATAAAACTGATGCAGGAAATGAATATGCCGAGGTACGACATAAACCTGATTGGCAGGTAGGAGAACGAAACGATGATGTCAATTGCCGCCTTGACGCGTTTTCCGAGCGACCACTTGCTGTAACCGGAGAGCCGCGCCCGGCGATGGTAAGGCACTACTGTTTGCCGGAAGCCTGACCAAACCAGCAAGGTGGTGACGATGCGGCTGACTTCCGCAAAGTTGTTGAAGGCTTCGAGCACTTTCCGGTCGAGCAAGCCGCAATCCATGCCTTCCGGCGGATATTCCGGGATGGCGATGCGGCGAATCAGCCAGTAGAAACTGTTGGCCAGCAGCTTCTTTCCCCACGGATCATCCCGGCTTTCGCGGGTGCCCCACACGACCTGATAGCCTTGTTGCCAGCGCTCGATAAATACGCCGATCAGTTCCGGCGGGTCTTGCAAATCAACCGAGATGATGACCGCCGCGTCCCCGCTGGCCTGGCGCAATCCGGCAGTCAGCGCCGGATGGCTGCCGAAGTTACGGGAGAAGCGCAGCGCCTTAACTCGCTTGTCCCCGCGCGCCAACTCAGTAATCAGTTCGAACGAAGAATCCGTGCTGCCGTCGTCTACGAAGATGACCTCGAAATCTGCCGCCAAGCCAGCTATGGCCTTGGTCAAAGCCGCATAGAAAGGTTGAATATTGGTCTCCTCGTTGTAAACCGGCACCACGACCGAAATCAGAGGGTTGTCCACCATATCGCTCTTGTCAGTTGTTACTTCTCTGCGAGGGATAACTTGAGGCTATTTTTCCTCAGCGCGTAGAAAGAATTATAGCTGTACTTATCCAAGTCAGGCAGCGGCATCGCCCGCGAAATCTCCATTGCCACCTCATTTATTCGCGCATCGTGTTTTGGCTCGGCCGGTAGAACGGCGAGAGGGTGGAAGACGCGCGAGAGGAACAAGTAGCCGCCGTAATGGCGTACTTCGACTGGCTCGAAGTATTGGCCGATGAACGCCTCGAACTCTGGGCGAATAAGATTTCGGTTGTAAGCTACCGCAATTTCCGGCAAACCGAATTGGCTTCTGACGACATTCAACTCATCCATCGCATCTTGAAACCCCTCGGTCATAAGCAGGAGACCGCCTTCGCGTAATAAGCTGTGGGCTTGTTTGAAAGCCTCTTGCTGTAATTCCCATTCAGCCAAGTTGATTAGGCAGCGCTGGGAGATCAGACAATCGAACTTGCCCGCCGGATAAAGTTCTTTGAGCGCGAGCACTGAACCGAGCGTGAAATTCATATTCTCCAACTGCGCGTCGGCGGCCCGCTGCTTGGCTCGATTCAGCAAATTCTCGATCAGGTCGAGGGCTGACAACTCTTTGACCTGCCGGGCATATTTGACGCTGTGCGAACCATCGCCACATCCCATCTCCAGTACGACTTGATCGGGTCGTAGAAAATCGAGGATATTTTCCTCCTCAAGTTGTCCCAAATACGGGTCTCTGGAAGTCGGCGTGATTCGCCGTTCAGTAGGAAAAGACTGGCCAGCCTCTTCCCAATGCTTCCTGATATCTTCCATCGTCAAACGCATGCTTAAATCTCCTCTTGGCTCAGCAACTAAATCCGAATGCCTGCTCGCGCTCGACAAACAACCGGTTCCACCATTCAAAAGACATCAGCGACCAGAGCAGAAACCGGTGATTGCGCCGATCGTTCAAGTGGTCATCCAGAATCTGCCGCAAAGCCGCTGGCTGGAAATAACCACGCGCCAACGCTCGTTCGCCCAACAGTAACTCTCTCACGTAATCGAGCGACATGCCCTTGTACCAGGTTTGATCCGGCGGCGTGAAGCCTTGTTTGCGGCGAAAGAGCGTCTCGTCCGGCAACAGCCCGCGCATCGCTTCGCGCAACACTACTTTGCTTTGCGCCGGGTTGAGCTTGAATTCCGCCGGGATGCGCGTGACGTATTCGACTAGTTCGTTATCCAGAAACGGCACGCGCGCCTCGACCGAGTGCGCCATGCTCAGCTTGTCGTCCACCAACAGCAGCCCGTTGAGGAACGTCTTGAAATCGAAATAGAGCGCCCGGTGCAGCGCGTCCTGACTCTCTGTTCTGCGCAGCACGGCGCGAAAGCTTTCGAAGGTCGAAAAGTCCCCCAGCGCCCGCTTGATCTCGTCCGTGAACAAAGCGCGCTTCTCTTCGTCGTCGAGAAAGCGAATCCAGAGCTGGTAATACGCCTGCTCGAATTCATCACCAGACAAGTTCAAGACGGGCTCGTAACGCCACGGATAACCGGCGAACAACTCGTCGCCGCCTACGCCTGAGAGCACGACTTTGACATAACGGCTGATCAGCTGGGCCGTGTGATAAACCTGATAACTGATGCCGACGCGCGGCTCGTCCAGATGCCAGACGACTTGCGGGAAGACCGACGCCATCGCTTCAGGCCCCAATTCCAACTCGTGATGCGTGGTGTTGAGCAGCCGCGATAAGGCGCGCGACTCTTCGCGTTCGTCAAAGTACTGTTCCAACTCGCTTGCGCCCGCCGGCAGCCGGAAGCCACAGGTGAAGGTGTGCAAGCGCGGAATCTGGCGCGCGACCACCGCCGAGATCGAGCCGGTATCCATGCCCCCACTTAAATAGCTGCCGACCGGCACATCGCTCATTAATTGGCGCTTGACCGCCGCTTCAAAACGTTCGCGCAATCCAGCAGCCCATTGCTGCAAGCTGAGACTGCCTTGCGGCTCAAAGCGCAAATCCCAATACTGCCGCGTCTGGATCCTTCCATCCTCACATAACAAGTAGTGACCGGCCTCGAGCAACTTTACCCCTTCGAAGAAGGTGCGCGCGCCGAACGTGTTTTGAAACGTGAAATGCTCGGAAAGCGCAAAAGGATCGGGAGCGGCACGAAAATCAGGCAGCGCCAGGAATGCTTTTACCTCTGAGGCGAAGGCCAGAGTGTTACCGACAACCGTGTAATACAATGGCTTGACGCCGAAGCGGTCCCGCGCAAGGAGCAACCGCCGCCTTCGCTCATCCCACAACGCGAAGGCGAACATGCCATTGAGCCGTTCAACGCACTCCGGTCCAAGCTCTTCGTAAAGATGAATGATGACTTCGGTGTCGGTCTGACTCCGAAAGACGTGGCCACGCTCGATCAGATCAGGGCGCAGGTCGTTATAGTTGTAGATTTCGCCGTTGAAAACGATTCGAACCGTCCCGTCTTCATTGGCCATGGGATTGCGGCCGCGCGGCGATAGGTCAATGATACTCAACCGCTGATGACCGAGGCCGACGGGGCCGTGCGCCCACGCATCACGGTCATCAGGGCCGCGATGGCGAATCAGGTCGCACATCGCCAGCACTCGCTCCGTTGCGACCGGCTCACCCGTCATATTGTAAAGCCCAGCGATCCCACACATCGTTTCACACTCACGGCTGCGCCGTGCGCGCTATAGTCTGTTCGCGCCATTCGATCACCCGGCGCATGCCCTCTTCGACAGAGGTTGTAACATCAAAGCCCAGCAGCTCTCGCGCCTTCTTCGGACAACCCCAGCGCCGCGTCACCAGCCCCGTGTCCATCGGTTGAAACTCGGGCTCGAGCTTGCCCTCTTTACCGCGCAACCGAATAAGCAGATAGGCCAGCTCTCTGAGCGTTGTCTCGACACCGCTTGCTACGTTGAAGAACTCGTTGGTGACCGGACTCTTCAACGCCATCACATTCGCGCGCGCGACGTCTCCGGCGTAGACCAGATCGACGGTCGCCGAGCCGTCGCCGCGAACAACGGGCGGCTGGTCGGCGTCAATCCGATTCAGGAAGTGCATTATGACATCCATGTATGCCGCCTCGTATGGCTGGCGCGGACCGTAGACGTTGAGATAGCGAAACGCAACGAAGTCGAGGCCGTATTTTTTGTAGAATGCTCGATAGTGCTGCTCGTTGGCGATCTTCGATGCGCCGTAGAACAGATCGTTATTGAAAGGATGATCCTCATCGGTCGGCAAATAGAGTCCCTCACCGTACACCGAAGATGAAGAAGCAGCAACTATCTTCTTTACCCCGGCCTCAACACATGCCTCCAGAAGACCAAAGGTCCCAGCGATATTCACATCCAACGAGAGGCGCGGATTCTCCTGGCAGAGGCGCAGCCAAGCCGCTGCCTGATGAAACACATAGTCAACACCTTTCAAAGCTTCGCGGATTCTTTCACTGTCGCGCAGATCGGCGCTTATTATCTCGACATCTTCAGTGGTCCGTGCCCTTTCAAGGTGCTCTATCTTGCCTCGAACGAAGCTATCATAGACGGTAACTCTAGCCCCTTCCTTGACCAGTTCGTCTACGATATGAGAACCAACAAGTCCGGCTCCACCCGTCACCAAAACCGTTGAACCCGATAAGTCCATCCAAAGTTTCTCCGTCCATTATGTTGCGCGGCTGTTTAGCTCGCGTAATGATAAACTCTCAGACCACAAGCATGTGAGGCCCAGAATCCCAGATGTAATGTACATGATTGCATGCAGTACCAGCGCGAGCCCTATTGCTCTGCTGCTATCCAACCCGAAAGAGGCCATCGCAGCGACGACAAAAAACTCATACGTGCCCACCCCACCCGGAGCAGCCGGTAGAATAAAGCTCAGGCTAAGCACTACTAGTAAGAACAGAGACGCTACCAAGGGCAAGCTGAGATTAAGCGACATCATGACCAGGGTTACCGCGATCGCTTCTATGGTCCATATCGCAAGGGTCAGCGCCAGGACCAAGAGAGCCTGCTTGAGGCTGCGAAGGACGCCGAGACCTTCCGCGAACCGTGCCACAACTGCCTGCGCCTTATGACCTAAGGTTTCAGATATGTGGCCAATTATTCGAGCAATCCGAGGTGCTACGTTTTCGCTTTTGAAAGCCAGGAAGAGTAACGCTATGCCGACTGTCGCGCACGTCACAGCCGCGATCAGGCTGCTTCTTCGTATCAAGTCTGTCAACGGCAAGAAGACCGAAATCGCGCCAACTGTCGTCAATAGCACTAAAGCATCTATGATGCGCTCGAGTACGATCGAAGCCGCTGACTTGCTCTTGCTCACTCTGGCGCTGCGCTCAAGGGCATAGATACGCACTAGCTCTCCCATCCTGGCGGGGAGTACATTGTTGGCCATATAGCCAATCATCATGCTGTTGAAGAGAGGGCGCAGGCCGATCGTCGTCGAATACCCAAGCAAAATCTTCCATCGCACTGCTCGTACCAGATTGCTGGACGCTCCAACAAGTATCGCTAGGACAAGCGGGACCGCATCGAGCGACTTCAACTGTTGCCACGTCAGAGCAGGGTTAATGCCTCGCAATGCCAGGTAGAGGAATGCGCCGCTTAGCAGCAGGCCCAGAAAGAGATTGAAGGATCTGAGCCGGGATTTCTTTTGCGAGTACTCCCGAACTTTTGCCTGACTTGCCAACGCAGACCCGGAGGATTCCATATCTTAATCACCAACCTGCGGATGCCGACAGATCAATTGTCTTCCCGCCATTTTTCAAAGATTGCTCGGCAGCTTCAAGCACCTTCACAACTCGCAGGCCATCCCATCCATCGGTGAGCGGCTTCGAACCATGCTGGATACAATCAATGAAGTGCCGGCACTCGCTCTGAAGCGGCTCGCTGAATTGAAGCGTCGGTATGACGAGATCACCCGCTCTGATATTAAACTGGAACTCGGCAAACGTTTCCGGGGATTCCAGGAAATCATCCAGATTGGCAACTCCTTTATCGTAGAGTTGTATCTTGGCATCCAGGCTTACATCATCATAGACCAGCATCTTCTTACTTCCCACAATGGTCATTAATCGCACTTTTCGCGGGTCTAGCCAGCCAAGATGCAAGTGGGCTCCGACACCGTTTTGATACTCCAAAGTCATGAAGACAACATCTTCGATTGTGCTGCTCAGGTAAGAGAATCCTCTGGCTGATACTCGCACAGGCTCCTGACCGAACCAGTAGTTCAGAATTGAGACATCGTGTGGCGCAAAGCTCCATAACGCGTTGACGTCATGCTGAATCCGCCCCAGGTTCACCCGCTGCGAATATACATAAAAGAGCTTACCGAGTTCTCCACTTTCTATGTATTGCTTGATCCTCTGGACAGCGACGTTATACTCGAAAACGTGGCCGACCATCAGCACACGATTGTGGCTTTCGGCCAGTTCTATCAGCTTTCGACATTCTACTTCAGTCCTGGCGAGCGGCTTTTCAATGAATACATGCTTGCCCGAAGCCAGTAGAAAGCTGCCTAGTTCATAGTGAGTTCTAATCGGGGTTGCAATAACAACGGCGTCTACATCCTGGTTATCTCTCAAAAGCCGATAATCGCTCACCTCACTGGCATCAGGACAAAATCGTCGCCGCAAGTCTTCAACTCTCCTTATGTCGAGATCGCATAGAGCCGCGATTCTCACGTTCTCCAACGACACCAGATTCCGGATAAGGTTGGGGCCCCAATAGCCCAGCCCCACCATAGCCACGTTGACCATCATCGCGCCTCTTTTACTGCTTGCGCCACATACTCGATTTGCTCGCGGGTAAGCTCCGGATACATTGGCAGCGAAACCACCTTGCCGGCTATTTGCTCTGTGATCGGAAGATTGACATTGCCATACCCTTGCTTTAGATAAGCCGGTTGCCGGTGAAGCGGAATGGGATAATGTACGCCTGCACCTATCCCTTTCGATTTGAGGTGCTCAAGCAGGGCATCGCCCCCTGGCCTGCGAATCACGTAGAGATGATAGACGTGACGAACGTTGGGAGACTCAAACGGCGTTATTACATCGCTATCGGCGAGCAGCTCGTTGTAGAGTCGGGCATGACCTCGTCGAGCTTCAGTCCAGCTTTCAAGGTGTGGCAGCTTGGCTGCGAGGATAGCAGCCTGGAGCGCGTCAAGCCGTTCGCCAAAACCTATTTCGTCGTGCTCGTACTTCGTGGTGCGGCCGTCGTCGCGCAGCTTGCGCACTCGTGCCAGCAGCGATTCGTCGTTTCCCGTCACCGCGCCTGCGTCGCCGTCAGCCCCGAGGTTCTTGGCCGGATAAAAACTGAAGCAGGCAAGGTCGCCCAGGCTGCCGCATCGCTTCCCCTCGTACTCAGCGGCATGCGCCTGGGCCGCATCTTCGATCAGCCAGAGATTATGTCGCCGAGCGATGTCGCGCAAAGCTCTCATCTCGACCGGCTGTCCATAGAGGTGGACCGGGATAATCGCTTTGGTGCGCGGAGTGATGGCGTTTTCGACCAGGTTGGGATCAATGTTGTAAGTCCCCGGATCAATATCAACGAAAACCGGCGTCGCGCCACATTGCGATATCGGCTCTGCGGTCGCGATGAAAGTATGAGCTGTAGTAATCACTTCGTCGCCGGCCCCAACACCGACCGCCAGCAATGCCAATTGCAATGCACTTGTGCCCGAGGCGACTCCGACCGCACCGCTCGCTCCCGAAGTTGAAGCGAACGCTCGCTCAAAATCTGCCACCTCCTTGCCCAGAATGAAGCTCGTGTTTTCGATGACACGCGTAATGGCAGCATCAATCTCAGGCTTTATGCTCGCGTACTGTGCTTTGAGGTCAACTAACGGTACTTGAATGACTCAATCTCCTTTGCTGGTAACTTTCTGGATGGCGTAGGCAGACAGCTCGCTGACGTCCCTTACGATCCGGGCTGGATTGCCCACGACCACCTTTCCGTCAGGGACATCGCGGACCACGACGGCGCCCGCTCCTACAAGCGCGTTGCACCCGATGATTACGCCGGGAAGCAAAGTCGCGTTGGCCCCAATTTTTGAGCCTGACATTAGATACGGTCCTTTCAGGCTGATCTTAACCCCAGGGCTTAACGGATATAGCGCGTTTGTGCAAACGACATTCGGCCCGATCCATGCCGCGTCCTCGATAATCGAATACTCAGGAATGAATACATTAGAATGAATGCGCACGCGATTGCCAATCTTCACGTGGTGCTCGATGATCGAGTGAGTCCCGATGCTTACATCGTCGCCGATTTCGTTCAGCTCCCTGATCATGACTGAATGGCCAGTCTGAAGATTAGCTCCAATGCGATTACCCGCGTAGATAACCGTGTGCGAGCGTATGATTGCGCATGGACCAATGTTTGTTTCCAGATCACCCGATTTCGCTCCCGTCGGCGCCACACCGATAATTACATACTCACCGATCTGGTGATCTTTGCCCAGACGGACATTCGGATGTATTACGTATGAAACACTCATTTGTTACTTCCAATCGGCTACATCAAAACCAATGCTAGTTTGTTAATCAAAGAATTAGATCACTTGAGAAGTCTGTCTGTTATTAGGTGGTCGAGGTATTATTTTATACCATCGGCTGCGAAATTCTGTCAAAACTCTTTTCGTTACCTCGATGCGCGTCGGCATGCCGTGGTACGCTGACGACTAAGTTTGACCAGAAAAAGAGGAAGCAGTGAGTTCACTTTAATCATCGGGGCGGGAATCGTAGGGCTGGCAGTTGCTTACAGATTGTCGGTGGTGCGTCCGTGGCTGCGCCTCACCGTTATCGAAAAGGAGTCGGAGATCGCGAGCCATCAATCCGGACACAATTCCGGCGTGCTGCACTCGGGCATTTATTACAAGCCGGGCTCCCTGAAGGCAGCTACTTGTCTTAGAGGCAGACACGATCTGATTGCGTTCTGCGAGAGAGAGGGCATTCCCTACAAAATCTGTGGAAAAACTATCTTGGCAACAAACGACGCCGAGGCTGTTCGACTTCAGCGGCTGTTCGAGCGCGGGCTCTCGAATGGATTGACCTGCACCATGCTCGACCGGGAGCGGCTTGCTGAAATCGAGCCACATGCAGCCGGCGTCAAGGCGATTCACGTCGGCGAGACCGGGGTCGTTGACTTCAGAAGAGTTTGCGCACAGTTCGCGTATCGGCTCGGCGAGGACGGCCATCGTATAGTGACGAGCGCGAAGGTGATCGGCGTGCGAGACGGGAACGCAGGCGTTACCGTAATCACTACCGCGGGCGAATTTGGCGCACGATACATAATCAACTGCGCTGGTCTTTATTCCGACAAGGTAGCCTCGCTTGCGCGCAACAGGCCCAATGAAAGGATTATTCCTTTCAGGGGAGAATATTATGAACTCAGGCCGGAAGCGAGCTATCTCTGCCGGGGGCTTATTTATCCGGTGCCAGGCCCACGGTTTCCATTTCTGGGAATACATCTCACTAGGAGGGTGACCGGCGAAGTTGAGTGTGGCCCAAATGCCGTTCTGTCGTTTGCGAAAGAAGGTTACAGCAAAAGCAGTATCAACCCTGCTGAATTCGTCGGGATGATAGGCTTTCCCGGCTTCTTACGGCTCGCGGCGCATCACTGGCGCTACGGTTTACAAGAAGCATTCAAGTGTTTATCTCGCAGAGCATTTGTGAACGCGCTCAGAAAGCTCGTTCCAGAGGTAGAGGATGAGATGCTGGAGCGAGCGCCGGCCGGAGTCAGGGCAGAGATGTTAGATGATTTTGTGATCCGTGAGAGCGCCCTCACAATCAATGTGATAAACGCTCCGTCTCCCGCTGCCACTGTAGCGCTCGCGATTGCGGATTCGATCATTGAGACTCTCGACCGAAAAATGTAAAGCAAGCCCGGGCCGCGAGCACCTCTAAGTTGAATTGAACGAGTCTATCCTTCTCCCTCAAGCGCCCAGTCATCTCTTCACCACCATCTCTAAATCGCTCCGCCCGGATGGCCGTTCGAAGGTCAGCGGAGTGTGCTTGTGCGGTATCCACTTAACGTTCCATTTAGTTTCATAGCGACGACGGTTTTCGTCGAACAGATCATCGTATTCACCTCTGTCGATCAACTTCTTAAACGCAGCCTGTCCAAAGTGGTGGACGAACACGTCCGCTGCGCATACCACGCGATAGCCGTGCGCCTTCATCCGTTGCGCGTAATCGTCGTCTTCAAACATGCCAATCCCGAAGCGCTCATCGAGCGGGCCGACGCTTTCATAAATGTCTCTTCGAAACGCAACGCAGAACATAGCCAGCATGTGAATGTCGGCGACCTCGCCGTCGTGCTTCCAGGCCTGCTCTGCGGCAAAGGCTTCCATCTCCGCCCACGTCTGATACGGCACCTCTACCTTGGCTTCGTTGCCTACAAAGTTCGTCAGCGGGCCCACCATGCCGATTGCCGGGTTCTGCAAATGCCTGAGCAATCGGCTCAGCCAGCCCGGCGGTACAATCGTATCGTTATTCAGCAAAACTATGTACTCGCCCGTGCTGCGGGCGATACCCTGATTGTTAGCCCGCGCAAAGCCGTTGTTTGTCGAGTTCAGTATGATCTGAATCCCGGGATGCTGAGCAGCCACGTAGCGCAAGTACGCCGGCGTGCCGTCCGCCGAATCGTTGTCTACAACAATCACCTCATAGTTTGGATAGTCGGTGTTACGGATAATGCTTTCGAGACACAGTTTGTTGAGCGCGAGATTGTTATACGTAACGACGATGATGCTTGCGCGCGGGGTGACTTGGGCAAGACCAGTTTGGATCAGCTCATATCGCTGTTCCCACGTATGTTGTTGGGCGAAACGCCGGCGGTGGGCCGTCATCTCGGGATCATTTTCCGCTACTGCCCTGTCGAGCTGAGAGATGAAATCATCTTTGTCTTCGGCTATGTAAAGATACTCTCGATAAGGTTCGATCTCGGCCAGAGCGACAGAGACTACCGGCTTGCCCGCGCTCAGGTATTCGTAAAGTTTCACTGGATCCGTTGCTTCAGTGATAGGGTTGACCTTGAAAGGGATCATGCACGCGTCGAAGTGATACAGGTACTGCGGCATCGTCTCATAAGGCTGCTGCCCTAGAATGCGAACGTTGGTCAGCGCTTTCAACTCCGACACGTCCACATCGAACACGCCGCCCAGCAGCACGAACGTGTAGTCGGGCCGCTGGCGAGCCGCTTCAGTCAGAAGCTCAACGTCAAACCAATCGGCAATCGCCCCGTAATAACCGATGACCGGATGCTTGATTTCTGCCAATACTGTGTTGGGGCGATAACGTTCAGCATAGAAATCCCAATCAACAGCGTTGCGGGCCAGCACCATCGGTCGATCGTACGCCTGCCATTTTTCGTACAAACGCCGGCCCGTGACCACAAGTAGATCGCATCGGCGAACCAGTTCCAATTCCATATCGAGCAGACTGCGCTTGATCCCCGGAAAGTTTTCCCATTCGTCCATGCAGTCGTAAATCACGCGCCAGTTCCAGATCTGCTTCGCCTCGAGCGCCAAGCCTCCCCAGGACGCGATCATCACGTATCCTACGGCTTCGTCAATTTGAAACATACGGCGCAGCTCGTCCAGCGAGGCAAGCAATGCCGCTCGATTCCGGCCTTCCACTACTTCTCCGTATACGTCCGGCGAGTGCTCGGCTGCAAGTTGCACCTCAAACACATTCTCTTTAATCTTGCTCACCTGCACGCGAGGGGTCGCTCCAGATGGCCGGAAGCGAGAGGTGCTTATGTAAAAGACCCTATGCCCGTGTGCCGCGAACTGGGACAGGATCTGTTGCGGACGCTGATAGCGAAACTCCCAGTCGATTATCGAGAAGCAGATCACGTCGGGGCGATGCAGCGCCGCTGCAGGCGGACGCTTATCTAAGATAGCGGGCACCTCTTCTTCTTTGAGATGAGGGAGCAGCGTCAATGACGGGTAAAGGTCAAGCTGCTCTGCTTCCTGTAATTCAACCTCTTTAGGACGCTGTGAAACTTCGGACGACATTAACTCGATTGCAAGCTTGACTTCTGCTAGCTCAATTGTAAGCAACTGCATAGACTCTTCCAGGTGAATCGCCGGCGGCGCTGGCTGTCCGTTAGTGGTCTTCGGCATAAGACCAAGCATTCTATAGATAGGCAGCAGGTAGCGATACTTGATTGGGCCGTAGAGACTCAACAAACGCCAGCCCAACGTGTTGGTCATTCTATTGAGCCGAGCGTCGGTTGCAGCCAACTGCCCCGAGAGCATTTGTATAGCCTGGTCCTTTTTTGTCAGTTGGATCTTCAGCAAATTGTTCGATCCTGCCAGGCGCTGATTCTTCTTCGGTGACTCAGCCAATTCACCTTTCAGGCTCGCAATCGTTTCTTCGTGTGTGCGGACAATTGTTTCTCTCTGCTTGAGCTGTACCAAACCGTACCGCGCCTCTTCCTCTTTTTCGGTCAGCTTCGTCGTCAGTTCTGCTACTCGCGCCAAAAGCGCGTTTGAGGCTCGCTCCCGCTCAGCGAGTTTGGATAAGGTTTGCGCGAGATCTTCTTTTTCCGCCAACACCGCTTTCCGCAAAGCAACCAATTCCTCCTGGAGGGATGCAATTGCCTTGTCTCGCGCAGTGATAATTTTCCCCTCTTCCGCAACGTGCTGCGATAAATGTGCAATTGCCTCGTCTCGCGCAACAACTATCTTTTCCTTCTCTGTCGCCTGCGCACTCTCTTCAGCTTGCCGCAATGCGACCAATTCCTCCTGGAGGGATGCAATTGCCTTATCTCGCGCAACAATGATCTTTTCTTTCTCTGGTAGTTGTGCTGCTAACGCCTGCGCGTGCGCCGAGGATGCCTGCGCAGCTCGCGTTTTTTCTTCCAGTGCCGCTGCAAACGTCTGCCCCTTCTCCTTCAGCTGGGCAGTGAGCCATTCGATGGCCTCATCTTTCTGCACTAGCTGAGGAGATAGCGATTCTATGATCTTCTGTTTGTCATCGACCTGCCACGAAAGGGTCTTAACTGCATGATCGTTTTCTAAGCGCACCTTTAAGCGCTGACCGAGTTGACTGAAGAACTGTCGCACCAGTACACGATCCGATTCTCGCAGCGCCAATAATTGTCGGAGGCTGTCATTGTAAGCCTCGCCGACGGCCGCCAGCCCCAGCCCATGCTCATGGATGAATTCGAAATGTGGGTACCGTACTTTGAGTTCGTCCCAAAGCTTCCACACTCCAAAATCGCCCTCGCGGACGTTAATATCGTGCAACAGTATGACGCCTCGGCTGCTCATCTTCGGCAGCCAGTTTTCGAAATCGTGTTTCACTACTTCATAAGCGTGATAGCCGTCTATGTGGAGCAGATCAATCGTCGTGTCCGCAAAATGGCTGACGGCCTCGTCAAAGGTGCTCTGAATCAAAGTGGAGAATCCGCCGTACAGCGGATCGTGGTGCTGTTTGAGCTCCTCGAGTACTTCCGGCCCAAAGAACCCCGACTGAGGGTCGCCCTCCCAGTTGTCAACAGCATAGCACCGGCAATCTAACCCAAGTTCTGCAACGGCCTGGCAAAATGCGCAGTAAGAAACTCCCGAAAACGTTCCAAGTTCGACAATCGTCACTGGACTCAAGATGTCAACGAGGAACATTGCGAACGGGACATGCCCCGCCCACTCGCTGGCAGCAAGCCGTAAGGGTGTCCTCAAACATACTGGATGATCTAACGGGTTGAACATAACAGGGCTCACATATATTCGTCGCAGTCTAGCATGCTTAAATACGCGGCGCAAAAGGGCCTCGTATTGATTTTGATTTTGAACTGAGCCTGCCGCGGCAATCGGCTCCGACTTGGCGCGGGCCTCTGTTTTTTGCAGGCCGAGATGCTCAACTACCAGGCTGACACGCGTTTCCCAGGAGTTCTCGCGCGTCACGCTGCGGGGTCGATCGGCGAATTGTCCGCACTGCGGCTGGAGGCTTTTCATACGGTCCAGCCTTCGACCCACTGATCAACAATCATTAGCTAGACGAGCGGCAGTGAGTCACGTCCACGGCGGGTAAACAGCCCGCTTCGAGGAGGGCGGATGGCTGCCCTCGATTTTAGGTCAAGGCCCTGGAGATGGCGCGCTTTCCAGAGTGAATACGGCTCCCGAATCTTTGTTACGGCGCAACATCGTGAAATGCTGGATGAGGTGATGTATCACGCATTGAGGTGTTGTAAACTGAGCGAAAGGTGGGAGAGATACTGGGAATCCCGATTTGCCGGGCAGCCTTCACAAATCCGAGGCACACCTCTAGCCGTGGGCTTGTTGCTCAATTCCGCGCTCTGTTACTATCTCATCTTCAATCATCAAGCCCTCTTTTAGCTCTTACGGAGAATCGTCGTGTCTGAGTCACCTTCTTTCAAGCTGCCCCGTCGCGAGGAACGCCAGTTCGGGATGCTCGTCGGGAAGCGATGTGTTCCTATCCTGCTCCTGGCACTTGGCGCCGCAACCGCGGCAGTTGTCAGCGCCGGGCATGGCATGGTCGGCCAGCCGCAGGCAGTCGATGGTGCCTTCAACGCGCACGTCAGTCGCCCTGCTTACGTCACTAAGCATCCGAAAGCGCTCTTCGATGAGGCGCACAATAATGCAGACACATCCAGCGGACGCTATAAGCCATTTGCAGATCTGATCACCGCGGATGGCTATGCGGTTCGGCCGAACAATGAGAAGTTTTCCAAGAGTGCGTTGAAGGACTATCAAGTTTTGATTGTAGTCAATGCGTCAGGCCCGCCCGGGCAGAGAAGGGACGCTTCGCCATTCTCGGATCAGGAATGCGACGCCGTGCGCGATTGGGTCAATTCGGGAGGGGCGTTGCTGTTAATCTCCGATCAAGCCCCCTTCAGCACTGCGGTTGCCGCGCTATCCAAACGCTTCGATATTGACCTTACGAAAGGATTCACCATTGACTCGGTCTACCACAATAAGGACTCGGGTGATGAGACCGAGCTCGTGTTTAGCCGAGACAACGCGCTTCTGGGAGACCATCCAATCACGAGGGGCCGCGATGCAACCGAAAGAATAAATCGAATAATAACTTTCACCGGAACCTCACTCAAAGGTCCGGCTGGAAGTGTTCCATTTCTGAAACTGGGGGACTCGGCGAAAGACGTAATCCGATCGGATCTTAAACCATCGTCGCCGGGAGAAGCCGCACCGGATCCGAAACAAGTCTCAGCCGTGGGTCGGGCTCAGGCAGTAGCGCTGGCATTTGGCAACGGCAGGGTTGTAGTCTTAGGCGAGGCCGCTATGCTCACTGCACAAGTAGCATTGCGGGGATTTCGCTTCGGTATGAACGTGTCTGACATTGATAATCGTCAATTGGCGCTGAACTTCATGCATTGGCTTTCCGGCTTGGTAAAATGAAGAAACCGAAACGGGGCGATGTCTAGGTACGAAAGTGAGGTTTTAATGCGCGGGAAACTGCTGCCGAGGGTACTGATCTCTTTGATAGCTGGGCTCCTTATTTTTGCGGGCGTCCAAGCTGCAAGCAAGCGTGATCGGCAAACCAACTCTGCAACTGAACTACAAGAAGTCAACTTCAGCCTAACACGGATACCGGAGAACCCCAGGCAATACAGTCTTGTCGTAACCAGTGGCGAGGAACAGAGCATCTCAGGAAGCTTTTCCGTCGATCAACTGCAGATCCTCCGAGCCATAATGACTGAAGCTGAGAAGTTTGCTCTCGTGTCAGACGCAACGGGAACAAAGGAGCCCATAACAACGCGCTTCGAAGATAAGGTTGAGCGCGCGTTCATAGTCGACGTGGAGAAGCTTGGGAACCAGAGCAGACTGTTTCTCACGCTTAAGACCGAGATTGGTCGAATGACTGTAGTCGCCGGAAAAGTCGTCCGCAGCACCCGACGCGAAGAAGGGTTCTTCTTCGATTTGCTGTCACGCCTGGAGTCTGTACTGCCAAAACCACCAGCCAAGTCTTCCAAGTAGCTCGACGCGTATTTTGTTAAGCGACCGCTGGGAGTTTTCGGCGGGGCAGGCTGTGGATCTGGCCAGGAGAGAACGTAGCGAAGAGCTGGTTCCTCTCTAGGAAAGCCGAAAGCTTCGCTAATGCCTCTCATTGCCTACCAACCCTCGCTAGGCAGGCATTGGCCGGCTGCCACGATAGGACTGTCGCTACGCAGCAGCCAGCCACGGACCCAATAAGTTCCCCCTCGTCGCTCGCAATGAGGCGAGCACAAGGGGAACTACAGGTGAAGCTACCAAGCAGATCCTACTGTTGCACGCGCGGTTGGAGCGTTCCGGTTACGTTCGCCGTTGTGTTCCCAAATATACTGTTATTCTGGAAGGTATCACTAGTGGAGCCCGCCGCGACATTTACCCCTGTTGCGTTGTTAAAGAAAGAGCAGCCGGAAATGCGCAGGGTCGACGTCGCAGTAAATGCGTTAGCCCCGGTGCCGTTATTTGAGGCAACACACCGCTCAGCATTCAATGTCGCCGAGTTGTCAGCCAGTAGCCCATTGCCGGTTTGGTGGCTGATGACCGAATCGCTAACTGTAACATTCCCGGAGCCACGCGATTGGATACCGGTCGTGCCCCGCTGTACCCTGCAGTTGCTGATCGAGGCATTGTTGTTGCCGGCGATGTTGGCGGTCCTGATGCCGGTAGTGCAGTTCGAAATCGAGGTGTTCACGATGCTCATCTCGCCTGCAACTGTGTTGGCGCCATCGATGCCCGCAGAGGATGCACCCGTGAAGCCATAGATCGTGCAGTTTTCGACGCGCAGGTGCTTTCCGGCAAGATACCTGATGCCGTTAAGGGCGGTGCAGGCTCCGTTGATTGACACGTTTCTTATCGTCACTACGTCGTTTACGCCGGCATTTACGATGATCCCGTTGACGTTGGCGGCGAGGATTCCCGCAAGTGTGCCGTCACCGTTGATGGTAATGGACTTGGTGATAGTCACGGCGCCGAATCCGCCGGGATCCAGCACCGAGATCTCGCCGCAGGCGGCCGTCTTCGAGATCGCACCTGCGAAGGTCTTGCAGGGCGCGGTGCGGCTGCACGGATTGGCATCGTCGCCTACCCCAGATACCCAGGTTCGTGTCGCCTGTGCCTGCGCCACCGACGAAATTGCCAGGCTAAAAACTGTAATAGCCAGAATGTTGAACGCGAAGCGAAACTTTCTCATGATGCATTCTCCTTTTGAGTTGAACGTAATTCCTGTTTATGGCCTAAGACTTCGAAGTCTCGTAATTGTTTAATGAAGGCAGAGAAGCCCTGGTTAAGGGCCAGCTCTCACCGCCTGACTCATCTCCGCTACCAGGTCAGAGCGCGGGACTTCCTTCTGTAGAACCACGCCCAGCCAAATGTCTTGTGCGAATAACGCGTAAATCATTTGAACCTCAAGTCCTTCACACACCATATGCTTTGCCCGCGCAGGGCCCTTGTTTGCTACGAGCAGCCAAGGTTTGTACAGCCAAGCGTATTCCGGACGTTCGCAGCCGAGTCAATCAACGGCTGCCCTTGAGCTGGCGTAAGAGTTCCGTTATTGATAAGGCCCGTAACTTGACTAATGAAGTCAGCGAGCTTGTTGCAGGCGACGTTAGTCTTACCGTCGTTCAGGGCATTCAGCGCCGCTTGAAGTTTCGAACCCAATCCCTGAATCTGTTGTCCGCTTAAGGGCGGCTGTAGCGCCTGGACCCGGGTGATCAGATCCTGGATCACCTCCGCCGCTGTCTTCACCCTCACCGTAAAGCTGCAGGTAGCCGTGTTGCCCGACGTGTCGGTCACCGTAAAGGTATTGGTCGTGGTACCGATCGGGAACGTCGAACCGCTGGCGAGGCCCGCCGTCCGTGTTGTTACTGGACCAGGACAGTTATCTGTGCCGACCGGTGCTGTATAGGTGACCACCGCGCCGGACGGACAGGTCGGTTCGACCGTGATGCTCGCCGGGCAAGTGATCGTCGGCGGAGTTGTGTCGTTGACCGTGAAGGTTGCCGTACAGGTGGTGCTGTTATTCGCCTCATCTTTCACAGTTACCGTAATCGTAGTCGTGCCTTTGCCCACGAGCGTTCCCGCAGCCGGGCTCTGAGTTACGGTTAATAAGACTGCGTCTGTGCAATTGTCCGAAGCGACTACGCCGCCAATCACATTCGGAACAGGAGCCTGACAATTTCCGTCTGCCGAGGCGCTTGTCGGCGCAGGGCAGGTGGAAATAACCGGCGGTGTCGTGTCAGAAACTGTCACAGTAGCCGTACAGGTAGCTTCGCCCGCCGAGTTCTCTGCTGTAATAGTTACCGTATATAACCCGGGGCTAATAATCGATCCGGCTGCCGGAGACTGAGACACAGTAATACCACAGCCAGTGGTAACAACTTCGCCGACCATGTTCGGTATGGCCGCTTCACAAACCGAATTCACCGATATGTTCTTATTCGAAGTGCAAGTCGTAATCGTCGGAGCGGCCGACGCATTAACCGTTACCGTGAAGTCACAGCTAGGTCCGCCGCTGACGGAGCACGTGACCAGGGTGGTGCCCACCGGGAACGTAGAACCCGACGCTGGGCTGCAGCTGACAGTGCCGCAACTACCGCTAGTCGTAGGAGCTGCATAGTTGATTACCGCGCCACTGCACTCAGAAGCCGTCTGCGTCACATCACCCGGGCAAGTGAGCGTGCAGGTGGCGCCGCTAGTGACTGTTACCGAGAAGCTGCAAGAGACCAAATTGTTTGCTGAATCCGTCGCCGCGCAGCTTACCGTCGTGGTCCCAACGCTGAAACTGGAACCAGAAGCCGGATCACACACCGTCATCACGCAGTTCCCGGTTGTCGTCGGTGCGGGGTAATTCACCACTGCCGAACCTGAATCAGGGGTGTCTTCACCAACGCTAACGTTACTGGGGCAGCTGATGGTGGGCTGCACAGGCGGGCTCGTGTCATGAATTGTAACCGTGAAGCTGCAGGCGCCTCCACTCTGGGTGCTGCAAGAAACTGTGGTAGCGCCGATCGGGAATGTTGAGCCGGAAGGCGGATTGCACGATACTTCGTTGTCGGGTGGGCTGCCGCAAGCGCCCGAAGTTGTGGGCGTAGCGTAAGTGACAACCGCGCTGCACTGATTCGGATCGTTGTCGTGCGTCACGTTGCTGCCGCAATTGAGCGTGCACACCGAGGAGACTGCTGTAACAGTCGTTTCAGCAGTAGAGGTGTTATTAGCCGTATTCAACTCGTTTGTATCGCTGGACACACTTGCCGTATTGGTTATGGTCGTTCCGTCTGGAGTGCCGCCGTTTACGTTGACCGCAAAGGTGAAGACAGCCATGGAACCCGCAGGCAGACTCGCTATCGTGCAGCTTATCATGCCCGTGAAGCCCGCATCCGGCGCGGTACACGTAAACCCGGGACCTGAATTCTGCGCTTCAGACACAAAGGTCGTGCTGCCCGGTACCGTATCGGTAACTGTCACGCCTTGCGCGTCGTCGGGGCCGTTGTTGGTCACCTCCACCCTGTAGTTGATATTATTGCCGGCAGAGACTTGAAAAGGGCCGTACTTGGCGAGCGAAAGGTCAACACTCGCGTTGGCGGGGTCTTTCACGACAAACTTGGCGTTGGCGAACCCTACACCTCTGTTGTTGATGGTTCTTACCGTCCAGGTTCCGACCTGGGCAAATTGCCCGGTTGTGGGTATCGCGTAAGTATCCGAAGCTGGATCCGAACTAATCGGGCTCTGCTGCGCGACGGTGCCGTCAGGAGTAACCCATTGAAAGCGCCGCTGGTTCGGGAACTGGGTGCCGGTCGCAACCGCACAAGCCGTTTCGCCCAGATTCCACGTTGTCTTGGGTGTCGCACAATCGCTGGATGCAAAAGTGCTGATGCTCTCGGTATCGGCGGTCGCCGAACCGCCGCGCGTGAACATCCCGCGCATCGTGGGAGAGAGGGTCAAACCTGCTAGCACCACACCCAGAGCTATGACGACTGGGAACCCACCTGACCGGAATAGCCTGTTAGAAATTGGAATCCTTTTCACCGGGCGCTTAGTGAATGATAGGGATGATAAGATCGATCTCTTAACGCTGCTTGCAATATGCACACTCGTACCTTTACCCAGTCGTTTCATGATAGGTTCTCCTCTTGAATTTTACTTAGGACATCTTCCACTCATGGTTTTGAACTGCATTACGAGCCGAGATAAAGCCGCACTCTTGTTGAAGAGCGCTTGAAAGCCCTTCGTTAGACGTGTCAATGGTCAAAGGTCCCACTCAGCTCACTGAAACCCACAGCCTCGAGCTTGATGGTCAGGCTCTCGTCAAGCTCAAACAGACGGTTGAATTAACTGAAGAGCCATGCCTTAACCGAGCCAGGGCGCGACAGTATTACAATTCTTGGCGAAAGTCAATCGAAAATAGGGCAGACGTCAGTGTCTTAATCAAGACACCAGCCAGCGGATCATCCTTTCGACTGGAAGCGATGCGGATTGAGCATTCACACTTCGTCATGGGCCAGCTTGCAAGGCGCTGCAACGCGGGTGCGCGCGTTCTGCCCCGGTAAGTCTCGTGCTTCTCCACATTGGCCAGCCATCTTTGCTTCAAGTGGAATTGACAAGCGCTCTCGAACACAAATACCTTCCTCGCTGTAGATGAAATCACGCCCTAAGGTCGCCGTCGTTGTCGTTAGCCACAACACTAGAGGCTTATTACTCGAATGTATCAACTCGGTCATTGAAAGCACGCAGCCTGATGATGTCGAGATAGTTGTCGTTGACAATGCTTCCGAGGACGGAAGCTACGAAGCCGTTCTTAGAGACCATCCTCAAGCCGTCGCCATAAGAAACGCGGTCAACGTTGGGTTCGCTGCCGCCTGCAACCAGGGCATCGGTGCAACCAGCGCCCCGCTTATCTTGCTGCTCAACAGCGATGCGAAACTAACCAGTCAAGCATTTCGCGCGCTTTGCGATTGCATGCGACTGGATCGCTGCGGGGCGGCAGGCTGCAAGGTGGTCAACGCTGATGGTGTCGAGATGGTCAGCGTCAGGAATTTCCTCACCCCGTTCAATCAAGCGCTCGAGCTGACGGGCATCACCAATAGACTAGGCTTGCGGCAACTTAGCAGGACTTACCGGCCCGCTCTTTCCCAGAAGTCTCCAGATTGTTCGGTAGATTGGGTGGAAGGATCGTGTTTGATTCTGAGTCGCGCCGCGCTTGACGAGGTGGGATTGTTCGACGAGCGCTTTTTCATGTATTCAGAAGATGAGGATCTTTGCTTGAGACTGCGGTCGGCAGGGTGGTCAGTTTGTTATTCGGCGTCTGGCTCGGCTATTCATGTTGGCGGAGCGTCCACCTCGCAGAATCGACTTGAAATGCTTCGCCACTTTTATTCCAGCCAATTGTATTTTCTCTCCAAGCATCGCGGCTTGACGCCTGTTCTGCTGTATCTGGCCAGCATGAGTTTCGTTTTGATGGTGAAACGATTTCTGCTCCCAACGCTGTCACGGAACCGAGAGGCGCAGGAAGCCGGTGAACGCCTGTTTGCGCTTCGCCGGGCCTGGTCATCGAGGAACGACCGACGCTGATTCTTCCTCCAACTGATGGACGCACAAACACCGAAGGGGATGACGCAGCCCCCGTTGCCTCATCCCCTTCAGCTTTTTGTTTTGCTTCGTCTGTCGCTTCTCTCAGTCTTGCGATGGCCGGCAGAGCCCCCGTTCCCCCGGCCACCGCGTAACCTTCAAAGCTACGCTGACCAACTTGGCAATGCTCGTGCCATTGGGCTCTGCCCCGCGCGGGTAGCCGTAACTCTGGGAATTAGACGAAACTCGCGCAGCAGGAACCGGGCGCATAACAAATCTTGTCATACCGCGAGTGACGAATACTGTGAGCGGCTCGTGGGCGAGGCAAATGCAAAACCTACATGAACTTTGTGCCGCGCTCTCCGTGAGGGACGCGAAGACTAAGGACGCTTGCTTGAGCTTCGAAGTGCTTTTAGATAGCAAATCCATCGACTTCGGCTATAATGAAGCCGGTCAGGGCCCGGGCCTTGGCACGACTGGCACTCAGAGCGGACCGCGATCGTTGACGGGTCTCATATTTTCATTTCGCCCGCAACCCGCGGCCGGCAGCCCGGACAATAACTCTAATCTACGCGTCCGAGCCAAAGTCAGAGCAGGAATGCAGAGGATCCGGAGCCTACTCCCAGTCATCTCCGGTGTGCTTGTGACAACTGGCTGGTCGTTCTCGCGGAAAAAGTCGAACCGCGAATTGATCTTTCACAACTAGCTTAACTACTCGCAGCGTCGTAAAGCAGGAACGGCTCGAGCGATAGATAAGACGTACGGAGGTCATATGCAAGCTGACGTTACTTTGATTCGTATCGTCTTCGTCGCGGCGCTCGGAGGTGCAGGCTATTTCCTCAAGCCTTTTCCAAAGCCAAGTGCCGGCAATGCCGTCATCTCGGCCATGGTTGGGGTAATCCTTGCCATCTCCATAATCTTCTTCGAGACCCGGATCCGCAAAGCCACACTTAAGACTCTTATCGGCGGAGCGGTTGGGTCGATTCTTGGCATCGCGGGCGCAACATTAATCTGCTGGATCATAGCCGCGCAGCACGCGATTCCCGAAGAGTTCAAATCTTTCCTAACGGTAACGCTGACGTTATTCATGGGTTACGTCGGACTGATCGTCGGAGCAGTCAAAGGTGACTACCTGGATCTGACAGCGCTTGGAGGCATCTTCGTAGAAAAGGGAGCAAGCAAGGCTCATTCACTCATACTCGACACCTCGGTCATCATCGATGGCCGTGTCGCGGACATCGCCGAGACCGGGTTTCTTTCGGGAATCCTGGTTATCCCTCAATTTGTCTTGCGTGAGCTTCAGCAAATAGCCGACAGCGCCGACTCGATCAAACGCAACCGCGGACGCCGCGGTCTGGACATCCTTCAGCGGATACAAAAAAAGAAAGGCAGCTACGAAATCGTTATCAGCGAAGCTGACTTCCCGGACGTCCGCGAAGTTGACCACAAGCTGATCGAGCTCGCCAAGCAGATCGAAGGCAAGATCGTCACCAATGACTTCAACCTCAACAAGGTTGCTCAGCTTCGCGGCGTTTCGGTGCTGAACATCAACGAGCTGGCCAACGCGCTCAAGCCCGTTGTTCTCCCCGGCGAAGTAATGCGAGTCTTCGTCTTGAAGGAAGGGAAGGAGTACAACCAGGGCGTGGCCTATCTGGACGACGGAACGATGGTGGTCGTGGACAACGCTCGCCGGATGATCGGAAAGAACGTGGACGTGTCGGTCACCAGCGTATTGCAAACAACAGCGGGCAAGATGATCTTTGGCCGCTTTAGCGAGGACGGGCGCGCGGCTGCCCCGCGGCACACTTCGACTTCGGCCTCGCAGTGACTCAGGGCAAGCTCAACATAGCCATCATTCCCGCCGCTGGAATCGGGGCGCGAATGCATTCGGATCGCGCCAAGCAGATGATCGAGCTGAACGGCGTGCCGCTGTTGGTGCACACGCTCCGCCGTTTCGAAGCTTGCGACGCCGTTCATCAAGTCATTCTTGTCCTCCAGCCCAGCCTCACCACCGACGTGCTGGGTTTGATCTCCCGCCACAACCTGACCAAGATCGGGCGCGTCGTTGCCGGGGGCGCCGAGCGCCAGGATTCGGTCTATCGAGGGCTTCAGGTGATCAAGGAGGAATACGCCGGAATCGTCGTCGTGCACGACGCCGCGCGTCCTTTCGTCAAGCCCGAAGAAATACAGTCTGTGATTGAACGAGCTTCGAATACAGGGGCGGCTTTGATGGCGATCCCTGCGGTTGACACCATCAAGCAGGTGAAATCGGGTCGCGTAAAGCGAACCCTGGATCGTAAGCGAATCTATCAGGCTCAGACTCCGCAGGCTTTCAAGTACTCGATAATCCGTGAAGCTTATGAGAGGGCTTACGCCGACGGCTTCAAGGCAACTGACGACTCGCAACTGGTCGAGCGCCTCGGTCATCGCGTGTCGATAGTCGAAGGCTCGCCCATCAACATGAAGATCACAAGGCCATTTGATCTCAAGCTCGCCGCGGTGATTCAGGCGGAGTTCTTTGAGACTGATCGTCCTTGATCGGCGGGAGAATCAATTGTCTATGACCTCCCTGGTTCGCATTGGAATAGGCTACGACATACACCGCCTGGGCGAAGGGCGGAAGCTCGTGCTCGGCGGAGTCGAGATACCGTTCGAGAAGGGCTTGCTGGGTCATTCGGATTCGGACGTGTTGACGCACGCTGTCTGCGACGCGTTGTTGGGGGCCGCCGCGCTGGGCGATATCGGCACGCACTTTCCTGATACGGATGCGCGTTGGGCGGGGGCTTCGAGCTTGGACTTCCTTGCGCGCGTGATCGAACTGCTTGCCGATCGCGGGTATCGAGTCGGCAATGTTGATGCGACGGTGATCGCCGAGCGCCCGAAACTCAAGCCTCATATTCAGGCTATCCGCGAAACGCTCGCGTCGGTCCTGCGAGTCGATGTCGATCTCGTGAGCGTGAAGGCAAAGACCAACGAAGGGCTTGAGTCGGTTGGGCGCGGCGAAGCAATCGCCGCCCAGGCCGTCGCGTTGCTCAGTGATCGATAGCCGCCAAGCCGGCCACGAATGATAAACTTGATCTACGACAGTGCTGAATCGACTCACCCTCCGAACTTCCGCCTGAAGGAAGGCGGCACTACGAACTGTTGCGAGGCACCGATGAGAAAAAGAGATCTGGCCAGGTCAGCGATGTTGTTAGGATGGTCAATCGTGGCCGGCCTACTCTTCTCAACTCCCGGATTGTCTTACGACAAACCTTCCCGCGATCAAGCTGAAAAAGCCATCCGCGCATCGGTTTACGACACCATGAAGGCTTTTCTCACCGTAGACGTGCAGACCTTCAAAAGGCGCTCGACACAACGGACGTTGAATCTCGTCAATTTGGTCTACGAAGCGGCTCGCGAAGACCCGCGCTTCCAAGAAGAGTTGCGAACTGCGCGCATCACGAACGCGGACGAGTTCTTGAGATTCTTCCTGCAGGGGATGGCTAATCAGTACCTTCAGGCAGCGCCGATGACCCCGGAACAGGCAGCTAAAAGAGTCGCTACCGACGCAGGCGTGTCATTCACCACAGACTCCGATGCCAGGATAGTCGTTGGTGATTCTGAATTCGCCCGGGCAAAGCTTGTCGCGAAGGAATGGAAGATCGATTTGACGGAGGCGCTCAAGAAAGCGGTGCTCAAGGAAGTGGCGAGCCCGGAGATGCGGGCCAGAATAAAGAGCTTCTGAAATGCGAGCAGTCGACATCATCGGGAAAAAACGTGACGGGCAGGAGCTGACCCGCGGCGAGATCGCCTTCGTCGTTCGCAAATACACGTCCGGCGAAATCGCCGACTACCAGATAGCCGCGCTTCTGATGGCGATTTACCTGCGCGGGATGACCAAACAAGAAACGCTTGCTCTCACCGAAGAGATGCTTCACTCCGGAGTAGTTGTCGACTTTTCGGATCTCGGCCGGCCGCGCGTCGATAAGCACTCGACCGGCGGCGTCGGCGACAAAACGTCGCTCGTGCTCGCGCCAGTCGTGGCAGCCGCCGGTTTGTTTGTTCCCATGATCTCAGGCCGAGGGCTTGCTCATTCCGGCGGCACGCTCGACAAGCTCGAGTCGATCCCTGGTTTCAGAATCAACTTGTCGCTGGATGAGTTTCGCTCGACCCTCGTGAAAGTTGGAGCGGCGCTCATCGGTCAGACCGCCGAGATCGCGCCCGCCGACAAAAAACTCTACGCGCTCCGAGATGTCACCGGGACCGTCGCGTGTGCGCCGTTGATGGCTGCTTCGATAATGAGCAAGAAGATGGCCGAAGGCATCACGGGGTTGGTCTCGGATGTGAAGGTCGGCAGCGGGGCTTTCATGAAATCGGAGGACGAAGCAAGAGCCCTAGCCCAAACACTTATTGACATCGCCCATGGCATGGGCAAAGACGCAGCCGCGCTGATCACCGATATGAACCAGCCATTGGGGCGAGCAGTCGGCAACTCGCTTGAAGTCATTGAAGCATTCGAAGCCCTGAAGGGAATCGGTCCGCCGGATTTTATCGAGCTGTGCCGCGAGCTTGCAGCCGAAATGCTGGTGATGGGCCGCGTGGCCGCGGACGTTGCTCGAGGCCGCGCGATGTACAACGAGTTGATCGCATCCGGCGCGGCGCTCGAAAAGATGCGCCAGATAATCGAAGCTCAATCGGGCGATCCGCGCGTGATCGATGACTACGGGCTGTTGCCGGGCGCGGCCTATCAGCGGGTGGTGCCGGCTCCCGTCGGGGGTCACGTGCAAGCGATCGACGCCGAAGCTATCGGCCACGCTTCGATGCTGTTGGGGGCTGGCCGTGCCCGCCTCGATTCGCAGATCGATCACGGAGTTGGCATGATTGCTGAAGCGAGAATTGGCGACAAGGTTGAACGAGCCTCGGCGCTGGTCACTCTGCATTTCAATGACGAAGCCGGTGTCGAAGAAGCAACCCTCCTGGTCAACCGCGCCTACAAGATCGGTCCCGAGTTCGTCGAACCGCCGGCACTTATCAAAGCCGTGCTTCGCTGATTTACAAACACTAGTCGAGTGGATAGAATCGAGCCCGCTTCGACGGAACAGTGAATTGCTAGCCTGTAAGGGCGGCTCTCCGTGGCCGCCCCTTCGGACAAATCGGGCCACAAGCAAGAAGGGGCGGCCACGGAGGGCTGCCCGTACATGAGAGCGTGCCGCCGCTCAAGCGAATTTCAAAACAAATCCCGGAGGTTCACAATGAGGAAACTAGGTCGCAGAGATTTCTTTCGAACAAGTGCGGTCGCAGGTTTGACCGCGGGATTCGCTGGCGGCGCGCCGCTCGGTAGTTTCGCTCAGTCAAAAGGCTCGCGGCCGATTGTGGTCTCGAGCGCCAACGGCTTGCGCGCGACAGCGAAAGCTATGCAGATGATTCGCGCGGGCGCCGACACGCTCGACGCGGTGGTCGCCGGCGTCAACATTGTTGAAGACGATCCAAAAGACATGTCCGTCGGCTATGGCGGCTTGCCCAATGAAGAAGGCGTCGTCGAGTTGGACGCGAGCGTTATGCACGGCCCGACCAAACGAGCCGGCGCAGTGGCTTCGATTCGCAATATCAAGAACCCGTCGAAGGTCGCCAAGATAATCTTGGAGCGGACTGATCACCTGCTGCTGGTTGGCGAAGGCGCGCTGCGTTTTGCGCTGGCTCACGGCTTCAAGAAGGAAGACCTGCTCACCGACGAGTCGCGAGCCGTATGGCTGAAGTGGAAAGAGACGATGAGCGACAAAGACGCCTGGGGGCCGGGGCTTGCGGCGCCAGACGGTGTCGATCCCAACCAGAGCTTTTTCTATGACGGCCCGATGAAACGCGACGAGATCATCGCGCTTGCCGACCAGATAATCGCCCATCCGCCTACCGGCACGATCAACTGCATAGCGGTCAACGAGCGCGGAGACATCTCGGGCACGACTACCACGAGCGGACTTGCGTTCAAGATCCCCGGCCGCGTGGGCGATTCACCGATCATCGGCGCGGGCTTGTTTGTCGACAACGAAGTCGGCGCGGCAGGCTCGACAGGGCGCGGCGAAGAGAACATCAAGATCAACGGCGCTCACACTATCGTCGAGATGATGCGTCGCGGCATGTCACCCACGGACGCGTGCCTCGAAGCTTGCAAGCGAGTCTCGAACTCGTACAACGGAAACATGAAAAAGCTGCGGACGTTCGGCATCAACTTCTACGCTTTGAACAAAAGCGGCGAACACGGCGGCGCTGCGTTGTGGGGCTACTCGCCGGTAAACAAGAAGGGCGAGCGCAAACGCGGTCAGTACGCGGTTCACGATGGGCGCGAGAACAAGCTGCACGACCTCGCGTACCTGTACGAGTCGCCCGACAAATAGCACGAGGTAGCACAGACTTCAGTCTGTGCATTGTCGTATCAGAAGCAACGGCCGGCAGGGAAGAAGACCAATACTCTAGTGAGGAGGCGCGATGGCTCAGGACAACGTCAATATCGTTCGAAGTATGTACGACGCATTTGCCAGGGGAGATGTTCCTTCCGTGCTGGCCGTGCTCGATCCGCAGATTGAGTGGCTTGAAGCCGAGAACTTTATCTATGCGGACCGTAACCCTTACATCGGTCCCAACGCGGTTCTGGAAGGCGTGTTCATGCGGCTGGCGACCGAGTGGGAAGGCTTCAGCGTTTCTCCACAGGAGATTCTCGACGCGGGCGAGACCGTCGTCGCGCGCGGGCACTACAGCGGCACCTACAAGAAAACCGGCAAGCAAGTGCGCGCACAGCTCGCTCATTTTTTCACCATGCGTGATGGCAAGGTGATCAAGTTCCAGCAGTACACTGACACGGCACAGTTCGATCGCGCGGTCAGTGACTAGACCGGTAGACCTCTCCGGAGAAACACTGTGAACAAGCGCCCTTTTGCAACAGCGCTCCTGATCGTTATGGCTCTCTCGGAACTCGCATCAGCTCAGAACAAACCACGCGCACGCGATCTGGGGATTCACTTTGAAGGAACCGCCGGACAGCTCAACGCGATCACCGATGTCAAAGGCGTCGAAGTCGGGCACGCGACGTTGATCTCGGGAGAAGGGAAGCTCGTAGTCGGTTCCGGCCCGGTGCGCACTGGCGTGACCGCGGTCCTCCCGCGCGGAAAGCAGTCCGCAAATACTCCCGCGTTCGCTGGATGGTTCTCCTTAAACGGCAACGGCGAGATGACCGGCACTACGTGGGTTGAAGAATCGGGATTCCTCGAAGGACCAGTGATGATCACCAACACTCACAGCGTCGGCGTCGTGCGCGATGCGGTTGTCGCGTGGCGGGTGAAGCAAGGCTCGCCTGACGCGAGCGGCTACTGGTGGTCGTTGCCGGTTGTCGCGGAAACGTATGATGGTTTCTTGAACGACATCAACGGGTTTCACGTCAAAGAGAAGCACGCCTTCGAAGCGCTCGACAACGCAAAGCCGGGCCCGGTTGTGGAAGGCAACGTCGGTGGCGGAACAGGGATGGTCTGCTATGGCTTCAAAGGCGGTATCGGGACAGCTTCGCGAAAGCTCGATGAGAAAGCGGGCGGCTACACTGTTGGCGTGCTTGTGCAAGCGAACTTCGGACGCCGCAACCAACTGCGCATCGACGGCGTTCCAGTCGGCTCTGAAATCAAAGACGACAACGTTGCTCTCGATCAACCGCGCCGACCGGACGAAGACGTAGGGTCGATCATCATCGTAGTCGCGACTGACGCTCCGCTGCTTGCGCATCAGATGAAGCGGTTAGCTCGGCGCGCGGCTCTCGGTGTCGCTCGAACCGGCAGCAGTTCGGGGAACGGCTCGGGGGACATCTTTATTGCTTTCTCAACAGCCAACCCTGAAGCCGCAAAACAAACTGGCCCCGTTCAACTAACCATGCTCCCGAACGATCTGTTGAACCCGATCTTTGAAGCGACGGTGCAGGCTACAGAAGAAGCGATCATCAACGCGTTGGTGGCTGCCGAAACGATGACGGGGGCCGATGGTCATAAAGTTGTAGCGCTTCCGCATGAGCGGCTCAAGCAGGTGATGAAGAAGTACAATCGCTTCAAGGAGCAGCGTTAGAAGCATTAGGTAGCGGTGTGTACTCAATTGAGGTCGCGCGGGTAGGTTATCCCTATGTTGTCCCCCGGCAGGCGATTCAGTATATTTGCGTTGGAGGTGAGTTGAAGCAATGGTCACCAGAGAGCAAATAGTCGCAGAAATAGAGAGAGTGCCCGATGAGCGTTTGGAGGAGCTCTACGAGGTTATTCGAGAATTCGAGGCGGAAAAAAAGCAGGGAGATTCAAACCCTAGTGCTATGGCCAGGCTACGACAGATCAGGATTTCCGCAACATCAGACTTCTCGACCAAAGCGGTCTTGTATGACGTAGAGAGAAAGAATGCCGAGTAAACTGTTCGTTGATACGTCCTTTGTTATCGCTTTGGTCAACGAGAAGGATCAGTATCATTCCCAAGCTCAGGCTCTCGCTCGTGAATTTGAAGACTCGCTCCTCATCACAACGGATGCTGTCCTGCTGGAGATCGGAAACGCACTCGCAAAAGACTTCCGGAGTGAGGCCATAGAGATCATCAGGGTCCTTCGCAGCGGAAGCAATGTTAAGGTAATCGAGGTTGATACAACCTTGTTTGAGAAGGGCTTCGCGGTCTATGAGAAATATGCGGATAAAGATTGGGGATTAGTCGATTGTATTTCGTTCGTTGTCATGTGGGAGAGGGAGCTAACCGAAGCGCTAACATTTGACGGCGATTTTCATCAGGCGGGATTTACAGTTACAAAGGCGCACTAGTGAAGAGCGGAAGTTATTCCGAACCATCATCGGGAGTGGCTGGGCTTGGAGCCAGAGGGCAAGCGAAGGGCGAGATGAAAAAGATCGCTTTGATTCTGTTGTTGACTGCTGCTCTCGTCGCGCCGGCGTGCACCAGCGTCCTGGGCAAGCGCGACGAAGGGGGCGGCAAGCTTCGCGTCGGAATCGTCTTCGACATCGGCGGCAAGGACGACAAGTCTTTCAACGCCGCGGCGTGGCAAGGCGTCAAACGAGCTAAAGAAGAACTCGGCATCTTCCTGCGCGACGTCGAGCCCGGCGACCCGACTTCGATCGAGCCTTCGATGCGCGCGTTCGCCGAGCGCGGCTATGACTTGATTATCGGCGTCGGCTTCGCGCAAGCCCCGATCATGAACGACGTTGCTCACGACTATCCCGACTTAAGGTTCGCCATCATCGACGGAGTGATCGATGAGGAGAACGTTGCGTCGCTGATCTTCAAAGAACACGAAGGCTCGTTTCTGGTCGGGATGATCGCGGCTCGCGAGTCGAAGACCGGCAAGATAGGCTTTGTCGGCGGCATGGACATCCCGCTGATTCACAAGTTCCATACCGGCTACGAGGAAGGCGCGCGCTACGCGAACCCGAAGGTTCAAGTATTCGAGAACTACGTGGGCGTGAGCGACGCTTCGTGGAACAACCCGGGGAAGGGCAAGGAGCTTGCAAAGGCGCAAATCGAGCGCGGCGCGGACGTGATCTTTCAAGCCGCCGGCAACTCGGGACTCGGAGTGTTTGACGCCGCCGAAGAAATGCACAAGCTCGCGATCGGCGTCGACGCAAATCAGAACTGGGTGAAGCCGGGCTTCATTCTCACCAGCATGATCAAGCGCGTAGACGTAGCGGTCTTCAACGTCGTGAAGGAACTGACCGAGGGACGATTCTCCGGAGGGATTCACTTGTTCGGGTTGGACAATGATGGGATAGGCTACGCGCTGGATGACTACAACCGGAGCTTGATCCCGCAGTCAGTGCTTGATGAAGTAGAGCGGGCTAAACAAGACATCATCGCCGGCCGGATAAAAGTCACCGACGCGATGGCCGAGAAGTGAAGCGGAAAAGATACCGCGGCTCAACTGGTTGCCGAAGGGGCCGGGGCGGGTTGGGAGGCGAGGCGCTCGATTTTGGTATCTACTATCCGATTGCCGTTAGTTGATTGAACGGTCAACTTCAAGTCATTGTACTCGACGCTCTCGCCGGGTCGGAGAATGCGGCCGGCACGAGCCATCATAAACCCCGCAACCGTGTGGTAGCTGTCCGCTTCGGGCAAGCCTAACTCGAGCTGCTTGTTTGCGTCTCTGATCGAAAGGTTCCCCTTCACGTTGAAGCTCCCGTCGGGCTGCTCGACTATCTGCTTGACGGCTGCGTCATCGTGCTCGTCGCGAATGTCGCCGACTATCTCCTCAAGCAAGTCTTCCAGCGTTACTAAGCCTTCGACTCCGCCGTGTTCGTCCACAACTAAGGCCATGTGTTCGCTCGAACGCCTCAACCTTCGAAGCGCGTCGTTGAGCATGACCGACGTCGGAAGAAAAACCGCTGGCCGCATGATGTTTTCCAGATCGACCGACCAGCCTCGTCGACCAGCGGAGCCTTCTTGCCGATCAACGGAAGCGCCTTGCAGATCGACCGAGCTCGCCTGCCGATCAGCGAAGCCGCCTCGCCGAACAACGCGGCTCAGGTCTTTGTACAAAAGAATGCCGATGATGTTGTCGAGCGACTCGCGAAAAACGGGCATCCGCGAATAGCCCGTCTCCTCGAACAGGTCGAGCATCTCGACGGGTTTGAGGCTTGCGTCCATCGCTTCGATCTCGGTGCGAGGCACCATCACGCTCTCAACGGTCGCTTCGGTGAAATCAAAAACGTTGGAGATCAATCGCCGCTCGTCTTCGATCAAGTGGCCGCTCTTGTGACTGAGCGTGATGAGCTGGCGCAGTTCTTCTTCGTTGTATGTCGCGACGTGCAGAGCCGAGGCTTTGAGACCGAACAGGCGCAGCATCAGATTCCCGGAGTGGTTGAGCATCCAGATCGGAGCCTTGAAAGTCTTGTAAAACGCCTCCATCGGCCACGCGACAATGAGGGCGACTCGTTCGGCTCGATCGAGCGCCAGCGTCTTGGGCGCAAGCTCGCCGAGCACTATGTGCAGAAAAGTAATGATCGAAAAGGCAACTGCGACGGCGACCGAATGGGCGGCGACCTCGGATGCAGTGCCCGGAAGAATCGCATGGAACACGGGAGTGAACAGGTCCGCTAGCGTCTGCTGGCCAATCCAGCCAAGGGCCAGGCTGGCGAGCGTGATCCCGAGCTGTGTGGCGGAGATGAAAGCGTCGAGGTGATCCATGACACGCATAACCGTGCGCGCGCGTTTGTTGCCGTCGGCCACGAGCGCGGCGATTCGAGACCGCCTCGTGGCTACGAGAGCGAACTCCGAAGCTACGAAGAAACCGTTGGCCAGGACGAGCAGCAAAACAACGGCGAGCTTGATCAGAACTGATAGCGTTGAGCCATCCATAACTGGCGAGGATTCTATCAAGCGCGCTCTGTGAAGACTAGTATTCCGAAACGGAGGAGAAGCCTGCTGAAGAACAACGAACGCGCCACGAGGGCTCCAAGGCACGAAGGCGCATGGGGTTGGGTGCTGCTTTGCGCCTTCCTGGCCTAGAGGGGAAAGCGATTCCCTTGGGATGTGGATTCGATGAAGCGGCGATCAGTTGGCTTGCAACTCGGAAGCGCTCAGGCCTCGAGCGCCGGGCGGCACCGCTTCAGGCCGGAACTTTCTCGCGTAGGTCCAGACGTAATTCCGCAGATTGTAGTAGAACGGGTTGAAGCCAAGCTCATCGACTTCTTTCAACGCCTGCTCGACGCTCCAGTTGTCCACCGAGACTCGATAGAGCGCGCTCATCTCGCCGGTCCGGTTCAGCCCGTCCGCGCAGAAAACGAAGAACGGGCCCTTGGACTTGTCGCTGACCAGTGAGATGAAATTGTTTGCTTCGGCGTCGGTTGGCGGGTCCCACACGCTGGTCGGCAGCCAGTGGTAGCGCAGCCCGGCGAGTTCCGCTGCCTCGCGAATCTCTTCGGTGTGGTCGTACGGCGACCGCAAGTCGACGAGTGTCCTAATGCCGAGCCGCGTGAGAGTTCCGATGCCGCCGCGAACCGGCTGAGCGCCGCGCACGTAGCCTTCGCTCAAGCGGTGAAACAGCGGAAGTGTAGCCGGAACCGCCGCGCTCGACTCATCCAGCGGCACGCTTGTCGCTGCGTCGAGGCTCGCGAGGTCAGTTGCCGAAGGGCCTGCGTTTACGAGCACTATCGAGGTGATCGAAACTAACAAGCAGGACAGGATGATGATGGGGACGACAAACCTTCTTTGTTGCACTTGATTTCTACTTGATCTTCAAAGCTTGGAGCCTAACACGCTGACTGATTTATACCCCACGCTCGAGTGCTACGTAAAGACCGGCCGAATCGGTTTTCTTCGACCGGGTATGAGAGGCCCCACGTGATTGCTGTCCTATGCCCAAAGTCAATGAGTTGCTCGGTACTGCAATTTGACCGAAACGCATCAATCAACAAGGTCAATTCTCCCTGATCCTGCTCGATGCTCGTAGCTGCGAAACGAGCCGATCTGCTTGCCTGCTATAACTTAGTGGAGGTGGTGAGCTCTGGAACACGCGTCGCATATCGGAATCCGATACTCATTTCTCTGTCGACAGGGAAGGGTCTGGACTATGACGCCGATAGCAGGCGAGCAGCGCAAGGGGGTTGCCAACCTCGTGGTCATCTCAGTGATCATCGCAGGCCTGTTGGTGTTCGCCTACTCGGGATTGTCTCTTGGCATCGTTGGCATCGAGTTTGAGTGGGTTCTGCTGAGCCTGGTCACTGTCCTGATGGTCTCGCGCATCGACCTAGGAATTCCCAAGGCCGAAACGTCTCTTACGCTTTCCGATACTTTTGTTTTCATCTCAGTATTGCTCTTCGGTGTTTACGCTTCGGTGATCCTGGCGGGAGTGAACGCCGGCGCGCTTGCGCTTCAATCGAAGGAACGCGGGAGGCTGCTGTTCTTCAAGCCCGCGCTTATGAGCGTTTCGACGTTCGCGTCGGCAAGCGCGGTGAGCCTCGTGTTTGGAGAGACTCATCGGTTAGGTTCGGACCTCGGCGAGCTTGCGATGGCCGTGGCGATGCTAAGCGCGATTCACTTCATCGTCAACTGCGGAGTGATGAGCGCTCTTACGACGTTTGGCGCGGAAACCGCCGCCACGACGGCGGCGAGGGGCCGCGTTGCATGGACCGGGCTTTCATACGCCGGCACTGGCGCGATGGCTTGCTTGATCGTCAAGCTTCTCACGGTCGTCCCGTTTTATGCGCTGATGATCTCAGTGCCTATCCTCGCGATCACATACTTTACGTACAAGGTGTACACCGATCGAGTTGAGACCTCGAACCGTCACGCAGAACAAGTGGCCGACCTGCACTTGAAAACGATCGAAGCGCTTGCGATCGCGATCGACGCAAAAGACGAAGTGACTCACGACCACGTGCGGCGTGTGCAGATCTACGCCACGGGGCTTGCGCGGTTGTTCGGGCTTTCGGAGCCCGAGATCGAGGCGCTGAAGGCTGGGGCCTTGCTTCACGACATCGGCAAGCTCGCGGTGCCGGACTACATCTTGAACAAGCCCGGGGCATTGACCCCCGCGGAGTTCGATCGGATGAAGGTTCACACGATAGTCGGGGCCGAGATCCTGGAGCGAGTCGGCTTTCCGTACCCGGTCGTTCCCGTAGTCAGGCATCATCATGAACGTTGGGATGGCCGGGGCTACCCTGACGGACTGCGGGGCGACGAGATACCGATTACCGCTCGGATAATGACGCTTGCCGACTGTTTCGACGCAGTCCGCGAAGACCGAAAGTATCGCAAAGCCATGACCCACGACGAAGCGATCGCCATGCTGAAGGAAGGCAGCGGAACGGTGTTTGACCCTAACGTGGTGAAGACGTTTCTCGATCACCTCGACGAGTTCGAAGCCGAAGTGCGCGAGCAACGAGTTGAGCCACGGATGGCCGGCGACCGGCTCGATACCGGCGGCCTGGAACCCGAACACGGAGACAGCGGGCCGTTCGTCTTCGAGCGAATTCGCAGCGCGCACCGCGAGGTCATCACGTTGTACGACATCGCGCAGACGATCGGCACAAGCCTCGATCTCCGCGACACGTTTGCAGTTTTCGCTTCCAGGCTCGAGGACATTGTCAGTTATACGACCTGTGTGCTGTTCCTGGTGAATCCGGATTCGACCGATGTTGAAGCGACGCACGTCGCCGGCCGCGATGCGGAGCGGTTCCGGGGCAAGCGAGTTCCTTCTGGCGCCGGGATCACCGGTTGGGTGGTGGCCAACGCCACTGCGATGCACAACTGCGATCCGAGACTCGACCTCGACGCGCTGAGCGTCGAATCGAACGAGGAATACCGGACGGCCACAGTCGTGCCGTTGATCCGGGACAAAACGGTGCTCGGTGCGCTGGCCCTTTACTCGGCGGACCAGGATTCCTATACGGCGGATCACCTCAGGCTGATCGAAGCAGTGGCAAAGCTTGCGACCGATGCGATCGGAAATGCGGTGCATCACGAAAGAACTGAGACCAGCGCGCTCACCGATCTCTCGACAGGCTTGCCAAACGCAAGGGCTTTACGATACCGCTTCGAAGAGGAAGCAGACCGGGCGCAGCGGCATCGCGACACCTTCTCGGTGATGATGATGGATCTGGACGGCTTCAAGGCGGTGAACGACAAGCTTGGCCATCAGGCCGGAGATCAACTGCTGAGAGAGATCGCGCGCTTGTTATCTAGTCAGGTGCGCTCGGTCGACTTTGTGAGCCGCTACGCCGGCGACGAGTTTGTGGCGATACTCCAGGTAGGCCCGGAGGAAGTTGCGGAGTTAGCAAGGCGAATGCAAAAAACGATCGACGAGCGCGACTTCGGGTTCAACGGCACCAAGTTGTTTATCGGGATGAGCATAGGCAGCGCGACTTTCCCAATGGATGGTGACACGCTGGACGCTTTGTTACTCGCGGCTGACCGCGCGATGTACGCGGATAAGACTCGGCGCAAGACCCTGCTTGCTCAGGCGCAGACGCTCGGTACAAGCGAGCTCGGGCAATACCGAGTTATGTAGCTACTTCACTTTGATTATCGACACGGTGAGGTCGTCTTCGGGACCGCCTACTTCGGCCGAGTACTCGTCAACAGCGCGTGTGATCGCTTCAACTATCTCGTGAGCGCGGAGGCTGCTTGACGCGCGAACTATCTTCTCCAGTCTTTCCAAGCCAAACTCCTCGTCGCGTTGATTATTCGCCTCGACTACGCCGTCGGTGTAGAGGACCAGAATGTCGCCCGAACGGAATTCCACTACCGACTCCGAGTAGCGCGAGTCGGGAAAGATTCCGAGAGGGAGCCCTCCCTCCTCCAACAACTGGCTAGTGCCGTCAGCGCGGAGCAAGATTGGGGGGTTATGACCCGCGTTGATGTACAGCAGGCGTTTGTGCTCGGGATCAACCAGGCCATAGAAACTGGTAATAAACCGGTCGCCGTCAGTTGTCTCGTGTATCAGCCGGTTGACGCGCGCCATCACTACGCGCATCGCAAGCTCGTTGATAAGCGTCGCGTGGATAAAAGCGCGAAAGGTGACCATTATCAACGCGGCGGCCAATCCCTTGCCCGAGACGTCGGCTACAATGACGGCAAGCCGCTCGGTGATCGAGTCTATGAAGTCGAGATAGTCGCCTCCCACTTCGCGCACCGGTATCGTGGCTCCATAGATGTCGAAGCCCTCGATGATCGGGAAGGAGCGGGGCAGCAGGCTTTCGACGACTTTTCGCGCCAGCTCGAGTTCGCTCTCCGCCCGGCTCTTCCGCATGACCTGCCGGTGGAGGAGAGTGTGATCGATCGCCGCCGCGGCAAGAGAAGCGAACATCGTAAGCAGCTCCAGATCCCGTTCGTCGTAGGCGTTGATCCGATCGGCTTCAAGGTTGATCACGCCGATCGTTTTCCCGTCCGAGCCGACTATGGGAACAGCGATCTCGGAGCGGGTTTGTACGCGCGCTTTCACGTACCGAGCATCGGTTTTGACGTCGTTGACTATTTCGCCGTGGCCGTTCTCAAGTACCCATCCGATTATGCCGCCGCGCGAAGCAAGGAAATCTTGCCCCACAGAATCCGGCGGATAGCCGGCCGTCTTCAACTCGTAGACGGCGCCGCTCCGCGCATCGATGACGCAGACCACCGCTGCAGCATAGTCAATCAGTTCCTTGAGCGACTCGAATATTGTGTCGATCACTTCATCAAGGTCCAGCGAGTTGCTGATCCTCCGGACCGCTTCGACCAGTGTCTCTATCGTTTTCTCGTTCACCGCCATAAGGTTTTCGTTGTGTCGATTGCGCGAAACAACTTATGCTAGAGGGTGAGTCGCGGTATGGCAAGCTATCGCGTGACCCGAAGCGATTTCAGGGCGATTTGGGAAGAACAGGCTGCAAGTCCGGCCGAACAAGCCACTCGCATTTCAGGATTCAAAGGCGATATGGACGTTAGTTCACGCCGTCCGCCGCGGAACTCGCTGTTTTGACTTTCCCTTGACGCTATTGAGCGGTTTGGTCGTCTGTGATACAAGGACTGCGTGAGCAGGACACGTGGTATTGGCTAGCGTGTTTGTCTGCGATGCGACGCCGTCAAGAGTCGCGGCGCCCGCCGAAGAAAAGGCCCAAGTCGGTATCGAGCAGGGGACGTATGGCAAAGAAAGGAACAAACGGTCTGGCCCAATACATCGCTCGCGTGCTGAAACAAAAGCGTCTGTCGCTCCGGGACGTTCAAGTGATGTCGGAATCGAGAATAACCGACGCCTATGTTGGCAGCATTCTTCGAGGCCGGGCGACAAACCCCAGCGTGGAAAAACTCCAGGCGCTGGCGCGCGGGCTGGGCGTCGACGAGGACGAGATCTTCAGAGTTGCACGAGGAGTGGGCGGTTCAAACAGCGAACCCACTATTGATCCGTGGCATTCGGTTATGATCCTTCGTCTTATGGAAGAAGTGGTGTCCAAGCCGTCTGTCAAAGAAGTCCTGGAGCAAGTCGTAGAGTTGTCGGAAGAAGACCGCGCGGTTGTGCTGAGGACCGCCAAGAGTTTCAGCAGGTCGCCGCGCAAACCGCATCGCCGCAGAGAGCCGGTTTAGACTTGGTCCCTCTCTCCAGTTTCAGACCCTAGAGTGACTTTAAGGATCGAATCCAGCATTTCTTCCGTCACTTCATCAGAATAGACGCACCTGGTGATCGTCGCCTGTTTCTCTTCGAGGGTCATCGCCCGTATCTGCTCAAGAGAGGGTTTCTTTTGCGTATTCCCGTTTGATTTCTTGTCCAACTTCTTTTTCCAGTCTTGAAGATTGATTATGCGCGCGGAGCTCGTCCAGCGACGAGGGCCTGAGTCGTCCTCGCGTACCGGGCCGGCACGCCACGATACAATCTGGGTCGGAGAGTCTCTTACCTCTGAAGGGATGTGGGGAACCGGCATGACAGACCGCGAAGGTCTTAACGCCTTTAACCTGATCTCGTCAAGAGTCTCGCGCCAGTCGGAGTATATCGAGACATAAGGCGAGGCATTCGTGATCTCCGATATATGCCGGGCTTCTGCGAGGCGTCCCGCTTCCGCCCACTCGACCGCAAGACTGTTGAGGTATTCGTAGTACGGTGCAGGTTGCGACAGACCGGCCAGGCGGGCGATCGGTCGAAGACTCTCGAGATCGACCAGAGCGCCGCGGTGATCCCCCTCCCAGCTTTTGAGCACAGCAATACACTTGCCCGTCACAATGGTCGTGACAGGGTCGAAAGTGTCTCCCATACTGAGCAGTCGGGCCGCTTCCCGGTAATACCAGCGAGCGGTCTCCGGATGAGGGCCCAAATAAGCGTTCCTGCCGAGACCCAACATAGCCTTGGCCCTAAACGGTAAACTCGCTTCGCTAGCAACCTGTTCGAACAAGGGGGTAGCTCTTTGCAAGTCCCCTCTCCCGCCTTTGTTCAAGTGAAGCGCGTAGTAGTAGAGACCGAGGTTCTGGTTCTTAGGCGTCGCCGCCATACCCAGCAGGGCTTTGCCGGCGAGACCCAGGAATTCGTAGTGTTGCGCCGCGTACGCCCGTTCAGCCAGTGAAACTACCTGGTCCGTCAGAGAGCTTACATTCTTCTTTGCTTCAAAACTCGCTAGTAGCTGGAGAAGCGTCTTCTGGTACAACTCGCCGAGGCTGATTCGCTTTGGCTGGTCAGCCAGGAGTTTGAAGGAGGAAGAATCGATGAACGTCAGATGGTTTCTGCCGACTCTCTGCATACTTGGTTTTCCGAACTGGTTCTCAAGGCTCGACTACGCGACTCAACCTTTGGCGCATTCTCCGCCGACGTGGCTGGCGGATTATGGGATTTGCCTCTCCAGCAACGCTCGGCATTCTACTATGGCAGTGTCATTATTGCACTATTGATTTCGCCCCGCAGTTTGTTCGGTCACCTTTTGTGCGATTGACGGATACAGCCGTCCATTGCGAAGTGGCGGCGAAGGCGATTTTCTTTGCTACGGTCAGCCGCAGGAGTATAATCGCCAATCGGATCGCCTCGTTGGTCGGAAGTTCAAATCAAGAGCGGCGAGATCGCCGTTGAAACGTCGGGGTGGAGCCTCTCCGGAGCTTCGCTTCAATATCGGAGGTTTCATGAAGTATTCAAGAACCGCCCTCTCACTGATTATTGTACTTGTGATCGCAGCCGCCGGGGCCGCGCAAGATCGGAAGCAGCTTCCGCGCGATGAGCAAACGCAATATGTTGTTTCCGCAAAAGCCGGAGTAGTGAATCTGGTGGATGGTGAAGTAGCCGTCCGACGATTCAAACCCTTCGCGATGCCGGGAATGCTGATCTCCGGCGATGACCTGCAGATGGGCGACACTGTAAGAACCGGAGCCGGCGGCCGCGCCGAAATATTGCTGAACCCCGGCTGTTATCTACGGCTGGGCGATAGCAGCGAGATCGTATTTCTCTTCGACGGGCGATTCAACCACAATCAGATCAAGCTGCTTCGAGGCTCGCTGATCATCGAGTCTTCTGTATCGGACCTGCCGATTCTCATAGCGGCTCCAGGGGGAGATTTCACGATCAACAAGAGCGGGCTCTATCGATTCAACGTAGCGTCGGATGGGAGAACTCAAGTTGCAGTGCGCAAGGGCCGTCTCTTAGCCGGCACAATCGCGATCAAGCAAGGCAAGCTCGCGACGCTGAACGGAGGCTTACCGCTGGTTGTGGCTTTCAACAAGAAGGAAGTTGATGACCTGGACAACTGGAGCAAGGAGCGCGCCAGGACGCTGATCGCCGCAAACAAGCAGCTCTCTACGCGCGCCATGAAGAACAGCCTGGCTCGAGGCCTTATCCAGAATGTGTGGATCTACGACTCGTTCTTCGGGCGCTACACTTTCTTGCCGGTTACTGGCGGTTTCTCGTCGCCTTACGGATGGGGGTATTCAGTCTGCAATCCGTACTGGTACGCGGCGCCGTGGTCTCCCTACAACAACGGAGGCTGGCCGCGCGGGGGAGGAGGGAATGCTGGCGGCCAACCGGGTGCCGGCAGCGGAAATCCGAGCGGCGGTGGGGGCTCAGGATCCGGTGGCAGCCATCCAGCTCCAGTGCCCAGAGCCGATCCGCCAAGTCATGGTGGCGGGCGCGATCGAGAGCCCGCGCGCGGCGGGCGGCGCTGGTAAGGTGCGACATTAGTCTTGAGCAACAGGGCGCTCCTGCAACTCGCAGCGGCGCCCTTTCCTTCGTCCGCTGCTCTTTCAACTTCCCCGGAATAATCGCGCGACACATGCCGTACATCGTGGACGGAAACAATGTGATGGGGCAGAAGCCGGGCTGGCACCGCGACCGGCCCAGGGCTCGCAGGACCCTGCTTGAAGAGCTGGCTCGCTTTGCTCGCGCTAAGAAGTCGCGCATCACAGTCGTGTTCGATGGTGCGCCAGATCGAGATGCGCCGGAAGGTTCGGCGTTCCACGGTGTGAAGGTCTTGTACGCGCAACAAGGTTCGGATGCCGACTCACGTATTGAGAAGCTCGTGGAGGCATTGCCAGATCCACGCGGGACGATCGTTGTGACCTCAGACAGGCGGCTTGCATTTGCGGTTCGAACGTCCGGCGCTAGAACTATTCGCTCTGGCGAGTTCAGGCGCGAAGTCGAGCGGGTGCTTTTGAGCAAGCCGTTGGAGGACGGCGAAGAATACGAGGTGGGAGATGTGAACGGCTGGCTTCGATACTTTGGGGAAGAGAGTGAAGAGTGATGGTGTTGGGTGATCGGCGAGAGTCGGAAAGAAGCGGTGGGCGGGCGGATAGACCGCTTGGGTATCGGGACGTCTGTCTCGGCGAGTTACTTGCCTTGCTGGCTGGAGACTACCCGGAGAACGAAGCGCTGATCTATCCCGATCGCGGACTGCGATACGACTTCAGCCAGCTTGAGTTGCTTGCGCGCAAGATCGCGAAGGGGCTCCTGAGCCTTGGCATCGACACCGGCGACCGGGTTGCGCTCTGGGCTCCCAACGTTCCCGAGTGGATCGTGCTGCAGTTCGCATTGGCCAAGATCGGCGCTGTTCTGGTGACGGTCAACACGAGTCTTCGCGGCGGCGAGATCGAGTACTTGCTCAAGCAATCCGAGACCTGCACGCTGATCACGGTCGCCGGTTTCAAAGACATCGATTATGTTGAGACGATCTACGAGATCGTTCCCGAGCTGCGGGATTCTGACGGAGCATCGCTGCGCTCGGCCAAGCTCCCGTTTCTCCGCAACGTGATCTTCATCGGCGCTGAGCGGCCGCGTGGAATGACGAGCTACGACTCGTTGCTTGATCGGTCTGAAGCCGTGAGCGATGAACAGCTGGAAGCCCGCCTCAGCAAGCAGGAGCTCGACGATGTAATCAACATGCAGTACACGTCGGGGACGACCGGATTTCCCAAAGGAGTGATGCTGACCAATCGCAACATCGTGAACAACGGCTACTGGTTGGGAGAGGGAATCGCGCTCACGCCAGGTGACAAGCTGTGTTTGACGGTGCCGTTGTTTCACTGCTTCGGGTGCGTGATCGGAGTATTGGGCGCGTACACGCACGCGGCCGCGCTTGTTGCGCTCGATTGGTTCGATCCGCTTCGCGCGCTTCAGTACGTTGAGAGCGAACGTTGCACGGCTATTTATGGCGTGCCTACGATGTTCCTGGCTGAGCTTGAGCAGTTGGAATCCCACAGCTTCGATTTGTCGAGCCTGAGAACCGGCATAATGGCCGGCGCGCTTTGCCCGGAGCCGCTGATGCGCAAAGTGATGGAGCGGATGAACCTGACCGAATTGACGATCGCTTACGGGTTGACCGAAGCGTCGCCGGGTATCACCCTGACGCCGCGCCACGACAGCGTTGAGTTGCGAACTCAAACCGTCGGCCGAATCTTGCCCGAAGTTGAAGTCAAGATCGTCGACCCGGCGACCGGCCTCGAGTGCGAAACCGGCCAGCCAGGCGAACTCTGCTGCCGCGGCTACAACGTGATGAAAGGCTACTACAACAACGCAAGGGCGACTTCGGAAGCTATCGATTCCGAAGGCTGGCTGCACACCGGGGATCAAGGGTCGATGGACGCGGCCGGATACGCGAGGATTACCGGCCGAATTAAGGACCTGATAATCCGAGGCGGTGAAAACATCGCGCCCAAAGAGATCGAAGATCTGCTTCGCCAGCATCCGAAGGTTGCGGATGTGTACGTCTACGGCGTGCCCGATGAACGGTTGGGTGAAGAAGTTGCCGCCGCTGTCCGGCTGAATCAGGGCGAGCAGTCAACGCTTGATGACCTCCGCCAATTCTGCGAGGGCCGCATCGCCCGATTCAAGATTCCGCGCAGCGTTCGGTTCGTCGATTCGTTTCCCATGACGGCTTCCGGCAAAGTGCAGAAGTTCAAACTCCGCGAAATGCATCTTCAAGAATCAAACGCCGGAAGCTGACCTTCGCTCACTTGTTGCCAAAGCGAAAGACGAGCCCGATCGACACACGCCCATTGCTCCGGGTGTCTCCGAACGAGCGCGCTAGCGTGTTGCGCGTTAGCATGTAGTCAGCCTGGACGACTCGTAAAGCAATGTTCTTGCTAATCGCCACGTCCAATCCACCTCCGAGCGCCGCGGTAAAGGCGGTGTTATTCAAGGAAAAGAACGTTCTCCCTAAGACCCCGAAATCTACCTCCGAGTCAATGTGTCTCCGGCTTGCCCCGAGTAAAACGTGAGCGAAGGGAGTTATTCGCTCGTTCTTGCGATAAGAGAATCGCGGGCCCGCAAGAAATGTGTGGAAGCTCGCCTCCGATTTCACGATGGTTGAAGATCCGGGAAAAGGAGGAATACCGGGAAAGCCGGGAAAGGTGAACTCTGACCTGGTTGACGCCGAATCATAGTGGCCGCTGAAATCTGCCACGAGGCCAAACCAACTATTTAAGTTTCCGGCCACCGAGGCATTCCAGCCGTTAAAGTTCACGCGATCGGCCCGCAAGTACGAGTAGCCCCCAAATACTTCCGCCTTCGGAAAATCCTGCGCCTTCGCTGACAACGAGCACACGAGTACCAGACTAAGGATGGAAAAGACTCTTTTCATGATGAGGTCTCTTTCAGTTTAGGTTGGCTGGTAACAATTGAATGCGGCGCGAGTTTCTTCTTGCGAAAATTATTGGAGATCGGGGCGGGCCATTAGTGTTTGATCTTCGCCCAGGCGGCCTGCGGATCGAATCCCCGGCTCGTATCCGGAGTGTGACAAACCGAACAGGCCGCGGTCACATCCGAGATGCGGCCGTATCCTTTGGCTGGGTTTAAGGCGTGTTCCGCGCCGGGCCCGTGGCATTGTTCGCACTGCACGTTTTGAAGCCCCGGCAGTTCGGTCGAGCCCGCTTTCGGCTCTCGCCAGCCCGTAGCGTGACACTTCAAGCAGCTCAGTTCAAACTCGGCTTGCCTTGCAGGAAGCCGGTCGGTTGCTCGAGCGTGAGAACTAACGGACCAGCGTAAGTACTGATCTCCGTGACACCGGGAACACGCGGCGGCTCCGGTATGCGCAGGCTCGGGGCCTGATGATGCCTCCGAGGCGATAGACTTGGCGGACCTGCGCATACGGCTCGCTGCCAGCCAGCTTTCCAAAAGCCGCTTTGAAGTGTCGCGAGCGTTGGCTTCCGCTTCAGCGGCCGAGACGGTCAGTTGTTTGGCGGCCGGATGGTCAGGGACCGAGTCGTCCAGCGTAATAAACCGGGAGACGGTTGAGAAACTGCCCTGCGTGTCACGATAGAAACGAAGCTCACCTAACATTCGGGTCTCAAACGGGGTGAAGAGGATCAGGGTCTTTCCGGCAACCGCTGGAGGGGTAAACATCGCGCCGTTGCTTTGGCTGTCGGTGACGATGATCGCGTCGATGCCGGGAGCTTCACGGGCGACTCGCGCTGCGTCTTCAGATTTGAGATAGGCAAGCGCTATCACGATGTCTGCGCGTTTGCGAGCTTCGGGCACGGCCTGCCTTGCCGCTTCAACCGGATCAATGAACTTGAAGCCGCGCGGTGGTGGGGGCTGGGTCTCGGTCAGCCCTATAAACGCGACTCGAAGGACGCCGTTGCCCTGTCGAGCCGGCACTTCGCGGACGATGAAAGGTTGAGGCGGAACTACAGCGGCCGAAGCGGCCAGCGTGTTAGCTGAAACCAGCTTTCGCAGAAACGGTTGAGACGCGGAGCGAATTTCGAACTCCCGTTTGGCCAGCAACGGCGAGAAGTACTTCAGGTCTCGCGAGGAGAGATTTGCCACATCGATTGTGAACTGGTCATCCGACTTTGCAACCCACTCATTCTTCGCCGCTATGTCGGGCCGCAACTCCCCGTGCGCGTTTCGCTCGTCAGCCACGAAGTACCCGCTGTCTGCGAGGAGCGTTGGGATTCGCGCGAGTCGTTCCCTGAAACGTTCGATGTAGCTGGCACGCCGTGCCAGTCCCCCCATGCGGGGGGGCTTTCAGCCGCAGGTGTCCAGACCTCCGTGCGTGTCGCCCATAAAATGCACAGCCAACACCGCGCCGTCATCCGTGCCCGTGCTCTTATCGAGCGGCACTCCCAGGCCTACGAATTCGAGCCGATTGGCTGCTTGCCCCCAAGCTATCCCGCCGCCGCCCGGTTCCAGCGCAAAATGGGAGAAGAGTGCCGCGGCACCGAGAATAACCGCGAGCTTGACTCGATTTGAGGCCGTTGTGTTTTGCATGTGTTGTATCGCTTGCGTGGTTTCAGGTCAGTTAAGGAATCTAGTGGATGAACCCAGGTTGCGCAAGATGGGGCATGGTGTAAGTGACGTAAGGCCTCTCAAGCCGCGCGGGCGCCTTTGTGCGCGCAGACCTTCCGTTACCTCGCCGTCTCAGCGTCTTTGCGATTAGTTGACATCGACTCCACCGACGCGATGAACTGGGAAACCGACTCAAACAACGCCGGCAGATGTCCCTCGAAGAAATGATCAGCGTCCCCAATGATCTGAACGTGACTCGTTCCCCCAAGTGTCTCGGCTAAGCGCTTCAGGTCCTCAGCCGATCCGAACTCGTCGAGCTCTCCCTGGACGAACAGTTTGGGCTTGTTGCATGCACCCACCTCGCTGAAGTCGTATTTCGACACCGGAGCGGCGACGACGACCAATGCGCGGACTCGTTCGTATCCGCAGCCCGCGCGAAGCGTCACAGCCGCGCCGAACGAAAACCCCGCAAGCCACAGCTCTGCCGCCGGGTACTTGTCTTCGATGAACTGAATTGCGGCTCGCAAATCGTCTTGCTCACCTCGGCCGTCGTCGTGAGTCCCCTCGCTTCGCCCGGTCCCGCGAAAGTTGAACCTGAGAACTGCAAACCCCGCATCCTGAAACGCGCGCGCGATCCTGAAGACAACCTTGTTGTGCATCGTTCCACCGAACAGCGGATGAGGGTGGCACACAATCGCCGCGCGAGTGACTTCTTTCTCTGGCTCTTTGAGGATCGCTTCAAGACGTCCCCCCGGCCCTGAGAGATATGTGTTGCCGGTCAGATCGGTCATAAACCGAATTCTCGCAGATTCGCCATTCGCGGCGCCAATGTCGAGTACTGTCCTACCTTGTATGTTGCCTGACGGGAAAACCGCCAAGCCGCCAAGCCCGCCAAGATCAGCAACAAGTACTCAATGAGAGTCTTGGCGTCCTTCTGCGACTTGGCGCTTGTATGTTGCGGGAAAACCGCCAAGCCGCCAAGACCGCCAAGATCAGCAACAAGTACTCAATGAGAGTCTTGGCGTCCTTTTGCGACTTGGCGCTTGTATGTTGCCTGACGGGAAAACCGCCAAGCCGCCAAGACCGCCAAGATCAGCAACAAGTCCTCAATGAGAGTCTTGGCGTCCTTTGCGACTTGGCGGTTAGTCGTTTCGCTGTGAAAACAATCAACACGGATTTAGAAGTACACAATGTCGCCGCTTCGTCGCGTGCGACCGAAATTATGGTTCGGACAGCTTAAGAAACGCGCGAGTTTGGACTACTATGATTGCGAGCTCAAAACGAGGACTAGCCTATGAAGACACTTCTGATACTGCGTCACGCGAAGTCGAGCTGGGATGAGCCGTCGCTTCGCGATTTCGACAGGCCGCTTGCGGCGCGCGGCAAGCGAGACGCTCCGCGAATCGGCAAGGCTCTCGCTGAGCGCGGACCGCTACCCGACTTGATCGTCAGCTCGCCGGCGGCGCGCACTCGGGCCACGATCAAGGCCGTCGCAGCGGCTGCGCGATTACAAGCCGAGCCTCAATTTGAAGACAGCGTCTACGGCGCTTCGTCCGGCGAGTTGATCAAGTTGATCAGGCGGCTGCCCGCCGACAAGGGTTGCGCAATGGTGGTTGGGCACAACCCGGGGCTCGAAGAGTTGGTAGAGCGGCTGACCCGTGTGTCCGCTCGAATGCCAACCGCTGCTCTTGCCTGCATCGAGTTTAAGGCCGGCCGCTGGGAAGATGTCGAGGATGGCGAAGGAAAACTCGCGTGGTTGTTGACGCCGAAGGACCTCGGCGAAGACGGCAAGAAGGAGTGAGACGATGGACGATTCAGTGTTGCGGGAGAATCTGGTCGAGTTGTTGCGAGGCGGGCACGCGTACGTGACGGCAGAAAAGGCGTTGGCCGCCGTCAAGCCTGAGCTTCGAAACGCTCGCGCGGCTAAAGGGCTTCACTCGGTTTGGGAAGAGCTTGAGCATATTCGGATCGCGCAGGAGGACATCTTGAGATACACGCTCGACCCGGCGTGGAAATCGCCGAAGTGGCCGGACGGCTACTGGCCCGCGGGCACGGATAGAGTGACCGATGAGGAATGGGCGGTTTCGGTCGCCGCGTTCTTCGCTGACCGCGAGAAAGTGATTGCGCTTGTCGAAGACTCGAGTGTTGATCTCACGGCGAAGATTCCTCACGGTGAAGGGCGAACGTACTTGCGGCAGATACTCTTGATCGCTGACCACAACGCTTACCATTTGGGTCAGATCGTGCAGACTCGAAAGGCTCTCGGTGATTGGTCAGCGTGATCGCATGGACGCCGAGGTGAAATCCTTCAACGGCGTTGTGGGTTGAAGGCGATTGGGAAAGAGTAAACAACGGCCTTCACGCAAGCCCACTCACTTCATACAGAATGTACTCGCCGCTCTTACCAGGAAGCGAGACCTGAATCGTTCGGCCAATCTTCACATTGTTCTTCACTTCGCCGTAAGTCTCTTCTGAGATCAGCAAGTTCGTTCCGGCCAGCTTGTTTGCGGCTTCAATGCGGCTTGCGAGATTCACCGCGTCGCCGATCGCGGTGACTCGTTTCAAGTTCTCCGCGCCGATCTCGCCTATCACGACCTCGCCGTAGTTGATCCCGATGCCGATCTGAAAACTCCTGGAGTAGACTGCTTCCAGATAGGGTTTGAAGCGTTCCATCGCTTCAAGCATTCCGAGCCCGGCTTTCACGGCTTGCAAGGGTGCTTCTGTCGGATCGTCCATGCCGAACAGCGCCATCAGTCCATCTCCAGCGTAGTTGTCGATGCATCCGCCAAAGCGTGTAATCTCCCGGCCCATCTGATGGAAGTAGCGATTCAGAACGTGCACCACGTCGTAGGGAGGAAGCGCTTCGGCAAACGGTGTAAACCCGCGGATGTCGGAAAACAAAATCGCGAGCTGCTTCTCTTCACCGACGGCGCTGAGCCCGGCGCCGCCCGAAAGCTGGTTCGTCAACTGGAGGTCTTCTTCATCGAGCACCAGCCGGCGAACCTTTACATCGGCGGTTATGGTGGTCTGGCAAGCGAGTCGGATGTCCGGGCTGAAGTGAAGTCTCTCGGCCAGCGCTTGTTCTTTTGCATTGCGAGGCGCGCAGTGATCGACCCCTTCGACGATGAAGACCCGGCATGTGGAGCAGCGAGCGTTTCCCCCGCAAGCGTGTGCGTGCTGAATCCCCGACCGAAGCGAAACACTCAGAACAGTCTCGTCGAGGCCGGCCTCGACCTCCCTTTTCGCGATCACGTAGGAGACGTTTGGCATGATTGAAGCTCGATGTTGAATTCTTGAGTGCAATGCTCCGCGGCTTTCGTGACGCCGCTTCACGCGAACACGCGAAGCTTCAGAGTACCGCGTGGCCAAGGCGGCCCGCAATTCAAGGATGAACGGTCTCAGTTATCACTTTGGACGGCGCGCTTTCGTTGTTGAAGCGATCAACCGCGGTTACCCGGTAGAAGTATGTCTGGTCTATCACGACTCGATCATCGCGGAAAGTCACAGTCGTGACCGGCTGATCATTGAGCTTGACCCACTCACCGTCCGGCGCGTCCGCCGAAGCCGCGCGATAGACGTTGTACCCGATGAGATCGCGCTCCGGACTCGACGGCCAGAAGAGGCTGATCGTTCCGTTCGCCGAAGCGATCGAAACAGGGTTCGGAGCCGCGGGTGCGAATGTGTCTGTGGGAGTAAACGCGAACGACTCGCTGTCCGCGCTTTCAATCAAACCGGCCGCGCCTTGAGAGAGAGACCGCACAAAATAAACATAATCCGTTTTGTACGCGAACCTGGTGTCCGTGAAATTGGCCTCGGTGACCGGGTCATCGTTCAGCAGGTCTCCGCCCGCGTCTCGATTGGCCCGGCGCCTGTAGACATTGTAGCCCGCCAATGAAGCAGGCTGCGTACCGTCGACGTTGGCTTCGGGGGCTTTCCAGGTCAGCGCGATCACGTCCTGGCCGGAAGCTTCTACCGTCAATTCCCTCGGGGGGAGAGCAACCTTGGCCGCGGGTTCTACCGCTACGGTGTTTGAGAAGGCAGCCGGCTGCTCGCGGTTGTTGACGTATCGGATTGCGTAGCGAAGCCTGATTTTTGAACTCGCCTGCGGGAGGTTTATTGCGTCGGTGTACTGCACTTGGCCGAGGAGTTTGATCTGCGCTTCAAGCGATGTGCGGTCCAGGAAGCCCACGACCTTCGCGCTCTGAAGGTAGTCGTCCAGGTCGAGGACCGGCTCTTCGTCAGCTTGCTCGGTGAGGCGATAGATGTCCGCGCGAGCGATGTATGAACGGCTCGAGTCTTTTTGAGTCAGAGAAGGGGCCGGCCAGGTGACCACGACGGCCGCGCCGCGCTGTAGCGCGGTAAGCTCCGAAGTGCGCTCGGTGAACCTGGTCGGCGCGATCGGTGGGCCGATTTTCCCGCACGATGCGCCGAACACCAGACCCAGGAATATGACCAAAGAGAACGGGTTTTGGCGCGAGTGAAGGACGGTGAATGTTGTGAGTGAGAGTGCGGCGATACGACTCCGCTTGAAGAGAGATCTGCAAACAGCGCGCGCGGTGTAGCTCACAGGATGTACCGGCTGAGGTCCTCGTTCTTGACTATCTCGGCAAGCTGCTTGCTGACGTAATCCGAGTCCACGACGACGGTCTTTTCTACGAGATCGGGTCCTTCAAAGGAGTACTCGTCCAGCAGCGTTTCCATTATCGTGTGAAGCCGCCGGGCGCCGATATCCTCGGTATTCTCGTTGACCGAAAAGGCGAACCGCGCGATCGAGTCGATGGCATCTTCGGTAAACGTGAGGTCTATGCCCTCGGTGCCCAGTAGCGCGCTGTACTGGCGGGAAAGCGAGTTCTTGGGCTCGGTCAGTATTCGTTTGAAGTCTTCGATGGTGAGCGGCTTCAACTCGACGCGAATCGGGAAGCGGCCTTGGAGTTCGGGAATCAGGTCCGAGGGCTTCGAGACATGAAACGCGCCGGCGGCGATAAACAGAATGTGGTCGGTCTTGACCATCCCGTAACGAGTGTTGACCGTCGTGCCCTCGACTATCGGGAGGATGTCGCGTTGAACGCCCTCACGCGAAACGTCTGGTCCCTGACCGCCCTCGCGTCCGGCGATTTTGTCGATCTCGTCGAGGAAGATGATGCCGCTTGATTCAACACGCTCGATGGCCGTTCGCGCGACTTGATCCATATCGATGAGCTTCTGTTCTTCTTCCTGGATCAGGTATTCCATCGCTTCATCGACGCGCAGTTTTCTTTGCTTGGGCCGGCCGCCGAACATGTTCGGGAACATATCGCGGAGATTTATGTCCATTTCCTCGATGCCTTGAGGCGTGTATATCTCGAAGTGGCCGGGGTTGCTGCGCTCCTGGACTTCGATCTCGACGATTCGGGCGTTGAGCCGGCCTTCTCGCAACTGCTGGCGAAGCTTCTCACGAGTGCGCTCGAACTGCTCGAGCGACGAGTCCCCCTCGGGTTCTTCGATCTGTTTGCTGCGCGGAAGAAGGAGATCGAGGACTCGTTCTTCAGCATTCTGTTCGGCTTTGTCGGCGATCTCGGTGATCTTTTCCTCGCGCACCAGGTCGATGCCGATCTCGACCAGGTCGCGGATCATCGATTCGACATCGCGCCCAACGTAGCCAACTTCGGTGAACTTGGAAGCCTCGACCTTCAAGAACGGCGAGTTCGAGAGCCGCGCAAGCCGGCGGGCAATCTCCGTTTTACCAATGCCGGTGGAGCCGATCATGATGATGTTCTTGGGGATCACGTCCTGAGCCATGTCGGCAGGGAGCTTCTGGCGCCTGATGCGATTGCGCAGGGCGATGGCAACGGCGCGCTTGGCCGCGTGCTGGCCAACGACATACTTGTTGAGCTCCTCGACGATTTGACGAGGCGTCATCTCGTCGAGACGAGGCTGGTCCTTAACTTCACCCGAAAGATAGATCACCATGATTGCGTGTTAGTAGGCGGCAAGCCGCCGCGTACTACTATTTGGATTATAGCTCCTCGATGATCAGATTTGAATTTGTGTAGATGCATATCTCTGCGGCGACTTTCATTGCTTCGGTGACGATTTCCTTGGCGGACAAGTCGGTGTGGCGAAGCAGCGCGCGAGCGGCAGCCGTCGCGTAAGGCCCTCCGGAACCGATGGCAACAATTCCGTCGTCCGGCTCGATCACGTCGCCGCCGCCCGAAAGAACAAGCGATGTGTTTGCGTCGGCGACGATAAGCAAGGCTTCAAGGTGGCGAAGGTACTTGTCGGTGCGCCACTCCTTGCCCATCTCGACCGCCGCCCGTTGAAGCTGTCCGTGATATTGCTCTAGCTTGGCTTCGAAGCGGGTAAAAAGGGTGAACGCATCTGCGGTTGAGCCTGCAAATCCGGCTATTATTTTGTCGTTGTAGAGCCGGCGAACCTTTCGCGCGGACGCTTTCATGACGGTCTTGTCGAACGTTACCTGGCCGTCGCCGGCTACGGCGACGTGATCGTTTCGGCGTACAGCAAGTACGGTTGTGCTTCTGATTTGTGGCCTCATGGAGCGGTTGATTCGGCTTCGCCGCATAGACGCCGACTATAGTCGGCGCCTCTGGGGTTGTCAAGAAATGGCCTCTCGAAGCTTGCCCTCAGCCGCGGTGACCACTCACACGCGTCGCTCGCTAAAGTTAGCGTCTCCGTCAAAGGGAAATCGCTTCCAGCAAGCAGAACCTGGTCCTGTCATCGACGCCCAGTTGGCGCAGCTCAATTTGATAATCGCCGTTCTTTGGCTGAGCCACGGTTGACCTGGCGGTGAGCAGGTCAGTGAGTTGCAGCGGACCAACCGCGCCTAAAACGCGAGCGATCGCTGTGACATTAAGCGGCGTGGAATTGAACCTGTGCCATGCGTCAGCGACCTGACCCACGTAAGCGACAACCCGCCTTCCGTCATTTCTCATGAAGGCGATCACACCAAATACCTCGGCATTGAAATTCTCGAAGTCGCCGTTGCGAAAAGTGGGCTCGGCGGTGACTTGAAGAAGCTGCTCATAGGCTGCTCGGAGCTGTTGGTCCGGCGGCTCATTAGTTAAGGGCTTCACGCGTTGCACCGGGAGCTTCTCGTGTTTGCCTTCCGTCTGGCCTTCGTGAATTAAGGCTGAACCGGGCAGGGCGAGAATTAAAGCCGCCGACGCCAGATTGGAAGCGATGCTGAAGACCGACGCCGCGCGCGGCTCATCGTGGTTCTCAATGAAGCAAAGCGACGCTTGGACCGTTCGGAGGTCGAGAGAGAGCCGCTGGGCAACGCGGCCGGCGTCTCGAGCTACGAGACCGTCATACAACGTCTTTTCGTAGGTCAGGTCGAACCCTAGATCGCGCAGCTTCTGTTCTTTGTCCCAGTAAGCTTCTGCGATGAACTTGAAATCCGGCCTCTCGGCTTTGACCGCCGCGATCGCCTCACCCCAAAACTCCGCCGGCATCCTGTCGGCGAACTCTTCATCTGACGCAAACGGATACCACTGCTGTCTGATGTAGTCTCTCAACACGAGCATAGCCATATCGCAGCGGACGCCGTCGGTGAATCGGCTGATCCACTTTAGCTCTTCGATCATTTGCGACCGAAGCCCTTTGCTGGTGTAGTCGAGCTGAGAGGTGTCGTGCCAGGGTGGAAAATAGGGATCACGGCCGAATGCGATCACTTCACCTGATTTGTGCAGAAAGTAGTCGCTTGTTGCTTGTTTCCGGACGCGTGCATCACTTCGGATAAAGAACTCCGGGTGCTTGTCGATCCAAGGCGAGTCCAGGGCCATGTGATTCGAGACGAAGTCGACGATGACCACAAGCCCAGCCTTGTGCGCGCGCTGGACGAGAGATTGAAAGCCCCGCTTCCCGCCTAACTCGCGACTGAACTTATAGACAGGGACAGCATACGGCGAACCCTCAAAATCACCCGAGACCAGCTTTGAGATGCTCCGAGCGCCCTCGCTGATCTGCCAGACGCCCATCAGCCAGAGCGCGTCAAAACCAAGCTCCGCAAGGTGAACCAGGTCGGATTCGGTGATGTCTTTGAAGGTGCGGCCCTGGAGACGGGTGTTTATTTCGTATATTCGCAAGCTTGATCCTCGACTCGCGAGTCCGACGGCGATCCATTTCGCCCTTGAAGACGCCTCGGCGGACTCTATTGAAACCACCTTCCAGGAATAAGTGTGAATGCTTGTACTATTTAAGGTCGGAACTTTGGGAAACATCCCCGGCGTATCCCTTTGCATCTAGATACTTCGCGCTTTTTCCTGTATTATGTGAAGTTAAAGCCTAATGCTATGAGATTGCAGTCGTGGGTGTCAATTCATGCGGGCGCTTAGGATGTAACGAGCGCGGTTGTAGAGACGTCTTCACAAAGAGGAACCGACAACGCGGATCGCGAAAGGCGGAATGAAGAGCAGGATGGACAAGGACATTCTAATCACCTCGCCCGACGAGGCGCAGGAGGATTTCGGCCCGGCTGGTGGCATAGAGCGCATTGTCGCCGAGATAGACGAGGACGAATCCGGATCATTGTGGGAGTCGGTTGTTGTAGAAGAAGAAGAAACCCCCGAAACCCCGGAAGAGCCTGCCGACGAAGTCGATGTAGACCTGGAACCCGGCAAGGACGAATCGCTCGATCCAATGCGGTTGTACCTCCGCGAGATGAGTTCGGTGCCTCTACTGACTCGCGAGGACGAGATTCGCATAGCCAAGCGAATCGAGCGCGGGAATAAGCGGATCTACAAGGCGCTCTCCCGGTCGTTCATAACGATCGAGGAGATAGACGACCTCTACAATCAGCTAATCGAAGGCGAGATCAACCCGCAGGACATCGTGGATGTAGCTACGGATCCCGAAGCGCAGGAGGCGCTGGAAGAGCAGCGCGAGGAGATCCGCCAGCACGTAACTGCTGAGTTCGAGGAGATCGTAAAGGCTCACGACAAGATCGTGAAGCTCTCCGGCAAGATCGACGTTGAGCCGAAGACCTCGAAGAAGCTCAAGCGGTATCGCCGCCAGTACGCTCATCAGTTGATTGAGATGTCCAAGCGGGTGCGGGCGTTCACGTTCAGCGCAGAGATGCGTCGGCGATTCATGGAAGCGATTGCAGTCGTGGTCAAGCAGATTCGGACAACCGAATCCGAGCTTCACAAGGTTGAGCGCGCGCTCGAATCGAAGCGAAAAAAGGACGTAAACGAGCTCAAGCGACAGCAGCGCGCGCTGCGTAAGACCATTCGCGAGATCGAGCGCCGATACGCGGCTTCTGCCGTTGACATAAAGCGGACACAGCAGACAATCATCGCCGCCGAAGCCGAGGTCGAACAGGCTAAACGCGAGATGATTGAAGCAAATCTGCGGCTTGTCATATCGATCGCCAAGAACTACATCAACCGAGGTCTGCACTTCCTTGACCTTATTCAGGAAGGGAACATCGGGTTGATGCGAGCGGTCGAGAAGTTCGATTGGCGGCGCGGCTACAAGTTTTCGACTTACGCGACGTGGTGGATTCGCCAGGCGGTTACTCGCGCGATCGCCGACCAGGGCCGCACAATCCGAGTGCCGGTTCACATGGTCGAAGTTATCAACAAGATTCTTCGCACTCAGCGATTGATGGTGCAGGAGCTCGGCCGCGAACCGACTCATGAAGAGCTTGCCCGGCGAGTCGACATGCCGGCGTGGAAGGTGCGAAAGGCATTGAAGATCGCGCAGCAACCGATCTCGCTCGAGACGCCGATCGGCGATGACGGCGAGACCACTATCGCCAGCTTCATCGAAGACCGGCGGTCGGCTAATCCTGCCGAGACGGCGATAACCAACAACCTTCGGGAGCTGACCGAGGATGTACTGTCTACCCTTACGCCTCGCGAAAAGGAAATCATCAAGATGCGGTTTGGGCTCGACCAGTCCGGTGAAGAACGGACCCTCGAAGAAGTCGGCAAGCACTTCAACGTGACCCGCGAGCGCATACGGCAGATCGAAGCGAAGGCACTGGCAAAGCTGCGCCATCCGTCTCGCTCGCGAAGGCTGCGAGCGTTTCTCGACGGAACGGCGATCGCGTCCTAGCGCTGATAGAAAACCAATCGAATAGATCAAAGGGCCGCTTGTCGGCCCTTTTTCAGTGAGGACCATCGCCTCACGCCTTCTGTCTCACTCGCTCCAGGGCAGCCTTGATAGCGCGCAGACTGCGAACTGGCGTATCGGTCGGAACCGAGCAGCCGGGAGCGACGATCAAACCGTACGTTCCGACTTCTGTGAGCGAGTGCTCGACCTGGTTTTCTATCTCTGTCGCCGACAAGTGCGCTGTCGTAGTTTCGTCAATTCCTCCGAGAACCGTCTTCCCCGATCGTTCGCGACCTTCACGTAGCGATGGCACGGTAGCGCAGTGCGACCAATTCATCGCCGCCACCGGATAGTCGATCAGAGCGTCGAAATGGATTCGCCTGCCGTGAATGTGAAGCACGTTGAACGGCGCCTCTCGCACCGCTTCGAGCACCTTGAGATCGAACGGTCTGCCCCAGACCGCATACTCTTCGGCGGCCATCACGTCGTCGGTCGCAGCGCCTAATGACAGAAAAATCCCTGCCGCACCGTTGGCAACGGCTTCTTTTGCATACGCCGCGAGCGATTCCGCTATTGCGTCCAAGACGCCGAGCAACGCTTCGGGATGACGCGACCGCGCCTCATCAAGCTGGCCGGTCCGCGTAAGCCGGCGCGCGGTTATCCACGGGCTGAAGATCGTCTCGATGAACAGGGCTTCCTTGCCAATCGCATCGCGAATGAGCGACAACGCTTCGAGCTGTTCCTTCCAGCACTCGTGACTTCCCGCGACCGGCTCGATGTGTTTCCAATCTTCTTCGGTTTCTAACGCGTCCAGACCGCGCGGCAGCGGATACGGATAGTCGTTCATGACCTTTAGGAAATCCAAGTCGTAAGCGCGGTAGAAATCTATCTCAGCCTCGGCGTGTTTGCGGCCTCCCATATGCTGAAGTCCGAAGTGGTACCAGAAGCTGAATGGCGGCCGGTCGACCTCTTCTCCCCCAAGCGCGCGAGTGACGCGTTCGATCTTGTTCAAAGCAACCTCCTAAGTACCGTAAGAATCAACGGCAGTCTATTGCGAAGGCCGCGCCGCAAGCAAATCGGGTCACTCGCGGCTAAGGATTTCTCCGCAAGCACTGTTTGCGGCCTAGGTTGACAGTGCTTGAAGCGCTCTGCTAGTTTTGAGGCTTGAATTTTGGAGGCGCGTAGCTCAGGGGTAGAGCACTACCTTGACACGGTAGGGGTCTGCGGTTCAAATCCGCACGCGCCTACCATCGCACCATCGGCTCTCGGCCGTTTAAGAGAGTCGAGAATCGTTATTTTACGTCAAGCTCGACAAGACCTTCGACGAGAGAAGAAGAGCGGTTCTAATCAACCGCCCGATACCGAAGGCGCTGACGTAAGATCCGACCAGAGTGGTAGAACGTTAACTCTGACTGTAGTTAGTACCAGCGGCTGGCCAATGCTGTCGCGCGTGGCTGAACCTATCGTCTCCTCGGGAGACTCGCTGGGTCAGCCGCACCGATTGGCCGGACACGCCGGTGAGGAGGCTCAACATTAGCAGCTTTCAGCGAAGAGGCTTTCGAGACAGGCGGGATCGCGTTCCGTCCGTGCGAGTCAACGAGCGTATTCGAGTCCGTGAGATTCGCGTCATCGACGACGAAGGCACGCAGCTTGGAATAATGACTCCGCAGCAAGCAATCGAGATCGCTCGCGGCAAGGGCTTGGATCTCGTCGAGATCGCGCCGCAAGCTCAACCGCCGGTTTGCCGCATCATCAACTTCGGCAAATGGCAGTACGAGCAGAAGAAAAAACAGAAAGAGGCGAAGCACAAGCAGACGTTCATCACAGTCAAGGAGATCAAGTTTCGTCCGGGCACCGACGAGCACGACTATGAGTTCAAGAAGAACAACGCGGTGCGGATACTTCACGACGGCGACAAGGTGAAAGCGACGGTTCACTTTCGAGGACGAGAGATCACGCATAAAGAACTCGGACTCACGTTGCTGCAGCGGCTCGAGCTTGACCTTGCCGAAGCGGGAGTGGTTGAGGTCAGACCGAAACTCGAAGGGATGAACATGTTCATCATGCTGTCGCCGAAGAAGAAGTAGACTTCATAAATACGCAGGAGGGACTTATGCCAAAACTAAAAACGCACAAGGGTGCGCAGAAGCGATTCCGCCTAACGGCAACCGGCAAGGTAAAACGCGGACACGCGTTCGCGCGACACATCTTGACCAAGAAGAGCACCAAACGGAAAAGGCACCTGGACGTCGACGCATTAGTCGATGTAGCGGATCAGAAGCCGACAAAGAGAATGCTTCCGTACGGTCGCAAATAGCTCGCAATCATAAGACATCGGTCAGTGGCCGGTGGTCAGGTGCTGAGAGCGCAAACCACCAAGGCTCGGCTGCCGACAAAAGGAGGGAATCATGCCTCGCGCAAAACGTGGGAATAAGCGTCTACATAAACGAAAAGGAATCCTGAAGCTCGCTCGTGGCTACCGCGGCACGAAAAGCAAACTCTATCGTCACGCGAAGGAGCAAGTCGAACGCTCGTTGAACTTCGCATTCACCGGCCGAAAACTCAAGAAGCGCGATTTTCGCTCGACGTGGATCGTCCGAATCGGCGCCGCCGCGCGCGCCAACGGGCTCAGCTACAGCCAGTTCATGCACGGCTTGAAGCTTGCCGAGATCACCCTGGACCGCAAGATTCTGGCGGATCTGGCGGTGAACGAGCCGGCCGCGTTCACGGAGATTTCGAGCAAGGCTAAACAAGCGCTTGAGTCTCATCGAGCGGCGGCCGCAGCGTGAACTTATTGCCATTCAGCGATCAACGCCGGCGGTGGAGACCCCGAGGCGTCAATCGCTGAACGCTGAAGGCCCATCTTCCGTATGGACGAAAAGCTGGCAGAGCTTCGAGAGCGATTCACTCAAGACCTCGCCTCCGTCACGAGCGCCGAAGCTCTCATTGCGCTTCGTGACAAATACCTCGGCAGAAAGTCCGGTCTGATCGCCGCTGAGAAGAAGCGCGTAGGATCTCTGTCGCCGGACGAACGCGCAAGCTTCGGCCGCGATGTGAATGAGCTAAACGCGCTGGTCGAAGCCGGGATTGCAGGGCTCGACGAGCACTTTGCTTCGGAGACCGAGACCCGCGCGCTTGAAAACGAGCACATCGACATAACCCTGCCCGGAACTCGACCGCCCCGCGGTCATCTGCACCCGCTGACGCTTGTTCGCCAGCGGCTGGAAGACGTTTTTGTCTCGATGGGCTACTCGGTCGAGGACGGACCCGAGATTGAGACGAGCTTCTACAACTTCGACGCTCTCAACATTCCGCCCGGTCATCCCGCTCGCGATTCAGCAGACACGTTTTATGTCTCGAATGATTTAGCATTGCGTTCGCAGACCTCGACCGTCCAGATTCATGCGATGCAGCGTCAGAAGCCGCCGCTCAGGGTGATCGCGCCGGGACGAGTCTTTCGCCGCGACACTCCGGACCCGACGCACAACCCGATGTTCTTTCAATTGGAAGGGCTCAACGTCGATCGCAACATCACGCTTGCCGATCTGAAGGGCACTCTACAGAAGTTCGTCGAGATGATGTATGGCCCGCACCTGCGCACACGGTTTCGCCCGTCGTACTTTCCGTTCACCGAGCCTTCGGCGGAAGTCGATTTCAGTTGCTACGTGTGCAACGGATCGGGATGCCGGGTCTGCAAGTTCTCCGGCTGGATCGAGCTGGGCGGAAGCGGGATGGTTCATCCGAACGTGCTCGAGACCGTGGGAATCGATCCACAAGAGTTCTCAGGCTTTGCGTTTGGGTTGGGCATCGACCGAATGGCTGGACTGATGTACGACATCGACGACATCCGCCTGTTGTTCGAGAACGACGTACGCTTTCTTGAACAGTTCGGCTGACGGCGCTCGCACCGCCCCAATCAGCTCGTGGCATTTGGACAAGACTGGTCCTCGCCGTTCGCGCTGGAAGTGCGGGATCTGCGCGAGTGGAGCAATCGCGCTCAACGAGATTGTTGAAGACTCGCGGGTGACAAGGATTCGACTAGTATGAAGATCAGCTACAACTGGCTGGGCGAGCACGTCCCCTTACCGCTGGGGCCGAAGGAACTCGCCGAGCGGCTCACGATGGTGGGCCTTGCCGTCGATTCGATCGAACCGGCAGGAGACGATCACGTTCTCGAGTTCGATCTCACGTCGAACCGACCCGACTGTCTTTCTCACCTCGGGGTTGCGCGCGAGGCGGCGATCGTGTGCGGCACATCGCTCAAGCGCCGAGACGCTTCGCTCGAAGAGAGCGAACCCGGGATCGAAACAGTAACTTCTGTGGAGGTCTTCGCGCCCGATTTGTGTCCGCGATTCACCGCGCGAGTCGTTCGCGGTGTTAAGGTCGGCCCTTCACCGAAGTGGCTGGTCGATCGTTTGGAAGCAATCGGCCAGCGTTCGGTCAACAACATCGCGGACATCACTAACTACGTGATGTTCGAGATGGGCCAGCCTACGCATGCCTTTGATTTGAACCTGCTCCACGAGCGGCGCATTGTCGTCCGGCGTCCGCTTGCCGGCGAGACGCTGAAGACGCTTGATGGATTCACCCGCGAGCTTTCGGCTGATCATCTGGTGATTTGCGACGCCGATCATGCGGTTGCGGTAGCCGGCGTGATGGGCGGCGAGGAAACCGAAATCAACGAGCGCACAACTGACGTGCTGATCGAAAGCGCTTACTTTAATCCGGCGTCGATTCGTCAAACGGCCCGCACGCTTGGCCTCGACACTGAAGCCTCGTACCGCTTTGCTCGAGGCGCCGACTTCAATGCTCAGCTTCGAGCATCTGCCCGCGTTGCCGGGTTGATCGTTCAGCTAGCCGGCGGCCAGGTGCTCAAGGGCGCGATCGATGCTTACCCGTCGCCGATCACGCGAGAAGCCGTTGTGCTTCGAGAGTCGCGCGTCGAGCAGCTCACGGGTCTGAAGGTGGACATCGCTCGCGCCGCCGAGATTCTGCGCGCACTCGACTTTGAAGTGGGGTTGGTTGCCGGAGAGAAGCGCTTGCACGCCACGCCTCCTTCGTTTCGCATAGATGTCTCGCGAGAGGAAGACCTTGTCGAAGAAGTTGCGCGGCACACCGGATACGACAAGGTCGCGGTTACGTTGCCGGCGTGGAGCGGCGAAGGGAAGTACCTCCCGAACGAACGCCGGCGCCGGAGCGTTCGCGCAGCGCTTACCGGTCTCGGCTTTGACGAAGCGTACTCGTTCAGCTTCGTCAACGGCGAGCGCGACCGGCTGTTCCGGTTAAACGACAAGCCCACTGCGACGCTTGCGAATCCGATCGACTCGAACCAGACCGAGATGCGAGGTTCACTTATCACCGGTTTGCTCGAAGCCGTTCAGTACAACTTCAATCAAGGCTCGCGCGATCTGAAGCTGTTCGAGATTGGCCGGGTGTTCGAAGCTGGAAAAGAGAGCGCGCGGCCGGACGAACGGGAGATGCTGGCAGTCGCGATCTCGGGTTCAGCGGTGCGTGATGACTGGCGGGGCGCGCGTGCGGCTGACTTTTACGACTTGAAGGGGGCGATTGAAACGGTGCTGTCCGCAGTGAACGTCTCAGGCTTTACAATTGAGCGAGCCCGTGTAGAATACCTGCATCCTGGACAGTCGGCGGCGCTCAGTCGTGAAGGAGAAGAGTTCGCGCGATTCGGTCGCCTGCATCCGCGAGTGGCCTCTATTTACAAGTTCCGCCAGCCTGTTTTCGCGGGCGAGATTGAGTTTCAGAAGCTTCTCGCGGTTGAAGCCGAAAAGATTCGCTACAGTGCGCTGCCCAGGCTCCCGGCTTCTTCACGCGACGTCTCGATGCTGGTACCCGCCGCGGTAATGTGGGGCGAGATCGAGAAGGCGGTGCGCGGTCTTGGATTCAGCGAGGTCGCTTCCGTGCAGGTCTTCGACACGTACAAGGGAAAGGGAATGCCGGACGGGTTTCACTCGCTGGCGTTTCGCGTTACTTATCGAGGCTTTGGCCGGACGTTGAAAGACGAAGAGGTAGCCGCGATGCACGAGCAAGTCCGGGGATTGATGACCCAACGCTTCGGCGCTCAACTAAGATAGCGCTTGGGTGGAGGATTTTTGATTCGGGTCTGGGAAAGCCAAACGTGGCAATCCAAAATCCAAAATCGCAAATCCAAAATCCGGAGGGGGGTTCGGTGAGCGGAAACTACGGTCTCGAGAGATTCTCGCACCTTGAAGACAAGATCTATCGGACGATCGAGCAGATCAAGCGCGAGCGGCAACAACGCGAGTCGCTTGAACACGACCTTGCCAGTCTTCGCGGCCAGGTGGACAAATTGAGCGGCGAGAAAGAACGGCTCGAATCGCAGCTTCAGCGGCTGCTCGGCGAGCGTCACAAGCTCAAACACAAAGTCGAAGGGATGCTCGACACCATTGCCAGAATCGACCCTGAGGCGGACGCAGCGAAAGGCTAGCAGGTCTTGACGGCACCGCGAACCTGGCCCGCGGTCTTCAAAGCCTCGCGCGAATATCGCGTTTTTAAGAACCTCGACGAGTTATGGATAACAACCCGAGCCCATCCTACAAGGTCGTGATCTACAATCAGACCTACAATCTCCGAAGCGACCACGGAGAAGAGTACATACACGAGCTTGCCGAGTATGTGGACAAGCGAATGAACGAGATCGCTCGCGCGAGTATGACCGTGGACTCGCTTCGTGTTGCGATACTTTCGGCGCTTCAAATTGCGGATGAACTCTATCAATCCCGCCGGGAGATGAAGGAAGCCGACGACGAGATAGCCGAACGCAGCGGCAAGTACGCCGAGCTCCTCGATCAGTTCTTGAAACCGGAAGTTGCCGGACCCAAATAGCCGACTGGGCTTCGCGTTTCCGCTCTTCAGCCGTTCACCTTCATCACTCTGTTCTAGGGTCGGGTTGAGCGAGAATCGCCTTAGCCTGATCCTTACGGTAGCTGCGAATCGCTTCGCGACACTCGGGATGCTTGCCCGCAAGTATTGCCGCGGCAAACAAAGCGGCGTTAATCGCCCCCGGTTTCCCGATCGCGAGCGTGCCCACCGGAATTCCCGCCGGCATCTGGACCATGGACAACAACGAGTCCAATCCCTTCAGCGATTTTGACTCCATCGGCACGCCCAGCACCGGCAGCAAAGTCTTTGCCGCGGCAACGCCTGCAAGATGTGCAGCCCCGCCTGCCGCAGCGATTATGACTTCAAGCCCGCGTTGCTCAGCCGACTCGACGTACGCAAACAACTCGTCTGGAGTGCGGTGAGCTGACAACACCCGCACTTCAAACCCAACGCCCAGTGACTCTAGTGTCTGTGCCGCGTGAGACATCGTATCCCAATCAGACTTAGAACCCATTATTATTCCGACCAAAGGCTGCATGCTGTTTTGTCCTTTCAAGCGAGCGCCGAGCTCTTCGAGAATTTGGAGCAGTGATTATAGCCGCGATGCGATAACAAGCAAATCGGCTCGCCGGGGTTAACCATACGAGTTCGCTGCTTGACCGTAAAGAAGGCGTGACGGAGAATGCCCGTGGTATGTCGAAGAAGATCATCGAGGACGCCGCAGAGATTACGGCGCAGTTGGAAGAGCAGTTGAAGTTCTATCGCGACATCGGGATCAGCGATCTGGGCGGTTCGGCTCGGGCCACTACAGAAGCGGCTTCTGGAGCCGATTTCGCGCCGCGTCCTTCGCGAGCACTCGATTCATCTGCCGTAGCATCGAGTGCTTCGGAAGCGGTGCGTGAGACTAATCCGCCTCCAGCAGACCAACTTGCGACGCAATCTGAAATGCCGCACCTCGGCCAGGCGGCGTTGTTCGGCGACGTCCGCAGCGAGGCTGGCAGCTCGCGCTCCAAGAGCCAGTCGCTTCCGGTGCTCGAGGCGCGAGACGCGTCCTTGGAAGCGATTCGTGAAGACATCGGCGATTGCACGCGTTGCAAGCTTCACGAGCAGCGCAAGAACATCGTCTTCGGCGAAGGAAACCCTCAAGCGAAACTCGTTTTCATTGGCGAAGGCCCGGGCGCGGAAGAAGACGCGACAGGCCGTCCGTTCGTCGGGCGCGCCGGCCAGTTGCTCGACAAGATAATCGCGGCCATCGGACTGAAACGCGAAGAGGTCTACATAGCCAACGTCGTCAAATGCCGCCCGCCTGGAAATCGGCCGCCCGAGAGAGACGAAGTCGAGATGTGCGAGCAGTTCCTCTTCAGGCAGATCGCGTTGATAAAGCCCAAGGTCATTGTCGCGCTGGGTGGGCCGGCCTTTCAGTGTCTGATGAGAACTCGCGAATCGATCTCAAGAGCGCGAGGTGAATGGCGTGACTTGAACGGAGTGAAGCTGATGCCTACGTTCCATCCGGCCTTTTTGCTGCGCTCGCCCGACAAGAAACGTGAAGTCTGGGATGACATGAAAAAGGTGCGTGACTATCTGAACGAGCCGGGAGACCCAGTGTCGCAGGCGTGAATCACGGAGCGGAAGACAGCAGGCGCCGCCCTTAGGCGAGCGGCGCGTGAACCTGAGCCGTCGAAGCGCGCATCCTCAAAAAACAATCGCGGCAATAAACGGGACGCCCCTGGGTCGGCTTGAACGGGACAGTGGTTTCTATCCCACACAACGCGCAGCGGACTGTCACTTCAACCCGCTCGCGAGGGAAGGGCTGACCGAAGGCGTGGATGTTGGCGGCGATGCGGTCGTTCTTCCTGCTCTTGCATGGCTTGCAGCGTTTAGGTTCGTTCTTGAGACCCTTGTCCGCAAAAAAGAGCTGCTCTCCTGCGGTGAAGATGAACTCCTCTTCGCAGTCAATACATCGCAGCACCTTATCGTTGTACTCGTCCACTTGTCGGCCTCCTATGCTAGTTCGGGGCGGCAGTCCGCGCGACAAAGCGCACACCGGTGCGCGCGGAAATGTGTAGAACGTTTTCAGTGAATCGTCGGCAGACGCGCTACAAGCTTCGTGAAGGCCGCGACCCGATCAAACCAATCAGAACTCGGTTTGACCAACCTGCTGATGAGCGAGGGCGCTGACTGCCCAAAATAGTGCAAGATATGAAACCAACCTAAGCGGCTGCCTGCCATTATCGCCTTATTTGAAGGGCTGTCAAGCAGTTTGTAGCCGACCCAGGCTGCGCCTCGCTGCTGTTTGTTGCCGCCGATTAGCTGCGCCCGCACGAAGGATCTCAGCACCGAATCAACCATACACTCCGTCGCGCCTGGCGGCCTTTATTATTGACTTGCCTTTGCGAGTTTGGTACTTTCGGGCCAGTCGAGCCAACCCTGCCCCTAGCAGCAACCCCGGCTAGATCCCCACCACTTCCCCAAGGAGAAGCCCATGAGAGGTAAAGCCCGTTTGGCCATCGCGTTGATCGCCGTTTTTCTCGCGTCCGCATGGCAAGTAGTTTCAGCTCAGCAGCCAAAGACGGAATCGTCAGACCCGGTCGCAAAGAGGTCGGACCTCTACTGCACAGGCTTCATCGCTCAAGCCGCGCCTCGCGAGGACCTGCAAGTTATAGGCGCCGAATCGGAGAACACGAAGGCCACGTTCGCCCAGGGTGATGTAGTCTTTCTCAACCACGGACGCGGCGCCGGTGTGCAGCCGGGCGCGGTTTACTTCGTCATTCGTCCAATCGGCGAAGTGCAGCACCCGTTTACCAAAAAGAGGCTGGGCTACTACGTTCGAGAGTTGGGCTTGCTGAGGGTGATCGAGGTTCAAGACCAGACCTCGACGGCCGAGATAACCGTCTCGTGCGACACGATCGAGTTCGGCGACCTGCTTAAACCTTATCAGGAGTACGGGGCACCCGGACCACGCGACGCGCGGCCGCTTCCCCGCTACAGCGAGGGAGCAGGTGGAACCAAAGGTCAAATCGTAATGGCGCCCGGATACCACGAGAATCTCTCAGCCAACCGCGTAGTCTTTCTGGATCTGGGCAATGACGACAGCGTCCACGCCGGCGACTATTTCACCATTTATAGAGAGATCGGCGCGCGCGAAGGCGTCACAAATACTCCGGAGGACAACGTCGTCAATCGTCGAAGCGACGGCTACGAGAGCGAGCGTTACCGCGGCGGGGACATATCGGTTCAGGCTACTCGGTCTCTTCGCAAGGACGTGCTGCAACAGCGTCCTCCGATCCCACGCAAAGTTCTAGGCGAGCTGATCGTGATCAAGGTCGAGAAGAACACTGCGGTCGCAATGATTACTCGGACGATCGCGGAGATAAACATAGGCGATTGGGTAGAACGCGCAAACTGAGACAGACGTAACGGGTCAGAAGCGAACCGCTTTATCCCGGTCTTCGCTTTTGACCCATTTGACGCCGTGCGACGCCGGCGCAATTGGGACAGGGACTTCGACCTCAGCGGCTCTCGCCCCGTCGCACCTTCAGACCGCACAGAAGTGATATACGCCTACCTTCTAAACTTTTAGGCGCTGATCGCGCCGTCCTTTTTTCCAAACACGCATCTTCGTTTGCTCAATGAAATCGCTTGCACACGCTTGGCCAACGAATATAATCTGCACATTGAATATAGCGATGAGCATCAAGCTTCGAATCGAGGGAGACCGCAAAATGATCCGAAATCAAATAGTCTGCGCGCTTGCGATAATCTGCCTACTTGCCAGCTTGGCCGTAGTCGCGCCCGCCCGAGCTTATCTTGCGACCCAGAGCGACGACAAAGCAGACAAACCGAAAAAGAACAAAACCGGCGACGAAAAGAAAGATAAAAAGGACAAGAAGAAAGACGACCAGAAGACGGACAAGGCGGATGCCGGAGCCGGGCGACCAGTACTATGGGAAGAGCCGGCCGACATCGAGAGCCGAGATCTCTTTAACGGTCCGGGCGGCGCGGAGGGTGCGCCTGATCCAAAAGGCAAATTCACTTTCGTGGAGCGCTCGAAGTCGGGTACTTCCGAGAAAATCAATGTGACCGACGACAAGGGCCGCAAGTGGCAGGTCAAGTTTGGCCCCGAAGCGAGACCGGCGCCGACCGCATCGCGTATCGTCTGGGCGGCGGGCTATCACGTTGACACCGACTATTTCGTCAAGAAGGCCCACATCGAGGGTAGAGGCGGGTTTGATGTTTGGGATGTGCGCTTCAAGGCTAGAGACGACGGTTTCAAGGAAGTCGGAATCTGGTCGTGGCATTCCAATCCTCTGAATGCGCGCGAGCTTCAGGGTTTGAAAGTCCTGATGGCGCTGCTCAACAACTGGGACCTGAAGGAAGACAACAACAAGATCGTGCGCCCGTCGAAGAAGAGCGGCGGTGACAAGAACGAGCTGATTTACTATGTCTCGGATCTGGGCGGCACGCTGGGCAAAACCGGATCTCCTTTCCGCAAGATCCCGGGCTTCGCGAACGCCCCCGCTGGGACCAAAGGTGAAGCGGGAGACTATGCCGACCAGGTTTTCGTCACGGGTGTTAGCAACGGCCAGGTCGTGTTCTACTACAAAGGCAAGGATCCGGAGGCGCTTGAAGGTGTCACGGTCGAGAACGCGCGCTGGATGGGGAATCTGCTGGGACGGCTTTCGGACAAGCAGTTGTCGGATGCGTTTCGCGCCGGCGGATTCAGCGATTGGGAGGTGACGACTTACGTTCGGGCAGTGCGCGCGCGCATCAATGAGCTCAAAAATTTGAAATAAACTCCGCTCGGCGATCGTGGTTGTAAACAAGGGCGGCCTCGGGGCCGCCCTTTTCTCGTTGGCATCCGCTAGCGTTGTTCGCCGTTCTTCGCAAACCACAAGTCCTTCGGTGAGACGAACGGCGACAGCAAGTGCAGAGTCACTCCCTCGAGGTCAGCGCGGTGCGCGACGAAGCTTCGGCGATGAGCGAGGAACGCGCACGGCGCGTCGTCGAGCAGAAGGCGGGTCACTTCACGATATATTCCTTCACGCTGTTCGCGGTTCATCACCGATCTCGCTTCATCGGTCAAACGATCTACTTCCTCATTCGCATAAGAGCCGATAAAAAGATCGCGATTCCGCGAGTTGAACAGAACGTATGTGAAGTTGTCCGGGTCGGGATAATCGGCGTACCAGTCTCTGCCGGCGATGGGAACCATTCGAAGCTTCAGCGCTCGCCGCATTTCCTCCGCCACAACATAACGAAACTCCGCTCGGATGCCTACTGCAGCCAGATCATCCCTCAAGCACTCGACAGCGCTGTTGACCGATTGAGGCCACCACACCTCAGTGTCGAAGCCTCCGCCGCATCCGGCTTCCTCCAGCAACGCCCGTGCCCGCGCCGGATCATGCTCGTAAACGCCGTCAGCCGGGTGATGTCCCAACACACCGGGTGGGATCGGACCGACCGCCGACTCGGCCATCCCGACGTAAACCTGTTGCAAGAAACGCTGGCGATCAATCGCGAAACAGATTGCCTGCCTCACTCTCCGATCGTTAAGCGGCGGGCGTTCGCAATCAAAGACCAGCATCCTCGTCTGAAGCTCCAACGCTTCCAGGATGTGCACGTCAGGAGACCGCTCTCTCAACTCGTTCAAATAAGTCAGCGGCAGGTCGCTGACATAGTCCAACCCGCCTTCCAGAAATGCACCGAAGATCTCGTCCGCCGACATTCCGAACCGCACGGTCAACCGATCGACGTAAGGTCGTTCCGCGTTCCAGTAGTTGGAGAAGTGTTCGAGCTGCACTTCCTTGCCAATGACCGGCTCGACGACACGGAACGGCCCGGAGCCGGTAGGCCGGACTGAAAAATCCGCCGAGGGGCGCTCGACTTCTTCGCGCGGCAAGATGTAGCCGTAATCCATGCACAGCGTGGAGAGAAAAAATGCGACTGGCTGAGTCAGTTCGAGTCTTACCACCTGTTCGCCTACGATCCTGATTCCCGCCACCGAATCGCTCTCGCCGGAGATGAACTGCTCGGCGCCTGTGATCGGCCTGAAGACCCAGGCGGCGGCCGCTTCGTTCTGGCGCATCTGCCGCTCGAACGAGTATTTCACATCGTCCGCTCGCACCCGCCGGCCGTTGTGGAAGCGAGCGCCCTCGCGCAGGTGAAACGTGTAGACCCGGCCATCGGGCGAAGTCTCCCATCGTTCGGCGACCGCCGGTCTTATCTCGGCGCGTTCGCCGAACTGCACCAGTCCCTCGAAGATGTTCGACATCACTTCGACTCGCGAGATAGAGGAGATCGTCGCGGGATCGAGCGTGATTTGCGACGTTCGCAACGCGAAACGAAGGTGGCCGCCGCGATCCGGCGCCGGCAACTGGAACGTCTCGACCTCGCGATTCAGCAGCTCGGCTTCGCGGACCAGGAGATCCACCGCGCTGTTGATTCCCGATATCGAAGCCTGATTTCGGTCAACGACTTCCTTGATAGTTTCGATCGCGCGCAGTACCTGATCCGCGCCCGCCGATTGTTCGTCTGAAGCCAGCCCAATCTCCTCCACCACCGATGTGAGCTTCTCCATCGCGTCGGCGATGTAGCGCGAAACCTTCGCCTGTTCGCCGGTCGCGCGCCGCACCTGCTCGGTCAGCTCGCTCATATGAATCGCTCGCTCGCCGATTTGCCGCGAGGTCAGGGCTTGTTCGCTTGTTGCGCGCTCGATGCCGCGAGCCTGCTGCCGAACCAGATCAGCGGCTTCGAGCACGGTGTGACTTTCGGCCGCCTGGATCGCGGTCGAGTCGGCGATGACTCGGATCCGGTCGGAGGCGGCGTTGGTCTTCTCTCGTATTTCCGCGAGCAGCACCGACGCCCTTGAGGCCAGATCGACTCCCTCGTCCGCCCGCTGCCCGCCTACCGCGACCCGCTCGATCGTTTCGGCGACGTCCTCGCGAACCGATTTGATCATTTCTTCGATCTCGAGAGTGGAAGCGGAAGTCCGCTCGCTTAGTTCCTTGATCTCGTCGGCGACAATGCGGAAGCCGCGCCCTTGAGGTCCGGCCTGCGCCGCCAGGATCGCCGCGTTCAGCGCCAGAAGATGAGTGCGGTCGGCGATCTCGTTGATCACGTGAGTGACTTCGCCGATCTGGTCCGAGCGCTTTCCGAGCCGGGCGATTGTTTCTGTTGCCGCGTCGATTGCCTCCTTGATCTTCAACATGCTCGAAGCGGTTTCGCCCACGATCTGGCTGCCTGAGCCAGCCGAGCGGGCGACCTCTTCGGCAAGCACGGTGGTCTCGTTGACCGAATCGCCGATGCTTTGCGTGGAGTTGTCGATCGCTTCCATAGCGCGCGCGGTCTTTTCGGCCGACTCGGCGAGCGCCTCGGTCGACTCTGCGACTTTGCGCACGCTAACCGCCATGTCGTCGATTGCTGTTGCGGTCTCTTCGACAAACTGAGCCAGCTCGTCCGCGTTCTCTGAGACGTGATTGATCGACATTGCCATTTGCATGACCGAGGCTGAAGTCGATTGAGAGAGCTTGGCCAGGGTTTGAAGACTGTCGCCCACCGAGTGCATCGATGAGTTGATCTCAGAAATCGAAGTCGAAGTTTCCTCGATGGACTTGGCTTCGTCGATCACTCCCGCCGAAAGCGTCTGCGTTCCGCGGAGCACTTCACCGACCACGGCCTCGATCGAATCAGCCGCGCGCTGAAGCCGGCCGACGATGTAGCGCAGCCGCCGCGCAAGGCCATCAAGATTCAGCAGTAACTGGCGGTCGGTTCCATGCTGATCCAGATGACTTGCGTTGATCACCAGACTCAGATCGCCTTGAGCTATGCGAGCGAGTGCTTCCAGAATCCTCTGGTTCGGATTTGCCGAGGAGGTCTTTGAGCCGGCGTCGCCAGGTCGCACTCCTCCGTCTACTGGTGTGTGGCGAGGTTCGCTCATAGTGGATAGTTGTTTGGTGAGCGGAGGCTTAATGGTAGCCGCTGGAGGGGTCTCAGTCAATTCGTTGTCTCACATGGATTGAGCCGGCGGAGTCCAGTGTGATAAGAATGCAGCCTGCGCGGGAGCGCGTTCCAAATCAGGCTGTCAGAGCCGTGGTTGTATCCAACTCGCTCTGACTACCGTTACCCGGCGGAGTCAACGAGCAGTTTCTGGGTCGCTTGATTCAACTGGTGGAGAGAAAAATGGCCGACACGAAAAAGGATTTACCTCGCTTCAGTGAGTTTGTTAGGCGAGTCTTGAAGCTCAAGGGATTGACGCAGAAGGACGTTCAGCGGATATCGCGCGGACGAATAACCGACGGCTACATTGCCAGCATCACCGTCGGGAGGGCCACGAACCTCTCTGTGGCTAAGATAAAGGCCCTGGCTGATGGGCTCGGCGTGGATGTGGACACGCTGTTTCAAGTGGCTTGTGGAGTGCCCGAAGACAAGGTCAGGAGAACGTACACCGACGACGCTTTGACGATTCTGGAAACGGTACAAAAAGTGGTGACCAGTCCCGACGTCAGTGAGATTCTAAAGGAGGCCGTGCGAATGTCACCTAAGGAACGGAGTCTCCTGCTCAAGTCGATGAAGCAGGCGACCACTTCGAAGTCAACACGCACCACGAAACGGCCTCGCAAGCAGGCGCCATGATCCTCGTCCCGCTGGGGTGCAATGCGCCAGCACTTCATAGGGAAGATAGTCATCCGCGCTGTCCGGGATTCGATTCACCAGTGACAAGGCTTAGAACTAGGCTCAGAGAGGTTTTTCAAGCCAAACTGGTCATTTTACTTGCATCATTGACCGGACGCATCGTGGGTTACCGACTGTTCCGTAGGAGACTCTTGCGCGGTTGTTTCTTTCACCCTACAATGTCCTCAGCCTGCCCTCACTTCTGATTCAGAATCGAACGCTCGACGCGTCGTAGTCCCGTACAGATTCAGGAAAGTCTCAGTGCAAGGACAACTAGGTGACAGACTGGTTGCGGACCTGATCCGCGAGATCGCCCACACCAACGCGAGTGGGCTGCTCAGACTGTCTAAGGCAAAAGCGATCAAAGCACTGTTCTTTGACTCGGGTGTACCAGTCTACGCGATCAGCAATCTCTCGAATGAACAGCTCGAGCGCAAGCTGGTGGCAGACGGAGTCGCGACTCAGGAACAGATCGACCATGCGAGGCTGAAGGCCGAAAAACCTTATCGGATACCGTCCACTCTGGTCGAAATGGGCGTACTCGGCGACGCGGAAATGCGCAAGCTGGTGCGCGACCTGGTGATGGAGATAATCCGGTCTCTATTCGAGTGGCCCGACGGCGATTACGTCTTTGATCCGAAGATACGCGCGGCTCACGATGTGACTCTCGAGATGACCACGGTCGACATTCTTCTCGAGGGCGCGCGTCACGGGGCGGGCATCCAGCAGATTGCCGAAGCGATCGCACCACAGGACGGCGTGGTGGTTCGGGCAAAGGCACGAACGGTCGGTTTCGATTCCGGAAAACTGGCGCCTCTGGAAAGCTACGTGCTCTCGCGGATCGAGTCGGCGACCTCGATTGGAGAGGTTGGCTCAGTCACCGGTATACCCGAGTCGGATGCGCATCAGGCGGTCTGCGCGCTTGTCGCCGCCGGCTTCTTGAAGGTCGTGGGCCACGACAGAGACATTGCATCCGAAGAACAGGAGATCGACGCCGAGGCAATGGATCGCCTGCGCCAAGACGTCGCACGCAGGCTCCATTTCTATGCCTCGGCCGATCACTACGAAGTGCTCGGACTCTCCAGACAAGCCACAACCGGCGAGGTCAAGGCCGCCTACTATCGAATGGCCAAGAAGTTTCATCCTGACCGCCACCGTCACACCGAGCAAGGCGAGCTTCAAACGCAACTCGAGACATTGTTCGCGCTGATAACGCAGGCTTACGACACGTTGACTGACAGGGCGCAAAGAGAGGCCTATGATGACCGACTCAGAAAGTCTCCCTCAACCTCGCCGGTCAATGTCTCGCCGGCAATCAACGTCGACGGGTCGGCGCAACGGCGCCCGCTTTCAAGTCAGCCGAACGGAACTGGCGAGCACGCGGCGAATTCTCAAGCAGCGGAAAGTGGTCCACTTCCTCAAGCCGTCACGCAGGGCGCCCTCAGCGAATTGCCTCAGCCGACGCGGGCCGCGGTTGGTAAGCCGGCCCAAATCGCAGAACAGCTCTACAACCAGGGCCGCGGGTTGTTCGAGAAGAAGCAATATCATGGAGCGGTCCATATGCTCCGCGAAGCGATAAAGCTCGATCCGAGCCGCGCGCCTTATCACTTTCATCTTGGGATGGCTTTGGTGCGAAACCCGCGAACGCGCCATGAGGCGGAGGGGCATCTGGGCAAAGCGGCCGAGCTCGATCCCTACAACGCACAGATCAGAGTTCAACTCGGCTTGCTCTACAAGGAAGTCGGGCTGGCCAAGAAGGCCGCAAACTATTTCAGGGAAGCGCTCTCGCTGGATCCGGACAATCGGACAGCAAAACGCGAGATCCATTCAACCGGGCTGGCTGCGCAAGCCAGGAGCATCTGGAAATCCGACGTCGGCGGGTTCGCCAAAAAGATCTTCAAGAAGTAGCCGGACTTGAGGATTGCTCATTCTTATCGATCAAAGGCGATCGATTATGTTAGCAATCCTTCGAAGCCCACCCACCATCAGCACAGCTATCGGCGTATAGACGAAAGCGCCAAACAAAGTGCTCGCCATGCTGTACTGGCCTGGCACAAACTTGCTTACGACGTAGCCCAACCCTAACGACACGACATACCCACACACCAGAAAGATCAAACCTGCGCGCCGGCTGATCGCCTTGTCGCGCGGCGTCTCCTCCTCGCCAAAAACCGAGGTCAGATGATCCGGGACGTGATATGTGTACCTGGCGAGCACGATCGAAAGGTTCTTCACAAGATAGATCAATCCGTAGAATGCCAGGGCGAGTACCACGATGCGGCCGATCGCGTTCAATTCCTGGGCGAGCGTCGCCTTCGAGGCCATAACGTAGAACGCCGACAGAAACAACGGAACGACCACGAGGACGGCGTGAGACCGAGCTGCCGTCTCCTGCCGTTCGCGCGCTATCCACTCATCGACTATGCGGTCGAAGTGACGCTGTTTGGTTACGATCTCGGCTTGCCGCGAGGCATAGAAAGTCCGCTGCGAGTCGGCATACTGACCGTTGTCGTAAGCCCAGCGCCGATGCGGGTCGCTCAGCACTTGATACGCCTCGTTGATCTTCACGAACCGGGCGTTCGCATCCGGCGACATTGAAACGTCGGGGTGGTACTTGCGCGCAAGCTTTCGGTAAGCAGACTTGATTTCGTCAGCGGTAGCGCGAGGAGTGAGTCCAAGAATACCGTAGAGGTCCGTCATGACTTCCATCCAAAGGAGGGCGCTCACTTTGGGGGCCAGCCGGTAAGCAATCCTGGGAGCCTGACCCGATTTCAGAACTATCTTACTACTGGTCACAGATCGGCTCAAGCGGTGGTGTGTGGCGCAGACGTCAGGCCGTCAGTCGTGACGCGTCCTCTGATGAAACGCGCGTGCCAATGCGCGCGCAAGGCGAGTTGGGCCCGCGGCCGGGACGGCCGCGAGCCCAGAGTCTGCGCCACAGGTATTGAGCATGGTCTCAGGCCCTTTGTCCGCGAGTCCGCCACACCCAACCGAACTGCGTGTTGCTGGGACGTGGGGTTTGCATGTATTCGTTTTTCATCTCGGCGATCTTGTCGGCCTGAATCGCCTGGCGCTTTGCTTTCACATCAATGTTGTAGATCCGCGCGGCGTTCAGCCCGAAGATCTTCGCCTTAATTTCAGGGGTCAGTTTCCTATATCCGTACTTCTCGGCGATCTCATCGCTGATCTGGAAGCGCCGCAGACGCTCGATCTGTGATTGTGGGCTGCCGCCCCAGATCGAGTCGGTGCCCCAGATGATGCGATCCTCGCCGCCCGGCAAGTTCATCACCTGTCCGAGGAAATGCATTGCCGGCTGATCGTTGCCCCCGAACCCGCCTGACAACCCGTTCCACGTGCTGCCCACTTCGAAGTAGACGTTCTTAAGGTTGTTGCGTTTGACCAGGTCGATCAGCTCCGAGCACCACGGGATGTACTGCGGTCCGGCTTGAGCGCCTTCACGCTTACGCCCGCCGCCAGCCGTGGGATTCCAACCAGAGTGGTAGATGATGAAGTTGAGAGTGGGAAAGTCTTTTGCGGCCTTCTCGACATCTTTCGGATGGCAGTGCTCCTCGTTGAACAAACCGAGAGGCAGTCCCTTGTGGATGCAGATGTTTTTGATGCCTAATTTCTTGGTGCGCTCCCAGAACGGATAGACGTTCTTCTCGTCATCCAGCCAGTAGGCGCCGTCGCCGATCAGGGAGCCAGGGTACATCTTCCACGAGTCTATCTTTAGGACTTTGGCCTGGCGTTCCATCTCTTCGAATTCTGGTTTCCCCATGTTCGGCCTTAGCAGGCCGTGGCTAATCATGCGCTGGGACTTGCCGGCCATGCGGTTGATGTCGTCGCGCGTCTTGACCATCTTGTCCGGGGGCAGAATATTTTCCTTCCACTGCGCGGTCGGCACGCCGCTGATGATCGCCATCATAGTGTCGCTGTCCATGAACAGCTCTTTGATGTAGTTGGCTTCATTGAGCAACGCGAGCCGTTCAGCGGTCGAGCCGGCGTTGGGGCGGAAGTTGCGCAGGAAATCAGCGGCTTGGCGTCCTGCGTCGCTCGCTTCAAACCAGCGGCTCTCGACGTCGACGTGATGAGTCTGATTGTCGAAGATGAACTCGTTCTTTGGCCACTTCTCGGCATACGCGGCCGGGTCGAGCGCTTCGACGGGCTCGACTTCATACGTCTTGCCGAAGACTTCGTTGTAGGCGAGCATTGCGACCGCCATGCCTCCGGTGCTTTGCAGGAAGCGGCGGCGCGAGAAACCGAGCTTCTTCGCGCACTGGTCGGCCATTTCACCGATGCGCGCTTCCCATTGTTGCTGCTGCAGCGACTGCTGCGGCGGAATGAACTCTTCGTTGGAGAAAATCTCGGTCGGGATTGGAGACTGGATGGGCTTCTCTTCATCGGCGAAACACTTGCGAACCCACATGGTTTTTCCTTTCCGCTGAGGTGATCAGCGATGCAGGCACGGCCTGCCAAGTTGAACGAGGTTGTGAATCTGACCGGTAGATTTTGAACGCTACCGCTACTTGGCAGCGTGGCGCAAGCCGCGGGGCGCAATCGGCGGCAGTCAGGGTTCACGAGGCGGCGATCTCTACCTCTGCTCTTCGGTCGCGATTTGTCGCTTGAGCGCAACGCCCAACTCCAGGACGCGTTGGATGCGTTCCACACCGCCCTGTCTGTCCGTTTTGTGAACAAGCTCGGAGATCAAGTGGCGAATCTCTTTGCGGCGGTCGATCAAGTCTCTCGCTGGCGCGCGTCCTTTTGCCTCAAGCCGGTGAAGCCCGTCGTTGAGGTCATCGGCCAGCGCGAGCATCTCTTGAAACGGACGCCCCAACTGGGGCAGATATTCCAAGCCGTGACAGCCCGCGCAAAACATCGGCCAGCGAAACGATTCCGAAGCCGCGCCGATGCTATGCACGCCGTGACACTCGACGCAATCGAGTCGGCCTGCGTTCGGCCGACTTGCCACGTGACGGCTCTGTTTGAAAAGCTCAAGCGGCTGGCGATGACACTTGCCGCACATCTCGAGAGTCGCGGCCGTATCCGGGCGACCGATGAAGCGGCCTGCGTGAGCTTTGATCTTCGCTGGTTGCGACAAATCGCCGCCGTGGCAACCGTCGCACCCGATCATCGCGCGGGCGTGCGTGCTTGTTTGAAAGATCGCAACGACTTGGCGGGCGTCGTTTTTCTGACGGCTATGACAGGCAACGCAGTTGTCCTCGCTTTGGGCAATGACCGGACCGGCTTCGTGAAAGAAAGTGGCTCCGGCTAAGGACAGCCAGAGGCAGAAGACTGCTCGCGATAGCCATCGATGCGTCGAAGCGCCTTGCGTCATGGGAATATCATAAGTCGTCGAAGATGGAATTGCTAAGCAGTCTAATTCGCGAGTCACGCCGCGCATCGGATCAGCCAGCACAAATCTAGCAAGCTCGCTGGGTGCGCGTCAGATTTTCGCGCATACCCACCTCGTCAGAGGTGGGTCCGTGATGGTGAAGCCTACAAACGATGGTTCGGCCGGGCATACCCACCTCGTGAGAGGTGGGTTATTGATGCTGTAGCCTTTGCGTGCGTGCCTGTCTGATCCGCGCCATCGCAGATCGTAGGCCGTAGCATCATGGACCCACCTCTCACGAGGTGGGTATGCAGTAGTCCGAGGGGCGGTGGCGCGCCCTGTAGGCTGAAGCATCACGGACCCACCTCTCACGAGGTGGGTATGCGCGAAAAGCTGACGCGCACCCAAGCTCGCTTCGCACCCTTGCTCTTGCCGCCGCGCGGCGGTTATCTTTCTGCCATGAGCACGTTCAGGGTCAACGTCACCGCTAGCAATCCGAAGCGCGAGGAACTGGTCACACAACCAGTGTCGGCGTTGGTTGACACTGGCTCCGAGCTGACCTGGCTTCCAGCGGACGTGTTGCTAGCCATCGGTATCACGCCGCGACGGAAGCGTGTCTTCGCAACCGCTACTCAGCAGAGATTCGAGCGAGAGATCGGCTACGCCATTCTCAGCGCTGAAGGCTATGAAACCACCGATGAAGTTGTTTTTGCCGAACCGGGCGACATGACCTTGCTTGGCGTGAGAACCCTGGAAGGCTTTGGTGTGATGGTGGACATGGTCGCAAATCGCTTTGTGGCCACGCCAACCTTGGCGGCGCCGTCGCAGCAAATGAATCCGGCCCATCCCCGTTCTGACCGTGGACCCGCCTCGTATCTCGACCAGGTAGAAAGATCGACGCTTCTAGCCTAGTCCGCCTCGCCCGAGTCCGGCTTTGCGCCAAAGGCCGAGCGCAATCCTCCTGCTGCTAACCCGATTCCTTCACGACCCTGCGCCAACACCCCGGCCATGCTGAGAAAGCCGTGGATCATTCCATCGTAGCGAACAAGCCGAGTGGCGACGCCGGACTCTTGCAACCGAGCTGCGTAGAACTCTCCTTCATCCCTTAGCGGATCAAACTCGGCAGTGATCACCAGCGCCGCTGGCAAGCCGATCAGGCTTGCCGCTCGCAGGGGAGACGCGTACGGGTTATCCGTCTCAGCCTCATTGTTAAGGTAATGATTCCAGAACCACTCCATGTCGTCTCGGGTGAGAAAGTAACCGTCAGCGTTCTCGCGGGAGGATGGATAGTCAGCAAGATAGTGTTCGGTCGCTGGATAAATCAGCAGTTGGAAAACAGGCGCTTGAGCTCCGCGATCGCGCGCCATCAAAGCAACCACAGCAGAAAGGTTGCCGCCCGCGCTGTCGCCGCCTATCGCGACCCGATGCGCGTCGCCGTTAATCGAAGCTGCGTTATTCATCACCCACTGCGTAGCTGCGTAGCAGTCTTCGGCGGCCGCGGGGAACTTGTGCTCGGGCGCAAGCCGATAATCCACGGAAACGACTACGCACTCTGCCGCGTTCGCCAGGCTTCGGCAAAGCGGATCGTGTGTGTCGAGATTGCAAAGCACCCAGCCGCCGCCGTGGAAGTAGACAAGCACCGGGAAAGGCCCGCGGCCCTCCGGCGTATAGATGCGAACTGGAATCGCTTGATCGGGGCTGGGAATCTGGCGGTCTTCGATGTGGGCGACGGGTTCGGGCTCGCCGCCAAGTTGCGCGAATGCGGCGATGCCCTGGCGCGCATCGGCTACGGATCCGGCGCCAAGCGGCGGCGCGCCCGACGCAGCCATCAGTTCCAACAGCGCTTTTGCTTGCGGGTCGAGTGGCATCAGTAAGTCCTCCGATTGGGAATCCCGCTTAGGTTGTCGCCGCCGCTTCTTCAAGTAAAGCCAAAGAACCGTATTGCTGTTCACGCGCCAGCCAATTCGGCCGTCACGCTTTACGACTGAGGCGCGCTCGGGTTGAGGCGATGTTGATGTGGCAGATTGCTATCGCAAGAGCGTCGCTGGCGTCTAGCGGTTCCGGGCGAACGCTCAACCCAAGAAGCACCCGAACCATCTCTTGAACTTGTTGCTTCTCGGCGCGCCCGTAGCCAACCAGCGCCGACTTGATCTCAAGCGGTGAGTACTCGAACACCTCGATGCCCGCTCGCGCCGCCGCCACAAGCACCGCGCCGCGCGCCTGACCGAGCTTGAGCGCGCTCTTCACATTGACGGCGTAGAACGTGTCTTCGACCGCGCAAGCCTGCGGGCTCAGCCGCTCGATCACTTCTTCAAGCTTGCGGCTGATCGCGAGCAGCCGCTCGGCGAAACTCACGCGCTTTGGACCTCGGATGCCCGCGTACTCGACGAGTTCATAGTGTCGGCCGTCGCTGTCGATCACGCCGTAGCCGGTCGTTTCGCTGCCCGGATCGACTCCGATGACTCGCACCGCGCGTTTGGCGTTCAGCGCCGGCCGTTCCCCCGGCGATCGATCGCGCGACAAAGAACTCAACTCGCAGCCTCCATCTCTTCCGCAGGTATGTCGAAGTTCGCTGCTACGTTCGAAACGTCGTCGTTGTCTTCGAGCGCTTCCATCAAACGCAGAACTTGCTGAGCGGTAGCTCCGGTGACTTGAACGGAGTTGGTCGGACGCATCGCGACATCGGATGAGATCGCGTCTATGCCGGCAGCCTTGACCGCGTCGTGCACAGCATTGAAGTCTTCGGGCGAGGTGATCACTTCCCAGGTTTCTTCATCGCCTGCGACGTCTTCGGCGCCTGCCTCAAGCGCGAGTTCCATGACCTTCTCTTCATCGATCGCGCTTTTCTCGATGATGATCGCGCCCTTCTTTTGAAACATCCAGCCGACAGAACCCGTCTCGCCGAGGTTGCCGCCGTTCTTCCCGAAGATGTGCCGAATCTCCGCAACGGTGCGAACGCGATTGTCGGTCTGGCATTCAACAAAGACCGCGACGCCGCCGGGCCCGTACCCTTCGTAGCTGATGTCTTCGATGGCCGCGCCGGCGATCTCGCCCGTGCCTCGCTTGACCGCGTTCATCATCGTGTCCTTTGGCATGTTGAGCGCTTTGGCGTCGTCCATCGCCTTACGAAGCCGCGGGTTGCCAAAAGGATCGCCGCCGCCGCGTGCGGCCACGGTCAGTTCTTTTATCAGCTTCGAGAACGCCTTGCCGCGCTTGGCGTCAATCGCTCCCTTCTTGTGTTTTATTGAATGCCACTTTGAATGTCCCGACATAACCTCGTCCTTCTAGTCTGCAATATCGACGACGAAATCAACCTTGAATACACGTCACTGAACGCCCCATTGAGATAGCACCGGAGTATACGCCAACGCCTTCAAGGTCAGCAATCGAAGGCATGTCTCTTAGCCACATTCGGGTAGTGGGTCAGTTTGAGGACGTAGCATAGACTTTAGAGCCTCTTGCAAAACTCGGCATTACGGAGACTGAAGGC
>JBBPIE010000071.1:0-2338 GCA_038040485.1 Candidatus Onstottus arcticum
TAGGCGAGGAAGCGAAGGTTGCGTCGCCGTGCCTCCTGGCCCCAGCCAATGAAGCGATCCCGCGGCGCCAGATGGCGCGGCGCCGACGAGAACGCCAGGCAGGCCACGGGCCGCCCTTGCGCCCACACCAGGTACTTGAGATGTTCGCCTACCGGCTGTTCGTAAGCCAAGTAGTGATACTGCTCCAGCAGGCTATTAAACAGGTTCGTCAGAAAAATCTGTGGGTGAGTTCCGGTTCGGGCAGCTTGCCAAGTGAGTGATATAGGGCGAGTTCGGTGACTCGGAAGGTTCGGAACCCGTAGGATTTTCTCATAGTGACTTTTGCTTTGTTGTTGAGGCCCTCGATGACGCCGCTGGAAAACTCTTTCCGGGCGCGAAAGTAGTTGAGGATGAGTTGGCGGTGGGCGCGTAACGTTCTGGCGACTTTCTTCAGTGGTTCGATCCGCGAGCGCATCACTTGATGACACCAGTGGTCGAGGAACTTGCCTGCCCAGGTGGTGGATTCGTAATTCCAGAGATGCCGGAAGTCTTCCTTGAGCAGATAGGCGCGAACGCTCTGGAGGTTGTAGCGCACCAAATCTTTGAGCTTTAGTTTCTGCTGGGCGGTGAGATTTTCGGGCCGCTTGAGGAGGCACCAGCGAGACTTCGTCAGAACCGGTTCGTATCCGTCGCTCTTCATGCGTCGGGCTTCGGCGGCGCGGATGTCATCGAGCGCCTTGTTCACCTTGGCGACAATGTGAAACCGGTCGAGGATGTTGAGAGCCTGGGAACACTTATCGCGAATTACACCCAGATAGGGTTTCCACATGTCCGAGCAGACGAACTCGATCTTCGCCGACACCTCCGGGCCGATCATGGCAAAAAACTCCCGGAAGGTCTTCACGGTCCGTTCCTTGCCGATCCACAGCAGCCGGGTACAGCTCAAGTCAATCTGATACACCAGGCTCAGATATTTGTGCCCCTTGCCATACTGAATCTCATCTACGCCAATGGCGCGAATCGGCCCCAGGACGCGATGCTCCAGTCCCCAAGACACCAGATAGGCCACAGCATCGTGGACTTTATCCCAGGATGTGCGAAACTCCTCGGCAGTCTCTTTCCAGGAGAGTTTGCGCGCCCAATGCCCGAGAAAATGCATGTAGACCTTGGTCGAGGAATGCTTGCCAGCGCCCCACGGCACTTCTTCGACCACGACCCCGCATTGCTGGCAATTGACCCGCCGCATGCAATAGACCAGAAAGACCAGATAGCCCCAGAAGCCGATGAACTCAAACCTCCGCGGCGTGCGAGACTGGTCGTAGCCGGGTGCGGGTTGATGACAGCCCGAGCAAATGGCTGCGGCTCGCTTCCGCGGCCGGACCGGGATGAGGACGGATTGCCCGTCTTCGGCGAAGCTGGCTTGCCCGTAAACAAATCCTGGGATGGGATGGCAATGGTTCAGAATTCTGGGAAGACGCATGAGTGTTTGGGGATCGATCCGAAGATGAAGACGAATTCCGATTCTCTCCCAATGACTCCCCCCGCGCTCTCGCCCTACTGCCGCGATTGCCGAGATCTTTCGGAGTGGCCGGAGCGTTGGATGGGCGAGGAAAAAGATCTTCCGGCAGGGCGAAGACTCGTCGCATACTTCATGCCGTTCCTTTTTCACCTCGCCGAGTCCGGCCTGTCGAAAAGAACCATTCAAAACCACGTCGATAACATGTGGCTGCTCGGTGGAGAGATCATTCGCGACGTGAACGAAGAACTTTTTCTGAGGAAGGTTAGCGCCGAGCAGCTTGTCCGCAATGTGATCCACGAAGACGGCGGCCCGCTCATCCACAACGGCCGGGAAGACGAGCAGAACTCCTTCGACTCCACCTGCCGCAAGTTCTACCGCTACCTCACCCAACCCGTGCGCTGAGCACTCAAGTTACCCACAGATTCCCCAGACGAGCCGATAAAATCTGTTGATCGGCATAGGGGCAGCGGTTGCCCGCTTCACGTGCTACCGATCAGACGACCGGCGCACACTCATTGGTCCAACCGTGCGTTCCGGATCAAACACCACCACGGCCTCAACACATCCAGAGTGACAACGACCACTGCCCGCCCCCATGACAGCGTCTATCCTACGCCTCACCGACAACATTTTCATGCCGATTGGTGGGCCGAAACGGCCCATAGGAACACCACCGTGCGTACGGGTCCGTACACGGCGGTTCGAGAAGTTACGCCGTTACTCATCGACCAGCGAAGGAAGCGGTCAATCGCGAGATCCTGTAAGCCGACATAGACGCGTGAAAGCGGCAAGCGGGCGAGTTCCGCAGCGTTTCGGACGGCGTCCTGGGTCTCGATCAGG
>JBBPIE010000023.1:0-114780 GCA_038040485.1 Candidatus Onstottus arcticum
CGTGATCCGTGATGCGTGATCCGTGATGCGTGATCCGTGATGCGTGATCCGTGATCCGTGATGCGTGACAAGAATCCGTTCACGGATCACGCATCACTCATCACTGCTCACGCATCAGTCAGCTCGCAGCGCCGTTATCGGATCGAGCCGCGCGGCCCGGTTCGCCGGATATAGGCCGAAGAAGATTCCAACCAGTGTCGAAACTGAAATCGCGATGACCGGCGCCCACAGAGGGATTGCGACCGGTATCGGCACGAATTGCTTCAAGATTTCCATCGTAGTGACGGCCAGCAACAACCCCATCAAACCTCCAATTCCCGACATCATCGCGGACTCAACGAGAAACTGCATGAGTATGTCGCGGCGGGTCGCTCCCAAAGACTTGCGAATCCCGATCTCTCGCGTGCGTTCGGTCACGCTGGCCAGCATGATGTTCATTATCACGATACCGCCGATGACCAGCGATATGCCGACAACCGGAAAGGCTACCGCGGCGACGACATTTACGATCGACCCCAGCAACTGCTCTGTCGCTTCATCGGTTGCGATCGAAAAATCATCGGGCTGGTTGTAGTCGAGCTTGTGACGCGTGCGCATCGTTACCCGAACCTGGTCCTGAACCTTCTCAGCATTAACGTCCGGACGCGAGCGTATGATGATTCGGAAAGTGGGAGAACTCCGCTTGCCGAACGCTTTGAAGAAAGTCAGGAGCGGAAGCTGAACAAAGTTGTCCTGAGATTGTCCCAGCACGGTTCCCAGCTTTTTTGCCACACCGATTACCGTGTAAACGCTGCCGCCGATCTTGATCTCTTTGCCGATCGGATCGAGCTGTGAGAACAGGCCTTCCGCGACTTCCGAGCCGAGAAACGCGACGTCTCTGCGGCTTTCGTCGTCGAAGTCGTTGATGTAACGGCCCTGCGCTACCTCAACGTTTGAAAGCAGAATAGTGTTGGGAGTGACACCCTGAACGCCGACGCCGTCAAGGGTGATGTTGCCATACTTGACGGACTTCGCGCCGCCATCCTGCGCGCCCACTTGCTCGGCATAGGTGAGTGATTGGCGCAGCGCTGCAAGGTCGTCGATGGTCAAGTCGGGGTTGCGCCGAAAGGCTTCGAGGAATTTCTGGAAGTCGCCGAAGCCGGTAATGCTGGCCTTCTGCAAGCTGAAAACGCCCGAGCCGAGAGTTGCAATCTTATCTTTGATATAAACGTTAGCGCCTTCGATGACTGTAGCTACCGCAGTAACCACCGCGACGCCGATGATGACACCGAGCAGGGTGAGGAACGATCTGAGCTTGTGAGCCAGTATGGACGATAAGGCTATTGTGGCGGCTTCAATGAACTTGTTCATAGCGCGTTCGGGTGCGTGGGACGCCTCGCATCAACGCGCACGTGTAGCCTCGGGGAAACCTGAGAAACTCAGGCTTGGCGCGCTCCGCTAAAGGTTCAGGCGCGTTCTGGCACGGCAAGCTCGAATTAATCGTCTCGTGGGCTCGAAGACTCCCTCGGCCTCGGTGGTGGCGGCGGCGGACCTTCGGGCCTCCTTTCAGGAGGACTCGGTCTCTCTACCTGCCTTTCATCTCGTCTCGGCGGTGGCGGAGGAGTTGGTCTTTCTCTACTCATTATTTTCTCCTTCCTCAAAGATTGGTTTGCCAACCTCAGTTACTCGTCCAGAGTCAGTATCAGATCTGTAAACTACAGCGATCAACGAAACCATTGTAGCAGGCAAGAAAAGGTATTGATAACGCAGAGCAATGTAGGTTTTCTTTTCCTCGTCATACTGTGCGGGTTCGGCCAACACAATATCGCGCTCGCTCAAGGCCACTGATTTGTCAGCGCTCTTGATGAACCCAGCATAAACGTCGCTATTAGTGAGGGTAATGACAACCCAATGCTTGGGCGCATAAGAACGAAGAAACTCATCCCACACTGCGGGGTAAGGAGACTGAAACAGGGACCATCGCCCAAGCGTCTTCCGACTCATTGCTGCAAGCAAACCTGTTAAGACTGCTCCGGCGCAATGACCAAAGTAGGGCAGAAAAAGCAAATGTACTGTATCAGGATTTATTGCGCCGGATGTAAAGCTGCCCGGGAAACGTAAACAGGTGAGGGCCACCCAAACAGCCTGCCAGTTACAACGTACAGGCCCAAGCCTATTGTACTAAATAGAACAAGCCTTAAGATTCTTTGCCAATCTTTCTCTCGCCAATCAGCACCGACGAGAGTGTTATACACACGTTCACCAAAAAAACCTGGCAATATTGCAAAGAATACTATCAGCAGTGGCTCTAAAGCTGTCGGCATATCGGGTATCAGAATTGAGAGCCAACTATACCCCAAATGACTCGATAGTCATAACACATCCTAAGCTGACTCGTTGGCGCGAGCGCTTAACAACTCAATCATAACTATGTCTTGGTTAGCAGCTTAATAGGCCGCGGAAACAGCACTGCCTGACCTGAGCCGCGACGCTTCAAAACGAAAACAGCGAGCGGGAGGTTGAACTCGCCGCTCGCTGCAAACTTTTGTGGCCCTTCTGGCGTGTAGCGTTATCTTCGCTCGTCGCGATTTATTCGGCCGTCGAGAATGTGAAGCACGCGGTGCGCGTGCTCGGCGATGTCGTGTTCGTGAGTCACCAGAATGATCGTGTTCCCCTGCCGGTGAAGCTCATCGAAGAACCGCATGATCTCGCCCGAGGTAGCCGAGTCGAGGTTGCCGGTCGGCTCGTCTGCCAGGATGATCGAGGGATTGTTGACCAGCGCGCGAGCAATCGCGACCCGCTGGCGTTGGCCCCCGGAAAGCTCATTCGGCTTGTGATTCATGCGATCAGCCAGATCCACATGTGCCAGCGCGACCTTGGCCATCTCGATGCGCTTCGCACGGGGTGTGCCGTTGTAGATCAGCGGCAGCTCTACATTGTGCAGCGCCGTCGCCCTGGGCAGCAGATTAAAGGTCTGAAAAACGAAACCGATCTCTTTGTTCCGGATGTAGGCCAGTTCGTCATCGTCCATCTCGGAAACAAGCTTTCCATTCAGCCAGTATTGCCCCGAAGTAGGCGTGTCCAGACAGCCGATGAGATTCATCATCGTGGATTTGCCCGACCCGGAAGGCCCCATGATCGCCAGGTACTCGCCGCGCTGTACGTCGAATGAAACGCCTCGCAGCGCGTGCACTTCTTCGGCGCCCATAACGTATGTCTTCCACAATTCCTCGGTGCGGATCACTGTGTCGGCGCTCGGAGCGGTGTCCAGATACTCCAAGTCCCTGTCGAGCACAGCTTCTTCGATCATCATATCTTCCTCGTTTTTCCCCGAAGAGTCTGTCATCCACCCGCCGGCTAGTTCTTTGTCTCAGCGGTGGCTGGCTTCGCTTCCCGCTTTATCTGGTCGCCATCCTTCAACGTTCGCAGCGTCTTATAAGGGCCGATTGTGATCTCCTGGCCTTCGCTCAGCCCCTCCTTGACCTCTATTTCCTGATCGCCTTTGATGCCGGTCGTTATCGGAGTGAACTTCGCGCGTCCGTCGCTGCCGAAGACAAACACGCCCTCGACTTCTTTCTTCTTGGCCGCGCCGCCGGTTCCCGATTTCTCTTCGGCCTGGTCCTTTTCCTTTGGCAACTCGCGCGGGACTATCGCCTGAAGCGGAACCGTCATCACGTTGTCTATGGTCGCAGTGGTTATGACCGCGGTCGACGACATGCCAGGCCGCAGCTTGTTGCGAACTTCCGGGGTTGGGTTGAGCTTGATCTTCACCAGGAAGTCTTTCGCCTCCTGAGAGTTCGAAGTCGAAGACGAGATGGTCTGCCCGGATCGCGTCATTGCAGAAGCGCCCTTCTCGATGACTTCGCCCTCGATCTCGGTCTCGCCGAGCGCGTCAACTTTGACCTTCGTTTTTTGACCGACCTGCACGTCGGCGATGTCAGTCTCGTCGACTTTGATCTCGGCGTTTATCTGCGACATATCCGCGACGGTCAGCAGCGATGTCGAAGAGAAGCTTGCGAGGGCGAACTCGCCGATCTTGACTTGCAGACTCGACACGACGCCGTCGATGGGCGAGTAGCGGGTTGTCTTCTTGAGCTGGTCGGCTTGCTGCGCGAGTTGTGCCTGGCCCTGCTTGACCCGCGCCTGAGCCTCGCTCAGTTGTGCTTGCGCGCGCGAGACTCCAAGCTCGGCGTCTCTGATCTGGACCTTGAGTTGGGTGATGCGCGATTGTTGCGAGCTGAAGACAGCCTTCGCCTGATCGAAACGCGACTTTGCTTGATCGTATTGAGACCGCGTAGCGACTCCTTTTTCAACGAGGTCCTGGTAACGTTTGTACTCCTGCTCTGAATAGAGCTGATCCGCCCTCGTGCGCTCCAGTTCCGCTTCGGCAGAGGCGAGATTGGCCCTGACACTGTTGATCTGGTTCTTAGCCTGGTCAATCGCTACTTGCATATTGCTCACGTCGGCTTGAGCTACGTGGACGCCGGCTTCGCTAGCCGAAACCGAGAATGAAGACTGAGTCGGATCGACCTTGACGAGTGGCTGACCCTTCTTAACCGCGTCGCCTTCGCTGATGAATATCTGTTCGACACGGCCGGGAACTTCGGCAGTGAGGTTATAGAACTTGACGGGTCTGATCTCGCCTGACGCTGTTACCTTCGACTCGAGCCGCGCCTTCCGTTCTACTTTGCCGACTTGAACGGGCTCACCTTCTTTTCGTTGTACCGCTTTCGACAGAATGACAATAGTAATGAGACCAACGACCGCTGCCGATATAATGATAATCTTCTTCTTACGACTCATCTTGAGCGCCATTGAATTATCTTCCTCCGATTTTCTTGCTGACTCGCAACCGCCTTTATTACGCCCTTGCCTCAGTACAGGTTTCAATAATCTAGCCCGCTTCACACTGTTCAAACCCGCGTGAGGATTGGACCTGTTGTCTAGACGCTGCTCATCAACAAGTACAACGGTCAAGTGGATTATTCATTAACAACACGCCGGATTGGCAATGATAGCGAGCGCGCGAAACAAGTGTCAAAGAATAAGTTTGTCAGTCCGCTCGAGAGTGCAGAAACCGGTTTCTGGCGACCCGCAAAGTCTTGTGAGTCAGACCCAGTTTAGACACGAGTCGCACGCTGGAAGTTCCCGGCAATTTGAAGATTCAAACTCAGGAAGGCTTGTGTTATCCTAAAGCTCCCCACCTGCCTTATGGATGAAAAGCTCAGACAATTGGACAGCCCGTGCCCAAGTTGCGGGGCGGTCGACAACGATCCGGACGCGACATTCTGTGAGGCGTGCGGCTGGAAGCTCGGCGCCAGACTGGTTCAGCCGATTCCACCGCCGGAGCCGTGCGAGCCGGGCAAGCCCATCGCGTCGCGGTTTACCGTCAGGTCCCTGCTGTGGACCGCGCCGACTTACAACGCCTATGAAGCGGCGACCCTCGGTTCGCCGGAGACTTTTCACACGATCATCGAGCAGCGGCTTACGCCGGGCGATCCGCTTGCGGGACTTTCACCTGTCGGCGTTTCTCCCGACGGCTCCCAGGCGCAGCGAGTTTCGGGCAACCTCGAAGACGCCGCAGCGGGTTTTGAGCGCTTCGGGCTCTTCAAACCGGTGGAGCACGCGATCGATGGCGAGAACCGTTACATCGTCTTCGAGCACATCAAAGGACAGGCAATGGCTCACCTGGACCAGACTGACGAGAAGGAAGCGCGAGCCATCGGTTTGCAGCTTTGCACGCTGGCCGAACAGTTCCATCGTCACGGATGGGTCTACAACGGGTTCGAGCCATACGGAATCGTGCTTGATCATGAGGGACGGGTGAGGCTGCTGGACTTCGACCGCGCGCGCCAGTCGCGCTCCTCGGTCGATGAATGCCCGATATATCCAAGCCGCGAATACACCGCGCCCGAGTTGTTCTCCCAGAGCGCAGTCTACGATGTTCGGTCGGACATCTACTCGATTGGATCACTGCTGCAATTCCTCCTTAGCGGCGAGAGCATCAGCGAAGGATCGGGGTTCTATCCGCTCGCGACGGTGTTTCCGAATTTCGAGCGGCTTATAGCTCGTGCTGCCGCCGAGGACCCGGCGGACCGCTTCCAAAGCGTCGCCGAGCTTCGCGAAGCCTTGGAACAACTGAGCCTCCCCGTCGTCCTTCAAGCCGGTCACTTCACCGATGTCGGCCTCGTTCGCGAGTTGAATGAAGACAGCGTTCTCGCGCTGAACCTGACTCAGTATTTCGAGTCGGTGCAGACCCAGATCGGAGTCTACATCGTGTCGGACGGAATGGGCGGCGAGGCGGCGGGCGAAGTAGCCTCGCGAGTCACGGTGCGCGCGGTAGCCGAGTGGGTGACCGACAAACTGATCTCCGCTTCGCTGAAATCCACGCGCGAGGAGAGGATCGCCGCGCCTACTCAAACCGGCGGATTGCGGCTGGCAATCGCTGACGGCAACGAGATGGCAACGACCGAAATGTTGAGGCAGGCGGTGGTCAGCGCGAACCGCGAGGTGATGGCCTACGCAAAGGCGAACCCCGACGAGCGCGGCCTCGGCGCAACCGCAACGGTTGCGATGGTCGTCGGAGACGTGCTGACCATCGCTCATGTTGGCGACAGCAGGTGCTACATGTTGTCGGGCGAGCGTTTCGAACAGGTCACCGAAGACCACTCGCTGGTTCAGCGAATGGTGAACACCGGGAACCTCTCGCGCATTGAAGCCAAGAATCATCCCTACCGGAATGTCATTTACCGTTCGATAGGCGCCGATGAGGGGGTCGAGATCGACATAATCCGCCGCAAGCTCACAAGCGGCGATGTGCTCTTGTTGTGCAGCGACGGACTGAACGGGATGCTGAGCGACGATCAGATATGCGACATCCTGATGGTCAACCCCGACCCCAATACCGCAGCAAAAGAATTGGTAGTAGCGGCCAACGCCGCCGGCGGCGAAGACAACACGTCGGTGATCGTCGTTCGCATCACTTGAACGAAATCCTCAAAGAAAAAGGACAACAAGGACAGCAAGGACAAAAAGGACAGAAGGGACAAACTACCTTTGTGGTTTCTGTCCTTTTTGTCCTTGCTGTTTTTTTTGTCCTTCGTCGTCTCTCTGTCTAAGCTGACTGCCGATTCCACCTACTTCGACCAGAGAAACATCAGGCGTGAGTAGCGATCGAACTGATCCCGATTGTCGCTGATGAGGCTCGCCTGAGAGATTGGCCGAAGAGCTATTCCCGAACGCTTGATACCGCGAGCTTCGTTGCGGGTGCGCTCGGGCCACGCGCGCGCAAGCAGGCCACGCACTCGCGCAAAATCGTCGTCGAGCTTTGCCCCAGAAGCCGCTGATGTCAACGCCTGAAGCGCGGCTTTGAAATTCGCCTCGGCTCGAAACGACAGCGGCGACACTAACCCCGAATAGTCGAATGCGTCCGACTTGATTCGAAAGCTTCGATTCATTTCGCCGCTGTAAACATCAACGAGCGCTTCATCCGCCACGAACTCGGACGTGTCCACCACGTTCGACGACTCGCCCCGCGCAACTCGCTCAGTGTAGTCGATCCGTGTGTTCTTGAGCATCCCGAGCACCAGCAGTTTGATGTCGGCTGACGGGACGATCAAATCACCGCCAGCGTGATGGACTTGAAGCTCGTTGGTTGTGACGGTGAGGCGGCGTGCGCGAAGCAGATCAGTAGCGAGACTCAGATCTTCATCCGGGATCACGGTCGCTCTCAGTCCGCAGGTGCGAACGAGAGCCGCGATCATATCCGCTTCCTGGCGAGTCTGGCTGCGCGCGAGCGGAATAGGTTTGCCGGCGTCGATAAACGACTGCGCTTCGGAAGGCTCGATCTTGAGCGCGGCCGCAAAGGCTGCCGTGACGCTTTCGCTTGGAGTGGTGAGCCCGGGCTCGAGCACGGTGTTGAAAGCCGCCTCGAAGCTATCGATGTTGCGTTGCGGCGGCGCGGCCTGGATCCGGCTGAACGGCAACGTCTCGCCGCAGTAGATACACTGGCCGCGAGCAGCGGGCGTGCGCCTTTCGCAACGCGGACAATTGGTCACGTCCTGGCTCAAACTATTCTCGCTTCCTCGGGGTTTGGTCTGTGAAGGCCGCGCCGATTATAGCATGAGGCGCCGCGCGGATGAACGAAGAATCAATTTGAATTGAAAATTGCAAATTGAAAATTGAAAATTGAAAATTGCGAAACTTAAACCCGCAAGGTGAAGTTACCTGATCAGCGACCAACCACCACCGACCTCTGACCTCTGACCTCTGACCTCTGACCTCTGACCTCTAACCACTGGCCACTGGCCACGGCCCGCTGCTAGATTCAAGGCCATGACTCTGCGTGACTCGATAAACCGCCGAAACATAATCGTAGCTTCCGTCTTGCTCGTTTCGATAGGTGTGGCCGGCTATTTTCTGTTGCGGCGGCCGGCTCGCGTTGCGATGGAGCGATATGTGCCCGCAAGCGCGCTCGCGTTCGTCGAAATTGACAGCGTGTCGGATCTGGTCGATGGACTGACCGAGACGAAAGCGTGGCGCGAGCTCGCGCCGGTGCTTGGTCTTTCAAGCCAGATCCGGCAAATCGGCCTGGGCGCAGACTTGATGGGGCGAACCGGCCTCGGCCCAGCCGAAGCGGTGCTCGCCGCTCGCGCTCAATATGCAGTCGCGGTGACCGGCGTAGACGCTTCGAGCGGCGCGACCGATGAAGGCCCGTACATTGATTTCAAACCGCGATTCGTCCTTATTGCCGAAACCCACGCAAAGCCTGAGACCGTCGCGAGTCTTTTGAAAGAACGCGCGGTGCTCATCGCTCAGCGCGTCTACGGTGAATCAGTGACCGAGGAATCGCGAGACTATCAAGGCTCGCCGCTTATGGTCTTTCATGGGCCGGCACCGGGCCGCGAGTTGGTTGCGGCTTCAGCGGGCAGCGTCGCTTTGATAGGCAACAACACCGAAGCAATGACGTTGTGTCTCGACGCAATCGCAGGCCGAAGTGCGACGCTCGCCGGCGACGAAACGCTCAAACAAAGGCGGTCATCGGTGGATCGCGATGCTTCGGTGTTTGCGTTTGTTACGGAGAGCGGGGTCAGCAAGCTAGCCGAGCTTGGACCGGCGATCATCGCGAGCCGCACACCGGCAAGCCGCGAACGAGCGAGCGCGTTTGCCGATTTGATTCGGAACGCGTCGAAGGAGACTGTCACCGGACTGCTTTACGCCGCCGAGCTGACATCGGACGGGGTCACTGAGCGGTATCTCACCGTTTTACGGCCGCGCGTCGCCGAATCCTTGATGCCCGCTTTCCACGCGTCTCGCTCGCCGGGCACGCAGTCGCTATCGCTCGTCCCGCGCGACGCGCGGGAAGTCACGCTGTTGAATGTCGATCGGATCGGCGAACTGCCCGAACGTGCGCTAAAGCAGATCGCGCCCAATCTCGATGTGGTTGCCGCCGTGGCGCTGAGGGAGTTTGTCATCGGCTTTCGCAAACAGTATGGCCTTGAATCGGCCGAGTCCGTGGGCGACGCAGTTGGCGACGAGCTGGCGCTTGTGGACTTCGGCGACGGGCAGCCGAGGGCGATGGTCTTGAGTGTGCGCGACAAAGCCAAGCTCGCGCAGTTTGTCGAACGTCACTTGAGCCGTGACGGCGCCTCGGTGACGACTGAGACCTACAGCGGGGCAGAAATCAAAGTTTCCTCACGGGGTGAGCGCGGAGCTGCCGCGTTCATCGGCGATTATGTGGCGCTTGGTTCGCGCGGTCAGATCGCGAGAATGATCGACACTGCGGCGCGCGGCAACGGACTCGCAACGGCCGAGCGGTTCAAGCGAGCTCTCGCCACTAGCGGTCCGATAGTCACACTTCGACCGGAGGGTGAGGACGCGGGCCGCTTGATGCTGGGTATCTCGAAGCTCACTCGAGTGACTGACGGTTCACCGAAGCTGCTCGAAAGCGACGCGGTTCGTGCGGCGCTCGAACGTTTGCCGGGGACTACAAGTGCAACTGAGTTTCGCGATTATGGGATCTTTTCTGAAACCAGATCGGCGGTCGGGAACTTGAGCTTGCTGGCTTCGTTGCTTGGCGGGGGCGAGGACTAAGAGAAGTGACTTGCTTGTACGGGCGTCCCTCCGCGGGCGCCCCTTCTCGATCTCGAAAGTACTTCAAAGCGATGGAGGGGCGCCCGCGGAGGGACGCCCGTACATTTCTATTGCCGGCGGGTTTCGGCTCTCAGAACATCAGCAGGGAGCGAACCCGTTGCTGATTTCCTTCTTCGTCTGCGAAGGATGCGCACGCGGCGGCGTTCGCGCACTTGAATGCGGTCGCGAACCTTACCGTAAAACTTCGTGAAGTAGTCGTACATCGACCACAGCGCAAAGAACACAACGATCCACAGCATCGCGCGGCCCGCGCCGTAGCAAAACACCCGAAACCCATCGAGCGTGATCTCGCGCTTGTCGGCCACGGTGAGCAGCGCGCGGCCCATTTCATAAAACGACGCGAACGCAACTTCGGGCTGAACGTTAGGCGGCGGCTGCAAACCCGAAGGTCCGCCCGGCACGCTGCCCACAATCAACAGCGTGATCGCTATGACCTGGGTCAGCATCTTGAACTTGCCTTTTTTTGAAGCCGAGATGGTGAAGCCTTCGGCGGAGGCAATCGATCGAAGCCCAGTCACGGCGAACTCGCGGCCGATGATTATGACGATGGCCCACGCGGGCGCGAGCCGGTTCTCGACCAGTGACACAAGCGCCGCCGAGATCAACAGCTTGTCTGCTATTGGATCGAGCAGAATTCCGAGCGTCGAAACCTGGCCGCGCTTGCGAGCGATGTACCCATCGAGCCAGTCGGTGAACGAAGCTCCGACGAACAGGGCAAGTCCGACGAGTTGCTGTGGCAAGCCCAGCCATTCGCTCGGAAACTTGGTCAGCAACACGACGACCAGCAGCGGAACGACGAAGATCCTGGACAGAGTTAGTGCGTTCGGAAGATTCAACTTCTTGTTACCTGATCCTGTTTCCTGGGCACGTTACTTCGAGTAGAGGCTTCGTTGCGGTATCAGCACATCCATCGTTGTTTATTGGCGTGTTGACTATATTGCCGGGTCACTGCATTGTCAACAGCGTGACTTTGAACCCTGCTTGAATCGCCTTGCGGACACCTTTTTTCCAATCAGCAGGAAACTGTTGGCGCCGCCGAATCGTTTTTGCTCCGTCAGCATCTAAGGCTCCGGCTGAGGAATTGCGAATTTCGAATCTGGAATTGCGAGTCTCTCTGAGCGTGTCAGAATCTAGATGCCGTTTCTTCTTAACAAGGCAAGAGCTAATCGGAGAACGACGACCATTATCGCTCTGGTGATGGCCTTCCTGCTGATCGTGGCGGTTGTTTTCTGGGTGGTCAAGCTCAACAACCGCGTCCGGGACGAACGCGAGCGGCAGACTGCCTCGACGCGCGTCGAGGTTGAGATCAAACGCCTGACCGCGCCTTCAGCGGATGGCTTGGCGCTTTATCTGAATTCGGCGGACGTGCGGGCGGTCGCTAGCTTCGCGGGCGCGCGATATCTTGCGACTTCAGGCGGGCTGGTCGCGCTAGATGAAAGCGGCAACGTCAAGCGCCGGTACACGACGCTGGATGGGTTGCCCGATAACGACCTAACGGCGCTTGCGGTTTTTCGCGAACGCCTGTTCATCGGCACCGCGAGCGCTGGGCTGCTCGGCTTCGATGGGAATACATTCACCGGCTTCAGCTTTAACAAGCCAAAGGCGGCTCGGGTTAGCGTGCTGCTCGCCACTGAAAGCGAGCTGCTGATCGGGACGCTGGACGGCGGTCTGTTCGAGTACGACGGCGAGCGCTTCACGAGGCGGATCAACTCGGCTACGGGAGCGGACTTCGAGCGAGTAACCGCGCTGTTGCCGCTTGAATCGAGACTGTACATCGGCACGCAGGATCGCGGGCTGTATGTCTGGCGCGAAGCTCACATCGAACACGTCAACACAAACGAGGGCTTGCCGTCGCCGCACGTGACCGCGCTTGCCGCCATGCCGCCAAGCTTTTCTCAGGCTGGAGTTATCGCGGTTGCCACCGATTTTGGAGTAGTCGCGATCAACGACGCGAACGAGATCAAGCCGGTGAGCATTCGTCCCAACATCACTTCGCTTGCAATAAGCGCCGGACGGATGTGGGCGGGGCTTTTCGGTGGGGGAGTGATCGACCTCGGTGCGGAACGCGCCGCTCCTCAGCACGCATCGGACGAGACACGCTCTTCACTCTCAGAAGCGCCGGGGTTGCCGCATTCAGTCCCGTCCGTTGTCTTCGCCGCCGACGGACGGCTGTGGGCGTTGACGCAAGAAGGCGCGTTCGCGAGAGATGAGCACGCGGCGGGTCCGGCGTTCGAGCCGGTAGCGGCATCGCTTGCGGGTGAACGAGTTCTGACCGCGGGACAAATCACGAGCCTGGCGTTCGACGGGGCGGGCCGCTTGTGGGCCGGCTACTTTGATCGAGGCGTCGATCTGATCGCTACCGACGCCAGCGAGCGACTGTCGCACATCGAAGACGATCGCGTGCGCGAGATCAACTTCATCGCGTTCGATCGAGACGAAGACCGAATGCTGGCAGCGACCTCAAGAGGGCTGGTGAGCTTCGACAGCCGACTGAAACAAACCGTTCTCACGCGCGAGCGAAGCGGCTTGATCAACGACTCAGTGGCGCATGTCTCGTTTGTCGAGGATTCGATGTCGAGTCCGTCATCGCCCGGCAGCACGGTGCCTGTGAAGATGACCCACGTTCGGGCGTTGGTGGTTGCTACAGCAGGCGGGATGACTGAGATCTCCGGCGGCCGCGCGCGTTCGCTGACGGCTTTTCACGGGCTGGCAAGCAATCATCTTTATACATCGGCGGCGGTCGGCTCACGTGTGTTTCTCGGAAGCCTGGCGGGTCTGGTCGAGCTTGAGGGGCTGAGAGTCGTCCGCACCTACAAGACTTCCAACTCGCGGTTGGCGCACGACTGGGTCACGGCGCTGGCCGAGGCTGGCGGCACGCTTTACATCGGAACAAACGGCGGAGGAGTTGAAGCCTTGTTGCCGAGCGGCGAGTGGGTGAGCTTTTCAGATGAGATCGGGAAGTTCGAAGTAAATCAGAACGCGATGCACTTTGACGGCGAGCGATTGTTTGTCGGGACTAGCGACCGAGGGCTTTTAGTTTATAATACGCGCGGCCGACGGTGGACTCGCATCGCGGCCGGGCTTGCGTCTCAGAGCGTCACGGCAATAACGAGCGACGATCGGTTCGTGTACGTAGGCACGTTGAATGGTTTGGTGCGAATTGAGAAAAGAATTGTCCAATGAGGCAAGAATAGACCGCGGATCAGACGAATTCGACGGATCTACACGGATCATCCGTGAACATCCGTCTAACCAGCATAATCCGCGGTCTATTCTGGAACGAATGCCGGCGAGGATCCTGATAGTGGTCGCCCTCGTGATGTGTGGGCCAGCGGTCGCTGGCGCGCAGTCGGGCGTGCTCATTCCCGCTAACTCCGACAAGCCCAATCCGGCGGTCCTCACGCTCGACGAGATGAGCGTCAATGTAGTCATCGACAACCAGTACGCTCGCGTCCGCGTGATGCAAATCTTTGGCAATCGCACCGGAGGCGTCCAGGAAGGCCGCTATGTTTTTCTAATTCCAACGACGGCGTCGATCTCTGATTTCGCAGTGTGGGATGGTGACGTGCGCATACCCGGCGTCATCCTCGAAAAGCGCCGCGCGGAAGAAATCTACAAAGATCTCGCTTTGCAAAACATCGATCCTGGCCTCCTGTCACAAGAGCGCGAAGACGACGCAGCCACCGCGTTCACCGTTCAGGTCACGCCGATCCCAGCTTACGGAACAAAGCGCCTCGAACTCGAGTACACCGAACTGCTCAACGTAGACAATCTCGAGTCCTACTATTCGTTTCCATTCAAGCCAACCGAGTACGGCACTCAATCAGTCGGCCACCTCGCGATTCGCGTGCAAGTCTTTAGCAAGTTCGCCATGAGCGACTTGAACATAAGAAGCAAAGCGTACCCGCTTGCTTTCATCGAGAACACTCCGCAGTACAAGTCTGCTTCGTTTGAAGCATCGAACATCGAGCTGACCGAAGACTTTGCGTTCAGCTATGGGCTGACGGTTCCGCGCACTGCGTTCGAGTTTCTGGCTTACCGGGCGCCCGAGCGCATAACCGCAGACGAGCTTCGCGACCCGCGGCTTGCCGAGCGCGACCCGGACGGTTACTTCGAAGCTGCGGGCCTTTTCAACGAAGCCGCGCGCGCGCCCGGTGAAATCGCCCCGCCACAACCGCGTTCGATTCTGGTAATGCTCGACACCTCGATTTCGATGCAGTGGGAAAAGCTCGATCGAGCTTATGAAGCGACTGAGGGTTTGCTGCGCTCCCTCACCTCGCAGGACGCTTTCAACCTGATGCTGTTCAACGACGAGGTGGCCACGTTTAGCGACAAAGCGGTCGATGCGCGGCCGGATCAGATCGAGCGCGCGCTTGCTTTCATCAAGTCGAGCTATCTTTCAGGCGGGACCGATCTGGCTGTTGCGCTCGAACGCGCGGCGAAGCTGACAAAGGACATGCCGTCAAAGAAAGAGCGGGCGATTGTGTTGATCACCGACGGCAACTCGACGCTTGCGACTACGCGGACGCGCGCGATCGTCGAGCGATTTCAGAAAGCAAACGACGCCGGACCGCGCGCGCGGTTGTATGTGTTTGGCATCGGCTCGGACACGAACCTCCGGTTGCTGGGCGAGCTTGCGCGGGCATCGCGAGGCTATTTCGATTGGACTCGCGAGACCGATGATCTTTCGTACAAGCTGAAATCGTTTGTCAGCAAAGTGGGCCGCGAGCCGATCGATTCGCTCAAGCTTCAAAACCCGGACGCGGCGAACTTCTATCACGTCTATCCCGACTACGACGCGACGGCTTATGACGGAACACGGATCAGTTTTGTCGGGCGCTACAAGAAACCGGGCGCGGCTTCGATAACTCTGACAGGCAGCGCCGAGGGCAAACCAGTTCGGCTCGCTCAACAGGTTCAGTTGCCCGAGCGAGACGACTCGCATCCGCACGTTCCGCGTATGTGGGCGCGGGCTCGCGTCGATGCGCTGCTTCGGCAGATCGCGTTGAACGGCGAGACAAAAGAAGCGATCGACGAAATCATCGCGCTGTCGAAGAAGTACAAATTCGTGACTCCATACACGTCGTTCCTTGCGGCGCCGCGCTCGTTGCTACGGCCGCGGGTGATTCGGCCGGGCGACCCGGTGCTTAGAGTGCGAGCCGACGAATCGATCGCTGAAGTCACGGCTGTGTTTCCTTTCGGCTTGACCAAGCGCCTGACTTACATCAAAGCGGAAGACGTGTGGGAGACTCGATTCATCGCGCCGCGCGAGATGTCGGACGGGGTTTATCATTGCCGGTTGGTGTTGGTGGACAAGCGGGGGCGGGCTTACCAGGAAGAAAAGAGTTTCGTCATCGACAGCCGCCCGCCTCGGCTTCAGGCGGCGTTGAGTCAAACAGTCGCGCGCGCCGGCGAAGATTTGGTGATCACCGTTCGAGCGGACAGCGACACGCGAGTGATCGCGGCTCGGGTGTTTGGCTCGATGCCGGTCGCGGTTGTGTGGGACGCAAAGGCGAAGGCTAACGTCGGGCGGCTGCGATTGCCGGTTGGATTGCCTTCGGGGACTTACGTTATCCAAGTGACGGCCGAAGACTTCGCGCACAACTCGAGTGAGGTGGAGCTGACGGTCGAAGTAATCGGCGGCGGCTAGTCGACTAACATTTTTAAGCGAAGGAGATCGCAGTCCTGCACTCAAGGCTCCGGGATTTCAACGAAGTCTCCGGACTGAATTGTGTTGAGTGCTGAGTCGATCTGGGCAAGCAGTGCTATCACAACAGGCACGCGGTTAGTTGGTAGGAGTAGAAAGGCAAGTTTCAACCGAGCGAGATTCTGTTGATATCGGAGGTTCTTGTCGGTCGTAATGAACACGTCGAACTGCTGATCAGCGAGCTTGAGGAGTTCGCCGTTCTTTACGCCGCTCCAGCCCATCTCCTGGACGGTGCGAATAGCCAGATGAGGAAGGCGCTTTTTAACAACGCGGGGCGTGCATTCGTCAAGCAGGATGTTCATCGTTGAGGTGCAACCGCAGCAACGTGTTTTTGGAGAACTCTAAAACCTGGAGCGCCTGCTCGCGGGTTACTGTTGGGAAATTGTCTATGAACTCATCGAGAGTTAGGCCGGCTTCGATGTTGTTGATCAAGGCGTCGATCGGGACGCGCGTGCCGCGAAACACTGGTGCGCCGCTGACAGTGTCAGGATCACAGGTGATTGGAAGGCTCGCGATCTCTCTTTCTTCGATGACAAGCGACATAGGTTCAATTCCTTTCGGTACAAGTCTACAACACTCTCGGAGATGAGAAGAAGAGAATTGATGATGAAGTGGCCTAGAATGAGCAAGCGAACATACGCATCCATCGCCATCGTTCTTGCGGTGACCTCTATCGGTCTAGCTACCTTGCTCGCAGCCCAGAAGACCGCGTCGCAGCGCAAATCAACCGCGCAAAAGAAAGCGGCGGGACAGGCAGGGGCAAGCCAACGCTCTGCGAGGGCAAATCGCAAAACAGGCGCGGCGGTCACAGGGCCGACTCGAACGGCTGATCCTAACCGGGCGCCGCAAGCTTCCGTCGATGATGCTCTATTCACCAACGAAGAGTTCTTCGGCTCGCAAGCTTCCGTCGCAAGGCCGTACTCGATCGCGCTCGAACGCGTCGGCGTGCTGCTGGCCAGGTACCCGAAAGACTCGAGGCTTCATCTGCACGCGGCGCGGCTTGCTGAAAGGCTCGGCCAAAACGACAAAGCCGCAAGCGAGATGGTTGAGTACGCCAATCTGAAGAAGCGCTCGGCTGATGCGCTGCGGCGACTCGCGAACTTCTATCACGACCGCACGAGGTTTGCCGACGAGGTGAGGACGCTTCAAGAGCTGGCCAAGTCGATGATGGTTTCCGAGCGAGGACCGATCTACAGACGCGCTGCTGCGGTCGTTCGGTCCCACTCGCTGAAAGAGTTTGCGCCCGCTGATTTCTTCGCCGAGCTTGTAGCCGTCGATCCCTCAAACATTCAACCCGTCAAAGACTATGTCCAGGAGCTGCGCCTTGCGAAGCAAAACAAAGAAGCGCTCACGGTGCTCGGTTCATTCCAGGCGAAGTTCCCTGCGGAGCTTGCGTACTTTCTAAAAACGCGCGCGGCGATTCACGAACGCGCAGGCGACAGACGGGCGGCTGAGGAGGCTTATTCCTCGGCGTTTGACCCGAACTGGCCACGAGCCATCGCAAGCGACTACTACGATGTGCTTCGGCGGTTTGGGCGCTATCGAACCGTGCGTCGCGGCTTGCAGGAGCGAGTGCGCGCGGGCGCGGCTGATCTGGAGACAGTCGGCCGGTTGTTCAGCATCTACTCCTATGAAGGCAGCTACCAACCGGCTTCGCAGTTGTTGCGCAACCTGGAACAAAGACGAAAGGTCGCGCAAGCCGGCAGCTCACGCGACATCTGGGCGCCGCGCGAACTGGAGACGGTCGCGTCGATGTTTACCTCGATCGGCGACTACGATCAGGCCTCGCGCTATCTCTACACGCTGTACCTTGCGGGGGGACTGCAAGCCGCAAGCGAACAACGCGAGCAAGCGCTCTATCGTTTGTTCAAAGTGATGCTCGACGCAGCGGGCTCGCCGACCCGTGTTGCCGCCGGCGATCTGTCTTTCTACAAGGATGTAGCTCAGTTGGATCCGCATCCCGGTTTCATGAACGGCGTGCTCTCGCTGATTCTCTCAGGCATCGACACGGCCGCCGAGTTCAAAACCCAAGAGCAAGCTGCGGCGGGTTATTTCAATCGCGCGTTTGCGTATCGAATCTTCAACGCTTTCAAGCTGGAGTACGCTCAGTCGAGCCATTTGCCGGAGATGTATCTCGGGGTAGTGAACGTGTTTGCGGGGCTTGGCGAGCATAAGCTCGCGATCGAAGCCGGGCGCGAGTTCCAGCAGCGCTTTTCGGACTCACCAAACTACGGCGAGGTCTCGCTTCGAATCGCGGACTCGTACGTAGCGCTCAAGGACCGGGCGAACGAGCGCGCGGTGCTTGGTGATTTGCTCGACCGGCTTGCGCGCGCACGCCGACCAGGCACACCGCTCGTGGCGCTTGCGGCGAAGCGATGGAGCTGGGGCTCGACGCCTTTCGGCCAAAAGCTGATCGACCGCATTCGCTACAACGTCGAAGCCTACAGCGACACCTACGACCCGACCGCCGACAAGGACAGTGTGGTCAGTGACGGTGATAGTGAAAGCAGCGACGACTCAGAAGAAGGAGAGTCGGACGAGTCGGATCAGCCTGAAAGTTTCTATAGCCAATCGGAAGCCAATCCCGGTCCGACTTACAGCAGTGTGCTCGAGCGATACGTTTCGTCGCTTGCAGCCGAAGAGAAGAAGACCGAGACGGTTGCGTTCTTCTGGGGCGAAGTAAAAAAGCACCCGAAGGAAGAAGGCTTGTACGAGCGGTTCCTTGCGTGGCTTGGACAGGCGCAGCTCATCAACGAGCAGTTGAAGGCTTACAACACGGCGATCAATCAGTTTGATTCGAACACGTGGTATCACAGGCTTGCGCGGTGGTACGTGAGACAAAAGCGCGGAAAGGAACTGACTAAATATTCGCGCCAGTTGATCGGGGTGTTCGACGAAGAAGAGATCAGCGATTACCTGCTTCGGTTCGCGGGCTACGGCGCGACGCCAGCGGGCGACGAGCTGAATTGGGATGAGAAGCTCGCGTTTGATCTTTACACCTTTGCGCACGGGCGCTTTCCGAGGAATTTGTTTTTCGTGCGCGGGATGCTGACTCACCTGGGAAAGGACAAGAACAATCGCGCTCAGTGGGAGAAGCTTTCGGCCGAGTATTACTTTGCGGATCGATCGATTCGCGAGCCGTATCTTGCATGGCTGTCGCAGCAAAATCAGTTGCGCGAACGCTACGCGCAAGCGCGCACTCGACTGGGCGCCGCGCCGACAGGGCGCGTAGGCGACGTCGCCGCCTCGCCCCCTCGGCCCGTCTCCCCCTCGTCTTATGCCGTCTTCTCCGCCGATGCGGCGCTTTGGCTTTCGCATCACGACGAAGCGATCGAAGCTTATCGCCAGCTCGCCGCCATCTATCCCGGCGAGCCTCAATACTCGGAGCGGCTTGCTGATCTGACTCGTTCGTTTGGCCAAACCTCGGACAAGCTTTACGAGGAGTCGGCACAAGTCTTTGCGAAGATGGCGGACATCTATCCGTCCGAGCACGAGTATCGGATCAAAGCGGGTGAGGTCTACGCGCAGCTTGGCGACTTCAAGCGCGCGGGCGCCGAGTGGGACAAGCTCACGCGTCTCGAGCCGGGCGAACGAAACACCTACCTCGAAGTCGCGACGGTCTATTGGGACTACTATCAATTCGATCAAGCCGTTCGCGTGTTCAAAGACTTGCGCAACGTGACAGGCGATCAATCGATCTACGCGTATCGGCTCGGCGCGGTGTATGAGGGCAAGGGCGACATCGATCTTGCGCTCGCTGAGTACGTGAAGGTTCTGGATGAGCCGGGCGACGGCCGCGACACGGTGGTGAAGCGGCTTGCTCAGCTTTCAAGGCGCGCAGGTTTGCCTGAGAAGATCGCCGCTGCTTACGAAAGAGAGCGCTTGGCCGAGCCTGGCGATTGGCAGCTTGTGATTGGCTACGCTAATTATCAGGCGGAACGCGAGCATCAAGCCGACGCGCTTGCGATGCTGCGAACCGAAGTCTCGCGGTCCGGCGACGTGTCGTTCCTCGAAAGCGTTCGCGATCTGTTCCGTGAGATCCTTCGCCCTGAAGACGAGCAGCAGGTGATTGCGCGGCTGGCGGCGGTCGCCCGCGACGAGCGCGAAGCGATGATGTACCGGTTGCAGCTTGCGTCGTTTCTCGAACGCCACGGCCAGATCGATCAGGCGATCGCGGCCATCGACAAGCTGACCTCGGACTACCCGACTAATCTCGGAATCGTTGAGGAGTCCGCGCAGTTCTACTGGCGCGCGGGTCTGTTTGATCGCTCGCTCGATCTCTACAAGCGAACGCTCGCTCGCGCGGCGGGTACGAACCGGCGAAGCCTCATGCTTCGTCTCGCGCGCAGACAAGGCGATGCCGGCAAACTCGCCGACGCCGAAGCGACCCTGCGAGCGTTTTATAACGAGCATCGCGAAGACACCGAAGTCTTTTCGCAGCTCGCGGAGACGCTTGGCGCCGAGAACAAACTGAACGAGTTGGCCGAGCTCTATCAGAACGCGTTCAAGGAAGTGCGCGACTCGGGGCTGGGCGGCGAAGCAGGGCGAGCGCGAATGGCTGAGCTCAGAGGTGGAATGATTGGCACGCTCGACGCGCTTGGCAAGTACCAGGACGCGGTCGATCAGTACATCGAAATCATCAACAGCTTCCCCGAAGACTCGGACCGCCTGGCCTCGGCGATCGACTACGCCGAGCGGCACAACCTGACCGACCGGCTGGCCGGCTATTACGAGAAGCTTGCGAAAGAAGCCTTCAAGAACTATCGCTGGAACGTAGTGCTCGCACGCATCCACGAGCGGCGCGGCAACCTGGCGGGCGCGGCCGAGCAATATCGAACAGCGGTTGTGAATGAGCCTCAGCGATCTGACTTCCGCTATTCGTTGGCGTCGGTGCTTGCGAGACAGCGCCGTTACGACGAGGCGATTGCCACGCTGCGAGAAGGATGGAGGCTTGCAGGACGCGACCCCGAGTGGCTGATCCAGGTCGCGAACATTCAAGTCCAGCAGGGCAAGCGCGACGACGCGGTTGCAACGATTCGACAGGCGCTTGCCGAGAAGAAGAACGCGAAGGCGCGCGACCAGTTCGATGTTGCTTCGAAGCTTGCGGTGTGGGGGTTGAACACCGAAGCCGCACGATTGTACGAGCAAGTGTTTACCGGTTTGGCGAAGACGCTCAAGGACGAGGTGGTCAACCAGAACGACGTGACAGGCTATGTTCGCGCGCTTGTAGTGACCGAGCCCGTCGCGCCGGCTTATCAGAAGATGGAGCGAATGCGCGCGCAGTTCACGGCTATAGGCGAGAACTCGAAGGACACCGACGGCTACAAGGCGAAGATGATCGTGAACGCGATCGACGCGGCGATGCGCGCCGACTTCGGAAGCGGCGTCAGCGATTACGCGACCGCGGCGGAATCGGCCGCGCTTGTTTCGGAAGTGCGAGCGTCGATAGCAAAACTCACAACTTATCGCGATGCGCCGGAGTTGCGCCGGTACCTCGGAATTGCGCGGGGCGCGGGCCTGGTCGATGTCGAAGAGCAGATTCAAACGCGGCTGAAGGACGCGGCATTTGATGTCCGTCCCAAGTCGTCGCCTGCGCCGACCAGCGAGGACACGAGTTTCTATTCGGAGCTGCGAGCGCTTGTGAATTTCTACGGCCGCCACGCGGCCTATGCCCGCGCCGCCGAAGTGCTGATTGCGGAGAGCAGGCGCGATCCCTACAAGAATCGCTTCGAGTACCAGAACGACATCGCGACACAGTATCGGCTGGCGGGCGACGGCGGGCGCGAGCTTGAAGCGCTGAGGGCGGCTTACGCGAGCGCGAGCGGCGGGCTGACCGCGGAGACGCGCGATTGGATCGACCGATACTTGTCATTGCTTCACGCGGCGGGGAATCGAAGCGAGCTTCAGCGGCTCGCGTCTACCTACAACCCAAACCAGTTGCAGTTGATCAACTTCTTGATCGAGAACAACGAGAAGGAGCTTGCGCTAGACGCGATCGCGAGCGCGGGGCAGTCGGCGGCGTGGGTTGCGTCGCGCAGCGGTGAGGCCTGCTTCTTTCTCAAAGACACCTCGCCGGACAACGAGTTGTTCTTCCGCAAGGCGCTGGATGTGCGGCCGATCGGGCAGATGCTTGGGCGCCAAGTCGAGTCGGGACGCGCGCTTGTCGGCGACGACTGGTTCCTGGCATCGCGAAACTTTGGTTACTGGCTCGGATTGGTTGGGCGCGAACCGGACAGCCGCAAGTTTGTCGTCGGCGAGATCGAGGGTCACCCCGAAAGCCCCCGCGCTCAACTGGAGCTGGCGGCCTACTATCTCGATCACAAGAATCCGGCGCGAGCGGGCGATCACGTGAAGCTCGCCGCCGAGCTTGCGCCGGGCAGCCGGGATGTCGCGGTGATTCGCGGCTCAATCGCGCTCGCCGGCCGCGATCGCAAAGCCGCGCTTGAAGCGTGGGACTCGATCATCGGCGCGCGCGCCTCGCTCGACGATGCGCAAATCTATCTGCGGGTGATGGCGGCTAACGGATTCCTGCGCGAGTCGCTTCCGAAACTCGAGAGTTTTATCGTGGCTTACACCAACCTGGCCTCGCGAGCGCGGGAAGGCGACGGAAAACTGGAAGCAATCAAGCCGCTTATTCGCCAGATCGCCGACCGAGGCACTCGCGACTCGAAGCTGGCGGCGGAGATCGCGGTGTTCTTCCAGAACCTGGTCAACAGCACGCCGGGTGATCAAGTGATCGGGCGGCTGCTGATTCAGGAAAGCTTGATATCCGAGACGGCGCTTGCGAGCGTTTATCGCACGGTCCATCAGCGACTGTCGGATCAAGCGGCCGCGGTGTTCGGAACATCGGAGGACAGCAACGGCTACTACGACGGCAACGAGCAAGTTTATCCCTCGCGCGCGCTTGCGGAGTTCCGGCGGCGTTTCATCGACTACATGATTCGCAATCGGTCGTTTGATGAGGCTCGCTTGCTGATTGCGACAATCGAGCGCGAACAAAAGAATCTCATGTTGGCGCAGGACACGGCCGGTGAAGACGACGGCTCGGACGGCGAGGATCGATACGAATGGCTGCCGCTTGCGTCGGCGCTGATCGATCTTCGCACCGGCAAGGATGCTAAAGCGATAGCGGACCTGCGGCGCTACGCCTATGCGCGCGAGCAGAGCTTGAAGGCCTACGCATTGTTAATGGCCGAGCACAAAGACGTCGAAGCGGAAGCGTTGTTGTACGACTCTTATAGCACGACTGTGCGTTCGCGCTACGCCGACGACGCCAGTCTGGTCGGGCTCGCGGAGATCGAGGCGCGGCGCGGCCGCGGCGATGAAGCGTCGCGGCTGCTCAAGCTTATGGTCGAGCGCTCGACTGACAACACGAGAACTCTTCGGCTGGCGGCTGAGGCTGCGGCGAGAATAAACAGATTCGCGGAGGCTATCGACTTCCGTGAGCAGTTGGCGCGCGCGAATCCTTCGGATGCAGGGAACCGGCTCGAGCTTGCGCGTGTGATTGCGGCTTCGGGCAGGGCGTCGGAAGCGATTGACCAGATCGCCGCGCTGATCGGCGAGCGCACGACGCCGAACCGGGTTCGCGCGCAAGCCGCTGAGGTTGTTGCCGAGTTGGTGCGCGGAGACCGCTCGCTTGCCTCACGCGGTTCGCAGTTCGATGAAAAAGCCGCGCAAGGAAACGCGGGCGCGGCGCTTGTGAGAGCTTCGATGTACGAAGCTGCGGGCGACGTCGAACAGGCGCGTTCGCTGTTCAGCGGAATCAGCGGACCGCTCGCGCCGGTTTCTCTAATGAAACTCGGCTTGATCTCGCTCGCGTCGAATCGCGACGCCGAAGCCGTTTCAAGCTTCGAGCGGGCGATTTATCTCGACGCGGATGGCGCGATGACCGATGCGATCGCGTTTCGCGCGCCAGGCCCTCGCGCCCAACTGATCCTGCTCTACAGCAAAACGGGTCGCGACCTGGCAGCGATTCGCTTAGCCGAAGGTGATGGCTCATCGTCGGGCGACGGGCGGGGCCAGCGGCCTTTGATCGGCGCCGAGGTTCTAAACGCGCTCAACGTACGCGGCTCGAACGCGGCTTCAGACAGCGTGGCGTTCGAGCCTTCGCTTGACGCGCGGTCGAAGGTGACAGGGCTGAAGACGCTTGCGGAGTTGAACGACGCCGCGGCTTCGAAGTCGCAGAGCGACTTGCTCGGAGTGCTTGTCGAGTCGGCCTCAAAGCTCGGGCAGTACGATCGCGCGATAGCGATCGAGCGGCTGCGCACGATGGAAGCCAGGCGAGCCGAAGAGAAGACGGTGATCGAAAAGCGGCTTGCGGAGTTGATGGCTGCGGACCAGGCGCGAAGGCAGCGGCTCGCGCGGCTCGTGCGGATCAACAGCTCGAACGCGACGGAGTCGATCTTCGCCGGTCGAGTGATTGGACAGGACTAACGCAATGAAACTGACCAGACTCATTCTGTTGCTGGCCGTTGTCGGTTCGGCGGTTGTAATCAAGTCCGACGGCCAGCAAGCGCGGCCGATGGCTGAACAACTCAAACTCGCCGGTGTGATGCCGCGAGGCGCGATGCTCTATGTTCAAGCCGCCGATCTGTCCGCTCTGATGAAGCGCTGGCTCGGCTCGCCGGTGCGCGATCAGTTCTACAAGAGCCCGAGCTTTGCCACGTTCTCAAAATCGCGGATCTATCTGAAGCTCGAGGAACGCAAGAAGGACTTCGAGGCGGCGCTTGGTTTCGGGTTGGACGAGAATCGGCTGGCTGAGCTTGCGGGCGGCGCTTCGGCGGTTGCGATCTACGACATCGGGAATCTCGAGCTTGTGCTGGTGACCGAAGTTTCTCGCGCGCGAGCGGTGACAACTACGCTCTTCAAACGCGCGCCGCAGTTTGCGGAGCGGCAGGCGGGCGACGGTGTCTACTATGTTCGCGACGTGACGACCGACGGGGGCCGGCTGAATCAGCAGTTCTGCTTCGCGCACGCCGATGGCAAGTTGATCATCACTACAACTGAGGGATTAATGATTCGCGCGCTCGCAAACGCCAAGTCGTCGGAAGCGGACTCACTGGTCGCGGACATAATATCAACAGCGAATCAAGCGAAGGGATTCGCGGCTCACGAGGTGACGATGTGGCTGGACCAAGTGAAGCTTAATCGCAACCGGCACTTCAACAGCTACTGGATTCATAACAATGTTGGAGACTCGACGGTCGAGGGGCTTTCGAACATCGAGAACGGGTTGCTTGATCTGCGGTTTACTCGGGAGGGAATGACCGAAGAGCGATGGTTCAAAATCGGTGAGAAGGGACGGGTGAAAGTGGACACGTTGAGCGGGCAACAGGCGAGTGAATTCATGCGATTTGCGCGGCCGGATGTGCAGTTGATCGCTTTGCGCGCCGGCGGGTCCGGCCCCGATCTTAGCTCCGCGGTCTCCCAAACATTATTCGGCATACTTCCAGACCAGTCGTGGTCAGCGCCCGAAGCGCCGGATCGAACTCGCCCAAGCCGCACCAGCGCGCGCGGTGAACGCTACCGGACTCTCGATTCGCGGTTTGACATCGATGTCGATGACGAGCAAGCGCCAGGGCGGAAGGTTGGGGAAAGCGGGCTGGCGGACAGCGCTCACAAAGCTGCTCCGGCGTCGGACTTTGCGACCGCGATGTCCGCGATTTTGACGAGCATTGCGCCTTCAGGCTACTGCGAGCTGGTCAGGTCGAAGTCAGACGAGGGTAAGCCGTTTGTCAGGTTCGAACGCGCGGTCATCATCGAGATGAAGGGCAGCGAGCTTGATCGCGTACGGCTCGAGCGAGCGGTCATCGACGAACTGCGCGCAAGGTTCGTTGTTGGAGGCTCAGCGACCGCTCTCGAATGGCAAGACGCCGAATCGATTCGTTACGTCGCGCAGTCGCTGACCGAGCGGGGCGCGGCATATGCGGTCTCGGGCAAGCATCTCCTGCTCGCTTCAAGCCGGGAGTTCGCCCGCGACATCCTGCAAGCCGGATCTCGGCCAGCCGTGCAAGCGGTCGGGATCGACGGCGCAGTCGAGTTCTACGGCGTGGTACGCGTCGCTGACGCGAAGCCGTCGTTCGACAAGCTCATGTTGAAGCTCGACGGCCGAGCCCAGGCCAACCAGAACAACAACAGCGACGACATCAAGTTCTTTAGCGGGAACCTGTCGAGCCTAATCGCGGCTTCAGCGGTTCGCGAGTTTCGCATCAGACGCGAACGCGACGGCGCGATGATGCTGGAGGAAGTGGTATATCGCACGCAGCAGTGAGTGAGGGGGAGCGGGAGAAGGGGCGAAGGGGAGAAGGGGCGAAGGGGAGAAGGGGCGAAGGGGAGACCTGATTGACACTCCACGAAGGCGGGGAGTAGATTTGCGCGCGTGGCCGATGATCCCGAAAAACTAAGAGAGGCCGAACAAAACCTAATAGAGTCAAGTCGCCTATACGACGAAGCTGTTCAGGCTTACACAAAGATCCATCCTGGAGCTGCTTTTGCTGGCCTCGCAATACCGCAAACAGCCAGCGACTTATTAGAAGCGGATAGAATAAGAATAAAGAATAGAACTGCTTTGATGCTCTTGGAGCTAGGCTCCCACACGCTAGTCTTGGTACTCTCTCTTGGATCAATCTATCTTACTGGCTGGGTCCTACAGACTCTTTTGGGACCAAACCCGAAGTTCTTTGATTTCATACCAATTCATTGGATAATTGATGCAGCGGACATTGCGGTGATAGGAAAGTTCATTTGGGAGACGATGAAGAGCTTTAGAAAGTAAGAGTGGAAACAGATGCAGTATATTAAGCACCTCTTCGAACTATATATTTCCTATATGAAAGTCGCCTTGGTGACTATGACTGTTACTTTAGTGAGTCTTTTTTTCTACGCTGGCATTAAAACTGGAAAAGGGGAGCTGTTTAGCTATCACTTACTTATCACTCTACTGGCCGTTGTCTCAGTTCATCTTCTGGAAAGGATGCGCTTAAAGCGATTAGAGGCAGAAATCAGGCGACTTCAAGAATACCTGCTAGTAATTCAGCGCCAAGATAACAAAGAGGTCATAGAACGGCACGTTCAAAGTAGCGTTCAACAATAGCTATTCCCACTTATCCTTCGTTCTCCTCAACCCTCTTCTCCTCTTCTCCTCCTCTGCTCCCCTTCGCCCCCTTAGCCCTCTTCGCGCCTTCTCCCCTCGCCCCTTCGCTGTTATCCTTCTCGCTCTGCTTAGATGAAGTTGAACTTCCCCGACACGAGGTTTTCATGCACCGACAGATGATAGCCGTACTGATGGCGGTCGTTTTGCTGGCAGCCGTGCTGGTGGGTTGCTCATTGCGCAGCAGCGAAGCGCCGCTCGAAGACGTGGACAAGGCCGCCGGACTCTTCTTTCAACGACTCGCGGAGGCCGACTACGAGACGATCTACAAAGACACCGCCAAGCGTTTCAAGGAAAAGAAGACTCACGACGAGATCGTCGGGAGTCTCAAGGAACTCGGCGAGTACGGCAAAGTTTTGCAGCATGCGCGGATCAGCACTGGCTTTGAGGGAGAAGGCAAGGATCTGATTGTCGGCGCTGTCTACGGCACCACGTTCGAGCGGCGCGGCGGCAACCTGACTCTCTATTTTGTCGATGAAGGCGGGGAGTGGCGCCTGATAGGTTTTGCCATGAAGGTCCGCGGATGATTCATGCGAAGCGTCGTCGCTCGCCAATTACCACCGGCCTGCATGCGGTTTAGCTTTGCTTCAAGAGGAGGCTTTATGCGAAGGGTTTTGTTCTTGATCGCTCTCGCCATTTTCATTGCGGGATCGTCGGCCGTCGCTCGAGTCGAACGCCGGGTTGGCGATTCGAACATACGAGCGATAAAGGCCCGCTTAAAGTCCGCGGCTCGGCGTGAATTCACCGTCGCGGCAGGCAGTTATCGGAGCCCTTCGAATCTTCGAAAGGTCGTGATTCAGTCTGACGACGCGGGGGCGCTCGATCGAGCCGCCGCCTCGGGTGCGACCGAGCTGGCGGACTACGGCTCGTTCAAGCTGTTCGCGATGGATCAATCGGCTGTCGAGGCCCAGCAGCAGACCGGGCTGTCCGGAGAGGCCGCTTCCGGCGACTCGGTTACCGACTCTCGGCGCGAGTTCACAATCCGTGACGACTTCAACGTGCTGCTTCTGAGGTCGGGCGCCGTCGACACGACTGCCGAAGACACGCCGGGCAATTTCATAGGCTTGGGCAGGGCGGCAACGCCCGGACGGTCTCAAACCGCCGCGCTGAGTCAGAGTGCGAGCGGCTCGCAACTCCGGTTGATTCAATTCATCGGTCCGGTCAAGCGCGCGTGGCTCGATCGCGTGCGAGCGGCCGGACTCGAGCTGATTGCTTACGTTCCGAACAACGGTTATCTGGTGCGCGGCGATGTCCGCCAAACCGCGCGGCTTTCGACGCTTGCCGACAGCGATGAGCGGTTTGTTCAGTGGGAAGGCGGCTTCGAAGCTCAACATAAGATTCATCCCGCGCTTGTTGACTCCGTCAAGGCCGACCCCGAGGGCGAAGTCACCGTCGCCGTTCAGGTCGCGCGCAGCAGCTCACGCAAAGACCCGCGCGAGGAGAGCGACATTCGGTCCGCGCGGCGACTGGCCTCTTCGGTGATCGGAGACGCTTACGAGGTTTCGAATTTCGCCAACCTTAAGATGAGGATCCCGGCCTCGAAGGTCTCGCAGCTGGCAGCGTTGCCCAACGTCGTCAACATCGAGCCGTGGGCTGCGCCTCAGTTGTTCGACGAGAGGTCGAATCAGATCATAGCGGCGAACCTGAGCGCCGATGGGAAGTCGCCGAACGGGCCGGGCTACATGAGCTGGCTTGCGGAACACGGGTTCACTTCGCGATTTGGCTTTGCGATAGACGTGACGGACACCGGCCTGGATCGCGGGTCGACGGCCGCCGACAAGCTGCACCCGGATTTTCTCGACTCGCAAAATCAGAGCCGGGTCCTTTACGCGCGCGACTACACGTCCGAGCTTGATGCCGGAGACGTGGAGGGACACGGCACGATAAATCTGTCGATCGCGGGCGGAGCTAACACGTCAGCGGCAACTGGCGCGCGCGACTCCGCCGGGTTCAACTACGGTCTGGGCGTCGCTCCGTTTGCGTTGCTGGGTTCGTCAAGAATCTTCCAGTCGGCGGGGCGGTTCGATCTGATCGAGCCCTACACAAAACTTGTGTCTGAAGCTTATCGCGACGGCGCGCGTGTCCAGTCGAACAGTTGGGGCTCGATATCGAACTCTTACACCATCGATTCACAGGAGTACGATCTAAGGGTGCGCGACGCGGCTCCGGCTCAAGCGGGCAATCAGGAAATCCCGATCTGTTTTGCAGCGGGGAACTCGGGCTTCAGAGAAACGATCAGTTCGCCCAGCAGCGCGAAGAACGTCATCTCGGTGGCGGCCAGCGAGAACTCGCGGAAGGGCGGCGAGGACGGATGCGGGGTGATTGACACGGAAGCCGACAACGCTTCGGAGATGGCTTCCTTTTCGTCGAGCGGGCCGACGGACGACAAGCGCATCAAACCTGACATAACCGCGCCGGGCACTCACATCCAAGGCGCGGCCTCGCAGCATCCCGACTTCAACGGCGAAGGCGTCTGCGGGGAGGCCTTTCAGAAGCCTTACTGGCCCGCAGGCCAGACGCTGTACACCTGGTCGAGCGGGACCAGCCATTCGACGCCGCAAGTTGCCGGCGCGGCGGCACTCGCGCGGCAGTTCTTCTTGAATCGCAGCGAAGAGCCAAGCGCCGCGCTCATAAAGGCGCTGCTGCTCGGGACCGCAAGTTACATGACTGGCGAGGGAGCGGGCGGGAACTTGCCTCACGTGCGGCAGGGCTGGGGATTGTTGAATCTGAACCGCGCGTTTGACGGTGCTTCGAAGATCTTCGTCAACCAGACCACCAGCTTTACCGACAGCGGACAGGAGTTTGTCTTTACGGGCGAGGTCAAGGACTCGACTCAGCCGGTTCGTGTGATGCTCGCCTGGTCGGACGCGCCGGGTTTTTCGGCGGCCGCGCCGTGGGTCAACGACCTGGATCTCGAAGTGTCGATCAACGGCCAGGTTTATCGTGGGAATAACTTAAAAGGTCAGGAGTCGCAGCCCGGGGGCGCGGCCGACTTCAGGAACAACGTCGAGGGCGTTTGGCTTCCTGCGGGAACCATAGGTACTTTTGTCGTGCGCGTTCGGGCTAGCAACATCGCGGGCGACGGAGTTCCGGGAAACGGGGACGCTACAGATCAGGACTTTGCGCTTCTGGTTTACAACGGCGAGAAGAAGGACGCGGCGGTAGCATCATTTGCAGGAGCAGTGATTGCAGGAGGCGGCGACGCGTTCGCGGACCCGGGCGAGACGGTGCAGATGCGCGTGAGTCTGGGCGACCTCTCGCCAATCTCGTTGATTGGCGCGCATGCGACGCTCTCCAGCAAGACTGCGGGCGTGACCGTGACTGCTGGGGCTTCAGACTTCCCGAACATCGCGCCGGGGCAGACGGCCGAAGGTCTCAGCGCGTTTTCTTTCTCGATCGATCGAAGCGTGGCTTGTGGAACTCCGATGTCTTTCGTGCTGGATGTCACCAGCCAGGGGCTGCTCTCGCGCGTGCCCTTCAGCGTGACCACCGGGCGCTTGCAGCCGGTTGAGCTGTTCGCCGACGACGTGGAATCGGGCGAGTCGAAATGGAGTCACGGAAGTCTAATCAAGAAAAAGAAGAACCGCGTCGACACCTGGCGAGTCTCGTCAAAGCGGGTTCGCTCGGGCGGCAACGCATGGTTTTCCACTGATCCGGGCTCGAAGGCTACCGATTCGTTTCTTGCGACTGCGCCGATCGTCTTGCCCTCGGATGGGCGGAACTTGCAGTTGGTCTTTTATCACACGTTCGAATTCGAGCGCGGCACGTTTGACGGAGGGGTGATCGAGATTTCCACGGGCTGGGACTTCGAGGACCTGGGCGCAAAGATACTGCAAGGCGGGTACAACGGGACAATCTTCGACCTCGACTCGAACCCGATTGGTGGGCAGGCGGCGTGGGTCGAAGGGCGGCTCAGCGCGTTGCAGGAGGTAGTGGTGGACTTGTCGAGCTTCGCGGGGAAAACGGTGACGATCCGGTTTCGAATTGGGACTGATGCAGACGGCAAGGGATTCGGCTGGTACATCGACGACGTTAGCTTGCGAGGCGACCGCGCGAGCTGCACGCAATAGGCTTGGCGGAGATTCGGCTAGCAGGTTTCTGAAAGCGCCAAGAAACCATCACGCGGACAATCCGATAATCCCACCAACGCAGTTGGTGGTCAGTTCATACTCGGCCTACAAGCAAGAAAGCGGCGGGCTCTTGTTGAATCCCACCAACGCAGTTGGTGGTTCGTTCATACCCGGCCTACCGCGGCTCGTGTTTACTTTCCGGCTGATCTGAGCCAGTCGGATATGAACAATCCACCAACTGCGTTGGTGGGATTCGGAGACCCCGCTCACGGTCCTGTGTAGGTTGAGTATGAACGAACCACCAACTGCGTTGGTGGGATTGCACTTGAATACTCATGGGTTATCGCCTGTTGCACGAACCTGCTAGTCCTCTATCTCGACAGGCAGTCCTTCCATCCGCATGATCTTCAGGGCGTTGGTTGTAGGACAAGGACCAGGTCTCAGCTCATAGTCGAAGATCATCCGGCCGTCCCTTACTTCTTCTCTGAAGTGGTAGTTGGCGATCCCAGGAATTTCTTCGGCGAGTTTTACCAATTCCAGATCGTGAGTGGCGATTGCTCCAACCACGGATCGTTTTGCCAAACCACGGATATAAGACCGGCTGCCAATGTGCCGCTCAACGTTGTTTGTTCCTCTGAAGATTTCGTCTATGAGAAAGAACAACGGCAAGCCGTCGCCGTTGTCACAGGCAGCAAGCAACGCTTTGAGCCGCTTCACTTCGGCGTAAAAATAAGACATTCCGTCCGTCACCGAATCACTGACCTTGATGCAGGTAAAAACTCTGAACAACGAAGTCTCGATGCTGGCGGCATTAACGGGAGCGCCCGCGTAAGCCAGGCATAGATTTGTCCCGAGAGTCCTCAGAAGTGTGCTCTTGCCGGCCATATTCGAGCCGGTAATGATTGCGATTGCTTGTTCGTCGTTCAGGGCAAAGTCATTGCACACTTTCTCACTGGTTGGAATTAAAGGATGACCCAACGCTTCGGCCCTAAACATGAGACGCTCGCCATTGGTGGAAGCGTCCTTGGGAAAGACGTAGTCGGGATTCAGATAAGCGAAGTTGGCCAATGAATTCAGCGCCTCGAGCTCGAACAGAATGTCCAGCCAAACTGGCAACAACGACTTGATTCTTGCTTTAGCCTGGTTCAGACGGATGGCGTAGTAGAAATCCCACGGGACGAGGGCGTGGACGCAAAACCAGACGATCGGATTTGCTCGCAGGCTCAAAGCCGACGCGAGTCGTTCGACGCGCTTCAGTTGGACCGAAGGGCGACTGTTCGTGTTTAGGAATGGCGCACACAGCCCGGCCAACTCGGGGCGATCGCGATGCGGGTACGATTCGAGGTGTTGGAAAACCGCTCTCAACTGGTTGAGCGAAAGTTCCATCGACAGAGCTTCCTTGAAAGAGCCAACCTCTCTCGCTCTCAACAGGGATGCCAAGAACAGAACGCTGAAGTAGATAAGAAACGAGGTCTGCCAGAGCGAAGGCATCAAGCCGAGCATTGACCGCGTGAATAGAATCAGGTTTGTCGCGGATAGAACAATCAATACAAAGAGAATCGGCTTTAGCGATCTGAAAGGCGTGCTACGCTGAAGCCATTCCAGCAACGCGCTCGCATCCCATTGCTTGTTTGAGCCTTTGGAAGCGAGCGCCGAAAAGAGCGCGAACTTATCACGAAAGAGCGGGCAAGACGAAAGCTCTCGAACAAGCGATTGCCTCTTTTGAATGAGGTGGACATCCGGGGCAGAGCTCAATAACCAGGCCCTGAGCCGCTCGCTGCCCTCCCGCGTGATGGCAGTGTCCATAAGCTGGTGTAACGATCGCTCGCCAGTTATGTCCAGGTCGATCTCATACGGATGTTCAGGTTGAGGAGCTATGGAGGGCGGTGAAGGAATGTTCTCCCAATCCAGATTGAGCCGAGCTACATGTGTTGACTTTATCTTTAACCAGATCTCGTGCCTGGCGATGCTGCGTTTTATTCTTCTATGGTAGAAGACGGCAATGCTCAATACGATCACCAGGATCGCATTCAAAGTCCAAACGAATTGATCTCCAACGAGCCGCAAAGAAATCACAGATACGACTGCAGCGAGAATTATGGCCCCGCGAAACCTCGAGTAGTATTCGCTCGCGCTGCGAAGTCTCTTGAGCCGTTGATCCAGCCGCCTGATATGACTCTCAAGCGCACGCACGAGCGCTTCTCTCTTATCATGTGAATAAGCGCCTTTCACTCAATACCTCCTCTCCTAAAGGGGCGCAACCGGCAGGCGACTTGCAAAGCGTCTGATGCCAGCCACTGGAGATCGTCCTACCTTCAATTCTCAGCGTTGTCTTTGCGTCTCGGCGACTCTGCGGTCAGCAAGATTTCGGGGCTAACTAACCGCAGAGGCGCTGAGTCGCCGAGGTTACGCCAGAGAAGGCATTCAATCAGGACGCCATCTCGCGCCGCGATAGTCGCTGACAAACTCGGATCCTAGCCTATAATGCGTTCAAGACAAGTGTATGGGAAGCAAATCCGTTGGCCTGAGCGTGACGTAAATCTGAGGAGTCGCCATACTTTGGAGGATTCTACGCGATGACAAGGCGAGTGTTGTGTGCTCTGCTCAAGCTTAGCCTGCGCATCTTTTTTCGACGCATTGAGGTTGCGGGACTCGAACGCGTGCCGCGCACCGGGCCTGTGATCTTTGTTCTCAATCATCCGAACGGATTGCTCGACCCGATCTTCATTCTTTGTCTTGCTCCGCGACCGATCTCGTTTCTGGCGAAGTCCGCGATTTTTCGGATGCCGCTGATAGGTTCGCTGGCGCGGGCGATGGATTCGATACCGGTCTATCGCCGCCAGGACACTGGGGAAGACGTATCGAAGAACCGTGAGACTTTTGAGCGGAGCCGCGATCTACTCGCGCGCGGAGGCACGATTGGGATTTGCCCGGAAGGCGTTTCGCACAATGAGCCGAGGCTGCTGCCGCTCAAGACTGGCGCGGCGCGGATCGCGTTGGGGGCGGCCTCGTGCGGCGCGGGGCTCGATGTGAAGATCGTGCCGGCCGGACTTTACTACACGGCGAAGACGACGTTTCGAAGCGCGGCGCTTCTGTATTTCGGCGAGCCGCTGCGAGTCGAGCCCGTCGCGCTTGACGCGGACCGCGACCCTCCGCGCGAGGCCGTACAGGCTCTTTCGAATCGAATCGAGTCCGCGCTACGCGAAGTCGTGCTCAACGCCGAGCACCAGGAATCGCTCGCGACAATCGCGAGAGCCGAGCGCATCTTTTCATCGGCGGACGACGGCGCGGGGGGAGAGCATCGGCTAAAACGCGAGCTTCGGTTGCGGCGCCGGTTTATCGAGGGATATGCGTTTCACCGGTCACGCTCGCTTGAGCGGCTGGCGCGGCTTGAAGCGCGCATCAGGTGCTACGAGGAGTCGTTGAAACACGCCGGGCTCGATGTCGAAGACTTGTCGGCTTCTGAACTCTCCGCGGGGCAGGTCACTCTTTACACGCTGAAGCGCGTGTTGCCGTATCTTGTTCTTTCGCCGTTCGCGATTGCGGGCTCGCTGGTACATTATCCGGCCTATCGGCTGGCCGGGTTTTTCGCCACCAAATTCTCGCGCTCGGAAGACGACGTGGTCTCGACCATCAAGATATTTGCGGCGATGCTTTTGTTTCCTTTGACCTGGTTCGCGATTGCGGCGCTGAGTTACGCGCTGATCGGATGGAAGATGGCGGTTGCGGCATTGTTGGCAGCGCCGGCGGCGGGCTACGCGGCAGTATTGTTCTTCGAGGAGCTTGACCGCGTGATTGGTGGAACAAAGAGCCTTGCCTTTCTCATCCGCCGCCGCTGGTTTTTCCTTCAACTTCTTGCCGAGCGCCGGGCAATCCACGATGAGATTCTGGCGCTCGGCGACGAAGCGTCACGCGCGGCGGTCTGAGTTGGCAAGCAGAGAGGGATTTCGGACTGCGGCGTTCGCGCGGTTTCTCTCACGCCTCGAGTCATTCAGCCAAGCGCAGCGAACGCACAGACCGCGTCGCACTCCAAAACCGTTGCAGCCTTCTTGGATGACAGATACAAGGTTAGGTACCCACAGCACCGCCAGTTGGCTTATAATGAACTCATGGCACGAGGATGGGAGAGCAAGTCAGTTGAAGAACAAATAAACGCGGTCGAGGACAGGCAGCACGACAAGGACAAGGCTGCGGTGAAGGCGTCCGACGTCGAGCGGCGAAAACGAAAACAAGGGCTGCTGCTGGAGCGGGGCAGGATCACAAGAGAAATGGAACAGTCGCACAAGAAGCAATACCTTGTGTTGCTCGAGCGCGCGCTTGCGCACATAGACGCCGAGATCGCCGGTTTGGACCAGCCTGAGATTCCGAAATAAGCGGACACCTAGACCTGCGCGCGGGCATCTCGCACGCCCGTCCTAATTGTGCGAAGAGGCGTCTGCCGGCGTCGCGAAATGAGGGAAGCTGTGGATCGGAACGGCCGCGCTCCCGGAAGCTGCGGCCGAGGTGATCGCGCCCACCAGCAGGAACATGCCGGCTTATCTGATTCGACGATTGACCCGCGACGACGAGCCCTTTCTTTGGGAGATGCTTTACCACGCTGTCTATGTTCCAGAGGGACACGCAGCCTTCCAAAAGGATGTCGTGAATGAACCTGAGATTGCCCGATATGTTCTTGGGTGGGGAAGGGCCGGCGATCAAGGGTTCGCCGCAGTCGAGGAATCAACTTCAAGAGCTGTCGGCGCCGCGTGGATTCGGTTGTTCACCGCAGCGAACAAAGCCTACGGCTACGTGGCGGAGGACGTACCGGAACTGTCAGTTGCGTTGCTGCCTGAATATCGAAATCAAGGAATCGGCACAAGCCTGATGAATCGTTTGATCCACGCGACCGGGGATCAATACCGGGCACTGTCGCTCAGCGTATCGGCGGACAATCCGGCGGCGCGGCTCTACAAAAGATTGGGCTTTAAAGTCGTCGAACGGGTTGGTACTTCGCTGACGATGATGAAGGATTGCGCAACTTAAGGCGGCCGGCGACCTAAGTCCCTGAGAATTGACGGTCCGCGCGGAATGTGAGCCCCGGGCTCCCGGGCTCACCGTGAGTTGCGCGCCGGACTGCCACTCTCACCGTCGGGCCTTGGCATCAGGTACTTGTCATACCAACCAAGGTATCGCGCCAATCGGTCGCGTTGGTAGGTCGGCTTGGTTATCTCGTGGAACTGGCCGGGGTAAATCACGAGCTGCGTGTCGCGGCCGAGGCTTCGCAACGCCTGGTACATCTGCTCCGAGTTGAGCAACGGCACATTGAAGTCCTTGTCTCCGCAAAGAAACAAGGTCGGCGTGACGATCCGGTCGGCGTGAAGAAAGGGAAACGAGACCTTCATCCAGGCGGCCGGGTTCGACCACGGCGTTCCGAGCTCGGCTTCATACTCGCGAATGTATTGGTCGGTCCCGTAGCCTGCCAGAATGTTTGAGATGCTTGCTCCGCTGCACGCAGCCTTGAACCGCGTGTCCTGCGCAATTGTGTAGTTGGTCAGCATCCCTCCGTAGCTCCAACCGCCGACGCCGAGCCGCGATGGATCGGCGATACCTTGAGCAACCGCGTAATCAACCGCCGCCAGAACGTCTTGCGCGTCTTTGTTTCCCCAGTCAGCCCAGATCGCTTTTGAGAACGCCTGGCCGCGGCCGGAGCTTCCGCGCGGATTCGCCGCCACGACCACGTAACCGCGAGCTGCCAGCATCTGCCACTCGAAAAAGAATGAGTTGTCGAATTGCGACACCGGCCCGCCGTGTATGCGCAGGATCGTCGGGTAGCGCTTGCCCGATTGGTAGTCGGGCGGCTTTACGACGAAGCCGTTGATGGCGGTTCCATCCTTGCTTTTGAAGCTTATCTCTTCGATTGCGCTTAGTTTCAACTTTGCAACCAGCTCGTCGTTCTGGCGCGTGAGGCGGCGCGGCTCGCGGGCATCGAGCGCAAACACTTCGGCCGGTTCATTCGGAGTACTCGACAAGAAAGCGAGCTTGCCGGTCGGGTTGACGTCGAATGCGCCGACTACGCGTTGCCCGCCGACTACACGCTCGATTGAACCGCCAGAAGCGGGAACTCGCGCCAGGTGTTCGCTTCGATTGTCTTCGAGCACGAAGTAGAGCGAAGCTCCATCAGCCGACCAGCTCGGGCGAGTCATGTTTCGGTCGAGCGACGAAGCCAGCAGCCGCGTCTGACCTCCGGCGGCCGGAATCACCGCAAGCTGATGAACCGCGTAGTAGATCAGCTCAGACGCGCCGCCCTGGATGTAAGCGATGCTCTTTCCGTCCGGGCTCCAGGCCAGGCTGCTTTCCCAATCAGGATCTGAGTCCGCGCCTTTGAAGGTCGTAAGCTGACGCGCGGCCGCACTGACTTTTGTTTCGATTAAATAGATGTCGTAGTTGTCGCTTCGGTCAGGGTCGGGCCCGCGCTTGCTGACAAAGGCAATCGTCGAGCCGTCGGGCGACCACGAAGGCTGAAGCTCGTCGTAGTTGCCGGGTGTGAGAGCTTCCGCTTTGCGCGTCGCAAGGTCGAGCAAATAGAGATGCTGGCGGCGATTGTCGAGGTAGCCGATCTCGTCTTGCTTGAATTGGAAGCGATCGATGACGATCGGTTTTGCGGTTTTCTTCTCCTTATCTTTGTCCTTCGGATCGGGTGCGTCGGGATCGGGGTCTTTCACGACGAGGGCGAGCCGTTTGCTGTCCGGCGACCAGACGAAGTCGTTCACGCCGCCTTTTAGTTCCGTGATGCGCTGAGCTTCGCCGCCGGCCCGATTCATCAGCCAGAGCTGATCGATCTCGCCTTCATCACCGCGGCCCGACAGGAAAGCGAGGTACTGGCCGTCCGGACTCCAGCGCGGCGTGGTCTCGCTGTCTTTGCTCGAAGTTAGCTGAACGCTTCGCGAGCCGTCCCAACTGGTCATCCAGATGTGAGAGTTCCGCTTGTCCTCTTTCATGTCGAGCGTGCGCACGGTGTAAGCAACCCAGTTGCCTTCGGGTGAGACTTGCGGGTCCGAAACGTGGCGAATCGCGGCGAGATCGTCGAGACTCAGGACTCGTTTCTCCGGCGTTTGGGACAGGGAGCGCGTCGCTGCGAGGGCGGTCAGCAGCAAGCAAATGGTCAGCAAGGAAGGCAGTCGTTTCATCATAGCCTCACGATAAGGGTTGAGGTTGGTTGGAGGCGGATTCTATCACGCGTCACGCGAGGCCGAACAGCATGGACGCCCGATAAGTGACATGAAGGGTCCCGTTAACAGCGGAGGCGCTGCGCCGCAAGGGTTCTGCGAAGAAGTAAGCTTAGAGTGCGGGTCAGATTTTCGCGGGCAGCGCCTCTGAAAGACTTCATACCCACCTCGTGAGAGGTGGGTTCCTGATGCTGTAGGCTACGAGCACCGCCGTGCAGCGTCATACCCACCTCGTGAGAGGTGGGTTCCTGATGCTGTAGCCTTCGGGCGAACCCTCTTTGATCGGTAGCGTCTCATCGCAGGCTGGAGCATCACCGACCCACCTCTCACGAGGTGGGTATGCAAACGCGTAGGCGGAAGTGCTCTTCTGTAGGCTGAAGCATCACCCACCCACCTCTCACGAGGTGGGTATGCGCGAAAAGATGACGCGCACCCATACGCTTACGGCGCGTTGACAAAGCGATCAGCCACATGTTAAATACGAGGCACTTCATAATAACGCAGCAAACAAGCAGGCTCATTGCAAAGCAGGTCTCGGGTGAAAATGGGAAACGTGCAACACAATTCATACAGTATAAGTCGACGAGGCGCCGCCCGCGCTTCAGGTCATGGACCTTGTAATAATCGTCTTCCTTTTGACAGACGCGATCGTGGAGACCTCCCGCATGGACATCGTTCAGGATTCGAACCAGAAGGTTGAGAGCGAGGAGAAGCCGAAAGAGGCTCCGGCGGCGGAGCCAAAGCCGAAATCACCATCCGTTCAGAAGGCGTCAGTATCCGCAGACAAACCAGCAGTGTCGGCAAAAACCGCCGTGGGCAGTTCGGCTGGGGCCAAGACCAAAACGGTCGCAAGCGCCGAGCCTGATCCCGTCAACACGATGCGCCGCCGTATCGTCTGGGCAGCGGTCGGCGCATTTCTCGCCACCAATTTCCTGATGTTTCTTCGCTTCTTCCTCCCGCGCACGATTTTCGAACCCAGCACAGTCTTTCGAGTCGGCTACCCCGGCGACTTCGGGTTTGGGGTCGATACAAAATTCCAGCAGCAGTATCGCATCTGGGTTGTGCGCAACGCCGAACGACTGTTTGTGATCTTCGCTAAATGCACTCACCTGGGATGCACCCCGGACTGGAAGCCGGGCGAGAACAAGTTCAAATGTCCCTGCCACGGAAGCGGCTACGACAGCGAAGGAATAAACTTCGAAGGTCCGGCGCCTCGTCCGATGGACCGCGCGAAAGTCGAGCTGGATCCGACAGGACAAATAGTTGTCGACACCAGCAAGCTCTACGAGTGGCCGAAGGGCGACAAGGGACACTTCGATGATCCCGGCGCGTTCCTGTCTGTGTAAGAGCATGTCGCAAACAGTCTCCTTCTGTTTTTCTGTGACAACCTGATTTCGGAGCTTCGATGGAACCTGACAAGCCTGATACCCCAATAGTGACAAGCAGCGCGGGCGTGGCCGTCACCGACGAGGCCCCGCCCAGCTTCAAAGACAACGTCCGGGAAGAAATGGACCTGCTCAAAAAGAAGGTCCAGAAGGACGCGGTTCTTGAAGAGGTCGAGGGTCTCAAGGACCCGACGCGCACTCAAATCTACAAGTCGATGTTTCGGGTCAAGCACGAGCCGACGCCGCGGTCTCGTTCGCTGGGCGTGCTGACCAATGTCTTTCTGCATCTTCACCCAGCGAAGATCAATCGCGACGCCGTGCGTTTTAGCTACACGTGGGGAATGGGCGGAATCACGTTCTACCTGTTCATCGTTCTGACGTTCACCGGGATTCTGTTGATGTTCTACTACCACCCGTCGAAAGGGCAGGCGTTCCAGGACATCATCTACCTCGAGAACGACGTACCGTTTGGGAAGCTGCTTCGCAATATGCACCGTTGGGGCGCCCACTTGATGGTCATCACGACGTGGCTGCACATGCTGCGAGTGGTGATGACCGGTTCGTACAAGACGCCGCGCGAGTTCAACTGGTCGGTAGGGGTGGTCCTGCTTGTGCTGACTTTGCTGTTGAGCTTCACGGGATACTTGTTGCCTGACGATCAGTTGGGGTTCTGGGCAGTGACGGTAGGGACGAACATGGCGCGCGCGACGCCGGGGCTTGGACACGAAGGGCCGTTTGGTCCGCAGATGGGAATGACGGCTTACAACGACGTGCGCTTCGCGCTGCTGGGCGGCTCGATCGTTGACGCGAACGCGCTGCTTCGAAGCTACATCTGGCACTGCATAGCGATACCTGTGATCGTGAGCGTGCTGCTTGCGGTGCACTTCTGGCGCGTGCGAAAAGACGGTGGGATATCGGGCCCGGCGCCGGTTCAGCTCGAGTCCGAGATGCGAGCGGCCGGAGCGCGAGCGGTTAAGCAGCAAGTGAAGTGATTTTGGATTTTAGATTTTGGATTTTGGATTCTTGCGCACGAAAACGCGCTCCTTTCCTCAATCCCAAATCCAAAATCTAAAATCCAAAATGGAGATGCCATGGATTGGAGTCAACTTTGGACGATCGTCTCGGCGCCTGACAACGTGCCCATCGTAGCGATGCTTTTTCTTGTGCCGTTCTTTCTGTGGATGGGCTTTAAGCAGGCGAAGGCAAACGACCGGCTGATCGAAGAGCTTGAAGCCGATCCTAAACTCGCCAAGACGCATCATCGCAAGACGTGGCCGTGGAAGCCTCACTGGGCGCGCGAGCTTCACGTGTGGCCTTACCTGCTGCGGATCGAGTTCTTGGCCGTCATCATCGTGACGGTGTTGTTGTTTGTCTGGTCGATCACGCTCAACGCGCCGCTGGAGGAGCCTGCGAATCCGAACCTGACGATGAACCCTTCGAAAGCGCCGTGGTACTTCCTGGGACTTCAGGAAATGCTTGTCTACTTCGATCCGTGGATTGCCGGCGTGGTTATGCCGAGCTTGATGCTGGTCGGATTGATGGTGTTTCCTTATGTCGATTCGAACCCGCTGGGCGCGGGGTACTACTCGTGGAAGCAGCGCAGGATCGCGGTCGGATCATTCATGGTCGGATTCATGATGTGGATTGCGTTGATCTTCATCGGGACGTTTATCAGAGGTCCGGGCTGGGTGTGGTTCTGGCCGGGTCAAACGTGGGACCACAACGTTCAGCTGTACGAGATAAACCGCGATTTGCCGGATATCTTTGGGATAACCGGTCAGCCGTGGAAGGGCTTGTTCGGGCTGATCGTTGTTGGACTGTTCTACATTGTCGCCGGATTGCTGATTCACTTGCTGATCACCTGGACGAAGTTCGACAAGAAGATCTTCCAGCGGACGTCGCTGCTTCAGTACGCGGTCTTTCAATTCTTCGCGATAACGATTCTTGTGAGCGTGCCGGTGAAGCTGCTGCTAAGGCTGGGATTCCGGATCAAGTACGTGATGGTAACACCGTGGTTCAACATATGAGATTGCGGATTTCGGATTGCGGATTTCGGATTTCACGAGGTTATTCCAATTCCGCAATCGCCAATCCGCAATCCGCAATCGGTTTGGGGAGCTAGATGGCAGAGAATACTCAGAGCGAGCAGTTGGAGAAGAGGGCAGCGGACGCGCCGGAGCCGGACCCGATCGCAGAAAGCTCGATGAGCGGACTGTTGCTGGTATTTTCGCTCTTGCTGGTCGTCACGATGGTGTGGGCGCTGTGGGACGAAGTCCTGGGCCAGCGGCCCTGGAAGGGCTATCAAAAGGAGTTCGTGTCCCGTTACTCCGACTATCTGGAAAGGGCGAAGAAGCGGCAGGGTGATTCGGAAAAGGAAATCAAGAGCTCGCCCGAATATCAGGAGCTTGAGGAATCTCTCAAGGAAGCCATCGCGGATGCCAACGAGAAGACCAACCCTATCGACGCTCGAGTCAAGAAGATCGACGCCAAGATCAATGCAGTAACGCCGCCCTTCCAGGACGTGCGCTCGTGGATTGTGGCGAAGACCTATGAAATTGAAGTGACCGAGAGCGCGTCGAAGAAGAAGAGCCTTCATCAGGATATCGAGGCGAAGAAACAGGAGCAGATCAAGTTCAAGATGCCGAACGACGAAGGCGTCGAAGAAGAACAAGCACTCACCTTTCCGGATCTCGAGAATCTCTACAACAGCTTGAGGGATGAAAAGGCTCGGCTACTGGCCGAGCGCGTACAGATCACCCAACCTCGTGACGCTGCTCAGAAGAAACTCGACGAGTACATGCAAAACGAGCTTCGCGGGTCGTTGACCGCCCAGCAGATTGCGGGCCTGGAACAGAAGGTCCAGGACTTCACCTTCGATATCAAACAGATCAACGCCGGCGGCGGAGTCGTGATTGACCGCTGCGAGTCGTGCCACCTTGGCGTGCGCGAGCCGATCAATATCACGCAGCGCGATATGAAGTTGCCGGGTGAGAAGCCGGACGAAGCCGCAGCGGCTTTTGTTTCGCACCCGAACAAAGAGCTGTTCAAGAATCATGATCCCGAGCGCTTCGGGTGCTCGACATGCCACGGCGGCAACGGGCGGGGCACGACTTCGGTTGAAAAAGGTCACGGGCGCTACAAGCACTGGCTCTGGCCGCTGTACTACAAGGAGAACGTGCAGGCCGGCTGCAACCAGTGTCACGGCAAGGACCGTGTGCTGGCTGGCGCGGATGTGTTGAACCGTGGCAAGAACCTGTTCGCGAATCGCGGCTGTGTCGGCTGTCACCGCTACGAGGGGTTCGACCGCGAAACTGACTCGCTAAGCAATGCGCGACAGAGCATCAAGACGCTGGAGATCGAACGGCAGGATCGACTGCGCGAAATCGCAAAGACCAGTGCCGACGCAGACATCGCCGAATCGGACGACGAAGCTCAGCGCTTGCGCAAGCGAGGCGAGGCATTGCGTCAGATGATCTCTCAGCTCGACGCGCGCATATCCGAGTTCGACACCCAATCGAAGTACTTGATGAAAGATCAAAAGAAAGTGGGCCCGAACCTTAAGGAGATTCGCGCCAAGCTTCGCAAGGAATGGCTGCCCGTCTGGTTGTCTGATCCACAGGCTTTCAGACCGGGTACCAAGATGCCGACCTTCCGGCTGGTCGACGACGAAGTAAAAGCGCTCTCGGCATTTCTATGGCAGTCGGCGCTTGATGTGAAGTTGCCTGCCCAACCGCAAGGCGACGCCGGCCACGGCAAGGAGCTGTTCAAGTCGTTGGGTTGCATGGGTTGTCATTCGATCAACGGCGGCGCGATCGATATGCGGAATCAGCCGATCGGCGGAGACTTTGCCGCGAACCTGTCCCGAGTTGGCGAGAAAGCAAGCTACGACTACATCGTTCGCTGGGTGCACAACCCCAGGCAACGGCTTGCGCCGTACTCGCCAAGCCAGAAGCGCGACTTGACTCCGGCCGATTACAAAAAGAAAGGGCTGGCGTTTGTGTTCGACGACGAACACTCGAAGAGCCCGGTCGATGGCCGCGAGCTTCAGATTCAGAACATGACTGTGATGCCGAACTTCCGTTTGTCGGAAGAAGACGCACGAGACATCGCTTCGTTCCTGATGTCGCAGAAGCGAGCCGGCGTTCAGTATCCCGATGCCTCGTACCTCGATGACGTGTCGCTGATAAAGAAGGGCGAGCAGCTTGCGAAGCGCTACGGTTGCGCGGGCTGTCACGAGATCAAGGGGCTCGAGGACGAGCAACGGATCGGCACCGAGTTGACCGTTGAAGGCAGCAAACCGATCGAGCGGCTCGACTTTGCGCTGCTTCAGGAGCCGGCGATGAAAGGGCACGACCCGATCACCGGCGAAAAGATAGAACGCAAAGGCCGCGAGTCCTGGTACGACCACAAGGGCTTTTTTGAAAACAAGCTTCGCAGCCCGGGGATTTACGATCGCGGCAAGGAGAGAACACCGGAAGAACGATTGCGGATGCCGAACATCTTCCTGCCCGACCCCGACGTGACGGCGCTATCGACGTTCCTGTTGGGAAGCGTCGAGACCAGTCTTCCGGAAGCGATGCGCTATAACCCTTCGGGCCAGAAGAAGTCTGTGCAAGACGGATGGTGGGTCGCTCAAAAATATAACTGCGCGGGCTGTCACAACGTGTTGATCGGGCAGGACTCGATTCTGATGGGTTTGGACATGTATCAGAGCGCGGACGGCAAGGAGCAGTTGCCGCCGCGGCTGACGAGCGAGGGCGCGCGAGTGAATCCCGACTGGCTGCTGCGATTCTTGAAGGACCCGTCGCTTGCGACTCCGGCGGAGCGCACGGCGCTTGAACAAGGGCTGAAGGCTCACGCAGCGCCCGGGGCACCGGCTGGCGGGGATGACTGGCAGCCGAGTTTTCAGCTTCCTGCTCAGACGGGCGTGAATCGGAACGGAGTGCGGAAGTACTTGAAGGCGCGAATGCCGACCTTCAATTTCTCGCCGAACGAGCTGCAAGCGCTGGTGAATTTTTTCATGGGAGCTTCCGCGCAGCAGCAGCCTTACATCGCGGAAAGACTTGACCCGCTTGCGACCGACGAGCAAGGACTCGCGCGGGCGTTGTTCACATCGAACGCCGCGCCCTGCTTGAAGTGTCATATGACGGGCGATCCCGCGCACGACGCGAAGGCGACGGCGCCAAACTTCCTGCTCGCGCCCGAGCGGTTGAAGCCGGCCTGGACGCGGCGTTGGCTGCTGGACCCGGCTCTGATCTCGCCAGGCACTTCGATGCCTTCAGAGCTTTTCAAGCGCGACGCGAATCACGACCGCTGGGTCTTCAGCGGGCCGACTCCGCCTGCGTTCCAAACTTATGAGAAGGACCACGTGGACTTGCTGGTTCGCTACATGTTTCAGATTACCGCCGACGAGCAAAAACGGTTAGGAGTGGGCGGCTCGTCGCCTGCGCCGACGGTGGGGGCTCCGGCTAAGGCTACGGCGAAGAACGCGCGGTCAAGGAGCGGGCGAGCCTCGATCGGTGCCGGACGCGCGCCTTAGCTGGCCTTTCATGACTCGGGCCGCAGCGGGATTGGCGCGCAAGCAGCATTGATGTCAGAATCATACGTTTCAACTAACTAGATTGGTCCTGGCTGAAGCAGGATACGGAGACAAAGCCATGATAAGAAGAGTGAGTACCGTTTGCGTCATGCTGACGCTGTCGTTGTTCTTGATTTCTGCCGGCTGCAAGGTGAAGCCTAGGGAGGAGCCGCCGGATACGACGACCAAGCCAGCGTACAAATCCAAGGGTGACGAGGGAGCAATAACCGGCAAGGTCGCCTTCGACGGAACTCCGCCGGCGCGCAAGAAGATCGACATGAGCCAGGACGCAAATTGCGCCTCAACAACGGGCGACAAGAACACCGATGATGTAGTCGTCACTGACGGCAAGCTTGAGAACGTTTATGTTTACTTGAAGGGCGGCGGGATCGAGAAGTTCAGCTACGCGGTTCCGTCCGATCCGGTTGTGCTCGATCAAGTGGGCTGCCGGTATCATCCTCGCGTGCTGGGGATCCAGAAGGAGCAGACTCTTAGGATCGTCAACAGCGATCCGACGACTCACAACGTTCATCCCTCGCCGAAACTGAATCAGGAGTTCAATCAGTCTCAGGCGCCGGGCCAGGCCGCGATCGAGAAAAAATTCAATCGCAAAGAACTCTTGATCCCGGTCAAGTGCAATCAACACCCGTGGATGAAGGCGAACATCGGCGTGTTGGATCATCCCTACTTCGCGGTAAGCGCGAAGGATGGCGCCTTCACGATCAAGAATGTTCCGCCGGGAACTTACACGGTTGTGTTTTGGCACGAGACGTTGGGAGAGCAGACCGCGTCGGTCACTGTAGCGGCGAAGGAATCGAAGACCCAGGACATGACCTACAAGGCTGGGGCCGCCGCCGCGCCGGCGTCGATGGAGATCGCTCCAACTTTGATCCTCCCGTAGCGATAGAGGAAATAGTTTGAAAGACCAAGAGGGTATCCAGCTAACCGTGAAGGCCAACGCCGGCCTTCACCGGTTCGCAATCATCCTGGCTTGCCTGACCGTCGTGTTGTTGGCAGCGGGTGCGCTCGTTACCAGCAATGAAGCGGGAGACTCGGTGCCGGATTGGCCGCTCTCGTTCGGACGATGGCTGGTCAGCGGGGACCACTTCGTCGCAAACGTTCGCTACGAGTACTCGCATCGCTTCATCGCCGGCATTGTCGGAGCAGCCACTTTTTTGCTCGCTGTTTCGGTGTGGTTAGCCGATCGGCGGCGCTGGATGCGCAGGCTGGTTTTGGTCGTCTTCGCGGGCGTCGTCGCTCAAGCCGTCATCGGCGGAGTGAGAGTGTACTTTCCCGAGTACAAGGCGCTGATTGCCGTGCCTCATGCGCTGGTGGCTCAAAGCTTTTTCGGTGCGGTCGTTGCGCTTGCGGTTTTCACTTCGCGAAGCTGGCTCGCTGCGAGAGAAGTGCGACTCGATCAGGGGAAGCCGCCGCTCCGAACGTTGACGGCGGTAACCGTGGCAGCGGTGCTGATTCAGTTGGTGCTCGGCGCGGGGTTCAGGCATCAGGCGTTTGGAATCGTCCCGCACGTGATCGGCGCCGTAGCGGTTGCGGGCCTCATCGTGTGGACTTCGATCGTGGTGCTTCGGCGTCACAAGAACGACGATTATTTGACCAGGCCTGCATGGTTCGCCGCGGTATTGCTCGTTGCGCAGCTCAGTTTGGGAATCGGGGCTTACTTCGCGCGAGTGGCTTCGGCCGGCGATCCTCAGCCGTTGGAGCCTATGATCTCGCTGACTGTAGCTCATCTCGTAGTCGGAGCGCTGACGCTGGCGACAATGATAGTGCTAACTCTCAGGTGCCACCGCGCACTTGCTGAGCCGGCGGCGGAGGCTCTGTTGCAAGCTGACGTAGTGCAAGCTGCCAGCTTGCGTCCCGTTGCGTGACCAAATGTCGGCAGCCGGACGCCTTCGTCGCAGGCTGGAAGGGTCGCCGTTTAGGATTTATGGAATCAATCGCAGCGCCAATTGTGGTAACCGATGTTGAAGCGACGAATCAGCTCGGCGCTTCCGCCAGGTCCTCTGCCTATCTCGAGCTGACAAAACCTCGAATCACTTTTCTTGTTGTGCTGACGGCCGCGGCGGGTTTCTGTATGGCGTCGGACCGGATCGACCTCCTTCGCTTGTTGAATATGGCGTTGGGAGTTGCGCTGCTATCGTCGGGGATTTCGACTCTCAATCAATACATCGAGCGCGACCTCGACCGGCTGATGCGACGGACGCAGGACCGGCCGCTGCCTTCCGGGCGACTGACCCCAGGCGAAGCGCTGCTGTTCGGAACAGCGCTTTCCGCGATTGCCATCGCTTACCTGGCCATAACAGTGAACCTGTTGTCGGCGGTGTTGGGCGTCGCGACGCTTGTGGGTTATCTCTTCATCTACACGCCGCTGAAGACGAGGACGACGCTATCGACGGTGCTGGGAGCGTTTCCCGGAGCTATGCCGCCGTTCATCGGGTGGGTCGCAGCTCGAGGACAGATAACGGTCGAAGCCTGGGTCTTATTCGCGATTCTGTTCTTGTGGCAGTTCCCGCACTTTCTGGCGATCGCATGGATGTATCGTGATGATTACGCGCGGGCCGGGATCAAGATGCTGCCGGTGGTCGAGCCCGAAGGCCGCGTGACCGGGCAACAAATCGTGACATACACGTTGTTGCTGATCCCTGTCAGCTTGTTGCCCGTGCTTGTGAACCTCGCCGGATCGGTCTATCTGGTTGGCGCGTCGGTAATCGGAGTTGTGTTTCTGTACTACAGCGCGCGTGCAGCGCTGGTTCGAACTACGTGGCAAGCTCGAAAGCTGCTGCTGGCGTCGGTGTTGTATCTGCCGATCCTGTTCGCGTTGATGGTGATGAGTAAGTAGATTTTGGATTTTAGATTTTGGATTTTGGATTGAGAAGCCTCGAGATGGACGCTCAGATCCTCAATCTAAAATCCAAAATCCAAAATCCAAAATTGAGGGATATATGGGCAAGATCGTAGCTCTGTTGCTCGTGATTCTGGCGGTTGCCAGCGTCTGGATGTTTATCGGCCAGGACACGTGGTGGTTTCCCCGGAACATCGCGGAACACGGCGCTGCGATTGACGCTCAGTTCATGCGAACGCTGTGGGTCGTGGGCATCGCGTTCACGCTGGCGCAACTGGCGCTTGGGTACGCCGTGGCCAGGTACGGCCGCCGCGGCAACGATCGCGCGGTCTACACCCACGGCAGCAACAAGCTCGAAGTGACCTGGACGCTGGTCACCGCGGTGATCTTTGTCGTCCTTGCGGTGCTGGGACAGAAAGTCTGGGTTGATCTTCATCTTCACTCGGCGCCGGAAGGCTCAGTCAAAGTGGAAGTCGTTGCCCAGCAGTTTCAATTTAACTTTCACTATGCCGGGAAGGACGGCGTGTTCGGCAAGACCGATCCAAAATACATGGACGACTCAGCGCTGAACTATGTGGGCCTCGATCCGGTGGACCCGAGCGGCAAGGACGATGTTCAGCTTACGACGCTTGTGATTCCGGAGAAGCGTCCAGTCGAGTTGACGCTGAAGTCGAAGGACGTGATTCACAGCTTCTGGGTACCGGTGCTTCGTTTCAAGCAGGACACGGTTCCGGGGCTCGCGATCAAGATGCACTTCACCGCGCTCGAGAAGGGCAAGTTTGAGATTCCATGCGCCGAGTTGTGCGGGCAGCTTCACTCGACTATGAAAGGCAACTTGATCGTCGTGTCGGGCGAAGACTATGACGCGATGGCGGCGATGACCGAAGAGAAATTCAAAGAGCGAATGGGCGAGTTGCTGCAGCAGTACCAGTAGACCCACAGGAGGGAAACGAAGATGGCAGATGTTGTTCATCCGATTCACGGCGAGGTTCATCGCCATCCGGCGCCTACCGGCTGGATCCGAAAGTACATCTTCAGCGTCGATCATAAGGTCATCGGTATTCAATACTGGCTGCTGGCGCTGGTGTCGGTGTTCATCGGTATGGCGCTCTCGCTTCTGATGCGGTTGCAGCTCGCGTGGCCGGGTCAGGAGTGGGGCTTCCTCAAGACTATTTTCCCGAACGCTGCCGAGAACGGAACAATTTCTCCCGAGCTTTATCTCTCGCTGGTTACGATGCACGGGACGATCATGGTCTTTTTCGTTCTTACCACTGCGCCGCAAGGCGGGTTTGGAAACTACTTCCTTCCCATTCAGATCGGCGCCGCCGATATGGCTTTCCCGGTGCTGAACATGCTCTCGTTTTGGATCACGTTCGTCTCGCTGGCGGTGATGCTTGCGGCGTTTGGCGCGAACTTTATCGATCCGGACGCGGCGATTGGTGTGCTTGGACCAATCGGAGGGTGGACCGGCTACGCGCCGCTAAGTGCGCTTGGCGAGAGAGCTGGTCCGGGGCAGGGAACGGCGGTGATTTTGTGGATCACCAGCATTGCGCTGTTCTGTATCGCGTCGCTGCTCGGCGCCCTGAACTTCATCACGACGATGCTGAACATGCGCGCGAAGGGGCTGTCGCTGATGAGGCTGCCGCTGACCTGCTGGGCATGGTTCACGACGGCGGTGCTAGCGCTGCTCTCGTTTCCGGTGTTGTTGGCCGGAGGCATTCTGCTGTTACTCGATCACCTTGCTGGGACCAGCTTCTTCATACCGGGAGGCGAGTACGTCAACGGAAAACTGGTAACCGATCACAACGGCGGCTCGCCGATCCTGTGGCAGCACCTGTTCTGGTTCTTCGGACATCCCGAGGTGTACATCGCTATTTTGCCGGGAATGGGGTTGACCTCGCACGTGCTGGCGACGTTCGCGCGCAAGCCGGTGTTCGGCTATCGAGCGATGGTGTACGCGCTATTTGCGATCGGGCTGCTGGGCTTTTTCGTCTGGGGACATCACATGTTCATCAGCGGGATGAACCCGGCGACGGCTATCGCGTTTTCGGTCGTCACGCTGACGATAGGCGTCCCGTCCGCGATCAAGACTTTTAACTGGCTTGGTACGTTGTGGCACGGACAGATTCGCTTCACGACTCCGATGCTGTTCGCGATCGGCTTCGTGTCGCTGTTCGTATCGGGCGGAATTACTGGTTTGTTCCTCGGCCAGACTTCGGTCGATATCCAGCTTCACGACACATACTTCGTAGTCGGCCACTTCCACTTGATCATGGGAGTCGCGGCGATCTTTGGGATGTTCGCGGGCACCTACTTTTGGTTCCCGAAGATGTTCGGGCGGATGATGAATGAAGGGCTTGGCAAGCTTCACTTCTTGCTGACCTTCATTGGTGTCAACGCGATCTTCATCCCGATGCACATCATGGGAATTGCCGGGGCGACGCGGCGTTACTCGACGCACGGAGGCCTGCTCTATTTTAAGGATGCGATGCCGCTGCACACCTTCGTTTCAATAGCGGCGTTCATCACGATAGGCGCGCAGCTTCTGTTCGTGATCAACCTTTTGTGGAGCTGGTTCAAAGGGCCGAAGGCGCCGGACAATCCGTGGGAGGCTACGACGCTGGAGTGGACGGTTCCGTCTCCGCCACCGCACGACAATTTTGCCGGTATTGAGCCGACAGTTTACCGCGGGCCATATGAGTTCAGCGTGCCGGGGGCGGCTAACGACTATCAGATGCAGAATGATCCTGAAGGCCCGAAGGGTGAAGGACACTAGGAATTTTGGATTTTAGATTTTGGATTTTGGATTGCCGGCTCGAATCAGGCCACAATCCTTTTGGAGAGCAACTCGCCCTCAACCAAGAATCCAAAATCCAAAATCTAAAATCCAAAATCGAAAGATGGGAACAACCGTAACTACAGATGTGAAGGTGACGCGAGGGGGGCTTGGCGCAGAAGCGGGAGGGCCGGGCGGGCCGCTTGATCCGGGCTCGGGCGGCGGCGGAGGTGATTGGCCGCCGGGCTTCACGCGCGAAGACGCCGTCGAACCGAACAAGTATCGCATCGGGATTTGGGTCGCGCTTGCCAGTATCTTGATGCTGTTCATGGCGCTGACCAGCGCGGTAGTTGTGCGCCAAAGCCCCGCGCTCAACGGAGGCCAGCACGACTGGGTGCCGCTCAACGTTCCGCCCGTGCTATGGATCAACACAGTCCTGCTGGTGATCAGCAGCGTGACTATGGACCTCGCGCGTCGGGCGCTTGCGCGAAACGACTACAGCGGTCTCAAGCGATGGATCATTCTTACGACGGTGCTCGGAATAGCTTTTCTCGCGGGCCAGGTCGTTGCATGGCGCGAACTCGCGGCACAAGGGATCTACGTCAACAGCCATCCGCACAGCTCGTTTTTCTATCTGCTGACGAGCCTTCACGCATTGCACCTGCTGGGCGGAGTTATGGCGTTGTGCTACGTGACGGCGAATGCGCTGCGAATGCGAATCGGGATGAAGCAACGTGCGGCGGTCGGCGTTACCGCGACGTACTGGCACTTCATGGATGGGCTTTGGATTTACCTTTTTGTGCTGCTGTTTTTCTGGAAATGACTGACACCGGAGGTGTGTGAATGGCTGAAGCGAAAGCTGTAAGTCTGACGGAAGAGTGGGGAGGCGGGACGTTCCCGTATCGAGTGAGTCACCGCAAGCTCGGCATGTGGCTGTTCATAATGTCGGACTCGTTGACGTTCGGGGCCCTGCTGGTGACTTACGCTTACTCGCGATTGTCCAGTCCTGTTTGGCCCACGCCGTTTAAGTTTCATCCAAGCGTGACGTTTTCCACAGTCATGACGCTCGTGTTGCTGTCGAGCAGCCTTACGATGGTCTTCGCGGTTGCAGCCGCCAAGAAGCGGGACAAGAAGAAAGCGCGATTGTGGATTCTGGCAACGATCTTCTTCGGCGCCGCGTTTATCTTGCTGCACTCGTACGAATGGCATCACCTCATCGTTGATGAGGGGCTGACGCCCTTTAAGCTCCCCGACGAATGGGCGCACCAATGGCCGGGCGCCTCACCACTTTTCGGCTCGGCTTTCTTCGGTATCACCGGGCTTCATATGTTTCACGTCTTCACCGGCCTGATTTATCTCGGAGTCATCGCCGCGCGCATTCGCAAGTTCACCGCGGACGACGTCGAGGTAAGCGGCTTGTACTGGCACTTCGTCGATCTCGTCTGGATGTTTGTGTTTCCCCTGATCTACTTGATGTCAGTTGATTTCACACCATGAGCGTGGAGCTAAATCCGATCGAGCGAGGATAAGCGATGGAGCAGTCAAAGCATAGAGATAAAGAAATCAAGCGAATGAATATGGGCCTGCTCGCGCTGGCAGGGCTCTCATTTCTGGTTGCAGTGTGGACCGCTGTCAGCAACCAGTTGAAGGGAGGTACCGACGACCTTTTTCTGATTTTCGTCTGCCTGCTGCTCGCGCTGTTGTTCGCCATCAATCCGCTGATTTGGGCAAAGCAGAACGGCCTGTTCACGGCTGGCGCAGATGAGGAGGAACCAGCGCCGGCTCATGAAATCGAAGAGCATCACGGCGGCGGCAATCGAGAGAACATCATTATTTGGGGCGGGTTGCTTGCGCTGACAGCGATCGAAGTCGTTCTGGCCTACATTCACTTGCATGCGGCGCTGATGCTGACGATCCTGATGCTGTTGTCGATTGTGAAGGCGGCCATGATCGTCGCTTACTTTATGCACCTCAAGTTCGAGCGGTTGAGTCTGGTCATGACCATCGTGCCAACGCTGATAGTCCTGTTTTTGCTGTTTGGCATTTTCTTCCCGGACAGCCGTCGCGCGCACGACCTGCGCCCGGCGATGGAGGTTCAGCAGCAATCGGAGGAACACGAATCGTCAGCCGGCGAAGAGGAAAAATGAAGTCGCTTCGAGTCTTATTGTTGGGTTCTGCCGCGATCTTGCTGGTAGCTTCGGCCTGCGAGCCTTCGTTGGCGCAGTGTGCGATGTGCGGCGCGTCGGTCCAAAACTCGACAGACGCCGAGGCTGCTTCAAAGACGTTGGATCTGGCGGCGATGATCCTCCTCGTGCCGCCGGTCGCGATGTTCGCCGGACTGTTTGGCGTGTTCTATCGCTTTCGCAACGTTCAAGGTGGCAGAGCAGTGAAGGCATCCACCGAAGAGCCCGCCTTCAGCGAAGAGCAGCCTCCGGAGTTTTGATTCGACAGCAGTTCGCTCGCATTTTCATATGCCCATTCATTGGTTCCCTCCCCTCAACGCTTCGCTAAACGCCGCCAGCGGGATATTGATCGTAATCGGGTTCCTTCTGATCCGCCGCAAGCAGATCGCGCTTCACCGTGCGTGCATGATCGCAGCCGTCATCAGCTCAAGCCTGTTCCTGATTTCATACCTCACGTATCACATCGGCTATGGAGCGGGGGTGACCCGGTTTGCCGGAACGGGATGGGCTCGAACTCTCTACATGGTCATCCTGATTTCGCACACGATTCTGGCCGTAACGGTCGTGCCGTTCGTGATCGTGACTTTGACTCGCGCGCTTCGGGGCCAGTTCGTGCGGCACCGAGCCGTCGCCCGGTACACGTTTCCGATGTGGCTCTACGTCTCGGTCACTGGTGTGATCGTGTACTTCATGCTTTATCATCTCTACCCGTCGCGATAGTCTTTGAAGATGAAGCCGCGCGCTACAGTGATCGGCCGGCCGGAAGCTCAGCCTGAATGGAAGACTGTTGGCGGCATCCCGGATTTTCCCTTCGAGACGTTCGATCAAATGCAAGCAGCGGCCGCAATCAAGAGCTTCAACCTCGGTGTCGATCCGTTGGCCGCGGCTGAATGGTCGAGCCGATTCAATAACGGAACGCGCAAAGCTGCAGTCGCCGCGCTCTCTTTGCTGCTCGTGGTCGCGGCTGCCGCTTCGGTTGTTGCAGCGATGGTGACGGGCAACTACTGGCTGTTCGCAGCCGTGCCGATACAGGCGGCGGCGTTTCAGGTCTCGCATCCGGCGTCGCCGATTCGCAAATGGATCACAGTGGGCGGCGCAGTATCGCTGATAGCGTTCGTCGATCTGTTGTTCAACGGGTGGGTGACAGCCGCGACGCTTGTGGCTTATGCAGGGCTTACGTTTGCCGCGGTCCGGGCTGCGGCATTCATAACCAACTCGTCGTTTCGCAAGGCGTTGCTTAGAGATGAAGAGTTGTTTCTTGCGGCGTTCGCAAGCGGGGCTTGCACTTTGCGCAACAACCGAACGAAAAGGGTCTATGGCGTAGAATCCTAAATACCGAAGTACACGAGAAGCCAGGTGTCGTTTCGGACGGTGGAGTTGAACGGTTCATACTCACACAAACTTAAAAGAGAAAAAGGAGAATTGCTATGTCGCAACGCGCACCGTTATTTACCCTGTTTGCAATTGCGTTCGTCTCGCTCGTCGTTCAGACAAGTAACGCACAAGCGCCGCGGACTTCAAGCGGTGACGAAGCCGCCCTCCGACAGGTCGTTCAGCAAGTTCAAGACGGATGGAACGCTCACGATGGCAAGGCCTTCGCGTCCCCGTTCGCCTCTGATGCCGACTACGTTGTGGTTAACGGCATGAAGGTTAAGGGTAGAGAGGATATCGAAAGCGGGCATACGGCGATATTCACAACCATCTACAAGGACAGTCATAACGTTGCCACGGTCAAAAGCATCCGCTTCCTGCGTCCCGATGTGGCGGTTGTGCATGTCGAGTGGAATCTGGAAGTCAGCAAGGGGGGCGAGAAAGGTCACGCCTTGAACACGATGGTCATGACGAAAGAGGGCGGCAAATGGATCATTGCCGTGTTTCAGAATACGCCTATTCGAGCGCAAGGGCGTTAGGGTTCAGTGCGGCTCGGTAGCCCGTCAAGCGGGGCGATCGCAGTCGACGCTCTTAGTCAGTTCCGATGATAAGCGTGCGACAAGGGGAGGCCACGGAGGGCCTCCCATACAGGAATAGGACTTGCCCGAAGACGAACCAATTCACGACGAGAGCCCCGCGCCGCGCAACGTGCCGAGCCGCAAGTACCCGTGGGCCATCGTTGTCGTCATCGCGCTGTTTGTCGTCATCCCGTTCTTCTCGTGGTACGGGACGTGGTTTGGGCGTCCGCTTTCCGACGCGAAGATGGAAGAGTATCTCCACGACCGCAACAAGCCTCGCAACGCTCAGCACGCGCTCGCGCAAATAAGCCAGCAAATCATCGCCGGCGACCAGGCGGTGAAGCGCTGGTATCCGGCGGTCATCGAAGCTGCGTCCAACGACTCGCCCGAAGTTCGTTTGACCGCGGCCTGGGTCATGGGACAGGACAACGCTTATCGGGAGTTTCACGCGAAGCTTGCGCAGATGCTTGTGGATTTGCATCCGGGAGTGCGGCACAACGCGGCGCTTGCGCTCGTCAGGTTTGGCGATGCATCCGCGCGCCCCGAGCTTGTCGAGATGCTCAAAACCACAACGCTGCGGGCAGCCGTTGACGGAACCGTTGAGTTGATTGTGAAAGACGAAGGAACACCCCTGGCTGCCGGAGCTCCTCTGGTTCGCATCAGGAAAGGCGACGGCCAGATTGTCGAAATGCGCGCGCCCGAAGCCTCACGCATCGAGTCGATAGCGATAGCCGACAACGGCACAGTTACGGAAGGCGCGGAGTTGATGACTCTTTCACCGGAGAGCGAGCAGGTTCGAAGCGCGCTCGTTGCGCTCTTCATCATTGGGCAGCCGGACGACATTCCTGCCATCCAGCGTTACACGCGGCCGCTTCAAGGCTTGCCCGACAGCGTAGCGAAGCAGGCTCTAGCCACTATTGAAGCTATTCGGGAGAGAGCAGGGAAGAGTCAATGACAAGTTGCCGAGCGGCAACGCAATGCCGTTGCATAGAGTCTACGGGTTGAGCGCCATGCCGGTCCGCGATTCCCATTCAGCCACGTCCATCATCTCAATCGCGTCCCACGGACAGCCTTCAAGGAAAGTTCCGTCGGGCCCTTTGCTGGTGCAGAGCTTGCAGCCGATGCACAGGTTGGGATCGACTTCGATGCGGCCGCTCGGATAGTAGTCGGCATCGTTCACCCAGAACATGCAAGCATCGACCGGGCAGTACTCGACGCACGCGGGCGAGCCGGCGCAGCCGGTGCAATTGTCCAATATGACTGCGAGAATCTTGGGCTTCTTTTTGCGCAGATCAGGGCGACCATGCGACATCGGTTCCAGCTTTTCGAATGATCCGATCAACTCCGCAGCTTCAGCCATTGTCTCTCCCGGTTCGTATGATTTCGTGTTACTGGAACTTCCTTGCAGACTGGAGAGAATCTATCAAAAAAAAGGCGAACACACAAAGCGGAAGCTTCGTGCGCTTGAGTATTCGTTGCCGCTCGGGTCGATCTTCTCGAATAAGTTCACCGCAAAGCAAGACGCCGAGACGGAGGCCGCGCAGGATCTCTGCGTTAGGCTTGCGTCTCGGCGTCGTTGCGGCGAAACGGCAGTCTGCCACTAAGCAGATGTCTTCGCCCCGCACGTCACTTCTTCTGGCGGTTCGCGTCTCTCATCCTGGTCAGGCGGATGAGCTCTTCTTCGAACCTCTTCAGCTCATCCGAAGTGAGTTGCGGCTTGGCGACCGCGATGTACTTCTTCATGTGCTCGACTGCCGGTACGAACTTTTGATTGGCAACGTAAGCCTGAGCCAGCGTCAGATGCGCGTCTGGGAAGTTCTTCAACGCCGGCATCGACTCGGTCAGCTTGAGCGCTTTCTCGCCGTCCTCGATCGCCCGCGTAACGTCACCCTTAAAGAGATAGTTCACCGCGCTTGTCTCGAGCACCAGCATAAGCCGCAATTTATTCGTCAGGCTCTGTGAAAGCCGCAGCGCCTCGGTGAGATGTTTGCGACCTTCGTCCAGGTAGGCATCAGGGTTCGCGACCGGGTCCTCGAATTGGACCACGCGAGTCAGCGTCTTTCCCAGCATGTGCTGAGCCTCGGCCATCACCGCATCGTTGCGATACTTGCCGCCTCCGAAGATCAAATGCGAGACCGACAGTCCCTTCAGGGCGCGGGAGGCCGAGACCTTCTTCTGCGACACAATCGCGAAAAGCTCCAGCGCAAGGCGCGCCTCTTTGACCGCCTGCTCGCGCTTCTGTTTTGAGTCTTGATGAGTAAGCACATCTGCAAGGATAAGGTGCGCCGGCGGCGATTTTGGGTTGTTCCGCGTCGCCTTCAAAAGCGTTCGTTCCGCCCCGATATAATCCTTCTTGAAGAGCAGCACATCGCCCAGCACCACTTGCGGATAATCCCAACCGGGGTGTCGGCGAATAACGTTTCGAAGCGAGCCCTCGACTTCGCCGGGATCGAGGTTCAGTTCGAACCTCGCTTCGGCGAGGAAAGCCTCGGTTTCGAAGTCACTCTTGCGAGCCGCCAGCGCTTGGTGAAAGCTCGTGACCGCGTCGGCCTTGCGTCCCAAGGATTGCTCGGCCCGTCCGCGATAGACCAGCGCGTCGGGATAAGGACTGCCGCCGTTCTTCTTTATCGCTTCGTTGAATTTCTCAATGGCTTGATCGGTTTTCTGCTTGTTGAAGAAGTCGACGCCGTCCAGAAACGCTTCCCTGGCGTCCTTGGATGGTTCTTTCACGTCGCCAAAGTAAACGTTGACAAGGCTCTCGGGCACTTCAACGAGTGCGTCGTCGTCGCTCTGGCTCAAAGTGAGGTTCACTTCGACAAACCGCGACTTGCCTGATTCGATGCGGGCCTCGCGTTCGCGCTTGACTCCGTCCATCGTGAAGGACAAACGCCGCGTACCGGTTGGCACTCGTCTGGTTATTTCGCGCTTGCTGCTTATGATCGCGGTTGGCGCGCCGTCAATCGAAACAGTGACGCCCTCAAGATCCGGCGCGCGAATCACAAGCGAGCCGCACTGAGCCGGATCTTTGCACGAGTTCGGAACGATCGAGAGAGGAATATCGTTGGCTTCGATTGTTGTCGTGGTTCCGCCCGGGTTCTGTGGTATTTCGCCGGTCAGCTCCGGCACTTTCTTTTGAACGTAAGTCTTCAGTTCCTTAAATGTGACTTGGCCGTCTGCATTTTCATCGCCATTTCCACGCAAACCCTCGAGCAAGCAATAGCTGAAGACTCCTTGACCCTGGCCCTGGCCCTGACTGAGGTTGTCGATCTCGAGTGAGACTTCGGTTTGATCTGCCGCCCAGATGTAGCCGACGCCGGAGACGTCCACCTCCTTAATCTTGTCGATCAGCTGGGTGTTTGCGCGCTTGCTCTCCCCGGCCCCGCGCCCTGCCATTGCTACTGCAGCGCTGTGACAGGTATCCAACAGAACAAGCCCCTTCCTCGCGGGAATCTGCTTGACCGCATCCTGAATCGCCGCCATCGGCAGCGCTGTGTTCTGCAGGTCGCTGAGGTCGCTATCGTAGAGGACGAAGTACGCTACCTCGTTGGTCCGTCCGAGCTTGGAGTCGCGTTCCGGGGTGAGAACTCCATGAGTCGCAATGAAGGTGACAAAGAAATCGTCGGGCTTCGTCTTGCGAAGCTTGGCAAGCGCCTCCTCTACTTTTGCCTTTGTGGCGTTCTCGTCCTTGAGAAGGATGATGTGATCTTCAGGGAAGGGGCCGCCTTCCTCGCTTCTCAAGAATTCATAGATCGCTTGCGCGTCGTCGCCCGCGTACTTGAGGTTCGAGATCTGATTGCCGCGCACGTTTACATCGCCGTGCTGGAAGCGCGACACGCCAATCAGCAGCGCCCACAGATCGACCTTTTGGTCGGCTTTGCTCTCTTTGCGTGTCTTGCCGACAGCATGCATCCCACGCTCTTGAACTTGTTGCGCGCGAGCTGGCAGCGCAGCAAATGCAATCAAGCCGCTAAACAGCAGCAACCCGGCCGCCCTGGCGCTGCGAAAAATACTTTCCTGATTCATAATGACTTCTCCCACAACTTGTTACGCTTTCTCGGCATCGTTTGGTTTGCGCGGCGCTTAAGGGTTCACCACGGGAGGAGGCACGGCGCGCACCGGCTCGTTGCTCCCGAACACATCTGCGAGGTACAGGCCCGTGACGAGCCCCGCCGCTAGCGCGCCTCCGATAATCGAGTTGTTTCGCGCGTTCCAGAAGCTTCTCGCCTGAACCTGCACCTTGTAGGTGTAAGCGATGTCGGTGCCCACGACCTTCACGATCAGGCTGCCCGCGCATTTCGCCGTGCCGACGATGAACGGGACTGTCGCGATGCCCCGGTTGTCGGTCTTCTCTGTGAAAGTAGCTCCAGCCGCCACTCCCAACCCAAGCGTTCCCAGGCACGGATCGCCGAGCGAGAAGAGGACCGCAAGGTCGGGCACCGGCCTGTCGTTTTCGTCGGTGACCTGAATCTGAACCTGGCGGGTGCTGCGCGCGGCGACGCTTATCGAGCCGCCTTGCCCGGCCGGTGGACGAAGTATGTATCTTGGTTGAGTCGCCTGCGTCGGCGCTTCGACGTGACCGGAAGCGACTTTGAGCACCGGATAGCCATCCAGGACGCCAACGGTGAATCGCGCGCCCGGTGAAGCGGCGAAGGCGGACCCGCCGGCTTCTACATAAGCGCCAGCTTCGGGTCGAAGCTTGAAGCTGACGCCGCCGCGCACAATTGAAACTACTAGTACCTGCATTCCGTCGTCCGCCGGGACGACCCCGAACCTTGCGGACGCGCCCTTTGCGAGAGACGCCTCGCCCGTTGAATCGAACGAAACACGCACTGTTGCGTCTGCCGGCGCCTGGACTAGTTCACCGCCCCAGATCGGCTGCTCGCCGGCAGCAATCCTGCCGTCGATCATAGCGGCTCGGGGTCCGGTTACGTTCCCAACGATCGCGCCGATAGGACTGAACCTCGCAGTCACATGCAGATGAATGGGCCTGTCCTCTCCGGCGGTGTTGTCGAGCGCGGCGGCGGGCCGGGGAATGAAGCTTAGAACCAGAGCTGCGATTAGCAATCGCACGGTCGCCGAAAGCGTCGTCTTCATTCGTTTTCCTCCTGATTGGTGAGGCTGACTTTTGCGAAACCTGCTCGCCACGATTTACCAATGGCTGGGGAGTATATTACTCTCTTTGAGCGATTGAGCAAAAGATTGAGGCTGTTCGCCGGGCAAAACAAAGAGGCTAGACACTATGCCGCAAACGCCGCACGTCGAGCGACACTTCACTTCGAGCGAGGCTGTTAGGGACATAGTCCTCGGAATGGCCGACGGACTGACAGTACCTTTTGCGTTGGCGGCCGGGCTTACGGGCGTGGCTGCCTCCAGCAACATCATCGTGACCGCCGGGCTTGCGGAGATCGCGGCAGGCGCAATAGCCATGGGGCTAGGCGGGTACCTCGCGGCAAGAAGCGAAGCCGAACACTATGCAAGCGAGCGAAAGAGGGAGGGTCGCGAGGTCCGCGAGATTCCTGACGAGGAGAGGGAAGAAGTCGCGCAGGTGTTTCGAGGCTACGGACTGACAAGCGAACAGATCAGCCCGGTTGTCGAAGCGCTCAGCAACCGTCCGCAAGACTGGATAGACTTCATGATGCGGTTCGAACTTGGGCTTGAGGAACCTCAACCAAAGCGCGCTCGCAACAGCGCGTTGACCATCGCGACCGCGTATGTTGCTGGAGGGTTGATCCCGCTTGCGCCGTATATGCTGGTTTCGAGTCCCCGCGAGGCGCTGTGGTTCTCGATCGCGTTCACGCTTGTAGCTCTGTTTATCTTTGGCTATGTGAAGGGCAAGTTCACCACCGCGAGGCCGCTTCGCAGCGCGCTTCAGACCGCAATGATCGGAGCGATCGCCGCCGGCGCTGCGTTCTTGATCGCGACCGCGATCGCTTGAGTCGCCAACCGCGCGAGGGCCGGTGTATCATGACCGCTCGCTTACTCTCAAACCCAGGAGGCAATCATGCTTTTCGGCATCACGATGTTTGCGACTGACTACGCGATTCGCCCAGACGATCTGGCTCGCGAGGCGGAAGGTCGAGGCTTCGAATCGCTCTGGCTGCCCGAGCACACTCATATCCCGGCAAATCGGCGCAGCCCCTGGCCCGGCGGCGGCGATCTTCCAAAGGAGTACTGGCACAGTCACGATCTGTTCGTTGCTTTGGCCGCCGCTGCCGCTGCCACAACGACGCTGCGAATCGCAAGCGGAATCTGCCTTATCGTCGAACGCGATCCGATCACCACTGCCAAGGAAGTCGCGAGTCTTGATTTTCTTTCAGGCGGGCGGTTTCTGTTTGGGATTGGCGGAGGATGGAACGCCGAAGAGATGGAGAACCACGGCACGCCTTTTAAGAAAAGATGGCGCGTGCTGCGCGAGCGCGTGCTTGCCATGAAGGAGATTTGGACGAAAGAGGAAGCCGAGTACCACGGCGAGTTCGTCAACTTCGATAAGCTCTGGTCTTACCCTAAGCCTGTGCAGAAGCCGCATCCGCCGGTGTTGATGGGCGGTGACGGGCCTACAACTTTTGATCGCGTGGTCGAGTTTTGCGATGGCTGGATGCCGATCGGGTATCGAATGACGGGGCTCCCTGAGAAGATCGCCGAGCTTCATCGGCGCGCCGAAGCGGCGGGCCGGGATCCGAAGTCGATTTCGATTTCGATCTTCGGCGCCAAGCCCGATCCGGCCGCGCTCGACGATTTGCGAGCAGCAGGCGTCGAGCGGGCGGTGTTCATGGTGCCAAGTGGCGAGCCCGATTCGGTGCTTCCGCTTCTGGACCGGTACGCGGGATTGATCGGTTAGGTATTGCCGGTCTTCTCTGCGTAAAACCTCTGCGCCTTTGCGTCTCTGCGGTTAGATGGACTCGCGGTCAGATATTGAAGCGGGTGTGGAACTAACCGCAGAGACGCAGAGGTTTACGCAGAGAAGACCATCACGCGTCGGGAGAGTCCTCAACCGACTCTGTGGCCCAGCACGATGATCAATCGAACTGGGCCAATTGGCAGCGGTCCATGCCAGATGCTCGAACATGCCATCGATCCATTTGCGTCAAGCGGTTTTGAGACTGACGACTTTGACTGTGGTTCAGTTACTTTGCAGTTTCCGTAAATTCATTCGCGGTTTGCTCAACTCCACCTTCACCGCCTCCAGCAGGGCCTTGTCACCAAATCTCTTTCTCCTTGCCGAGATGACGCTCGCCTGCGTCTCCTTTATCATGTTGTAGTAGGAGTTATTGCCACTCTGGTCTTGGTTGTCATGCGATTTGGCATTTGCCATTAGCTCGAAACGCTTTGTGGCTTCGGCGTCGCCGTCCAACATCTGGGCAATGTCCTCAACCAGATCTCTCCTCGCGTCGATTTCTGCCTTTAGCAGTCCAAAAAAATCCTTGGTGTCGGGGCCTACAAATGTTCCGTCGACAAATAATACGCCATCAACCGAGACGGTCACCTTCACTGCCTCGGATAACTGTCGTGCTTTGTTGTTTCCTCCTCCTCCCATACTGGTTCCAATCCCTGGATTAGCGCCATTCGACGAATCTAACAGCGAGAATGGCCGGCTTCCGTTCCGCGCTATGTAATCCATGAGGTGTGGTGAATCACCATCGGAGACGACTCCAAGACCGCTCTTGTAGGCCGTGGCGTGCGAAACCTTTGTTCCGTCGGGGAGTGAGAGTTCCCAGTTAATGTTTAATGCGGCTATCGCTAGCCGAGACCTATTGACAATGAAAACAGAAGAACTCTTCAAGGCCGCAGGGTTCGGGCTCCCTTTCGTTTGCGCTTGTTCCGACACTAGCGTCTTGAAGCTTGCGTCGGCAGGCCCAACAATTTCTACACCATGCGCCGCAAGGCCAGTTGTTTCGATCTTTGACAGATTGCCATCGCCCTCTTTTCTGTTGGGAATGCCGCCCAGCACAAACACCGTCACTGCGGCAGCCGACGCGATCCCGACCAAGTAACCAGCCATTCTGATCATGTCACCCTCCTCGCTTTACCGTCCCATTCTTCTTGAAGCGATCGCGCCTGGTTGCTGTGTCCATTCTTGACTCTTCCGCGATGGCCCCAGAACTTACACGGTCTGGTCAGTGCGGCATTGGCGCTCCATAGCTGAAGTCGTGTACCAGAAAGACATCCCACGCCCATCTTCCGACGTCTGCGCCTCGTGCGTCGCGGACCTTTGAACGATAGCGAAATGCATTCCCGTTTTGATCAACGCGTTTGGACCTTTGAAAGTCGAGGTCAATTGAGACAACCCCCAATGACGGGAGTGTGTTCATTTCGCTAGCCTCTGAAGTACCGTTGTGATTCACGTCCTGCCACAGGTGTAATGAGGAAAAGACTGCGTCCTCACTGGTTATTCTCCCATCTCTGTTACCGCCCTTAGAGCGTTTATCGTATTCAGCAAGTGCGGCAAAGCCGTTAGGATATTGTGAGGCTGGTTGTGGTGTAAAGTTGCCGAACAGCTCACCGCCGTCATCTATTCTTCCATTACCGTTCCGGTCGAGGGCGAGCCAAGCATCATCGGAGTTCGCGGCAGTCCAGGATAGATGGTCTTGGGTGCCATCGTGATTGATATCAAAACTCACTCCCGACGCGGCATTCGTCAAATCAAAGCCATTGCCCTGGATATCAATAACGATTGGCGAGCCACCATCGCCGCAACAACAGCCATCATTATCCCAGACCATGTTGTTTGGACAGCCAGTTACCGGATACGTGTTGAAGTTTGCCGCAAGCCCGCAATAGCTATCTCCTGACCAATATGACAAGCAGGATAAGTCACCGCTGCTACAGGCTTGACAGGGCCCAAATCCTCCGGTTATCGAGAACGTGCCACCGCTGCAAGGATAGATATCATAGTGATCCCAGCAAGGAAGCATGAAAGCCACCTCCGGTTTCGTCCCATGAGGCGACGTACGAGAACGCCGATTGAGGGTGACTGGAACCAGTATAACGGCCTATTCTCGCAACAAGATCAAAGCACCCGTGAGTCGTATTAAAGATAAAGATCTCAGCAAATAGCGGCCAAAACTCGCCTCCCGCGCAAGTCTCACTCGGCACGCAAAACATCAGACCAAAGACTCCTGCATACCCTTGTTTCGGGCCGTCCTGGGCCGTGGTGGCCGAACCGAGTTGGCAAACAGCGAGTGCCGTGAAGTTGCCCATCAACGGGGTGCTCGTGGCCAAAGTTGCAATCACGAAAGCGAGTAAAGTGTTTCTGGTGCGGGACGCGATCCTATTCTCTAGCACGAGAACACCTCCTCCTCGGAGATTTGAGTGGCGTGATTGTATGACTGATGCCAATCCTCTGTCAACAAAAATAATAGCAATAATCACAATCGTTGCGACCGTATTCTAGTCGAGTCATAGCCCTCTTCGGCGACGCAGCTAAGAACGCGGTCACGATCAAGCACGCTAAGGAAACTTGACCGAGTGGAATCAGTGCTGTAGTTTCTGAAGCGTGGGTCGAGGCAGCAGGTGAATCCGATTCCAAGTCGCAAGCGTTGTTTGCAACTCAGATCAGATGGTAACTGCAATGAGCGAGAGCCTTCAAATTCGTGAGCCACTCTACAAGCTTCTGGTCAGGTTCGGAAATGGCGAGACGATCAACTACATTCTGGCCGATCCCCTCGACGCGCGGTTGATGACACCCGAAACCAGGTACGTTGTGGTCACTTCGTTCTTGCGTGAGAACCCGAACGAGTGCACTGATGTCACTGTCATAAATGTGCGCGATCTGACATTCATCAGGACCGAGCGGGTCACGCTCGACCAACTGACAGGCGAGCGAAGGATGGCCGGCCTTCGCGCTTCCAGCGATGACAAGCTGCCGAAGAGCCTTGCTCAACTGAAATTCATCTGAACCTGCGCTTCGAGCCATCAAGAAGAGAATCCAGACATGTTTCGTCGAAACACATCGCGGCGCCGCACATTCTCAGCGCTGCTTCTTACGTTCCTCGCGATTTCTTCGGGCCTGACCGGACACTCAGCACTGGAACCGGGGTCGATCACCAGCACGCCTAACGCCAACGCGGCTATGGAATTTGACGCTGCGCGCGCATATCGGCACATGAAGAAGCTTGTCGAGATAGGGCCGCGTCCGCCGGGTTCGGAAGCAATCAGGGCGACTCGCGACTACATCGTAAGCGAGTTGAGGAGCTATGAACTGAAGGTCATCGAGGACAAGTTCCAGGTCCAGGCCGAGACTACCCGTGGGCCGGTTGCGATGAACAACCTCATTGCGGAGTTGCCGGGGAAGCGACCGGAGATCGTACTCATATCCGGGCACTACGATACCAAGCCGCAAGCAGGGTTCGTTGGAGCGAATGATGGCGGATCCAGCACGGCCGCCGTCCTCGAGATGGCGCGTGTGCTCGCAAAGACGAAGCCCGAGTACACGCTCTGGTTTGTGTTCTTCGACGGTGAAGAGGCGTTCGTCGATTGGAGCGCAAACAACGGGATGGATAACACCTACGGCAGCCGGCACATGGTGAAGAAGCTCGCCTTCGAAGGCACGCTGCCCCGTGTGAAGGCGATGGTGCTTGTCGATATGATCGGCGACAAGAATCTTGATTTGTTGCGTGATGTTGAATCGACGCTGTGGTTAGTGAACGCGATTTGGAGAACAGCGCGGCAGCTCGGCTACGCGAAGCACTTCCTCGAAGCCGAGGGCGGCTACTCGGACGATCACATTCCCTTCAAGCAAGCCGGCGTCCCGGTAGTGGACTTGATTGATTTCAACTACGGCCCCTCGAATCAATATTGGCACACCAACGAGGACACGCTGGACAAGGTCAGCGGCGAGAGCCTCAAGGTGGTCGGCGACGTCGTAATTGCAGCCCTGCCCGAGATATTCAAACAACTCGATATGCGAAACGGAAAACAGTGAGAGCAAGACGAACTCGCAACCGATGACTCACCCGTTCTTGTGGAGGATTCTTTGAAGCGCGTAGCCGTAATCCCCGGCGACGGTATAGGCCCCGAAGTCATTCGCGAAGCCGTGCTCACAGTCGAACTGGCGCGCGATATCTTCGGCTTCGAGATTTCGCTCGAGCATTTTAATTGGGGAGCGGAGAACTACCTGGCTACGGGAATTACGATGCCCGAAGGCGCCCTCGAAACGCTGTCCGCCGAATACGACGCTATACTCACAGGCGCCTTTGGCGACCCACGAGTCCCCGATAACAAACATGCCAAGGACATTCTCCTCGGTATGAGGTCAGGCCTAGACCTGTACATAAACCTCCGCCCGATCAAGCTCATCGATGAGCGGCTCTGTCCCTTGAAAGGTCGCCGAGTCGAAGACGTTGATTTCGTCGTGTTTCGCGAGAACACCGAAGGCTTGTACGTTTTCATGGGAGGGAACTTCAAGAAGGGAACTACTGAGGAGGTTGCGACTCAGGAAGAGATCAACACCCGGCGAGGCGTCGAGCGAATCATCACCGCGGCTTTTGAGTACGCTCGCGAGCACGGCCGCAAGCGCGTCACAATGAGCGACAAATCAAACGTGCTGACTTATGGCCACGACCTCTGGCAGCGAACCTTCAAAGCCGTCGCCGCGCGCTTCCCGGACATCAAAGCGAATCATTTCTACATTGATGTTCTTGCGATGTGGATGGTGCTTGATCCGGGACGTTTTGACGTGATCGTCACCTGCAATCTTTTCGGCGACATCATTACGGATCTAGGCGCGGGCTTGCAGGGAGGCTTGGGGATGGCGGCGTCCGGCAACATTCACCCCGGCCGCGTGTCTCTGTTCGAACCGGTGCACGGAAGCGCGCCTACAGTTGCGGGCAAGAATGTTGCGAACCCGATCGCAGCGATTCTGACAAGCGCGATGATGCTTGAATACATCGGCTTCAAGGAAGCTGCTGAGAAGATCGAGCAGGCGGTTGAAGAATCAGTCCGGGCAGGCGAGACGACTCAAGATATAGGCGGCACACTCTCAACGACCGGGGCCGGTGAGTCAATCAGGTTACGCTTGAAAAACTGATCGCGGAGGGCAACAAGCCCCGCGTCCGGACTGGGAGGTGGCCAGGGTTGCCCATTGAAGAATGCGGTTTTGAAGAGCACGGTTTTGAAGAGCACGGTAGTCGCCAATGCCCGTACGGTGGCAGGTTCGGGCGTTGTCATCAGAACTCAACAAACTCGGTAGGGTAGTGAGTCATATCTATTTTTTCTTGTTCGGGAATCAAGCGTATGCCCCACTGCTGCATTGCCAAGGCTCCGAACAGTATCTCGATTGATCTTCCGTCATCGTCATTGCCGATTTGGTCAATCACGACCGCATGAGTAGAAATGGGGAACCCCTCCACCTCCGCCTCCAGCAAGGCTGCTCTGTTGGTTTCTCGAACTGAGCCGCCAAGCGCCGTGCGGATTGGGTGAGACATCTCGGTGGTGGTCAGAAGGGCGGCAACGGCAGGGACAATGTAGGTATTCCGGGCGCCGGAATCAAACAGCGTCCAGCTTTCCCGTCCTTGAACATTAATCATCTGGCGTATTCGGCCCATAGGGTATCTCCGATCTGTCTTAATATCTAGGTCGTCACCGTGCGTTGATTCGTCCGTGGCCGTTTCCCTTGGCTCGTTCCTGAGTTTTGATCCTTCGTGTGAAATCAGCCAGCGCGCTCGCAACGTAGTGTCTCAGACGGCTGAGTCTCGACCTCGTGGAAGTGACTTCCAACAACGTCTGCTTTGCATCGTTGTCGATCGGCAAAGCTGAAGAGATCAGCAGCGAGAAGGCTTCGGGGTCTTCGGGAAGATCTTGACCCGCGACGCCGCCCGCTTCATCAAGTGTCTGAGCGGCTTCCAGGAATTCCTTGCACATCGCGGACATCTCTTCGAAGATCCGGTTGAGGTCGGCGCCCGGTTCGAGGTCATCGGTAAAGGGTTCGACCTTCGCAATCAAGAACGGCTCGGTCTGGTGAAGACTCAGCACTCTGTAGCGAATCAAGCCCGTCGAAATGACATTCATCTTGCCTTCGTTGAGGGGCATAACCGCGTGTATCTTGGCGACGCATCCGACGCTTCCAGTTTCAGGCGGGGTCTCTTTGCCGGCCGAGGCATCGCCTCGATAAGAAAGCCCGAACAGGCCGCCGTTCTCAACCGCGTGCCGCATCATTTGTTTGTAGCGGTCCTCGAAGATGTGAAGCGGTAAGATCGCGCCAGGGAAGAGCACCGTCGCCAGCGGAAAAATCGGCAACTGCTCAAGTCTCTCCGCGCCTTCCGTTTCCATAGCGCGATTATAGCATCACTCGCGGCTCGTGCTAGCGCAGCGTTTCAGTGCGTATTATTGACTGTGAAAATTCGGTATGCTACTTTCGACCAGGATGAGAACCGGGTTCAACACGGATGTCCAGCACGAAGGCCACGTCTACCATGTTCAGACGGAGGATTGCGGGGCCGGCAACCGGGCATTTGAATCGCTTGTCTACATCGGCGGGACCATCGTAGCAAAGAAGCGCACGCCTTATGCCGATCAGTTGAACACGGCAGGTACCGAGGATGTGATCGCTTCGCTGCTCAAGAGACAGCATCAGGTGATGATCGCTGCGATCAAGGCCGGGCGAATCGAAGAACTGATACGACACTCAGCGAAACAACAGACCGGAAAGACGCAGTTGCTGGGATCCCTGGCGCCTGCCGCGCCGGCTGTTATCAATCCGAGTTTATCTTCTATCAAGAAGAAGCCAGCAGAAATCGAAGAGGCAGGCATCGCTTTCCCGAATGGCGGCGCCGGTCATCAAATCTCCGCTCATAGACAGAATACTGTGAAGGAGCCCGCCGTTCCGCGCGGCGCCGGATTGGATCTCGACCAGGTGGTCTCTGATTATCTGAGCCGGAGCGCCGGGCAACAAAAAGTCGAGCTCAAGGTGCTGACGCCCGAAGTCTTTACAGCGGGCAAAAGCGTCGGGTTGAGAGTTCAGGTGACCTGCGGTGGAAAAGCTGAGAGCGATGCGGTGGTTACGATCAAAGTCATAGGGACCGCGTTCAAGCCGCAGGTGTACATCGGCAGATCAGCGATGGATGGAGTCGCAAGTTTCAGTCTAGCGATTCCGCCTTTTACGGCCGGCACAGCGGCCATCGTGATCGAAGGCCAGTCGAAACGGGGACGCGGCGAGGTTAAGCAACTGATCCGCAGGTCGTGAACCTTACGAAGACCCGCGTAAGCCTTTCTCGTTGGTGCTCAATTGAACGTTACAGTAAATGGTGAACAGACCAGGTTAGCCGAAGGCCTTAGCGTAGTAGAGCTTTTGGAGAGTCTGGGAGTGAAGCCGGAAAGGCTTGCCGTGGAAGTGAACCGGAGCATCGTTCGCCGCGCGGACTGGATGTCCACGACTCTCGCCGAGGGCGACAGGGTCGAGATCGTGCATTTCGTCGGAGGCGGTTCGAGTGATGAGCCGTGTCCATGACTGAAGGCTGGCGCGCGACAGATCGCGAGACCCGGTTCGAGCGCTACGGTTCACGAATCGTGCGCCAGGGAATGTTGGAATAAGACATGGTAGACTCACTCATCATTGCGGGCCGCGAGTTTCACTCGCGGCTGATTCTCGGATCGGGCAAGTACGAGAGCTTCGACCTGATGAAGCGATCGCTCGAGGTGTCTGGCACCGAGATGGTAACGGTCGCCGTTCGAAGGGTGAACCTCACCGACAAGTCAAAGGAGTCGTTGCTCGACTATATCGATCCGGCGAAGTATCACATCCTCCCCAACACGGCTGGTTGCTATTCGGCGGACGAAGCGATCCGCACGGCGATGCTTGCGCGCGAAGCGCTCGACAACAATTGGATCAAGCTTGAGGTTCTGGGCGACGAACGGACTCTGTTCCCCGACAACCAGGGCTTGCTTGAAGCGACGCGGGTTCTGGTCAAAGAGGGATTCATCGTGCTGCCGTATTTGAACGACGACTTAATTGTCGCTCGACGGCTAGTAGATGCGGGAGCAGCGGCGGTGATGCCGCTGGCCGCTCCGATCGGCTCAGGGCTTGGCATTCAGAACTTCACGACGTTACGGATACTACGCGAGGAGATTCGGGAAGTGCCGCTGATCGTCGATGCAGGAGTCGGCACGGCTTCGGACGCAACGCTGGCGATGGAGTTGGGTGTTGATGGAATACTAATGAACACCGGAATCGCGGGCGCTCGGGATGCCGTTGCCATGGCGCAGGCGATGAACTATGCGGTGAAGGCCGGCAGGCTCGCATACGAGGCCGGCCGAATCCAGAAGAAGTTGTATGCTTCGGCGTCGAGCCCGGTGACCGGAACGATTGAGTAGGAATGGGGAATTGAAAATTGAGAATTGAAAATTTGAGGATTTGAGGATGTGAAAGACGGAACATTGCTCGGATCGATTCCGTCCAATTTTCAATTTTCAATTTTCAATTCGTGCCGTTGTCTCCTTTTCGATCGTGCCTTCGAGATTCCAATGCCTTGCGACACAAAGTTCGAAAGACGATTCACGCGGAAAGGCTTTCGGTTAATCGCCGGAGCCGACGAAGTTGGACGCGGCGCGCTTGCGGGACCAGTCATGGCAGCCGCGGTCATCCTGAACCTTCGCGACGTTCCGGAGGGAATCAACGATTCCAAGAAGCTAACCAGGCTTCAGCGGGAGCGCCTCGCGCCGGAGATCGAGAGGCGAGCAATTGCATTTATGGTGGCGCGAGTCGAGCACAGCCAGATTGACCGAATCAACATTCTGCAAGCCTCATTGCTCGCGATGGGTGAGGCAGTAAAAGCATTGCAACCGCTACCTGACTATGTTTTAATAGACGGGCGTCAAGAGCTCCCCAACCTGCACTGCCCTCAATTAGCCATTGTCAAAGGTGATGGACTTTCCGCTTCTGTTGCGGCCGCTTCGATACTTGCGAAGGTGGCTCGCGACCGGGTGATGAGAGAGTACGACGGCGAGTATCCGGGCTACGGCTTCGCTTCGCACGTAGGGTACACGACCCGGGAGCATCAGGACGCCATAGCGCGGCTCGGTCCTTCAGCCATTCACCGGAAGACTTTCCACGGCGTGCAGCTCTACCAGGGCGCTCTTGACCTGCGCGAAGAGTAGGCGCCTTGTCTTTCGCTTCCAACGATCTTTAAGCACCCCGGCGTTGCCCCTGGACTAAGAGAGCAGTCGACGAGGTGTGAGCCTCGGGAGGCGTTATGTCCTTGAACAAATCCAAGGTCCTGCGTACGGCGGAAAAATATGTCCTGCAGGGCAAGATCCCGGCGGCGATTGACGAGTATCGAAAGGTTGTTGACGCCGATCCTGCTGACCTGACAACGATCAACACGCTTGGCGACCTGTACGTGCGCGCGGGAAAGATTCAGGACGCGATTACCAACTTCTCCAGAATCGCCGACAGCTACCGCGAGGGAGGCTTTACGCTGAAAGCCATCGCGATGCTCAAGAAGATATCGAAGCTCGACCCGATCAATGTCGAGACTTCGATGAAGCTGGCTAACCTCTATTCGCAACAGGGTCTTCTGGTTGAAGCGCGCCAGCAGTACTTGCAAGTGGCTGATTCTCACGCTCGCGCCGGACAGACTCGAAAGGCTCTTGAAGCTTATCAGAAAATCGCAGATCTCGATCCTTCAAACACCTCGGTCCGAATAAAGCTCGGTGAGATCTATTTGCGCGAACACATGCCGGAGCAGGCACACGAGTCGTTTATCGTTGCCGGCGCGGAGTTCCTTCGCAAGGGCGACACCGAGCAGGCGCTCAACGCCAATCTCAAAGCCATAATGATCAACCCGGACAGCCGGCAGGCGCTTACCGCCCTCGCGACGATTTATTCGCAACAAGGCCAGACCGACCGCGCAATAAACATTCTCGTCGAAGCGTTCGAGCGAAACCCCGGAGATGTCGAGTTGCTGACCATCCTCGGGCGCACGTATCTGGCTGCGGGTATGATGGACGACGCCGAGCGGACTTTTCTCAGTCTCGTCCAATTGGACAAAAACCGGTATCTCTACCTGCTCGAAGTTGGGCGACGATTTCTTCAGACAGGCGATCTGGATCGCGCAGCCGAGCAGATCGACGGGTGCATCGAAGTCTTGATCGCGAAGCGCGAAGAGGACAAGGCTATCGATTTCCTGCGGCGCGTTCTCGACAAAGATCTCAACCACATTGGAGCGCTCCGCCGACTTGCCCAGATATTCCTCCGCATACGCGAAGACCACAACCTGGCGGCGACCCTCAATTCGCTGACAGACGCGGCGATGCGAAACGGCGACGATGAAGAAGCGATTGCGGCGCTCAAGGAACTAGCGCGGCTCGAGCCGGATGAGCCGATGCACCTTCAGCGGCTCTATAACCTCGGCGTGCGTGACATAGTCGAGGCCGATTCTCGCGACGTTGTGCGAGCTACCGGTCCGCTCGACTATGAATCGGCGGCTTTCGACGATGCGTTTATCATCCGGCAGATCTCGGAGGCCGAGATACTGGCTGGGCATGGACAGGTTGCGCACGCGGTTCAGATGCTTACCGAGATTCTAAGCCACGCGCCGGATAACATTCAGGTTCACTTGAAGCTGAAGGACATTTACCTCCGCGCTGGAATGATGGATAAGGCGGCGTTGCAGTGTATCGAGTTGGCTCGAGTACACGAGGCGCGCGGCGAATCGGCTCGCGCCAGCGACTACGCCGCGGAAGCCCATCAGCTCGATCCGCTTGTCGAATCCTACGTCAGCGAGGCCGGTGCGCCGAGTCGAGAACCGGAGAGCGATGCAACGCGGTTCAATGTTGAAACCAGTTTTGCTGATATTGAGAGCAGCATGTCGGGAAACGGGGCTGGGGGCTTCGAGATTAACGCCGCGCCCGGGCCGGTGAATTGGGGCAGCTACCAGACCGGCTCACTGGCTGATCATGCAGGTTTTGTTACGGTGCCGGGAAGCGAAGGGTCGTCAGACTTTGCGATCAGCGCAGACGCGCGATCCGGGTCTAACGTTATCGAAGACGTGTTTCAGTTCGGCGAAGCTTCGAATGAAGAAGCAGATGGCCAGCAAGACGCCAGCCACGCCGCGGCTGATTCCGCCTTTGACTCCGCAAGCCTGCTGGCTTCCGACACTATGCCACGCCTGATGCGCGACGAGCTGGAAGGCATAGACTTTTACATAGCGCAGGGCTACGTAGAGATAGCGCGCGACACATTAGATAGGTTGCGCGAGAGACACGGCGATCATCCGGAAATCGTTTCTCGCTACACGAGAATGGGCGTGGGCCTGGATTCGGTCGTGCCGGCGGCCCAGTCAGAGCCTCAGGAAACTGCGGAGAGCGGGACGCTCGCCATCGGCACCGTCTTCTTGAGTGATTTGCCTGATTTGTCGGCCGACCGAATGAACCAGCCGATCGCTGGAGACTTCGACATAAGCTTTGGCGGCGAGCAAGCCTCGCACGATACCACGCTTGCTGTCGAAGTTCAGGCGCAGGCGTCACCCGAGAAGGCTGCGCCGTTTTTAGTACACAAAGAATCGGGTCCGCTATATCCGGACTTGCTAGTCCAACTCAACACAAGCGAGCTGCTGGACAACACTGCTTTTGAAGCGCTCGGCCTACAGCCCTCGCCGCTCAACAAACCGGTGGAGCAACGGGCTGGCACGGCTGACCTGATCGACTCATTGGTTTCGAATATAAACACTTCGTTTGACGCCGGGTACCAGCCGGCGCCGCTCCTCGACGCCTTTGAACCTGTAGGTCAACCACCGAACGGGAACAGCGCAGCCGGCAGATTGAACGTGGAGGAAGCAGAGGTATTCTCTCCGGGGTGGCTTGATGGGGTTTCGAAAGCTGCCGACGAAACAGCCAGCACACCATCGCCCGAGGTCAAGACGGACCGCGACGAGCTGCGGGAGATCTTCGAGGAACTCCGCGACAACACTGACGACTTGAAGCCGTTGATCGACTTCGAAACTCATTTCAGTCTCGGATTGGCGTACAAAGACATGGAGTTGCTGGACGAGGCCATTGGCGAGTTCCAGATGGCCTTTCGGATGGCAGGGATGGAAGACCTCACCGGAGACTACATTCATTGCTGCAACATGCTCGGCGTATGCTTCAAGCGGAAGCAAATGCCTAAGGTGGCGATAAGATGGTTCGAGCGCGGGCTAAAGATCCCGAACAGACCCGAAGACGAGTATCAGGCCCTGCGGTTCGAGATAGGTGTTTGCTACGAAGAAGTGGGCGAGCTCGACAAGGCCATTGACGTCTTCACGGAGGTGTACGGCATCGACGTGACCTACCGTAGCGTCGCGGAGAGGATAGCGCAGTTGCAGGCGGCGAAGGGCACATGATACCGTGATGCGTGATATGTGATCCGTGATAATTGGTCACGGATCACGAATCACGCATCATCCATCAGTGCTATGTCTGCAAAGCTAACCATAGTGTTCTTTATCCTGATCTGCTTCGAGATCGGGATCCTGCTGGTCATCCTTCCCTGGGTACCGAGCCCATCCTGGAATGAAAACTATTTGCTGGTGCTCGCCGCCGACAAGGTCCACTGGCCGTGGCTTGCGCTCGCAATGAAGAGCGGTTACGTTCGGGGCGCGGTCACCGGGCTGGGGCTGTTAAACATCCTGCTCGGCGTCTGGGAGATTGTGAACTTCAAGAAAACCGCTCGAACCTTTCAGACGGAGTGGCAAGGTGCCGAAACTACGGCTGGATCATCCGGGCCCTTTGGTTTACCTGATAACGGATCGGCGCTCTCTACCGGCCACGCCGAACCAAAACCCCGCGACGACCGCCAGCCTGACTGATTTCATAGAATGCGCACTAGCCGCGGGCGTCGACATGCTTCAGATTCGCGAGCGTGATCTGCCGTCGCGCGACATACTCTCCATCACTGAAGCCACAGTTCAATCGGCTCGAAGAACCGGAGCGCAGGTGTTGGTCAATGACCGCGCGGATGTCGCCCGATGCGCCGGCGCCGGTGTTCATCTGGCGACTCGCTCTCTAACTGCTGAGGTGGTGAGGCGCTCGTTTGGGCCCGACTTCATCGTCGGAGCTTCGACTCACAGCCTTGAAGAGGCAGTGTCCGCCGAGAACGATGGCGCGGATTTCCTTGTGTTTGGGCCAGTGTTCGAAACGCCCAGCAAGCAGAAGTATGGACCGCCGGCCGGAGTCGGCGCTCTGAAGATCGTTGCTAGCCGCGTGCGAATTCCGGTATTGGCTCTCGGGGGAATAACGCTGGCGAACTTCCACGAGCCTCTTGAAGCTGGCGCGGCCGGCGTAGCGGCGATCTCGTTGTTTGCACACGCCGCTGACCTGGAAGCCGTCGTGCGTAGAATCAAGAGCTTCGGCGGCTTGTCGTCGACTTAGTATGTCAACGAACAACTCACCAGTGGTCCTGGCAATTGCCGGGTTTGATCCGTCGGCCGGTGCTGGAGTGTTGGCTGACATCAAGACAATCAGCGCGTTCGGCTGTTATGGCCTGGGAGTAGCCACCAGCCTGACGATGCAGAACACCCGGGAAGTACTGGCGTTGCTTCACCAGTCAGGCGAGACGATCAAAGGACAACTGCAACCGTTGTTCGCAGACTTCGAAATTTCGGCGGTCAAAACCGGGATGCTTCCGACGCTGGAGGCAGTGGAAGCCGTAGTGTCGGCTCTGTGTACCAATCCTGTTCCGCACCTCGTCGTTGATCCCGTCGCTCGAAGCACCAGCGGTTCGGACCTGATCGATGACGACGCGCTTGCTGCTTCGATTAGTCTGCTTTTCCCGCTTGCCTCATTGGTGACTCCGAATTGGGAGGAAGCCCGGAGAATCACCGGGATCACCGTTCACGATGAAGCGTCGGCGGAGCAAGCTGCGAGATCAATCCTGGCATCCGGTCCTCGCGCGGTGTTGCTCAAGGGCGGCGATGTCGATGCCCGCACCGCAACCGATCTTCTCGTTGACGCCACTGGAGCCGTTTCGTATCGGACTTCTAAGGTGCAATCGCGCAACACGCATGGGACCGGGTGCGCTTTCTCGTCGGCGATTGCGTGTCTGCTGGCCCGAGGGGCGACTCTGCGTGAGTCGATCGCGATAGCGAAGGACTACATCCGGCGGGCGATCTCGACAGCTCCGGGCCTCGGCCACGGAAACGGACCGCTCAATCACTTTCCGCCGGATTGGAGCCTTTGATACCGGACTCCAATCATGCACCTTGTTATCTCCGCCGCACCAAATGCCCTACAAGGGGCGCGCGGTCTTTGGTATACTCTCGCCGATCTTCGGGCGGGTTGTCATTCCTCAAGAAGATAAATGGGCCGTAAATCGCTTCGCGATAGGGACAGGACCTAAGCCCCAGGTTCGCGCGTTGAGCAGTGCCGGGTTAATGGTTCTCTTAGGGGATGTGCGTACGGTGGAGGCTCTGCCGGTCGACCAACTACTGGAAAGATGCGCCAGGCGTCCGTCGGACGACGCTGCCTGGGAGGAGTTTGTCCGCCGTTACCATTCGACAATCAGGGCAAATGTCGTAAAGACTTTCAAGCGCAAAGTGCGGGAGGAGGTTGAGCGAGGGGCACAGTTTCCAGTCGATCTCATCGACGATCTCATGCAAAGCGTCTACATGCGGCTCGTAGAAGAGGGGAGCCGCGCGATCCAAAGCTTCGAGGGTGTTCACGACAATTCGATCTTCCAATACCTCGCGATGATAGCAATCAACGTCGTGCGTGATTACTTTCGCGAGGCCAAGGCGAAGAAGAGACCAAAGCAAACATATTCGCTTGACGAACTTCTCGAGAAAAGCGGGGACGGAGTTCTTAACAAGAGTCTAACCAGCCATCTGGATGGCACTCCTGCGACTAGTCCCGGACCTCTTGTAACTCGAGATGAATTGGATCGGGCACTCGAGAACGCAGTCAGTGACCGGCATCGGGACCGAGACACCCTGATCTTTCAGTTGCGGTACTATGAAGGACTCACTCTAAGTGAGATTACATCTGCGCTAGGCCTTGACCTGTCGCCGGTCAGCGTTGGCTCGATCCTCAATCGCATTACGGTGAAGCTGAAGTCGATTCTGGAGCAATCGGGCGAGGCCCATTGAGGCCTTCTCGGAAGCTGGCCCGAGCACTAGCCGGTCCAACGAGTTAGTCGCCAGTCAGAATTCTGCGAGCTCCCCTGATTAGTAATTCCTCCGCCAGTTGCTGGCCTAGCGACTCCGGGTCATCACTAGGGCTGCGCCGCTCTCCGCGCACCGCCTCCGACCCGTCGGGTTTGATCACAAGGCCGATCAGCCGCAGGGTTCCGGAGTCGATTTCGGCGTGGGCGCCAATGGGCACAAGGCAGCCGCCCCCCAGCCCCTTGAGAAACGCGCGTTCCGCGGTGCACGCCAGTCGCGTCGCATCGTGATCCAATTCCCGAACGATCTCATTCACCGCTCCGTCATCCTCCCGCGTCTCGATGGCAAGAGCGCCCTGCCCGACGGCCGGAACCATGAAGTCCTCGCTCAAGTACTGGGTTATGCGGTGGCCGTGACCCAGTCGGTGGAGGCCAGCCGCCGCCAGCACCACAGCATCAAACTCTCCGCGTTCCAGCTTGCGCAAACGCGTATCGACGTTCCCGCGCACGGGCTTGATTAGCAAGTCGCCGCGCCGTGCAAGAAGCTGGGCCTGACGCCGAAGGCTGCTAGTTCCAATGCTCGCCGCGTGAGGAAGGTCGTCGAACGAGTCGATGCTCTCGCGGACCACAAGCGCGTCGCGCACGTCTTCACGCTTGCAGATCGCGCCGATCTGAAGGCCGCGCGGAAGCTCGGTGGGAAGATCCTTCAAGCTGTGGACGGCAAGATCCGCGCGGCGTTCAAGAATCGCCTCCTCGAGTTCCTTTGTGAACAACCCCTTGCCTTGCTCGCCAAGTTTCGGCAGCGAAACATCGAGGACACGGTCGCCCTTGGTCGAGATAACGCTAAGGCCGACCTCGATTTCCGGGTGGCGGCGCATGATTTCACTCTTTACCCAGTTGCTTTGCCACAGCGCGAGCTGGCTGCCGCGGGTCCCGATAGTCATTCGCCGCATCAAGCTGGTCTCCGAGGTCAGTCAATTCGTAACATCTTACGCAGTTCGTCGATCAATTCGCTTGGCTCGCGTTCGCGCGCCGCGTTTCGCAGGTGCAAGATGATGGGGTGTGAAAGTTTGTTCACCAGCGAAGGGAGCAATACGTCCTGAATCGCGGCTTCCTGCTCCTGGCTCAAGCCGCCGAGCCGCTTGCGATTGCGCCTGAATTCGCTTGCAGCCATTTGCGAGAGCATCTCTTTGACCTCTTCCACTGCCGGACCGATGTCGAGCGAGCGCAGTTGCATCACGAACTGATGGACCTCGGCTTCGACTATCGCTTCGGCGGCGTTGGCTTCGCGCAGGCGTTCGCTCAAGTTGCTCTGGACGATTGAATCGAGGTCGTCGATGTCAAAGAGGAACGCGTTTTCGAGTTCGGCGATCGACGGATCGATGTTCCTCGGTACGGAGATGTCGATGAAGAGCATCGGGCCGCGCTTTCGGGACTTGAGTGCGGTTCTGGTTTGCGCGGCGCGAATGACGTAGTCAGAAGCGCCGGTCGAACAGAGAACAATGTCAGACGACGGCAGGACCTCGTAGAATGCTTCAAAACTGACCGCGGCGCCGCCGAACCTGCCTGCGACCTCCTGCGCCCGATCGGCAGTGCGATTTGTCACTAATAGCTTGCCGGTTCCCGCTTCGATCAGGCTCCGGGCGGCAAGCTCGCCTGTTTCGCCCGCGCCTACCAAAAGGACTGTCTTATCCGAGAGGTCGTTGAAAATCTTTCGCGCCAATTCGACCGCGACCGAGCTTATCGAAACGGGGTTCTGCGCCACTCCGGTCTCGGTTCGAATGCGCTTCGCGACATTAATGGCGCGGTTCATCAACTGGCTCAGCACGCGCCCGATTGTTCCTGCCTCTACTGCGGCTTGATAGGCATCTTTGACCTGGCCAAGAATCTGAGACTCGCCCACCACCATCGAATCCAGGCTCGATGTAACCCGAAAGACATGCTTGATTGCATCGTTGTCGGAGTGCCGATAGAGATGACCGTTTAGGGTGCCGGGCTCAAGACGGTGAAAGCCGCACAGAAACTCAATCATGCGTCCAAGCCCGCGGTCGGCGCCGGACGGCGCGGATGCCAGCAACTCGACCCGGTTACAGGTCGAGACGATTAGCCCTTCTTCCAGCGCCTCCCGATCCACAAGCTCGCCCAGCGCGTCCCGGAGACACACCTCGGTGAACGCGAGCCGCTCGCGCATCTCGAGCGGCGCGGTCTTATGGCTTATTCCGACGAGCACTATATTCATCGCTTAGCAGTATGCTGCGGAAAGCTTGAGAGTTCCGCTCCTTCTGGACTCTGCAATTGCTCGCTACAGCCACTCTCTCTAGGCGTGTCCAAGATAGCGAACACCAACCAGACTGCAAACCACGATCAAAAAGCTGACGATCGACGCAAGTGCGCCGGCTCGTCCGCCCCAGCCCGAATTCATCCTCGCTTGAATCAGGAGCAAATAGATTACCCAGGTCGCAACCGAAAAAATCTCGAGAGGCCCGCCCTGCCAATAGACGCCATACCGCGCGTGGGTGAACCATAGCCCCGCGAGTATTCCCACAGTCAGCAGCACGAACCCGATCGCCATCGATCTCGACCCTATCGCATCGCACGTGTCGAGCGAGGGAAGGCGGTAGAAGATCGTGCCGAATCGCTTATGCTTCAGCTCGCGCTCTTGAATGATGTACATCAGCCCTGCGCCAAACGTTATAAAGAACGAGGCGTAAGAAAGAAGGATGAGCCCGACGTGGATCGGAAGGAGGAGGGCTTGGACCGGCTGGTTCGGAGGGGGCGGAGCGCTTTGCAAGTCGGGCGAGATCGCCGCGATCGTTGCCAGCGCCAGGACGATCGGAAATACGAAAGCTCTAAGCGCCGCCGCCCGATACCAGCGCGAAGCGATGAGGTAAAAAACAACGAGGGACCAGGAGAGAAAAGCAGACATCTCCTCGGTCCCCACTAATGGACATCTGTTCGCGCGGATCCCTTTGATTACAAGCCAAACGGTGTGAGCGCCGAGCGCAATCCCGAGCGCGGTCAGGGACGTCCGTTGCATAACCGGACGCTTTGCGGTCAGCGCAAACACAGACTGAGCGACGCAAATTGCATATCCCGCGAGTATGACGATCCAAAGTATTTCCATAGGGGCCGGCTCCGGCGTGTTGTTCAGCGTTGTTCATTCTACTCGCCGGCCGGCCCCACGGGCAATTGACTTAACCTCAGATCGTTTCCATCTTGCGAATGGCTTCAGGGTTGAGAAGAGTGATTCGCTTCCTCCCGACCTTGACCAGCTTATCTGCCTTTAACTCGGCTATTGCGTTGGTCACTGTTTCGCGATACACGCCCAGCATGTCGGCCATCTCCTGATGAGTGTGACCGACCACCTCTTTCTTGTTCTTGGATAGTCTGGTCAGCAGGGACGCCACTCTCGAGGTGACCGGCTGGAAAGCGGCCTGCTCGTGCTTTCGCTCTGTTTCTACAAGTCTCGGGCCGAGTTGCCGAATCACGTTGAGCGCAACCGACGCCGATTTTCCGGCGATCTTCTCGAAGTCGCCTGCAGTTATCGTAATGACCTTCGACGGTTCGGCGGCCACAGCGTATGCTCCGAGCATTGACTGGCCAAGCAAGGGCATATCACCGAAGATCGAGCCCGGACCGACAGTCTTAACCTCGAACTCTGACTTCGATGCCGTGGTACGAGTGATGGTTACGCTACCGCTCTTGACTAGAAGCAGCACGGGACCCTTTTGACGCCCCGGATAAACGGTGTCGCCAGCCTTGTAGTTGCGCTTTGCCAGGCGGTCGAAAGCCTCAGCATCGCGGTAGTTGTCTCCCACGATATTGGCGAGCGTCAAGTAACCCACTTTGTTGGCAAGACTCAAAGCAGCCAGCGAGCGAATCTTTTCGCTTGGCCCTTTTGTTCTTCGCCGCTTCTTTGCCTTGGATCTTTTGCCCGACGAGGCGCCGGACATTGCCTTCCTAGATGCAGTTGATGCCAATGGTTCACCTCTTTCATTCTGGAATTAGTTTTCAGTGAGCAAAACTGACACGCTGCGTGCCACTTTGCTTCAAGCAGCAACCACAATCGACAGTTGTTCTGGACTGATGTCTAGAACCGTCCGATGACTGTGCTTACTCTATGAGCGACGCGACAGACTGGCAGACACCTCCATCCACTATTGTTTTTGGTCTCCGCCAATCCGTTTTGATGCAACACGATGCTCAAACATCCCCACGATTGCGATAATAGTACAATGACGTTCATACCTAGTGAGTGATGACTGATACAATACACAACAGCAGTTCTCCAACACCAGGCGGTAGTTTCACAGTTAAGAGGTTCGAAGATCTGGCGGCTGGATCATTCTGTCGCGGTCGAGCCGCAGCCCGTTTACCGTGACAAGTCCCACGACGAAGAGCGCCGTCAGCATGGCGGCGAGATAGAAAAGCCACCTGTTGCCCAGGTGCACCATCGCAAGCCCGGCGAGTGATGGGCCAACCAAACTCCCTACTCCGAAGGCGAGCGAGAAGAGCGACGTTGCAGCGCCCAGCCGCTTCTTGTGTACAGCCCCGCCCAGAATCGCCAATCCTATCGGATACAGGCTTCCGGCCAGCGCTCCCACCATCGCCCCTGTTGCGATAAAGATTCGCCAGTCTGAGTGGAACGCCATCAGCGCGAATACGCCGCTGAGCAATGTGGTGGCCACCCCGAGCGTCAGTCGCTTCCCGAACCGGTCGGCCGCCCTGCCTATCGGCACCTGGCTAACGATCGTCCCGGCAATCACAGCCGTGATGATCGCGCCCATCGCCACCTCAGTCACATTCAGCCCCGGCTGGAGCCTCAGGTAAAGAGGAAAGAGCGTCACAAGGGAAGACATCAGAAAACCGTATAGCGCACCGGCGGAAACCGGAACTATCAGTCTTCGAGAGAGGACACTGAAGATTCCCTCGACACGGTGAGAGTTGGAGCCCGGGTCGTGAATAAAAACGGCGGCGCAGATCGCAGCGACCAGACTCAGAGCGCAGCACGCAATGAACGGCAATTCGGGCTTAAGTCGATACAGCAGCGTGCCCGCTAGCGGGCCAAGTGCCCATCCAATGCCTACTGAGAGTGCATAGTGACTCATCCGTCGCGCGCGCTCATCAGGTCCGCTTAGTCTGTTTACCATCGTTTCCGTTGATACCGCGATCGCAGCGCCACCAAGCCCCTCGATCGCCCTCACAACAAAGAACAGCCACGTGACCTTGATGAACGCGAACAGGAGGATCGACACGCCGTAGACGGCGAGGCCGCCAACCAGTATGCCCTTTGGCCCGAAACGATCGGTCGCCGCGCCGATCGGATATGAGGCCACCGTAAAAGCGGCGAACATCGCAGTTCCGGTCAGTCCCACCATGAAACTGTTTTCACCGTGCTCGGAGAGAACAATCGCTATCAGCGGCGCGACTAGCCCGACCCCGAGATAGCTGATCGCAACACTCAGATAGATGGCCCAGAACTCTTTCGCGTGCGGCAAAGCTCCTCCTCAAACAAAACCGAAACGATAGCATCAATGTCCGCGAGGCGCCAACGCACACGAAGCCCGCGGCGTTATCGAATCAAAAAAGGAAAGGCGGCCTAGCTCGGCCGCCCGTTCATCATCACGTCAAGGTAAGCCTTATTTGGCTGCCCAAAAATCGAGCATCTGAGTGACATACTTGTCGTACTCACGGCTGCCGATGAACTTCTGGGGCAGTACACTTGCCAGATAGCGCAGATAGCCTTCCGACGACAGCGGCTGTGCGCCTTCGGTTAGCAGGTCTCCTCGGACATCGTAAGGCTTGAAGACGATCTCGTCCGGCCCTCGCTTCCGGAAGAACTTGATGTCAGGCATCAGAAGCAAGTCTTCAGACCTTATGCCTTGTTTCGGATCGCCGCTACGCTCGACCTCATCAATCAACGTGTGCGCGTCCTCGCGTGAGAGCCCCGGTAAGCGCTCCTGCACGATTGCAATGTTGGTGTTTCGAACAACGCCGTTCACTTCTTCTATGTACTCACTCTGAGCGGCTCCGTTGGTTTTGTCTTTGAATCCAAAGGTCATCGCGGTCTCGCCCCCGTGCTCGTTACCGAACATCTCGAGCCCGCGCGGAACCCACAGATTGAGCGCCCGCTGGATATCTTCAATGCTGTAGTCGCCCTCTCCCCGCGCGGCCATCTGCGCGATTTCTTTTAGAAGCGTTCGGCCGCTGCCAAGGTGGAATGCTTCCTCTTGAAGCATGGGGCCCATGCTACGAGCCATCGGCGCGTAGCTAAAGACTTGTTGCATCTCGAGCTGATACTTGCCAACCAAGTCGATCACGGTGGCATACGTGACGTTGTCGAGAAAATCGGCAAAGTCGATATTGAATGCGTCCAGGACGTGATCGCCAAGTTCCATCGAAAGCAACTCCTCGATCGTCTGCTTTGCCACGTCGCCCAGCCCGGGCTTCTTCCACGTGGGATCCTGGTCCAGCACCCAGAACATTTGATATGCGTGCCGCAACTCCTCGGCCATTATTCTGAGGACGGCGAACTTGCCCTTGTCGCTGATCGCCCGGTCCAACGTCAGCCGATGCTGCTGGATCGATCCAAGCTCCGTTGAGCATTGAGCGCGCACGATGTCACGAGCGCTGAAAAAGGCATTGCCCACCATCTCCTTAGCCAACTCGAAACGCTTGCGGCCAGCGTATTGGCCCACTTCAACAGTGGCGCTCTTCACGTCGCCGACCTTGGCCAGAAGCTGGAAAGGCGGAACCCCGCGGAAATAGTCGTCCCAATGTCTCTCCAGGATTTCAAGCTCTGGGAAATTCTTGAGCTGCCAGGTTACGATTGCATCGTGATACTTCGCCGTGATCGTGCTCGTTGAGTAGTTAGCCATTCGGCCTCCGGATTTGTCTGTCCCGAACTTTGGCGAGACGCAACACATTATCGAACGAGCGTTCGAAAAACTCAAGGTCGATTCTTTACTCCGCGGTGTTGATCAACCTAAGCGCCATTTCAATCGCCTGGCCGATCTTGTCGGAGTTGGGTCCTCCTCCCTGAGCAATGTCGGGTCTCCCGCCGCCGCGTCCGCCAACAATCGCGCAAGCTTCGTTCATCACCTTTCCCAAGTCCGCGGTGAGCGACGTCGATCGCGCGAAAACCAGCCGTGCGCCGTCCGGCTGCTTCGTCGCCAGTAGCGCGATCGCCGGCTCCGCAGCCGCAATCTTCGAAGCCAGCAACCGCACTTCTTCGAAGTCCCGCCGGTCGAAGACAGCGTGGACGAGCTTGAACCCGCGTGTGGATGGGACGGTTGCCAACGACTGCAACGCTTCCGCCGTCATCGCCAGCTCAAGCAAACCATGCGTGCGCCTCTTCAGTTCCTTGTTCTCTTCAATCGCCTTCGCCACCAGTTCCGGCGACGAGTCTCGGTCGGCGCTGAACAATCGCGCGACTCGCACCGCCGTATTGTTTGCAAGGCGATAGTCCTCCAGCGCGCGCCCGCCGCAGACGAACTCGACGCGGGTCATCTTCTTTGCACGCTCGTACGAGCGCACCGCTATTAGCCCGACTTGCCCGGTGCGCGCCGCGTGAGTTCCACCGCAAGGCGACCAGTCGAAGTCCTCAATTTCTATCACCCGAATTGTGCCGTGAACCGCGCTCTCTTTCCTCAGCGGCAAGCGAGCAGCTTCTTCGTCGTTCACCATGTGCACCCGCATCGGCCTGTCGTCGAAGACAACCGCGTTGGCTATCTCCTCCGCGGAACGTATCAGTGCTTCGCTCGGAGACTGCAATTCGATATCGATGGTAGAAGAGCTTGGCCCAAGATGAAATGAACGGGTCTCGGCACCGCAAGCCTGGATAAATGCTTGAGACAAAATGTGCTGGCCGCTATGTTGCTGCAGATGATCGAGCCGGCGTGTGCGGTCGACACGGCCACTCACTGTCGTGCCCTGCGCAATAGCCGAGAGCTCGTCCACGATGTGATGCACAATGCCTGCGTCGCTTTCGACGACGTCGATAACGCTCGCGCCGCCAAGCATGCCGAGATCATTCGGTTGGCCGCCGCCGGTGGGGTAAAACCCCGTGCGATCGAGAATGACTTGATAGCCCTGCGTGCCGTGGCTGATTTCGAGCACGTTCGCTTCGAAATCAAGGATGCTCGAGTCGGTGAAGTACAGCTTGTCCGTTGGTTTCATCGTCTCGCCTTACGTTTGTTAGACCCGGATTGTAGATGTGCGCGGTGAGGAATCGAGCCCGCGATCGTGACAAAGGAGGACCCGAAGGGCAAACGGGTTGGCGCGATCTCACACTTCTTGAAGCTGCTCGTCGGGTGCGAGGAATCGTGGCTTCGCTTCGGCCTGGACAACGCGCGACCCGGGCGGAACTGATTCCGTCAGCCATACGTTGCCGCCGATGATGCTGCCCTTGCCGATCACCGTCTCACCTCCAAGAATGGTCGCGCCCGCGTAGATCACGACATCGTCCTCGATGGTCGGATGGCGCTTATGACCGCGAATCAGCCGGCCCTTCTCATCCTTCGGGAATGAGAGAGCGCCAAGCGTGACTCCCTGATAAAGCTTTACATTGTCTCCGATGTCAGTCGTCTCGCCTATGACGACTCCGGTGCCGTGGTCAATGAAGAAGCACTCGCCAATCTGGGCGCCGGGGTGCATATCGATCCCGGTGCGCGAGTGCGCAAGCTCAGTCAGCATCCGAGGGAGCAGCGGAACGCCCATCTTATGCAGTTCGTGGGCAGCCCGATAAGCCGTGATCGCGTATGCCGCGGGATAACTCAAAATTATCTCGTCGATGCAATGAGCGGCCGGGTCTCCGTCGTAGGCGGCCTCGATGTCTTTAGCGAGCATACGGCGAATCGCCGGCAGCGACTCCAGAAATGCGTATGCGCACTGTTCAGCCGTGTCATCAAAGGCAAGGGACAACTCTCCGTCCAGATGATTCATATGACGGAGGCCCCTTGAGATCTGACCGCATAGGTGTTCAAACAGCCATCCGATGCGCTCCTGCACGCGGTAGATAATGCCCTGGTGGGTTACGCCGCCCGTGCTGTAGTAGCCAGGGTAAATGACTTCTTCGATGGCTTGCATGATTGCAGCGGCGTCTTCACGCGACGGAAGCGGCATGCGATCCAGGTGGTGTATCTTAGGCGTCGCTTCGTCGTACGACGACACGATGTGCTCCATAATGCTCGCGAGCCTGCTCTGCTGCGCTGTTATGTCTCGATTGTTCATTACCGCCGCCCCCGGGTGATAGATCCTGCCCTGCTCACGCTAAGTTGATACGAACGGGAAGTCAAAGTCAACGCCAACCGCGTCGCTGCATAAGCTGGGTGCTCTGTCCCACGGCTTGCGCGCGCGCGGCGAGACCCGCTAGCCTTCACGCGATGAGAAAGCAGTTCGTGTTGAAGCTCGGCGATGGGCGTGTCTTGCGGCTTGGCGAACGCACCCTGGTCGTAGGTGTTCTGAACGTTACACCGGATTCGTTCTCGGATGGCGGCCAGAATTTGAACTCTGTGGCCGCTGTCGAACGCGCGCTCGCAATGGAGAGCGAAGGCGCTGACATCATTGAAGTTGGAGGCGAATCCACGCGGCCTGGTTCACGTGCTCTCTCGGTAGATGAGGAACTCGCGCGGGTTACGCCGGTCCTCAGTGACCTTGGCAAGCGCCTTCGCATCCCAATGGCAATTGATACCTACAAGAGTGCGGTCGCGCGAGTCGCGCTCGATCTTGGGGCAAGCCTGGTGAATGACGTGAGCGCGTTGCGATTCGATCCGGCGCTTGCAAACGAGGCAGCACGGTCATGCGCGCCGTTAGTGCTGATGCACATGCACGGCGAGCCGGCGACCATGCAGAAGATCGAGCCGAGCTCCGACATTTTCGGGGAGATAGAGTCTGCGTTTGCCACAGCTATTGGCGAGGCTGAGAGCCGCGGCGTGGGGCGCGAACAGATAATCCTCGATCCCGGCATAGGGTTTGGCAAAACGCTTGATCAAAATCTGGCAATCGTTAATCATCTGGATCGCTTCGAGGGATTCGAGATGCCGCTGATGATCGGCACATCACGAAAGAGCTTCATAGGCCGGTTGACCGGACGGCCGGAAGGCGATCGGGTTTTCGGGACCGCCGCCTCTGTTGCCTCGGCTATCATGCGTGGCGCCCACCTCGTTCGAGTTCACGACGTAAGGGAAATGGTAGAGGTTGCGCGGATAGTTGACGCGATTCTTGTCGCCGACTGAAAGAGACTTGCTTGAGTTCAAAAAACGAAAGGGCTGGCTGCCGTGAGGCAGCCAAGCCCTTTTCGAGTCTTGGGGTAAAAGACTTACCTTACTTTTTGGACTTGGGCGATCCTTGACACGCACCGGCACCGCAAACGCAGGTGTCGTCGCGAATGTCGTGATCCTGAAGAACACATCTGATTGTGCCGGGTGGGCTTTGCAACCCTGCGTTGCCCGACGGTGGGAAACTGCCGCCGGATAAGTCGATCCTGACTCGCCTGTCAGCAGCGATGTGCTCCAGCCGAATGGTATCGCCCGCGCGTGTGATCTTGCCCCGACCGGTGAAGATCGTTCCGTGACAGCACCAGCGATAGTCGCCGGTTATGGTGTTGAACAGCACGGTATCGTTGCAGGCTTCAAAGTCATCCTGCAACCTGCCGTTGAAGACCGAAACTGTGAAGCTGCATGTGGCGGTGTTCCCCGAAGCGTCAGTAGCAGTGCAAGTGACAGTGGTGACGCCTACGGGGAAGCAACTGCCAGAAGGTGGATTGCAAACTACTGTCACCCCCGGACAGTTGTCGGTTGCAGTTGTCGTGAAGGTGACGACGACACAGGCATCATTTGGCGTCGGAGTCACCGCCGTCACGTTACACGAGCAGGTGATCACGGGAGGCTGCGTGTCGTTTACCGTGACGGTAAACGTGCAGTTTGCCCCCGTCGCAGTGCAGGTGACGGTGGTGGTTCCGACCGGGAAGAACGAACCAGACGCCGGCGAGCAAGTGACGGTGCCGCAGGTGCCGGAAGTGGTAGGAGCAGGGTAGGTGACCACCGCGCCGCATTGGTTTGGATCGTTGGACACAGTGACGTTGGCCGGGCAAGTGAGCACGCACGGAGTGCCGCCGCAGGCCGTGGCGCAAACCAGCGGGGTGAAGATCAGCGAGAAGGCGCGCACGAAGCCGGTATCGCCGCCGGCGTTGTCGCTGACGTTGAGCGTCCAGTTGCCGTCGGCGTTTTGACCGTCAAAGCCCGACAGCGGGAACTGCGGATTGAAGGTGCCGGTGTAAGGCGGGCCGAGCGGCGGCGCGCCGGTGCTGAGGATGCTCTGGATGTTGGGGAAGGCCCCGTCGTCATCGAGCAAGGTCTGACAGAAGTTGTTGCCCGATGCGCCAAACGTTCCACCGCCTGGCCTGTTCATCAACACTACTGAAGTGGCCGAAGGCGAAGTCAGGATGAACCTCAAGTCGCCGACCCAGCTATGATCAACGCCGACCGTCAAGGACGGATTTGTGGTGTTGCAGCTAGTGCCGTCAATGCGGAAGTTAACGTCGGCGATGCTCCCGACGCCGGCAACCACGAAGGGAATGTTGACGCCCGCAGGGACGTTATCGGGAAGGGTGACGCCTGGAGCGAACGTGAAGCTCCTAGTCACCGGTGCGCCAGCAGCGCCAAGCCCGAACGTGTAAGTGATGGTGCCGAGGTTGGTCGCCCCATCCTGGAACTGGATGCTGGCAGTGACGGTACCGCCGCAGGTGCCGTTGGCCGTGAAAGTGAAGTTGCGGCAAACGACAGCGCCGCCAGCCACGACAACGCCGTAGTTCTGCGGGCCGCTGGGGCCTGTAACACCGCCAGTCGCTTGCAACGTGCCTACGAGGTTGGTGGTATTCGCGGCGCCAGTGTTCTGGACGCAGAAGCTGATCGTGACAGTTTCATTCGGATCGAGAGCGCCGTTTGCTGGCGTGCAGCTCTCAGCGACGAGAGTCGCGCCTCCGGAAACGATGATGGGCGTTGCTCCGAGACAGCAGTTGATGGTCTGTGTTCCGCCGGCACCAACTGTCACTGTTTGCGTGCAGATTCCGAACCCGCTGCCCGGAGCGCCGGCGACGGTGACCGTATAGGTTCCGGGCGTAACGGTCATTGAGAACGCACCGGCGGCATCGGTCTGCCGGAAGAAGCCTTCAGGCGTGGTAATCACCGCATTCAGAAGCGGCGCGCCGCCCACGCAGTTTGTGATCAAACCGTTGATCGTGCCTCTGGGCGCGGTCACGCAGGCTGGATTCACCTTGAAGCTGAAGATCCGAGTGTTCCAGTCGAAGCTGGCGGTGGGAGAGTCGACGTATTCGAACGCTCCCCAGAACGTGCACTCATCCGCCGGGTCAACAAACAGCGAGCTGTAGTCACCCCAGCGATTGCTGGTGGCGGTTTGCACGCCTCTGGTGACTGCTGACATAGCGTCAACCTCACCCTGCGGCAGCGTGTTAATGGGATCACCGGGCAGACGCCCTGTGTAGATCGCGGTCGGATTCAGAGCGGCGGGTGTTGGGCCAGGGGCGCTGGCGTTGGCAGCCAATGCGATATTGCCTTCACCGTCCTGAGCGACTGCGGCCATCCAGAGGTCGCGACCCACGCCGCTGCCTGAGCCGGGGGCATAGGTTGCATCCTGGTTGATTGTTACCGCACCGGTGCCGGCGTTGCGGCGCAGCTCCATCCATCGGATGCCTCCCTGATAGAGGGCCGAGCTGGTTGGATTGACACCACTGACGTTGACCGTGAAGTCCAGCACAATGGATTGAACCCCACCCGGCAGGACGCGGAAGTTCTGCGCGTGCATGAGACGGTCGGCAATTGCATCCAATCCTTCGCCGGCCGGCGGCTGTTGGATATCGGCTCTGCTCGCCGGATTGCGAACGTCAAACGCTGCGGTGGGGATGTTCGGCCCCTGAGTCAGAGTTGAATTCGCCGGGGTCACAAAATCGGCGTGAAACGCGAAGAAGCGCACGAGGTCGAATGGGGCGCCGAATATTGCTGCATCAAACTCGCCAAACAAGTTCGGCGTGCCCACCGGCGGAGGAGTAAAGCCCTGAAGGTTGCTCGGAAGCATACCGCCATGCGTGTTGTCGGTATTAAACCTTATGACGATAGCGGTCGGGTCGCCGACCAGCATCTTGGCTCTATCGAAGGCATAGAGCCCGGCGCCCTGAAAGGGATTTGAAAAGACCGGCAAACTGAAGTCGTTGGTCGACATGTAGTAGCCATCGGTCCACACGCCCATGTGCGGGTAGTCGGCGGGCCGGTTGGCAGTCATCAGGAAGTCGTAGGCGAAATACGCACCTGTCGGATCGCCCGTTTTTGAAACTGCGATATGCTGGTGCGTGCTGTTGGCGGTCACCGACGAAACGTCAAACTGGCTTATGATCCAGCGGTCAGCCAGTTGGTCGTATATCACAATAGGATCGCCATCGTCATCAGTGGCATTGGCGATTCCGACGAGCAATGCGCTGATTCTAATCGGCGCCGTCAGAGCTGTACCCGTTTTGTTGAATATCTGGAACACGCTGTTCGTGGTGATTACGACGTGGTTCGGACCGACAGCGGCGTTTGTGTCGGGCGGAGCAAAACGTCCGCCAAACAGCGTCGAGACGAAGTCCATATCCGGCCCGTCGAAGTTTTGAATCGGAGCAGTAACCGCGTTAGTGTCCGGGTCGGGGTGCTTGAGATTATTAATGGCAGGGTCGATAAACGGCTGGGTCTTCTTCGGATCCTGAGCCGGTTTGACACTCCGTGTGTTCTGTTCGTTCTTTTCTCTCTCTTCACGGATATTCTCGCGCTTCTCCGCCTGTTCAGGCGTGAGCGGCTCTGGTTTGAGATCGCTCACTGCCGGAGTCTCAGCGAACTTGATGGCCTGCTGCCAGGAAGGTACGAGCCCTGTGCTCTTGCCACCGCCACCACCCGTAGAGGGGACGGGCAATTTCTTCTGCATATTTCCTGACGCGACGAAAACCGTGGGAACGGCGATGAGGAAAGTGCAGACGAATGCTGCGAGCGCCAGCACCACGATTCTCGTCTTGCGCTGAGATGATATGGGTTGTAGCCGGCGTCCGAGAGCGCGGCTGAGTGTCGATTGAATCCGTTTCATGTGTTCGTGTCCTCCCTGACCTGAAAGTCTGAGCGTTCAAGGTTCGTTGTTAATTCGATGTACGCCAAGATTGCCTATTCACAGAAATCGCCATCAATGTAGTCAAGCACCAACGTTCTTAGAAGTCCCGTTTGCCGAGGTCGCTGCGGAACGCCGAATGAGAAAGAATCGAAGTGGCTCAATTTCAATTCGAATGCTGACTGGATAGGCCTAAGCAAATAGCTGTTTCCTTTACCCGGGGCTCCTTTGCACTTGGCCGCCCCTCAAACTGCTTGAGCTAAAGTGAAAAATGAATCAGTCCAGAGTACGACAATGTGTGTTGTCCCCTAGCCGGAGCCAGAATCCAGACCGGGGCAAATCATATTCTGACCAGCGAAACTAGTCAAGCTCTAAAATGGAAGAAAAGCTTGAAGGTCGGTGTCGCAATCGCTGCGGGTGCAAGATCCGACCGTCTTGCCGTCCCGGCATTGGGAGGGATGATGTTGCCGAACGGAACGACAGCCGGTTGAAATAGCCGGCGCCAGCCCGCAAGCCACCTGAAAAATACGATTGCAAATCACTTGGTACTGCCTTTACCGGCGGTGCTGCTTTACCAGCTTGCCTCCTGGTCCAGGCGGAAACGTGAACGGGCGGTGTTATGCGGACTGACACATGGAGTCAAACCAAGTTCCAAAAACAAGGAAAGAAAACGTCACCTTCTCGCCCCGTCTTCGCCTCACTTGGCCTCGGTTCGCAACGCTTCTGAGGTGTTTTTGGCGTCGAGCAGTGCAGACGTTATCTGCGTTGTCTGAACTGCTTAGGTCGCAGCGTCAACGAGTGTTCGCCGCCGCAGGCATGATGTAAGATGACGCGGTGACTGCCAGGAAGATCCCTAAAAAAGCGCCGCCCTCTGCGAAACAGACGACCAGCACGCGCCCTTCACTGCCTGGCACCGGTTGGAAGTGGCACGCCGCTGTCGTCGGCTTGGCGCTGTTGCTGACCGCTACGGCTTACGCCAATGCGACGCAAGGCGGTTTTGTTTACGACGATGAACTTCAGATCGTCAAGAACCCGCAGATCAAACCCGGCGGCGACATCCGGCAAGCGCTTACGTCGGATGTCTGGTCGTTTCGGGTTGGCCGGGGTGAGTCGCGGAGCAATTACTGGCGCCCACTCTTTATCGGCTGGCTGGCGTTTAACTACCGCCTCTTCGGCATGGATTCAACCGGCTGGCATGTCATGAACATACTCCTGCATCTGATAGTGACGCTGCTCGGCTATCGTGTGCTTTTGGTGCTTCGACTGCAGCCCCCGGTGAGCGCAGTCGCGACGTGGGTGTTCGCCGCACACCCAGCCCACATACAGTCTGTAACGTGGATTTCGGGATCACCGGATTTGCTGATGTCGCTTTTTCTAATGGGCACTACGATCGGTTATCTTGCCGCCCGCGAACGGGCGAACTGGCGATATCGGGCGGCGGCAGTCTTGCTCTTTGCCTGCGCGTTGTTGAGCAAAGAGGCGGCCCTGGCGTTCATCGCCATCCTGTTTTTCTCGGATATCGTTCTGAGCAGCGAAAAGGGTACGCCGATCAAGCCTGCCGCGGTCGCGGCACTCAAGCGTTGCTTGCCGTTTCTGGCTGCAGCGTTGATTTTTGTAATCGTCCGCTATCAGATTCTTCAGGTGATGCGACAATTCGCGCCGGGTGCACCCGGAATTGGCGACGTGTTGCTGACGGTTCCCTCGATGCTCATCTTTTATGTCCGGCAGCTTCTTTTCCCCTTCGAGTTCGGACCGATCTACAGCGTGCGGTACGTCACCGCGACGAATATCGGATTAATGAATTTTCTTTTGCCGGTGATCCTGCTAGCGACTCTGGCATATGCCGCACACAGGTTATACAAACGCAATCTGGTTTTTCGATTCGGTTTGATCTGGCTCTTCCTCCCGCTGGTACTCGTGCTCGACCCACGCATCTTCGTTTCGGAAATGCTGGTGCAGGATCGCTATCTTTACCTGCCGGTCTTCGGTGCGGCCATGCTGTTTGGAGGCGGCCTCGTGGAACTAGCCGGGCGAGTGATTCGTGGTGGCGCTCGGAAAAGGGAACTCGCCGCGGTCGGTGCAGGATTGTTAATCGCCTGTGCGCTCGCGGTGATTACCCTGCGATTTAACCCGGTCTGGAATAACGGCGTGTCGTTGTGGGAGCAGGGCGTGCGAGTTGATCCTTCATCCGCCTTAGCCAATGCGCAACTCGGCAACGAGTATCAGCGCGCCGGGCGGCTCGGCGAGGCTAAAGACGCCATCTCGCGTGCTATCGAACTGGGCCCGGACATGACGACCGCTTATCTCACTCGCGGAATCATTGCCGTCCGGGAGAGGCGCTATGAGGATGCCGAGCGCGATCTCAAGCAAGTGCTCAACTCCTTTCCGGACTATGACGTCCCTCGCGAACAACTTGCGGTCGCGTATCAACAACAGGGCAGGCTCGACGAATCCATCGCGCTGTTTGAAGAAGGGCGCCGGTTGATTCCCGCCAAACAGCCGCTCTATACGATCAACATCGCGGTGCTGCACAAGCTGACGAATCGCAATGCGGAAGCGCTGGCGGAGCTTGAATCGCTCCTGCCGGGTTTGAATTCAACAGGCGACCCCGATGTGCTCATCGCATGGTGGTATTTGGGCGAATTGTATCGCGAGCAGGGGAGAGCCGATCACGCCGTGACCTCGTATGAGCGATACCTCAAGGCAACTGAAGGAGACGGTAATCCGCAGGTCATTCGATTGCGCGACCTTGCGACACAGAGCCTGCGGCAAGTCAAGAAATGATGAGCGATGAAGATGACCTGAGCAACCATTCAGGCTGGCGGAACCTTCACACGCGCGATGTCACACCGCGAGCGATCGACTCGGCTCTGCGGCTGCCGAAGCAAGTGCGGCCGCCCGATCATTGCAAGACGTTTATGCTGCCGTCCGCCGCAACGCGAATCTCTTTAGCATTCCCCGGGACGTTCGAGGTCGTCTGCTTGCCGCCGGGCCAGCGCACCCACACCTGCGTCGGTGGTTCGGGCGTCCCCATCACCTGTACTGCCGAATCCTGCGACCAGTAACCCGAACCGGCATGAATTTCTCGCGCAGGGCCCACGCGGGCGCCGAAGACAAGGCGAATGGTCGCTCCCACGCCATCGATGTTGCCTTCAGCGTGAGATAGCCGAACCCGCAATCCCGGCTTTGCTCTGATGTTCCTGAAGAGTTTCGTCGCCGCGCCATTCTGGGCGACGACCAGATCGACGCGGCCATCCCTGTCGAAATCGGCAAGCGCAGATCCGCGTGCCTCGCCGTAGACTTTGACACCTGATTCCTGGCCCGACGCCGCGGTGAGCTTGCCCGTACCGTCGCCCTTCATCCATAGCCCACGCCCGCCGTCCAGTCGCGGCGTGTCAATCTGCGTTGCGAAAAAGTTCTGCGTGATGAACACATCGTCGTGCCCGTCACCATCGTAATCGGCAACGCCGACGCCGTAACCAGGAGCGAATTGGGCTTCGATCGGCAGCGCCATCGCCTCGAAGTGATCGCCTCGATTCAAGAACACCATATGTTCCAATGTACTGGCAGTGACAAAAGGCGCGCTCGCCAGCTTGGGCCCAAAGATTTCTCCGACGCCTGCCGCGCCATAGGCTTGATAGCTCGGAAACTTCGATTTAATGAAAGGAATAGCGGCGGCCATTGCATCGAGCCCACGATAGGGGACGTACTTGCTCATCCTGGCGTCAAAATATGCTTCGACCAGATCGACCGTGCCGTCGCCGTCGAAGTCATCGTAGTACAGGCGCAGCGGATGCTCCGAGTCTGCGCGGTACTTGCTGTTCAAACCCCAGTTTGTGGCGATGATGTCGAGCTTGCCGTCTTCGTTCAGATCGCCGACCGTCACGCCATTCCACAAACCCTTGTACTTCGAAAGGCCGAGCCGCTCGGTGGCGTCCGTGAATGCGCCCCCGTCGTTTGTGAAGACCTTTATCGGACCCCATTCAAGCGCGAGGACGAGATCGGGATCGCCATCGTCATCAATGTCGCTGAAGACCGCGCCGGACACGAGGCCGAGCGCCGAGAATTTTGCGGTGTTTGGTTCATCGACGACGAACTGGCCGTCCTTGTTGCGATAGAGTTGCGACGCCGCCGGCTGCGGGTATTTACCGGGAGTCGTGCGCCCGCCGATGAAAAGGTCGAGACTACCGTTGCCATCGATGTCGGCTAACACCATCGGCCCCGTGCTGGAAGCTTGCCCGGCAATGCCGCTCTGTGAAGCGATAGTCAGATGCGAGAAATCTATCCGCGCTGCCGACTGGCCGTCGGCCTGGCCGTCTTCAAAGTTCGCCAGGCCAGTGAGCAGAGAACTGGAGCCGGGATTGGTGGTCCAAGCAAGCAGGGAAGTTTGATCTCTGGTGGTGCCCGCTGCCGTCGCGATTGCCGAAAGCCCGCCGAAGCCACCATTGCCGTTGTTTATGAAAACCGCGAGCCGGCCATCTTTACCGCTGCCGACGATCAGATCATCATTGCCGTCGCCGTCGATGTCATGCCAGGCCACGCCCGGCCCCAACTGGCTGAGCCGATTGGCGAGCAACGGCTGTCGCTGAAAGTCGTCGAATTCGTTTTCGTGGTGCATGTGGTTGATTAGATTGCTGACGTCCTTGAACACTGGTTCGGGCGCGTCCGTACCGGGAGAGCTTGAGCCTGACTCGGCAATTTCATAAAGCCGATTCGGTCGCACTTCGGTAATGCGGCTCTTGGCTCCGCTTCGCCAGTTCACTTCGATGGTCATCCCGCCGTTTACTGGTCCTGTCGCGAAAACGCGCATGGGATCAGACCCGGATTCGTAGCGTCCACCGCATATCACTTCTTGAGTTTGTTCGGGGACGGCGCCGCCAAGCAGTTTGATCTTCGCGCCAATCGCGGCGGTGTTCGGCGAGTCGCCACGTAATCGCACGGCTACGCGTGGCGCGTCCGTATCGTTGCGGTAAATTCCTGCCGGCGCGGCCAGATTGTTGGTGACGACGTCCAGATCGCCGTCGTTGTCGAGATCGGCAAGTGCGATGCCATGTGAGATGCCTTGCGCATCGAAACCCCAGGCGTGTCCGGTTTCTTCAAACCGCAGGTTCCCAAGATTGTGGAAGGCGACTTTGGCGGTGTTCAACGGTGGATACAACAACAGGTTTTGCTGCATCTCCTGAATGCTGCCGGTCTTCCTGGATTTGATCAGATTGTTCGCATCGGCGTCCTGAACGTCCCGGGTATGGCCGTTGGTAATCAAGAGATCTTCATAGCCATCCAGGTCAACGTCGAGAAATACTGGCGACCAGGACCACTCAGACGCTTCGACGCCGCTCAGGTTGGCGATTTCTGCGAAGGTGTTGTCGCCCCGATTGACAAACAACGTATTGCGATTAATCTGCGGGCGATCATCGATCGCGCCGATGGGGCGCGGCGCCGCCTTGTGGGCTTCGGTTTGCCGCATACGATATTGGTGATCGCGGCTTAACATATCGACCACGAAAAAGTCCTGATGGCCGTCGCGGTCTATATCGGCGAAGTCAACGCCCATTGATGAAGCGCTCGTGCTGCGGAGCGCCAGCCTGTCTATCGCGCGAAATCGCCCCTTGCCGTCGTTCAGCCAGACACGATCCGGCGTCCAGTAATCGTTGCAGACGTAAATATCCGGGTAGCCGTCGTCGTTGATATCGCGGAAAGTGACCGATAGTCCCCAATCCAACGGGGGTCTCTTCAAGGGATTGCCGTCTTCGTCAAGGAACGTGCCATTCGTCCAGGAGAGCGGCGTGAAGCGGCCTTTGCCATCGTTGCGATAGAGCACATCCGGCTCGCCGTATTCCTTCAGCGCGCCGTTGATGAACGTAACTCGGTCCTGAAACTTCGGCGGGATGACCACGCGGCCGTTCGCCTGTTCGAGGGAAACCGCTTCGCCGTCGCGCAGCGTCGTCGTCCGGTAATGCGTCACGTACAGGTCGAGGTCACCGTCCCCTTCAATGTCGGCCAGCGCAATGGTCGTGCCGGTCAAATTGCTCGTCAACCCGGCGTCGCTCGTGACCTCCGTGAATTCACCGGAGCCGCTATTCATATACGCAGTAAAGCTGCCAAAGGCGGTGACAAGCAGATCCAGCCTGGCATCGCCGTCGAGGTCGGCGAACGTAGCGCCCGTGCAGGATTTGCCGCTGCAGGCCACGCCTGCCTGATCAGTCACGTCCTCGAATCGCCAGCCACCAAGATTCTTGTAAAGAACATTGAGCCCGCCCATACTGCAAAAATAAAGGTCGCAGAGGCCGTCGCCGTCGTAATCGCCCGCCGCCACGCCCGAGCCTATGTTCAGTAGCTGGTTGGCTGTCGCCTGGTCGTCGCGCAGGTTATTGACGAATGCAATGCCGGTTTGCTGAGGAGGCAGTAGGGTGAAACCCGTTTTGCCGCCGCCGGCGACTTTCAATTCGGTGATCTCGAATTTGTTGCCGCCGCGGCCAATCAGGAACCAGGCCGAGCCGATCAGCAAAACTGAGATGAGAATCAATGCGGGCCTATGCTTAGATGCCTTTTCGCCAAATTGAGTGATTGTCATGTTTTTCTAGCAGTCTTCGCAGGCGCCGAGGTGATAGCGTAGAATAGCGAGCGAAATAGCTCAAGTCACAGGCTCCGTTCAGTTCTCAGTTTGTCGGCGGTCGCAGCGTCGCTCATTTCTGAGACTTGCGTCTGTCAATAACGCGGATGTCCAATCGCCGAGACTTGTTGGCTGACTACCTTTCGCGAAACGCTCCGGCGCCGGGCAGACGTAATCTTCGGTACTGTCCTGTTTGTGTGTTGGCGGGCGTGAAAACCGCCAAGACGCCAAGAACGCCAATGTCGGCCGGCAAGAAGTCCTTGAAACTTGGCGTTCTTGGCGTCTTGGCGGTTAGTCGTTTCGCTGTTAAGAGCGCCAACACAGAATTAGGACACCACCTAATCTTCCTGTATATTTGTCGGCCTCTTAGCTATCGCGATCCCGAACTAGCGCGCCAACATTGGTTGCGATATCATCCCAACCTCGCTGCGTAACAGGACACGCTTACAGCAACGTGCTTCGACTTCATCAAATCCGGTTGTTCACGCATTGCGCGTGGGAAGCGACTGAACTCTGAGGACGCGATACTAGAAGATTGAGCTATTGAGTCATGGAAGAACGGCGCAACTCCAAGACTGGAAGACTATTGGTCGCCGGCTTTGCCGTCTTATTGTTCAACAGCTCGTATTTGGCGAGTACCGCCGATCCGACGTTCTTTTACTTCGGCAACGTGGTCCTGCACCTCCTGCTTGGAGTTGTCCTGGCAGTAGCCTTTGCTGTTTATTCAATTAGGCGATTTAGACGGTTTTCGCCGGCGATGAAAGTTGCGACGGTGATGCTCACGGTGAGCGCGGCGCTTGGACTATTCATGATGCGCTTTGGCGCGACTCGACCGTACCGTTGGGCGCTGTACTCTCATATCGCGTTTGCGGTAGCGGGTTCGATTCCGCTGGTAGTGACTCTCCTGAATGCCGAGCGGAGTGATTCGACGTCGCGGCGCAGGCCGGTGTATGTACTTATTGCGTGCGCCTTGTTCTTGTCTCCTGTCGTATCTGCCGCTCACAACTACTTCTCAGTCGATCAGCGATACAGGATTGTCAATCCGGATACCGTTCCTTTAGCTATGGAAGGTGAAGGCGGCGGACCAAACGGCCCCTTCTTCCCATCCTCCGCGGAAACCAACGTGGGCGGCACGATCCCTTCGACGTTCTTTATGACCAGCAAGGAATGCGCTCGCTGCCACAAAGAGATTTACGATCAGTGGAACTCTTCGGCGCATCATTTTGGCTCATTCAACAATCAGTGGTACCGAAAATCAATCGAGTACATGCAAGACGTCGTTGGCACGCGCCCGTCAAAATGGTGCGCCGGCTGTCACGATCACGCCGTCTTCTTCAATGGCCGCTTCGATCGTCCCATCAAAGAGCAGATCGACACTCCCGAAGCGCAAAATGGATTGGGTTGCACGTCTTGCCATTCGATAGTTCACGTCAAGAGCACGATGGGGCAGGGCGATTTCACAATCGAGTACCCACCGCTCCACGACCTGGTCGTAAGCGAGAACAAGACCCTCAAGTGGATTCACGACTACCTGCTGTACATAGACCCTCAGCCTCATCGCGAGACTTTTTTGAAGGACTTTCACACGGACCAAACGCCCGAGTTCTGTTCGAGCTGCCACAAGGTCCATCTGGATTCGCCGGTGAACAACTATCGCTGGTTCCGGGGCTTCAACGAGTACGATAACTGGCAAGCGTCGGGAGTGTCGGGCGAAGGCGCGCGGTCTTTTTATTATCCGCCAAAACCTCAAAAGTGCGCCGACTGCCACATGCCTCTCGTCGCATCGCAAGATCCGGCGGCGCGCGAGGGCAAGGTACACTCGCATCGCTTCCCGGGCGCGAATACAGCTCTGCCTTTCGTCAATCATGACGACGAGCAGTTGAAAACGACTCAAGACTTTCTTCGCGACGGACAAGTGTCGATCGACATCTTCGGGATAGCTCGCACGTCCGCGCCGCCTCCGGAGGCTGAAAAGAAGCAGACCAGACAAGAGGCGCCACAACTGGCGAGCACGTTCGCGATCGGAGAAGAATCGGCGAACTTCGGCGCCGGCCAGTCGATCATCTCGCCACCCGTCGAAGTCTTGGCGCCTCTCGATAAGATTGACGCGACCGTTCGTCGGGGCGATTCGCTGCGCGTCGAAGTAGTCGTGCGAACGCGAAAGGTTGGGCATTTTTTTCCCGGCGGAACGGTTGACGCGTTCGACGTGTGGGTCGAGCTTGAAGCGGTAGACGACAAAGGCCAGGTGATCCTTCACTGCGGCAAGGTCGAAGACAGCGGGCGAGGTCCGGTCGAGCCGGGCGCTCACTTCTATCGCAGTCTTCAACTGGACGAGCACGGAAACCCGATCAATAAGCGGAACGCGTGGATGACCCGATCGGTCGCTTATGTGCGACTGATTCCGCCGGGTGCGGCCGACACGATTCACTATCGGTTGAACATTCCCGAAAACTGCGGCGATCGAATCTATCTCAAAGCGAAGGTCAACTATCGCAAGTTCGCCTGGTGGAACACGCAATGGGCGTTCGCCGGGGTGCGCGACGCCGGGCAGAAAGACTTCTCGCTCGCTTCCGGGCACGACGACGGCAAGTGGGTCTTCACTGGCGATACGTCTAAGGCGTCGGGACAAATCAAAGCGATTCCGGACATTCCGATTACGGTGATGTCCTACCAAGAGGCGTCGTTAAGAGTAATCTCTCGCAACGCACCGTTGCCGGGAACAAAACCGTTTCTGGACAAGTCAGTTCGCGAGCGCTGGAACGACTACGGCATCGGCTTGCTTCTGCAAGGTGATCTAAAGGGCGCCGAAGCAGCCTTCTTAAAAGTCACACAGATGGACCCCGATTATGCCGACGGCTGGGTTAACGTCGCGAGGGCGCAGATTCAAGAGGGCAACATGGAAGAGGCCGAAAAATTCCTGCGCAAAGCCCTTGAAGTCGATCCGAATCTCGCGAAGACGCATTTCTTCCTGGGCGCCGCGCTCAAGAGCTTAGGGCGATACGATGAGGCTCTCGAAGAGTCGCGAATCGCCGCTGGTCGGTACCCTCGCGACCGCGTGGTCGTGAATCAAATTGGACGGATACTGTTTCTAAGGCGCGAATACGCTTCGGCGATCGGCGAGCTTCAGAAGGTGCTCAAGATCGACGCCGAGGACCTGCAGGCTCACTACAATCTGATGCTGTGCTACCAGGGGATGGGCAATTCGGAACTGGCGGCGCGCGAGCAGATCCTGTACAAGCGATTCAAGGCTGACGAATCGGCTCAATTCATCACGGGGCCTTATCGTCAGCTTCATCCGGAAGACAACAACGAGCGCCAACAGATCCACGAGCACACTTCCGTTGCGGTCGGAACCAGGCCGGCAACCCCGCAATACGCTATCTCTAAGTAAGTGATCATCAATCGTTTGGGGCGGCCTCGACGTGCGAGGACTCGTCCTTCGGAAATGTCTTCGGCAAGTCCTAATCATGGTCATTCGCCCGCGGCTGCGCCTTCGTCGCGCCCTACTCCCAATGCGTCGGCGACGCGATTGATGTAGTTGAACCAGGACGCGATAAGCGTGATCTGGAGGATCGCTTTATCATCGAAGCCAACGCAACGCAGTTTCTCATGATCGCCCTGCGAAATCTTTGTAGCGTCTTTTGTCAACTGAACAACGTAAGCGAGCATCGCGCGATCCGATTCGCTGATGGGAGCGGTCTCGTAGTTCTCGCGCAGCGCCGCAACTAAATCATCATCAAGCGTGACCCGACGCAGAAACTCTGCGTGCGACTCAATTCAGTAGTGGCACCGATTGACGACGGACACTATCGTCGTGATCATTTCGTGCTGGCGGCGCGTGAGCGGAAGCTCAGCCGACATCAGTACGCCGAAGGTCGCGAATGCGTGATACAGCGCGTCGGGGATCAAGCTGTGCGACGCCACTATCTCAGACGACCCATCTCCTGTCGGATGAACCGGCTGTGCATATTCAATTGGGTACAACAATCGCTGCGCTTCCATCGCGAGACGCAACGCTTCCTCACCTTCCGGCGGGGGATCCGTCTTAATCCAAGTCATGAAAAGGTCTCCTGAACACTGGCTCGAGCGGCCGGTTCGTTTATTGACGAATCAGTTTGAGTGTTTCAAACGAAACGCGCCACAACCAGGTTGAAGGTGAATCATGAACCGGGTATCGTTGAGCCGCTCCACACTACAAGAGAAGGGGATTCCGTGCAAAGCGAAACATCACGAAATGTACCTCGCCGGCGTTGGGTTCGTTGGAGTTGGATACTTCTGCTCAGCATTACGCTAATTGCTTTTGCGGCGGTGTTGGTGCCGGTGTTGCTGATCCAGCCATTCAAATTGCAGACGGCTGAACGGTTGAACATATCTTATTCGCTGCGTCACTGGTCACCAATCATAACTCTCCTGGCACTCTCGTTCGCGTTGTTGATTGTAATCTCGTTGTGGAATCACACCCGCGGCTGGTGGCGCAAAGGGTTTCTTCTTTCTTTTTTCATTCCGCTCCTCGTAGCAACGTGGTTTGCGCGGCAGAATCATTTCGAATGGATGTTCAAGCCTCTTCCAAATCCCGATTTTGCCAGAGCGAGTGAAGCCAACTTTGTTTCCAATGACGATATGGTATTGGCCGTCGAGCTGAACGGCGATGCGGCAGCTTACCCGATTCGTCAGTTGGCTTATCACCACGTGGTGCAGGATACGATTGGGGGCATTCCGGTGCTCGTCACCTACTGAACGCTCTGCCACACCGGTCTGGTGTGGGAAACGCCCGTTACAGGTCGCAGTTCGAAGTTTCATCTTGTTGGGATAAACAACCAGAACTTCATCATGCAGGACGAAGAGACCGGCTCGTGGTGGCAGCAGGTCACCGGAGAAGCAATCTTCGGCTCGTCCAAAGGCCAGCGTCTTAAACTGGTCCCGCATGATGAACTCTCTTTCTCCCTTTGGACACGGGAACAGCCGGACGGACGAGTATTGCGACCCGACGACAGCAAACCCTGGAAAGAGTTCTCCGAAGACTGGGAAGAGAGCACTGCGAAACTCCCGGCCCCCCTTCTATTCAATTCGGATACCATCATGAGCCCTCGAACGCAGATTGTTGGAATCAAGATTGGCACCGTCGCGATGGCGTATCCGCTGTCAACCATTCGAGAGAAAACTCCGATTTTGGACTACATAGCGGATCTGCCGGTGATCATAGTGATGGCGGAAGATAAGAAATCCGTACGTGCATTCGAGAGAAGAATTGATGGGCAGGAGTTAGAGTTTTTCGCAAGGTCAGATTCTCAAACACTTCGGCTTGTGGATGTGCAAACGGGCAGCGATTGGGACTTCACTGGCAAAAGCGTAAGGGGTCAATACGCCGGCCGACAGCTCAAGCAAATCTATGTGCTCAACGACTATTGGTTTGATTGGAAGGCCTACAATCCCGACACAGGGACCTATCATTGAATGAGCTGAAGCTAGCGCGCTCATCAGAAGAAGAATCCAGTAACACTCATTTCGCGTTGACAGATTTGTGAACAACCTTCGGAGCTCGGCCTCAATCAGCGCGGTCCTCGCAGTGGCTGGCGGCAGACCTGGGTGACGGGTCAGGTTGAGGAAGTAGCATAGACTTTAGTCTGTGTCTCCAACAGATAGGCGCGACGACCATCGGACACAGACTAAAGTCTATGCTACTCCCTCAAACTGAAACACTACGTAGACTTGTCAGATGAGTGACCGGATGCGAGAATCAGCATCCCATTGATATTCAAGACCGATGGACTCATTGGCCAGGAGATTCATTGAGGCAATTCGGAGCAGCAATACGATGACCTATGAACACGCTTGACGCTACGCTGAGGAATCCGGACACAAGGAATCAACTTAGCGATACAGTTCGCTTCCGAGGAAGTAGTCAACGCCTTTCAGTTAAACCGTCGCCAAGGGGCTAGTTATGCAAAGGTGTGTTGTACTGTGGTTCATAGTTACTCTCCTCTCGCCGCTCCTGGGCTGCGGAACATCTACGCAGCAGAAGCAGAAGGATTCATCCGCTGATCAGCCTGCGGGCCAGTTGCCAGCGCCACAAGCCACTGACGCGCCGCGTTATTCCCGACCAACCCAATTCGCTGACGTCACGGCGCAGGCCGGAATCAACTTCAAACACAACAGCGGAGCGTTCGGAAAGAAGTATCTGCCTGAAACGCTTGGGTCGGGATGCGCTTTTCTCGATTACGACAACGACGGCTGGCAAGACATACTGCTAGTCAACTCGATGAACTGGCCCGGACGCCCGGGGCCGAAGTCTTACCCGGCGCTGTATCACAACAATCAGAACGGCGCTTTTACCGACTTGACCAAAGAATCGGGACTCGCTGTTGAGATGTACGGGCTCGGCTGCGCGGTAGCCGACTACGACAACGACGGCTTTGACGACATTTACATCACGTGCCTCGGAGCGAATCATCTGTTTCGTAATCTGGGCAACGGCAAGTTCCAGGACGTGACCGCGAAGGCCGGCGTCGGCGATCCCGGATTTTCCACCAGCGCGATCTGGTTCGACTACGACAAAGACGGAACGCTCGACCTGTTCGTCTGCAACTACGTTGATTGGGCCATCGACAAGGATCTGTTCTGCACGCTCGATGGCAAGACCAAATCCTACTGCACACCGGAGTCGTACAAAGGTCAAAGTTCGACGCTCTATCACAATCAGGGCGACGGCACGTTCGAGAACGTGACCCAGCGCGCGGGATTGCAAGACCCCGCGAGCAAATCGCTCGGCGTGGCGATGCTCGACTATGACAGCGACGGCTGGCCGGATCTTTTCGTAGCCAATGACACTCAACCGAACAAGCTATATCGCAACAACGGCGACGGGACCTTCACCGACAACGCAATGACCGCAGGCGTAGCGTTTAGCGAGGCCGGCGTCGCTCGAGCGGGCATGGGCGTGGATGCGGCGGATTATGACGGCTCGGGAAGACAGAGCCTGGTGATCGGCAACTTCTCAAACGAAATGATGGCGCTGTATCACAACGAGGGCACGGGCCTGTTCATCGACGAGGCTCCGACCTCGACGATCGGCAAGGCGTCGCTCCTCACACTCACCTTCGGATGTTTCTTTTTTGATTATGATCTGGACGGGCTGCCCGACATCCTGGCCGCTAACGGACACGTCTCGGACGATATTAGCGCCGTTCAGCAAAAGGTCACCTACGCCCAACCGCCACACGTGTTTAGGAACCTGGGAGCGAAGAAGTTCGCCGAGATGACTGCGCAACTGGGCCCGGATTTGCAGCACCCGATCGTCGGCAGGGGCGCGGCTTATGGAGATGTTGACAACGACAATGATTTGGATTTGGTGATCTGTTCTAACAACGGTCCGGCGCGCCTGCTTCGCAATGACGGAGGCAATCAGAACAATCTTCTTCGCATAAAGACGTCGGGCGTTGAATCAAATCGCGACGGAATTGGCGCAAGAGTCATATTAACGCTCGGCAATCAGACAAAGTTATGGGGAGTGGTCAAGAGTGGATCCAGCTATTGCTCTCAAAGCGAACTGCCGCTAACGTTCGGCTTGGGTAGAACTGAGAAGGTTGCGAGCGTTGAAGTGGACTGGCCAAGTGGACGTGTGGAAACGATCACGGACGTAAATGCGAATCAGACCATCACGATTCAGGAAGGCAAAGGGCTGGTCCTTGCACACCCAATCGCCTTGGCCAAACCGTAACTGGTTCTCTCTATGCGAGGCACAGAATCATCTGAGCGCTGCCGGGCAATCATTCTAAGCACTCTCATTGTTTCTCTCAGCATAAGCGCGATTGCATGCCGGGGCGGCCAAAAGGAATCCGGCAAGCCTTCTAACGAGTACATTGCCAGCGTCTACGATGAGACAGCCAGGGCGTTCTACGTTGGGGTCGCGGCGCTGCAAGTCGGCGATGATGCCCGCGCAGCAGACAGGCTGAGCAGAGTGACCGAGCTTGTGCCGCAAGAGCCTGCCGCCTGGGCCAATTTGGGGTTGCTCGCGGTCCGCAGAAGAGAGTTCGATCTGGCCTCTGAAAGGTTAGCGCGCGCCCTGTCGCTAGCTCCGGAAAACACCGACGTCAATCTCTTTCTTGGGCTGCTTGAAATCAACCGAGAGCGGTCTTCAGACGCCATATCATACCTGCGCAAAGCTATTGAGTTTGATTCAAAGAACATCCAGGCGAACTATGCGCTGGCCAAGGAGATTGAGAGCCAGGGCGGAGAGAAGAACGAAGCTGAAGCGCAGCGCTTGATGGAGAGCATCTTTCAAGCGCAGCCCGACAATCTTGCGGTTCTCTTGGAACATGCCCGGTTGGCCGCCAAGCGCGGCGATCGTTCTACGCTGCAGATGGACATCGGTCGCCTGTCTGAGAAAACCGCTTCGTGGCCGCCTGAGGCTCGAGTGCAATTCGAAGCATTACGAGTTGTAGAATCGAGCGATGACTTCAGCCTTATCAGCACCCGGGTGATGTTTGTCCGAAACGTGCTCGTTCGCCTTCCTGAATTTCAACAAGGTTACGCCGCTGTTCATCCGCCGCCCGATAGAATCAGCGAACCTATTACGCGCTTCATCCTCCTCTCATCACCCGGCGACGCTCCTGCGCCTCCCGACGATAATCTGCGTTTTGCGCCTGAACCCCTACCAGCCGCTAGTGGGAAGTGGAAGTTGATTGGATCCATACTGCTGAGGGAGGAGTGGACGCCTTCCATAGTAGTGGCGGATGGGCGCACTGCGCGACTGGGCGGAGGGGTAACGCTTCGTTTTCCCGGTGGGGCATCGGCTACTCCGCCGGGACCGGATTCAATATTGGGACTCGACTTCGACTACGACTTTCAAACGGATATCGCGTTTGCGGGGGCGGGAGGGTTTCGACTTCATCGCCAGAGCCAACCTAACAAGTTCAGCGAAGCGACATCGAGGACCACGTTGCCCCTCGAAGTGATCAACGCCAACTACACAGGAGCGTGGGCCGCTGACATCGAGTCGGATGGCGATCTGGATATCGTTCTTGGCGCAAGGCAAGGTCCTCCGGTAGTGCTTAACAATAACGGCGACGGCACATTCAAACCGCTGAAGTTGTTCGAAGGCGCGGAGGTCCTTCGAAGTTTTGTCTGGGCCGACTTGGACGGCGACGGCGATCCCGATGCTGGGCTGTTGAGCGCTGGAGGACGGCTCCAGGTCTTTTCGAACGAGCGGTTGGGCCGATTCCGAGAACGCTCAGTTCCGCAAACCATAGGTAAGGTCGCAGCTATCGCAGCAGCAGATTTGAATAGTGATGGAATTCTGGATCTGATAGCGCTTCTGGCAGGTGGAACCATTATCCGTTTATCGGATCGATTAGAAGGTCAGGACTGGGATGTACCAGAGATCGCACGGTGGCAAGACGCGCCGGACAATCTAACAAGTGAAACGAGCCGTCTGTTTGTCGCGGACCTGGACAACAACGGCGGGCTTGATCTGGCAGCCTCAGGACCCGTCGAAGCGCGTGTGTGGCTAAGCGACGTGCACGGCGCATTCCAGCCGCTTGCCGCTCCGCTAACACGGGCGCGGATCTTCTCGGTTGCAGACCTCGAAGGAGATGGTCGGCTGGACTTACTGGGCATATCCGATTCGGAACAGCCGGTCAAATTAGTCAATCGCGGGCAGAGAGATTACCAGTGGAAGGAGGTCCGGACACGCGCGAAGCAGGCTACCGGAGATCAGCGGATAAACCCTTTCGGGATCGGCGGAGAAATAGAGATTCGGGCTGGATTGCTAGTGCAAAAGCAGCCGATCAATGGGCCGCTGGTTCACTTCGGACTCGGTCAGTATCGCGATGTCGATGTGCTTCGAATCGTCTGGCCCAATGGTTCGATGCAGGCAGAATTTGATCTGAAATCCGATATACCGTCGGGAGCGCCCGCGGTGTTCGATCAGCGACTTGAAGGCTCGTGTCCGTTCCTGTTTGCAAATAATGGGAAGGGAATAAACTTCATCACTGATTTCATATGGCGTTCGCCGCTGGGGCTGCGCATCAACGCGCAGGACACAGCGAGCGTCATGCAAACGGAAGACTGGGTGAAGATTCGCGGAGATCAACTTGCGCCAGTTGAGGGCTTTTATGATTTGCGAATCACGGCGGAGTTGTGGGAGACCCATTTCTTCGATCACGTTTCATTGATGACTATCGATCATCCGATAGGAACCGATGTTTTTATTGATGAGCGTTTCGCGGCGCCGCCTCCCGAGCTGAAGGTCTACGCAGTCGCGCCGCCCCGCTCGATTTCGCGCGCTCTGGATGACACAGGTCAGGATGTGACCGAAATCGTCGGCGCGCGCGATAGCCGATATCTCGATACCTTTGGACGCGGCCAATATCAAGGAGTGACTCGGGATCACTTCGTCGAAATCGAACTAGGCGAGGATGCTCCGCGAACCGGTTCGTTGTGGTTGATTGCTTACGGGTGGGTACACCCGACTGATAGCTCAATAAACGTGGCCCTTGCCCAGGGGCGTCATGCAGCGCCTCAGGGATTGAGCCTGGAAGTCCCGGACGGTAAGGGCGGCTGGCGGGTCGCAAAGTCGGGTCTGGGTTTTCCCGAAGGAAAGAACAAGACGATTCTGCTGAACCTTGATGGCGTCTTTGCGCCGGCCGCGCCTCCTCGGTTGCGACTGCGAACGAATCTCGAAATCTATTGGGACTCGATCCAGTGGGCTGCAGGTCTGCCAGAGGCTCCGCTACAGACGCGGGGTATTCAGGCAATTAGTGCTGAGCTTCGCTATCGCGGCTTTTCGGTAAAGAGCCAGGCGGATAATTCCTCGCCTGAGCTTCCTGACTACAACCGCCTGGCGTCAACGCTTCAGCGGCGTCGCGATCTGGTCGGGTATCATACTCGCTTCGGCGACGTCAGAGAGCTTCTGGAAAGAACCGACGATCGGTACGTCATAATGAATGCAGGCGATGAAATGGCGTTTCGCTTTTCTGCGGGACCCCCGGCGCCCGATGGATGGGTTCGCGATTTTGTTTTGATCGGCGATGGCTGGGTCAAGGACGGAAACTACAATACGACTTTTTCGAAAACGGTGCTTCCTCTGCCGTCGCACGATCAGCCTGATTACACAAAGCCGCCAGGCCGTCTGGAAGACGATCCGGTTTATCGCCGTCACGCGAAGGATTGGCAGGACTATCATACGCGCTTCGTGACGCCGCGGAGTTTTCAGACTGCCTTGAGAGTCGCGAAAAGAAACTGACTCGGTGGCCGTATTCAGAGGAATCGTCATACCCACGCCAACAGACAGGAGCCATATGGATTACGAAATTGATAAAGTCGTTATTCTGCTCGACCCCGCTGCCAACCAGATCTACAACATGAGCGTTGAGGATGCGCGTGAGCGACTCTTTAGCGGCCGAGCGGAAGCGGTTCGAGAAATTGACGGTTCGTTCGCGCTCGTCGCTTGCAGCGGCACGACGGCTAGAATGGCGCGGTCATTGGATCGGCCCATGCGTTACTTCCTCGCCAAGCGGGCGGAAGGGCCGGTGCTCATTGTCGCAGATCGTATCGATGCTATCTACAACTGGCTTCAGGGACATGGGTTGGGCGAGCAGTTCCATCCCAGCTACACGCGCATGGTTCCGGCTCACTACATAGTCGAGATTCAATTGGTCGGTTGCCCTGACCCTGACCCGACTTACACACGGTTTCTCAAACCGCAACGAGGCGCCTTGCCGGCTGATCTGGATGAAATTGGACGGGTTTACATCGGGGCGTTGGCCGATGAGATAACCAAATGGCTGCAAGTCGCGCCTGCGAAAGAACCGATTGGCGTCTGTTTTTCAGGCGGCATCGACAGCGGCGCGGTTTTCCTCGTGACCTATTACCTCATGCAGAAGCTTGGCTTGAACCTGGGCCGGCTTAAGGCTTTCACTCTCGACTTCGGAGATGGTCCGGACGTCAAGCAGGCTTATCAAATCCTGAACTCGCTGGGTCTGGGACTCTTCCTTGAAACGATCGAGGCTGATCCGTCCGACATTGATGCGATCGAGACGATTAGGATAGTGGAGGACTACAAGCCGCTCGACATCGAATGCGCGGCTATGGGACTGGCGCTGTTCCGGGGCATTCGAGACCGGTATCCTGACTGGCGTTATCTCATGGATGGGGACGGCGGGGATGAGAATCTGAAGGATTACCCAATCGAAGAAAACCCTGAACTCACAATCCGCAGCGTCATAAACAATCCGATGCTTTATCAGGAAGGTTGGGGAGTCGGGAAGATAAAGCACTCATTGACCTACAGCGGCGGATTGAGTCGTTCTACTGTTCGCACGTACGCTCCGGCGCGCCACTTTGGGTTTGAAGGCTTCAGTCCGTTCACGCGATCTAGTGTTGTCGAGGCGGCTGAGCAGATTCCTTTTGGCGATCTGACAGACTATGACGTGGGTAAGCTGTATGCGTTGAAGGGAGAAATCGTTTCGAGGGGCGTCCAGGCTACGACCGGAATGAATATGCCAATCTTCCCGAAGCGACGCTTCCAGCACGGCGCGCTACGGATGGAATCGCTCCAGCGACGTTTGCCTTTGCGCGAGGCCGACTACCGCAACCAGTTTTTCATGCTCTATAGCTGAGAGATTCGGAAAAGAGATGGCTCCTGCTTATCCAGATCACAACAACGAGCGGGATGATTGGATTCTCGCGCAACGGGAGAGCGTCGACGGAGTTGCGCGCAACGATCTCGACCCGCAACGCCCATACGCTTTTCTTGCGGAGGACGAAAGATCCGAATCCGGCGAAATCGTTCGGATGGCGACGGTTTTTCTTACCAACAGGGAATGTCCCTGGCGTTGTTTGATGTGCGATCTCTGGATCAATACGCTTGCGGAAGCCGTCCCGGAAGGGGCGATTCCCGCGCAAATTGATTACGCGCTGTCTAGATTGGGGCCAGTACGCCAAATCAAGCTTTACAACAACGGCAGTTTCTTCGATCACCAGGCAATCCCAGTGGCCGACTACGAAGTGATCGCGGCGCAGTTGCGTTCCTTTGAACGCGTAATCGTTGAAAGCCATCCGGCCCTGGTTGGTGACGACTGCCTGCGGTTTCGCGATTTGTTAAATGGCCGGTTGGAAGTCGCCATGGGTTTAGAAACTGTGCATCCGGTCATTGCACCACAGCTGAACAAACGAATGACGCTCGACCAGTTCGCTTCGGCGGCGGCCAGGCTGCGACAAAATGACATTGCACTGCGAGTGTTCATACTCGTCAAGCCGCCATTCATGGAGGAAGGCGAAGCTCTACACTGGGCCGCGCGTTCGATTGACTTCGCCTTCGATTGTGAAGCGTCGGTCGTGGCGCTCATTCCTACGCGTCCCGGAAACGGCGCGCTTGATGTGCTGGCGAAGAGCGGCAGTTTTTCGCCGCCCAGTCTGACCACTCTCGAACAGGCTGCCGCTTACGGGGTGAGGCTTGGACGTGGACGAGTGTTCGCCGATCTGTGGGACCTGGAACGGTTCTCTTCATGCGCCATCTGCTTTTCCGCGCGGGCGGCGCGTCTGCGCGAGATGAACCTGCGACAAGAAATTTCACCCCCGGTACAATGTCAAAACTGCGGTGGAGACATTGAGTAAGACCTTCGATCTGGCCATTGTTGGATCTGGCTTTGCCGGTTCGCTGCTGGCTGCGATTGCGCGTAGATTGGGTCACTCGGTGGTTTTGCTCGAGAGGTTCAAACACCCCCGCTTTGTAATCGGAGAGTCTGCTACACCGCTTGCCAATCTGCTAATTCAAGAGCTCGCATCTCGCTATGACCTTCCATCTCTCTTGCCCTTGACCAAGTGGGGAAGCTGGCAGCGGAGCTATCCTGAAATAGCCTGCGGCCTCAAGCGGGGATTCACCTTTTATCATCATTCCTTCGGCAGTCCGTTCTCAGCTAACTCTGACCGCAGCGATCAACTTCTTGTTGCGGCCAGTCCACACGATAAGATCGCCGATACGCACTGGTATCGCCCAGACTTCGATCATTTCCTAGTTCGTGAGGCTCAGCGCGCCGGCGTGGAATATCTTGACGAGGTTGTGCTCGGGGCACCCACTTTTTCTAAGGGTAAGGTCACCCTTACCGGCAGGAGGCAAGCGGAGCCGGTTTCAATCGACGCCCGTTTCTTGATTGACGCTAGCGGGCCACGCGGGTTTTTGCACCGAACTCTGAAGCTCCGGGAAGCGCCGTTCGAAAACCTGCCTCAAACACAGGGACTCTATACGCACTTTAGCGGGGTACGGCGTCTGGAAGATATACCGGTTTTCTCTTCGAGTGAAACACCGCCTTTCCACGTTGATGACGCAGCGGTGCATCATGTTTTCGACGGCGGATGGGTTTGGGTGTTGCGTTTCAACAACGGAATTACGAGCGCCGGGGTCGCTGCAACCGGCGAGTTGGCGGATGAGCTGCGCTTAGCTGAAGGAGCGCGGGCTTGGAAGCGTCTTTTACGGCGGCTGCCGAGTGTGGCAGAGCAATTCAGTGAGGCGGAGCCACAATTCCCGTTTGTGCATGCGCCTCGCCTTTCATTTAGAAGTGAGGCGATCGTTGGTGAGGGGTGGGCATTACTTCCATCCGCGGCCGGGTTTGTTGATCCCCTGTTGTCTACGGGATTTCCTTTGACGCTCCTCGGAGTCGAACGAATCGCCAAGGCCATTGAGAGCGATTGGGATTCGGTGCGTTTGGAAGATCGCCTGCAAGTATACGCGGCTCAGACCGGTAATGAGCTTCTCGCCGCCGAGCGGTTGGTCGCTGCGCTCTACGCCAACATGAAAGAGTTTGATTTGTTCACTTCCATCTCCTTGCTGTACTTTGCCGCGGCGAGTTTCTCAGAGGCAGCGCGGCGGCTGGGACGACAGGATCTTGCCGGTCTATTTCTTCTGTGTGACCGTACCGAGTTTGGTCCACGGTATCGTTCTTGTCTTGAGCAAGCGATGCGACCCCTGACTCCTGCTCAGAAGGCGAAGCTGGTGGAGCAAATACAACAAACCATCGAGCCCGTCAATCTGGCAGGACTCGGAGCCGCTGAGCGCCGCAACTGGTATCCGGTTGACGCGAACGATCTGATGGGCGCCGCCGGCAAGCTGGGAGTCACCGAGAAAGAGATTGAACAACTATTGCAGCGTTCAGGCTTTTGGCCTGAATAGCCCCAGGCGCCCAATGGCGCATCGGATCGATCGCTCATCGCTGCGCGCTTGTGGCATTGATGTATACGCGGTCCCTGTGGTTCTCATAGATTATTCTGAAGGCGAAACTATCGCCGCGTTGAACGGCAGCGACGAGGTTTCGCTCTTCGAAGTCCGAGTAGGTTCGCAGAAAGCTCATTCCTGATTTGAAGTTCCCGTGCCTGACGTTCCTCAATAAATTTTTCACGCGACACAGGAATTCCTTCCCCTTCAGCCAGCTTCAACTTGAGAGGTAGTGCATTCGGCGCTGACGAAGGCTTTGGCAATTAGGAGGAGCGTAGCTCGCGTTGCTTGCAGGGAAGAATCAGGTACGGAGACAAAGAAAAACAAAGGCTGGCTGCCGTGAGGCAGCCAGCCCTTTGTCGAGTCTTCGGGTAAAAGAATTACCCTAGTTGTTGGACTTGCCCGTTCATTGACACGCCCCGACACCGCAAATGCAGGTGTCGTCGCGTATGTCTCGGTCCTGAATTACACACCGCACTGTGCCCGGCGGGCTTTGCAACGCTGCGTTGCCCGACGGTGGGAAACTGCCCGCGGATAAGTCGATCCGCACTCGCCTGTCGGCGGCGATGTGCTCCAGCCGGATGGTGTCGCCGGCGCGGGTAATCTTGCCTCGACCGGTGAAGATCGTGCCGTGACAGCACCACCGATAGTCGCCGGTGATGGTGTTGAACAGCACCGTGTTGTTGCAGCCTTCGAAGTCATCCTGCAACCTGCCGTTGAAGACTGAGATGGTGAAACTGCAAGTCGCTGTGTTGCCGGAAGCGTCAGTCGCCGTGCAAGTGACTGTTGTGACGCCGACCGGGAAGCAAGTGCCGGAAGGCGGATTGCAGACTACCGTTACACCTGGGCAGTTGTCGGTCGCGGTGGTCGTGAAGTTAACGACCACACAAGGATCACCGGGCGTCGGAGTCACCGCCGTCAGGCTACATGAACAGGTGATTGTCGGTGCCTGAGTGTCGTTGACCGTGACGGTGAACGTGCAAGTCGGTCCGCCGCCACCGCCAATGGGAGCGGATGTGCCCAGTATCTGGAAGAGTTGATCTGGACCATTCTGAGTCGGCAGACAGGTGGATTTCCTCCCAAATGCGGTACAGCCGACCCCAAAACCACCGCCCGGATTGCGCCACGCAGCACCCGAGTTGGAGATCGTCGTGCGGTTGTCCCAGAACCACTGGCCACCGCCAGTGAAGTTCTCGTTAGCCTGTACACCAACCCAGTACGTGCCTGGCGAGAGCACGGCGGGTACCGTCAACGTAATAGTCAAATCGCCTGCCACGTCTACTATTGGTGCGCTTGTCGCGGTATAGACAGGCGCTCCTGGCAGGGTTGCAGAGTCAGAGTAGATAACAACGTTGGCGGAGGTTGCCGTCGCGGCGTTGCTGTATTCCCCGACGACGAAGACCTGCTGGATGGTCCAAGTCTGTCCCGCAGGCACAACGAAGTCGTCAGCCGCCTCGGTGTCGAAGGCATCGAAACCAGCCTCAAAGTTCTGAGAGGTGACGCCACCAGGAGTGGGCGCCGCATTGTTGGTCTGATCATACAGAACTGCAAACACACTCTTTGGTAGAGATGGCGGCGGACTCTTTGGCGAACCACTACCGCTATTAGAAGTGGTTAGCTTGGCTCCGGCGCCGATGCCGCCTTTGACCGCATTGGCTCCAGCTTTCCCTGCGCTTGCGCTTGAAGCCTTGGCGTCAGGCACCACAAGCTTTGCCCCGGTTTCCGGTTTGGCGGGCGTTGGAGCGGTGGAGCCAT